>NZ_FQUJ01000002.1:34855-537801 GCF_900128925.1 Modicisalibacter ilicicola DSM 19980
CTCGCTTCAGCGAGCGAGAGGTCGATCCATCGCCCGATGAATCGGGCTCCTACCAAGACCAGCGGTTCCATCTCCCCGTAGGAGCTCGCTTCAGCGAGCGATGCAATGGTTCAACCGCCCATGAATCGACTCCTACCGCAGCAGCGCCTTAACCAACCGCACCCTCGAGCGTGACATTGAGCAGCGCCTCGGCCTCCACGGCAAACTCCATCGGCAGTTCCTGGAACACGTCCTTGCAGAAGCCGTTGACGATCATGTTCACCGCGTCCTCCTCGGAGATGCCGCGCTGACGGCAGTAGAACAGCTGGTCTTCGCCGATCTTCGAGGTGGTGGCCTCATGCTCGACGGTCGCGGTGCTGTTGCCGATCTCCTGGTAGGGAAAGGTATGCGCGCCGCTGCGATCGCCGATCAGGAGCGAGTCACACTGGGTGAAGTTGCGCGCCCGCCTGGCCCGCGGACCGATCTTGACCAGGCCACGGTAGGACTGGTCGCTGTTGCCGGCGGAGATCCCCTTGGAGACGATCGTCGACTTGGTCCCCTCGCCGATATGGATCATCTTGGTGCCGGTGTCGGCCTGCTGGCGCCCGTTGGTCACCGCGACGGAATAGAACTCGCCGACGCTGTCCTTGCCGCGCAGCACGCAGGAGGGGTACTTCCAGGTGATGGCGGAACCGGTCTCGACCTGGGTCCAGGACACCTTGGAACGATCGCCGCGACAGTCGGCCCGCTTGGTGACGAAGTTGTAGATGCCGCCCTTGCCATCCTCGTCGCCGGGATACCAGTTCTGCACCGTGGAGTACTTGATGTAGGCATCTTCCAGGGCCACCAGCTCGACGATGGCGGCATGCAGCTGGTTCTCGTCGCGCTGCGGCGCGGTGCAGCCTTCCAGGTAGGAGACCTGGGCCTGTTTCTCGCAGATGATCAGGGTGCGCTCGAACTGGCCGGTGTTGGCGGCATTGATCCGAAAGTAGGTCGACAGCTCCATCGGGCAGGTGACCCCCTCGGGCACGAAGACGAAAGACCCGTCGGTGAAGACCGCGGAATTGAGCGCCGCGAAGAAGTTGTCCCCCTTGGGCACCACGCTACCCAGGTATTGCTTGATCAGGTCGGGGTAGTCGCGAATCGCCTCGGAGATCGAACAGAAGATCACCCCGGCCTCGGCAAGCTTTTCCTTGAAGGTGGTGGTCACCGATACCGAATCGAAGACCGCGTCGACCGCCACCCCGGCAAGGGCCGCCCTCTCATGCAACGGGATGCCCAGCTTCTCGTAGGTCTCGAGCAGCTTGGGGTCGACTTCGTCGAGGCTCTGCGGTCGATCCTCGGGCTTTTTCGGTGCGCTGTAGTAGGAAATCGCCTGGTAGTCGATGGGCGGATAGTTCAGGTGCGCCCAGGAGGGCTCCTTCATCTTCAGCCACTGGCGATAGGCATCGAGCCGCCACTCCAGCATCCACTCCGGCTCGCCTTTCTTCTGCGAGATGAAGGCGATCACGCTCTCATCCAGACCCGGCGGTACGGTGTCGCTTTCGATGTCGGTCACGAACCCCTGGGTGTATTCGCGCCGAACAAGCTGCTCCATTTCCTCGGTAGCCATGTCTTTTCCCCTCCGGGCTTATGCTAGTGGGTCTTCTTCGACCTCAAGGCGGTGCTCGACTTCGGCCACTTCGGCCAGAGTCACACTCTGTATGGGTAATTGAACGGGTAACTTGATGGGGGCGGACTGTGCCAGATGCGCCAGGGTCACGCTGTCGAGCAGCGTCCCCACGGCCAAGGACACTCGTTGCCAGTTGCTGGCCACGCCGCAGCTGCCGAAAAGATCGCACTCGCCATCGGCATGGCTGCATTCGGTCATCGCCACCGGGCCTTCGATGGCCGCGATGATGTCGCTGGCACTGATCTGCGACGCCGGGCGCGCCAGGTGGTAGCCGCCTTGAACACCACGCTGCGACACAAGCAAGCCGGCCCGCACCAACATCTTCAACGTCTTGCTCACCGTCGGGCGTGGTAGCTTGACCGCTTCGGCCAGTTCGGTTGCAGCGTGAGGCTGGTCCGGATGGCGAGCAATCTGTGCCATCACGACGGCTGCGTAATCGGTCAGCTTGGATAGCTTCAGCACGCTTGAACCTCGGCGAACAGGATAATGTGGACCATTTTAGTCCTGTATCGCCGGATTGTGAAGCCCGGACATCGAAACGCTGGCCCTGCGGGGCCGTCCGGCCGCGCCGAATGTCATGAAAAAGCAACAATGTGCTGGTAGAGTGTCGTCAGCGTTCTGAACTTGTTATTTTGAGTAAACATTGGTTCCAGTGCGTGATGCCCTGTGAGACGGCCCACGGCAATATCACCGCCGCAAAACGCCATCCTTGAAGTACTTGGCCAGGGAGCGGACACACAATTACCACTCTGTGTCGAGGTTACGCCGGGTTTGACGCCTTCAACTAAGGTCTCTAGTCTTGTGGTCAATCATGCCTACGTGCGCTTGCTGATAGCGGATCGAATGACTTATTGCTCGCTAACCGATACAAGTTCGGCTGCAAGCCCGTATTCATATGCCTGAAACTGGCAGAAGAATTTTTTGCATATAGATAACGAACAGTGTTAGAAAACCAATCCACTCTTAACTGAATCCATTCAACCACCCATGGAGGGGCCATGAAGATCACTATATTCGGTTCGGGTTACGTTGGGCTAGTCACCGGGACTTGCCTTGCCGATGCAGGCCACGAAATCGTCTGCGTCGATGTCGACGAGGACAAGGTCGCAAGGCTCAATGCCGGCGAAGTCCCCATCTACGAACCCGGCCTGGAACCGATGATCCGCACCAACATGGATGCCGGTCGCCTCCGTTTTACCACGGATGCGGAGATGGCCGTCAATTTCGGTCTCCTGCAGTTCATTGCCGTCGGCACCCCTCCCGATGAAGACGGCAGTGCCGATCTCAAGTACGTGCTCAAGGTGGCCGAGACCATCGCCACCCACATGCAGGACTACAAGATCGTCATCGACAAGTCCACGGTTCCCGTGGGTACGGCCGACAAGGTCAGTGCCGCCATCGACAAGGTTCTCAAGCAGCGCGGTGTCGAACTCGAATACGATGTCTGCTCGAACCCCGAATTCCTCAAGGAAGGCGCCGCGGTCGAAGATTTCTCGAAGGGTGCCCGCATCATCGTCGGCACCGATTCCGAGCGCGTGAAGAGGGCCATGCGCGAATGCTATTCCCCCTATAACCGCAACCATGAAAAGCTGATGTTCATGGACGTGCGTTGTGCCGAGCTGACCAAGTATGCCGCCAACGCCATGCTGGCCACCAAGATCAGTTTCATGAACGAGGTCGCCAACCTGGCCGAGACCCTGGGCGCCGACATCGAACAGGTGCGGCATGGCATCGGCAGCGATCCACGCATCGGCTATCACTTCATCTATCCCGGCTGCGGGTATGGTGGCTCCTGCTTTCCCAAGGACGTCCAGGCTCTGGCACGCGCGGCCAGCGACGTCGGCTACAACGCCGAGCTGCTCAATGCCGTGGAATCAGTCAACAAGCGACAGAAGGGCAAGCTATTCCAGAAGCTCGTCCAGGCCTTCGACAACGATCTCGAGGGCAAGACCATCGCCTTATGGGGATTGGCTTTCAAGCCCAATACCGACGATATGCGCGAGGCGCCCAGCCGCGAGCTGATGGAGTCCCTCTGGAAGGCCGGTGCCAAGGTTCAGGCCTTCGATCCCGAAGCCAGCAGGGAATGCAAGCGCATCTATGGCGAGCGCGACGACCTGACGATCACCGACAAGCGCGACGATGCCCTGGAAGGGGCCGACGCTCTGGTCATCTGCACGGAATGGAAGGCGTTCCGCACCGTCGATTTCGATTTCGTGAAGCAGAAGCTGAACACCCCGGTCATCGTCGATGGCAGGAACCTGTTCGACCCCGACACCGTCAAGTCTGCCGGGCTTCTCTATTTTGCCATGGGGCGTGGTGAGTCGCTACGCAAGGTGACTTACTGAGCCGGTGCCGCACGACCGCTGGCCAACATCGGCTTCTCGCAACCGAGAAGCCGCGTGGCCGGCGGTGATGTAGCGAAGCGATGGTCAGCCAACAGCGACACACTAATGGGTCAGCGCCCAGTGCGCGGGGGGAAGAACATTCCTTCCCGGGCAGAATGGCTTATGCATGGTGCTCTCATCAAGATCTGATATTGCCCTCGTGGGGCGGGCGGCCTGACTGCTCGTTCGGAGTTGATTCAAAAGCATCAACTTGTACACCCAACATTGGAATCAGTGCCGGCGGCAAATGACATCGTCGCATTTGCACAGCAACGGCAACCAGGAAGGTTCTACATGAACGATTTCCAATCTGGATCCTCGGGAGCCAGCTGGATCACAGAACTCACGGCTTTCTTGTTCGCAGCGGCGCTGCTGGTGATTCTGTTTTTCGAACTTCCCAGCGAAGTGTTCTCCCCGGAGTCGAAGAGCTTCATCCTGGCGATCGGGATCATCGGCGCATGGCGCTATTCCTGGTGGTTCGTCCAGGCGATACGCTCGGTCTGGTACAACCGTCGCGTCTTTCCCGACTTGCGCGCCCAGGCCGATGCGCTTGGTGCCATCGAAAAGCCGGATGCGCTCTACGTGCTGTGCACCTCCTTTCGCATCGAGCCGGAGGTGACGTTTGCCGTCTACGATGCGCTGATCAAGGATGCCCACGACTACGGGGTGCCGACAACCATCTTCGCGGCCATCTCCGACCGCAGCGATATCGATGTCATCGACCATGTCATGGCCGAGAACGGCTGGCCCGGCAACATCGAGGTCAGCTACATGTTTCAGAAGGGGGATGGCAAGCGCTCGGCGATGGCAGAGGTGCTGCGGGCCATCTCGCGGCGCATGCCGACCCATCGTTCGCTGCTGGTCTCCATGGATGGCGACATCCAGATCGAACCGGGCACCCTCCCCCGCTCGTTGTCGTTCTTCCTCATCGACGAAAGCCTGGGAGCGCTGACCACCAACAACAAGGCCATCGTCAACGGCGGCGACGTCACCAAGGAGTGGTACGACCTGCGCTACGCCCAGCGCCATCTGGTGATGAGCTCGATGTCCCTCTCGGAACGCCTGCTGGTGCTGACCGGGCGCTACAGTGCCTTCCGTGCCGAGCTGGCGACGGAGCCGGAATTCATCGACTTGGTCGAGAACGATCACGTCGAGCATTGGCGCTTCGGCAACTTCAAGTTCCTTTCCGGGGACGACAAGTCCACCTGGTACTGGTTGCTCAAGAACCGCTGGAAGATGCTCTATATTCCCGATGTCAACGTCTCGGGGTTCGAGGAGCTGCCCGACAAGGATCGCTTCTTCAAGTCGACCATCGACCTGATGCGACGCTGGTTCGGCAACATGTTCAGAACCAGCGGCCGGGCCATCGGCCTGGGTCCGCGCACGATGGGATTCTTCACCTGGTGGAGCCTGGTCGACCAGCGCCTGTCGATGTGGACCACCCTGATCGGGCCTACGGTCGCCATCCTGGTGACGCTGTTCGTGCGTCCCTCGTTCATCTTCGCCTATCTGCTCTGGGTGCTGTTCACCCGCAGCATCGCGTCCTCCGTGCTGGCCTGGCAGCGCGGACGCTTCAGCCTGCTCTGGGTGCCTCTGCTCTACTACAACCAGGTCGGCGGTGCCTTGCTCAAGACCTACATCAGCTTTCGCTTCAACCGCCAGTCCTGGTCACGCCAGGGCATCTCCGCGGGGGAGCCGGACGATCCCCGGGCCGCGCGTCGCCAGCGCCTGCTCGGTCACCTGATGCATGCACTCTATTTCGGCGGCCTGCTCACGGTGCTGATCGTCGCCGTGGGTGTCATGGCTCCCCCCGATCGGACCTCCATGGCCATCCTCCAGGACGAGCTCGGGCTTGGCCAAAGCCAGGCAGAGGAACAGCAGGAAGGTGACAGTTACTGGATAGCCCTTGCCCTGGCCGATACCCCCGAGGGGGGGCAGGTACGCCTCCCGGCGGGCAGGGTGATCCTGGACGCCTCGCTTACAGAGGAACTGGGCAAGCTCGAGAAGATACGTGCCGGCAGCATGGTAGGAAACGGCGACAAGCCTGCCACCGTCTTGCTGGTCGATGACGCGATCGCCGACCGCGTGCATGACCAGAACGACCGCCCTCTCAGCGAAACCAAGCGCATGGTCTGCAAAGCGCAGGACCATTGCACCTTGACGACCGAGGCAGGCCCGATCGAGCTGATCGATATGGAAATACGGCTGCGCTCAGCGCAAGCATGACACACCGGATGACACAGATTTCAGACGAAGGGTACCACTTATGGCCGACGAACATATCACCAACGATGACCACAAGCGCAGCGAACCCACCATTGGCTCCTCGCGCCCGTCGAGAGACACCGACGATGCGGGGAACCAGCGGCAGGAGCACGAAGAACGCAGCGCCCGGGAAGGCCAGTTGAGCCACGAGCGTCGCGACGAACGCCAGCATGTCCGCGTGCACGCCCCCTTCCAGGTCCGTTTCGAGGACGGTCATACCCTGCCGGGGGAGGATCTCTCCCTGGGCGGATTCTCGATTCACACCGACCGTCCGGTCGAGCCCGACCAGGTGGTCCAGGTGTCCTTGCTGCTGATGGCAGGCTCGGCGGAACTGATCGTCCCGGTCACCGCGCGTGCGCTGCGCAGCCATGCCGAACGCCAGGGCAAGAGCCACGAGACAGCCTTCGAGATCACCAAGATCGATCAGCGCCACCGCGAGCTGCTGCGCCGAATCATCCGCTCGCACCTGAGTGGCCGCTACGCCGCGGTGGAAGACCTGATCGAGCGCGAGGACCCCCAGACGCCACGCAAGCGGGACCAGTCCGCCGCGCCGCGCCCCGCTCCACAGCGCAAGAAGCCCAAGGGCAGATATGCCCTGCTGATTCTCGCCGGGGTGACCCTGCTGGCAGTCATTGCCGCCACGGCCTACCGCAACTTCATGCTGATCGAACCCAGCTTCGCCGCCGTCACCGCGCCGCGCATCGACATTCGCGCGCCGGGCCCGGGCATCCTGGCGGAGCATGGCCTCAAGGCCGGCGACAAGGTGGATCGCGACCAGAAGCTCACCACGGTCATCAACAGTCAGCTGCAGACCGACCTGATCCTGGCCAAGGCCTCGCATACCTACAACCAGCAGCTGATCAAGAACATGCAGGAAGCCATCGAAGGCAACAGCGATGTGCTCATGTCCGACTCGACGACACCTTCCGGTGGCGAGCCGAGCAGCTACGAAACCGTTTCGCCGGAGATCGCCCAGGCCAGGATCGAGCAGTTCGAGACCGCTCGGGACTACGAGAGTTCGCGCATCGATGCCCTGGAAGCGCAGATGGCCGCCAACACCATCTACAGTCCATGCGATTGCCAGGTCGCCTGGGCACTGAGCAGCGCCGGCGGCGTCTATATCAATGAAAGCGAACGCATCATGACGCTGCTGCAGACGGGCGAGAACGACATCATGGCGGAAGCCCTGGTGCACATGAGCGACATCGCCCGCATCCAGCCGCACCAGAAGGCCTACATCGCCCTGCCCAACGCTTCCGAGCCCATCGAGGCCACGGTGCGCACCGTCGCCCTGGACGTCGAGAGCCAGCCCCGGGCCGGCTTTCCGAAATGGGTACGCCAGCAGCAGAACGTCGCCAGTGTGCTGCTGGTCCCGGAGGAACCTCTTCCGGCCAGCGCAGTCGGTATTCCTGTCGACGTCCGGTTCAGTGAAGCTCCGGTGATCGACAACGCCGTGGAGTGGATCTGGCAGGGAGGCCGCGCCGTCGTCCAGCAGACGATGCGCCTCTTCGGCGCCGACAACCCTGAAGCGGTGGATAGTGAAGAGGCCGTCGAGGAGCAGATCAGCGAAGACAGCGCTTGATCACTGACATCTCATACCTTTTGGCGATGAGTCAGCATCCAGGAGAGTCGAATGTCGGATTTTCATCCTGACCACAGCAACATCCGCACGCGCCGCCCCGCTCGGGTGTCGTGTCATCCCCTGTTCGATCTGGCCCTGGCGACAAGCCTGCTGGTGGCACTTCCCGGCTTGGCCAGCGCCGACGACGGTGGCGACAAGCCCAAGCTGACTACACCCCAGGTGGCGCCCTGTTCGGAGCGCTACGAGCTGGTAGCCGACCCGGCACCGCCACCCAACCCCAGGGATGGCAAGGAAGCCGTACGCATGGGCTACGGCACCAACGACGACTGGGGCACCCGCGAGAACGTCGAGGTCTTGTCTCCCCAGCAAGCAGGGCTGAATGAAACGGCGCTGCGGGTTCACTATCCGAAAGGTACCTCCGCCCCCAGCGACAACGGCGAGGGCGGTGCCGGCTTCTACGCGACCATCGACGGGTTGGCCGAGGCCGAAAGCGCCTGTCTGCAGTACAAGGTGCGCTTCGAGCGTGGCTTCGACTTCGTCAAGGGCGGAAAACTGCCGGGACTCTACGGCGGGGTCGGCCCCAGCGGGGGTGAAGAAGTCACGGGTGACAGCGGCTTTTCCGTGCGTTTCATGTGGCGTGAAGAGGGCCAGGGTGAACTTTATGAGTATGTCATCAAGGACGCAGACTACGGCAAATCCGTGGGTCGCGGCCGCTGGACTTTCCCGACCGGCGAGTGGGTGACCATCGAGAATGAAATCATTCTAAACGACCCCGACCAAAAAAATGGTATCGCACGTGTCTGGATCGATGGGCATCCTGTACTTGAACAGCAAGACATCGTCTATCGCACTCATGATCGCATCTATGTCGATGGCTTGATGTTCTCGACATTCTTCGGTGGCCATGGCGAGGAGTGGCGCACACCGCGTGACCAAATCGCCGATTTTGCCGATTTTCGCTTCTTCCGACCGTGAGGCTGAGCCATGGCACCGTTGCACATTTTTGTCACGGAGGATGCACGACGCCATGTTGTCACAAAACGGAATTGGCCCCATCGCACAGGGCGGGAAAGCATTTTTCAAGGGTCTTACGCTAGTGGCCTTTCTTGCCCCCATCGTCTCGACGACCCACGCCATGACCTATGAAGCGCGCCAGAAGCTGGATCTTTCGGAGTATACCGTCAAGCGTCCCGATGCCTCTTACTTCGATGTACAGGAGCGCATCGACCTACTGCAGGAGACGAACAATCCGATGCTCATGCACCAGGTCACGCGGCTGATCAAGGGCCCCAGTTGCCAACAGAAGATGGCCCTGCCCCCGCTGAAGGATCAGATTCGCATTCCCGGCTTTTATCCCAGCCCGGAGGAGTGGCGCTTTGCGACGCGCCCGCTCTTTCAGTTCGAAGACACGGTCTCCAACCTTGCCGGCACCTATGTGGCCAGTAACGACGTTTACTACGCCGAGTGTCTGGTCTCTTTCCTGGATCAGTGGGCTCAAGCAGACGCCTTGATGGATTTTTATTACCACTGGGATGAACCGCAGGCCTGGTTCGGGACGGAGTCGATGATCTTCGCCGCCGCCATGGCCTACTCGATCGTACGGCCTCAGGTCGAGGGCATGGACGAAGAAATCGCGCGCGTGAACGGGTGGCTGAATCGCTTGGCCCACCAGCATTCGAGCATCCCTGGCGGTATCCAGAGCAGCTGCTGCAACAACCACTTCTATCGTCGTGCCCTCTACGCCACCATGGTCGGCGTCTTGACCGAGGATCAGGAGCTGTTCCGCTTCGGCATCAGCGCGGTCTATTCGGCGCTCAGCGATCTTACCCAGGAGAGTGCCTTTCGGTTGGAAATGAAGCGCGGACGCCGCGCCACCCACTATCAAAACTACGCGTTGCTCTATTTGATCACCAACATGCAGATCATTGCGCGTCAGGGTTACGACATTTTCGAGCTGGAAGTCGATGGAAAGACGATTCACGATGCGATCGATTTCGCTCTGGAAATCATCGACGATCCCGCTGCCTTGGGTGATCTCGCACCGCTGGAACAGTACGAGGGGTTCCTCAAGGACGATCAGTATTTTTCCTGGATGGAGATTTATCTCTCGCGCTTCGACAAGCCTCAATTGAGCGAACTCATCAAGCCGATGCGCCCTGTCTACAACCGTAGTGCAGGCGGCTATATGAGCCTTTACTTCATGGACCCTAGCGAGCAGAGACGTAAGATCATAAAGGAACCTGAAAGGATCGAAGCGACCCGTATCTTCGAAGAGTAATTCCTTTCACCACCGTGATCAGGCAATGGAAAGCCGACTTTCGTTTTTATCGTTGACGCCGCTGATCGTTAGCGTCCGGCATCTCAAACGACGAGTAACGACATGGACCTTACGCCCTTGAAAAATGGACTTCACGAGACCCCGAAAGCCGGGAAAGGCGTTCTGCCGGCGCTTCTGATGCTGACAAGCCTGTTCGCCGGTGGTTTTTCCACCGCCCATGGAATGACCATCGAGGAGCGCCAGGCGTTGGATCTTTCCGAGTATACCGTCACCGACCCGGACGCCTCCTACTTCGAGGTGGAAGCGCGCATCGAGCTGCTTCAAGAAACCGACAACCCGATCCTCATGCAGCAGGCCGCCAGGCTCGAGAGCGGCCCCAGCTGCAAGCAGATCCTGGCCATCCCGCCGCTTTCGGACCAGATTCGCATCCCCGGCTTCTACCCTAGCCCCGAGGAGTGGCGCTTCGCGTCGCGCCCGCTGTTCCAGTTCGAGGATACCGTCTCGAACCTGGCCGGCGCCTACGTGGCAAGCGATGACATCTACTACGCCGAGTGCCTGGTGTCCTTCCTCGATCACTGGGCCCGGGAAGACGGCCTGATGGACTTCTACTACGTCTCCTCCCACCCCCAGGCGTGGTTCGCGACGGAGTCGATGATCTTCGCCGCCGCCATGGCCTACTCGATCGCCCGCCCGCGGGTCGAGAACATGCAGGAAGAGAAAGAACGCATCGACGACTGGCTGAACCGGCTGGCGCACCAGCATGCGGACATCCCGGGTCGCCCCGGAAACAGCTGCTGCAACAACCACTTCTACCGTCGGGCGCTCTACGGCACCATGGTCGGTATCCTGACCGAGGATCAGGAGCTGTTCCATTTCGGCATCAGTTCGATCTACTCTGCGCTGAGCGATCTCACCGAGGAAGGCGCCTTCAGGCTGGAAATGAAACGCGGGCGGCGTGCCAGCCACTACCAGAACTACGCCCTGCTCTACCTGATCACCAACATGCAGATCATCTCCCGTCAGGGTTACGACATCTTCGACCTGGAGATCAACGGCAGGACCATACACGATGCGGTCGACTTCGCCATGGACATCTTCGAGGACCCCGCGGCGCTCGGTGACCTCGCGCCACGGGAACAGTACACGGGGTTCTTCAACGACGACCAGTATTTCGCCTGGATGGAGATCTACCAGTCCCGATTCAACGACCCCAGGATTGCCGAATTCATCAAGCCGATGCGGCCCATCTTCAATCGCAGCGCCGGGGGATACACAACCCTCTATTTCATGGAGCCCGATGCCCAGGATCAGGAGATCATAGAGCAGGAACCCGAAGAGATCGAAGAAACCAGGGTCTTCTCCGATTGAGCCCATTCACCACCGTGGCACTCCACAGGAAGGCGTCATCATGATGGTGTTTCTTGCCCTGAGTCGTTTCGTCGTGCCGGCACCTGGCAGGCTCGCCATGCTCGTCGCATCGATGGGCACGGTACTGCTCGCCGGCTGTGTCGCGGGAGTGGGTGGCTCGGGGGACACCGCCGTGCATGACGACATCCCCCCCGCCCACCGGGACTGGTTCGATGGCGGCCAGCCGGTCGACATGGACTCGATGGACTGGGGGCGCATCGAGTTCGCCCGCCAGGCCGCGGCAAAGGGCGATGCCAGACGCGCCGTGGGTATCCTGCAGCCGATGATGAACGAAGGGTTCTCGCCGGCCTACTACGAAGCCGGCAAGTTGCACGAAGACGGTATCGGCACCCCGCCAGACCCGGCCAAGGCCGCGATCTATTACGGCAAGGCGCTTCGCTCCCCCTCGAACGTGCTGGGCAATGCCTCCCTGAGGCTGGGACGGCTGTACCGGGACGGCCAGGCCGTGGAGCGCAACGAGACCCTCGCATACCACCTGTTTCGCCAGGCGGTCGATCGGGACACCGGGGCGAGCGCCCTGGTAGCGCTTGCCGAGATGCTCGTCGAGGGCCGTGGCGTGGAGGCGAATACCGAAGAAGCCGAGGCACTCTATTCCCGCGCTGCCGATCTCGGTTATCCCCAGGCGTTCAGGGCCCTGGCCGAAGCCCATGCGCCGGGAGGCTGGCTCGAGCGAGACGATCAGCTTGTCCGGGAGTACGCGCAGCGTTATGCGACCGGCCTCGAGAAGCAGGTCCAGGCCCGGGCCGACGACCAGGACGCCCTGGCGGCGCTGGCCAGGCTCCATGACGAAGACGGTCTGCTCGGCCCCAGGCCCGACGCCTATCGTCATTGGCTGAGACGGGCCGCCGAGGCAGGTCATGCCGGTTCCCTGGGCAAGGCCGGGGAGATCGCCCTCGAGGAAGGAAATGTGCAACACGGTCTCGAGATGCTGCGCCGCAGTGCCGAAGCCGGTAATGTCTATGCGATGACGGACCTGGGCAGGGCCCTGCTCGAGCGCGATCCTGCCCGGGCAGAACAATGGCTGCAGGCCGCCGCCGAAAAGGGGTCGGTGAACGCGGCGGCATCGCTGGGTCGTGCCTACCTGCCGGGCGGAGAGTTGCAAGCTGACCATCGCCGGGCGCGCACCTGGCTATCCCGAGCCTCGGAGGGCGGCCATGCAGGTGCGGCAGCCACCCTGGGCCGACTGTATCTGCGAGGTGATGGCGTCGCGCAGGATACCAGCCGGGGGGTCGCCTATCTGGAACGTGCCGTGGCCCAGGGACACGCGGGCGCACGAATCGACCTCGGCAAGCTGCTGCTGGCCGGGGATGGCGTGAATCAGGATACCCAGCGCGGTATCAGCCTGCTGCGTTCCGCAGCCGAACGCGGCAATGCAGACGCCGCTCACTCTCTCGGCGATGCCTATCTGGAGGGCAAGGGCGTCGAGCAGGACCCTCGGCAGGCGGAGAAATGGCTTGCCCAGGCAGTCGATGCCGGCAATCCGTTCGCCACCTACAGCCTCGGACGGACACATCTCTATGGCGAAAAGGGATTCGAGCCGAATGTGGCACGCGGCCGCGAACTGCTGGCCCAGGCAGCCGAACAGCAGCACGCCGGCGCCCAGACGCTGCTGGGTCGCGAGTACCTCAGAGGCGAGCTGTTCGAAAAGGACCCCGACCAAGGCGCCAGTTATCTCTACCAGGCTGCCCGGCAAGGCCATTCCGGTGCGCGCCTGGCCCTGGCCAAGGCCTACCTCTGGGCCAACGGTCTCGAAGGGGCCAACCAGGAGCAGGCCGTGCTCTGGCTAGACGACATACTCGATGGCGATAGCGAGGTGGCCCTCGCGACCATGCGCCAGTTATTAACCGAGGCAGACGACAAGGCGGTGAGGGATTCGCTGCAGTAGGCAGGCTGACGAACCCGCGTTGTCGATGCCCCAACTCGAACAGTGGTAGCGAGAAGCATCGCGTCTCGCCCAGGGAGGCTCAAAACCATGAAAGGTACGAAATTGACTCACTCGCATCGTCGGCGCACCCCCGCCTTCACGCGCCTGCTCCTCACCAGTGCCGTGGTGATCGGCCTCGGTGGATGCGCTACCGGAGGTGGCGGCAGCGGCGACACCCTCGACACCTCCAGCCTGCCCGAGCCCGCCGTCGACCCACGGTACAGCGACTGGTTCGATGGCGGCCGCCCCTCCGATATGGGCTCCATGGAATGGGGCCAGGTGGAATTCGCCCGCCAGGAGATCGAGCAGGGCAATACCGAGGAGGGTATCGAACAGCTCCGCGCCCTGATGCGCCAGGGTTACCCGCCGGCCTACTACGAGCTGGCCCAGGTATACGACGATGGCATCGGCGTGCCACGAGATCCTGCTCGCGCGGCATCTCTCTATGGCGAGACGCTGGAAACCCCCTCGTCCATCAACAAGCATGCCGCGCGCAAGCTGGCCGAGCTCTACATGGTCGGCGACGGCGTCGAACGCAACGAAACCCTGGCGTACCGTCTGGCCAAGATGTCCGTCGAGGATCAGGGCGGCCCGAGCTCACTGTCCCTGCTGGCCGAGATGCTGGTCAAGGGCATCGGCGTCGAAGCCAATCCCCAGCTCGCCATCAAGCTCTATGAACAGGCCGCCAACCAGGGCTATCCGAACGCCATGAAGGCCCTCGCCGAGGCCTACAGCGCGAGCGGCTGGGCCGAGAAGAATATCGGGCAGTCGCGCAGCTACGCGCAACGCTATGCCGAAGCGATCGAACCTCAGGCCCAGGCGGGGGATATCGATGCCATGATGAAGCTGGCGGCGCTCTACGAGCCGGACGGACTGTTGAAGCCCGACCCGCAGAAACGCCAGGAATGGCTGCTGCGAGCCGCCGACTCGGGCAATCCCGAGGCACTGGGTGAAGCCGGCGAAGCGCTGCTCGAGTCCGGCGATACCCAGCGTGGCCTCGACATGCTGACCCAGGCCGCCGAGGCCGGTGACGTGGAAGCCATGGAGCACCTGGGCCAGGCGCTGCTCGGGGAAAACGGCGTTCAACCGGCCCCGGAACGCGCGGTGCAGTGGCTCGAGAGCGCTGCCTCCAAGGGCTCCACCCTGGCGCAGGTCACCCTCGGCCGCGCTTATCTCGAGGGCACGACCCTGTCCCGCCAGCCGGACCGGGGGATCGCGCTGCTCGAAGAAGCGGCGCGCAAGAACGATCCCCTGGCGCTGGCCGTGCTCGGTGATCTCTACCTGGATCCCGAGATCGAGCCAACCAATCCCCAGCGCGGTATCGACTACCTGCAACGCGGCCACGAGGCCGGCAGCGAGTACGCCACCGCCCTGCTCGGCGAAGCCTACCTGACCGGTAACGGCGTCGCGCCGGATGGCGTGCGCGCGATCCAGTATCTTTCCGATGCCGCCGATCGCGGCCAGATCTTTGCCTCCCGCATGCTCGGTGAAGCCTATCTCGAAGGCAACGTGCTCAAGCTCGACAAGGCGGAAGCCGAACGGCTGTTGCGCCAGGCTGCCGAGGCCGGAGACACCACGGCCATGACCAAGCTGGGCGAGGCCTATGTCGACGGGGCGCTGGAACAGACCGAGTCCGGAGAAGGCATACGGCTGCTGGAGAAAGCCGCCAACAGTGGCGACGCCTATGCCATGATCGTCCTGGGGCGCGCCTATCGCGACAGCGAGCTGGTACCCCAGGACCTGCAGCGCTCGCAACAATGGCTGAGCCGCGCCCGGGACGCTGGCCACGACTCGGCCGAGGACGCCCTGTCGCGCACCTACCGCGAACTGGGTGAACAGGGCGATATCGATGCGCTGATCCGTGCCGCCGAGATGGGCGACCCCGCGGCGATGGCGGATCTTGGCCGTGCCTATCTCGACGGCCGGGGGGTGAGCCGGAACTACCGCCAGGCGCGCCTCTGGTTCGAACGCGCCTACGACGAAGGCCATGCCGGCGCGGCCGCCGCCCTGGGCCGCATGTATCTCGAGGGCCAGGGCGTCCAGCGCAATACCACCTACGGCATCGACTACCTGAGAAGCGCGGTGGCCCGCGGCCACGCCGGGGCACGCGCCGATCTCGGCGAGATACTGCTCAAGGGTGAACTGGTCCCCGCCGAACCCGAGCGCGGCCTGGCACTGTTGCGCCAGGCCGCCCGCAATGGCAACAGCGGCGCCAGGCTCTTCCTGGGCGAGGCCTATCTCAATGGCGAGCATGTCGAGAAGGATGTCGAGACGGGGCTGAGCTATCTCAACGACGCCGCCGAAAGCGGCAACCCCTACGCCGCGCGGGCCCTCGGGGAAGCCTATCTCAAGGGAGAAGGCGTCGAGAAGAACACCGAACTCGCCGAGAAATGGCTCTCCTACGCCGCCGAGTCCGGCGACCCCTGGGCCAAGTCGCTGTTTGGCCACGCGCTGATCTATGGTACCGCAGGCCTGCCCAAGGACGTGGAGCGGGGCCAGCGGTTGATGACCGAGGCCGCCGAGTCGGGCCATGCCGGCGCCCAGTCGGCCCTGGGCAGTGAATATCTCCAAGGCGAAGCGCTGGAGCTGGATCCCGAGCGTGGCGCCGAATTGCTATTCCAGGCGGCCAGCAGTGGCAATCGCACCGCGCGGCTGGCATTGGCCAAGGCCTACCTGATGGCCAACGGCCTGGAAGGTGTCGATCAGTCGCAGGCCCTGTTATGGCTGGACAAGGTAATCGATGGCGACAGTCAGATCGCCCTGCAGACCATGCGCGAACTGCTGCAGGACCCGAAGGCCATCGAGGCGGCCCGGGAGGCGGCCCAGGCAGGCTAGCCCCGGCCGTGAAGGGAAGCAGCAACGAAAAAGCCGGCGAATCGCCGGCTTTTTCGTCACGGTGACACCCGCTTCATCCCGTGAACGGGTTGCGCAGCACGATGGTCTCGTTACGGTCGGGGCCCGTCGAGATGATATCGATCGGCGTGCCGGTCTGCTCTTCCAGGAAGCTGATATAGGAACGTGCCGCGGCCGGCAGTTCCTCGACGCGCTTGACGCCCAGCGTCGACTCGCTCCAGCCGGGCAGGTCCCGGTAAATGGGCTCTACCGCCTCGTAGCCTTCCGAATCGACGGGCGTATCGAGCCTTTCACCGTCCTTGCTGCGATAGCCGACACAGACCCGGATGGTCTCGAGACCATCGAGCACGTCGAGCTTCGTCAGGCAGAGACCCGAAACGGAATTGATCTGCACCGCATGGCGCAGGGCGACGGCATCGAACCAGCCGCAGCGCCGCGGTCGCCCTGTCGTGGCGCCGAACTCGTGGCCACGCTCGGCCAGATGGCGGCCGAATTCGTCGAAGAGCTCCGTGGGGAAGGGGCCCGACCCGACCCGGGTGGTATAGGCCTTGGTGATGCCCAGCACGTAATCCAGATACAACGGCCCTACCCCGGAGCCGGTGGCGGTGCCCCCGGCGGTGGTATTCGAGCTGGTGACGAAGGGGTAGGTCCCGTGGTCGATATCGAGCAACGAACCCTGGGCGCCCTCGAAGAGGATGTTTTCCCCGGCCTTGCGCATTTCGTGCACGAGGCTGACGGTATCGCAGACCATCGGACGCAACTCTTCGGCCATGCTCATCGCCTCATCGAGCACCTGCTGGAAGTCGACCGGCGCCTCGCCGTGGTAATGCTGGAGGACGAAGTTGTGATAATCCAGCACCTCGCCGAGCTTGGAAGCGAAGCGCTCGCGATGCAGCAGGTCGCCGAGCCGCAGGCCACGCCGCGAGACCTTGTCCTCGTAGGCGGGGCCGATGCCGCGCCCGGTGGTGCCGATCTTGGCGACGCCACGCGCCTTTTCGCGGGCCTGGTCGAGGCGTACGTGGTACGAGAGGATCAGTGGGCACGCGGGCGATAGCCGCAGCCGCTCGCGTACCGGCACGCCCTTGGCCTCGAGTTCATGGATCTCCTTGATCAGTGCCTCGGGCGAGAGCACCACGCCGTTACCGATGACGCAGGTCTTGTCCTCCCGCAGGATGCCCGAGGGGATCAGGTGCAGTACGGTCTTCTCGCCGTCGATGACCAGTGTATGGCCGGCGTTGTGCCCGCCCTGGAAACGCACCACCGCCGTGGCCGACTCGGTGAGCAGATCGACGACCTTGCCCTTGCCTTCGTCGCCCCACTGGGTACCCAACACGACTACATTCTTGCCCATTGCTCTTTTCTCTCGATCAATCTCTGAATGGAGCGCTCGCCAGGCGGTGTGCTTGCAACCGCGTTCCTGGAGCCTGTTCCATCACGTCAGTGGGAAAATTTGCCAACCGTTCTCGGTACTCACGAGTCGACGATTGCAGCGGTGTTCCTCGGGTCCGGTACTCTGCCCGGGCAAGGCCTGGACGACGCGTTCCCCGGCATCGCGCAGCCGGGCGATGACCTCGGGCAATTCTTGCATTGCCTGCCCCGGCTCCCAGACCGGCGCCCAGATGCCATCGGCGATGGGCGGCTGCTCGGCCAACGATGCCAGCAACTTGAGATCCATCGAGAACCCCGTCGCCGGTCGCGCGCGCCCGAATGCCTTGCCGGTGTCGTCATAGCGACCGCCCTTGGCCAGGGCCTGGCCATAGCTGGGCACGTAGGCGGCGAACGTCATGCCCGTGTGATACTGATACCCTCGCAGGTCGGCCAGATCGAAATAGAGGGTGGCGCCCGGGTACATTTCTGCCACCCCACGGTAAAGCGCCTGAAGCTGATCCAGCGCCTCGATCACCGCCGTGGGGGCCCCGTCGAATAGGCGACGTGCCTCGTCGAGCACGTCGGCACCCCCATGCAG
Organism: Modicisalibacter ilicicola DSM 19980; assembly: GCF_900128925.1. Taxonomy (GTDB): domain Bacteria; phylum Pseudomonadota; class Gammaproteobacteria; order Pseudomonadales; family Halomonadaceae; genus Modicisalibacter; species Modicisalibacter ilicicola. The sequence continues at coordinate 53,187 of NZ_FQUJ01000002.1, forward strand.
CGTGACCAGCGCCTTGAGCAGTTCGGCACGCTGCACATCGCCGACATGGCCATCGACGAGTGTCGTCACGTCACCGGGAGACTTGCGCTCGATCGCCTCGAACAGCGCCCGCTGCCCGATATCATCCAGGTCGACCGACTGCACCAGGGCCCGATAGATCCCGATATGGCCCAAGGCCAGGTGTATCTCGTCGGCCCCGGCCACGGTCAGGCTCGACAACGCCAGATGCAGGATTTCCAGGTCGGCTTCCAGGCCCGCATGCCCGAAGAGCTCGACCCCCACCTGCACCGGGCTACGACCGCCCTGGTGTTGATCCGCCTTGGCACGCAGCACCGGATTGCAGTAGCAAAAACGCGCCGGTCCCTGGCGCTTCAGGGAATGGGCGTCCATGCGTGCCACCTGGGGCGTGACATCGGCGCTCGCCCCCATCATGCGTCCGGTCAATTGATCGGTGAGCTTGAAGGTCTGCAGATCCAGGTCGGTCCCCGTGCCGGTCAGCAACGAATCGAGGAACTCCACCGGCGGCGGCATCACCAGATCATAGCCCCAGCGGCAATAGAGATCGAGCAATGCACGACGCAGCTCTTCCATGCGCGTCGCCTGGGGTGGAAGCACTTCATCCATGCCGTCGGGAAGCAACCAGCGGTCAGCGATGGTCATCGGTCTATCCTGCCAAAGTGGATGGCCACAAAAAAACCGGGCCTCGCCCGGTCAAATGGGATTTTATCATGTTTGCCCTGCGGGTGTACCCCGCAGGGCCTTTGCACGCCGCCTATTGCCCTTCCAAGCCCTGGGGTTGCGCGTCCTCGAGGTAGCGGAAGAAATCGCTGGAAGGCTCGAGCACGATCAGGTCGCTCTTGCTGTCGAAGCTCTCGCGATAGGCATTCAGGCTACGATAGAAGCGGAAGAACTCCGCGTCCTGCTGATACGCCTCGGAGTAGATGGCCGCGGCCTCCGCGTCCCCCTGACCGCGCAGGGTCTCGGCGCGAGCCCGGGCCTCCGCCAGCAGTACCTGCTGACGACGATCGGCATTGGCGCGAATCTTCTCGGCCTGCTCCTCGCCCTGGGCGCGATACTCGCGAGCCTCGCGATTCCGCTCGGTCTGCATGCGCTCGTAGACCGCCTGGGTGACCTGATCCGGCAAGTCGATGCGCTTGATGCGGATGTCGATGATCGCCACGCCGAGTTCGTCCCGCAACAAGCCATTGAGCTGCTCGGTGGGCCCGGACATCAGGGCATCGCGCTTCTCGGCGATGATCTCCTGAAGCTCGAGACGCCCGAACTCGTTACGCAGGCTCTCATCCACTCGGGGGGTGATCAGTCGCTCGGCGGCCATTTCTTCCCCGGAGGTGGCCTCGTAGTAACGAGTGGGATTGACCACCTGCCACATGACGAAGGAGTCGACGATCACCGCCTTCTTCTCCAGGGTCAGATAGCGGCTGGTATCCGTATCCAGCGTACGAATCCGCACATCGAAGTTACGCACCGTCTGGGTGACCGGCACCTTGAAGTGCAGTCCCGGCGCGATATTCTCTTCGATGATCTCGCCGAAGCGCAGTTTTACCGCCCGTTCGGTTTCATCGACGATGTAAAGACTGTTACTGCCTACCCAAGCGACCGCGGCCAGGCCAGCGACGATGAGCAGGGAACGGTTATTGATCATCAGCGACCCTCCCTGCGGATGCTATTGCCAGATTCGGATTGGCTGCTGTTGCTGCTGTTGCGCAGGCGGTCGAGTAACCGCGGGTCCATGCCCGCTTCACCGCCGGACCTTCTGATCGCATCCTCGCTGCTTTCACCCGATCCATCCTGGTTATTTTGCAACTGCTCCAGCGGCAGCACCATCAGGGGACTGCTCTGATCGAGATCGACCAGCACCTTACTGGTGTTGCTGAACACCTGGGACATGGTCTCGATGTACATGCGATCACGCATGATCTGCGGCGCGTTGCGGTACTCCGAGAGCAACGAGTTGAAGCGGTTGGAATTACCCTGGGCATCGGCAACCACGGATTCACGATAGCCCTGGGCCTGCTCGATCATGCGCTGCGCCTGGCCCTGGGCGACCGGGATGATGGCATTGGCATAACCGATCGCCTGGTTGATGGTGCGCTGGCGATCCTCGCGGGCCTTGATCACATCGTCGAAGGCTTCCTGAACCGCGTCCGGTGCCGAGGTCGATTCGACGTTGATCGCCTGAATCGTCACCCCCAGGTTGTAGTTGTTGAGATAGGTCTGCAGCCGCGTGGACACGGTATCGGCGAGCAACTCACGCCCGGAGGTCAGTATCTGATCCATTTCCGTTCCGCCCACCACATGACGCAGGGCAGAATCGAGGGCATTCTCGATGGTGATGTCGGGATCGCGTACGTTGAGTACGAAGAAACGCGGCTCGATGACGCGATACTGGGCCGACATCTCGACCTCGACGATGTTCTCGTCCTGGGTCAGCATCGACTTGGTCTGGCTGATGGAGCGAACCCGAGTGACATTGACCATGCGCACGTCATCGATCAGCGGCGGATTCCAGTGCAGGCCAGGACTGACGACCTCCTGGAACTTGCCGAAACGCAGCACGACCCCACGCTCGGACTGGTCGACGAGATAGAAACCGGTCGCCGCCCAGATCGCCAGGGCGACGATCAGCAGCAATCCCGGCAGAGCGAAGGCGTTGCGCTTGCCACCGCCACTGCCGCCACTGCCGCCGCCGCCACGTCTGCCACGACCGCCACCCAACATCTTGTTGAGCTTGTCCTGGAACTTCTTCAACGCCTCGTCAAGATCGGGCGGTCCTTGATTGTTTCCGCCGTTGCCGCCGCCACCGCGTCGGCCCCCACCACTCCAGGGGTCGTGCTGATTGCCACCACCACCAGGCTCATTCCAAGCCATACGTCGTCTCCACTAAGCATTATTGCGACATGCGTTGATTGCGTTTGGGAAGTACCGAAAGGCTCGCCGAAGATAACGATGCCGCTCGGATCATTGTCGAGCCTCTCGGACCCACCCCGGCGACTCCCTGTCGTCCGGTGGCAGATAATCTTGTGCTCTTTCGCCCAGGCGCGCGAGAAGCTGCATGAAATCGCGTCGTGGCAGGCGAATGTCGAGCAGAATACGCCCCTGATCGTCGAAGGCTTCTTCGCGCACCGCGTCGAGGTCGTGCAGGCCGGCCCGCAACCTGCCCTGCTGCGGCGACAGGGTGAGATGCGCCTCGATGACATCCTCGGCCAAGCGTTCCGAAAGCGCCTGTGCCAGCAGGTCGAGGCCGAGCCCCTGTTGCGCCGACACCCAGACGACGTCGGGCACCCCCTCGCCATCCCGCTCGATCCGCGGCGCACTGCCGAGCAGATCGATCTTGTTCATGACCCGCAGGCAAGGCACGTCGTCGGCACCGATCTCGTCGAGAACCCCTTCGACCTCTCCGACATTAAGCTCACGGTCCGGGTCGGGGGCATCGATGACATGCACCAGTAGCGCCGCTTCGTTGGCCTCCTGCAGGGTGGCCTGAAAAGCCTCGACCAGCTTGTGAGGCAAATGACGAATGAACCCCACCGTATCCGCCAGGATCACGGGGCCCACGTCACTGAGCTCGAGACGTCGCAGCGTCGGATCCAGTGTCGCAAAGAGCTGATCCGCGGCGTAGACATCGGCATCGGTCATCGCATTGAACAGGGTCGATTTCCCCGCGTTGGTGTACCCCACCAGCGAGATGCTGGGGATATCGGCACGCGAGCGGGCGCGACGATTCTGCTGACGCTGGCTGCGCACCTTGTCGAGGCGCTTGTGAATTGCCTTGATGCGTGCTCGCAGCAAGCGACGGTCCGTCTCGAGCTGGGTCTCGCCCGGCCCGCGCAGACCGATGCCGCCCTTCTGACGCTCGAGGTGGGTCCACCCGCGCACCAGGCGCGTGGACATGTATTCCAGCTGCGCCAGTTCGACCTGCAGCTTGCCCTCGTGGGTGCGCGCCCGCTGGGCAAAGATATCCAGTATCAATCCAGTGCGATCCAGCACACGACACTTCAGCGCCCGCTCCAGGTTGCGCTCCTGAGAGGGGCTCAGCGCATGGTTGAATATCACCAGCTCGGCACCGTGGATGGCGAGCAACTCGCGCAGCTCTTCCACCTTGCCGCTACCTATGAAAGCACGAGGATCCGGCCTGCGCCGGCTTCCCTGCATCAGGGTCGCCGGCTCGGCCCCGGCGGAGCGCACCAGCTCCAGGAACTCCCCCGGGTCCTCGCGTTCCTGCTCGTCCTGGAAATCGACATGGACGAGTACCGCCGTCTCACCGGCGTCGGGACGTTCGAAAAACAATCAAGGCCTCGTGATCGGTTATTCCTGCCCGGCCATGCTTGGGTCCTGAGCAGGCAAGCGTACGTTGCGTGAAGGCACCACCGTGGAGATGGCGTGCTTGTAGACCATCTGACTGACCGTATTGCGCAGCAGGATGACGAACTGGTCGAAGGATTCGATCTGACCCTGTAGCTTGATTCCGTTGACCAGGAAGATGGACACCGGAATGCGCTCCTTGCGCAGGATGTTCAGATACGGATCTTGAAGGGACTGCCCTTTGGACATTTTGCTCTCCCTAACTGTCTCTATAATGTTGATATCTTTATCGTCTATTCGCCTGGGCAAGAAACCCGGACGGTTGGGTCAAACCATATACCGCACCGTTGTCGCGAAGCTATCATCTTACGCTAAGTGCTGCACTGGCGCACGATTTTCAATACGTTCTCGACGGCATCCGGCCCGTGGGGATCGATCCAGTGAAGCGCCGGCCAGCGACGCAACCAAGTCAGCTGTCGCTTGGCCAGCTGGCGTGTGGCGACGATCCCCTTGTACGCCAGCTCATCCCTGCCATGAACCCCCTCCAGGTACTGCCACACCTGGCGATAACCCACGCTCTTCATCGCCGGCAGTCCCAGATGCAGATCGTGGCGGGCCTTCAGCGCAGCGACTTCCTCGACGAACCCCTGTTCGAGCATTTGCTCGAAGCGTCGTGCAATGCGTTCATGCAAGATGCTGCGATGCATGGGTGCAAGTCCAATGGACAATGTTTGCCAGGCAAAGGTTTCCTTTCGCTGCTCACGCCACAGCTCGCTCATCGGTCGTTGGCTGAGGCGCTGAACCTCGAGTGCCCGCATCAGCCGCTGAGGATCGTTGGGGTGAATGCGCGAGGCGGACTCGGGATCGACCCGCGCAAGCTTGGCATGCAGCGCGCCGAGCCCCTCCCGGGCCGCCCAGGCCTCGAGTTCGGCACGCGTCGCGGCGTCGGCGGCAGGCAGGTTTCCCACCCCGCCAAGCAGGCTCCTGTAGTAGAGCATGGTGCCACCCACCAGCAGCGGAATGCCGCCGTCGTTGCTGATGCGCTGCATCTCGAGACGCGCATCGTCACGAAACTCCGCCGCAGAATAGGGATCGGCGGGATCACGGATATCGATCAGCCGATGCGGTGCGCGCGCCTGTTCATCGGGTGACGGCTTGGCGGTTCCGATATCCATGCCACGATAGACCATCGCCGAATCGACACTGATCAGCTCGGCACCCAGACGCTGGTGAAGCGCCATGGCCAGGTCGGTCTTTCCCGAGGCGGTGGGCCCCATCAGCAGGATGGCCAGTGGGCGGCTATCCTTCATGGTCACTGGCCTCTCAGGAACAGCCTGTCGAGTTCCTGCATCGACATCTCGGTCCAGGTCGGCCGACCATGGTTGCACTGGCCACTGCGCTCGGTACGTTCCATGTCGCGCAGCAAGGCATTCATCTCGGCAATGCTCAGGCGGCGGTTGGCCCGCACGCTGCCGTGGCAGGCCATGGTCGAGAGCAGTTCGTTGATGTGTGCCTCGAGCCGATCCGAGCGACCGTAGCGCTCGAGATCCGCCAGCATGTCGCGGATCAGGGGCTCCACATCGGCCTTGGCGAGCAGACTCGGCACCTGGCGCACCAGCAGGGTCTCGGGACCGGCCACATCGAGTTCCACCCCCAGACGCGAGAATGCCTCGCGGCACTGTTCGGCGGTCTCCACCTCGGCGGCGCTCGCAGCCAGCGACACGGGAACCAGCAGCGGCTGGGCCTCGAGGGCGCCACCGCACTCGGCCCCGGCGAACACCTGCCGCTTCATGCCCTCGTAGGTGATGCGCTCATGGGCGGCATGCATGTCGACGACCACCATGCCGCGCGAGGTCTGGGAAAGAATGTAGACGCCGTGGAGCTGGGCGACGGCATATCCCAAGGGGGGCGCTCGAGTCGGGTCGTCCTCGGGCAAGGCCTGGGACGGCATTGTGGTGACCGGCGCCTCGTCGGCCTGACGCTCCTGGAGGGCCGCTTGTGCCTCGGGGCCGCCCGGTGCGGGAGGCTGCGGCGTCAACAGGCTCTCTTCGTGCTCGGGGTGCAGCGCGCGATACCCCGCCATGAATTCCCGGACCCGACCGGGACCGGGGCGTGCCCCGGCATCGGGACGCAAGGCCATCTGCTGCTGCCACCCGGGCCGATCCTCGGCGCCGGGCGCTGCTCCCGCCCGATCCGCCTCGCTGCTGGAAGTTTCCGCAGCATCCGCGTCCTCGCCGGGGTGGGCTTCGGTGTTGGGACGCGCCTCGCCGAGCGCCCGGTGGAGGCTGGAGAACAGGAAATCGTGCACGAGACGCCCGTCGCGAAAGCGCACTTCATGCTTGGTCGGATGGACATTGACATCGACGACCGCCGGATCGAGCTCCAGGTACAGCACGAAGACCGGGTGCCGGCCGTGGAACAGCACGTCACGGTAGGCCTGGCGGATGGCATGGGCGACCAGGCGGTCGCGCACCACGCGCCCGTTGACGAAGAAGTATTGCTGATCCGCCTGAGCCCGGGAATGCGTCGGCAGCCCGACCCAGCCCCACAGCCGCAAGCCGGACGCCTCGATGTCCAGATGCAGGGCGTTGTCGAGGAACTTGCCGCCCAGCAAGGCGCTGATACGCCGCTCGCCACCCGCGGCATCACTGACGGGACGCAGCTGATGAAGCGCCTTCTGGTTATGACGCAGCGTCCAGCCGATGTCGTAACGCGACAGCGCAAGCCGTCGGAAGACCTCTTCCGCGTGGGAGAGCTCGGTCTTCTCGGTACGCAGGAACTTGCGCCGGGCCGGCGTGTTGAAGAAAAGATCGCGAACCACTACCGAGGTGCCGCGTGGATGCGGCGCCGGCGAGACACGAGGCTCCATGTCGCGCCCCTCGGCCACCACACGCCAGCCGGCAGTAGGGTCCTCGTCGGCATTGGAAACCAGCTCGAGGCGCGATACTGAACTGATCGACGCCAGCGCCTCGCCGCGAAACCCCAGGCTGGCGACCCCCTCGAGATCCTCGAGGGATTCGATCTTGCTGGTGGCATGACGCGACAATGCCAGGGGCAGGTCCTCCTCGGCGATGCCGCTGCCATCGTCGCGTATCTTGATCAGCCGGGCGCCACCGGCCTCGAGCTCCACTTCGATGCGCCGACTTCCGGCATCGATGGCGTTCTCGATCAGCTCCTTGATCACCGAGGAGGGACGCTCGACCACCTCGCCGGCGGCAATCTGGTTGGCCAGGCGCGGATTGAGGATGTGAATGCGCCGAGTCTGGGTCATTTCATCTCGCTGATAAACCTGAGTGAGGCGTTACCCCCGGGGAATCCGCAGCACCTGCCCCACCCGAATCACGTCACCATTCAACTCGTTGGCCTGCTTCAGGGTCTGCACGGGTACCGCATGGCGAGAGGCGATCTCGGAGAGGGTATCGCCCGGCTGGATGCGGTACTCGTTGGCCTCTCCCCCGCGCTGACGATCGCGTTGCCAGGCCAGCAGGCTGGCCGGCGGCGGGTTACGCCGAAAATGGGCGTTGATACCGGCGAAGATCGCCTTGGCCAGGCTGCGCTGGTAGCCGCGATCGCGTAATCGAGTCTCTTCCCGAGGGTTGGAGATGAAGCCTGTCTCGACCAGCAGCGAGGGGATGTCCGGTGACTTGAGCACCATGAAGCCCGCCTGCTCGACCTGGGACTTGTGCAGCTTGCTGATCTTGCCGAGCTGATCGAGCACCTGGCCGCCCACCGCCAGGGAGTCGTTGAGCGTCGCGGTCATGGTCAGATCGAGCAGCACGCCGCGCAGCACCTCGTCCTTGTCAGCCAGGTCGAGATTGCCATCGACCCCGCCGATGAGGTCGGAGCGGTTCTCGCTGGCCGCCAGCCATTTGGCGGTTTCCGAGGTTGCGCCACTCTGGGACAGGGCAAACACCGAGCTGCCGCTGGGTCGCGGGCTCTTGAATGCATCGGCGTGAATCGACACGAAGAAGTCGGCCTTCTGATCCCGAGCCAGCAGCGTGCGCTGGCGCAGGCCGACGTAATAGTCGCCATCGCGAATCATTACCGCCTTGAAGCCCGGGGTGTCGGCGATGATTCTCTCGAGCTGGCGGGCGATATCCAGCACGATATCCTTCTCGCGGGTGCCCCGAGGGCCCAGGGCACCGGGGTCTTCGCCGCCATGCCCGGCGTCCACGGCAATGATGATGTCGCGCTTGGGATGCGGCTGAGCCTGTTCCTTGCGGGTCGGCAAGGTCGCCCCGGAGGCGCTCTCACCGTTCGCCCGCGCCTGGGCCAGCGCGCGATCGGTGGCAATCTCATGCTCGCGAATCTTGGCCTCGATGGGATCGATGGGGTTCTGCACCGCGCTTTCCCCGGGGTATTCGAGATCCACCACCAGGCGGTGCCCGTACTTGTCGTTGGGGGGCAGCGTAAAGTGCTTGGGATTCACCTCTCGGCTGAGATCCAGCACCACGCGCAAGTCATTGCCATTACGAACGCCGGTGCGGACCTCGCTGATCGCGCTTCCGCTGAGATCGAGGCGCGAGGTGTCCAGTTGCAACTGACTGTCGACCAGGTCGATGACCAGCCGGTCCGGATTGTTCAGGGAAAAGACATTGGCACTGGCCGGTTCGGAGAGATCGAACACCAGACGCGCATGATCCGGCGCCGCCCAGATACGCAGATTGTCGACATCGCTGGCCATTGCCGATAGCGATGACATCATCATCAACAGCGCGGACAGGCACAGGATCAACGACCGAGAACGCTGACCGGCACGGGCACGCAGCCGACTGTATGAAGTGAACAACCATTTCATGAGGTGTTCCGGGTCCTTTCTGGAACAAGCGCGGCAAGCCGAGCAAGAACATTTTCACCGTGGGTCGAATCGGCGGCCAGGCGCGCCTCGCGTCCCGCACCGGCGACGCTGAGCACGACGACAAGATCGGCCGCTGGCAACCATCCTTTACCGCGAATCGGCCACTCGATCAGATTGAGGGTCTCCTTATCGAGCATTTCCCGTGCCCCGATGAATTCCAGTTCTTCCGGGTCGCCGAGACGATACAGGTCGAAATGGTGCACACGGATGTCGCCGAACTGATAAGGCTCCACCAGGGTGTAGGTAGGGCTCTTGACCGGCCCTTGATGCCCGTAGGCACGCAGCACCCCTCTCGCCAGGGTTGTCTTGCCTGCACCCAGCTCACCCTGAAGATGCACCTGACCATGACCCTGCAGGGCTCTGCCCAAGGCCTCGCCGAAGGCAACCTGTTCGGCCTCGTTGTGCAAGAGATAGGCATCTTTCATGAGTCGCCATCGAAGTTCGCCAGAAAACGCCCATAGGATGCCAGATCGCTTGCCAGCAGGCCACGCTCCCCTTCTTCCGCAGCGGCGCAATCCGCGGCCAGGGCATGCAGGGTGACCCCCACCCGCGCCGCCTGCTCTATCCCGTGCCCCTGGGCCACGAGTGCACCGAGCATCCCGGACAACACATCTCCCATTCCGCCGCTCGCCATGCCGGGGTTGCCATAGGGGCAGACCGCGACACCATCGGGCCCGGCCACCAGCGTGCCCGTCCCCTTGAGCACCATCGTGCCGCCGCGTGATTCCTGCAGCCTTCGGATGGCTGCCAGGCGATCCGCCTGTACCTCCCCGCCACTCAGGCCGAGCAGGCGTGCCGCTTCGCCGGGGTGCGGCGTCAGCAACCAGTCGTCGCGCTTCTCGTCGGGCCAGTGGGCCGCCAGCAGATTCAGGCCATCCGCATCGATCACCAGGGGCTTGCCGGCCTTCAGTGCAGCCTGCAGCATGCCCTGCCCCCAGGCGTCCTGGCCAAGCCCCGGACCAACCACGACCACGTCGGCACCCTCCAGAAGTTCGGCGACATCGGGGACACCTCGCGCGCCTCGAACCATGACCTCGGGCATGCGCGTCAGGCTGGCACCGACATGTTCCGGGGCAGTGGCCAGGCTGATCTTGCCGGCGCCGAGTCGCGCCGCTGCCTGGCTGGCCAGCAGCGCCGCCCCCCCGAACCCGGGAGCTCCACCGATCACCAGCACATGACCAAAGTCACCCTTGTGGCTACTGCGCCGACGCAGGGGAAGCGCCTCGGCGATGAGGGACTCGTCCAGCAGGTCCGCCACCGGCGGCAGGTCCTCGTGCCTCAGTGTGTCGACATCCAGCGAGCAGTACACCACCTCGCCGACGTGATCCGCCGCCTGACCGGTATGCAGGCCGAACTTGTCGGCGATGAAGGTCACCGTGATATCTGCCTCCACCGCACAGCCCAGCACCCTGCCGCTGTCCGCTGCGAGTCCCGAGGGGATGTCGACCGCCAGCACCGGCAGCGAACTGGCGTTGATCGCCTCGATGACCGCGACGAAGGGCTCGCGCACCTCGCCCCCCAGCCCGGTGCCGAGCAGCGCGTCGACGAGGACATCGCCCTCGACGCTCGTGCCATTCTGCCAGGGGATCGCCTCGATCCCCGCCGTTCGCGCCATCTGCAGCGCCCGAGCCGCATCGCCCTTGAGCTCGCCGGGATCGCGAACGGCGATCACCTGCACCTCGAGGCCATCGCGAGCGGCCAGCGCCGCCATCACGTAGCCGTCTCCCGCATTATTTCCGGCCCCGCACAGCACGCACAGGCGTCGCGCCTGCGGCCAGTGCCGGCGCAGCGCATCGTAGGCCGCTCCAGCGGCTCGCTGCATCAGATCGAAACCCTGGAAGCCGTCGCTCGAGCCCGCGGCAATCGCGCGTCGATCGATTTCGCGCACCTGCTCTGCGAGGTAGAGCGGATGCCGGTAGCGTCGTGACATGTGCATCTCCCGAAATAACGCGCCATGATGTGACGTGGGCTGTGGGTTAGTGTAGTGTGGCCAGCCCCTTACCGAGCCGACCCGAGATGGTTTCCACCGTTTTTTCACGCTCATGACGACACGTCAACTCAGCCAAGACATCGACCTGCAGGCACTCGCCGACCGCATCAAGGCATGGGGGCGCGAATTGGGTTTCCAGCAGGTAGGCATCACCGACATCGACCTCGAGAGCCATGAGCGCCATCTCGAGCACTGGCTGGCGGCCGGGCACCAGGGCGAAATGGACTTCATGGCCAAGCACGGCACCAAGCGCACTCGTCCCGACGAGTTGGTCCCGGGAACAGTGCGGGTGATCAGCGTGCGCATGGATTACCTGCCGCCTGAGGTCGAGACCACCCGGGTACTGGGCGAGCCGCGCAAGGCCTATGTCTCGCGCTATGCCCTGGGGCGCGACTACCACAAGCTGATGCGCAAGCGGCTGGCGACCCTGGCCAGGACCATCGAGGACGAGATCGGCCCTCACGGCTACCGTGCCTTCGTGGATTCCGCCCCGGTCATGGAGCGCGCCCTGGCCCAGAAGGCCGGACTCGGCTGGTTCGGCAAGAACTCGATGCTGCTCAACCCCAGGGCAGGCTCGCTGTTCTTTTTGGGTGAGCTCTATACCGACCTGCCACTGCCGGTGGACGCTCCCTTCGAGGAGGAGCACTGCGGCAGCTGCGCCCAGTGCCGCATCGCCTGCCCGACCGGCGCCATCGTCGACGACAAGGTGGTGGACTCCCGGCGCTGCATCTCCTACCTGACCATCGAACTGCATGGCAGCATCCCCGAGGAGTATCGCGAGGCGATGGGCAACCGGGTCTACGGCTGCGACGACTGCCAACTGGTCTGCCCCTTCACCCGTTTTACCCGCGCAAGCCACGAGGAGGATTTCTCCCCGCGACACGATCTCGACCGGGCCGACCTGTTACGGCTATTCGCCTGGAGCGAAGAAGAGTTCCTGCTGAAGACCGAGGGCAGCGCCATTCGCCGGATCGGTTACGAGCGGTGGTTGCGCAACCTGGCCGTCGGGCTGGGCAACGCGCCCTGGAGCCTGGGCGTGGAAGCGGCCTTGCGTGCACGGCTTGCCTTTCCTTCCGACCTGGTGCGCGAGCACGTGCGCTGGGCGCTGAGACGGCAGGGCGAAAAGCGCCAGACGCTGATCGCCAGCAGTGCTCAAGCCCTGTCCTGTGAACCGGAAGCCATCATGCGCAGGAACGTTTCTCGATAGTGGGCCAGCTCGTCCACGGATTCCCGGATATCGTCCAGCGCCTTGTGGGTATTGCGCTTCTCGAAGCCCTTCAAGGCATCCGGGTTCCAGCGCTTGGCCAACTCCTTGAGGGTCGAGACGTCCAGATTGCGGTAGTGAAAGAAGTCGAGCAGCGCCGGCATTTCCCGTTCCAGAAAGCGCCGATCCTGATGGACGCTGTTGCCGCAGACCGGGGACGACCCCGGCACCACGTAGGTCTTGAGAAACTCCAGGGTCTTGCGCTCGGCGCCGGGGGCGTCCACACGGCTCGACTTGACCCGATCGATCAGCCCGGATTGGCCATGCGTCCTGGTGTTCCACTCGTCCATGGCGTCGAGGATGCTGTCGGGTTGCTTGACGGCGATGACAGGCCCTTCGGCGATCAACTTGAGATCGTTGTCGGTGATCAGCGTCGCCACCTCGATGATACGCTCCTTGTTCGGGTCGAGACCGGTCATCTCCAGATCGATCCACACCAGCAGATCCTTACGCGGCGTGATGGCTTGCTCAAACATGTAAAGCTCCGGACAAGAGTAGTGGGGCGGACAGGGCCGCCGCCAGTGAATACAATGCAAAGGAATTATTCCCCATAGTGTACGCTCTATCGAGGTGGCATGAGCAAACGCAAGCTATCGCGCCAGCAGCGTTGGCGGATCGAAAAGATCCAGGCCGAGCGGGCCGCCCGGGCCGACAAGCAGAGCGCTCGAGAGGCCGAAGCGCTTCAGGCTGGCGAGCATGGCCCCGAGGTTCCCGGCCGGGTGATCGCCCACTTCGGCCGCACCCTGGACGTTCGGGCCGAGGATGACGCCACGTTGCACCGTTGCCACCTGCGCGCCAATCTCGACGGGCTGGTCACCGGCGACCGGGTGATCTGGCGCCAGGCCCAGGACGGCAGCGGCGTGATCGTCGCCCGCGACTTCCGCGACAACGTGCTCGAACGTCCCGACCCTCGCGGTCAGCTCAAGCCGGTAGCCGCCAATATCGATCAGATCCTCATCGTCTTCGCCGTGGAGCCCGCCCCGTTCGCCAACCTCATCGACCGCTACCTGGTGGCCGCCGAGGCCACCGGCATCACCCCGGTGCTGGTACTCAACAAGATAGACCTGCTGCCCGACGGGGGCGGCAAGCTCGGTGAACTGCTCACGCGCTACGAGGCGCTGGGCTACGCGGTGATCCGCGCCACCGCCCAGAGCGAACAAGGCCTGGAAGCGCTGCATGCACGACTTCAGGGCAGGACCTCGGTGTTCGTCGGCCAGAGCGGCGTGGGCAAATCCTCCCTGATCGATCGGCTGCTACCGGACGAAGCTCTGCGCATCGGTGCGCTCTCGGAGGATTCCCGCAAGGGTACCCACACCACGACCACCGCACGGCTCTATGGCCTGCCCGGCGGTGGCGAGCTGATCGATTCGCCAGGCATTCGCGAGTTCGGGCTTGCCCACTTGGACGAGCAGCAGGTCACCGAAGGCTTCGTGGAGTTTCGCGACCTCCTGGGTCACTGCCGTTTTCGCGACTGCCGGCATCGGGACGAGCCGGGTTGCGCGCTACTGGCGGCCCTCGACCGCGGCGATGTCAGTCGAGAGCGCTTCACCAGCTATCGCCGCATCCTGGAAAGCCTGAAACAGGCCTGACAGCGTCAGTCGCCGGGGTCCTCGAAGCTGTGTCATTATCTGCAGAGATAGTCACGACGTCATCCCGCAAGTGAGGAGCAACCTCATGCATTCCGAACATAACCTGCTGCCGCTGATCGTCGAACCTGATCAACTCGCCGAACACCTGGACGAGCCGCAGCTATTGATCATCGACGTGCCGCTCAAGGCGGAAAGCTACAGCGAAGGCCATGTGCCCGGTGCCCTGTTTCTCGACCACCGCCGGCTGATGCGCGGGGAAGGCGACGTGCCCAGCGACGTGCCCGATGAAGAGGCGCTGTCCCGGCTGTTCTCCTCCCTGGGCCTGACCCGGGATACCCATGTCGTGGCCTGCGACGATGAAGGTGGTGGCTGGGCCGGGCGCCTGCTCTGGACCCTGGAGCTGATCGGGCATACTCGCTACTCCTACCTGAACGGCGGGATCCACGCCTGGCGTGCCGCCGGCCTGCTCCAGTCGACCGAGGCCACGCAGCCGCGCCCCAGCGACTACCGGGCAGAGATCCTCAACCCCGAGGTCATGATCGAGCGCGCCGAACTCGTCGATCGCCTGGGCGAGAAAGGCTTCGCGGTCTGGGACGCCCGCTCTCCCGAGGAGTATCGCGGCGAGAAAGGCAACAACAAGCATCTGGGGCATATCCCCGGCGCGATCAACATGGAGTGGACCGAGGCCATGGATCGCGAACGCGACCTGCGTATCCGCGACTATGCCGAACTCGTCACCGAACTCGAGGCTCAGGGCCTGACCCCGGACATGGAAGTGGTCACCCATTGCCAGAGCCATCACCGCAGCGGTCTCACCTGGCTGGTCGGCAAGGCGCTGGGGTTCGACAAGATGCGCGGCTATGGCGGCTCCTGGCAGGAATGGGGCAATCGCGACGATACGCCGATCGAGAAATAAAGACGATGTTCATGCTACTTACCCAGGCATGATTGTTCGCGCAGGCATGAAAGTCGACGTCAGCAATAGCGCTGGTACCAGCGCAGCAACAGAAAAGGCTATTGCGTGTCACTTTCCGTGCCTGCGTGAGCAAGCGCTACGCTATTTACTGGAAACCGATACTCGTGACTTTCGACAAGCTGTTTTCTCTTGCTCAATACCCGCTGCCCCATCATCTGATCTCGCGCCTGGCCGGCCTGGCAGCCGACTGCCGAGCACCATGGTTCAAGGACCCATTCATAAAATGGTTCATTCGCCGCTATGGCGTCGACATGAGCCAGGCAAAGGAACCCGAGCCCACCGCCTACGACTGCTTCAACGACTTCTTCACTCGCGCGCTACGCGCTGATGCACGCCCCATCGGCGGCGGCATCGTATCGCCCGCCGATGGCTTCCTGTCCCAGTTCGGTGACATCGAGCACGGCACGCTGATCCAGGCCAAGGGTCAGACCTATTCGGTGACCTCGCTGCTGGGCGGCGACACCCGGCGTGCCAATCCCTTTCGCCAGGGCAGCTTCGCCACCGTCTATCTCTCGCCCAAGGACTATCATCGCGTGCACATGCCCGTGACCGGCACCCTGCGCGAGACGATCTACGTGCCAGGGCGTCTGTTCTCGGTCAACCTGGCCACCGCCGACAATGTGCCGAGACTGTTCGCCCGCAACGAGCGCCTGGTGTGCATCTTCGAGACCGAGTTCGGCCCCATGGCCATGGTGCTGGTGGGGGCCATGATCGTCGCCTCCATCGAGACGGTCTGGGCCGGCCAGGTCACCCCGCTCTCCAAGCAGATACAGACGACCCGCCTCGACAAGCCCATCGAACTCGCCAAGGGCGCTGAGATGGGTCGCTTCAAGCTCGGCTCCACGGTGATCCTGTGCTTTTCTCGCAACGTCGATTTCCGTGATGGCCTGGGCGTCGACGACAGTCCGATGAGCATGGGGCAGACGCTGGGTGGCTTTTCTGGCTGACCGCTTTCCGAATGGGCGGCAGGGCGAGTCGAGCGGATGTATGCGGCCATGGCATTCAAAAAGTCCGGCGCCTTACGTGAGCATGCACTAACCTTATAACCCTCTTCATGCAAAGAGGGTTACGATGATGGTGACACTCACGGTCAACGGCACCCAGCACAGCCTGGACACCGAGCCGGATACGCCCCTGCTCTGGGTGCTGCGGGACCAGCTCAATCTCACCGGCACCAAATACGGCTGCGGCATCGCCCAATGCGGGGCCTGCACGGTGCACGTCGGCGGCCAGGCCATGCGCTCCTGTGTCACACCGCTGTCCGCCGTCCAGAATCAGGAAGTGATCACCATTGAAGGCCTCAGCGACGACGGCTTGAGCCACCCCCTGCAAGTCGCCTGGCGTGAGATCGATGTGCCGCAATGCGGCTACTGCCAGTCCGGACAGATCATGGCGGCCGCCGCGCTCTTGGCCTCGAACCCGAATCCCACCGAGGAGGATATCGCCAGCTCGGTGAACAATCTCTGCCGTTGCGGCACCTATCTGCGCATCAACAAGGCCATCCTGCAGGCGGCTGAAGCCCGAGGCCAACATAAGAACCAGACCCAGGGAGAAGCCTCATGATCACCTCACTGGAGATGTCAAGGCGGGGGTTTCTCAAGGCCAGCGGGCTCGCCGCCGGCGGTCTGGTGCTGGCCTTCCAGCTACCGCTCATTGTGCGTCAGGCGCGCGGCGCTTCGCCATCGGGCGGCACCCTGAACGCCTTCCTGACCCTCGATCCCGAGGGGCGTGTCACCTTCTTCAGCCCGTTCATCGAGGGCGGCCAGGGGGTTTACACCGCCCTGCCCCAGATCATTGCCGACGAACTCGATGTGGCGTTCGAAACGATCAGCGTCGAACAGGCCCCGGCGGGCGAGGCCTACAAGATCATGTTCGGTGGTACCCAGCGCTTCACCGGCGGCAGCATGAGCGTGCGCTCCTCCTATACGGCGATGCGCCAGGCAGGCGCCGCGGCGCGGCAGATGCTGCTGCAGGCCGCCGCCGATCGCTGGGAGGTGCCGATCGGTGAGCTCGATACCCAGCCGGGCCGTGTCGTGCATGCCGCCAGCGAGCGCTCCATCGGCTACGGCGAACTCGCCGAGGCCGCCGGTGCGCTCGAGCCGCCTACGGATCCGCCCCTCAAGGACCCCTCGCGCTTTCGCTATATCGGCAAGCCCATTCAGCGCAATGACAGCACCGCCAAGGCGAACGGCAGCGCCCAGTTCGCCATCGATGTGCGTCTGCCGAACATGGCCTATGCCGCAGTGAAACAAAGCCCGGTGCTGGGGGGCGACGTCGCCAGTATGGACGAAGCCGCCATCGCCGACCGTCCGGGGGTGATCAGCGTGGAACGCCTGCCCGGGGCAGTGGCGGTCATCGCCGACACCTACTGGCATGCCCAGAGTGCACTCGACGCATTGCCGGTCGAATTCGAGAATGCCGCCGCAGCGGGACTGAATTCCGAGCAGCTCGCCGAGGAGATGCAGGGCCGCGTCGATGAGGCCGGCATGACCGCCGAATCCCACGGCGACGTCGAAGCGGCCTTCCTCGACGCCGAGCGCGTCATCGAGGCCGTCTACCAGATGCCCTTTCTCGCGCATGCCACCATGGAACCGATGAATGCCACCGCCGATGTCACCGCCGAGCGCTGCGAAGCCTGGGTGCCCAACCAGGGCGTGGATGTCGTGGTGCAGCAGATTGCCGAGATCACCGGGCTCTCGGCGGACAACATCACCGTCCATACCCCGTACATCGGCGGCTTCTACGGGCGGCGTTTCATCACCGATTACGGCCAGCAGGCCGTTCGCTTGTCCAAGGCGGCGGGGCGGCCGGTGCAGCTCATCTGGTCCCGCGAACAGGACACCCAGCACGATTACTTCCGTCCCATGGTGACCCTCAAGCACCGCGCCGCCATCGACGCCGAGGGCAAGGTGAGCGGCTGGCACGTCACCGTGGTCGGCGATGGCCCCTTCAAGCGGCTGATGCCGCAGTTCATGCAGGACGGCATCGACAGCTCGGCGCTGGAAGGCGTGACCGAACAGCCCTACACCATTGCCAATCGTCGCGTCGACTGGGTCAGTCACGACTACCCGGTGAAGATCGGCTTCTGGCGCTCGGTGGGCCACTCCTACAACGGCTACGTCACCGAGAGCTTCATCGACGAGATGGCCGAGGCGACCGCGACCGACCCCCTGGAATTTCGTCGCCAATTGCTGGGCGAGGCCCCTCGTTATCTGAACGTGCTCGACAGCGTGGCCGAGATGGCGGGCTACC
This sequence comes from Modicisalibacter ilicicola DSM 19980, assembly GCF_900128925.1. GTDB lineage: Bacteria > Pseudomonadota > Gammaproteobacteria > Pseudomonadales > Halomonadaceae > Modicisalibacter > Modicisalibacter ilicicola. Next base: position 71,439 of record NZ_FQUJ01000002.1, read on the forward strand.
AACCGAGTGTCCAAGAGGAGAACGGCCGGCGCTCAGCCTACGGCATCGCCCTGCATCTCTCCTTCGGCAGCATCGTCGGCGAGGTGGCCAAGGTCTCGATCGAGGAGGGTCGACCACGGGTCCACAAGGTCTGGTGCGCCGTGGACTGCGGCTCGATGGTCAATCCGGATACCATCGAGGCGCAGATACAGAGTGGTATCTCGACAGGGTTGTCTCAAACCCTGCTGGAAGAAATCACCATCGAGAACGGCGAGGTGGTACAGAAGAACTTCGATACCTACCGGTTTTTGCCACCGAGCCTGATGCCCGATGTCGAGGTGCAGATCATCGAGAGTGGCGCCGAGATGGGTGGTATCGGCGAAGTGGGCACGCCGCCGGTGGCCCCTGCGGTGGCGAGCGCCGTCTACAAGCTGACCGGCCAACGCATCCGCCGCCTGCCCATGGCGCGTCATGACCTGACTGCCTCGGCGTAAGTCGAGCCATGGCCATGGCGAGCGGGTGAGGCTGGTCGCTGGAGGTCGGTTACTTGTCAGCAGATCGCTGTGGCAAACGCCATGACCTCCGCCACGCTCCGCTTGCCCAGGGCCAGTTGGATCAGGCGGTCGACACCCAGGGCCACGCCGCTGCCTTCCGGCATGCCTGCGTTGAGTGCGGCCACCAGGCGCATGTCGACATCGACGAGCGGCTTGCCGGCTTTTTCACGCTCGGCGTTGTCCGCGGCGAAACGCGCTGCCTGCTCAGCTCCATCGGTCAGCTCGTCGTAGCCATTGGCCAGCTCGAGCCCTTGCACGTAGGTCTCGAAGCGCGCTGCCACCTCGGTGCCATCTTCCGGATCGTATCGCCGCCGGGCGAGGGCTGCCTGGCTGGCCGGGTAATCGACGATCACGTCGATGCTCCCGTGGCCCAGTGTCGGCTCGATGACCAGGCTCATCAGCAGGTCCAGGCAATCGTCCCGCGGACTATCGGCCATATCCAGATTGCCATGCTCGCTCGTCAAGCGGCGCAGTTCGTCGAGCGGCGTGGTGAAGGGATCGATCCCGAGGTGTTCACGAAACGGCTCGCGATAGCGGCGCAGCCGACGAGGGCCCGCGTCGGGCAGCAACAGCCGAATCAGCGCCTCGGTCTCGTCGATGAGATCCGTCAGTGAAAACCCCGGGCGATACCACTCGAGCATGGTGAATTCGAGGTTGTGGCGCTGCCCAACCTCGCCATCGCGGAAGCTGCGGGCCAGCTGGAAGATCGGCCCGCTGCCTGCCGCCAGCAGGCGCTTCATGTGAAATTCCGGCGAGGTCTGCAGCCACAGCCGTTCGCGCCCCGCCGGCGTAGTAGCGGTCAAGGAAAGCGAATCGAGATGCAGGTCCGTGCTGCCGGCATGGCCGAGCAACGGGGTCTCCACCTCCAGCACCCCGCGCTCGGCGAAGAAGGCGCGAATCTCGGCCAGGCAGCGGGCGCGTTGACGCAGCGTCTCGATAGTGGCGGTGGGCTGCCAGTCGTTCAGCATTTTGAAATTTGCTCTTGGCTACCAAAAAGACCACGCTTGATCGAGCGTGGTCATTAGTAAAACTGTCGTGATCTAGAGCGTTATGAGCGATGGCAAGGGCTAGACCCGCTCCAGGCGGGTCTTCGCATTTCCCACATCCATGTGGGTCACAAAGCGAAACCAGATGAGTCAGCGGAGTTTACTTTAGTAAATGAGCATGACGAATCTGGTTTCAACGCCGGATCGCCGAGCGCAATAGCTATAATCATGACAGTTAGGCGCGGCTGACGTATTCCCCGCTCCTCGTATCCACCTTCAACACCTCGCCCTGGTTGATGAACAACGGCACCTTGACTACCGCACCGGACGAGAGCGTGGCCGGCTTGGAGCCACCCTGGGCGGTGTCGCCCTTGAGCCCCGGGTCGGTCTCGACCACTTCCAGCTCGATGAAGTTGGGCGGGCTCACGCTGATGACGTTGTCATTCCACAAGGTAACGGTATAAGGCACCTGCTCCTTGAGCCACTTCTCGGTGTCGCCCAGCGCCTTCTTGGCCACCGGATACTGCTCGAAGGAGCCATCGGTGCGCATGAAGTACCACATGTCACCGTCGTTGTAGAGGTACTCCATTTCCAGGTCGAGCACATCCGCGCCTTCCAGGGACTCCCCGGACTTGAAGGTTCGCTCCCAGACGCGGCCAGTGATCAGGTTGCGCAGCTTGACGCGGTTGAACGCCTGCCCCTTGCCCGGCTTGACGAATTCGTTCTCGACGATGTTGCAGGGGTCGCCATCCAGCATCACCTTCAGACCGGCCTTGAATTCGTTGGTAGAATAGTTCGCCATGCTTCCTCGCTAATGATTCGGACGCGGCAGGCACGAGCACACCGCGGCAATGAACTCACTTTTTGGTGCGACAGATGATAACCCGAAGCCCGGCCACTTTGCAGCGCGTTATCCCTACCCAGGCCTCGACGGATACACCAGGCTGGCAGGCTCAGCTCAGTGGTGCCGTTCGCGATCCTCATGTGCTGCTCGACCGGCTAAAGCTCGACCCGAATTGGCTACCGGGCGCCGAGCGCGGCCATGCCCTGTTCGAGGTGCGCGTGCCCGAGGCCTATCTGGCCCGCATCCGCCCCGGGGATCCCGCCGACCCGCTGCTGCGTCAGGTGCTGCCCCTGAATGCCGAGACCGACAGCGTCAGAGGGTTCGTCAGCGACCCACTGGAAGAGGCCGAGCACAGCCCGCACCCCGGCCTGATTCACAAGTATCCGGGGCGGGTACTGCTGATCGCCAGTCCCACCTGCGCGATCAACTGTCGCTACTGTTTTCGCCGTCACTTCCCATACAGTGAAAATTCGCCGTCGCGGGCGCAGTGGGATGAGGTGCTCAATTACCTGCGCGTCGACCCTTCCATCCAGGAAGCGATTCTCTCCGGCGGCGACCCGCTGGCCTCCAGCGACAAGCGCCTGGCCTGGCTGGTCGAACGCCTCGACGAGATTCCTCATTTGAAGCGTCTGCGCATCCATACCCGGCTGCCGGTGGTGATTCCCGACCGGATCGACGACGCACTGCTCGGCTGGCTGAACGCCACGCGCTTGCAGAAGGTCGTGGTGCTGCATATCAACCACGCCAACGAGATCGATGATGCGGTCGTCGATGCCTGCGCTCGCTTGCGAAGTACCGGCGCGACCCTGCTCAATCAGAGCGTGCTGCTGCGCGGGGTGAACGATGACGTCGAGACCTTGGCCACCCTGTCGGAGCGGCTGTTCGAGGCCGGCGTGCTGCCCTACTACCTGCACGTGCTCGACCCGGTGACGGGCGCCGCTCACTTCGACGTCCCCGACGACGAGGCCATCGCCCTGGTCGATGCCCTGCGCGAGCAGTTGGCCGGCTTCCTGATGCCGCGGCTGGTGCGGGAAGTGCCAGGAGAGAATAGCAAGACGCCGCTGGGTGGATGAAGACAGTAGCGGAGGCCTTTGCTTCATCGATACTGAGCGGGTCACAAGGGCACAGTAAAAGCCAACTTTATAGCGTCTCGGGAAACAGCATCAGCAGGCCACCGAGCAGTAGGAACATGACGCCGCACAGGAACCAGGTGGCATAAAGCCACACCAGCAAACGCTCTAGACGTCGCGGCGGGTCGTTGACTGCAATCTGAGCCAACTCACGAGCGTAGCGTTTCTGAACGTAGCGGGTATTGGAAAATAGAATCACCATGCCATATTCGGCCATCCTGCCCTGAGAGAAAGGAAGCCCCTTGAGGCATAGGCGCTCACCGCCAAGCCTGCCCACGCCGTAATACTCGTCCGCTTCATCGATCTTGAAGAGAGAGACCACCATGGTGATGAGCGTCAATCCAAAGCCCACCAGGCCGAAGAAAGAGCCGCTGAATATCACGATGGTTTCAATCAGCTCCATTGGTTTTTTCCTCGCCGTAAATTCTTGTAAACAATCCACCCCCGAACTTGGCTCCGACTTGTCCTCCTACTTTTTCACCAGCCACCGCGCCTGCTCCCGCACCGATCATGTATCAACGCGTGCCCCTCGCTCTAAAACGATTCAAGATATCTAGAAAAACACACCCAAAGAAATCCCAGCGAGAACTGCCATGATAACTAGTAGCAGCCAGCTAGAATACAAATATTTAATAATGATATTTAATTTTCTTGGTGGGTTTCTTGCCGAAATCATCATTAGCTCCTCCCCATAGAACCTCTTTACCAAGCGGTTGTGAGAGAGCAATGTAATCAAGCCATACTCCGTCATTCGCCAAAGGCTAAACGGGAGGCCTTTCAGGAAAAGTCTTTCTCCACCAAGCCGACCAGCTCCATAGTAATGATCGGCCTCATCAAGTTTGAACAAAGCTATTAATGATGCAATTAAAAGGAGAGCAGTGCCAGAAATACCACAAGCAACGCCGCCTAATCCAATTATCAGTTTAATCGGATCCATTTTGCTCAGTGACTTCGTATCTTAGTCCAAAAAGGAACGCACCTAATTCTTTTCCACCGAAGTCACCAGCTTCTGTCCCAGCATAGCTTCCACCAATTGCACCCTCCGCCACGCGGGTAGCAGCGTTGATCCTCATGCTCTAGCCCGACTCATTACGCCTCGGGAAACAGCATTAGCAGGCCGCCGAGCATCATGCTGGCCATCACCAATATGAACCATGGGGCGAAGAGCCATACTAGTAATCTCTCCAATCGACGAGGTGGATCATTGGCTGCAATCTGTGCCAACTCATGTCCATAGTGATTTTTAACGTACTTGGTACGCGAAAACATGATTGCCATTCCATACCACGTCATCCGTGATAAAGAAAAAGGGAGCCCTTTGAAGTCAGATTTGCCGCCACCTAGCTTTCCCTCCCCATAATAGTCATCCGCTTCATCGATCTTGAAAAGGGCGACTATCGATGCAATAAACATCATTGCCACACCAATCAGGCCAAGAAAAGCACCACTGAACACTATAAATGTTTCAATTAGATCCATGATTGTTGCTCTCGCCATAGATTCTTGTGAATAATCCAGCACCGAACTTTTCTCCGACTTGGCCACCCATTTTTTCACCAGCAATTGCTCCCGAACCAGCGCTGACAACGGCGCAGGCGATTCGCCCATGAGGGACAACTGCCACAGCAAGACATACTTTACTATCGATATTTAACTTGAGACCAGATAATGCAACACCCGCTGCTGCACCACCGGCTCGCCCCAAGAGCCCGCCATACTCAACATACTTGGTTCTCGTGCACTCTCGTTCGCGCCCTTCGCTGCAGGCCTGTTCGATGGTGGCTTGCGTGGCCACGACATCGAGGCCGACACCGACGAAGGAGCCGATACTGGTGAGCTTGGAAACGATCGCGGTCTTGGTAATGGCCTCGGAAATGGTAGGGATGCGAAACTTGCCGCCCGTGCGGGCCGTGTCGACACTGTGCAGTTGCTGGCGGGCCTCGATGTTGATGCGCGATTTCAGTTCCGTATGACGGGGCAGACGCAGCGGGGCGTTCACCCAGTTATTCATTACCACCCCCAGGCGCTTGAAACGCTGCTCGCGCTGGGCGAAGAACTGCGTGCGGGTCATCGGATTGTGCGGGTCCATGGCCTGTCGATAGAGCCGGTCGATCTCTTCGATGGCTTGCCTGACCTCCGACACCGCCCGGCTGCCAGCGGCGGAAGTGGCGCCCAGGGCGGTAGAGGTGTTGGAAAGCGCGGAAGCATCTGCGTCCATCGCCTCGCCACTCAAGGCGATGTCCTCGTAGGCCTGCCAATGATTCATCAGCGTCTGGCGCTGATCTTCGCCGAGCGGGTATAGGGCGTCTTGAATCCGACGTGCCTCGGCCATGAGGTATTCCTCGTCTTCCCGGCACTCCCGGGACGCCGGATCGGCAAGCACAACCACCTCTCCCGGGAGAAGGTAGTCGCCGAGGTGGCCGTTCAGGCGCTCGAACATCGCCTCGACATCCGGCGTCGGGGTATAGGGAAACAGGCGCTGCTTGACCTGCTCGCGAGTTCCCGACAGGCGTACGATATGAAACCCCGGCTTGATGGGCGGGGGTGGCTCTTCGACGATGGGCTCCGGAATCGTCTCGGGAATCCTGGGTGCTGGGGCCGGGGAGGCTCGAGCATCGCTCGGCCAGCGGGCCTTGCGCAGGTCGTCGGGTGTCAGCGCTTGCGCGTTGAGTCGGGCGATCTTCGCTTCGAGGCTCGGGTCCGCCTGCCATAGGGCACTGGAGCTCAAGCGCCATTGGCTGCCGGTCCACTGGGCAACCGGGCTGAAGGGGCGCTCGAACCTCGGATCCAGGAGCAGGTACAGGGTGCCGCGTTTCACTTCCTCGAGCAGGCGTTGATGAACCTTCGTTCCATCGCCCATGAACGAGAAGCCCCAGGCGCTGCCGAGGCGTTCGAGGTCGCTATGCAGTGCGCCATGGCTTCCCAGCAGCGCTTCGACCTTGCTCACTGCAAAGAAGGAAGACTCGACATAAGGCAGGTCGATATCGCGGATTTCATGCCATCGCTTGAGTCGCATGTCGTTTCCCGTGGAAACCAGGCCCGCTTCGGTACATGCCCCGAAGGGTCCTTGAATCATCGTTCAAGGCCGGGGCGCTCGCTCGAGCGCCCCGGCAATCAGGCTCAGGCCTCTACCGGGGCGCGCCAGTCATCGGATCCGGAGGTGCCGGCGACGGTGTGCTCCCAATCGATCTTGCGATAGGCCAGGGAGACGTCGATCAACTGGGTGAACTCGGCCTTGGCCGAATCCTGGGCATGGGGCATGCGCAGGTTGATGTCGACCACGGTGGCATCGGTCAGCGAGGTGGTGAAGAAGTGCTCCTGCTTGCCTTCCACCGAGGTGCGGTACCACTTGAGCTCGACGTTGGGCAGCATCTCGCCGGATGCCAGGGCGTTGTACATCAGCGGCACGGCCTTGTTCAGGGCCACGGTGAAGATGAACGGCTTGTGGGCGCGCTGGCCGCTGGGCTGGCCGGACTGCGGGTCGGTGGGTACGGTGACGACGTGCTTGAATTCCTGGACCAGCATCTGGTCTTCATGGCCTTCGACATAGATGTTGCCGACGGAGTCCGGGGTAAAGGCGCCGGCGGTGATGTTGCCCTGGGTCTGGCCTTCGATGCTGATGTAACAAGGGGTTGGCATGGTCTGCTTCCTACTGGGTAATGGATGAGAATGTCCTTGGGACACTCCCCTACAGGCAGGCACCATGCCATGAATCGTATTATTATTTAAAAACAAGTAGTTGATTAATTTTCACTCCTTGGTATCAAGCGGATTTAGGCAAGTTCTTGCCTGAATCGAGCAAGAAGTTGCCCAGCGGGCAAGAACTTGCTCGCTGAAATGCGCAGGATTCCTATCAACCGGCGAACTCGTAGTCTATCTTGGTGATTCGCCCGCGCCAGTACGGCCTGGCGCCTTCTTCGGACAGCCATGCCACCTCGCCCTCGAGGGGCACCAGCATGCCTTTTCGTCGCTGGTAGTTCCAGAAGCGCCCCTGCCACGGCGTCGGCACGCTCTGTTCGCCCACGCTGCGCCCGCGGGCTTTCGCCCGCACGGTGTCGATCACGCCCTCCTCGTTGAAATCGAACGACAGAGTCAGGCTGATGGCGCCATCGGTCAGCGTGGCCTTCGCGGAGCGCGTCCCCTCCTCTTCCCAGTGGACGCCCTGACTGGGCAGCAGCGCCGTCGGATACCACACCGCTTCGGCGAGAAAGCGCATGAGTTCGCCTTCGGCGATCGCGCCTTTGCCTCGCTGGCTGACGACGGGAAACAGGCCAAGCAGGTTGCCCTGCAGAATTCCCTGGCCCGCGACATAGGCATCGTGGACACGAACTGGCAAGCCGGGTATCGCGGCGATCCGGCCATTCCAGACGAATCCGGGGCGGCAGGTGATCACGCGCTGGGCCGAGGTGAACGGCCGCCACCGGTCTGCCGTCGCCCCCATGTTGAAGGAGCCGCGATGTCTGGCGCGCACGCCGGCCACCATCGGCAGGCCTTCCTCGAGCACGGTATGAAAGTAGCGCCGTACCGGCGCCGGCAGACCCTCGAGTTCACCGAAGTCGACAGCCTCCGGCCTTGCCGGGACGCGAGCGGCGTCGATGCGGGATTCGAGCCGGCGGGTTGCCGCCTGCCAGCGCAGAGCGCCAAACGTCGCGACCGCGACCAGTGCCGAGGCCGCTACCGTTACCGGAACCAGGACGATCTGCAGCGCGGTCATTCACTCCAGGAGATTCAGGATGTGGTTGTCGGGGCAGTCGTCAGGATCATCAACAGATCCTGAGCTTGCACCGCCGCATCGTGCCCGAGGCCGGTCAGGTAGCCACCATCGGGCTGGGTGACCAGGCCGCGCTCGTGCAACCTGGAAACGGCGGCTATCTTGGCGGGGTCGGCGCTGGAATGCACCTTGATTCCCTCCTGGGTGGTGGCCAGATTGAACAGGCAAAGCACGTTGAGTTCTTCGAGTATTTCCTGGGTATAGCGCATGGCCACCTCGGTTCATCAGGGAAGGAAGACGTCTTCACTTTAGGCCAAAAAGCCGAGCCTGCCATGATCGCCCTCAACTATTGCGCATTCTCATCGCCCGACATGCCATGCTCCCACAGGGATCGCAATGCCTCGGGCATCTGTTCCTCGGGGATGCTCAATGACCACACCCGGCGGGCGTCGGCATCCACGGCTTTGTCGTCCCCGCACTCCTGAATATCGACAGAGAAGACGCGCCGATCGGCACCGGGGGGTGGCGAGTCGTCGCAGGCACGGACTGCCTGGCTCAGCAGCGCCTGCAACCAGCGCCGCTGCTGCTCCGTACACTCATCACAGTGGATACGGCGAAGAGTCATCAGTCCGGGGAACGCCGCCAGCCCGCCCTCGCGACGGATGGCGATGATGCTTTTCGCCCCCAGGACAGGAGGCGATCTGTCGTTCATGTCGTCACTCCCACGGCTTGCCAGGCGTCGCGGACCGCGGCGGCTTCTCGGCTCTCGTTCCCGAAACGACGACCGGCATTGTCGATGACCAGGGCGGCGAAGGTGGCAAAATCGCTTTGCTCGGCCAGCCGGGGATCGCGGAGCGTGTCGTACCAGACGAGGCCGGCGGCGTCCCAGGCATGCCCCCCCAGGGCCATCGCCGCCAGGTAGAAGGCGTGATTGGGAATGCCCGAATTGATGTGCACGCCACCGTTGTCCTGCTCCGTCTCGACATAGTCGTCCATGTGGCCCGGCTGCGGATCTCGACCTAGGATCGGATCGTCATAGGCCGTACCGGGTTCGGCCATGGAGCGCAGCGCGCGCCCCTGGACGCGCTCGGTCAGCAACTCGGCACCGATCAGCCAATCCGCTTCCGCGGCGGTCTGGCCAAGGTGATACTGCTTGGTGAGGCTGCCGAAGACGTCCGCGAAGGACTCGTTGAGCGCACCGGATTGATAGGTGTAGACGAGCCCCGCCTCGCGCTCGATGACCCCATGGGCCAGTTCATGGCCGATCACGTCCAGCGCAGCGGTGAAACGATTGAACAGCTCGCCGTCCCCATCGCCGAACACCATCTGGGCACCGTTCCAGAAGGCGTTCTCATAATCCTGGCCATAGTGCACCGTGCCCAGCAACGGCATGCCGCGGTCATCGATGGAGTTGCGCTCGAAGACTTCCCAGAAGAAGCGATAGGTCACGCCCAGCCCGCTGTAGGCCTCATCGGCGGCGGGGTCGCCGGTGTCGCCCTGGCCCTCTTCACGCACCAGCGTCCCGGGAAGCACCTCCCGATAGTCGGCGGAATAAATATACCGTGCGGGCTCACCCGGCCTGGGGCTTCCCTCGGGCAGGGCCAGGTTGGCAGCGATTTGAGGATCGCGCCGGGTGCGGAAGTAGGCGTCCGCCTCGAGCGTGCGCTGGGCACAGCCCTTGAGACGTGCATCGCCATGGGCGGCGATCCGTTCGAGGATGAACGGCGGCATGAACCCCGGACGGGTGCGTGGTGTCGGCTTGTGCATGATGGTTCTCCTGGTGAATGGTCAGTGCGTTCCCCTGCGCCGACTATCTTTACTACTGCGACCCACCAGCTTCACCGAGAGTTCGCCTACTTTTTCATTACCATGGTTCCTGCACTTTCCTGCTGCCCACGCGCTCATTGCTGAGGCAGCAATTCCGGCGCCGGGGCTCTTACCAGAGATTCGATACCTCCCAGGGAGGCGATCTCCTTGTCCATGAGCAACTGGACCTTCGGGCTGACCACCGCGATCTGTCGCGGCGCTCCCTTGGCATCGAGACGCTGGATCCAGCCATGGGCACCGCTCGTGAATCGCGCCAGGCAACCGATGGGATGCAGGCCGAAGTGGCGAATGTAGCGCTGTACCCAGGTGCTGTCGAAAAGATCGTCCCTCGTCAACATGTGCCGGTAGGTCTCCTCCATGGCCCAGCCCCCGCGATCCGGCCGGGAACGACTCATGGCGTCGATGACATCCACCACCATCGCCATGCGGCTCAGGGCGGACAGTTCGCTGCCTCCGAGACGATAGGGATATCCGCTGCCATCGAGCCGTTCGTTGATCTCGACGACGATTCTCCTGACGGCCTGGGGGTCGAGCCAGCGGCAACCTTGCAGTCGCTCGTGGATCAGCGGGACATGAGAAGCCAGCTGCTGACGCTGCGCTTCATCGAAGAGCGTGCTGTCGAGCAGGTCATCGGGCAGCAATGCCTTGCCAAGATCGTGGATCATGGCCGTCGCCGCAATGGCCTTCAGCAGATTGCGCGGTAGATTGCGGGCGGCCGCCAGATCGGCCAGCCGAATCGCCACGCCGAGGCCATGCTGCACGGGCAGGGGGTCGCGATGCAAGCAGACGCTCGCGAAAAGCAGCGCCTCCCTGTCCTCCTCGAGCAGGTTCAGCAGCTTGTCACTGTGCCGGGACAGCAGCAGGCTATCGATCGGCTCGCCCTGCTCCAGTCGCACCATCTGCCCATTGAGATAGTCGGCTATCTTGGCCAGGCGCCGCGCCATGGGCGTTGCGTACTCAGCCCGGGGACGACGTGCAGGAGGTACCTGGATCGACGTCGTGGCGGGCTGGAACAACGATGACGGGTCGAGGTCGTCATCCTGTTCGCTCTTGCGAGCGCTCTCGCGCTCGATCTCCTTGACCAGAAACCAGATCAGACGCTCGAACTTGGGCGTCAGCATGCGGAATTCGCAGCCCAGGAGTGCCCGCTGCCAATGAGCGTCGGTGCGCACATGACGTATCTCGCCCCGAGTAGCGAAGCGCTGTCCACTGGGAAAGGTGGCTTCGAGGCGTGACAGCGCGTAACCCGCCCGCAGCTTCGCGGCATCCTGCAGGGGGATCTGTACCAGACTTCCACCCAGGGAAAGATTCAGCAACTTCCCCTGAAGGATCTTCTCCACGCCATCCACCTCGAGCGCCACCGTGACGGTCATCCCAGGCCCCAGTTCGGCGCGAAAGGCGCTGCGCCGATGCCAGACTTCGAGGCGATCCGGGTAAGGGCAGGCGAAGCGCAATCGTCCGGGGATGTCGTTGCAAGGCTCGGCAACCAAGGGCTCGGTCATGACCATGGCCCCGTGCGCCTGCCCGGTCAGACGAAAGGGGCGTTCCACAGAGAGCACGCTGGCTATTTCCGCCGCCGCCGTGACGTCGAGAATCAGTCGTTCACCGGCGATCACATTGGCCAGCAGCACATTCACCGGCGGCGCCGTCTGCTCCTCGAAGGCCAGCGATACCCCGCCGGGGCGGCTCATGGCTTCCAGCAGCCTCTCTATCTCGCCGGCGTGCTCTATACGAGATGATGTCTCGCTCATCTGTTCCATCCTGGCTTGCACGATACGTGACGCACCATCGCGTGGTATCGTCTGTCTATTGCCGACGCTATTCCTGTAGATCGCCTTGACGGTACCCGATCAGGTACAGCACGGCATCCAGCCCTAGCGTCGAAATGGACTGGCGAGCCTGGCGGCGCACCAGCGGCTTGGCGCGGTAGGCGATCCCCAGCCCGGCAGTCGCGAGCATCTTCAGGTCGTTGGCGCCATCACCCACGGCAATGGTCTGCTCCAGGCACAGCCCCTCCCGCTCGGTAATCGATTTCAGCAGCTTGGCCTTGCGCGGGGCATCGATTATCGGTTCGCGCACCTCGCCGGTCACCCGACCACCCTCGATCACCAGTTCGTTGGCATGGATCTCGTCGAATCCCAGCTTCTCCTGGAGATAGCGCGCGAAATAGGTAAAGCCACCGGACAGGATCACGGTGCGATACCCGAGCCGCTTGAGGTGATGCATCAGTCGCTCGACGCCGGGCATCAACTCGAGATGGTCCGCGATCTCGGCGAGCACCGCCTCGTCGAGCCCCTCGAGCATCGCCATGCGTGCGCGGAAGCTTTGCTGAAAGTCCAGCTCACCGCGCATGGCCCGCTCGGTGATGGCGGCCACTTCGTCGTATACCCCGTGGCGCCGTGCGAGTTCGTCGATCACCTCGGCCTGGATCAGCGTCGAGTCCATGTCGAAACAGATCAGCCGGCGGTGACGTCGCCAGATGGAATCTTCCTGGATGGCGATGTCCACGCCGTGCATCGCCCCCAGCGCCAGGGCCTTCTCGCGCAGCGCCTCGAGATCGACTTCTTCGCCGCGCAACCAGCATTCGACGCAGGCACCATGGGCCGGCGCCTCGCCATCCAGGGGCTCGCGACCGGAAAGGCGATGAATCAGCTCCACGGTCAAGCCATGGGCGGCGGTCAAGGCCCCGACCTCGGCAAGAATCCCGGCGGGCAGGCGTGGCGCCAGCAGCGTCAGGATCAGGCGCGGCTGGCTGGCCTGGGCACTCCAGCGCTGATAATCCTCGGCACTGATCTGGATAGCCTGGATGTCGAGCCCAAGGTTGCTTCCGGCCTGGTTGAGCGTCCTTTCGATCTCTGCATCCGCGTCGAGTCCTACCAGCGCCTCCAGGGAAACGATGCCGAAGGTCACGCTCTGGTTGATGTCCAGCAGTCGCGCACCGCTGACGGCCAGGGCTTTTCCCAGGCCGGCGAGCTGGCCGGGTTGCGCGGTGCCGGTGGCACGAATCAGCAGGCGTCGCGTCATGATCGCTCCTGTTCCACGTCCAGTCGGTCGACCTTCTGGAAACCGCGCGGCAACTTGCTGCCGCGGCGGCCCCGCTCTCCTGCATAGTAGGCCAGATCGGCAGGCTTCAGGGTCAGCTTGCGCTTGCCGGCGTGAATCACCAGAGAGGCCTTTTCAGGCAAGATGACCAGGTCCCGCACGAACTCCTCGCGACGGGCCGCCCGGGCGCCGGGAATATCGATCATCTTGTTGCCCTTGCCCTTGGCCATCTCCGGCAACTGGTCGAGTCCGAACAGCAGCATGCGTCCCTCGTTGGAGACCACCGCGACCCGCGCGTTCGCCCCCCCCGGCACCCCTCGCGGTGCCAGCACGTTGCAGCCCTTGGGCACCGAGAGTGCCGCCTTGCCCGACTTGTTCTTGCCGGTCAGTTCCTCGAGGCGGGCGACGAAACCGTAGCCCCCGTCGGAGGCCAGCAGGTAACGGCTTTCCGGTGCGCCCAGCATCAACCCGACCATGTGCGCCCCGGCACCGGGATTGACCCGGCCGGTGATGGGTTCGCCCTGGCTGCGGGCGCTGGGCAGGTTATGGGCGCTCAGGGTATAGGCGCGGCCACTGTCGTCGAGCAACACCAAGGGTTGGTTGGTCTTGCCCCGTGCGGCCAGGTGGAAGCGGTCGCCGGACTTGAAGGCGAGCCCGGCCGGGTCGATCTCGTGGCCCTTGGCGCTGCGAATCCAGCCCTTCTCGGAAAGCACGACGGTAACCGGATCGGCACCCATCAGCTCGACCTCGGAGAGCGCCCTGGCTTCCTCGCGCTCGACGATCGGTGAACGACGAGCATCGCCATGCTCCTTGCCGGCCTCGCGCAGTTCCTGCTCGATCAAGTCGGTCAGGGCCTCGTCATCACCCAGCAGCTTCTTCAGGCGCTTGCGCTCGGCCTTGAGTTCGTCCTGCTCGCCACGGATCTTCATCTCTTCGAGCTTGGCGAGATGGCGCAGGCGCAGCTCGAGGATGGCTTCGGCCTGGCGATCGGAGAGCCCGAACGCCGCGATCAGGGCAGGCTTGGGCTCGTCCTCCTCGCGGATGATGCGGATCACCTCGTCGATGTTGAGATACGCCGCCAACAGGCCCTCGAGGATATGCAGGCGATCCTCGACCTTGCCCAGGCGGTGCTCGAGGCGCCGGCGTACCGTGGCACGCCGGTAACGCAGCCACTCGCCGAGCATGACGGGCAGCGGCATGACCCGCGGACGCCCGTCGAGACCGATGATGTTGAGATTGATGCGCACGCTCTTCTCGAGGTCGGTGGTGGCGAAGAGGTGCGCCATCAGCCCTTCGATATCGACGCGATTGGAGCGTGGCTCGATGACCAGTCGGGTGGGATTCTCGTGGGTCGATTCGTCGCGCAGGTCGGCGACCATGGGCAGCTTCTTGGCCTGCATCTGCGCGGCGATCTGCTCGAGCACCTTGGAGCCACTGACCTGATAGGGCAGCGCGGTGACGATCACGTTGCCCTCTTCCAGGCCGTAGCGGGCGCGCAGCTTGACCGAGCCGCGTCCGACCTCGTAGAGCTTGGCCAGATCCTCTCGGGACGAGATGATCTCCGCCTCGGTGGGAAAGTCCGGGGCCGGCACATACGCGAGCAGGTCGCCGACGGTCGCCTCGGGGTGACGCAGCAGGTGGCAGGTCGCCTCGACCACTTCGCTGACGTTGTGCGGCGGAATGTCGGTGGCCATGCCCACGGCGATCCCGGTGGCACCGTTGAGCAGCACGTGGGGCAGCCGGGCCGGCAACACCGCCGGCTCGTTCATGGTGCCGTCGAAGTTGGGCATCCAGTCGACGGTGCCCTGGCCGAGCTCGGACAGCAGCACCTCGGAGAACTTCGACAGGCGCGCCTCGGTGTAGCGCATCGCCGCGAAGGACTTGGGATCGTCCGGGCTACCCCAGTTGCCCTGGCCATCCACCAGCGGATAGCGATAGCTGAACGACTGGGCCATCAGCACCATCGCCTCGTAGCAGGCACTGTCGCCATGCGGGTGGAACTTGCCCAGCACGTCGCCGACGGTACGTGCCGACTTCTTGTACTTGGCATTGGCGGTCAGCGACAGCTCGCGCATGGCATAAATGATGCGCCGCTGTACCGGCTTCATGCCGTCACCGATGTGCGGCAGGGCGCGGTCGAGAATCACGTACATCGAGTAGTCGAGGTACGCCTTCTCGGTGTATTCGCGGAGCGAGAGGCGTTCGACGTCGCCTTCCTCCACGTGTATATCCATGGTCATCGATTGACCTCTTTCGCAATTCGATTTTTCGAGTCCCAACCTGCTCGCGAACATCGCCGAGCGATGGCGAGACAAGGCGGATGGCAAGCGACAACGCGGAGTTTACTGGTGTAAATGAGCAGTTGGCGCTTGCCATCCAACGCCGTATCGGCGAGCGCAGGCATGTTCCAGGTCATACTTCGATATCGGCGAGGTTGCCATAATCCTCGAGCCAACTCTTGCGATCCGAGGCGCGCTTCTTGGCCAGCAGCATGTCCATCATCTCGCTGGTGCCATCGCCCTCCTCCCGGGTCAACTGCACCAGGCGCCGGGTATCGACCGCCATGGTGGTCTCGCGCAGCTGCAAGGGGCTCATCTCGCCGAGGCCCTTGAAGCGCTGAACGTTGGGCGGGCCGGCCTTCCGGGTGCCACGCTTGCCTTCCAGGCGCTTGAGGATCGCCGATTTCTCGCTCTCGTCGAGGGCGTAGAAGACCTCCTTGCCGAGATCGATGCGATACAGCGGCGGCATGGCGACATAGACGTGACCGGCATCGACCAGCGCCGGAAAGTGGCGCAGGAACAGCGCGCACAGCAGTGTGGCAATGTGCAGCCCGTCGGAGTCGGCATCGGCGAGGATGCAGATCTTGTGATAGCGCAGCTTGGAGAGATCGTCGCTGGCCGGATCGATGCCGATGGCCACGGCGATGTCGTGCACTTCCTGAGAGCCGTAGATGTCGTGGGAGTCGACCTCCCAGGTGTTGAGGATCTTGCCGCGCAGCGGCAGGATCGCCTGGGTCTCGCGATGACGCGCCTGCTTGGCACTGCCGCCGGCGGAGTCGCCCTCCACCAGGAACAGCTCGCTGGCGGCCGGGTCCTGGCCGCTGCAGTCGGCCAGCTTGCCGGGCAGCGCCGGCCCCGAAGTGATCTTCTTGCGCGCCACCTTCTTGGCACTCTTCTGGCGGCGCTGGGCGGCGCTGATCACCAGCTCGGCCAGGGCCTCGCCCTGATCGACATGGTGATTGAGCCACAAGGAGAAGGCGTCCTTGACCACCCCGGAGACGAAGCCGGCCACGGTGCGCGACGAGAGCCGCTCCTTGGTCTGGCCGGCGAACTGCGGGTCGAGCATCTTCACCGAGAGCACGAAGGAGACCCGCTCCCAGAGATCCTCGGCGGTCAGCTTGACGCCCCGGGGCAACAGGCTGCGGTAGTCACAGAATTCGCGCAGCGCCTCGAGCAGCCCCGAACGCAGGCCATTGACGTGGGTGCCGCCCAGGGGCGTGGGAATCAGGTTGACGTAGCTCTCGAGCAGCGGCTCGCCACCCTCGGGAAGCCATTGGATCGCCCAGTCCACGGCCTGCTCGTCATCGGCGAAATGGCCGATGAAGGGCGAGGCCGGCAGCACGTCGAACCCGTCGGTGGCCTGGGCCAGATAGTCGCGCAGGCCATCCTCGTACTGCCAGACGCTCTCGGCGCCGTCGGCTTCGGTGAGCACCACCTTGAGTCCCGGACACAATACCGCCTTGGCGCGCAACAGATGCTTGAGCCGCGGCAGGGAGAGCCTGGGAGAATCGAAATAGGCGATCTCGGGCCAGAAGCGCACCACCGTGCCGGTGGCACGCTTGGGGCAGCTGCCGATGATCGACAACTCCTCGACCTTCTCGCCCTTCTCGAAGGCGATGCCGTGACGCTCGCCATCGCGGCAGACCTCGACTTCCAGTCGCTGCGACAGCGCATTGACCACCGAGACCCCGACCCCGTGCAGGCCGCCGGCGAAACGGTAGCTCGACTGGGAGAACTTGCCGCCGGCGTGCAGCTTGGTGAGGATCAGCTCGACCCCCGACAGGCCATGCTCGGGGTGCATGTCGATGGGCATGCCGCGACCGTCGTCGCTGACCTCGATGCCGCCATCGTCGAGCAGACGCACCTTGATCTCGCCGGCGTGTCCTGCCAGCGCCTCGTCGACGCTGTTGTCGACGACTTCCTGCACCAGGTGGTTGGGGCGGGTGGTGTCGGTATACATGCCGGGGCGCTTGCGCACCGGCTCGAGTCCGGAGAGAACCTCAATCGATGTCGCACTGTATTGCGTCATGCGTTGTCCAGGATGCTGTTTTCTGTCACAGGAGTTATCGGCAAGGGAACCTCGAAATTGACGATGAGCCGGGTCGGGTCTACGGAGCTCGCTCCAGCCGGTGCCCGCCCTGGGCCAGCACCGCCGGCAGGTAGTCGGCCAGGCGATCGAAGCCGTGATCCCCGCCGGGCTCGATGAGCGTGCGACAGCCGGCATAGGCCTCGAAGGCGTCTCGACAATCCAGCGTCTCGTCGGCGGTGCCCAGCAACAGCAGATAGCGCTGCGGATTCAGCCGAGCGGGGACCAGGGACGCCAACTCGTCGCGGTGCGCCGCCTCGATGGTGAAGCGCTCGCCAGTGTAGTCGTTGACGAGATCCGTGCCCATCCAGCCGTCGACCAGCCGGGCCGGCTGCACTGCCGGGTTGATCACTGCCGCGGCGAGATCGAAGCGCTCGGCCAGGCATGACGCCAGGAACCCTCCCATCGAACTTCCCACGAGCAAGGTATTCGACCCCAGCGCCTCGAGGGCCAGCCGGGCCGTCTCGAGCGCCGCCCGCGGACGATGGGGCAGCTGTGGCGTGCTGCAGGCAAGCGGCTTGCCCTCATGGGTAACCCGCCGGCATGCGGCCCGCATCAATCGCGCCTTGGGCGACTCGCTGCCGCTGTTGAAACCGTGCAAGTAGAGCACGGCGTCGACCGGGGCCCTGCGCCAGTGGTCGCTCAGCATACCGCAAAACCTGTATGAAAAAACAGTATCACCCGACACCCTCGGCATTCCACACCGCCTCGATCAACCCTCGGCTGGAAGCGTCCAGGGCGTCAATGCCTTCGCGGGAGGCCAGAATCTGCTCGGTCTGGGTGGCGATCTTCTTGCCGAGTTCCACGCCCCACTGGTCGAAGGGGTTGATGTCCCAGATGGTGGCCTGGACGAAGACCTTGTGCTCGTAGAGCGCCACCAGCGCGCCCAGCGTTTCCGGGGTCAAGCGGTCGAGCAGCAGCGTGGTCGAGGGCTGGTTGCCGTGGTAGCGCTTGTGGCTGGGGCGCGGCCCATCGTCGTCGATGGCCTCGTCACCCAGCATCAGCAGCCGCGACTGGGCGAAGCAGTTGGCCAGGGTCAGGCGATGCTGGCTCTTCAGGTGCTTGCGCGTCGCCTCATCCTCGACCCGATCGTAACGCCGCATGGGTGCGATGAAATCGCACTCCACCGCCTGGGTGCCCTGATGCAGCAACTGATAGAAGGCATGCTGGGCATTCGGGCCGAGCTGCCCCCAGAGCACCGGGCAGGTGGAGTAACGCACCTTCTCGCCGTCGTTGGTCACCGACTTGCCGTTGGACTCCATCTCGAGCTGCTCGAGGTAACTGGCGAAGTATTCCAGGCGTCCATCGTAGGGCAGGATCGAATGGGCCCGGATATCGAGGAAGTTGACGTTCCAGATACCCGCCAGGGCCAACAGCACCGGCAGATTATCGGCCAGTTCGGCACTGGCGAAATGGCGATCCATGGCATGCGCCCCGTCGAGCAGGGCACGGAAGTTGTCCATGCCGACGGTCAGGGCGATGGGCAGGCCGATGGCCCCCCACAACGAATAGCGGCCGCCGACCCACTCCCAGAACTCCAGCTGGTTGGCATTGCTGATGCCCCATTCGCTCATCTTCTCGGGGCTGGCCGAGACACCGATGAAATGCTGACGCATCACCAGATCGTGATCGCCGTCGCCATCGACCAGATGGCCCATCAGCCAATCCTTGGCGGTGCGCGCATTGGAGAGGGTATCGATCGTGGTGAAGGACTTCGACGAGAGCACGAACAGGGTCGTCTCGGGGTTGAGGCGATCCAGATAGTCGGCAAGCTGGGAGCCATCCATGGTCGAGGCGAAATGCACCTCGACGCGATGCACGTCTCGCGGTCGGTAATCCGCCAGGGCATGGGTCACCATCAAGGGGCCCAGGTCCGAACCGCCGACCCCGAGGTTGACCACGTCGGTGATCGCCTTGCCGGTGGCACCGCGCCACTGCCCGGCCAGGAACTTCTCGACCATCGTCGCCATATGGTCCAGGGTCCTGTGGACCGCGGGCACGATGTCTTCGCCCTCCACCTCGAGACATGCGTCCGCGGGCAGACGCAACGCGGTGTGCAGCGCGGGACGGTCCTCGCTGCGATTGACCCGCTCGCCGGCGAGCAGTCGCTTGATCGCCTCGGGCACCTGGGCGACACGGGCCAGTTCAAGCAGCTTGTCCAGAGTGTCGTCGCGCCAGCGCTGCTTGGACAGGTCGAGCATCAGGCCTGCCGCACGACGCGAGAAATGGCCATGTCGCTCATCCGACTCGCTGAACAGCTCCTTGAGATGCACCTCGCGCATGGCGTCGGCGTGGGCACTCAGCGATTGCCAGGCGGCATGACGATCGATCGGGCCTCGGGAAGTCATCGTTTATCTCTCCTTGAGCGTAATGTCGGCTTCGCCAGCATATCGATATCGGACCGCTGATGGGTGCAACGCCGTTGGACGGTACGTAAACTAGGGACTTTCGGGCAGCGCCTGAAACCCTTGGCTGCACATCGCCCCCGGGCTCGATACCTCAACCGACTACCAGTTTCCATGAGTTCTGCATCTTACCGTGACGCGGTCTTTACCACACCCCTTGACCGGATCGCGTCATTTTCCTTCGACGAACAGGTCGTGGCCTGCTTCCCCGACATGATTCGTCGCTCGGTACCCGGCTACGGCCAGATACTGGGCATGCTCGGGGTGATCGCCGAACGCCATCTGCGCCACGGGGCGCATGTCTACGACCTGGGCTGTTCACTAGGCGCCGTGGGTCTGGCACTGGCCGGGCGCCTTCCGCCAGACGCCTTCACCCTGACCGGTGTCGACCTGTCGCCCGCCATGGTCGAGCGTGCCCGATCCACCCTGGCCGAAGAATGCCCGGGACATCATATCGAGATCGTCGAGGGCGACATCCGTCATCTGGATTACCGACCCTCGGGCATGATCGTGCTCAACTTCACCCTTCAGTTTCTCGCGCCTGGTGATCGCGACGCGGTGATCGCCACGCTGTTCGAGGCTCTGGAGCCCGGCGGCGTGCTCGTACTGTCCGAGAAGATCGTCGCCGCGGACGAGCAGGAAAACGCCTGGCTGGTGGAGCGCTATCACGACTTCAAGCGCGCCAACGGCTACAGCGACCTGGAGATCAGCCAGAAACGCACTGCCCTGGAGAACGTGCTGGTACCCGACACCCTGGACGCTCACCACGCTCGCCTGTCGCGTGCCGGTTTTTCACGGGTGACTACCTGGTTTCAGTATCTCAACTTCGCCTCGATGATCGCCTTCAAGGAGTGAGTGCGTGCCGCTGCTGAATGCCCCGCAAAGAGCGCTCTATCATGCCTTCGTCGAGCAGGGCCTCGACACCTGGCTGGCCCGGCTGCCCGAACAGTTCGCCCGGGGGCTCGATCGCAAGCGCCATGGCGACCTGCCCGCCTGGGAGAAGGCGGTGGCGAAATTGCCACCGCTGCCCGAGGAGAGGGCCGTGCATCTCGATCAGGATTGCGTGAGCGTCGAGGTGGCGCTGACGGATGCCGAGCGGCGCCGCTGCGAGAATCTCTTGCGCAAGCTGATGCCCTGGCGCAAGGGCCCGTTCTGCCTCGGCGGCATCGTGATCGACACGGAGTGGCGATCGGACTGGAAATGGCAGCGCGTGGCACCGCATCTGTCTTCCCTCGAGGGACGCCGCATTCTCGACGTGGGGGGCGGCAGCGGCTATCACGCCTGGCGCATGGCGGGTAAAGGCGCAGCCTTCGTGCTGGTCATCGACCCCTCGCCGCGCTTCTACTACCAGTTCCAGGCGGTGCGTCATTTCGTCGGCGCCGCCGAGGGCGGCCGCACCCACTTCCTGCCGGTGGGCATCGAGGATGTTCCCGAGAAACTCGCGTTCTTCGACACGGTATTCTCCATGGGCGTGCTCTATCATCGTGCCTCGCCCCTGGATCATCTGGTGCAACTTAAAGACGCGCTGCGTCCCGGTGGCGAACTGGTACTGGAGACGCTAGTGGTGGAAGGCGACGAAAGCACCGTGTTCATGCCCGGCGAGCGCTATGCGGCCATGCCCAACGTCTACTTCCTGCCCTCCTCCGCCGCACTTTGCCATTGGCTCGAGCGTTGCGGTTTTCAGGATATCCGGGTGGTCGACGAGGCCGTGACCAGCCTCGACGAGCAGCGCTCGACGGAGTGGATGACCTTTCAGTCATTGAAAGATTTTCTCGACTCCGAGGACCGCTCGCGCACCATCGAGGGCCACCCGGCGCCGCGACGGGCGGTCATCGTGGCGCGCAAGTCCTGATTGTGGAAGAGGTCAGACGGCATCAACGGTCGCGCCACTCCTCCTCGGTGTCTGCCTCTTCATCATCCGACCGGCCAAGATGCTCGTCACGCGCGGCATCGATCTCGCGCATTACCCCTTCGAGATCGGCGCTCTTTTCGCTACGCTTAAAGGTGCCGGTCAAGGGTATATCGGGACTGAGGTTGCCCAGCTGGAACAGCGACCAGATCTCGCCGGCGTAGTCGATGGTCAACAGCTCCGGGGCGAAGCGTCCGAAATAGCGCGCCATGTTGTCGACGTCCCGGGTCAGCATGCGCTCCGCACTGTTGTTGGCCGCAGCATCCACGGCCTGGGGCAGGTCGATGATGATCGGCCCTTCCGGCCCCAGGAGCACGTTGTATTCCGACAGATCCCCGTGAATCAGCCCGACGCTGAGCATGCGAACCACCTCGCGCATCATCACCTGATGATAGTCCCGTGCCTCGGCGGCCGTCAGTTCGACATCGTTGAGGCGCGGTGCCACGTCACCGTCGGCACCGGCGATCAGGTCCATCAGCAGCACGCCATCGACGAAGCCGTGGGGCTTGGGAACACGCACCCCCGCCCCCGCCAACCGATAAAGGGCATCGACCTCGGCGTTCTGCCAGGCCTCCTCCTGCTCGCGGCGCCCGAACCGGCTGCGCTTCTGCATGGCTCGGGCCTGGCGGCTGTTGCGTACCTTGCGCCCTTCCTGGTACTCGGCCTGATTGTGGAAGCTGCGCTTGCTGGCCTCCTTGTAGACCTTGGCACAGCGCAGCTGGCCCTGGGCCCGCACCACATAGACCGCCGCCTCCTTGCCGCTCATCAGCGGGCGCAGCACGTCGTCGATGAAGCCGTCGTCGAGCAGCGGCTGTAAACGCTTCGGGGTTTTCATTTGCTTTAGGTGGCATCCTGGCAAGTCATGGGGTCACAGCATACCGTCTCGCGCCCCAACACCAAAAGGCCCGCCTAGGCGGGCCGGAAGAAGCGATGATCAGCAGAATCAAGCAGCATGC
Organism: Modicisalibacter ilicicola DSM 19980; assembly: GCF_900128925.1. Classification (GTDB taxonomy): domain Bacteria; phylum Pseudomonadota; class Gammaproteobacteria; order Pseudomonadales; family Halomonadaceae; genus Modicisalibacter; species Modicisalibacter ilicicola. The sequence goes on from NZ_FQUJ01000002.1 coordinate 94,147, forward strand.
AGCGCACGAGACGGGCCGAAATGCTCGTAATGGCGATGTTCGGCAGCGATGCCCAGGTCATCCAGCGCCTGATCCACCGCGCTCATGAAACCCTGGGGACCGACGAAGTAGCACTCCACCTCAGTCTTGGGCAGGTAGTAGGCGATCAATTCGCGATCGATGCGCCCGATACGAGCCGTTTTCTCGTTCTCGGTTCCTCGCTCGTAGAGAGTGACGCTGGTCAGCTGTCGCGGATAGTCGTCCTCGAGCGCCCGCAACTCGTCGGCGAAGGCATGCTGGTCGCGTTCCTGGGCGGCATGCAGATAGATCACCTGGCGCCCCTGCTCCAGGGCGCGTCGCGCCAGGGGAAGCATCGGCGTCTGGCCTACGCCGCCGCTGAGCAGCATCACCGGGGTCCGGCTTTCATCGAGCACCAGTTCGCCGGCGGGAGGCAACAGTTCCAAGGTGTCGCCGACCTGCAGGACGTCATGGAAATGCCGACTCGCCTGGCCCTGCAGTTCGCGCTTGATGGAGAGCCGATAGGTCCTGCCATTGGGATAGCCCGAGAGGCTGTAATGACGATAGACCGGCTCGCCGTCGATCATCAGGTGTACCCCGATGAACTGTCCGGGCTGGTAATCCGCCACCGCTCCACCATCTTCCGGGGCCAGCACGAAGGAAGCGATGACCGCACTTTCCGGGGTCTTCTCGATGATGCGAAAACGCCGCTTGCCCCGCCAGCCGCCTTTGCGCTTGGCAAATTCGTGGTAACGGTGGTCCTCAAGCTCGATCAGGAGTCCCGCCAGTTCATTGTAGAGCGCCGTCCAGGCGTCTGCGATTTCCGGCGTCACCGCATCGCCCAGCACCTCGGCCACCGCCACCAGCAGGCACTCGCCGACGATGGGATACTGATCGGGGCGAATGTCCAGAGAAACGTGCTTCTCCACCACCGTAGCAAGCGTCTGCTTGACCTTCTCCGGCTCCTTGCGCAACTGCACGTAGGCCAGTACCGCGCCGGCCAACACCCGTGGCTGGCCGCCATCGGCCTGGTGGGCCTGGTTGAACAGCGGTTTCACTTCGGGATAGCGCTCGAACATCAGCGGGTAGAAACGCCGAGTGATGGTTTCCAGGTGTTCCGCCACCAGCGGTGCGGTGGCGTCGATCAACTGCTCCTGTTCTTTGGTCAGCATATAGGTCCTCAGGGTTAGGGAAACACTGAATAAGTGTCTGCACGGACGAATCGCTGCGTTGCGCGGTACTGGTGCGCCAGCCCGGTCGAAGGTCGCCTAACTCTATGTTATGTCTCGCCTTCTGTGTGCCGTGCGCCTTGCGCTTCATCCCGTTCGCCGATTTATTCAGCGCTTCCTTGCATTTAATGATGCTTTTTATATGCTTCTTATTGTACCCGAAGCATTGCTGGGCCCGTCCATCCGACATCATGCCGCAGGTCGTTTTACTGCCAGCGAAACGACCGCTGCGCCTTTTCAGGAGAAGCTCTGAGGATCACGGCCCTGTTGTTTCGCTACCATCCTGAAATCGAAGACAGAGCTTGCATGGAGGGATCAAGCCAACAGCAAGGATTCGGGGAGAGTCGATGCGAACCAACTTGCGTCCTGTGTATCTACTGCTATCTTTAAACATGCATAAAAAATACTTCATAAAAATAATGACCTTGGTAACGATGCTGCGAGCGCAGAACACGATACGCCAAGGTCGCCTGGATAAGGAGTCATGACCATGACCAGACTGGCGCGTTCTGTTCCTTCCACGATGAAAAACGTCAAGATGCCATCGGCTGTTCTGTTGGCGATATTTCTCTGCCTGAGCCTGGGGAATTCGGCACTGGCCGAAGAGGAAATGGAGCAGAGCAAAGGCAGCGACAGCTGGTTGCGAGCCTGATCACCGACACACCTCAGGAAGGCTTCGAGCTGGCCGTGAAACTCTCCCAGAAGGGCGTAGGCACTACCCAGCCGGACGCCAATGTGCGCAAGGCGCTGCGGGGTGCCTACGCGCGTGATCCGGATAGCCTGATCGCTGCCTCGCAGGTGATCGCCATCCACTTTCAGACCGTGGCCGCAGCCAACGACTACTGGAAGGAAGACTGAAGAGACGTGCCAAGGACGGCACGCCTCGGCATTGACCGCCATGAACAGCCGACGGCTTGTCGTGCGTTGCGACCGGGCTAGCCAATATCCCGCAACAACAGCGCGAACTCGATGCGTTCGGGCTCGATGGCCTCGCCGGGGATGGGCAGACGCACCACGTGCCCGGAACCCGGCGCCACATCGATTGTCTCGCCGCGCTTGTTCTCGAGCGCTGCGAGGGTAAAGCGGCGATTGCCGCCGGGCAGCATCAACTCCAGCGAGTCGCCCAGGGTGAAGCGGTTCTTGACGTCGACCTCCAGCCAGCCGCGGCTTGCGTCGTAATCGATCACTTCGCCGACGAACTGCTGATGCACGCCGATGGAGTGGCCGCGCTCGTAGTTCTGGTATTCGTCGTGCACGTGGCGGCGATAGAAGCCTTCCGTGTAGCCGCGATTGGCCAGGTTCTCCAACTCGTCCATCAGGCCCATGTCGAAGGGCCGGCCGGCCAGGGCGTCGTCGATGGCGCGTCGGTAGACCTGGGCGGTGCGCGCCACGTAGTAATGCGACTTGGTACGTCCCTCGATCTTCAGCGAACTCACCCCCATCTCGGCCAATCGTCCCACGTGCTGTACGGCGCGCAAGTCCTTGGAATTCATGATGTAGGTGCCGTGCTCGTCCTCGTCGATGGGCATCAGCTCGCCGGGGCGCGTCACGTCCTCGATCAACGCCGCCTGGACGGGCTTGAGATCGCCGGTCGTGTCGGTGTCCGCCGCGATGGTGTTGTACTTCCAGCGGCAGGCGTTGGTGCAGGTGCCCTGGTTGGGGTCGCGACGATTGAAGTAGCCCGACAGCAGGCAGCGTCCGGAATAGGCGATGCACAGGGCGCCATGCACGAAGGTCTCGATCTCCAGATCCGGGCATTCGCGGCGAATCTCGCCGATCTCTTCCAGGGAAAGCTCCCGGGACAGAATGATGCGGCTGATGCCCTGCCCCTGCCAGAAACGCGCCGCGGCATGGTTGACCACGTTGGACTGCACCGAGAGGTGGATGGTCTGCTCCGGCCAACGCTCGCGCACCATCATGATCAGCCCCGGGTCGGACATGATCAGCGCGTCCGGGCCGGCCTCGATGACCGGCTCCATGTCGCGCAGGTAGGTCTTGAGCTTGGCGTTGTGGGGCGCGATGTTCGAGGCGACGTAGAACGACTTGCCCTGGGCATGGGCCTCCTCGATGCCGCGGCCCAGATTGGCGAGGTCGAAATCGTTGTTGCGTACCCGCAGCGAATAACGCGGCTGGCCGGCATAGACCGCATCGGCGCCGTAGGCAAAGGCGTAGCGCATGTTGCGGTAGTTGCCCGCCGGAGAGAGAAGCTCGGGGGCGGTGGTAGCGGCTTCCTGGGCGATAGAGCTCATGCTGTCCAGCTAGTGATATGATAAAAGTGAATGCCGATTATCGGTTTATCCATCCTTGCCATCCACCCGGGCGCTGAGCAGCGGCCTGGTGTAGAGCATCAGGAAGGTCGCGTAGGCCAGGCACCACAGCAGAATGCTCAGGCTCAGCATCCAGTGGGTGACCTGGGGCCAGATGGCCGGGATCAGGGCGCGGAGGACCGTGGCCGCAAGCATCAGACCAAGGGCCAGGCCGATGCCGGGCAAGGTTTCGATGGGCCGACCGGTATGTCCTAGCGAGACCCGGGAAATCATGGCGAGGATCATGGTGCTCATGCCGCCCATGGTCAGGGCATGAACCGCCAGGGTGGCCGGCAGCAGGTTCATTGCGGCCAGGGCATACATCAAGAAACCCAGCGCCACGAAGCCATAGCTGGCGTGCAGCCCCCATAGCAGCGGCTCGTGCAGGGTACGCCACCCTTCCCAGCGCGCCAGGCGTAGCAGGTTGGCGAGCCCGGCCAGCAGGGCAATGACGGCGGTGACGATTGGCGGCACCGCCAGCCCCACGACTGCCAGCAGCAGAATCGCCACCAGTGCCACGACACTACCGATTGCCAGCTTTTCCAGCATCGGGACCGGCTGAGGCTTCTGGCGCTTCAGGCGCAAGGAGGTGAAAAACGGAATGACCCGGCCACCGAGAATGATCATCAACTGGCTGATCAGCAACACCGCCAGATAGGCGCCCTGACGCACCAGTTCGCCATCGCCGTGAAGCATGCCGGCATGCATCAGGACATTGGCGATCACCAGAAGCGTCAGCACCGGCAGGAAGATCAGGTTGCGCCATTGCTTGACGCGAATCACCAGTCGCGCCATGACAGCCGCCACCAGCGGCAGAAAGGCCAGATCGACCAAGGCAATCAGCAGCGGGTCGAGATTGCCGAGGGCCTGGGGAAAGGCCAGCAGCAGGCGTCCCGCAAGCCACACAGCGACTAGACCGAGCAGCGGCCAGCCCTTGAGGCTGGGCTGGCCGGTCCAGTTCTGCACCGCGGTAAGCAGGAAACCGGCGGCGATGGCTGCCACGAAGCCGAACAGCATCTCGTGCTGATGCCACCAGATCATGCCGCCCAGCGGTTCCAGCAGCAACGTGCCGTGCCAGAAGCCGCCCCACACCAGCATGGCCAGCAAGCTGAACAAGGTACCCAACAGGAACAACGGTCGAAACGCCAGTCGCCACAGCGGCATGAGGCGAGTCAGTTGGGTGTGCTGGGAGAGGCTTCTTTCACTCATGAGGGTTCTCGGCAACTGAAGGCGGCTTCTAATGATGCTTTTTAAATACACCTTATTATAGCCGACAAGCGCCGAGGGCTGTCTACCCTCGGCGCATCGTGGTGTCAGGCGAACATTCTGACCCTGAGCCTAATGACTCGTCCCCTCTTCATAGTGCGTCTTGTTCCAGACGTTGTACTTGCCCGAGGGCTTGTCCATGGGGATGCGCTCGAGTTCATCGAGGGTCTTGGCGTCGTAGACGATCACCGCGCCGTCCCGATCCCAGATGCTCAGCAGGAGCTTCTCGCCATGGCGATCGAACTCGACATGAGCGGCGGTCTTGCCCGGGGCCGGCTCCAGAGTCTCGACGATCTCGAGGGTCTGCTTGTCGATCACGTGCACCTTGTCGTGATTGGGCCCGAAGAAGACATCCACCCAGGCGTAGGGCGAGTTTTCGTGGCTGCGCATGAAGAAGCCGGGTCCGGCGGTCTCGAGGGTCTTGATCAGCGACCAGTCGCGCATGTCGATGATCGACACCGCTCCCTTGGTCAGGTGCGGAATCGCCATCACGCGCCGCCCCTCGTGCATCCAGCTGATGCCGGAGCCCAGGTGCGGCATGCCCGCCAGCGGCAGGTCGGCGGCCTTTGTGCCGCTGTCGAGGTCGATCACCATGGCGCCCTTGCCGCCCCGAGCAGCACCGATCACATGGCGGTACTCGGGGTCGAAGAAGAAGTCGTCGAGATAGTCAGGCACCGCGATGCGACGCACGTCGAAGTTGGGCGTGTCGTGACTGCGCAGGGCCTCAATGGGCTCCTTCATGTGACCCGTGGAGACCACCGGCGAGGTGGGGATCGGCCAGGGGATCTCCCAGACCTCCTCGAGGTCCTTCAGCGCGGCGATGAAACTGCCACGCGGCGGTGCCGCGTAGACCGCGCTGACCCGGGAACTCTCGCCGTTTTCATTCTCCACCGGGTAGACCTTCATCGGGTCCAGGTTGTGGGCCTCGAAAAGCACCAGGGTATGCGGCAGGTAGTTGGCGGCCATCACATAGCGGCCATCCGCGGAGACCGCGATGTTGCGCATGTTGATGCCGGCGCGCACCTCGGCGACCATCTCCTGGTTGTAGATGTCGTACTTGCTGATCCAGCCGTCCCGGGAGCCGAAGAAGACATAGCGCCCGTCCGGCGTGTACTTGGGGCCACCATGCAGGGCGTAACGACTCGGAAAGCGGTCGATGCGCTCGAAGCTGTCGCCGTCGAGCAGGCTGACGTGGTGATCGCCGGTCTCCACCACCAGGAACAGGTTCATGGGGTCGGCATCGAAGGTCGGCTCGTCCGGTAGACTGCCGAAGGGATGCATCACCGCGTGGCTCTGCTTGATCTCCGCCATGGTCCAGATGGGCGATGTCTCGGGCGGTGTATAGATCCACTGCGCGAGGGCATCGATCTCGGCGTCGTTGAGCAGTTCGCCGAAGCCCATCATCTGGGTCGCCGGACGCCCCCGGTGGATCACCTCGATGGCTTCGTCTTTCTTCAGACGCGACAGATTGCCCGGCAGCAGCGCCGGCCCCATTCCGCCCAACCGGTCGCTCCCGTGACAACTGGCGCAGTGCGACTGGTAAAGTGCCTGGCTATCTATATCGTTTTGTCGTGATGCCTCTTCCGCCAATGCCGGCAATGACATCAGCAACGCTACCGCCAGCAATCCATTTCCACCAAGGGGTCTTACCATGCCACGGCTCCCAGCACCTCGTGGGTCTCGGCCTTCACGTGCTCGGGCTGGGCCACGGCCAGGGTCTCTGCCAGGCGCACCACCTCACCCACCACAATTAGGGTGGGCGGCTTGAAGGTTTCCCGGGCGATGGTGTCCACCAGGTCGTCGAGACACGTCAGTACCTGACGCTGTTCGCTGGTGGTACCGCGCTCCACCAGGGCCACCGGATGCGACCCCGGCAGGCCTCGCTGCATGAGCTCGCGGCTGATCAGCGCCGCGTTGGCGAGCCCCATGTAGAACACCACGGTCTGGTGAGGAGCCGACAGGGCATCCCAGTTGAGTTCCAGGCAGTTGTCACCCTTGCAGTGCCCGGTCACGAAGGTCACGCTCTGGGCATGATCGCGGTGGGTCAACGGAAAGCCGGCATAGGTGGAGCAGCCCGACGCCGAGGTGATGCCCGGCACCACCCGGAAAGCGACCTGATGATCGATCAGGTACTCGGCTTCCTCGCCGCCGCGACCGAAGATGAACGGATCGCCGCCCTTCAGGCGCACGACACGCTTGCCCTCCCGGGAGAGCTTCACCAGCAGGGCGTTGGTCTGCTCCTGGGTCAGGGCATGGCAGCGCGAGGCCTTGCCCACGTAATAGGACTCGGCGCTGACTGATGCCATGTCCAGAACGTCCTGAGACACCAGCCGGTCGAACACCAGGCAATCGGCCTGTTGCAGAAGCGACAGGGCACGCAGGGTCAGAAGCCCCGGGTCTCCCGGGCCGGCGCCCACGATGGCCACCTCGCCTGGCGCCAGGGGCGCTTCGGTCAGGTGATAGCAGAAGCGTCGTGTTTGTGTCGTCGTCATGGTGTCTCTCCCCGGCATCGTCACATTCTTTTTTATCAAAGCTCGACGGCCTGAATGGCGTCCGCCGGCGCGCTGATGCGCCGGTCTTGCCCTTGCACGCCGATCTCTTCGTTGGTCAGGTAGCACCCGGGGTCCTCTTCCCAGGGATCGCCGCTCACCTTCCAGGCACGCACCCGCGTGTTGCCGTTGCAGATCGCCAGATACCGGCACTCGGCACACCGCCCCTTCACTGGACGCGGACGCTGGCGCATCCCCAAAACCAGCGGGTCCCGGGTATCGCGCCATATCTCGGAGAACGGTTTGTCACGCACGTTGCCCAGTTCATGATCCCACCAGAAGGTGTCCGGATGCACGACCCCGAGATTGTCGATGTTGGCAATGTTCTCACCGGAAGCATTGCCGCCCCACTGCTCCAGGCGCCGGCGCAGCGTGTCGGCCTGATCGGGAAAATGATGCTCGGCCCACTGGAGCAGGAAGGGGCCATCCGCGTCGTTGTTGCCGGTCACGTATTCCCGCTCCACGCCTCGTTCGAGCTCGTCCCGGCAGTGATCGAACAGCAGCGTCATGGCATCTCGGGTCATCTGGTACCAGGCATCCTGCTTGCGATGCCGGTGACCGCGACCACCGTAGTTGAGATGCGACAGGTAGAACTTGTCGATGTCGTGCTCGTCGAGCAGCTTGAGGATCTCGGGCAATTGGGCGTAGTTGTGCTGGGTCAGGGTGGTGCGCAACCCGACCTTGATGCCGTGCGCCTTGCACAGCGCCACGGCATGCATGGACTCGCGAAAGGCCCCTTGGCGGCGGCGGAACTCGTCATGCGTCGCCTCCAGGCCATCGATGCTGATGCCCACGTAGTCGTAGCCTGCTGCGGCGATCTCGGCGATGTTGTCTTCGGTGATCAGGGTACCGTTGGTGGAAAGCCCGGTATACAGGCCCAGTTCCTTGGCACGCCTCGAGATCGCGAAGATGTCCGGGCGCATCAGCGGCTCGCCGCCGGACAGGATCAGCGCGGGCACGCGAAAGCCCTTGAGGTCCTCGAGCACCTCGAAGGCTTCCTGGGTGCTCAGCTCCCCCTTGAAGTCGATGTCCGCAGACACCGTATAGCAGTGTTTGCAGGTCAGGTTGCAGCGACGGATCAGATTCCAGATCACCACCGGCCCGGGAGGCTTGCGGGCCGGCCCCAGAGGCGCCGGCTCGAGCAATGTCTTGATGTAGCGGGTGACTCGAAACATGATAACTCCTTGCGAAACGCTGCTCAGGTCTTCTCGGCGGAACGGTCGGTCTCGGCGTGGCGCTTGGCCAGGCGCAGACCGGTCTTCTTGAGAATACGCGAGCTGTAGAGAATGCGGTGGCTGCGGCAGGCATCGCCGAGGAGCGCGGCAAGCTCCTCGGCCTGGCGCTCGACCTCTTCTCGGGAGCGGCCGTGCAGCATGGCGAACAGGTTGTAGGGCCACTCCGGCAGGTGCCGCGGACGTCGATAGCAGTGGCTGACACCGGGCAGCCTCGCCACTTCGCGGCCCAGGCGGTCGATGTGGGTATCGTCGACATCCCACACGGTCATGCCGTTGGCCACGTAACCGAGCCGGTAATGGTTGGGTACCGCGGCGATACGCCGAATTACGCCGAGCTCCTGCATGCGCGCCATACGTCGACGGACCTCCTCGGCGCTCATGCCCACCTGCTCGCCTACCGCTGCCCAGGGGTCGGAAACCAAGGGCAGGCCCGATTGGGTCGCCAGGACGATGGCGCGGTCCCGCTCGTCGAGCACGGCGTCTGTCGGGGCCTCAGACAGGCAGGTGGAGTCGGACATGGAATTCTTCCTGCTTGGGCATGTTGTACACCGGATAGCCGGTATCGGCTTCGATGGCGGCGATGACTTCGGCGATACGCTCCGGGGTCTCGGTAGCCAGCACGAACCACATGTTGAGGCGATGCTCCCGGCGATAGTTGTGGGCGACCTCGGGGAACGTGTTGACCCGCTCGACGATCTCGTCGAAGCGGGCTTCCGGGATTGCCATCGCGGCCAGGGTGAGTCCACCGCCCAGGCGTTCGGCATGATACATGGGCCCGAAGCGGCTGAGCACGCCATTTTCCTTGAGTGCCTTCAGGCGCTCGAGCAGCACCTGTTCGTCGATCGCCAGCTCGTCGGCGACCGCCGCGAAAGGTGCCTCGACGACCGGCAGCCCATCCTGCAGCCGGTTGATGATGCGGCGATCGAGGACATCCAGGTCGGCGATGTCATGCTTGGCCATTGGCGCTGACATAGGTTCTTCCTTATTCACCCAGATACCGGGCACCGTGCTGACGATAGGCGCGCGTGCTGAACAGCACCCGATGAGGCACCTGCTCGAGCCCTTGGCGCGCCACAATGGCATCGAGCTCGCTCAAGACTCGCGGGCGACGAGTGCCGTGAATCATGCAGAACAGGTTATAGGGCCATTCGGGCAAGCGACGCGGCCGCCGGTAGCACAGGGTAACGGCGGATTCTGCAGCCAGGCGACGTCCCAGTGCCGCGACCTGGTCGTCCGGCACGTCCCAGACCACCATGGCATTCGCCCTGATGCCCAGCGGGCGATGCTTGACCACCAGCCCCAGGCGCTTGATCAGACCGTCGGCCTGCCAATGCTCGACCAGGGCCAGGACCTCGGCCTCGCTCATGCCGCATTGTTCGGCCAGGGTTTGCCAGGGCCGCGAGGTCAAGGGCAAGCCCCTCTCGAGCAAGGCACGCAAGCGTTGTACGTCACCTCGGGTCGACGGAAGCTCGGCGACGGGTTGCCGGTTGCCTTGCATGGCCAGCGTGGTGCTTGTCATGCGTCCTCCAGCTCGTCCCAGGGAATGGGAAAACCCAGGTCGATATGGAAGCCTTCCAGCATCGGCAGGCGCAACAAGGGCCGGCCGAGGGTCTCCTCCAGATGATCCAGCCGCCTTTCGAGTTGCTGCTCGTCGGGGGCGGTCATCACGAACCACAGGTTGTAGTCGTGTTCCCGAGCGTAGTTATGGTTCACTCCCGGGGCGAGATTGATGAGCTCTGCATATGCCTCGCGTTCGTCTTCCGGCACCGCCACTGCGGCCAGCAGGCTGGCGCCTGCCTTGGCATGGTCGAAGACCGGCCCCACACGACTCAGCACGCCCAGATGCTGCAGACGCTGCAGGCGTTCGAGCAGTTCGCTCTCCGCCAGACCCAGCGTCTCGGCCATGGCCGCGTAGGGACGTTCACAGACCGGCAGGTCACGCTGGTAGCCATCGATCAGACGGCGATCCAGGGCATCGAGTTGGTGGGCGAGTCGAGGCATCGGCACAGCTCACTGTCGAAGATGGCAAGGCGGGCCTTGCGGCCCGCCTGCCTGGTCGGCTCAGCGATCAGTAGACATCATTCTGAGTGTTATAGACATTGAACTTACCGGTCGGCGTGACCAGTCGTTCATCCTTGATGACCTTCTTGAGCTCGCGGGTCTTGTCGTCGACCACCACCAGCGCGGACTTCTGCTCCATGCCGTTCCAGACCGAGAACCACACCTCGTCGCCGGCCTTGTTGTACTCCGGCTGAACGACGCGCTTGGGCCCTTCGCCCAGATCCGCCCACTCGGCAATCGGCAGCACTTCGTAGCCTGCTTCGAGATTGTTGATGTCGTAGACCGCCACGCTCTGGCTGATGTCCTCGCCCGGGTTCAGCGGGGTATCGACATAGAGGTTGCTGGACTCCGGGTGGGTCTTGATGAACAGCGAGCCACCACCCTGGCCTTCAAGGGTACGCACGACCTTCCAGGCCTTGTCGGCATGGCCTTCCGGATCGGTGCCGATCAGCGAGATGGTGTTGTCACCCAGGTGGCTGGTCGCCCAGACCGGCCCGTGCTCGGGATCCTCGAAGTTGGCGCCGCGTCCCGGGTGCGGGATCTTGCCGACGTCGACGATGGCCTCGAGCTCACGCTCCTTGGCATCGATGACCACGATCTTATTGGACTCGTTGGCGGCGGTCAGGAAGTAGCGCATCGAGCTGTCCCAGCCACCGTCGTGCAGGAAGCGCGCCGTTGCGATCTCGACGATGCTCATGGCGTCGAGGTCCTCGTAGTTGACCAGCTGGATCTTGCCGGTCTCCTTGATGTTGACGATGAACTCGGGCGCCTCGTGAGACGCGACGATGGCGGCTACCCGCGGCTCGGGGTGGTACTCCTGCTCGTCCACGGTCATGCCCCGGGTCGAGCGAATCTTCAATGGCTCCAGGGTCTCGCCATCCATGACCACGTACTGCGGCGGCCAGTAAGCGCCGGCAATGGCGTACTTGTCCTCGTAGCCCTTGTACTTGGACGTTTCCACGGAACGGGCTTCCAGGCCGACCTTGATCTTGGCCACGGTGGTGGGTTCTTCCATCCACAGGTCGATCATGTCGACGACCGCGTCGCGCCCGATGACGAACAGGTAGCGCCCGGAGGCGGACATGCGAGAGATATGCACCGCATAACCGGTCTCAAGTACCTTGGCGATTTCCTTGCTGTCACCCTCGATCAGGGCGACCTGGCCGGCATCACGCAACGTAACAGAGAACAGGTTCTCGAGGTCGAGATCGTTCATCTGCTCGGTGGGACGCTCCTCCGGGGGGACGATGACTTCCCAGGATTCCTTCATCTTGTCCATGCCGAACTCCGGCGGCACCGGCGGCTCGTGCATGATGTACTTGGCCATCAGCTCGACTTCGTCATCGGTCAAGTCGCCCGAAGTGCCCCAGTTGGGCATACCCGCCGGAGAGCCGAAGTTGATGAAGGTCTTCAAGTACTCGATACCGCGATCCTGGGTGATATCGGTGGTCAGCGGCTTGCCGGTCGCGCCTTTGCGCAACACGCCATGACAGCCGGCACAGCGCTGAAAGTAGATCTCGGTGGCCTTGTCAAAGCCCTCCTGGGTCATGTCCGGCGCCCCGGGGGTCGTCACCATCTTGACGTCACCGGATTGGATCGGCGAACCGCCAGCGCCCTTGTATTTTTGTGCCGCCGGATCCCCCTTGTGCTCCTGTTTGGCCTCTTGCTTGGGTGAATCCTGCTGGGCCACGGCGATCGCACCGGTACCCAACGCTGCCATTGCCACCGCAACTACCAGCGGCTTGAGATATCCCCTCGTGGATTTCATCTTTCCCCTCCATTTGCTCTTAGAGAACTACCATGCCGCCGGGTCATGTTCTTGTTCTGGATCGCAGGCCAGAGGCCCCTTCGCATGGGCGTCTCTCGGCCGTTATATCGATATGGCAGATAGGCATAAAATGCATGCCAACTACCTCTTTTGGGGTATATCGAAGCTCTTCTTGTTACTGCTATGCATTGCCTGCATCCAAGGCATCGACTCACCGCCACGGGCATCGTCGCAGCCCTCATGTCCGGGGATATTGATCAGGATCAAGGTTCAGGGCGTTAGGCGATGTGACACTTAAAACATTCTTTCAAAAAGCACCTTTCAATATTTTCAGAACGATGAGGCTGTTGATGCACTACCGCCATTGGAGTCATGTGGTGCTGCTTGGCCTGCTACCCATGCTGGCCACGGCCGACCCCAGCCCGAGCCGGCAGGCCGAACTCGAGACACTCTTGTATCAGGATTGCGGTTCCTGCCATGGCATGACCCTGAAGGGGGGGCTAGGCCCCTCCCTGTCGCCGGAGCGGATGGAGCGTTTTTCCGCCGAGGCCGTGACCGGCATCATCCTCTATGGAGTGCCGGGTACCGCCATGCCCGGCTGGTCGGACCTGTTGACCGAACAGGAAGCCGCCTGGCTTGCCGATCAGCTCAAGCAAGAGCCTCCCCCTTCTTCACGCTGATCTCTCTTTTACCCTGACTCAAGGAAATCGTCTCGATGCCCCTGCCGTTTTCTCTCAAGCCACTCTTGCTGGGCGGTGCCCTCACGCTTCTCGCTGGTTGCCAGGCGATGAACCCCGCAGCCGAACTCCGTGGTACCGGCGATCTCGGCGTCGTGGTGGAGCGCGCCACGGGCAGCCTGGCCCTCGTCGATACCAGCGAGCGCGAGATCATCGATCGCGTCGAGGGCCTCGGCGATCTTTCTCATGCCTCGGTCAAGTTCTCCCGGGACGCACGCTATGCCTTCGTCTTCGGCCGGGATGGCGGCCTCACCAAGGTCGACCTGCTGACCGGCGAGATCGTCGAGCGGGTCATTCAGTCCGGCAACAGCATCGGCGGGGCGATCTCCCAGGATGGCAACTACGTGGCGGTGGCCAACTACGAGCCCGGCGGGGTCAAGGTGTTCGCCAGTGACGACCTGGAGCTGATAGCCGACATCCCGGCGACCTACGAAAACGCGAGCGGCGAGACCGAGCGCTCCAAGACCGTGGGACTGGTCGATGCTCCGGGCAACACCTTCGTCGTCAGTCTGTTCGAGGCCGGCGAGATCTGGACCCTGGACATGGCCACCGACGACCCCAAGGTGCAGCGCTACCAGGAGGTAGGCGAGATGCCGTACGATGCCCTGATCAGCCCCAGCGGTCGTTACTACATCGCCGGCCTGTTCGGCGAGGACGGACTGGCACTGCTGGATATGTGGCATCCCGAGGCGGGGGTCAAACGCATCCTGCCCGACTACGGGCGTGGCGAGAAGCGCCTGCCGGTCTACAAGATGCCGCACCTGGAAGGCTGGGCCCTGGCCGGCGATCAGGCCTTCTTCCCCGCCGTGGGCCGGCATGAAGTCCTCGTTGCCGACACCGGTGACTGGTCACTGATCGAGCGCATCCCGGTGCAGGGTCAGCCGGTGTTCGTGATGAGCCGCCCGGATGAGCGTCAGGTGTGGGTCAGCTTCGCCCACCCGAAAAACGATGTGGTGCAGGTCATCGACACCCAGAGTCATGAGGTCGTCAAGACCCTGGCAGCCGGGGATTCCATCCTGCACATGGAGTTCACCCCGCGCGGCGAGCACGTCTGGATCTCGGCCCGGGACAGCGATCACGTCAAGGTCTACGACACCGAGACCTTCGAGGAACTGGCCACGCTGCCCGCCGAGTCGCCCAGCGGCATCTTCTTTACCGACCGGGCGCATCGCATCGGACTGTGAGTTCTCCGAGCGCTAGTTGTCGAGGTCTGCCAGTCCGGCCAGCTGCTTGCCAAGGCTGTCACCCGCAAAAGGATCGGTGAAGGCTCGAGGGGCGTTATACAGTCCCTCGATGGTGTTCTCTCGACAACATCGATGCCTGCCCACAAGGGATCCTGGTGGCCGGTATGGCAAGCCTGGCTGGTGGAACGCTCTTCCAAGGAAAAGATCGATCCTCCGGCGATGGGCGGCGAACCCTATTCGCCTCTCATCGACGCCCGGGCACCTACGTACTGCAGCAATGATGCTCTTTTCTTCTCCACGATCGGCCATCATAAGCAGATGACCGGGGGTCACTTGTTTGCAAGCATTCCTGACGCAGTGTAAAAACACTCAGCGCCGCTTGTAACCGGTCACCATGGCGCGAATCAGGTTTTCCCGATGACGCACGCTTTCGTAGATCGCCCCCGCGACGTGCAGGGCGATCGCCACAAGCGTGACGTTCACCGCTATCTCGTGCACCTCCTCGATCGTCTTGCTGCCCCAGCCCCAGTCGGTAGTCAGCAGCCAGCCGCTGACGCCGATCACCCCGACGGCGACGAGCAGGAAAAGAATCATGATCGCCGCTGCAGGGTTGTGGCCAAGATAGCGCGGTTCCTGGCCCTTCAAGGCACGACGCATATAATCGATCAGTTTAGCCGGCCCCGGCACGAAGTCGCTGAAACGCGCATGAGGACTGCCGATCACGCCCCAAATCAGGCGAAACGCCACCAGGCCCAAGGCTACGTAGCCGGCCCATTCATGAATAGTACGGTTACCTTCCACGATGAAGTAGGCGACGGCAAAGGCCGTCACCAGACTCCAATGGAAGATGCGCACCGCCGGGTCCCAGACCTTGACCCGGTCATCCCGGGTCGCGGGGCTCGTCTCCCGGTTATCAGTCATTGCGATGCTCCTCCACGGCTTCGCCATTGACCGGATTGAAGTAGATCTCGACCTTGACCCCTTCCTTGTCCTCCCCATAAATTTCGTAGCAATTAGTGTCGGTAACGACGAATCGATCAATCTGATAACCCTGATCCTTGAGCTGCTGTTGCATGGCCTCCTCGCCCATCCATTCGGATTCCGGCGCATCGGTGCACTGGGGAGCGGCAACGGCGACACCGGCAAACGACAGGGCGGCAGCGGCAACGAGCACATGACGAATTTGCATATTGACTCTCCTTTTCACGGTCTTGATCGCGTCTTGCGAGTACATGCCGAATCGGCATGTTGTCATGATGGCAGCACAACCTTACGGAAGACTTACAAAGGAAAGATTTTTCATCGAAGCATTCGGGAAAGGGAAGCCACAGACATATCCCCACGAAGATCGCAGGGATATAAAAAAAGAACGGGTTACTGAGCGATTTCGATATCGATCACCAACTCCTTCTCGCTGTTCAGGGAACTGGTGATCAGACAATTCTGCTCCGCCTTCTCGAGGCAGCGCTCGGCCTTTCGGCGGTCATCGTCGCTCGAAAGCGTCAGGCTCGGCTTGAGGATGAAGCGCGTGAAGCGCGTGATTCTATCTTCCTTTTCAAGGATGCCCTCGACCTCGCAGCTCAGGCTTTTCCACTCGAGTTTCGATGCTCGCGCCACGGCACGAAATGACAGGATGAAGCAGTCGGCAACGGCGGCCACCAGCAGTGTCTCCGGCGACCAGTAGCCCGACGGCCCATTGAATTCCGGAGGAGGATTCGTCTCCAGCGTCGGCAATTCAGCTCCGCTGACCGAAACGCTTCCTTCCCGGCCTCCCGAAGCCGAGACCCGGTAATGATGGGGATACTCCTGCATGAAACAGAGTCCTCTATTAATACCCAATGACGACGTGGCTCGAGTATCGTGCCACGTCGTCATTCAGCTTATTGATCGATACCCAGCTGCGGTTGTGGGGTTTCTGCGGTGCTCGGCGGCAGAATGGGATACGCCACCTTGGGCTGTTCACCAGTCAGGCTATGTAGAAACGCGGTGATCGAATTCACTTCCTCGTCATTCAATTCCGCTCCGAGTTGCGCCGATCCCATCACCGCCACGGCCTGCTTCAGGTCCCAGGCCTTGCCGCTGTGGAAATACGGTGGCGTCAGGGCAATGTTGCGCAAGCTCGGTACCTTGTAGACGTACTCGTCCGAGGCGGACTGCGTCACTTCGAAACGCCCCTTGTCTTCCCGCGGCAGGAAGTCGGCGCCGGGTTGTTCCACCACACCGAAGGGCTGGTACTGATCGCCCCCGAGGTTGACGCCGCTATGGCAGGCGGCGCAGCCCTTGTTGACGAACAGCTCGAGGCCGGTCTTCTGCTGCTCGGTCAGGGCGTCGGCATCGCCCTGGAGGTATTGGTCGAAGGGCGCGTTGGGGGTGATCAGCGTGGCCTCGAAAAGGGCAATGACATCCTGGATATTGCCGATGGTGATGGGATCCTCCGCCTTGGGGAAGGCCTCCTCGAAAACGGCCTGGTAACCGGGAATGCCTTTGATCATCTCTACCGCATGCTCATGGGTGATGGCCATTTCCACCGGATTGACCAGGGGGCCGCCCGCCTGTTCGGCGAGATCCTCGGCACGCCCATCCCAGAACTGGGCGGTATTAAAGACCGCGTTGAGCACCGTGGGCGAGTTGCGCCTGCCCATTTGCCAGCCGTGGCCTACCGAGGTTTCCAGCATGTCGGTGCCGCCGAGCCCCACCTGATGGCAGGAGTTGCAGCTGATGGTGTGGCTCTTGGACAGCCGCGGCTCGAAGTAAAGCATCTTGCCGAGTTCCACCTTGGCCGGCGAACTGGGATTACCCTCGAGCTCCGGTGGTTCCTGAGGGATCGGCTTGAACAGTCCTTGAGCCTGGCTCATCAGCTTATCCTCGGCAGCCATGGCCGCACCGGCCAACGCCATACCCGCCACCATCAGTACCAGGTTATGCTTTTGCATGATGATCTCCCTTGTCCATGCTGCGATGGATTGCCTAGCTAGAGCATTGATGCATACGCGCCTTACAGGAAACTTAAGGCCGAGGTATTAGCAGCTTCCTTGCTAGCCTCGTTTCGACTCCGCAGCTTCACTTTATAATTTGGCTAACTGACCAGCCTCTGTCTTGATGTGGATCAAGGAGTCGTGAACGGAAGCTGCCATCATGAAGTGGCAATGCGTGGCATTGGCTGCCAACGGCAGCTTTTCATCATCAAGGAGAAAGCATCATGAAAGCATTGGTATTTCATGGCCCTGGCGAACGCCGCTGGGAGGATAAGCCGCGCCCGAGTATCGACAAGCCTACGGACGCGGTGGTACGCATCACCCATACCACCATCTGCGGCACCGACCTGCATATCCTCAAGGGCGACGTACCCGCCGTGAAGGATGGCCGCATTCTGGGCCACGAAGGCGTGGGAGTGGTCGAGGAAGTCGGTGATGGCGTGAGCAACATCCAGGTCGGCGACGAGGTGCTGATCTCCTGCGTCACTTCCTGCGGCCGCTGCGACTACTGCAAGCGCGGCGTCTATTCCCACTGCCGCGATGGCGGCTGGATCCTCGGTCATCTGATCGACGGCACCCAGGCCGAGTACGTGCGTATCCCCCATGCGGACAACAGCCTCTACCCGCTACCCAAGGGGATCGATCACGCCGCGGCGGTGATGCTCAGCGACATCCTGCCCACCGGCCACGAGATCGGCGCCCTGAACGGGGAGGTCAAGCTCGGCGACACCGTGGCCATCGTCGGCGCCGGCCCCATCGGCCTGGCGGCGCTGATGACCTCACGCTTCTACTCTCCCGCGCGAATCATCATGATCGACCCGGACGAGAACCGCCTGGCCATGGCCAAGCAGCTCGGCGCTACCGACACCATCGCTCGGGACCCGCTCGAGGCCATCGACAAGCTGACCGGCGGCGAAGGCGTGGATGTGGCCATGGAGGCGGTGGGCATTCCCGAGACCTTCGATGTCTGTCAGCGCATCGTTCGACCGGGCGGGCATATCGCCAACATCGGTGTGCATGGCAAGAGCGTCGACCTCCAGCTTCAGGATCTGTGGATCAAGAACATCACCCTGCGTACCGGCCTGGTGAACACCGACACTATCCCGGTACTGATGCGCGTCGTCGAGAGCGGCGGCGTCGAGCCCGCAGGACTGGTGACCCACCGCTTCAAGCTCGATGACATCGAGAAGGCCTACGACATCTTCAGCGAAGCGGCGAAGGAGCAGGCCATCAAGATGCTGCTGACCGTCGAGTGAGGATTGAAAGCTGGTGAAAGATGGTGCCAGACGCGATCGTAGTGGACGTCAATTCCTGCGCCTGGCACCCAGCATTTTTACAGCGCTCTTTCCTTCACCCTTCCCATCGTTCATAGCGAACGATTAGAGTTCATGCAACGTGATGCCGAGCCCTCTCGACCACTCCAGCACCTTGTCGCGGTGCTCCGTAACGGCGGCCTGAGGTATGCGAGGCATGGGCTCCGGGGAAGACGACGTGACCTCCACATCAGGCATTGGAGCCTCGGCCAGAGGCAGCGTGACACCCAACCCTCTGGACCACTCCTGTAGCTTGTCGTGATGCTCCATGAAGGCGACCTGCGGTATTCGGGGCGTGATCTCTCCCGAAGCCGGCTCTGCCGCTACCGCGGAGACAGCGGCGCCGGCCAGGAACATCGCACCGCTAACGAGGCCAATGATATGACGACGGTTCATGACGATATCCTCCTTCCTCATCAATCGAGGAAGTTTGACTGCCGAGCGGAGGCTTCCACTCGATTCATGAACAGTCTGGCAAGTCAGGCTTACACGGCGCTGAACGAACCCAAAAATCGAGGTATTTTTTCGACTCGCGCCGGCTCGCCCTGGGCGACCAGCCGCCCCATGTTGATCAGCGCCAGCTCATCGCTGTATTCCGCCTCGTCCATGTAGTGGGTAGTCACGAAGACCGTGGTGCCCCCGGCGGGCGCTACTCGCCGATGACTTCTTGCCATAGCTCGTTGCCACAGCTCGACACGACCCGATCACATCCCGACGCCGAACAGCGTCTGGGCGAGATGGCCGGTGAGGAAGGCCAATCCCGCTGCCGCGCCACCGATCAGCAGAGTGCGCAGCCCCGACGTCAGCACCGGTTGGTGATAGACCAGGCTCTTGCCCATGCCGATCAGAAAGAACATCAGCCCGGCCACCAACAGACTCGCAAGGAACTGCCGAGTAGTGTCCAGGCCTGGCAGCGCATAGGGCAGCAGCGGCATGGCCCCCACCACCAGGAAGGCGACGAAGGTGGTCAACGCCGAGCGCAGTGGACTCAGCCCCTCGGTCTGCAGGCCGTGTTCTTCGCGGACCATGGTTTCCACCCACAACTCGCGGTCGCTGCATATCGTCTCCACCACCCGCTCCAGGATTTCGCCCGCGAAGCCCTTGCGCTGAAAGATCTGGCGAATCTCCTCGCGCTCACCCTCCGGCACCTGGTCAATATAATGATGCTCGCTGCGGCGCACTCCCTCGACATGCTCGCGCCGGGCCTGGATCGCCTCGTAATTGCTGATCGCCATGCTAAAGCCGTCTGCCAGAAGATTAGCCACGCCCAGTACCAGGGCGACCGTGGCCGAGAAGCCCGCCCCGAAAGCCCCAGAGACCACCGCGAAGGTGGTCACGCAGCCGTCGATGCCGCCAAGGATGGCATCGGGTAGGTTCTGCACGCGGGACGGCTCGCGTAGCCGGTGGCGAATGACCTCCGGGCGATGTTGGTGCTCCAGTGACTCGCGTCTCTTGCCGGTCATGACCTTCTCCCGGGGTGTTCCGTCCGCTCTTTGCTGTGCTGAATGCGCCTGTCCTGACCGCCACATGCCAGCCATCAGCTTGGCATACCAGGCGAGCAAGGAGGAGTATTGGTCGACGCATGCCGCGAGCTTTGAAGCCCTTCCAAGGAATAAACCATACTGATTTACCAGATACGCTCACGGTGGGAGCCATAGGCTCGCCTCGAAGCCATCCCCGCGCCCCGTAGCGGGGGAGATAAGCGTCAGGGTAGCGCCAGATCCCGTGGCGATCGCCTGGGCGATGGCGAGCCCAAGGCCGGAGCCGTCGGCCCGACTATTCGCCCGAGTGAAACGATCGGTCAGCCGAACGAGATCCTCCGCGGGCACTACCGGCCCCGCGTTTATCACGCGCAACACGCCCTCGCTCGATACGGCGACCTCGACGGGCCGATCTTCCCGCCCATGCTTCAGGGCATTTTCGATCAAATTGCGCAGCAGGATCGCCAGGGCATCCGGATCGATCGATGAAACAATTTGTTTTTCCTTGGGCAGCGATAGTTCGAGGCGAGTGTCGTATGAGCGACGAAAGTCGTCGACGACGTGGATGACGACCGGCAGCACGTCCTGGGGCGTCTCGACCAGCAGCCCTCCGCTTTCCGCCTTGGCCAGCTGCATCAGCTTCTCCGAGAGTCGGGACAGCTCGCGTAGCGAGGCCTCGATCCGCCACGCCCGATCCTGTAGCGGCCCCGGGGGTGCTTCACGGCGCAGACGCTGCACCTGCGCCAAGGCCGCGGCCAACGGTGTGCGCAGCTCATGGGCGCTATTGGCGGTGAAGCTGCGTTCGGCCTCCAGCACTCGGCGCAACCGCGCCAGCAGCTGATCCACCGCCACGGCGACAGGCACGAGTTCCGCCGGCAGGCGTGGCGCCTCGACCGGGGATAGATCCCCGGCGTCACGTTCCTCGAGCGCCTGCCGATAGGCCAGCAGGCCACCCAGGCTGTGACGCACCAACCACCAGATGCCGGCCAGGCTGAGCGGCACCAGTACCGCCAGAGGCAGCAGCAGCATCGCCAGCATCTCCCGGGTCGCCCGGTGGCGATAGGTCAGCGGTTCGGCAACCTCGATGAAGAAGGTATCGCTGACCGCGGAAGTGCCGTAGAGCCGGTGCGTCGCGGTGCTGCGCAATCCCATTTGAGGTGTTTCGGGAAAGACGGATAGGTCGACGTCGTGGGATATGAGCAAGGGAATGCCGTTCGCGCCCCGCACCAGATAGGTGATGTATTCCTCATGAGGGCGTAGAGAAGCGACCTGCTGGAGCAGGTCGGAGCTTTCCCGGTTGAAGATCTCGACGACGGCCAGAGACAGGATGCGTTGCGCGGTCTCTTCCAGGGAGCTGTCGAGGGTTCTGTCGATGGTATGTTGCACGATGAATACCGTTAGCGTGGTCGCGACGAGCCAAAGCGCCGCCACGCCCAGGGTCAGGCCGATCCCGAGACGACGCTGCAGGCTGACCGGCTGGCTCACGAGCGCCCCAGGCGATAACCCATGCCACGCACCGTCTCGATGCTGGCGTGGCCCAGCTTCTTGCGCATGCGGCTGATATGCACCTCGATGGTGTTGCTCTCGATCTCCGCGCCGAAGGCATACAGGCGATCCTCGAGCTGAGACCGGGACAGCAGCGCCCCCGGGTGCTGCACGAGCGCCTCAAGCAGCGCCCATTCCCGAGCCGTCAGCTCAACGTCCTGCCCCGCTCGATGCACTGAATGATTGACCAGATCGATCTCCAGTTCGCCCACATGAATTAGTGGATTGGGATTGCCCGTATAACGCCGCGCCACGGCGGCGACTCGCGCGGAGAGCTCCTCGAGATCGAAGGGCTTGACCAGGTAATCGTCCGCGCCGGCATTCAGGCCGGCGATACGATCGGAAATCTGGTCCCGGGCGGTCAGGATGATGATCGGCGTCGCAACCCCTGCCCGACGGCGCTGCCTAAGCAGATCGAGCCCGTTGCCATCAGGCAACAGCAGATCGAGCAGCAGCAGGTCGTAATCGGTGGTCGCCAGACACGCCTCTCCCTCGGCAAGGGTCTGCATCCAGTCCACCGCATGGCCATCCTCGGTGATCTGATCATGCACCGCTTCGCCCAGGGAGGGGGCATCCTCGATCAGCAATATGCGCATATCCCAGTTCCTCCTGGCGCCACGGATATCCTGAGCCTAACGAAGCTGTCTGACGGCAACCTGAACGAGGCCGAATCGCTTTTACATCGAATCTGGCGTAGTCACTTCAGATTCCTGTCAGGTGGCCGGTCTACAGTGACAACGTGAACATCATCTGGAGAAAACCATGAAAACGCCACTGCTCGTCACCACCACGCTGGCCGCCACCCTGGCGACCGGAATGAGCTTCGCCGATGACGACTGTCCTGATGCGGTCGCCGACTGGCAGCCTCGGGAAGTCCTGCGCCAGCAACTCGAGGCCAAGGGCTGGCAGGTGCGCCGTATCAAGATCGACGACGGCTGCTACGAGGTCAAGGGCCTCGATCAGGACGGCAACAGGGTCGAGGCGGAGTATGCCCCGACGTCGCTGCGCCTGCGCAAGCTGGAAATCGAATACGACGATGAGGAATACGAAGACTCCGACGACGATGATGACGATGATGACGATGACGACCGCGAAGCCACCAAGCGGCGCCCGGAGACCCGCACCGCCCCTAACAACGGCATTGTCCGCGGCAAGCCGTCCGTTCGCATCGAGTGATGCGTTGTTTCATACGGATGCCAGATTGCCCGATACCGACACGTGACGGAGACAGATGATGAAAAAACTCACTCTTGCTCTTGCCCTTACGCTTGGCCTTGTCGCCGCCATCGCGCTGCCGACCCTCGCCCAGGCACGCGAAGTGACGTTCACCACCGAGCTGAAAAGCTACGGCGGCGATGGTGCCTATGTGGCGCTCTACCTCACCGACGCCAATGGCCAGTACCAGGGTACGCTCTGGATCGCCGGAGAGAAGTCGAAATACTACAAGCACCTGCGGGACTGGGCGCGAGGCAGCGGCCTGCGTAGCAGCGAATATGACGGACTGACCGGCGCCAGCGTCGGCAGCGGCCGCACCCTGAATATCACCCTCGACATTGCCGACGAGCTGATCGATGCCGGGTATGAAGTGCGCGTGGATACCGCCGTCGAGGACATGCGCGACAACCGTGCCGACGTCGTCGTACCGCTGACCACCGAGGGCGCAGGCCAGTCGGTATCGGGCCGTGGCTACGTGCAGTCGTTCCGCTACACCTTCTGATTGATCGAGGAGCACAGATACCATGCTACGCCAGCTTCATTCGCTGCCCGGCCTGATCGTGGCGCTGTTCGTCATCGTTCTCTCGGTGACCGGGGCGATCCTGTCGCTCAATCCGGCGCTCGAACGGGCAGGAACCGTGGTTCCCGCCACTGAGCAAGTCAGCGTTGCCGAGCTGGCGGGCAAAATAAAGGAACATTACCCGCGAGCCGAACAGATCGAGCGCACGCCCTCGGGCACCCTCATCGTCTATTACACTCGAGACGGCCAGGTGAGAGCCGATCGAGTGGACCCACGCACCGGGCAGGCCATCGCTCCCTATGAGTCGTCATCGTTCTCACGCTGGGTGAAGAACCTGCACCGTTCCTTGCTGCTCGACATGCCCGGGCGCGCGGTGTCGGGCATCACAGCACTGGCGATGGTCGTGCTGGCGATCTCCGGCGCCATGCTGCTGGCCGCTCGCCTGGGCGGATGGCGCCAGTTGCTGCATCCGGTGCGCGGCACGCTGAGCCAGCGACTGCACATCGAACTCGGTCGGGCGGCGATTCTCGGCCTGCTGCTGTCGGGGCTGACCGGGTCCTATCTCTCCGCCACCACCTTCGGTCTGGCCTCGGAAGGCGTGGAGGCTGAACCCGAATTCCCGCTGGAGGTCGATGGCGGCCCTCCCGCTGCCATCGATACCCTATCGGCCCTGAAGACAACGGACTTAAGCGACCTCCGAGAGCTGGTCTATCCCTATCCGGACGATCCCACGGACATGTATTCCCTGGGCACCGATCAGGGTGCCGGCTACATCGACCAGGCCAGCGGTGAGTGGCTCGCCTATCAGCCCCATGACGCAACTCACAAGTTTTATGAGTTCATCTATAGGCTCCACACCGGCGAAGGCCTTTGGTGGCTTGGCCTGACCCTCGGCCTGGCCGCCCTGACGGTACCGGTGATGGCCGTGACCGGCACGATGATCTGGTGGAAACGCCACCGGTCCAAACCGAAGCTTGCCGCCAACAGTGGGCCGAACGCCGCGGACAGCGTGATCCTCGTCGGCAGCGAAGGCAACACGACCTGGGGCTTCGCCAAGACCCTGCACGACAGCCTGGTCCAGGCGGGCCAGCGCGTACATACCGCCCCCATGAACCAGTTGGCCCCGCGGTATCGCAGCGCGAAACGGCTGTTCATCCTCACCGCGACCTACGGAGACGGCGATGCGCCGGCCTCGGCCAACCAATTCCTGGCGCGGCTCGAGAAGATCAAGGAGGCGCCCAGGCTTTCCACCGCCGTGCTGGGTTTCGGCGATCGGCAGTTCCCGCAATTCTGCGGATTCGCGAAGGAGGTCGAGGCGGCACTGATCGCCAAAGGTTGGCAACAACTGCTGCCGCTCGACACCATCAACCGTCAGTCGCCGCAGGAATTCACTCGCTGGGGCGACGCCGTGGGCAAGGTGCTCGGCACCGAGTTGACGCTGGTTCATACCCCGGTACGTCCGCGCACCGCCATGCTGGAACTCGCCGAGCGGGTGGATTACGGTACCGACGTGCAGGCCCCCACCGCCGTGCTGCGCTTCAAGGTGCCTGAAGGTAGCGGCAAGACCGGCCTGCTGAGTCGTTTGCTGGGACGCACCGGGTTGCCACATTTCGAGGCCGGCGACCTGGTCGGCATACTGCCACCTGACAGCCAGGTGCCGCGCTTCTATTCCCTGGCCTCCGCCTCAAAAGATGGCATGCTGGAGATCTGTGTGCGTCACCACCCCGGCGGCCTGTGTTCGAGCTTTCTCCATGCGCTGCCGATAGGCGGCACCATCGAGGCCTTCATCCAGCCCAACCCGGACTTCCGCCCCGCCTCCGGCAAGGCGCCAATCGTGCTGATCGGCGCCGGCACCGGCATCGGTCCGCTGGTCGGTTTCATCCGCCACAACAAGGCGCATCACCCCATGCACCTCTACTGGGGCGGTCGCAACCCGCAGTCCGACTTCCTTTATGAGCCTGAACTGAACGCCTATCTCGCGGACCGGCGGCTGACAGAGTTGAACACCGTCTTCTCCCGCGTCGATGAACGTGCCTATGTACAGGACAAGATCGCCGTGGATGGCCCGGAACTGCGCCGGCTGATAGAGAAGGGCGCGCAGATCCTGGTCTGCGGCGGTCGCGACATGGCGGCGAGCGTCATGGCCGCGCTGAACGACATCGTCGCACCGCTGGGCATGGACGTGGCGACGCTCAAGGCCCAGGGGCGCTATCGTGAAGACGTCTATTGACCCCAAGTTTCTTCTCGAGGTTTCGTCGACTTCGGCTAGCCCAAGGCCCAATCGGCCGCCTCATGGCAGAGTGGCAGGTCGGGTTGGGTGCGCCGCTTGCCGAGCTTGCGTCGAGCGGATTGCAGTGCGCCCCGCAACCCCTCTTCCAGGGTCGGGTGGTAAAACGGCATCTGCAGCATCTGGTCGACCGTCATCCCCTGCTGGATCGACCAGGCAAGCAGATGCAGCAGGTGTTCCGCGTCCGGCGTCACGATCTCTGCCCCGCGCAGGCGCCCGTCCTCCTCGTCGACGTAGAGATGCATCAAGCCGGCGTTGCGTCCTGCCATCAAGGCCCGAGGCTGTCTGGTGAAGTCGGCGGTTCCCGTGACGATACCGGAATCGGGAAGCTCCCGATGGGTCAGGCCCGCGTGACCGGCACCGGGTTCGGTGAAGACGATGCCTTGCGGGACGCGTCGGGCCAGGCATTCGGCATCGGGGTGCAACGCATGGTAGGCCGCTATTCGTCCCTCGTCTGCCGCCTCGTGCATCAACGGTCGCTGTCCGCTCACGTCGCCGGCGATATAGATCGGCAGATCACCGAGCCGTAGCGTGGCAGGGTCGAAGGCGGGCAGCCCCCGCCCATCGAGCTCCACCCCCAGGTTCTCCAGGCCCAGTCCCTCGATGTTGGGCCGCCGCCCCAGGGAAGCGAGCACCCAGTCGACCTCTACTTCCTTCCCGCCTCCTCGGATCATCACGCCTGAGTGGTTCGGCTGAAGCGTCACCTCTGCCTCGGTGGTGACCGCCATCTGGCTTTCCAGCACCTCGAGCAGGCTGGCGTTGACCTTCGGGTCGCTCAGGCCGGCCACGGAGGTTCCACGCGTGAAGGCCTGCACCTCGCAGCCGAGCTGGGCGAAGGCCTGACCCAGCTCCACGCCGATCGGCCCCAGGCCGACCACCCCCACACGCCGGCCCGGCGACTTGAGCTCGAAGACATCATCCGAGGTGACGATACGCCCCCCCAGGGACCGCCAGGCCTCGGGCACGACCGGGCGCGTGCCGGTGGCAATGATCACGGCCTCGGCGTGGATCCGCTCACCCTCGATCTCGAGGGTCTGGGCATCGAGGAAGCGCGCTCGTCCCTGGAGGCTGCGCTCTCCCAGGGATTCGGCGGTCTCGATCGGCCCCGTGATGAAACGATCCCGCAGCTTGCGAACGTGGGCCATGATGGCAGGCAGGTCCGCCTGTAAGGGTTTGCTGCCCCGGACCCCGCTTGCCGCCAGCCAGTCGCGCCTTGCGAAGGCATGCGCCACCTCGAGCAACGCCTTCGAAGGCATGCAACCGACCCGCGCGCAGGTCGTGCCATAGCGACCGTCATTGATCAGCAGCACGTCATCGGTGTAGCGCTGTGCCTCCTTGAGTGCCGTGAGTCCTGCCGTGCCGGCCCCCAGAATCACAATCTTCGCGTGTCGTGTCATGGTTCCTCCCGAGTCCGACATGGCTCCATGAGTCAACATACAAAACCCGGCGAACTTGAGCCAATTTGCGCCCCCTTCCTGTTGCTGCCATCTT
Source organism: Modicisalibacter ilicicola DSM 19980 (assembly GCF_900128925.1). Lineage (GTDB taxonomy): Bacteria > Pseudomonadota > Gammaproteobacteria > Pseudomonadales > Halomonadaceae > Modicisalibacter > Modicisalibacter ilicicola. The sequence continues at coordinate 121,306 of NZ_FQUJ01000002.1, forward strand.
TGAACATGCATCAAAAATACCTTTATCAAGACACACTCCGGTTGCCTGCCCATGACCATCGATGACATCGATTTTGCCGCCCTCTACCGCCAGCACATGGCACGAGCTGAACGCCAACCCAAGCCGGCCAGCGCCTGGGACGCCCGGGCCGAGGCGCTGGGACGCAAGCCCCTCGGCGGCATCTACGCCGAGACTTTCCTCTCGCGAATGGACCTGACCGGCAGCCGCAGCCTGCTGGATGTCGGGTGCGGTCCCGGCACCATCGGCTTGCTGCTGGCCGACCGCCTGGAGCAGGTGATCGGCATGGATTACAGCCCGGCCATGCTCGAACAGCTGGAAAACAACGCCCGGCACCTCGGTCTCGACAATGTCACCCCCCTGCTTTGCGCCTGGGAAGATGACTGGCACGACGTTCCCCGCTGCGACATCGTGGTGGCCTCGCGCTCCGGCATGGTGACCGAGCTGCAGGACGCCCTCGCCAAGCTCAACGCGCATGCTCGCCAGAGGGTCTACATGACCCAGTTAGTGGGCGGCCACTTCATCGACGCCGATCTCACCGCATTGCTGGGACGTCAACGTGCTTCCGTTCCCGACTACGTCTATGCCGTCAACCTGCTCCATGCCCAGGGCATCCATCCACGGCTGAGCTATATCGAGGTGCCCAGCCGCCTGGCCGGTACCCGGGACTTCGACGAATTCGCCCAGCGCGTGGCCTGGTCGCTAGGCGAGCTGACCACCGAGGAAGCCGCACGACTCAAAACCTGGTACGACGCCAACCCCGAGCGGGCCGCCGCCGGGGGCACGCCCTTGCGCTGGGCACTGATCGATTGGGATGTGGTTCAGCGTTCCTGAGAGGCCATTGCACCGCCGGCCTCCCACGATTATATTGGCGAGACTTGTCGGGGTGCCCTCACCAGGGCTGAGATCGGTGACCGCCGAACCCGTTGAACCTGATCAGGTTGATGCCTGCGGAGGGAACAAGCTCATGCTTACCGATTCGCTCATTCCATCCGCGCCCTCTTCGTTTTCACTTGGCCGGATGTTCCCATGACCTCCATTTCTCCTTCTTCTCACGTCGCCATCGCCGGCGCTGGACTGCTGGGCCGCCTGCTCGCCTGGCGGCTGTTGCGCGGCGGTCGGCGCGTCAGTCTCTTCGATGCCGGCGATCTGGATACGCCCCCCGCTGCCGCCTGGACGGCGGCCGGGATGGTCGCGCCACAGTGCGAGACCGCCGTCTCGGAAGCGAGCATCTACGCCATGGGCACCTTCGCCCTGGCCCAGTGGCCGAAGTGGCTCGCCGAACTCGACGCCGAAGCGCTATGGCACGCCAAGGGCAGCCTGGTGGTCGCCCATCCCCAGGACATGGCCGCCCTGAACCAGTTTCGTCGCGATCTGGAGCATGCCCTGGGTGAACAGGCCAACCTGCAGGCGCTGGATCACGCCGGATTGCACCACCTGGAGCCGGATCTCGCTCCGGGGCTGCGCCAGGGGCTGTATCTCGAGAACGAGGCGCATCTGGACAACCGCGAGCTGCTCGTTCGCCTGTTGGCGGAGATTCGTGGCCTGGGCGGGCAATGCCATGCTCACTGCCCGGTCGAGACGGCCCCGGGCGAAATCGTCACCCCCGGCGGGCGGCAGCGTTTCGATTGGGTGATCGACTGCCGTGGCACCGGCGCCCGACCTCGCCAGCCCGGGCTTCGTGGCGTACGCGGCGAAACGTTGCACGTGCGTACCAGCGAAGTGCATCTTTCCCGTCCGGTGCGCCTGATGCATCCGCGCTATCAACTCTACGTGGTGCCCAAGCCCGGCCACCGCTTCGTGATCGGTGCCACCCAGATCGAGAGCGAGGACCGCTCGCCGATGTCGCTGCAATCGTCACTGGAGCTGGGCAGCGCCTTGTTCACCCTGTCGCCGGCCTTCGCCGAGGCACGCATCCTCGAGCAGGGAGTCAACCTGCGCCCGGCGTTTCACGACAACCTGCCCCGCGTCACCCAGCAGCCCGGGCTGATTTCCGCCAACGGTCTGTTCCGCCACGGCTATCTGCTGGCACCCGCGGTGGCCAGCCATGTGCTGGCACGGCTCGAGGGCGACACCCAGCTTCCTTTCAGGTCGATCCTCGATGTCCGACCGCTCCAGGAGGTGAGTCCATGAATACCATTACCCTGAGCCTGAACGGTGAATCCACCACGGTGCCCGCCGACACCACACTGGCCGATGCCCTGGCTCGGTGGGGCTATGCCGGGCAGCGCATCGCGGTAGCGGTCGACGATGAATTCGTGCCGCGTTCCGCCTACGCCTCGCAGCGCCTGCAGGACAACGCACGCATCGATATCGTGGCCCCGATAGGAGGTGGCTGATGACCGACACACCGAACGACCTGGTCCTCTACGGTGAGCGCTTCACCAGTCGCTTTCTGCTGGGCACCGCCCTCTACGACTCGCCGGCACAGATGCAGGAAGCCATTCGCGCCGCCGGCTGCGAGATCGTCACCCTGGGCCTGCGACGACAGGGCCCGGCGGAAGGCCACGGCGACGCCTTCTTTGGCCTCATCCGCGACAGCGGATGCAGGCTGCTGCCCAACACCGCGGGATGCCGCAGCGCCCGGGAGGCGATCACCCTCGCCGAGATGTCCCGGGAGCTGTTCGACACACCCTGGATCAAACTCGAGGTGATCGGCGACGACTACACCCTGCACCCCGACCCCTTCGGTCTGGTGGAAGCCGCCAGCGAACTGGTCGCCCAGGGGTTCAAGGTGCTGCCCTACTGCAGCGACGACCTGATCCTTTGCCAGCGCCTGATCGACGCCGGCTGCCAGGCACTGATGCCCTGGGGCGCCCCGATCGGCACCGGCCTTGGGCTGAACAATCGCTACGCCCTGCGCACCCTGCGCGAACGCCTCGACGTGCCGTTGATCATCGATGCCGGCCTCGGCGCGCCCTCTCAGGCCTGCGAAGCCATGGAACTAGGCTTCGACGCCATCCTGCTCAACACCGCCGTGGCGCGCGCCCACAACCCGCCGCAGATGGCAGGGGCCTTCAGGGAGGCCATCGATGCGGGACGGCGCGCTCATCTGGCCGGGTTGATGGAGCGCCAGCAGACCGCCAGCCCCAGCACCCCGACGCTGGGGCAGCCGTTCTGGCATGGGATGACTCAAGGCTAGGGAACGACGATCAGTGCAATATCGCTCTTTTCCAGCAGCCTCTCCCCTGCCACGCCGCGCAACAGCGCGTGCTCCCGGGGCAGGACCAACGCGCCGGCGCGTTCCTTTCTGAGTAATGCGACGAGCGTCGCGATGTCTTCCCCCTCGAAGGGAATGCAGCGCGGGCTCCGCCCCTGCCGCGCGCCCCAGGCCTCGATGGCCGCCCGGGCGCGCTCGTCCTGTTCGACGCTGTGAGGCAACAGCACGAGCAGCTCCTGATTCGCGATCCGCGCCAGGCGCAGCGCTTCGTTCATGGCACGCTGGCCGGCCTCCCCTGGTGCCTGGAAGGCGACGATGGGATGCGCGCCCATCGAGGCCGACTCGCCGAGCATCATCACCCGGCAGTGAGCGGCGCCGAGCATGCGGCTGAGGGTACGACTGGTGAAGCCACCCTCGGGAGGGTGTCGCCAGCCGGCCCGATAGAGCACGAGCAGATCATCCGCCATGGTGGCGGCCAGGGCCGCGGCCTCGAGGTGATCGCGATTGATCTCGAGACGCCAGCGCAGGGCATGGCGACCCGCCGTGGCGGCGAGCAGCGACTGCAGTCGATCCGCCTGCTGGCGCAGCCGGCGTTCCAGCGCCTCCGGTGCCACCGGGCGCAGGCTTCCCGAAATCAGGCCAATCTCGCCCCCGCAGGGCAGGCTGGCGGCCCGCAGCAGCTCGGTGTCCTCGACAAAGAGTCCGACGAGCTCGGCGTCTTCGCGCTTGGCCAGCTGTGCGACCTCGTCGAGCAGCAGCTGGGCGCGACGGCCGCCGTCGAGCAGCACCACGACGCGCTGGATCAAGCGGGCATCATCACGAGTCGTCATGGCGATTTGCCATCCCGCCGATTGTCGCCATCACTCTGCTGGCGGCCGATGTCGGTGAATTCGCGCAGACGATCCGCGACGCGTCGATTAAGGGTATCGACAGGGAAGCAGCCGTCCGCATCACGCTCGCCGGCGGCCACTCCGGTCAACAGGCCGATGGCCTCGTCCACGCTATCGATCGGATACACATGGAAACGCTCGGCCCGAACCGCCTCGACCACATCGCGGCGCAACATGAGGTGCACCACGTTGGCCCCGGGCAGCAGGACACCGTGACTGCCATCCAGTCCCCGGGCCTGACAGATGTCGAAAAACCCTTCGATCTTCTCGTTGACGCCGCCCACCGCCTGCACCTGCCCGTGCTGGTTGACGGAACCGGTCACCGCCAGGGATTGCCGCAACGGCGTCCTGGCAAGCACCGAGAGCAAGGCGCAGAACTCGGCCACGGAGGCGCTGTCGCCGTCGACCATGCCGTAGGACTGCTCGAAGGCCAGGCTCGCCGACAGGGACAGCGCCGATTCACCGGCGTAGCGCGAGGCCAACAGGCGTGACAGGATCATCACTCCCTTGGAGTGGATGTTGCCGCCCAGCTTGGCCTCGCGCTCGATATCCACCAGGCCGCCGCGCCCCGGCCGCGCCGTGGCGGTGATGCGGGTGGGCCGGCCGAAGGCGTGACCGCCGAGCTGGATCACCGACAGGCCGTTGACCTGACCCAAGGCCTCCCCGGCGGTGTCGATGAGCATGATGTCGCGCAGGATCGAGCGCTCCATGCTTTCATGCACCCGCGAGGCACGGTAGACCTGCTGGTCGATGGCCTCTTGCACATGCTCGGCGGTGACCCGATCGCTTCCCGCCTGGGCGGCCCAGTAGTCCGCCTCCCGCAGCAGATCGCTGAAGGCGCGCCGGTGGATAGATAGACGTTCACTGTCATCGGCGAGGCGACTGGCATGCTCGATCAGCCGCGCCACGGCGTCGCGTCCCAGGGCCTTGAGATTCGCCTCCCGGGCCAGGGTGGCGAACAGGCGCGCATAGAGTCGCTGGGTGCTCGTATCGCGCTGCACGTCTTCCTCGAGATCCGCCTGCACCTTGAACAGCTCCAGGAAATCCGGGTCGTGGGCACAGAGCAGGTAGTAGAGCATGCGATTGCCGATCAGCACGACCTTGAGGTCCAGCGGCATTGGCTCGGGCTCCAGGGAGACGGTGCTGGCGAGGCTGTAGAGCCGCTCCAGGGATTCGATCTTCACCCGGGCCCCGTAAAGGGCGCGTTTGAGACTCTCCCAGACGAAGGGTTGGGTGAGCACCTTGGCGACATCGAGGATCAGGTAGCCGCCATTGGCGCGATGCAGCGCGCCGGCCCGGATCAGACGGAAGTCGGTCAGCAGCGCCCCCTGGTGCACCTGGTGCTCCACCCGTCCCACCAGATGCTGATAGGTCGGCATGTCCTCGTAGACCACCGGCGCGCCCTCCTGCTCGGCATTGTCCACCAGCAGATTGGCCTGATAGCGACTGAAGACCGACGCCATGGAGCCGTTGCTGCGCGCCTCCTGGCTGATCAACGCATTGATGCTCTCGGTCACGTCCTGCTGGATGGCGTTGACGTGCTCGACGACTCGGGGGTGATCGCGATAGGTCTCGCGCAGCTCCTCGATCAGCGGCCCTACCGAAGCCGTCGCCATCTCCTCGTTGAGTTCCCGGATGCGCTGCTGCACTTCCTTGCGCCAGCGCGGCATCTGCTGAATCGTCCTCTGCAGCTTCTCCTGCAGCGTCGCGATGGTGCGCTGGATCGCCTGGCGACGCTCCTCGGGCAGCGCCTGAAACGCCTCCACGTCCATCACCTCGCCTTCGTCGTTGCGCGGGGCGAAGCTGAAGCCGTTAGGGGACTGAATCAGGGCGATGTGATCCTGCTCGGCTTCCTTGCCGATCTCGCGAAAGGCTTCGCTCTGGCGCTGACCGAGCTCCTGCTGGATCTCGTGCAGGCGGCTCTGGTACTCGTCGCTCTCGAAGGTGGCGGGAATGGCATGCTGCAATTCGTCGACCAGCTGTTCCAGGTCGCGTCGGAAGCGCGCGCCCTTCCCCGCCGGCAATTCGATGAGGCGCGGATGGCTGCCCTGCTTGAAATCATGCAGGTAGCACCAGTCGGAAGGCGTCGGCGCCTGACGGGAACGCTCGTGAAGAAAGCGTTGCACGATCTCGTGCTTGCCGGCCCCGGACGGCCCCAGCACGAAGAGATTGTAGCCCTGCCCCTGGATGCCGGTGCCGAAACGCAACGCCTCCAGGGCCCGCTCCTGGCCGATCAGTTGATCGAGAGGTTCCAGTTCATCGCTGGTCTCGAAGTCCAGCGAATCCGGATCGCAATGTCGATAGAGCCGGTCGACGGCAAGCGGTTCGGGATGGCCCGTCATGGATTCCTCGTCTCGCATGCAAAGCTTTCATGTTCGAGAATAGCCGACGGGCCAGGACGATCAAGACCCTGAGAAACGCCGCTACAGAGCGGGAGAGGCAGGCGCGCTTGGGATCACGGTTCACTGGCCACCCCGTCGTGGTGCCCCCAGCCCTCGGGAATCGATGGATCCTCCAGACCCTCGAACCGATCTGTCACGTAGCGGCTGTGGCAGGCCACGCAGGACTCGGTCATGCGATTGAAGGTCTCGACCTGGGCCTGGGTGTCCTGCCGTTCCCCTGCCTCGGCCAGGGATGCCGACAGCTGATGAAAGTGCTCATCCATCTGCAGGAACCCCTTGGGTACCGCCGCCTTCAGATCCTGGCGGTCCTGCTCGGTCAGGGACTGCTCGAGGATGAAGCTGTCGTGGATGGCCTGGCCCCTCTGCGCCACCTCGTCGTGCTTGCCCTGGACGATGGCACTGTAGGTCGCCTGCATGGCCGCCTCGATCTCGACCATCTCCTTTACCAGCAGCCCGCGCAGCTTATCGGTCAGCTTCGGACCCACCGGTTCTGCCGCGAAAACGGCGCCGCTCAATGTCAGGCTCGCCAGCATGGCAGCCGATCCGATGGCTCTGTAAGCATGTCTCTTGTTCATGATCTACACCTCGCTTTACGTTGGCTTGCTTGCATCGGGCAGTACCTCCCGGGGCGTAACATCCTCCACCCGCGCCCAGCCCAGGTCGTCGAAGATCACATACAGCGCCGGGATCACGACCAGCACCAGCACGGTAGAGGAAAGCAAGCCGAACACCACCGCGATCACCAGCGGCTGCACCGCCGCCGCCTGGGCGCTGGTCTCGGCCAGCAGCGGCAAGAGTCCGGCGATGGTGGTGGTCGAGGAGATCAGGATGGCGCGCAGCCGGTCGCGGCTGGCCTGCCCCGCCGCGGCGATGGCGGATTGCCCCGAGGCGCGGTAGCCCTTGATGAAGTGAATCAGCAGGATGGCGTTGTTGACCACGATGCCCGCCAGGGACGCCGCGCCGATCAGAGAGGGCATGGAGAGATAGAAACCCATCAGCACATGCCCCCACAACGCACCGATGAAAGCCAGAGGGATCGACAGCATGACGATCAGCGGTTCGATGTAGCTTCTGAACTGGAAGGAAAGGATGACAAAAATCCCGATCAGGCCGATCGCCAGGGCGCGCTGGATCGAACCGCCGGTCTCCGCGGAGCGGGCGACCTGTCCCTCGAAGGCGACCGTCACCTCGGGATGGCGTTCCTGGAAGCCAGGCAACCAGTCAGTGCGGATATCGTCGACGATTGCCTGGGCATTGGCCGTGGAGGCCGCCACGTTGGCGCTCAGGGTCACGGTACGCATGCCATCGAGTCGGGTGATGCGAGCCCAGTCCCGCGCCTTGTCGATGCGGGCAGCCACGTCGAGGGGCACGCGGTGCCCTTCCGGAAGCTGCACGGTCAGATCCTCCAGATCATCCAGGCTCTGCCGGTCCTGTTCGGCATGACGCACCAGGATTTCCACATCCCGCTGGCCGATGCGCAGGGTATCGCTGATCTCGCCGAGCAAGGCGGCACGCAACTGGTTCGCCGCCTCTTGTGCGGAGATCCCCAACCCATGGGCGCCCTCGGCCAAGGACAGACGGCGCTGAGGCTTGCCGGGCCGCAGATCGTCGATGACGTTGTATACCCCCGCATAACCGGCGAGATGCTGGGCGAATTCCAGGGAGGCGGCCTTGAGTGCATCTAGATCCTCTCCCTGCAGGCGCACCTCGATGGGCGTGCCCGCAGGCCCGAACCCGGGCTCCTGGATGATCAAGCTGACCAGCCCCGGGACATCGCCGATCGCCCGGCGCCAGCGCATGGTCACTTCGTCCAGACTCACACTGCGTCGCTCGGCGGTGAGCAGATCGACCATCACCGTGGCGACATGGGCCCCGGCTTCCTGAGCGCTGGGGTTGTGGTTGAAACGCACCTGGATGGCACGCACCAGAGGTTCCTCACCCGGCTGCTCGGGCGTCAGGTGCGCGTCGATCTCGCGCAGGGCGTTCGTGACATGGGACGCCACCGCCTCGGTACGCTCGAGCGGCGTGCCCTGGGGCATCAAAATGCGCGCCTCTAGCACGTCGCCGTCGATCTCGGGCATGGCCTCGCTGCCGATATGCCCGCCGGCGAGATAGCCCATGGAGCCGAGCAACAGGACCAGCACGCCACTCAGCACGGCGTAGCGAAAGCGAATTGCCTCATCGGCAATACGCCCGACGCCTTCACGAAACGCCTCGAAGCGAGCCTCGAAGCCGGCACGCAGCCGCGACGGCTCGGCTTGCAGTCGAGGAATGCCGCCCTTGAGATGGTGCGGCAGGATCAGGAAGGCTTCTATCAGGCTCGCCGCCAGGGCGGCAATCAATGCTACCGGCAGCACCTCGAGCACATCGCCCAGCTCACCGGCGAGAAAGGAGAGCGGCATGAAGACCGCTACCGTCGTCAGGAAGGACGACAGCACGCCGGGCAGCACACCGCGGGTGCCTGCGACCACCGCCTCCAGCGGCGTGGCCTCCTCCCGGGCATGAGCGGCGATGTTGTCGGTGATCACGATGGCGTCGTCCATGACGATGCCGATCGCCATCAACAGCGCCACCAGGGTGATCATGTTCAACGACAAGCCGGCGAACCCCATCACCGCGAAGGCCCCCAGGAAGGCCACCGGCAATCCCAGCACTGCCCAGAGCGCCAGACGTGGCCGAAAGAACAGGCTCATCACCAGCACCACCAGCACGAAACCGATGAGGCCGTTCTCGACCAGCATCTGCAGGCGGTCGCGCACGATACTGGTCATGTCCTGGGTCACGGTCAGCGAGACCTCGCCATTCAATCGCCGGCGCTCGTTCTCGACCACCGCCTGCAAGGCATCCATCACGTCCAGGGCATCATCGCGCAGCGTCTTGTGCACCTCGAGCACCAGGGCGCGCCGGCCGTCGAACCAGACCTTCTCCTCTTCACGCTCGGGGGTTTCACGCAGGGTGGCGATCTGCCCCAGGCGAAGCTCGCCCCCAGCGGGGCTCGACAAGACCACGACCTTGGCCAGCTCGCTCAGGGTGTGACGCTGATCGGTGAAGCGCAGCTGGATGTCCTGGCGCGGGGTTTCCAGGGTACCCAATGGCATGTCGACGTTCTGACGGGCGAGGATCGCCGCCAGCTCGCTCGCCGACAGGCCATACTGGGCGAGTATTTCCTGAGGAATCTCGATCTGCCACTGGCGCTGGGAAAGCCCTTGGATATCGACCTTGGCGACGCCGGGCAAACCCAGCAGGCGATCTTCCAGGCGCTTGGCATAATCTTCCAGGTCGGACAGCGACATGTCGCCACTCACGGCCACCGCCGCCACCAGATCGCTGCGATGCAGTTCGCGCACCACCGGCGGCTCGGCCTGCTCAGGAAAGTCGGTGATGGCCTCGACCTCGGTGGAAATATCGTCCACGAAGCGGCCGATATCGCCCTCGTCCTCCATGGTGGCCGTGGCACTGGCCAGGTTGTCCTGGGCCACGCAGACGAACTCCTCGAGGAAGTCCACGCCGGTCAGGCCATCATGAAGACGACGGCAGATCTCATCCTCCACATCCGCGGCGGTGGCACCCCGATACGCCACCTCGATGCCGACCTCACCGGGCAGGTAGTCGGGAAAAGTCTCGCGCTTGAGGCTGGGAACGGCAAACAGCCCTACCGCCAGCAGCAGGATAAGAAGCAGGTTGGCGGCGGTGGGGTGACCAGCGAACCAGCGAATCATGATGTTTCTCCCAGCGCTTGCTGGCGCAGGCGCTTCGCCGCCTCCTCGTCGCGGCGTGGATCGATCGACATGCCGCCTATCGCCGGCACCACATCATCCAGGATCACGCGATCGCCCGCCTCGAGCCCTTCCGCGATCACCGCCAGATCGTGCTGCTCGAAAGCGACCTCGACCGGTTGACGCACCAGGCGCTGTGCGTCGTCAAGCAGGTAGACCTCACCCTGATGGACCGCCGACGCAGGGATCACCATGAGTGGCGCCTCGGCCCTGGCCGCCAGGCGTACCTGGACGTACATGTCCCGCACCAGAGGCGGTCGAGTCAGCGGCGCCACGTGCCGATAGGGCTCGTCGACCCGCACCACGACCTGGGCGGTACGGGTGGCCGGATCCAGACCGTTGGCCACCCGTACGACCCGAGCCGGCCAGCGCGCGCCCTGCCCGCCCACCAGCATCACCTCGGCATCGAAGGCGGAAAGATCCAGGCGCTCGGCGATATCCAGGGCGCCACCGTCGGCGTCCTCGAGGGTCTGGGTGCCAAGCAAGCGACGCAGCATGTCTACCGGCACCTGCGCCACTACCTCGGCGGCGTCGATGCCATCGGCGCTGAACAGGCGCTGACCGGCATTGATGTACTGATGAAGCTCCGCCTCCACCTCACCCAGGCGCAGGTCATAGGGTGCGACGAAGCGAGTATCATCGAGGTCCTGGCGAGCCTGGGCCAGGTGTGTGGCGGCCCGTTCGGTCTCGGCTTCCAGGCGCTGACGCCGCGAAGGCATCAGCTGCAATTCGTTCTCCAGCGACTGCACGGTCTGGCGTTGGGAAAGCGTGGCGCGCTCTTCCGTGTCTAGGCGGGAGCGCGACACCGCGCCGCTGGCTTCCAGGCGCCGGATACGCGACAGCTCCTGCTCGGCCAGACGCAGACGCTCGCGCTCCAGGGCCAGCAGCCGACGAGTATTCTCGGCTTCCGCCTCCAGCTGCACCTGCTCGGCAGCCAGGCTGGCCAGCTCCGCCTTGGTCTCGGCCTCGGCAAGCCGATAGCGGCTGGGGTCGATCGTCAGCAGTGGCGTCCCCTTGGCCAGCAGTACGCCGCTCTCCAGCCTGGGATGCCGCTCGACGACCCGGCCAGGCACGTTGGCGATGGCGTCCCAGCGCCGGGCGGGACGCGCAGTGCCATAGCCCCGGGCCTCGATGACGAAGGGCAGTAGCTCGGCCTCGATGAGCCGTACCGTCGGAGTGTTCGAGGTGGCTTCATCCCTCGTCGGCGCCTGACGGTTCAAGATCAGGATCACGATCAGCAAGATGCCGATTGCCAGCCCCGCCACAACCAATAAGCCACGTCCGAGTCGAGAACTCACGATCCCTCCCCGGCCTGAATGCCACGTTGGTAAAGCAGGAAAGCACCCGGTGCCTGCTCGGCGACGCGCGCGACGTCTCCATCGATCAGCGACTGAACCACCAGCCCCTGCACCGTGCCGACGAACTGGGTGGCCGCCGCTTCGATATCCAGATCGGCACGCAACTCACCGCTCGCCCTGCCCTTCTCCAGAATGGCCGCGAGCCGTTCGCGATACCGGGCCAGCATGGAGCGCACCAACTGCTGGGCGGAGGTCGGCTCGGCGTGCTGCAACTGCCCGAGCATCAGCCGCGGCACCCCGGGATGTTCGATGATGAAGCGAATATGCGCCATGAACATGGCCTCCAGGGTCGCCAGCGGTGTCTCGGCTCGGGCGACGGCCTTCTCGAGACGCTGCATGACCTGTTCGGCGATCCAGGCCATGACCGCCTGCCAGATCTCGTCCTTGCCGGTGAAATGGCGAAACAGCGCCCCCTGGGTCACCTTCATGCGCTCGGCAATGGAAGCGGTAGTGATGCGCGCCGGGTCCTGCTCACCGCACAGTTCCACCACGGCGCGCACGGTCAGTTCCTTGCGTTCTTCGGCGGGCAGGTGCCGGGTTCTTGCCATGGACGTCTTCCTTAAGATAGTAATTGGTTACTATCTTAGCTGGGAACCTTGATTTCTTCCATCTCGGCTTCGCATTTCCTGGCGTATCATTCGCCACGCCGGAGGATTATCGACTCCTGAATTCCCATGACGCATGCTGGCACGCCCGCGCCTTTTTATCTGGAGTCAACGACATGGACGGCCTCTCGACCACCACGCTCTTGATCCTCTTCATCGGACTCTCGACGGCAGCGGCAATGCTCCTGCGTGCCGGTTGCGAGCGAATCGGCACACCACCGCTGGTGGGATTTCTGCTGCTCGGCATCGGTATCAGCACCCTGGATGCGAGCGTGGGCGTCATCAATGTGGAGACCGAGGTGGGCATCGAACTGCTGGCCCAGCTGGGCTTGGTGGCATTGCTGTTTCGGGTTGGGTTGGGGCTCGACCCGCGGAGGCTGCTCGCCAAGCTGCCGAGCGCCAGCGTGATATGGCTGGGGAATATCGCCATCGCGGGACTCACGGGCTATGCAGTGGCGCAGTGGGTGCTGGGGCTGGAGCTGATAGCGTCGCTGGTGATCGCCGTCGCCCTGACCGCGACCAGCATCGGCGTGGTCATCCCGGTCTGGGAAGAGGCTGGCGACCTGAACGACGATGCGGGGACTCTAACCGTCGACGTGGCCGAACTCGACGATATTTCAGGCATCGTGTTGATGGCGCTACTGTTTGCAGTGCTGCCGGTACTACAAGATGGTGAAGGTAACTTCTGGCTCTCGATGGGCGCGGCGGCAGGCGAACTGGTGCTGCTCTTCACTGTCTTCGTCACTTTCTGCTGGCTGTTCGCCCGTTACCTGACGCCGCGGCTTTATCGCTTGCTGCATCGCTGGGAACGGACCCCGGAGCATCTGCTCACCGTGATCGCCCTCGGCGCGGTGATCGCCGGTATCGCCGAAGTGCTAGGGTTCTCGCTGGCGGTGGGGGCACTGTTCGCCGGGATCGTTTTCAGCGCCTATCCGGAGCAGGTGCGTTCCAATGGTGCCTACGGCCTGCTCTACGACTTCTTCACGCCGTATTTCTTCATCGCCATCGGCCTGCACCTCGATCCGACGCTGATTCTACCGGCGGCCGGTGTCGGCCTGGTGCTGCTGATCGCGGCGGTGGCCGGCAAACTGATCGGGACCTATCTTCCTGCTCGGCTGATGACCGACCGGGCCTCGGCAGGGCTTATCGCCGTGAGCATGGTACCGCGTGCCGAGATCGCCATGATCATTGCGCACCAGGCCTATCAACTCGGCCCCTGGGCACTCGACGCCGAACTCTATGGCGCCATGGCGGTAGTGACCCTGGGGACCTGTCTGCTCACTCCTCCGCTGCTGGGACGTCTACTGGCGCGGTCAGCATGACCGCGTTTACGACTCGTTTTTTACCAACTCCCCGACCCACTCTCGCATGGTCTCGTTCATTACAGGACTGGGGCCTCGAGACAAGGTGATGACGAAACGGTCATCGAATTCGCCGACGCCGAAAACGCCGCTCGTGCCGTGCTCTCTGGCGGGACCTGTTCACGTCCGAAATACCGGTCCAGGATCGTCTAGGCGATGCGCATCATTAATGTCTCCATCCCACAAAGACCGGTAACTCTCAGATCGAGTCTGAATTACTACAAAGCATCCGATTCGGTAAAACAGGTGCTTATCTCTTTCTTTTTGTGGCCCTTTCTTTTTTGCTTTTCACGATTACCGGGCAAAAAACGGCGGCGCCTTCCGCGCCGCCGTTTTTGCATGAGTCTCGGTAATTCGCCACTCATCCCGGGTCCTACCCCGATGTATTACAAGTCGAAGCGATCCAGGGTCATGATCTTGGTCCAGGCATCAACGAAGTCATCGACGAACTTCTCGTCCGCGCCGTTGGAGGCATACACTTCCGCCACCGCCCGCAGCTCGGAATTCGAGCCGAAGATTAGATCGACCGGCGTTGCGGTCCAGCGCTGTTCGTTGCTGGCACGGTCACGGCCGATATAAAGACCATCTCTGTCGCCCGAATTCTCCCATTCGGTGGCCATGTCCAGAAGGTTCACAAAGAAGTCATTCGTGAGTGTTCCCGGGCTGTCGGTGAACACACCGTGCTGCACGCCGCCGGTGTTGGCATTCAGCGCACGCATGCCGCCCACAAGCACGGTCATTTCCGGCACCGTCAGCGTCAGCAGATCCGCGCGATCAACCAACGCCTCGGCCGGCGACATCCGGTTGCCGTCACCATAGTAGTTACGGAAGCCGTCAGCGGTCGGTTTGAGAGCTTCAAAGGCTTCCACGTCGGTCATTTCCTGCGAGGCATCCCTGCGGCCGGGTTCGAAGGGAACCGTCACATCGTGACCGGCGTCCTTCGCTGCCTTCTCGATGGCCGCCGCGCCACCCAGCACGATCACGTCTGCCAGCGAAACGCGGGTGTTCCCCCCTTGATCTTCGTTGAACGCCTGCTGCACTTGTTCCAGCGCTGTCAGCACGCGGGCGAGCTCGTCCGGGTTGTTCACCGCCCAGCCATTCTGCGGCTCGAGACGCACGCGCGCACCGTTCGCTCCACCGCGCATGTCGCTGCCGCGATAGCTGGCGGCCGACGCCCAGGCGGTGCGCACCAGTTCCGGCACCGTCAGCTCGGTGGCCAGGATCATTTCCTTGATGTCCTTAGCGCCACCCTGGTCAATAACATCGTCATTCGCCTCGGGAAGCGGGTCTTGCCAGAGCAGCTTCTCCGCCGGCACCTCGGAGCCGACATAACGGGCCCGCGGCCCCATGTCACGGTGCGTCAGCTTGAACCAGGCACGGGCGAAGGCATCCTCGAATTCCTTCTGATTTTCCAGGAAACGTTGGGAAATCTTGAGGTAGACCGGGTCTTCTTTCAGCGCCAGGTCGGTCGTCAGCATGATCGGCGCATTGCTTTTGCCCTCGACGTGTGCATCGGGCACCGAGTTGTCCAGTGCACCGTCCTTCGCCTCCCACTGGACGGCGCCGGCGGGACTACGGGTCTGCTCCCATTCGTGATTGAGCAGGTTCGACAGGTACAACATCGACCACTGCGTGGGCAACTGGGTCCACGCCCCCTCCAGGCCACTGGTGATGGTGTCCTCGGCGTTACCCTTGCCGCACTTGTTCTTCCAGCCCAGACCCTGCTCCTCGATGTTCGCGGCCGCCGGCTCGGGGCCTAAGCAGTCGCCGGGCTTACCCGCACCGTGTACTTTCCCGAAGGTGTGACCACCGGCGATCAAGGCCACGGTTTCCTCGTCATTCATCGACATGCGCCCGAAGCTCATGCGGATCTGCTTTGCGGCGGCGACCGGATCCGGGTTACCTCCCGGGCCTTCCGGATTGACGTAGATCAGCCCCATCTGCGTGGCGGCGAGCGGGCCTTTCAGATCTCCTTTCTCATCGTGACGATCGCGACCCAGCATTTCTTGTTCCGGGCCCCAATAGACCAGATCCGGTTCCCAGTCATCCTCCCGGCCGCCCGCAAAACCAAAGGTCTTGAAACCCATGTCCTCCAACGCAACCGTTCCAGCAAGTACCATCAGATCGGCCCAGGAAATGTTGCGACCGTACTTCTGCTTGACCGGCCACAATAGGCGACGGGCCTTGTCCAGACTCGCGTTATCCGGCCAGCTGTTCAGCGGGTCGAAACGCTGCTGACCGCCACCGGCCCCACCCCGGCCATCGGCCACGCGGTACGTACCGGCACTGTGCCAAGCCATGCGAATGAACAGCGGGCCATAGTGGCCCCAGTCGGCTGGCCACCAGTCTTGAGACGTGGTCATGACAGATCTGAGGTCCTCTTTCAAAGCATCGAGATCGAGCTTCGAGAAAGCCTCCGCGTAGTTGAAATCCTCGCCGTAGGGATTGGACGATACATCATTGTCGCGCAGCGGCGACAAGTCGAGTTGCTTGGGCCACCAGAACTGATTCGACTTGGCCTCACCTTCCGCGAAAACAGCACTGGGAACTGCGCCCAGCGAAGTGGTAAGCGCAAGCACGGCAATGGTTATCATCTTGTATTTATTCATCTTATGACACCTCTTCAGGTCAAACGCGACATCTACGTCGCACGTGTAAATAGTTCGATCAGCATTCTCTAAATCAGCACTAGTGGATTTAGATCACTCCAAACGTTCCCGGTTAAGAAGCCTTGCTGTGGTCCGGTGAGAAACTTTATCCATTTAGCTTTCTATACAATTATTCTATATATTTATACATAAAATATATATTTTGCAACTATTATTGCCTCTATAAAAATTGATTTGAATCAACAAAAAATCGAGAGACGACGGCGATGCGCAGCGCTGCATAGCGGGCGAACGAGGTCATGTGGTTGTCGATGACCACGATCATCTCGCACAGATTGTCATCGGCGAGGATCTCGTGGGCACGTTTGATCTCGGAGTGCAGATTCACCAGACAGTTGCCCGCATAGTTCCAGAGAAACTTGATGGGCACATCGAGCCTATCCTTGCCCCGCGCCGTCCCGGCTACCGGTCACCATGACATGACGTGCTTCTTGTGCTAGATTGATACCAAAAAACGGTACCATCAATGAAACGTAAACATGAGCGCACGCTTGCGGCCATCTTCAGTCGTCCAGCCTCCGGGTCCATTCCCTGGAAAGACATCGAAGCGCTTCTGGGAGCGCTAGGTGCAGAGGTCGAGGAGCGTGAAGGTTCCCGAGTCGCGGTAGTGCTGTTTGGCGAAGTGCGTGTTTTCCATCGTCCACACCCATCGCCCAAGACCGACAAAGGAGCCGTTGCCAGTGTCCGCAAGTGGTTGGAAGAGAACGGAGTAACGCCATGAACAACACCATGGTCATCGATGGTCACCGGGCCATCATTCAATACGATCCCGAGATCGAGATGTTCCGGGGAGAATTCACCGGCTTGAACGGCAGCGCGGATTTCTATGCGGAGAGTGTGGAAGCATTGCGGGAGGAAGGAAAAGCCTCCCTGCGCACCTTCCTGGAGGTATGTCAGGAGAAGGGAATCGAGCCCGTCAAGGCGTACTCGGGGAAATTCCAGGTACGCCTGTCGGAGGAGCTGCATCGGGATGCCGTGGACGCGGCAAAGGCACGCGGCGAGAGCCTGAATCAGTTCGTGGCTCAGGCCATTCAGCATGAACTGTCAACGTGAAGGCGACACCGGCCCGATTTTGACCAGCTCCCCGACCCACTCCCGCATGGTCTCGTTCATGATCGGGTTGGGCGCCTCGAGAAAGGTGATGACGAAACGGTCCTCGAGTTCGCAGACGCCGATCGAGCGAGGCCGGGGCGCCATGGCCAAGGGGTTGGGCAGCTTGAGCCCGAAGCAGAACACCAGATGCTTGGCGGCGCGAATATCCTCGGCGATCTCGCCCTCGGGCAGCGAACGGGTATGGGCGTAATGATCGAAGACGGCGATCTGGCAGGCCCGGGGGTCCTGCTCCACCTTGTCGTGGAAGAAGTCGATGATCGCGTCCACGGACTCGAAAGGCGTTGCGGCCTTGGGCAGGTCGAGATGGTGGGTGGGATACTTGTCCATGAAAAGCGTGGTTTGCACGGGAGAGTGCCTCCTGGTGGTTCAGGCCAATCGGGGCCCGAAGAAACGTTCACTGAGCTTCACGTACCAGGCGGCGGACTGCACCTGGAGGATATAGGCGACGGCAATCAGCAGCGCCGCATCGGCGCTGGCCTCGCCGAAAGCGTTCATGGCCAGGGCCAGGGCGATGGACAGGTTGCGCATCACCGTGCCGTAGACCAGGGCGATGGCGTCCCCTCGCGGCAGTAGCCACCTGGCGACGAAGGTGCTGAAGGCGTAGTTGAAGGCGTAGAGCGCGAACAGGGGCACGAGGATATCGAGCAGCATCTGCGGTTGTGCCACCAGTTCCCCTCCCTTCAGGGCGATGGCGACGAAGACGATCCCCAGCACCCCCAGGGTCGACAGCGGCGGAAACCGGGGTGCCCAGCGCTGCTGGTACTCCTGTTGTCCGTGGCGGCGGATCAGGTACGCCTGGGTCAATTGTCCCGCGAGCATGGGCAGGAACACGACCAGGGCGATCTGCAGGAAGACGGCAATCAGGTCCACCGGCACCGTCGCGCCCATCAGCCACTGCACGTAGAACGGCGTGGCCAGGGAGCCGAGAATCAGGCCCACCACCGTCATCTTGACCGCGGCGGCAAGATTGCCCTCGGCGAACCCGGTCCAGGCGATGGTCATGCCGCTGGTCGGCAGCAGCGCGGCCAGCAGCAGCCCCAGGGCGAGATAGGGCTGCTCCGGGAACCATAGCCGCCCCAGGGCGAAGGCGACGAAGGGGATGATCGCGAAATTGATTGCCTGGGCCAGCAGCTGCGACTTGGCATCTCCGCCCTCGAGCAGCTTGCGCAGCTTGAGGTTGACCATCATCGGATAGACCATCAGCAGCGTCAGCGGCACGATCAGCGTTCGCAGCCAGTCCGTCGGCGCGCTCAGGCCATACAGCAGACCCAGCAGCATCGCCACCGGAATGGCCAGGGTCAGGTTGCGGGTCATGCGAATCAGCAGGCTCATGCCTCATCCCTCGGCAAACGAGGCGACCGCCGCCTGGCGACGGCCGTCGGCGTAGCGACTAGAAGTGGAAGACCTTGGTATCCGGGTCGCGCATCATCTCGGCCATGGGACCGGGCTGGGCGGCGCTCACGCCCTCGCGCAGGTCGTCCTCCTGATAATCGCTGTTGGGCAGGTAGAGCGCACAGACCGCTACCTTGGCGCCATCGTCCAGGATCATCTGCAACAGGCCTTCGGGCTTCATGTCCTTAGGCGCCAGGGCGGACTCGCTCTGGTAATCGGCGATCGCCAGATCCCCGGCCTGGTCGCAGAGCAGGATGTTCAACTCCGTGCCCTGCTGCTGCATGGTGCGGGAGAGCACCATGGCCATGCCCTGGGTCTGCAGCGAGTCGCTGGTGACGATCACCATGGCCTTCTCCGCGGCGCCCTGCTGGGCAGACGCTTCCGGGCTGGCATGTGACGTGGCGAGGGCGCCAAGTCCCAGAACGAGGGTGGCCAGCGGCAGGAAGAGACGGGTGTGTCGGGATGGGGTCATCGGTTTTCTCCTTGACGTGAGTCTCCCGAGGGAGGGGCGTTTCCTCCCGCGATCGGGAGGTGATTCCATGATAGCCTTTCAATCTATTTTTTAATATAATGTTTTTTACAGAATCATAAGGAGCCCTGTTACGACGATGCGACAAGATACCGCACTGGAACTGGACCGCCTTCGCGAGAGCGCCGACGAGGCGGGACGACTGCTCAAGACACTGGCCAACACGGATCGCCTGATGCTGCTGTGCCAGCTCTCCCAGGGTGAGATGAACGTGGGCGAACTGGAACGCGAGCTGGGCATCGAACAGCCCACGCTCTCGCAACAGCTGGCGGTGCTGCGTCGAGAAGGTCTCGTGGCGACGCGCCGGGAGGGAAAGCAGATCTACTACCGCATCAGCAGCGAGCAGGCCATGGCGGTCATCCAGACGCTCTACGAGCAGTTCTGCGCCTGAACGAGACCACTTCTCGAAAACGATAAAAAACCGCGACTTACCCCATGACGACAGGAAACACATAACGCACAAGAGATGGTTGCCAAGAGGGGGAATCATGATGGGGTCATACACAAGACGAATCCCGTGGGGGCTCTTGGCCGCCATGCTGATGCTGGCGTCGGGCTCGGCGACGGCGCTGGAACGCGCATCACCCTCGACGGCGGACCATGAACGCTTCAAGGCGCTGCAGGGCCCCTTCGCCTCGGGCCCCGAGGTCACCGAGGCGTGCCTGAAGTGCCATACCGAGGCCGCCGACCAGCTCCAGGCCACCACCCACTGGACCTGGGAGTACCTGCATCCCGAAACCCGGCAGCTGCTGGGCAAGCGCCACGTGGTCAACAGCTTCTGCGGTTCGGTAGCCTCCAACGAGCCGTTCTGCACCAGTTGCCATACCGGCTACGGCTGGGACGACATGCGCGAGGCCCCGCCGGTCGCGGGCAACCGGGTCGACTGCCTGGTCTGTCATGACACCACCGGCGACTACTGGAAATCCCCCACCGGGGCCGGCCATCCGGTCTATGAATCCCTCGATCCTGCCGATGACACGGCCAGGCAACCACCCGATCTGGCGCGCATCGCCCGGAACATCGGCCCCACCGGCAGGCAGAACTGCGGCAGCTGTCATTTCTACGGCGGCGGTGGCGACGGCGTGAAGCACGGCGACCTGGACTCGTCCCTGGTCGACCCGCCGCGCACGCTGGACGTGCACATGGCGCCGGAGGGCGCCGATTTCGCCTGTGCCGACTGTCACACCACCTCGGCACACAGCGTCACCGGCAGTCGCTATCTGACCAAGGCCCGGGACACCCAGGGCATCGACGTGCCGGGACACACCGACTTCACCCGCTCCTCCTGCGAGTCCTGCCACGGCCTGGCACCTCACGCATCCACCAAGCTCAACGACCACATCGACCAGGTCGCCTGCCAGAGCTGCCATATCCCCGCCTTCGCCCGGGGCGGCGTGGCCACCAAGACCTGGTGGGACTGGTCCACCGCCGGGCGGCTCGGCGAGGATGGCGAACCCCTCAAGATTCGTGACGCGGACGGCAATCTCGAGTACCTGAGCACCAAGGGCAGCTTCCGCCATGGCGAGAACGTGGTGCCGGAGTACCGCTGGTTCGATGGCCAGGTGCGCTACACCTTGCGCAGCGACACCCTCGACGACAGCCAACAGCCCATCGAGATCAACCGGATCCAGGGCAGCCACGACGACCCCGATTCGCGCATCTGGCCCTTCAAGATCATGCAGGGCAAGCAGCCCTACGACCCGGTCAACCAGCATCTGCTGGTCAACCACGTCTACAGTGCCGTCGACGACACGGCGCTGTGGACGAACTTCGACTGGGCCAAGGCGCTGAAGGCCGGCGCGGAGTATGCCGACCAGCCCTACAGCGGCGAGTTCGATTTCGTGGAAACCCGCATGCACTGGCCCATCACCCACATGGTGGCGCCGGCCGAGGACGCCTTGCACTGCAGCGCCTGCCATGCCCGGGAGGGGCGGCTGGCGGCGCTGACGGATTTCTATCTCCCCGCCCGGGACCGCAGCGTCTGGCTGGATCGGGCGGGCTGGAGCGCCGCCCTGCTGGTGCTGGTCGGCAGCCTTACCCATGCCGGCGGGCGCATCCTGACACGCCGCAGGAGGAAAGACTCATGAAACGGGTGATGATCTACAAGCGCTTCGAACGCTTCTGGCACTGGTCCCAGGCAGCGCTGATCTTCTTTCTGATGTTCACCGGCTTCGAAATCCACGGCAGCTATCAGGCGCTGGGCTTCGGCACCGCCGCCCGACTGCATGGCCTGGCCGCCTACACGCTGATAGGCCTGTGGATCCTGGCGATCTTCTGGCACTTCACCACCGGCGAATGGCGCCAGTACATCCCCACCACCGACAAGCTGGGCGCGGTGATCCACTATTATCTGATCGGCACCTTCACCGGTGCCGAACACCCCTTCCGCCAGACCACCCGGGCCAAGCACAATCCGCTGCAACGCCTGGCCTACCTGGGCTTCAAGCTGGTGATCTCGCCACTCATCTGGATCTCGGGGCTCTTGTACCTGTTCTACAATCAGTGGCCCGCCTGGGGCCTGGAGGGCCTGTCCCTGGGCGGCGTGGCCCTGGTGCACACCGCCGCGGCCTTCGCCATGCTGGCCTTCGTGATCGGCCACGTCTACATGGCGACCATGGGCAAGACGGTCTTCAGCCTGGTCAAGCCTATGATCACCGGCTATGAAGACTCCAGGGAGCAGTTACCCGCGAAGGACGCGCCTGATCGAGGCACCGTCGAAGCGCCGCATCAGCCGCCATCCGGTCAAGGCCATCATCCCGGTGGCAGTCAATGAGGTGGGCACGCCGACCATCATGGCGAACCGCATCATCTCATGGCAGCGGTGCTGCCCATGGCTTTCGTCAGCGGCCCGGTGGGGTCCTGCATGAGCAGACTGACGGCATCACTCCCTTTAGGCTTTCGATGCCACGATGATGGCTGCGACCAATACGCCACCTCCCAATGCGAACAGCCCATATTTGCGATGCTCCTGCTCTGCGCGAGGCAGTAGGTGCGTGGCACCCACATAGATCAAGGCGCCTGCGGACAATGCCAACACCACTCCCAGACTTGACGGCGCGATGGCACTGATAAATGGATAGGACACCAGCATGCCCAGCGGAGTCGTGGCAGCAGCAGCCAAAAAAGCCAGCACTGCCGAACTACGCTCGTTGAAGCCGGCGCGCAGCAACAAGAGATAGGTGATCATCCCCTCCGGAAATTCGTGCAACACCATTCCCAGACTAGCGAGATAGCCGGTAAGGATACTTACACTGAAGGTGACGGAGTAGATGAAGCCATCGATGAACGAGTGCAAGCCAATGCCGAGCATCGGCACGAGGCCGAAGACATAGTCCTTCTTGCCGGGTTCTTTATCGCAGTTGAAAACAGCGAGAAAGCGGTTGGACAGATGCAAGCCGAAAAAGCCGGCCAGTAGCCAGGCAGGCGCCTGGGCGTTCATGCTCAACGCTCTGGGCACGATATGCAAAAATGACGACGAAATCAGCACTCCAGCGGCAAAATACATGAAGTAAGTGGTGTTGCGGCTGCCCCAACGCGAAAAGTAGCGAATGACGAAGATACCGAGGGAGGTGACCAATGCAGCCGCCAGGCTGGTGGCAAACGCTGTCCAGAAGGTGTTCTGCATACTTTCCTGCCTCGGTGACACGCCGAAAGAGCGTTCGATAGTACCCTCTACCCGCACTCACCTCAGTGTTGACGCGATAGCGCTTCGCCACCGGTATCATATCGGAAATTCTTCACATTGAGCGTACATCAGCCAGATCGTCGCCGTCTGAACCATCAGGAGCAGCGCGATCAGCAGTCGATAGGCCATGCTAAATTTGTCGATCAAGCCAATATCGACCAATCCCTTGTTAATGAAAAACTGCAGCATCACTACGACAAAACTTACTTACAGCAGATGCGACTGCAGCCACTGGTTGAGCTGGGAAGCCTGCATCACGCCCGCCTGGCGAGCGATCTCCTGGCCGCGACGGAAGACGACCAGGGTGGGAATGCTGCGAATACCGAAGCGCCCGGCAATGGCTTGCTCGGCCTCGGTATCCAGCTTGGCGAAACGTAGGCGCGGTTCGAGTTCGCGGGTCACCTGGGCAAAGATCGGGGCCATCATCTTGCAGGGCCCACACCAACTCGCCCAGAAATCCACCACGATCGGCAGGTCGCTGCGATTGACCATCGCCTCATAGTTGCCGGCATTCAGCTCGATGGGTTCACCGGTGAATAGCGCCTGCTTGCACTTGCCGCATCTGGCGCTCTCGCCCAGCCTGTTCGTCTGGACGCGATTTATGCTGAAGCAATGGGGACAGGCCAGTTGAATGGCATCGCTCATTTCATTCTCCCGAGGCGGTGTGTTCCATGGATGATAGCGGTAACAAGGCAGGGACGGGCCAGGTTATCGCCCGTCCCCGCCATTTAGCTCTTATCTCTCGGCCGAAGCCAACGGCGCCTTGCGCGCCCGATCCACCCGGAAGTGCTTGGCGTTCAGGGTGAATACCAGCCAGATCGTCGCCGCCTGCACCATCAGCGGCAGCGCGGTCAGCAGCCAGTAGGCCATGCCGAACTTGTCGATCAGGCCGATAGCCACCAGCCCCTTGTTGATGAAGAACTGCAGGATCACCGCCAACGCCACCCCGGGACAGACCAGCACATAGGAGCCCGCGGAGCGCTCGCTGCCGGTGACGAAGCGCCCGAAGTAGCCTTGCCGACGCATCACCACGTAGCCGAACAGGGCAAAGGCGAGCTGCAGCGACAGGAAGGTGGTAAGCATCGTGAAGGTATCGGTGGGCGTGCCATGGCTACCGAAGTGCACCCCCAGGCCATGGCCCTGGCGCATCAGTGCAATACCGACGACGGTCATGATCGGCACCACCACCCACAGGCTCGGTGCGCTCTCGGCGTCGGCACCGTGCTCCATCATCGCCCGCAGGCCGATCACCAGCATGATCACGCCAAGCATCAGAGCCATCGTGATAAAGAAGGACGATGCGATATAGGAGACGCCCGCGACCCAGGGCGTCTGGCTCATCGCCGCCGGCGCGGCCAGTCCCACGCCGATCATGGCCAGGGCGAAGGACGGCAGCAACTGGGAGAAACCGTTGTTTCGCGAGCAGTCGAAGCCACCCCGGGTCAGGATGCGCCCCCAGAAATCGCCCAGCAGGCGCAGCGCCCAGACGCCGATGGCCAGGAAACCCAGCATGGCCAGGGGGAAGAGATATTCCACCACCGACCATAGCCCCGGCACGAAGACCAGACCGAGAATGAAGCCGCCATTGATCGCCATGGCCACCGCCAGCGGTGCGGCCAGCAGTTGCGTTTCGCTGTTGCTCTCGCGCAGCGCGGTGTAGGCGGCGGTCCTGCGCCAGCCTGCCGCCTCGCGCAGGTTCCAGATCAGCAGGCGGAACAGCATCCAGGCGAAGAGCGCGATACCGGCCCAGCCGCCCAGGATGGCAAGCTGCTGGGCGAATGAGCCATTCATGAGCGTAGCAACGATGTCCTCGAAGATCGGCACGGGTCGCCCCGGGTGCGGCACCCAGGCCATCAGCCACATGAAGAAGCTCACGATGAGCCCCCCGCTGCCGAGGGCGGCGAGGAAATAGAGCGGCGAATAGCGTTCGCCGAGATTGCGCGGCATGTGGAACAGCATGGCGGCACCTCCTTTCAGGGTTGCCCGTCTTGATCATTGAATCGGTACGCTTGACACATACAGTTTATTTTTTTATATATTGTAGTTATGCTATGTGTCAAGGGAACATGCCCACGGGCCATTTCCCCTTTGCAACGCCGAGCCCCAGACCTATCTGAAGGCTGCGGCCAAACGACCCAGGAGGTGTCCCATGAAACGCAATATCGGCAATCTCGACAGCGGGCTGCGCATCATCGTCGGCGTGGCGCTGATCGCCCTGGTGATAATGAACGTCATCGGCTGGTGGGGCTGGATCGGCGTCGTCCCTCTCATCACGGGCGTATTCCGCTTCTGCCCGGCCTATCGTCTGCTGGGCATCAGCAGTTGCCAGCGCAAGACCCTCGACAAACCGAGTCACTAGCCATTACCGAATGCCTGTCGCCAATACGAACCTGCGGCGGGCATTCTCCCGGGAGTCTCAATGATCGAGCTTCATCAGTTTCGCCCCTTCTGGGGGCTGCCCAACGCCAGCCCCTTCTGCATGAAGGCGGAAACCTATCTGCGTTACCGGGACATCCCTTTTCGCTCGGTGCCGAGCGGGCCACGCCGCTCGCCCTCGGGGCAGATCCCCTTCCTCGTCGACGGGGAGCGGACCGTGACCGACTCCCAGGCCATCATCGAGCATTTCGAGGCTCGCCAGCCCTCGCACCTGGATGCCGATCTCGACGAGACCCAGCGGGCGACGGCCTACTTCGTGCGGGAACTGGTGGAAGAACGTCTCTACTGGCAGATCACCTACATGCGCTGGGGAGACCCCGCCGGCTGGCGCGTCTTCAAGCCAGATCTGACGCCCTATCTGCCGCGCGCCCTGCGCGGCCCCGGGCTGTTCGCGATCCGTCGCACGCTGCTGCGCCGCATGCGCCGACGTGGCCTGCCGCCCGACGATCCGGCCGCCGCCTATGCCCAAGGCATGCCGGTGCTGGACGCCCTGTCGGGTCTACTGGCAGACAAGCCTTTCTTCCTGGGCGAGACACCGCACAGCCTGGACATGAGCCTGCACGCCTTTCTGGCCAACATTCTCGACCAGCCCCACGAGAATCCCTTGCAGGCTCATGGCCGCCGACTGACCAACCTGGTCGACTACACACGGCGAATGAAGGCGCTGTGCTATGAAAACTGAGCCGTTACGCTTCTTTCACGCCTTCTTCCAGCGCTATCCCACCCTGCTCGGCGCCCTGTTCGCGGCGCTGCTGCTGGGCGTGGGCGCCAGCCTGCTGCAGACGAACGACGCTTCCTCGCAGCGCGATGCCCAGGGACGCACGCCGCTCATTCAGGCCGCCGAGCAGGGCGACATCCGCAAGGTGAGCGATCTGCTGGCCGCGGGTGCCTACGTTCACGCTACCGACGGCTGCGGCTGGACCGCCCTCATGAAGGCCGCCGCCCAGGGGCACGGCGAGATCGTCAGATGCCTGCTCGACCACGGCGCCGACCCCGAGCATCGCGACGATTCCGGCTACACTGCGCTGATGGTGGCGGTCGTGAACGGGCGCACCGATCTGGCGGTCTGGCTACTCGAACAGGCCGTAGCGGTGGATACGGCCGATGTGGACAGCGGCTGGACCGCCTTGCTGTGGGCGGCCAAGGATGGCCAGGATGCACTGGTCCGCGAGTTGCTCGGCCACGGCGCGACCGTGGATCAACCGGCCTCGGACGGTTCGACGCCCTTGATGTGGGCCGCCAAGAATGGGCATGCAGAGGTCGTGGAACGTCTACTGAAGGCCGGGGCCGACACTAGTCGTCGTGACCGAGACGGTCACACCGCGCGGGATCTAGCGTTGGCAGCCGAGCATCCGAAAGTACTGGCTCTGCTCGATGCTCCTTCCACGAGCCTCTGAGCCATGTCGATACAGCCATGCTCAAGGCACCGGCATCGGCACCGCCGCGCCCCTCAGCCACCCCTCGCGTAGATCCAACTAGCGCCTGGGAGCCGGCAAGACCATGGTACACATCTTGAGGTCGCTCATGAGAACTTCCGCCTCTGATTGACACTCCGCCGAGACGAGGAGCATGCTCGCTGTAAAGAAAGTAAAACGAATACAGAACAATACCCCCTCGACGAATTTTACGTTGTCATCGGCAGCGTCGCTTGCGTCGTGCCGAGACAATGTTATTTCGCATGGAGACATCGGCCCGGCATGGCACAACCGCTCAGTCACTATCGCAATATCCTCAGCATCGTCGGCGGCATCGTGCGAGTGCGGGTGCCCGGCGGCGATGACCAGCCGACGCCGGCACGTTTTCGCGATCTCGCCGTCCTGCGCAAGGCCGACGGCGAGACGGTACTCGCCCAGGTGATCCGCATCGATGACGACGTGGTCTCGCTGCAGGTCTTCGGCGGCACCGCCGGGTTGACCACTCGGGCGTCGATTCGTTTTCTCGGCCATCCCATGCAGGTCATCTGTTCGCAGAACGTGCTGGGACGCGCCTTCAACAGCCTCGGCGAACCCATGGATCGCGGGCCGGCCCTGGGCGAGGATCGCCGGGTGGATATCGGCGGGCCCTCGGTCAATCCCCTGCGCCGGGTGATGCCGAGCCGCATGATCCGCACCGACGTGCCGATGATCGACGTCTTCAACACCCTGGTGGAGAGCCAGAAGATTCCCATCTTCTCCGTGGCCGGCGAGCCCTACAACGCCCTGCTGGCGCGCATCGCCATTCACGCAGATGCGGACGTGGTGGTATTCGGCGGCATGGGGTTGATCTTCGATGACTACCACTACTTCCGTCAGCGTTTCCTCGATGCCGGGGTATTCGCCCATACGGTGATGTTCGCCAACCTGGCCTCGGACTCGGTGGTGGAGCGCCTGCTGGTGCCGGACATGGCCCTGGCGGTGGCCGAGCGTTTCGCCGTGGAGGAAGGCAAGCGGGTGCTGGTGCTGCTCACGGACATGACCGCCTTCGCCGACGCCTTGAAGGAGGTCGGCATCAGCATGGAGCGGGTACCGTCGAATCGCGGCCACATGGGGGATCTCTACTCCCAGCTGGCACGCCGCTACGAGAAGGCCTGCGCCTTCCACGGCGCCGGCTCAGTGACGGTGCTCAGCGTCACCACCATGCCCGGGGACGACATCACCCATCCGGTACCGGACAACACCGGCTACATCACCGAGGGCCAGTTCTACCTGCGCGACGGTCGGATCGATCCCTTCGGCTCCCTGTCCCGGCTCAAGCAGCATGTGATCGGCAAGAGTACCCGGGAGGATCACGGCGCGCTGATGAACACCATGATCCGCCTCTACGCCGGCGCCCGGGACGCCCAGCAGAAGCGCGCCATGGCCTTCGAGCTCTCAAGCTTCGACGAGAAGCTGTTGCGCTTCGGCGACCTGTTCGAGACCCGCTTCATGGATGTCTCGGTCTCCCTGCCCCTGGAACGCGCCCTGGACCTGGCCTGGGAGACCCTGGCGGAATGCTTCGACCCCCGGGAACTCGTCATGCGTCAGCAGCTCATCGACAAGTATTTCCCCGGCAAACAACGTCGGACCGCCGAGGCAACGCCAACCGCTGACGCAAGCCTAAAGTAGGACGTTCAGTGGAAACGAGAACGAGTTCAAGATCTAGCGAGCTAGAGCCAGACGAGGCAAATTCGAACGACAAATCGGCAGGATTGCCAATTTGGGCGGCACTGCCGCTCGAAGAGCGAGCAACATGGATGTTGTGAGTCAAAAAGCGCAGTTTACTGGGGTAAATGAGCATTTTGATCGGACTCGCGCACGAGATCGAATTTAACGAAGTATGGCCGACGCGCAGCAGATCGTTCCAAGGATGTGATGTGGCACGACTCTCATTAAACAAAACCGCCCTGCACCGGGAGCAGTCCCGGCTCAGGCAGTTCCAGCAGTTGCTGCCATCCCTGGATCTCAAGCGCCGGCAGCTGATCGCCGAGCGCCGACGCGCCCGGGAAACCCTGTGCGATAGCGAAGCCGAACTTGATGCCTTGATAGTCCGGGTGCGCGACCGGCTGCCAATGGCCGGTGACGGCACCTTGAAGATCAAGAACCTGGCCCGGGTGAGTGAAGTGCAGCTTCGCGAGCACAATCTGCTCGGCGTGCATCTGCCGACTTTGGAAAAGGTCGAGATCGACGTCGCCGAATATCCGGCGCTGACCACGCCCCATTGGCTGGATCGCTACCAGGAGGCCCTGCGGGACGCCCTGGCGCTGACGGTACGCCTGCAGGTGGAACGCGAACGGCTGCGGCGCCTGGAGCGAGCTGTCAAACGCGTCACCCAGCGGGTCAACCTGTTCGACAAGGTATTGATCCCCCGCACCCGGGAGAACATCCGACGCATTCGTATCCATCTTGCCGATAGCGAGCGCTCCGCAGTGGTGCGGGCCAAGCTGGCCAAGCGCAAGCAGATTCAGGGAGCGCACTTATGAGTATCGTGCCCCTTCGCCGCGTGACGCTGCTCGGCCGGCATGCCGACAAGCAGGGCACGCTGGGTGAATTGCAGCGCCTCGGTGTCATGCACCTGATCGACCTGGGACCGGAAAAGTCGGACGCCCCTGCCGCTGCGGCGGTCAGCGATACTCGCAAGGCGCTGGCCTATCTGCTCGACTGCCCGATCAAGCGCCATCAGGTGGCGAACGACCCGGACTTCGACCACCAGGCCATCGTCGAACGTGCCCTGGAGAATCAGCGCCGGATGCGAGACCTGGAGGACAGCATCGACTTTACCCGGCAGCGCCTCAAGGATCTCGACCCCTGGGGTGACTTCGACTTTCCGCCCCTGGAAAGCCTCGCCGGGCATCGCCTGTGGTTCTACGAGGTGCCCCACTACAAGGCGCGCCAACTCGCGCAGATCGCCTTGCCCTGGCAGGAAGTACATCGCGACAACCGCAACCGTTATATCGCGGTGATCAGCCAGGACGAGCCCGCGCCGGATGCCCTGCCGGTGCCACGCACCCACACCGGCAGCGTGCCGCGTCATCGTCTTCGTGAAAAGCTTCAGCGTCTGGCAGTGCGCCTCGACGAGCACACCGCCGAACGCGAGGCGCTGACCCGCTGGATCCATCTGCTGCATCGTCATCAAGCCCAGGCAGAGGACGCGGCGAACCTGGCCCGGGCCCAGCATCTCACCCGGGACCTGGATGCGATCTTCGCCGTCCAGGGCTGGGTGCCCAAGGCGGTGCTCGACGACGTGCGGCGTCTCGCGGAGTGCCAGAAGCTCGCCCTGCTCGACGAGCCGGTAGGGCCGGAGGATCAGCCGCCCACGCTGCTCGACAATGATGAGCGCACCGCCGGCGGCGCAGAGATCGTGCATTTCTACCAGATGCCCGGCTATCGCAGCTGGGACCCCTCCCGGGTAATCTTCTTCTCCTTCGCGATATTCTTCGCCATGATCCTCGCCGACGCCGGCTATGCGCTGCTGCTGCTCGGCGCGATCCTGTTCCTTTCCAGACGGCTCGAACGCCGTCGCGCCGGCACTCGGGTCCGCAACCTGGGCTTCGCCCTGGTAGGCTTCGCCTTCGTCTATGGCGTACTCGCCGGCAGCTATTTCGGCTGGAGCCCACCACCGGGGAGCTGGCTTGCACACTTGTGGATCCTCGACGTCAACGACTTCGGCCAGATGATGCAGCTGGCGATCGGCATCGGCCTGGCGCATCTGATCGTCGCCAACGCCACCGTCGCCTGGCACCATCGGGGACAAGCCGCCGTGCTGGCGCCACTCGGCTGGATCGTCGCCCTGATGGCCGGCGTCATGCTTTTTTACGGCATCACCGGCGGTGCCATCGCACTAACCCTAGGGCTTATCGGCGTCTTCGTCTTCACCGATACCCGGCCTATACACCGACCACTGGACCTGCTCAAGCGAGTAGGCGGCGGTCTCTACGCTCTGACCAACGTGACCCGGGCCTTCGGCGATGTCCTGAGTTACCTGCGCCTGTTCGCCCTGGGGCTTGCCAGCGCATCCCTGGCGGTCACCTTCAACCAGCTTGCCGCGGACGCGGCGGCGGCCTTCCCGGGCCTGGGCATCCTGCTCTACGCGCTGATTCTGATCGTCGGCCATGCGCTGAACTTCGTGCTGGCAGTGGTCAGCGGCGTGGTGCACGGGCTGCGGCTCAATCTCATCGAGTTCTATCACTGGGGCATCTCGGACGAGGGCTACCCCTTCACCGCATTCGCAAAAACGGAGACCACACCATGGAGCAACTGATCCTCGCCCTGGGCTGGGCAGGTCTGTACGGGCCCATGGCTCTGGGCGCCATCGGCAGCATCATCGGCTGTGCCATTGCCGGCCAGGCGGCCATCGGCGCCCTGCTCGAGACCGAATCCGGCCACGGGCGCTTCATCGGGCTCTCGGCGATGCCGTCCTCCCAGAGCATCTACGGCATCGTGGTGATGTTCACCCTGCAGCGCCCGGTCACCCTGGCGACGTCGGCAGGACTCTTTTCCGTGGGCATCCTCGCCGGGGTGGCGCTACTGCTGAGCGCGGTCTACCAGGGCAACTGCTGCGCCTCGGCAATCAACAGCGCGAAGAGCAAGCCCGAGATCTTCGGCCTGTCCATCGCACCGGCGGCCATCGTCGAGGGCTTCGGGGTGTTCGCCTTCATCTTCGCCCTGGTGATCGCGGGCAACATTCCGGCGCAATGAGTCTTCGAGGAGATCAGGCATGAGTCAATCGGAAACGGCCTCTCAAGGAGCGTCTTCCGGCGTCGAGACGCTGATCGAGAGGCTGCGCGGCGAGGGTGTCGAGCAGGGTCGGGAAGAGGCCAGACGCATCGTCAAGGATGCGGAAACCCGCGCCGCCTGGATGATCGAACAGGCGGAACGAGACGCCCAGGAACTGCGCGAGCAGGCTCGGGAAGAGGCCAAGCGCCTGGAGAATTCCGCCAAGGAAGCGCTGCGGGTCGCCGCCCGGGACAGTGTGCTGGAGATGCAGACCACCCTGACCCACCGCTTTCGCGATCATCTGCGCCGATTGGTGGGTGATGCCTTGTCCGGGGAAGATCTGCTGCAGCGACTGATTCTCGAACTCACCGCCCGCATTCGAGCCGATACGCCGCTGGAGGCGGAAAAAGACGTGGAAATCATGCTGCCCCGGGACGTGGTGGGGCTGGAGGAGTTGCGTCGTCGTCCGGAAGAACTCAAGGAAGGCACGCTTTCCTCTTTCGTGGCCGCTCAGGCTCGGGAGGTGCTGCGGGAAGGGGTGCGTTTTTCCGTCGGCGAGCAATCAAGCGGCCTGCGCATCCGCCTTCACGAGCACGAGATGGAACTCGATCTCAGCGATGAGGCGGTGGCGGAATTTCTTCTGGAACACCTGCAACCGCGTTTTCGCGCCATGCTAGAAGGCATCGTCAAGTAGCTGTGTCATAGATCACCAGGTCATCCATCGCCATGTCAAAGCGCCACCAGTACGTCGATCTGCTCGCCAGCCTGCCGGCCCTACCCGTCACGCCCTTCGGCCGGGAGCCCCTGCCGATCTCGGCGATCCGTCTGGAGCATCGTCTCGTGACCTTGAGCGATGCCCATCGCGACACGCTAGAGGCGCTGGAGAGTCTGCTCGACTGGCGACATCTGGGCCTGGAGCTGTCCACCGAGGCCTATATCCGGTGCTACCGACAGGCCGCGCCGCAATTGGCGGAGCACGGCGTTCTCGAGCTCGTCGAGGCTTTGCTCGAACAGCGCAGCCTGATGACGGCCCTGCGCCGACGTCGGCGGGGCGATCCCGCGCCGTCCCTGGGCGAGACCTGGGGATTCGGACCGCGCCTGGCGCACATCAGCGCCCACTGGCAGGCGCCCTTGTTCGGCGTGGGACCGGTCTTTCCCTGGCTCGCCGAGGCCCGGGAGCATCTTGAGCACGACCGCCCCCGGAAACTGGAAGGGCTGTTGCTCGAGGAAGGCTGGCGTCGGCTCGACCGGGCGCGTCGGCATGATCGTTTCGATTTTCGCGAGGTCGTCATCTACTGGCTGCGCTGGCGTCTGCTCGCCGCCTGGCGGCGCTACAACGCCGAGGCGGCGGAGCGTCGACTACAGGCCGATATCGAGCAGGGGCTCGGCGACTACGAGACGCTTTTTTCAGGAGACGGGAATTGATGGATAAGGATTGCCGGGTAGTCAACGTCCAGGACGATATCGTCGTCATCGAGGCCCTAGATCGCTCGAAGGGGCTGATGAAGAACGAGGTGGTCTATATCCGCCCTGCCCAGGATGAGGAGGAGCGCGATGTCCGCCTTAAGGGCGAGGTACTGCGGGTGCAGGGCCAGCGGGCGGACGTTCAGGTCTTCGAGGATACCGGCGGCATCAAGGTGGGCGACGGCGTGGAGCAGACCGGCGAGATGCTTTCCGTCACCCTCGGCCCCGGCCTGCTCGGGCAGATTTATGACGGCCTGCAGAATCCTCTGGAGCAGATCGCCCTGCAATCCGGCTTCTTCCTGCCCCGGGGTCTGCATCTGCCAGCGCTGGACAGGACCGCCAAATGGTCCTTCTCTCCCCGAGTGCGCATGGGCACCAGCCTCCACGCCGGAGATACGCTCGGCACCGTGCAGGAGGGGCGCTTCACCCATCGCATCATGGTGCCCTTCGACGCCCGGGGAGAACAGGAAGTCAGCTGGATCCAGGAAGGCAGCTTTGCCGTGGACGTGCCGGTGGCGAGGCTTCGTGATGAGGCGGGTACCGAGCGAGAGGTCACCCTGGCCCAGCGCTGGCCGGTACGTCGCCCCCTGCCCCAGCGCCTGCTGGACAGCAACGCCAGCGAACGGCTCTACCCCGACCGCCCTCTGGACACCACCATCCGGGTGATCGACACCTTCTTTCCCATCGCCATCGGGGGCACCGCCTGCATTCCCGGTCCCTTCGGCGCTGGCAAGACGGTGCTGCAGAATCTGATCGCCCGCTATTCCACCGTGGATATCGTGATCATCGTCGCCTGCGGCGAACGGGCCGGCGAGGTGGTGGAGACCATCACCGAGTTCCCGCAGCTCAGCGATCCGACCACCGGCGGCTCGCTGATGGATCGCACAGTGATCGTCTGCAACACCTCGTCGATGCCGGTGGCCGCCCGGGAAGCTTCGATCTACACCGGCATCACCCTCGGCGAATACTATCGTCAGATGGGGCTCGACGTGCTGCTGATCGCCGACTCCACCTCGCGCTGGGCCCAGGCGATGCGCGAGACCTCGGGACGCATGGAAGAGATTCCCGGCGAGGAAGCCTATCCCGCCTACCTGGACTCGGCGGTGCGCAGCGTCTATGAACGTGCCGGGGTGATCCGCAACAATGCAGGCGACAGCGGCAGCCTTACCCTGATCGGTACCGTCTCCCCGTCCGGCGGCAACTTCGAGGAGCCGGTGACCCAGGCGACCCTGAGCACGGTCAAGGCGTTTCTCGGCCTATCGTCCGAACGCGCCTATAAGCGCTTCTATCCGGCGGTGGACCCGCTGCTGTCCTGGTCGCGCTATCGCGCCGAACTCGAGCCCGCCATTGCAGAGCGACTGGGCGCCGAGTGGCCGGATCGCATCGATAAGCTGTTGCAGCTTCTGCACGATGGAGAGGACGTCAACCAGATGATGCAGGTCACCGGGGACGAAGGCATCACCCTCGAAGACTTTCTCACCTATCACAAGGCCGGCTTCCTGGATCTCGTGTATCTGCAGCAGGACGCCTTCGACGACGTGGACGGCAGTAGTTCTGCGGAACGCCAACGACGCAGCCTTGCGCTGATCTATCCGCTGGTCGACGCGGCGTACGCCTTCGAGGATAAGGACGCCATACGCGACTACTTCACGGCGCTTTCCAGCGAGGTGAAGAACCTCAACTATGCGACCCTGGATTCCAGCGAGTACCGTCGCCATTACCGGGAAATCGAAAGGCTGACCAGGCAAGCGGGGATCGAGTCGGCAACGCTGCCGGAGAATTCGGATTGATCCTTGCTGTCTCGCAAAAGTGTGATTCGACCACACGACAACAATGAATGCTTACCTGGACCGGGTCGACATCCCGAGTGTGCTCTTCTTCTAATTACCCGCTCAATGACTTGAATCAAAAAGACCGAGGTTGGGTTCGACTAGCATGGGCGCATTTTCGTCAGGAGAACCCCCATGGAACTCGTGTGCCCGGCAGGTAACCTGCCCGCGCTGAAACGCGCCGTGGACGAAGGCGCCGACGCGGTCTACTTCGGCTTTCAGAACGCCACCAACGCCCGCCAGTTCGCCGGCCTCAACTTTACCGAGAAGCGCGCCCGGGAAGGCGTGGCCTATGCACGGTCCCGGGGCAAGCGGGTCTTCTGCGCCATCAACACCTATCCGCAGCCCGCCGGCTGGTCCCAGTGGACGAAGGCCGTGGATCAGGCCGCGGATCTCGGCGTGGATGCCTTGATAATGGCCGACCTGGGCCTGCTCGACTACGCCGCGCGGCACCATCCCGACCTGCCCCGCCACCTCTCGGTGCAGGGCTCGGCCACCAGCTACGAGGCGCTGCGCTTCTATCACGAGCACTTCGGCATCAAGCGTGCCGTGCTGCCCCGGGTGCTGTCCATGACCCAGGTGCGCGACGTGGCCAGGAAGAGTCCGGTGGAACTCGAGGTGTTCGCCTTCGGCAGCCTGTGCATCATGGCCGAGGGGCGCTGCTATCTGTCGTCCTACCTGACCGGCGAATCCCCCAATACTCGCGGTGTCTGCTCTCCCGCCGCCCATGTGCGCTGGGAGGAGACCCCGCGGGGGCTGGAATCTCGGCTGGGCGGCGTGCTGATCGACCGCTACGGCGAAGGCGAGCGAGCCGGTTACCCGACCCTATGCAAGGGACGCTTCGAGGTGGACGGCGAGACCTATCACGCCATCGAGGAGCCCACCAGCCTCAATACCCTGGACCTGCTGCCGGAATTGAGGGAGCTCGGCATCAGCGCGGTGAAGATCGAAGGACGCCAGCGCAGCCCCGCCTATGTTTCCAAGGTCGCCGGCATCTGGCGCCAGGCGCTCGACCGGCTCGAACATCGGCCCGAGCGCTTCCAGCCCGACCCAACCTGGCAGGCCGAGCTTGGCGAACTCTCCGAGGGCGCCACCACCACCCTGGGTGCCTACGAACGACGCTGGAAATAAGGAGAGAAGAATGCAACTGTCCCTCGGCCCCGTGCTGTTCTACTGGACCCGCGAAGGCTACGCCGATTTCTACCGCGACGCCGCCGACTGGCCGGTGGAGATCGTCCATCTCGGCGAGACGGTCTGCTCCCGCCGCCGGGACATGAAGCTCGACGACTGGCTGGGCATCGGCCGGGAGCTCGAGCAGAGCGGCAAGCAGGTGGTGCTCTCCTCCCAGACGCTGATCGAATCCGAGGCCGACCTGCGTGGCCTGCGCAAGCTGTGCGCCAACGGCGAGTTCCTGGTAGAAGCCAACGATCAGAGCGCCCTGCAGCTGCTGACCGACGCCGGGCTGCCCTTCGTCGCCGGGCCGGCGCTGAACCTCTACAACCCGGCGGCCATCGGCGTGCTGGCCCGGACCGGCATGCAGCGCTGGTGCGCCCCGGTGGAGATGCCCCGGGACGATCTCGCCAACCTGCTCGATGAGTGCGCCCGGGAAGGGCTCGATCAGCCCTGCGAGGTGTTCGCCTACGGCCACCTGCCCCTGGCCTGGTCGGCGCGCTGCTTCACCGCTCGGCGCCATCAGTATCCCAAGGACCGCTGCCAGTTCGTCTGCCAGCACTATCCCGAGGGGCTGGCCCTGCGCTCCCAGGAAGCCGAGGGCGTGTTCACCCTGAACGGCATCCAGACGATGTCCGGCGCCTGCCAGGACCTGCGCCGCGAAGTCCCCGACATGCAGTCGATGGGCGTCGGCGTGGCGCGCCTGAGCCCACGTGCCGCGAACATGGCGGAGGTCGTCGAGGCCTTCGACCAGGCGCGGCGCGGCGAACTGCCCCCCGCCGACCCGCTGGCGCTGGTGGAGGCCGAGATCTGCGACGGCTACTGGCACGGTCGGTCCGGCATGGCGAATACGCATACGGTGTCCGGCTGAACATCCATTTCCCCCTACCACCCGCCCATAACGCCCATCGCTCTCTCGATGGGCGTTGTCGCAGCGCCATCCACCGTTTCATTGGCTCGATTGCCCCTGTGCCCCGCAGCCTGGCTAACCATGTCGAGGCCAGGCGAGATAGCCTCTACCCCTGCCCGGTGCGAGGCCTGTAGGCCAGATGCTCTCTCACTTGGTAAGCCGCAATTCAGCATCCAGGTGACTACCCTGATACGCCGACTTCAAGCACGATCTTGCCGACATGGCGTTTTTCCTGAAACAGCGCCTGGGCCTTGCCAATCTGCTCGAGTGGCATGGAGTCCGCGACCAGAGGCACAATCCTGCCCTGTTCGATGTGCGACACCAGGTTACCGAAGACCTCGGGCTCCAGTACCGTGCAGCCCAGCAGGCTCAGATCCTTGAGGTAGAGCGTCCTGACATCCAGCTCGACGATGGGGCCGGCGATCGCGCCGGACACGGCATAGCGCCCTCGGCGGCGCAGCACCTCCAGGTATTGCGGCCACTGCTTGCCGGCGACCAGGTCCACCACGACATCGATGCTGTCGACCTCGATGGCATCAAGCAATGCTTTGTCGCGCAGTATCACCTCGTCGGCACCCAGGTCGCGCAGCATCTCGACCTTCTCGGCGCTGGTGATGGCGATGACGTGTGCGCCCCGCGCCTTGGCCAGCTGGACGGCGGCCGAGCCGACCCCGCCAGAGGCGCCCGTGACCAATACTCGCTCGCCCTGAGCGACCCTGGCGCGTGTCAGCATGTTCTCGGCGGTGGAGTAGGAGCAGGGGAAGGAAGCGAGCTCGACATCGCTCATGTCGCTATCGATGCGGTAGGCATGTCGTCCGGCCACGGTCGTGTACTCCGCGAAACCGCCGTCGCACTCGGAACCGAAGTACCAGGGCGGATCCAGGCGCTTGCCACCGCTTTCCCTGAGGCAGGGCTCGACCAGCACGCGCTCGCCAATCCGCTCGGCACTCACCCCCTCGCCGACCGCGACAATCTCGCCACAGACGTCGGCGCCTTGGATGCGGGGGAACTGAAGCGCCTGGCCCGACCAGCTGGCATCCTCGCTCTCTCCATCGCCTTTCGAATACCAGGCGAGACGGGTATTGATATCCGTATTGTTGACGCCGGCGGCGGCTACCCGAATCAACACCTCACCTGGCCCGGGGGTAGGCACGGGAATATCGTGTCGAGCTTGAAGCATTTCCGGGCCGCCATGCCCGGTGAGCTGGATGCCATGCATCGTATCAGGCAGCGTCATCGTCGGTTCTCCTCATCAGTTGCAGGGCAGCCGTCTGGACTGACCGAATGGCTTCCTCTCCCAGCGTGGGCCAGGCTGTCGAGGCCCCTTCGTGGAGAAGGAAGAGTTCTCCCGCCAGGTCCTCTCGACCGCTCAGGGTCGCCGGCAAGCTGATCGCCAGCTACTGGCTGGGCGAAGTCTACGCGCCGCATTTCGACCAGCTGACGCTACGCGAATGACGGCTTGCCCAGGTTCTCGGGACCGAAGGCGTCGGGCAGCAGCGCCTCCATATCGTAGTCTCGGAGCAGGTTTCCTTGGGCGTCGAGAACCAGGATTCGCGTTTCGGCCGTGGCGAACTCGCGGATACGCTGGCGACAATCGCCGCAGGGCGAGCAGAGATGCTCGCCGGGGCCGATCACGTAGACCCGCTGCAGACGACGCTCCCCGGTGCTGACCATGGCGGCGATGGCCGAGGCCTCGGCACAGAGCCCCTTGTAGTGGGCGGTCTCGACATTGGCCCCGGCGTAGCGGGTGCCGCTCTCGCTCTCCACCACGGCGCCGACCGGGTGATTCGAGTAAGGTGCATAGGCGCGATCGCGCACGCCGATCAGCTCGGCGACCAGGGTGGCATCGATGGTGGTGGGAACGCTCATGGGGCGACCTCCCTGGCCTGGTCGTCTCGCAGCACACTCTCCAGGGCTACCACCATCATCTCGTCGAAGGTGGCCTGGCGCTCGGCGCTGGAGAGCGAATCCCCCTTGAGGATGTGATCGGACACGGTGCACAGGGTGGCGGCCCGGGCACCGAACTCGGCGGCCACGCCGTAGAGGCCGGCAGCTTCCATCTCCACGCCGACGATACCGTAGCGCTTGAGCAGTTCGGCGGTCTCGGGACGCGGATCGTAGAACAGGTCCGCCGAGAAGAGGTTGCCGACCTTGACCGCGATACCCTGGGCCGCGGCGGCGTCCACCGCGTGCCGGGTCAGTTCGAAGTCGGCGATGGCGGCGAAGTCCATGCCCGCGAAGCGGGTGCGGTTCACGCCGGAGTCGGTGCAGGCCCCCAGGCCGATGATCACGTCGCGCAGGGCGATATCGTCGCGCACCGCCCCGCAGGAGCCGACGCGAATCAGCGTCTTGACGCCGTAGTCGACGATCAGCTCTCGAGCGTAGATGGATACCGAGGGGATGCCCATGCCATGCCCCATCACCGAGATGTCACGCCCCTTGTAGTGCCCGCTGAAGCCGCTCATGCTGCGCACGCTGTTGACTTCCCGCACGTCGTCGAGGAAGGTCTCGGCGATATACCGGGCACGCAGCGGGTCGCCGGGCATCAGCACGGTATCGGCAAAATCGCCGGGCTCGGCGTTGATATGGGGTGTCGCCATCAGGAGGTTCCTTGTGGGCCGGTGGAAAGAAAGCTGATGCCATCGGCCATCGCCGGCAGGCCGAAGTAGGCGGCGAGACTCTGGCCGATGTCGGCGAAGGTCTCCCGGGCGCCCAGGGAACCAGTCTCCATCCCCGCGCCTCGGGCGAGTACCGGGATATGCTCCCGGGTGTGGTCGCTGCCGGGCCAGGTCGGGTCACAGCCATGGTCGGCGGTGAGGATCAGCAGGTCGTCGTCGTCAAGCCTGGCGAGAAGCTCGGGCAGTCGCGCATCGAAGCGCTCCAGGGCCGCCGCGTAGCCGGTGATATCGCGGCGATGACCGTAGAGCATGTCGAAATCGACGAAGTTGGTCATGATCAGGCGGCGCTCGCCGGCCTCGTCCAGGGCCGCCAGGGTGGCGTCCATCAACGCATCGTGACCGCTGGCCTTGACCGAGCGCGAGATACCGCAATGGGCGTAGATATCGGCGATCTTGCCGATGGCGATCACCTCGCCACCGGCCTCGTGAAGCTTCTGGAGCACGGTGGGCGATGGCGGCTCGACGCTGTAGTCACGCCGATTGGCGCTGCGCACGAAGGTCTCGGCCGTCTCGCCGGTGAACGGGCGGGCGATCACCCGGCCGATGTTGTAGGGCTCGAGCAGGCCCCGGGCGATCTCGCAGACCCGGTAGAGCCGTTCCAGGCCGAAGACTTCCTCATGCGCGGCGATCTGGAACACCGAGTCCGCCGAGGTGTAGACGATGGGCTTGCCGCTGGCGACGTGCGCTTCGCCGAGTCGGGCGATGATCTCGGTGCCCGAGGCATGGCAGTTGCCGATCACCCCGGGCAGCTCGGCGTCGCGCACCAGTGACTCGAGCAGTTCGTCGGGAAAGCTCGCTTGCCTGTCGGGGAAATAGCCCCAATCGAAGCGCACCGGTACCCCGGCGATCTCCCAGTGGCCGGAAGGCGTATCCTTGCCGGAAGACACCTCCCGGGCATGACCATAGGCACCGTCGAGCTCATCAGGAACGGCCATGCCCTCGGCCCAGGCGCCGGTACTCTCGCGGTGGGCGTGCAACAGCCCCAGGCCCGCCAGGTTGGGCAGCTGAAGCGGGCCCCGGCAGCCTAGGCTGGCTTCGGGGCCCTGTGAAGAACCGGCTTCGGGGCCCTGTAAAGAATCGGCATCACCTCGGGCGCAGGCGGCGGCGATATGCCCCAGGGTGTCGGCACCGGCATCGCCGAAGTCGGCGGCATCCGGCGTGGCGCCGATGCCGAAGGAGTCGAGTACCAGTACGACGGCGCGTGTCATGTTGCCTCCCGGCGGATCATCTCGTGAATCAAGGTGGGCGGCGTGATATCGACATCGCCGATCTCGGCCGCGGCCAGCACACGCTGGGCGGCGCGCCGGGCATCGGCCGGGTCGCGGGCATGGACGATCGCCAGCGGATGCTGGTCATCGACGCGCTCGCCCAGGGCGGCGATGTCGCTCAGGCCGACGGCGTGGTCGATGGCCTGCCCGGCCTGCAGACGCCCCCCGCCCAGTTCGACCACGGCCATTCCCAGGGCCCGGGTGTCGAGTCGCCGCAGGATGCCCGGCCTGTCGGCATGCACCGCGACCTGGCAAGAGGCCCTGGGCAGATGTCGATCGGCACGCTCGAGCAGATCCGTGGGCCCGCCGAGCCCAGCCACCATGCGCGAGAACCGTTCGGCGGCGGCCCCGGAAGAAAGCGCCCGGTCGAGACGCGTCATGGCCGCTTGGGTCGATTCGGCCAGACCGCCCTGAAGCAGCATTTCAATCGCCACTGCCCGGGTCACCTCGAGCAGGCGGCCTTCTCGCCTATCACCGGTCAAGAGCGCGATGGCTTCGTGCACTTCCAGGGCATTGCCCGCGCAGGGCGCCAGCGGCTGGCTCATGTCGGTGAGCAGTGCCGTGGTCGGCGTTCCCGCCCGGCTGGCCACCTCGGCAATGGTGGTGGCCAACTCGGTGGACGCCTCGTATGTGGGCATAAAGGCGCCGCTGCCCACCTTGACGTCCATGACCAGGGCGTCGAGCCCGCAGGCGAGTTTCTTGCCGAGGATCGAGGCGACGATCAGCGGCAGCGACTCCACCGTGGCGGTGACGTCGCGTACCGCATAGAGGCGCTTGTCGGCGGGCGCCAGATCCGCGGTCTGGCCGATGATCGCCACGCCGGCCTCCTTGACCAGACGCCGAAAACGCGCCTGATCCGGGGCGACATCGTAGCCGGGGATCGACTCGAGCTTGTCCAGCGTACCGCCGGTATGACCCAGGCCACGTCCGGAAACCATCGGCACATGGCCGCCGCAGGCGGCGATCCAGGGGCCGAGCACCAACGATACCAGATCACCGACCCCGCCGGTGGAATGCTTGTCTAGCACCGGCCCGGGCAGATCGAGATCGTCCCAGCGCAGCACCTGACCCGAGTCCCGGGTGGCGATGGTCAGCGCCACGGTCTCGGCATCGCTCATGCCGTTGAGATACACCGCCATGGCGAAGGCCCCCAATTGACCGTCGCCAATATGCTCCTCGGCAATACCGCTCACGAATTCGGCGATGGCCTCCGGAGGCAGCTCGCGGCCATCGCGCTTGGCACGAATCAGCTCCTGGGGCAGCATCAGTAGTCTCCAGCGACGCCCGTCGAAACGTCATCCACGCCGAGCGTGGCAAGCAGGCTGTCGAGCAGGCTCGAGGCACCGAAACGGAAGTGCGCCGGGGTGAGCCAGTCCCTGCCCATGAGGCGTGCCGCCAGTTGCAGATAGGCCTGGGCGTCTTCGGCACTGCGCACGCCGCCGGCCGCCTTGAAGCCTATGTCCTGAGCGCTGTCACGAATCAGGGTCAACAGGATCTCGGCCGACTCGAGGGTGGCGTTGACCGTCACCTTGCCGGTGGAGGTCTTGAGGAAGTCGGCCCCCCCGGCGATGGCCAGTTCCCCGGCACGCCGGATCAGCCCGGGGTCATTCAGTTCGCCGGTCTCCAGAATCACCTTGAGCGTGGCGTCGGCGCAGACCGCCTTGCAGGCGGCGACCAGTTCACGACCTTGCGCCTCGTCCCCGGCCATCAGGGCACGATAGGGGAAGACCACGTCCACTTCGTCGGCCCCCGAGGCGACGGCTTCCCTGACCTCTCGGGCAACCTCGACGATTTCGCCATCGCCCCGGGGAAAGTTGGCGACCGTGGCGACCTTCACGACATCTCCGAGGCCGTAGGCGGCCAGTGCACGCTTGGCGGTCACCACGAAGGCAGGGTAGACACAGACCGCCGCCGGGGCACCTGCCGACGTCTTCGCCCGTCGACACAACGCCTCGATGGTGGCATCGCTGTCGTCATCGTTGAGGCTGGTAAGATCCATCAGGCTCAGGGCCTGACGTGCCGCGTTACGAAGGTCGTTATCGAAAGAGTGGGTCATGCTGTCCTCCCGTGGGTTAGCGTCATGTTGGCCCTCATCCTGCCGCCGCCAGGGCGATGAAGAAACCGGCAATCGTGGCGGACATCAGGTTGGAGAGCGTGCCCGCCAGCACTGCCTTGAGGCCGAACCGAGCAATGTCGTGGCGGCGGCTGGGGGCGATGCTGCCCAGCCCGCCGAGCAGAATGGCGATGGACGACAGATTGGCGAAGCCGCACAGGGCAAACGACAGAATCGCCACGGTGTGGGGCGAAATCATCTCGCCAGTGGCGGGTACCATCTGCTCGCCGTCGATGAAGGGCGCCAGGTTGACGTAGGCAAC
This sequence comes from Modicisalibacter ilicicola DSM 19980, assembly GCF_900128925.1. Taxonomy (GTDB): domain Bacteria; phylum Pseudomonadota; class Gammaproteobacteria; order Pseudomonadales; family Halomonadaceae; genus Modicisalibacter; species Modicisalibacter ilicicola. The sequence continues at coordinate 164,564 of NZ_FQUJ01000002.1, forward strand.
AAACTCGTTGAGCACCAGCTTCTGACCGATGAAAGAGCCAGCGAACACTGCCTCTTCCCAACCCACGCCCAGCAGAAAGGCCAGAGGCGCGAACAACCAGCCCAGGATCAGCTCCAGACTCAGCGACTCCATGCCGAACCAGCCACCGACTCCACCCAGGATGCCGTTGATCAGCGCGATCAGGCCAATGAAGGCCAGCAGCATGGCCCCGACGTTGGCCGCCAGCTGCAGGCCCGAAGAGGCCCCCGCGGCAGCGGCATCGAGCACGTTGCTCGGATGGTCCTGCTCGTCGAGCACTTCGTTGGCCTTGTCGGCATCATCCACCACTTCCTGGGTCTCGGGCATGATCAGCTTGGCGAACAGCAACCCGCCCGGGGCGGCCATGAAGGAGGCCGCCACCAGGTATTCCATGGGGATCCCCAGGGCGGCGTATCCCGCCAGCACCGAGCCCGCGACCGAAGCGAGCCCGCCGCACATCACGGCGAAGAGTTGCGAGGGGGTCATGCGAGCGATGAAGGGACGCACCACCAGGGGCGCCTCGGTCTGGCCGACGAAGATGTTGGCGGTGGCCGAGAGCGATTCGGTGCGGGAGGTGCCGAGCGCCTTCTGCAGGGCGCCGCCGAGAATGCGGATCACCCACTGCATGATGCCCAGGTAGTAGAGCACGGCGGTCAGCGAGGCGAAGAAGATGATCACCGGCAATACCTTGATCGCGAACACGAAGCCGACCGACTCCACGTCGGCCAGTCCCCCGAAGAGAAAATCGATGCCGTCGTTGGCATAGAGCACCACCTGGCTGACGGCATCGGAAACCGTCTTGAGCACCACCTGGCCGAAGGGAACGTAGAGCACGAAGGCGCCGATCCCCGCCTGGATGGCAAAAGCGACGCCCACGGTACGCAGACGAATCGCACGGCGGTTGGTGGAGAACAGCAACGCGATGAGTATCAGGGTCGCCATCCCGATGAGGCTCATGAGCAGTGTCATGGCAAGGTCCTTTTTCTACAAGAAATTGTATTTGAGGGTGTAGATCATGGCGTTCTGGTAATGGTCGGCAGTGCCCAGCTTGTTGTCGGAATAGCGATATTGCACGCCGGTGGTGATCGCCTCGACAGGGTGCCACCACAGCGCCACGGCGCCGTTGGTGCCGACGCTTCCGGCCGAGCCGTTGACGTAGTTGCGAGCAAGGTAGTCGTCATCCCGGCCGAAGGTCTGCTCGTGCCAGTTGGTCAGGCTGAGGTTCTCGCCGAAGGCCTCGAAATCGTAGCCCAGCACCCAGCCGAGCATGTAGCCATTCTCGCCGCTGTAACCGCCGGACTGGCTCTCCACCCAGGCCTTGCCCAGAAACGGCTTGAACCACAGCCCATTGTCGAAGGTGTGGCGGTACCCCAACCCCACGACGCGGTCCTGCTCCTCGCTGTCATAACCGTAGTCGCGAAAGTCGTAGACGTGAAAGTAAAGCGAGAAAGGCGTCTCGCCCAGGTAGATATGCGAGGTGACCTTGGCGGCACTGCGTCGGTTGTCGCGACCGTCCTCCTCTCGGGTCTCGTTCTGAGGGTTCTCGAAGTCGTAGAAGCCATAGAACTCCCCCCAGTCGAAGCCGACGCCACCTTCGAGCTCGAGGTAGAAGAAATCCCCCTTGGCGGCATTGTCGGCGGTGCGCTCCTCGGTGCCATCCGACCAGTCGAGATAATTGATCGACACGTTGGCGAAGGACCAGCGAGGCGCGAAGGCCTCCTCGGCCTGCACAGCCGTTGAGGCCCATGGCAGGGCATTGGCGGCAGCAAGCAAGGCAATGGGGGTGCATCGAAGGAACTTGGGCATGACGGATTCCACTCTTGTCGTTGTCATCGGCGAGAGAGCCGTGAGCACGAAGGGGCGTCACGGCACTCGGAGTGAAATCTATAACATTTGATGTTATTTTTCTAACAAAAACCTCCCTGCCCTTGCTTGTCCCAGGAGGGTCGGGGATTCGGATAGCATGAGCGGCGGGCTCCCCCTCGCTCTCTGGAGAACCTTGGCATGAATGAACGCAGTGCCCGACGACTGGGGCGACTCACCGAGGCATTGGCACGTGGCGGCACCTTGCGGCTGTCCGAGGCCGCCAGGCTGTGTGGCGTTTCGGAGATGACCATCCGCCGCGACCTGTCGGCCGGTGATGGCGGCCTGACGTTGATCGGGGGGCATCTGGTGCGTGCCGACGACCCCCGCTATGCCCCGCTCTACGACCTGGCCACCCAGCAGGACCGCCAGGCCGAAGCCAAGCAGCGGCTATGCGAGGTGGCGGCGCGTCACATCGAGGATGGCGATACGCTGTTCGTCGACTGCGGCACCACCCTCATGCCGCTGGTCTCGGGCCTCGACCAGGAGCGCTCCCTGACGGTGGTCACCTACGCCCTCAACGTGGCCAATGCGCTCTCCCGCCTGCCGGGGGTGCGCCTGGTATTGCTGGGGGGCGTCTATCACCCCTCCTCCCAGACCTTTGCCAGCGACGACATCGTTGCACGCCTTTCTCGACTGGGCATCAACAAGGCCTTCATCACCGCCGCCGGGGTGCACGCGAAAAAGGGGGTGAGCTGTTTCCATTTCCATGAAGTGGCGCCCAAGCAAGCGGCAATCGCCTGCGCCACCCAGCGTCTGCTGGTGGCCGACGACAGCAAGGCGGGGATCATCCGCCCCGCCTACTTTGCCACTCTCGACGATTTCGACGTGGTGATCACGGGCCCCGAGTCAGGGCTCGAGACAACGGCAGGCCGTCCCCAGATCATCGTGGCTTGAACGCGTGTTTCCGCTACCTTTACCCGATAGTCGGAGGTCTGGCTACGATACCGGAGAAACGAACCCTTCGGGCTTGATGGCCAGTACCGAACAATCTATCTGGGCGAGGATGGCTTCTGCCGTATTGCCGATGACAGCCCCGGCGATCCCCGCGCGGGCAACCGTACCCATTACCACGAGATCAGCCTTGACGGCCTCCGCCATTCTTGGGATCTCGCGATCGGGAATTCCCTTGACAACATGGGAAATCGGGGAGAGATATCGATATGCTTCCTCGCCTATATTCTCTTTCAAGGAATCAAGCAGCACACGCATCTTATAATGACTTCGGCGATATTCGTCTTCGAACAACTCGCTCCTTACTCTATCCGGTTGCTCCACCCAAAGGCTGACAAACCCCGCTTCCGGAACGTCGTAGATGTTCACCACGTGCAATGACGCAAAATCCGAGAGCGACAATGAACTGGCCAGGTTCAGTATCATCTCGTTCAATCCATCATTGATATCCTCATCATCGCCATCAAACGCAACCGCGGCCATGATATGGCGATAATCCGGTTTTTCGTTTTGCTTCATCAGCCAAACCGGACAAGGACACCTGCGCAGCAGGTTCATGTCATCGCTGCCAAAAAAACGGTCTAGCCAGCTTGTAGCATCGGTTTCCTTGATGACCCCATCGATGTTTTTCATCTGCACGGCACGAATGATCTCTACATGCCTTTTACCCACCATGAGCTCCGCACTGGCATTGCACTCCGCCTCGAGCAAGGAAAGCAGACGCCGTAGCTCGCTGTCTTCATGCTCAAGCACTTTTTGCTGAAGCTCCTGCCCATTGACGTGGTATTTCCTCGCGTAAGAGGAGAGCGAGACTTCGGGAAGGACACGCAGCAGGGTCAAATCCGCCTGGTTGTTCTTGGCGAGCGAAACAGCTCGCTTCCAGGATGGAGAAGACTCATTGGTCTGGGGACCGAGCACATATAAGATATTCTTAAAACCTTTCATGATACCGACCTCCTTACCTACCACCGACCGTTGGATTTACCTTGCCATCGACCATTTTCCACCCGACACATGGTCAGCTTCAGGTTGGCTTGCTGGGAAATCGGGTCCAGCCTCACCTGGGTCAGGTGGTTGATCGAGGGACCGGGGTGGAAGGGTTGACGCTCGTCCCAGCCGATGGGAATGAAGATCGCTCGTTCGCGCATGCCCGCATAGCGCCAGGCACGAGCCTCGATCTGCCCGGTTCGCGTGGTGATGCGCACCCGGTCCCCGTCGTGGATTTCCAGCGAGTCCGCCAGTCGAGGATGAATCTGGCAGTAGAGCTCCGGCCACATCTCCTGGGCCTGCCAGAAGTAGTGGGTCCAGGAGTGAAAGTGCGGCGCCGGCGGACGGCCGGTGACCAGTTCGACATCCATTCCATCTCTCCCGGTCGCCTGCGTCGCAGGAGCGATATGGCCCCGAACGGCCTGGCTCGCCACGGCGAAGAACGGCGAGACGATCCTTTCCTCCTCGTTCACGAAATACGGCAGCGGCATGGAGCTTGCCGCCTCGGAGTAGAATTCGGGCAGGGGCGACAACCCCAGCGTCGCGAAGTGCTCGACCAACGCGGGCGTATGGAATTCCAGCTTGCCGGAGGGGGTGGGGAAGCGCTTGCCCGGGACTTGACCGAAGGCGGTGGTGCCTTCCAGGTACAGCGTATCGGTTTCCGGAGCCTCCTCGTCGGCCAGTGGCACGCGCAGGCTACGATTGGCCTTTTGCAGCAGGCGCCGGGTGGTCGCTCCTCTCAGGGTGGGGGAGGCCCGGCAAAGCACCTCGTCCCAGAGCCGGCGCGGGTCCTTGTACTCTTCCTTGAGGAGATCGCCGAAACCGCAACGCTTGCCCAGTTCGATCCAGAACCAGTGATCGGACCTGGCCTCGCCCGGCGGCTCGATGAGCTTGTCGTTCCAGACGATGCGTCGATCCTCGGCCAGGCGCGTGGTGCCGCCCTTCTCGATGCCGCTGGCCATGGGCAGCAGGTAATCCGCGAACGCGGAGGTGGCGTTGCGATAAAGCTCCAGGTGCACCAGCAGATCGAGGTGACTCACGGCCTCGCGCATCCGGTTCTGATCCGGCCACAGTGCCAGGGGGTTGTTGCCGGTGATCAGTCCGCGAATCGGATAGGCCGCCTCGCCCAGCATGGCGTCCGCCCAGCCGGCGGGATTCTTGCAGATCGCCGGGCGGCGCGGCGGGCGGCGCGCCTCGGGCACCTGCGGTGCCTGGACGTCGGGTTCCGAGGAGACATTGAAATACCCCCCGCCTCGGCGCCCCCAGTTGCCGGTGATCGCCGCCAGGAACATGAAGACGCGGTGAGTCTGAGCCGCGTTGGTATGCTGATTGACGCCACGACTGAGCATCAGCATCGCACCGTCGGCGTCCGCGATCGCTTCCGCCAGGCAGGCGATGCGTTCGGCGGGAAGATCGGTGATGGGCGCGGCCCATTCGGGGGTATAGCCCTGCGTCCGGATGAACGCTCGCCAGGCCTCGAAGCCCTCGATCCAGGCCTCGCAGAAGGCCGCGTCGTGCAGGTCACGATCCAGAATGTGGCCGATCATCGCCAGGCCCAGGGCCATGTCCGTGCCCGGACGAATGGGTAACCAGTCGTCCGCTTTCGCGGCGGTGGCGGTGGCGCGCGGGTCCACCACCACCAGCCGTGCGCCGTTGCGCATTCGCCACTGGTTGACCAGCCCGAAGTTGACCGGGCGCGTCTCCGCCTGGTTGTCGCCGATATAGACGTAGAGCGCGGCGCTGCCGATATCCTCGGGGGTATAGACATTGGTCATCATCACCGAGCCCTGGGTCATCTCCAGGGCGACCACCTTGCTTAGATCGCAGAAGGGCTCCGTGGTGGCAACGTTGTCGGTGCCCCAGAGATTGGCAAAAAGCGGCACGCAGCCCTGGGTCGTCAGGGTGCCGGTGCGCGAGCCGGAATGAATGGCCAGGCTGTCCGCGCCATGCATCTCCCGGAGCGCCCCGAGTCTTGCGGCGATCTCGTCCAGGGCCTGTTCCCAGGTGATGCGCTCAAACCGGCCCTCGCCGCGCGCCCCCACCCGCTTGAGGGGATGCCGCAGGCGCTCCTTTGCGTCATGCATCTGCAACGTCATCTGGGACTTCGGACAGATGCGCCCTTCGAAGACAGGATCTTCCTTGTTGCCATAGACGTGGCCAAGCCGCTCGCCTTGCAGTTCGTACACAACCGGACAGCCGTTGAAGCAGATAGGGCAGCCACCGGGAACGCGGACAACTTCGGCATCGGCGACACGCTCCCGGGCCGCGGCGTCGTAGGCCAGGTTGAGCGCGCTGCGGTCGAGATTGCCGCGCACCTCGTCGTCCAGCATCAAGGCGGGAATGCGCTGGGTGCCATGGCGTTCGTGATGCTCTGCGGCATCCAGCCCTTCGTCCGCGCGACGCTTGAGATAGACCGTGGCGGGTCTCTGCAGGAAATGGTCGATGTCCAGCACCTCGCGCCCCGCCGCCTCGGCAGCCACCAGGTGATCCTCCGTGCGTCCGAAGCGGATGGCCTGGGTCGGACACACCGAGGCACAGGCGGGGCCATCGCCCACGGCGCGACGATGAGCGCAGAGGTCGCACTTCACCGCATGATGATGTTCCGCGTTGTAGCCGATGGCACCGTAGGGGCAGGAGATTGCGCACTCGCCGCAGCCGGTGCAGCGATCCTCGTTGATGGCCACCACGCCGGTGACCGGATCCTTGCTGATCGCCTTGGGGTTGACCGGACAGGCACGCAGGCAGGCCGGGCGCTCGCACTGCTGACAGGTCACGGTAAGAAAATCCAGCAGTGCCTGCGGCGTGCTCTCTGCCGCATCAACGTTCTGGGCAGCAAACCACAGCACGCGATTGCGATAGCTGTGCGGGCCCAGGCCATTGGCCTGCTTGCAGGCGGCTTCGCAGCTCTTGCAGCCGGTGCAGCGCTCCAGGTCGATGGACAGGCTCAGCACATCGCTCATCAGCGCCCCCAGGCGGCCAGATGCCACCAATAGATCTCGCCCTCTCCCGCCGCGTAGCCGGCGAAGAACAGCATCACCACCACATGCCCCAGCATGCCGAGGTAGAACAGCACTGCCGCCAAAAGGTGCAGCCGGCGCCAGCTGGAAAGCGTCCTGCCGGCGCGTCGACGTGCCCCTACCAGGCGTAGCTCTTTCTCCATCAGCGCTTGATAGCGCAGCGCCGCAACGGGCTGGGTGAGAAAGTGACGCAACCGGGGCGAAAAGGTCGCCTCCTGGGCGACTGGATCCAGCGTCTCGAGCTGTGCTTCCTTGCGCTCGATCACCTCGCGCAGCGCCTGGCGATCGATCTCGAGCGGCTCGTGGAAGTTGAAACTTTGGAAGCTGCGAGCGAACAGGAAGCTCAGTCGACGCGACAGGAATACCCGGGCCAGAACGCCCTGGATACAAAGAAAGAGCATCAGCAGCAGGGGGATGCTTGCCGGCGTGGCGAACGAACCGGCAGAGGCGTGGAAGAGGATCGCCACCGCGCCGAGGGTCGCCCCCAGCGCGTGCACCGCAAACCACCAGGGCGGGCTGGCCGCATACCCCATTCGCTTGGCGAGGAAGAATGCCAGAGGCCCCAGCAGCAATACCACCCCGAGCATCGCCGCAATCTGATGCGGCGTATCGCCGGGACGGCTCGCGGTATCGAAGGCGTAGGCAACCGCCGCCGCGATGCAGGCCGCCACCAACAGCATCGCCAGCCCCAGCAAGAAGCCGTTGCTCAGGTCCGGGCGTCGACTGGATGCGTGCTTGGGAATGGAGACATCGTTCATGGCCCGGATCACCCGATTGTCGAGGAGCCGCGAGACACCTCGTATTGGCCCGAAAACTGCAAAAGACATGAAGAATATGGTTTAAAAATACTGATAATTCATATCTTTATGTGCAATCCAATCGCAGCAGCCGTCATGCCAAAACATAGCACGCCGACCGCTTCCTTTCCATGCACAATGCGCACCGACCGGGCCACACCCGCGGGAGTTCGCTTCAGGGAGCCAGGGGCGACATCGACCGCGATGAGCGCATTCGACCCGGCATTTGACGCCCCGCCAGCGCAGGCTATGTTGATATAAAGCAACAATAACAAGACAACGAGCACGGGAATTGATGATGATCCTCAAGGGGTTCAGCAAGTTCATAGACGTTTCCGCTGAGATACTCGGTATCATCGGTTCGTTACTGGTGCTCTACTGCATGTTCTTTGGTGTTGCCGACGTCTTCATGCGCTATGCGCTCAATTCGGCCTCGCAGTGGATCAGCGTGTCGACCCAGGCCGCCATGGTCCTGATTGCCTGCGCCGGTGGCATCTACTCGCTGAAGCATGGCGCCTTCATCAAGCTCGATATCTTTTACGCCAAGTGGTCGAGGCGCAAGAGAGCGTTCTTCGACATTCTCACCAGCATCTACACCTTTCTTTTTCTCGGCGTGCTGATCTGGAAAGGCATCCAGGCGGCGCAGCTCTCCATCATGCTCAATCAGGTAACGCCCACGGCGATACCGATTCCCATCTATCCCATCAAGACCATCATTCCCATCGCGGCAACCTTCGTGCTGCTGATGGTCGTCAAGCATTTCATCAACGACCTTAAGACACTGTTCGGCGACAAGCACAAGCAGCCCCGACCCGACGAGTGACCGAACACTCGCCTCCTCACGACGGCTGGACTTCGAAACAGGAGCAATCCAATGACCATCGACAAGAAACCTTCATCAGCCTCATTGATCCTGGGAGCTGGCATCCTGGCCTTTTCTGCCTCCGTGGCGCTTGCCCAGGAACCCGGCCCCCCGGACGAGGTGACCAACTGGGTCTTTCAGCCCGCTTTCGACACCTCGGACGCCGGCTGGGAAAACGGACTCATTCCCTGGGTCAAGGCCGTGGAGGAAGCCACCCAGGGTACGGTGAAGATCAAGGTCGAGCCGGCCGGCGCGCTGACGAGCGGCGATGAAGCCTTCGGCGCCGCTGCAGCGGGCATGACCGATGGCTACGCGGGCTGGGCGACGGTCTACGGCGGCCAGATGCCCGAGGGGATGCTGGCCTTTGGGTTGCCCATGGGCGCCAGCAATGCCGAGGAGGCCTGGGAGCTGATGTGGGGCAATCCCGACTACCGGGTCGGCGAACTCGTTCAGGAAGCGGCCCGAGAGCGCAATCTCTACTGGGGCGGCTGGTCGAACCAGGGCCCCAACGCCATGTTCACCACCTTCCCCGTCGAGGGCCTGGAGGACTTCGAGGGCAAGAAGATGCGTGCGGGAGGCCCGCAGGCGCTCTTCCATCAGGCGCTGGGGGGCGTGCCGGTCTCCATGGGCGCAGGCGACATCTACACGGCAATCAAGCTCGGCACCGTCGAAGGCACCTACTGGGACACCGGCGGCATCGACGACATGTCCTTCAACGAGGTGATCGACTATGCCGTCATGCCTGGCTGGAATCCCGCTCAGCATCAAGAGATCTTCATCAACCTGGAGTCCTGGAATGCGCTGACCCAGTGGCAGCGAGACCAGATCGACGGCATCTTCGAGTCGACGTATTTCGAAACCAGCGAAATGCATGCCGAACAGGTCGACGAAGCACTCAAGATCCTCGAGGAGAGCGGCGGCAAGGTCGTTCGACTCTCCGACGAGCAGGTCGAGGAGATGCGCGATGTCTCCATCGAAAAGGTGTGGCCGCAAATCGCCGAGCTGTCCGAGCGCAACGCCAAGGGCGTCGAGCTCTACAAGAAATACCTGAAAGAAAAAGGAAAGATTGAATAGAAAGCCGCATTGAACAGGAAAACTCAAAGGTGCCTGTGTCGCTTCAAGAAATCAGCAAGCGCCAGGCACCCGGCCATCATCCAGGCGAAATGCCCCGAAAGGGTAAAAAAGAAAGCCGACACGAGAACGCACTCGCTCGGTAACAAAAGCCCAAAAGAATCACTCCTGTCTTTCCCAAGGACACGCCATGAGCCTGGAAATCATCACCGCCCTATACTTCCTGTGCCTGTTCGTCTCGCTATTCCTGGGGCTTCCGGTCGCCTTCGGCCTGGGCGGTACCGCTGTCATCTTCGCACTGTTCTTCGAGCCCCGCGCCCTGCTGGCGGTGCCGAGCGCCTTCTACTCCACGCCGTGGAACTCCATTCTGGTCACCATTCCGCTGTTTCTCTTCATGGGCAGCCTCATCCGCTACTCGGGGATCGCCACCGCCGCCTACGACGCCGTCTACAAACTGATTGGCCATATTCCCGGCGGGCTGGCCATCGGCACGGTAAAGGTCAGTACCATCTTCGCGGCGGTGACGGGAATCACGCCGCCGGCCACCATCGCCATGGGCCAGATCGCCTATCCCTCGATGATGAAATACAAGTACGACAGAAAGATCGCGATCGGGTCCATCTGCGCCGGCGGCGCCCTGGGAGCACTCATTCCACCGAGCGTGCCCTTCATCTTCTACGGCCTGCTGGCCAATGCCTCCATCGGCAAGCTGTTCATGGCCGGTCTCGTCCCCGGGCTGATGCTCGCGACCTTCTACGCCATCTACATCGGGGTACGCTGCAAGCTCCAGCCGCACATCGGGCCGGCACTGCCCAAGGAGATCCGCTTCTCGCGCCGGGAGAAGCTGGCCTCCCTGCTCGATATCTGGCCGTTCGCGGTGCTGATCGTCGTGGTGCTGGGCGCCATCTGGGGCGGCATCACCACCCCCGCCGAGGCAGCGGCCCTGGGCGCCACCGGGGCACTGTTGATCACCGTCATCAACCGGCAGCTGAGCTGGGAGGTGCTGAAGGATTCGCTGTCGACCACCCTGAAGCTCACCGGCATGGGCTTGTGGATTCTCATCGGCGCCAACATCTTCCTGAACATCTTCAACTCCTTGGGGAGCCAGGACCTGATCACCTCCGCCGTGCTGGCAATGCCAGGCGGCACCATGGGGGTTCTCTTCCTGATGATGCTGATCATCCTCGTGCTGGGCATGGTGATGGACGACTGGGCGATCATCATGCTGTGCACCCCGCTGTTCATCCCCATCGTCGAGGCGCTGGAGGTCGACAAGATATGGTTCGGCGTGCTGTTCATCGTCAACATCCAGATCGCCTACCTGACGCCCCCTTTCGGTTTCGTGCTGTTCTGGATCAAGAGCATCCTGCCCAGTGACGTCGACATGGGCAACGTCTACCAGTCGGTGTGGCCGTTCGTGCTGCTGCAGCTGCTGGGCTTGACGCTGATCTTCCTGTTCCCGCAGATCGCCCTGTGGCTACCTGACTGGGTGGAGGGATGAGGACGAAGAATGGCACCCATCGCCCGGTGAACCGGGCTCCTATCCCCCCGGTAGCTCTGGTTTTTGTAGGAGTTCGCTTCAGCGAACGATGGTGATCCGACCATCGCCCGGTGAACCGGGCTCCTACAAATCTCATCTATATCAATCGCCTATAGGAGCTCTCTTCAGCGAGCGAAAAGCGGCCGTCGCTGAAACGGGCGCCCGTCAACCGCACTTCGACCAGCCGCAGCCGGCGTAGCAGGTCGGGCAGCCATCCATCATGATCAACTCGCCGCGACACTCGGGACAGTGGCCGACCACCGCCGCGCCGGCGCTGTTTTCCGCATCCGAATCGCCGGTCTCCTCGGCGGCGGGCGGCTGCCAGGGGTGACCGTGGATCAGGCGCTGGGCATAGCGCTGGGCCAGCTCGTCCACCGGGACCTGGATGCCGTCGGCGTCGACGAACCCCCGCCGATAGAGGATCTGCTGGATCGACCAGGCGATGGCCGCCACCTCGGAATCATGGAACATCGGCTTGTTCCAGCGGTTCGTGCCGCAGCGCACCAGCCCCTTGTCCCAGGCCACCTTGCGCAGGTCCGCCAGGGCCTGGGTGACATAGCCACCCCGGGCAGCCAGCGACAGGCTGCGCATGGTGGCAGTGATCCACTGATGCTCGCTGGAGAGCTGTCCCGAGGGGAAGAAGAATTCCACCGGACGCTCGATGACCACCTGCTTGCCATTGAGCACCCCTTCCACCGGCATGAATGCCACCAGCACGTAGACCTTCTTGCGCCCCTCGGCCCCGACGTAGGAGATCTTCTCGGAGACTGCCTCCAGGGTGCCTTCCGGACGCGAGGGTATCCGCACCGTCAAGGGGTTCTCGTCGACCAGCGGCAACTCCGCCTGGGGCTGCTTGACGCGGTAGTTCACGATCTTGGATTTGATTTCAACAGCCATCTTCCGGCTCCACTGACAGATTCGAATTCGATTTCATCACGCGATGCGCAGTCCCATCACCACTTGCCGTAGGTGCCTTCCTTCAAGCCATCGTAAAGGTTGGCGGCGTTGTGCTCCTCGCCGTCGTAGATCACCTTCTCGTTGCCCTTGAGTTCCAGCGTCTCGCCGCTTTCCAGCTCGAACACGTAGGTGGTGTTCTTCAGGTCATCCTCGCGCACCAGCACGCCCTGGAAGGCTTCCGGGTTGAAGCGGAAGGTGGTGCACCCCTTGAGCTTGCTGGCATAGGCATCCAGATAGAGGTCCTTGAAGGCCTCGTAGGGAAAGTCGGTGGGCACGTTGACCGTCTTGGAGATCGCCGAATCGACCCAGGCCTGGGCCGCTGCCTGAACCGCCACGTGCTGCTGCGGAGTGACCGCATCGGCGGTGATGAAGTAGTCGGGAAGATCGCTCTCGACGGCTTCCGGCGCCACGAAATGACGGTAGGCGGCCAGCTCGAAGGAAGCCACCTCGACCTGCTCCTTGGTCTTCTTGCCCGCCTGGATGATGTTGCGGTAGTAGCGATGCGAGAAGGTCGGTTCGATGCCGTTGGAGGCATTGTTGCCCAGCGACAGGCTGATGGTGCCGGTCGGGGCGATGGACGAATGGTGGGTGAAGCGCGCACCGTGCTCCGCCAGCGCCGCCACCAGCTCGGGCTCGACCTCGGCGATCTTCTGCATGTAGTGGCTATAGCGGGCGTGCAGGATACGCCCGGGCACCTTGTCGCCGATCTCGTAGCCGTCCTTCGCCAGCTTGGGACGCTCGCGCATCATCTTGGGCGTGATCTCGATCTCCTCGGCGAGGATCGGCGCCATGCCCTTCTCCTTGGAGAGCTCGAGGGCCACCTTCCAGCCTTCGATGGCAAGCGTCTTGCTGACCTCGTCGGTGAACGCCAGCGACTCCTCCGAGCCGTAATGCAGCTTGAGCATGGTCAGGGTCGAGCCCAGGCCGAGAAAGCCCATGCCATGGCGGCGCTTGGCCTCGATCTCGCGCTGCTGCCCGGGGAGCGGTAGGCCGGCGATCTCCACCACGTTGTCGAGCATGCGGGTGAAGATCGCCACCACCTTGCGATAGCGCTCCCAGTCGAAACGCGGATTGTCGCTGAACGGCTCGATGACGAACCGGGTCAGGTTGATCGACCCCAGCAGGCAGGCGCCTTCCGGCGGCAGGGGCTGCTCGCCGCAGGGGTTGGTCGCCCGGATCTCCTCGCAGAACCAGTTGTTGTTCATGCGGTTGACCTGGTCGATCAGGATGAAGCCCGGCTCGGCGAAGTCGTAGGTGGAGGACATGATGGTATCCCACAGCTCGCGAGCCCTGATGGTGCTCACGATACGGCAGGCCACGCGCCCCTCGTCATCGACGCTGTAGCCCTCCTCGATCACCGGCCAGTCTCGGTAGATCAGTTGCTCGGGCTTGACGTCGTCCTTCTCGCCCGGGTGCAGCGGGAAGGCCAGGTGCCAGTCGGCATCCTGCTTGACCGCCTCGATAAACTCATCGGTGATCAGCAGGCTCAGGTTGAACTGGCGCAGGCGACCGGGTTCGCGCTTGGCCTCGATGAATTCCTTCACGTCGGGATGGCCGACGTCGAAGGTCGCCATCTGGGCACCACGCCGGCCGCCGGCAGAGGCCACCGTGAAACACATCTTGTCATGAACGTCCATGAACGCCAGGGGGCCGTTGGTGCCCGCTCCCGCACCGAACACGAAGGCACCCTTGTGACGCAGCGTGGAGAACTCGTAGCCGATACCGCAACCGGCCTTGAGGGTCATGCCGGCATCCACCACGGAATCGAGGATGTTGTGCATGCTGTCGCGAATGGAACGCGACACCGTGCAGTTGATCAGGCTCACCGCCGGCTTGTGGTCCTCGGCCCCGGCGTTGGAGAGGATGCGCCCGGCCGGAATGGCACCATTTTCCAGGGCCCAGCGGAACTTGACCAGCCATTCCTCGGCCTTGTCGCCCTCGACCGCCGCCAGGGCGCGGGCCACGCGCTCGTAGGTTGCCCGAACATCCTTGTCCACGGGACGCTGGTGCCGATCCTTGAGCCGGTACTTGGAATCCCAGATGTCGCGGGAAGGTGCCTGGAGGGGCACCTCGTTGGAGGTCTTGACGGCCTTGGCGGAAGTACTCATGCGGGTCTCCAGAAAGAATGCTATCGATGGTTCGTGATCAATGCTTGTGAAGGAATGTCTCGAGATGATTCAACAGCGCCCCCAGGCGGCCTTGTGCCAGCCCCGCCTCCTGACCGTCGAGGAGGTTCTTGACCATCAGGCCCAGTTCGGTGTCCCCTTCGATCAGCAGGCGACGCTGGAAGAACAGGCTGTCCGGGTCCTCGCGCCGGGTGGCCAGGCACAGGAACTCCCGCCAGCCGCCGCGGATGGTCGCTTCGCCGGGCGCATCGAGCATCACCAGGCGCTGGTTCTCGAGCCCCAGGGTCAATGACACGCCCAGGTCGCTGACACTCAGGGTGATACGCCGCCCTTCCAGGGCATCGAACTCGCCTTCCACCAGGGGCTCGGCGAAGGTGCGGTTGAGTACGGGCTCGACGAGGCGCCGCTTGAGCGCCACGGGCACGCGCGGGTCGACGAGGCGGATCAGATGACTCGGTGCCGGCAGGCGCGGCAGGGCAAATAGCGACATGACAATGACTCCGTTGTATAGCGGTGATCAGAACGCCGAAAGGGGGCCAATGCTAGGCCCGACCGACTGCCCGCAACATGACTCGCATCAAGAAAACGATATTTGGCGATGATACGCCCGAACACTACATATGGGAACCTTTCGCCAGCATAGCACAAGATAGGCCATCCAAATCGCCGTATCGGCCTGCATAAAGAGGCCTGTTCCTCCCTTTGACAGCAACGAAAGTGGCCTAGCGGCGATTGCCGCCATTCATTCCGGGCATTAAGATGTGCAACATATGCATCTTAAAGTTCGGGAGATGAGCCATGACCTTCGTCGTCACCGAGAACTGCATCAAGTGCAAGTACACCGACTGCGTGGAAGTCTGTCCCGTGGACTGCTTCTACGAGGGCCCCAACTTCCTGGTGATCCATCCGGACGAGTGCATCGATTGCGCCCTGTGCGAGCCGGAATGCCCAGCGGAGGCCATCTTCGCCGAGGACGAACTTCCGGCATCCCAGCGCCACTTCTTGGAACTGAACGCCGAGCTGGCCGAAAAGTGGCCGGTCATCACCGAGAAGAAGGACCCCCCGGAGGACGCCGAGTCCTGGGACGGCGTGGCCGACAAGCTTTCCTACCTCGAACGCTAGAGGGTGACTTATTCCATGCATGCCGAGAGAATCCCTATGCCTACCCCCGTCGATAACGACCGAGACTTCGCCTCGCAAAAGGCCAACTCCCCCGGACGTGGCGCCGCCATCCTGATCTATGCCTTTTACCTGGGCAGTGTCATGGCGGTGGTCACGGCGCCGCTAGGCGTCGCGATCGCCCACTTCAAGCTGGGACGCGGTGCCGCCTGGGTCGACAGCCATTTCCGCTTTCAGATTCGCACCTTCTGGCTAGGGGTCGTGGCGGGTGGCATCGGTCTGCTGCTGTGGAACCTGCTGGGCTACTTCGAGGCCCCGCCAGGCATTGCCTGGGCGCTTGGCTATCTGTTCTTCACGGCTTGCCTGGTATGGATGGTGGGCCGCTGCGGGGTCGGCATTCATCGCCTGATGGCCAACCGCCCCATCGACAATCCCCGCAGCCTGGGGTTCGGCGGCGCCGTGGTCACCCTGCATGACTGAGCCCCGCGGCTCGTCTTCGGTCTCGGGCGCCCCTTCGGAAGGCGAGGCCGATTGGGGGCCGCTTTCCGCCCTGCCCGGCAACCCCTTGATGTGGGTGCTGATCCTGAGCGAAATGCTGGTCTTCGCCGCCGCCTTCGGCCTGTTTGCCTGGATGCGCGCCGACCAGCGCGAGCTCTTCGATGCCTCTCAGCAGCTTCTCGATCCGGTCATCGGGGGGCTGAACACCATGGTGCTGCTGACCAGCGGCCTGTTCGCCGCGCTGGCCACGAACGCCGTCGCCCGGCACCAGGTACGCCGCAGCCGCCAGTGGTTGCTGCTGACCATGGCGCTGGGTCTGGTATTCGGTGCAATCAAGATCGCCGAATATGCGAGCAAGTTCGGGGCGGGCCTGACGCCCGAGACCAACACCTTCTTCGCCTTCTACTACCTGCTGACCGGCTTTCACTTCGCCCACGTGCTGTTCGGGCTCGTCCTGCTCGCCCTGGTGGCCTGGCGCACCACGCTTGCCAACGTGGAAACCGCCACGGCCTTCTGGCACATGGTCGATCTGATCTGGATACTGCTCTACCCGCTGATCTATCTATTGCGCTGACGACTCCCTGCCGAGGTAATCATGAGGACGACACTTCCAAGCTCTCGCCGCCTGGTGCTGACCTGGGCGACCCTCATGGGACTGACGCTGATCTCGATGATCTCCGCGCGACTCGATGCCGATGCCGAGTGGCAGGCACTACCGTTGTGGGGGGCGTTGCTGGTGCTGGTCAGCACCGGCTTCAAGGCACATCAGGTGCTCATGACCTATCTCAACCTGCGGGTCTCGTCGCCGGGCTGGAAAGGCGCCTTCCTGGGACTGGCACTGGTGATCCTGGGCGTGATTCTGTCGGGATACCTGGCGGCCCGCCATCAGCTCCTGGGGTGATGGTCGCGGCGACGGGGGTCGCGCCTGACCCAGTCGTCCAGCCGGCGCGCCACCACCATCAGGCCGTAGACGATCAGGGGCGCGGGAAAGATCATCGCCACGCCCCAGTCCTGGGTATTGATGATCCAGGCCACCGGAATCACCACCGCCAGGAAGACCACTCCCCCTACCAATATCGCAATCACGGCGCGTGCGGTCATGTAACTTCTCCTCAAGGAAGGGCTGAAGAAATCGGCGAGCGGTTCAAGCACAAGGCGCCCGGAGCACAGGAACCGGAGCATATGGGTATATGTGAGGATTCCGCGTACCGCGTAACGCAGTGCTTGAGACGCGTAGGCATTTATTCAGTGCTTCCTTCAACTGGCGATGATCTGGCGATAAATCCCCGGCAGCGCCAGGGAGAGATGCTCGGGCTTCTGCACGATGGCGTAACCGCCACGGCCGAACAGGTGCGGAATATACTGCCGCGCCTCCTGATCGATGGTCACGCCGAACACCTTGATCTCCTGCTGGCGCGCATCGAGGATCGCCCGACGGGTGTCCTCGATGCCGTAACGCCCCTCGTAGTAGTCGGTATCGTTGGGCTTGCCGTCGGTGAGCACCAGCAGCAGGCGGTGCCGGTTGGGGCGCTGGGCAAGCTCGCGGGCAAGATGGCGGATGGCTGGCCCCATGCGGGTATAGCGCCCGGGGCTCAGAGCGGCGATGCGCCGACTGACCCGTTCGTTCATCGATTCCTCGAAGGTCTTGAGGGTGTTGACCCAGACTTTCTGGCGACGATGCGAGGTAAAGCAGTGGATGGCATAGTCGTCGCCGCAGCCCGCCAGACCGTGGCCGAGCACCAGCAGGGCCTCCTTCTCCACGTCCAGCACGCGCCTGTCGTCGAGCCAGGCATCCGTGGAGAGCGACACGTCCACCAGGATCGACACGGCCAGGTCCCGGGCCTGCTGGCGGGTGGCCAGATAGAGATGATCGCTGGTCTCGCCGGTGGCGGCCAGGTCGCAATGGGCGCGGATCGCCGCGTCCATGTCCAGCTCGCTGCCGTCGACCTGGCCGCGCAGGGTCTCGCGGCGCGGGCGCAGCGCCTCGAACTCCCGGCGTACCCGGCGGATGCGGCGTCGGGTCGTCTCGTCCGGCACCCAATCCTCGCCTTCCTCGCTTTGCAGGTCCGTCAGCACCGCGCAGTGATCCGGCAGGTACTCCTGCCTGCGATGATTCCACTCCGGGTAGAGATGCTTGCCGCGCAGGCGCTCGCCGCTGATGGCCTCCGGAGCCAGGTCCAGGTCGATCTTGAGCTGGGAGGCGGCGCGTTGCTCGTGGGGGCTCAGGGTGATTTCCTCCATCTGCTCCGCGACGCTGCGCGCGTTCTCATCCTCTTCGTCATCCACCCGACGGTTGAGATTGATCATCTCCGAGAAGGAGAGCATCTTCTCGAAGCGATTGAAGATCAGCGAGTCCTTGCGTTCGCTCTGGTCCTGGCGCCGTCGCTCGGCCTTGCGCTTGCCTGCGGAGACGGCTTCGGCCTGGTGATCGCTGGGGGGCTCGTCGTCGCCCTCGGGACGAGCCTCGCCCCGGCTGCCGAGCTCGACGACCTGCGCCCAGAGCGGCACGGGCAGCGGCGGGCGATAGCCCCGGGGAGCCTGGAAATCCTTCAAGGAAACGTCGGGATCGAGCACCGCCGCCTGGAGACAGGCGGCCTCGTCGTTCAACGGCTGGGCGTCGCCCAGCAAGTGCAGGATCATGGCCTCGACGGCCGCCTCGGTCCCGGGCAGGCGGCGCTTGGGGCGAATCTCCAGCAGAGCCTGGCAAAGCCGGGCATGGCGCCCCCGCAGACCGGGGAAGCACGACAATGCCTGGCGACTCGCCTCGACGACCTCACGCAACCAGGCAATGTCCTGACGCAGCGGATCGTCGTGGTGCGGAACGCGTCGTGCTACCGCCAGGAAAGCCACCAGCCAGAAGTAGAGATCGCGATTGAGCGCCGGCTCGGCAAACAGGTCGAGCCGGGGAGGCAGCAGCAGGTTCTCTTCGTCCCGGCGCGCCAGGTCGAGGGTCTCCTCGTCGAACCCCAGGCGTTGGCGCAGAGTGAGACGGTGGGTCGAGTTGCGTGCCGCGATGGCAGCCACCTCGACCCCCGACTCGCCGCCGCTGGCACGAAAGAAGACGCCCAGCACGCCGCGCAGTTCCTCGAGATGCACCGCTGCGTCGGGATGATGCGGGTAACTCGCCGCCCCAGAGGCCCAGCGATGCCAGTGACGACCGACGAACTCCTCGACCTCGAGAAAATCCAGCTTGCTCATAAGCGTATGCCCTTGAAACACATTTTAAGAGAAAGCTTCGATTCATGTCGCGAGCGATGAGAGGCTGGTCGCCGCCGGAACGGAAAAACCGGAATTTACACGGCAGTAAATGAGGAGTTTGAGTACCGCCGGCGGCCAGGATATCGAGCGCAGCAATGAATCGAGCTTTCTCAGCCGAAGGTGGCGCGTATGGCTTCCATCAACCCTTCCTGCACATCCTCGTCATCGCTGAGCGGCTCCACCAGAGTCGCCCGAGTCGCTTCCATGATGGGCATGCCGGCAGCGATCAGGGTGGCGCAATAGACCAGCAGGCGTGTCGAGACCCCCTCTTCCAGATCCTGGCCCTTCATGTCGCGCAGCCGTGCTGCCAGATTGACCAGGGCGCTGCATCTATCCGCCGACAGGCCGCTTTCCCGGGCCACGATATCCCGTTCCACCGCCGGGGGCGGGAAATCGAAGGTCTGGGCCACGAAGCGCTGGCGGGTGCTGGGCTTGAGCGACTTGAGGATGTGCTGGTAGCCGGGATTGTAGGAGACAACCAGCATGAAATCGTCCGGTGCCTCGAGCAGTTCGCCGGTACGCTCCAGGGGCAACAGGCGGCGATCGTCGGTGAGCGGATGCAGCACCACGGTGACGTCCTTGCGAGCCTCCACCACCTCGTCAAGGTAGCAGATGCCGCCTTCGCGAACGGCGCGGGTCAACGGCCCATCGACCCAGCGGGTCTCGCCGCCCTGCAGCAGGTAACGACCGGTCAGGTCGGCAGCGGTCAGGTCGTCGTGACAGGAGACGGTGAACAGCGGCTTGCCCAGTCGCGCCGCCATATGACTGACGAAGCGCGTCTTGCCGCAACCCGTCGGCCCCTTGAGCAGCAGCGGCAAGTGCTGGCGATAGGCCTGCTCGAACAGCTCGCACTCGTTGCCGACGGCGTGATAGTACGGAATCTCTCGATCGGACTCGAGAGACCGGGCGGAAGAGGATGACATAGGGACACTCCAGGGAAGGATCGGCGCCCGTGGCCTCGAAGGAGGCCACGGGTTGCTGCTTGGCTAGAATGACTCAGTAAGAGCCACTGGTCATCTGGGTACCGCCGGCCGGCACCTGTTCGCGAGCGCGACCAAAGACGGCGTAGAGGAAGAGCAGCGCGGCGACGGCCACAGCCACGCCTGCGCCGAGACGCATGATGTAGAACAGTACCAGCTGGTCTTGCACCTCCATGTAGTTCATGCCCAGCACACGCTGCAGGTGGGTCTGCACCACACCGGCGAAGGTCAGCGTGAAGGTCATGAAGGACATGGCGCCGGTCATGATCCAGAAGCTCCACATGTTGAGGATCTGGTTGTAGGGCTGCACGCGGCGAATCTGCGGCATGGCGTAGGTGATCACTGCCATGATCATCATCACGTAGGCGCCATAGAAGGCCAGGTGGCCGTGAGCGGCGGTGACCTGAGTACCGTGGCTATAGTAGTTGACGAAGGACAGGGTATGCATGAAGCCCCATACGCCGGCACCGAAGAAGGCTACCGTGGCGCTACCCAGGGTCCACAGCATGGCACTCTTGTTGGGGTGGTTACGGCGCCCCTTCCAGAACATGGTGAAGGCGAACATCACCATGGCGAAGAACGGCAGTACCTCGAGGGTGGAAAAGATGCTGCCGATGGGCTGCCAGTAGCCGGGCGCACCGATCCAGTAGTAGTGGTGGCCGGTACCCAGCAGGCCGGAGAACAGTGCCAGGCCGATGATGACATAGAGCCACTTCTCGATGACCTCGCGGTCCACCCCGGTCATCTTGATCAGCAGATAGGCCAGCAGGGACGCCATGATCAGTTCCCACACGCCCTCGACCCAGATGTGAACGATCCACCACCAGTAGAGCTTGTCCAGCGCCAGGTTGGCCGGGTTGAAGAAGGCGAACAGCCAGAAGACGGCAGCCAGCCACAGTCCCAGCATCAGGATCATGTTGACGGCGGTCTTGCGCCCCTTGAGCAGGGTCATGCTGGTGTTGTAGAGGAACATCAGGAAGGAGATGGTGATCAATACCTTGACCCAGAACGGCTGCTCGAGGAACTCGCGCCCTTCATGAATGCCGAACTGGTAGCTGACCAATGCGCCGGCGCCGGCGATGGCAAAGATGCCCAACTGGATGTAGGCCAGCATGGGGCTGTGGATTTCCCGCTCCGCCTCTTCGGGCATCAGGAAGTAGGTACAGCCCATGAAGCCGATCAGCAACCAGACGATCAATAGGTTGGTATGGCTCATGCGGATGACGTTGAAGGGCATGAATTCTGCCCAGAACTCAGGCAACACATAGACGGTGGCGGCCAGCAATCCGAAGACGACCTGCAGCGCGAATAGCGCCATGGCGACCGCGAAGAACGGATAGGCCACCCATTGCGTTTCATATTTCATCGGTTCGATGCTCCTGTTTTCTTGAACCCTTGATGTACGCGATCTATCAACCGGCCTTGGTGGGTGGCCAATCTTGGGTGTCGATGGAGTCGGTCCACTGGAAGAAATCGACCAGGGCATCCAACTCTTCCTCGCTCAGATTGAACTGCGGCATCTGACGACGCCCCGGCACGTTGAGCGGCTGCGCGTTCATCCAGGCCTTCAGGCCCGCGCGAGCGGCCTCGGGATTCTCGCGTCCCCCGTAGCGGTGCCAGACGTTGCCGAGCTCCGGCGCGAAGTAGGCGCCTTCGCCGATGAGGCTGTGGCAGTTGATGCAGCTGTGTTCTTCCCACACCTCCTTGCCATGCTTCACGGAGTCCGTCAGCGTCTCTTCGTTGGTGGATGTCGTCTTCATGTACCAGTGGCTGTGGGCCGTCAGCGCGGCGAACAGCAAGAAGAAAAACAGCGACCCGCCGAAGAAGATATTGCGAGCCGCCGATTTTGTAAGACCATCGGCCATGTGGTTCCCCCCCCTTTCATTATGTGGCGTTGCAGACCGGGCCTATTATCGGCATGATCGAGCACACCCTTAACATGCATCGAAAATACGTCTTAAAGATTATCCCACGTCTATACCCCGGTCAATTGCCAGGCTAGTATCTCGTCTTGATCGACGCCATTGAATCCATCTTTTCGCGCTTAACATGACTTCCGTCAATTTACTCGCATCTAGATGGCAGGCATCATCGTAGCCATCCAGCCTGGCGCGGCGTGTGGTCGCTCCAGGCTTTCTCAAGCCCAATAAGAGGCATTCTGGAGACTAGTTATGAGAATCCTGACCACCGCAGTATTACTGAGTTGTGCCACCTTCGCCCTGACCGCCCAGGCCGCGGGGGATGCCGAAGCCGGCGCCGAAAAGATCAGCGCCTGTGTCGCCTGCCACGGCAAGGATGGCCAGGCCACGGCCCCGATCTACCCCAACCTGAACGGGCAGTCCGCGCAATACCTGGAAAGCTCTCTCAAGGCGTATCGCGAAGGCCAGCGCAGCGGCGGCATGGCAGCGATGATGACCCCGCAGGCCCAGTCGCTGTCCGACGAGGACATCGCCGATATCGCCGCCTACTACAGCCAGCAGTAGCCCTGAAGCCGCAAGACCCTGCAGTGAACGGTCCGCCTCGTGCGGACCGTCGTCGAGTCAGCCTGATCATTCATACCCGAGTTCGATGCTCAACTATTGACGCCAATCAATACAGTCTCGAATCGTCGATGGCATGCTCCGCACCAAGCGTTGGCCATCGCCGGATCAAGCATCGGTGCCCTTTCCGGACACTCATCACCGGCGAATACCCATAGTTCTAGCCAGTATTCAAGGCACGACTCATGACCCCTGCACCTTACCTCCTACGCCTTGCCCAGACCGCAGTGACCCTCGTGCTGCTGTGGTGCCTGTCGCTCCCGGCCCTGGCCATCGAACTCGAGCAGGTCAAGAATGGCTTTCCCGACGCTCGGCGTCTCGTCGACGCAGAGTCCGATTTACCGGTCCAGGCGGTCATGAACGGCGATGAGGTGCTGGGCTATGTCTTCGAGAGCGTGGACATCGCACCGATTCCCGCCTACTCCGGCAAGCCGGTCAACCTGCTGGTGGGCATCGATCCTGCCGGGCAGCTGACCCTCGCCGAAGTGCTCGATCATTCCGAGCCGATCATGCTGGTGGGGATTCCCGAAGAGAAGCTGCAGAATTTCGCCGGCGCCCACACCAATTACAGCGTCAGCGACAACCCCAAGATCGGCGACAACCTGGATGCCATCTCCGGTGCCACCGTCACGGTGATCGTGGTCAACGACACCATCATGCGTGCCGCACGTCAGGTCGCCGCCAGCCTGGGCATCATCGAAGACCCCTCCGCTCAGCCCGCCGCCACGGTCAAGGCCGATGTGTTCGAGGAAGCCGACTGGCAGACCCTGACCGGCGACGGCACCATCCGCCGCCTGCGCCTGACCCACGGCCAGGTCGACGAGGCCTTCGTCGGCACGGCGGCCGAGAATTACATGCGCGGCCAGCCCGAGCCCGCGGACAAGACCTTCATCGATCTCTACTACACCTACCTCAATGCTCCCATGGCCGGGCGTAACCTGCTGGGCGATGCCCGCTATGAGGCGCTGATGGAAAGCCTCGAGCCCGGTGAGCATGCCGTCGCCCTGATGGCCAACGGTGACTACTCCTTCAAAGGATCGGGCTACGTGCGCGGCGGCATCTTCGATCGTATCGAATTGAGCCAGGATGGCCGCACCATCACCTTCCACGACCTGGATCATCAGCGGGTAGGCCGCTTCTCGCTGGACGACATGCCACGCATGACGGAAAAGGACATCTTCATCATTCGCGAGGAGGCCAGCTTCGATCCGGGCCGGCCCTGGCAGCTGGACCTGCTGGTGCGTCGTGCCTCCGGGCCGCTGGACACGGAATTCACTCGTTTCAGTGCCGACTACAGCATCCCCGAGGCCTATGTCGATCGCCCCGAGCCGGTGGTGGAGCGCCCCATCTGGGTCCAGGTGTGGTACGACAAGGCCTTCCAGATCGGCGTGCTCGGCGCGGGTCTTCTGGTACTGACCGGCGTGATGCTGTTCCAGGATGTGCTGGTGCGCTATCCGCGCATCTTCGAGCCCCTGCGCATCGGCTTTCTGGTCTACACCCTGGTGTTCATCGGCTGGTATGCCCTCGCCCAGCTCTCGGTCGTCAATATCCTGACCTTCACCCACTCGCTGATCACCGACTTCAGCTGGAGCTCCTTCCTGATCGACCCGATGATGTTCATTCTCTGGTCCTTCGTGGCGGTCAGCCTGCTGCTGTGGGGTCGCGGGGTGTTCTGTGGCTGGCTTTGCCCCTTCGGCGCCCTGCAGGATCTGGTCAACAAGGCGTCCCGCAAGCTGGGGGTCAAGCAGATCGAGGTGCCCTTCGGGCTGCATGAGCGGCTATGGGCCATCAAGTACATCATCCTGCTGGTGCTGTTCGCCATTTCGCTGAATTCCCTGGGCACCGCGGAGAAATTCGCCGAAGTCGAGCCCTTCAAGACCGCGATCACCCTGCGCTTCCAGCGCGACTGGCCCTTCGTGCTCTACGCCCTGGCGCTGGTGGCGGTCTCCATCTTCAATCACAAGTTCTACTGCCGCTACGTGTGCCCGCTGGGCGCCGGCCTGGCGATACCCTCGCGGCTGCGGCTTTTCGACTGGCTCAAGCGCCACCGCGGCAGCTGCGGTACGCCCT
The DNA here is from genome assembly GCF_900128925.1 of Modicisalibacter ilicicola DSM 19980. Lineage (GTDB taxonomy): Bacteria > Pseudomonadota > Gammaproteobacteria > Pseudomonadales > Halomonadaceae > Modicisalibacter > Modicisalibacter ilicicola. The sequence continues at coordinate 189,221 of NZ_FQUJ01000002.1, forward strand.
GCCAGATCTGCGCTCGCGAGTGCGAGGTAGGTGCCATCCACCCGGATGGACACATCAACGCCAACGAATGCCATTACTGTCTCGATTGTCAGGTCACCTACTGGGATGACCAGCGCTGCCCGCCCATGGTCAAGCGGCGCAAGCGTTACGAGAAGGCAGCCCGAGTTTCTGGAGGCAAGGTAGCCCAACCATTCGACCCGGCAGCGTCCGGCGCGGGAAGCGCCTCGCTGCAACGCATCCCCATCCACAACGAGGAATGAAGCATGAGTGAAGACAAGAAGAAGGAACTGCAGAGCCTGAGCCGCCGCCACTTCCTGCGCAACACCGGTGTCGCGGGCGTGGCCGGTGCAGGGCTCGCCGGCGGGTTCGGCAGTGCCGCACTGCTGCAAAGCCAGCGGGCCAAGGCCGCCAGCGAAGGCAACGGTGTCGAGATCGCCCCGGGTGAACTCGACGAATACTACGGCTTCTGGAGCGGCGGCCACTCCGGCGAGGTGCGCATCCTGGGCGTGCCCTCCATGCGCGAGCTGATGCGCATCCCGGTATTCAATATCGATAGCGCCACCGGCTGGGGCATCTCCAACGAATCCAAGCGGATCCTCGGGGACTCCGCACGCTTTCTCGCCGGCGATGCCCACCACCCGCACATCTCGATGACCGACGGTCGTTACGATGGCAAGTACCTGTTCATCAACGACAAGGCCAACACCCGGGTGGCCCGTATCCGTCTCGACGTCATGAAGACGGACAAGATCACCACCATCCCCAATGTCCAGGCGATCCACGGCCTGCGTCTGCAGAAGGTGCCGCACACCAAGTACGTATTCGCCAATGCCGAACTGCCGATTCCGCAGGTCAATGATGGCCGCGACATGGAAACGCCGGAGAACTACTACACCATGTTCAACGCCATCGATGCGGAGACCATGGAAGTGGCCTGGCAGGTGATCGTCGACGGCAACCTGGACAACACCGACGCGGACTACACCGGGCGTTTCGTCGCCTCGACCTGCTACAACTCGGAGAAGGGCGTGACCCTGGCCGAGACCATGCGCAACGAGCGTGACTGGGCGGTCGTGTTCGATGTTGAAGCGATCGAAAAGGCAGTCGAAGCCGGCGACTACAAGACCATCGGTGACTCCAAGGTGCCGGTAGTCGACGGTCGTGATGGCTCCAAGCTGACCCGTTACATTCCGGTGCCCAAGAACCCCCATGGCCTCAACACCTCGCCGGACGGCAAGTACTTCATCGCCAACGGCAAGCTCTCGCCGACCTGCTCGGTGATCGCCATCGACAAGCTGCCGGATGTCTTCGCCGACAAGATCGAGCCGCGCGATGCCGTGATTGCCGAACCGGAGCTTGGCCTCGGGCCGCTGCACACCACCTTCGATGGCCGTGGCAATGCCTATACCACCTTGTTCATCGACAGTCAGGTGGCCAAGTGGAACATCGAAGACGCCATTCGCAGCTACAACGGTGAAGAGGTCAACTACCTGCGCCAGAAGCTCGACGTGCACTATCAGCCTGGCCACAACCATGCCAGCCTGACGGAATCCCGGGATGCGGATGGCAAGTGGCTGGTGGTGCTCTCGAAGTTCTCCAAGGACCGCTTCCTGCCGGTTGGCCCGCTGCGCCCCGAGAACGATCAGCTGATCGACATCTCCGGCGAGGAGATGAAGCTGATACACGACGGCCCGACCTATGCCGAGCCTCACGACTGCATCCTGGTGCGCGCCGACCAGATCAACCCGTCCAAGCTATGGAAGCGCGACGATCCGTTCTTCGCCGAGACGGTGGCCATGGCCAAGAAGGATGGCGTCACCCTGGAGAGCGACAACAAGGTCATCCGCGACGGCAACAAGGTACGCGTCTACATGACCTCGGTGGCGCCGCAGTTCGGGCTGGAGAAGTTCACCGTCAAGCAGGGCGACGAGGTCACGGTGGTCGTCACCAACCTGGACCAGGTCGAGGACCTGACCCACGGCTTCTGCATGGTCAACCATGGTGCCCAGATGGAGATCGGCCCGCAGCAGACCGCCAGCGTGACCTTCACCGCCGACAAGCCCGGGGTGTACTGGTACTACTGCAACTGGTTCTGCCACGCGATGCATATGGAGATGTCCGGTCGCATGCTGGTCGAACCTGCTTGATGCAGGCTGAAGTTTGAGCAAGTAAAACACGGGCCGGGGGCGATAACGCTCGCCGGCCCGTGCCGCAGGAGCCCTGATGCCACGATTTCCATTGCCACCAGGCGCGCGATGCGTTCTGCTGGTCATTGCGCTATTTTCCCTGTCCAGTGCCGTCTTCGGCGCCGATTTGGAAGCCACCCCCGGACAATCGCCACAAGCCTTGATCGACAAGGCCAGCGACGGCGATCATCTGCATCTTCCCAAGGGCCGCTACCCGGGGCCACTCGACATCACTCGCTCCCTGCGGATCAGCGCAGAGGAACAGGCCATCATCGACGGCCAGGGAGAGGGTCATGCGGTGATCATCGATGCTCCGGAGGTGACGCTCGAAGGGCTCGAGATCGTCAACTGGGGCAAGAACCTCACCGACCTGGATGCCGGTATCTTCGTTACCGAACAGGGCACCAACAGCGTGATCCGTAACAACCGGCTCGAGGGGCCAGGCTTCGGCATCTGGCTGGACGCGGTCAAGGGCGTTCGAGTCGTCGACAACGTCATTCGCGGTGATACGGGGCTGCGGTCCCAGGACCGTGGCAACGGCATCCACCTGTTCAATGTGCAAGACGTGCGAGTTTCGGGTAACGATATCACCCGCACCCGAGACGGCATCTATATCGATACCAGCAGCAACAACGTATTGAGCCACAACACGCTCTACGATCTGCGTTATGGCATTCATTACATGTATGCCTACGACAACCGGGTGGAGGACAACCTGACTCACGATACCCGGACCGGCTACGCGCTGATGCAGTCCAAGCGCCTGACGGTGGTCGGAAACCGATCGGTGAACGACGACAACTACGGTATCCTGATGAACAACATCACCGGTTCGGTGATACGCGACAACCGTATCGAGGGCATCACCCAGCCCGTCGACGAACACGGCGAGGGCAAGCTCAGCGGCGGCGACGGCAAGGCCATCTTCGTCTACAACTCCCAGTTCAACGAGTTTCTCGACAACCGCTTCGCCAGGAGCGACATCGGCATCCATCTCACCGCCGGCTCGGAAGACAACGAGGTGGTCGGCAACGCCTTCGTCGACAATCGCCAGCAGGTCAAGTACGTGGCCACCCGCCCCCAGGAATGGTCCCGGGAGGACGGTGGCAACTACTGGAGCGACTACCTGGGCTGGGACCTGGACAACGACGGCATCGGTGATACCAGCCACGAACCCAATGATGCCATGGATCGCGTACTGTGGCGCTACCCTGCCGCGCGCCTTCTGATGCATAGCCCGGCGGTGCTGGCATTGCGCTGGGCTCAGCGCCAGTTCCCGGTGTTTCGCCCCGAAGGGGTGAAGGACAGCGCGCCACTGATGGTCGATCCCACGCGTGACGAGACAGAGACATGAACCAGATCATTACCTTCGACGGCGTAACCAAGCGCCATGGCGACGTCACGAGTCTTCACGCTCTCGACCTCGAGGTTCATGAAGGCGAGGTGCTCGCCCTGCTGGGCCACAACGGTGCCGGCAAGACCACCACCATGAAGCTGATCCTCGGCTTGATCGCACCGAGCGAGGGCGATCTCCAGGTGTTTGGCACGCCACCCCACGGCGCCGAGGCCGACCGGCTGCGCCAGCGACTGGGCTTTCTGCCCGAGAACGTGGGCTTCTACGAACAGCTCAGCGGTCGCGAGGTGCTCGATTACTTCGCCCGACTCAAGCGCGTCGACCGGCGCCAGATCGATGACCTGCTCGAGCAGGTGGGTCTCGGCGAGGCGTCCAGGCGTCGCGTCAAGACCTACTCCAAGGGCATGCGCCAGCGCCTTGGGCTGGCCCAGGCACTGCTCGGCGAGCCGCAATTGCTGCTGCTCGACGAGCCCACCACCGGTCTCGACCCCGCCGCGACCCGGGACTTCTACACCACGGTCAAGACCCTGCGCGACCAAGGCTGCACGGTACTGCTGTCCTCCCACGTGTTGCCGGGGGTCGAGCCCTACATCGATCGCGCCTTGATCCTCGGCGCCGGGCGCCGCCTGGCCCTGGGCAGCCTGGATGAACTGCGCCACCAGGCAGAACTGCCCTTGACCATTCGTGCCAAGGGCGACTGGCCATCCAACGAGCCGCTGTTCGAGATTCCGGAGGCCCGCAGCACTCCACAGCGGCTCAATGGCCATGCCTGCGAGTTTCGCGTTCACCCTTCGAACAAGATGGCCGTGCTGCGCCGTTTGACGACCACCCCGGGTGTCGAGGATATCGAACTGCTTCCTCCCACCCTGGAGCATCTCTACGCGCATTTTTCTTCTACCGTGTCATCTCGAGGTCTGTCATGAATGCCATCCTGACCGTCACCCGCAAGGAGTTCCAGGACGGCCTGCGCAATCGCTGGGTACTGGCCATCGCCCTGGTGCTGGCCATGATGGCAGTGGGCATCGCCTACTTCGGTGCCGCCGCCAGCGGCGGCCTGGGCTTCACGTCCCTGGCCACCACCGTGGTCAGCCTGTCGACCCTGGCGGTGTTCCTGATCCCGCTGATCGCCCTGCTGCTGGCCTATGACGCCATCGTCGGCGAACAGGAAGCCGGCACCCTGCTTTTGCTGCTCACCTACCCGCTGAGCCGTTCGGCGCTGCTGCTGGGCAAGTTCCTGGGCCATGGATTGATTCTCGGCGTCGCCACCACCCTGGGCTTCGGCATCGCCGGAGTCGCCATTGCCCTGGGCGGTAACGGCATCGACATGGGCGAACTCGCCGGCAGCATCGCCTTGCTGATCCTCAGCAGCGTCCTGCTCGGCTGGGTGTTCATCGCCTTCGCCTACCTGATCAGCGTCTGGGTGGTGGAAAAGGCCCGGGCCGCCGGGCTCGCCCTGATCGTCTGGTTCCTGTTCGTGCTGGTCTTCGACCTGGCGTTGCTGGCGCTGCTGGTCGGGGCGCAGCACGGTGGCGACTGGCTGCCCTACCTGCTGCTCCTGAACCCCACGGACTGCTTCCGGCTGATCAACCTGGCCGGCCTCGAAGCCGCCCAGGCCTACTCGGGGCTGACCGCCCTCGCCCGGGACAGCGCCTTTCAGCCGGAGTGGCTGCTGCTGATCCTGCTCGGGTGGATCGTCGTGCCCCTGGCTTTGGCGCTGCTGCGCTTTCGAAATCGCTCCGTATAGACAATCGAGGTCACTCAACCATGCCACGTCACTTTTCATTACCCTTTCTGCTGTTGGTTGCCATGCTGCTCGGCATCGGCCTCGCAGGCTGCAGCGAGGAGGCAGAGCAGTCCGTCCTGGCATCGCCGGAGCCCATCACCGATGGCGATGCCTGCCATGTGTGCGGCATGACGATCACCAACTTCCCCGGCCCCAAGGGGCAGGCCTTCATGAAGAACGATCCCGAGGCCCTGAAGTTCTGCTCGACCATGGATCTGTTCACCTTCCTCAAGCAGCCGGAAAACGAGACCCAGCTCAGCCATGCCTACGTGCACAACATCGCCGAGACGACCTGGGAAAATCCCGCCGACGATGCCTACGTCCGCGCCGTCGATGCCTGGTACGTGGTCGGCCACGACCGGCGCGGCGCCATGGGCCATACCCTCGCCTCCTTCGCCGAACAGGAGCAGGCCGAGGCGTTTCGTGGCGAGCACGGCGGCGAGATCATCCGCTTCGAGGACATCGACCTGGAGTTGCTGGGCAAGCTGGGGCGGGGAGAATTGCACTAAACTGGTTTCAAGACTTATATAAGGAAGAACTTGATGACTACTTCTCCTAAGCATGTGACGTTCAACGACGATAGTTTCTGGGTCGAACTCAGCGACGGGCGCACGATCGGTGTACCTCTGACGCGGTATCCGCGCCTGCTCAATGCCACCCAAGCGCAGATTGAGGCCTATGAGCTAAGCCCGCGAGGCATCCATTGGGATGCTCTGGACGAAGATATATCCATTGAGGGATTGCTGGCAGGCCGAGGTGATATGACCCGACGTCGCAACCATGTCGCTTGAACTCAAGCATTACATTCGCGCATGCCTACCACCAGAACCAGCCGTGGCTCCCCGCCACGGCGCCGGCGACGGTGATCAGGCTCACGGTCAACAATCCCCAGTGAAGCCCGTGTATCAACCGGAAGGTCGCCTGCGGCGCACGCTCGGCGCGTTCGTTGAACCAGCGGTGCAGGAAGAGCGGTTCGAAGACGAAGAGCATCAAGGTGAACAGCAGCCATACCGCGATCATGGCGTGTAGCCACCAGTAGCCCGGCAGCCAGAGCCGCTGCCAGCCCAGCAGATGCAGCATGTAGAAGCCGCTGGCGCCGGCCAGCAGCGTGGTGATGCGCGATTGCCAGGCGAAGCGTGCCTCCACCCTCTCGAAGAAGGCCACCGCCTCCTCGGGGCTCTTGAAGCGTTTCACGGCAGGCAGCAGCACGGTGGTGACCATGGCCACGCCGCCGATCCACAGCACCACCGCCACCACATGCACGACCCGCGCCAGGGCGAGTTCCGTCATGGCTGCCTTGCCCTCTCCTGCGGGTTCATACCGTGCGCGAGAAACGCTTCTCTCGGGAATCCGCCGCGATGTAGGCATCGAAGGCCATGGCCACGTTGCGCATCATCAGCCGTCCCTGGGAATGCAGCACCAGGGCGTCTTTCTCGAGGGAGATCAGCCTGTCGGCCACCAGCTCATCCAGGGACGCCAGGGCATCGGCGAAATAGTCCCGGAAACGGATGTCGTGCGCCGCTTCGATGTCGGCAAAATCGACCCGCCCGTGACACATCAGTTGATGGATGACGTCGCGCCGCAGCTGGTCGTCGTCGTTGAGCCGATAGCCGCGCTGGATGGGCAGCTGGTCTTCGTCGAGGCGCGCGTAGTACTCCGACAGCACCTTGGCGTTCTGGCTGTAGGTGTCGCCGACCTTGCCGATGGCGGAGACGCCCAGACCGATCAGGTCGCAGTCGGCATGGGTGGAGTAGCCCTGAAAGTTGCGCTGCAGGGTGCCGTTGTCCCGCGCCCGGGTGAGCTCGTCGTCGGGCAGCGCGAAATGATCCATACCGATATAGACGTAGCCCGCCGCCTGCAGGTGGTGGATCGTCAGCTCCAGCAGTTCCAGCTTGCGCTCGGGCGGTGGCATGTCCTCGGGTCGGATCAGTCGCTGGGCGCGGAAGGTTTCGGGAAGGTGCGCATAACTGTAGGCCGCCACCCGGTCCGGGCGCATGCTCACCACCTTGTCCAGGGTCGTGGCGAAGCTCTCGACGGTCTGCAACGGCAAGCCGTAGATGAGATCGACGCTGACGGAATCGAAACCCGCCTCCCTTGCCGCCTCGATCAGCTCCAGGGTCTGCTGCTCGCTTTGCAGGCGATTGACCGCCTGCTGCACGTCGGGGTCGAAATCCTGCACCCCAAGACTCAGGCGATTGAACCCCAGCCCGTGCAGTTCGTGGATCTGCCGCGCCGAGACGGTGCGCGGATCCACTTCCAGCGAGAATTCGCGCTTCTCGCCCCGCTCGAGGGTGAAAGCCTCATCGAGGGCGTTCATCAACTCGGCCAATTGATCGTTGGTCAGATAGGTCGGCGTGCCGCCGCCCAGATGCAGCTGGGTCAGCTTGCGATTCGCGTCGAAGAGCTCGGCCTGAAGCGCGATCTCGCGTTTCAGGTAGTCGAGATACTCCACCGCCTTGTCGGTCTTGTTGGTGATGATCTTGTTGCAGGCGCAGTAGTAGCAAAGGCTCTTGCAGAACGGGATGTGGATGTAGACCGATAACGGCTTCGGCGACGCATCGGCGTTGCTGCGCCTCACCGCATCCCGATAGTCGTCCAGGGCGAAGGCGGCGTTGAACCGAGGCGCCGTGGGGTAAGAGGTATAGCGCGGCCCCGGCCGGTCGTATTTCTCGACCAGGGCGCGGTCAAAGGTCAAATCATCTGGTTTCACGATGTCTCCAGGAAACTCAATGGAAGCTGACCGTGTCGCCTTGGCGATCGAAGGCCAGAAAGTTGTCGATGGTCCCCTGCTGCAGAGATTCCACCATGCGCTGCAAGGGCAGCTCAGCCTCGTCACTGCTGGGCGGTTCATGGCCATCGCCGGCCAGGGCGGCGGCAAAGACGATGTCCCATTCCACTTCGGTGCGCCGTGACTCCTCGACCAGGGCCGCCATGTCGCTCAACTCATCGAGCGTCTTGTCGACACACAGCACCGGCATCAACACCCCGCCCTCGCCACGCTCGAAACGCTCACGCTGCGCCGCACTGGGATGATCCGGCAACTCGGCCCGGGCAAACACGAACAGCAGGCGCTGAGGCTCTGGCTGTCGGCGGGCTTCCGTCAGCAGATCGGCAAAACTGGAAATGGACACGAGAACCTCCTTACGATTACAACAGTGCCAACCGGAACTCGCTTTCCCGAAGGCTCATCGGTGGTGCACTTCGCCGCGCCGTGCGGCTTGGTGTTTCAGGCCATGATCGGCACCCCTGAACAGGCAGGGCGTGACCAATAACCAGGCCAGGCTCCAGGCAAGAGCGGCACTCCACAGCAGCGCTAGATGCAGGGCTGCGACGTGAGGCGCAGCAAGTCGCAACAAGGTCGCCACCGCGATCAGCAAGGTGAACACCGGCACCCGCCATTCTCGCGCGAGATCCAGCGTCTGCCGGCCACTGGCCTGAAGCATGGCGGAACGCATCATGATAACACCCGAGAGCGTTCCCAACGCCCCCAAGGTCATGACATGGATCAAGCCCGATGTCATCTGCTGCAGCCATTGAGCGACCCCGTTGCTCAACAGCCCCGCCACCAGCCAGCCATAGCCTGCCCCCAGGCAGAGCAGATCAGGACGCCCCAGGCACCGCCACAACCGCCAGCGCAGCAGACGCACGAGCCCCAGCAGCCCTGTCAGGACGAGCATCGGCCCGGCCCAGTCGCGAGCGCCAGGCCAGCTCATCAAGGCGATGCCCAGGAGCATGCTCAGGATGAGCCCTCCTTCGAGCCGCGGTTGCACGCGCGCGTTCAAGGGCTTGCCTAGACGCTGGCAATGGCCCGCCACCGCCGGGGCGATCACCCGCCCGCCCATGAAAAGCATCAGCAGGGCCAGCAGCAATACGGCCTGATACACCAGGACATGCTGCGTGACTACCGCCGCCCCCGCATGTACCAGCCAGAACAGGATTGCTGCCAGCACGCAGATCGACAGCAGCAGCGGGCCCAGCAGGCGATTGCGCCACTTCCTGGCGGAGCGGAAGCGCGGCACGAGATGAACCGCGAGACCGAGCGCGAACAGCGTACCCAGAAGAGGCGATACGATACTGCCAGGTGCCAGCAGATACCCCAGCCGCGCACCGAGCCATAACCCGAACAGCAGCAGCAGGCGCCCGAGATGCAATGGCCCCAGCAGATAGCCTGCAATCACGGCCAGGGCAAACCCGAACAGCAACTCGCGCGCATGGCCGACACCGCTGCTGATGCCCGGCAGCAACAGAGGCCGATGGAACATCGCCCATAACGACAGGGGCACCAGGATCGCCGCATAGAGACTCGCCGCAGGGAAGAAGAGCGCCTTTGCCGGCAACTTGCGTTGACCGCCCAAACGGGCCTTGCCCTTGTGCACGGCCTTCCCCCTCATTAATATACATGAGAAATGCATCTTATACGGCTGGCCACTTCCGTGAAAGTCTGGCGTGGCGTCCGACTTGCTCGGCCTGCTTCACGGTCGGGCGCTGTCCACCCCAGCCGCCTCGCGGTCGCCGACTTCATCCTGACGGGCTCTGCACCGCATCAATGAACGGAAGGGAGTTACTGCTCGCGAGGATTACCCCATGCACATCACCCGCTACACCGACTACTCGCTGCGCGTGCTGCTTTATGTCGCGCTCAAGGGAGAAGAGCGCTCCACCATCAGCGAAATCGCCGAGCGCTACGATATTTCCCGCAACCATCTGATGAAGGTCGTTCAGGAACTCAACCACAAAGGCTATTTGCAAGCGATTCGAGGCAAGCATGGCGGATTGTTGCTGAAACGGCGCGCTCAGGACATCAATATCGGCGCTCTGGTCCGGGACACCGAACAGGATCTGGCCCTGGTGGAGTGCTTCGGCGACAACAACCAATGCGTCATCACGCCCGCCTGTCGCATCAAGACGGTACTCTTCGAGGCCCTGGAAGCCTTCTTCCAGGTACTCGATGGCTACACGCTCGCCGACATGCTGGAGCCGGAGCCATGCATGCGCAACGAATTGATCAAGCTCCTGCAGCTTCACGGCACACCTGACCCATCGAAGAACGTCAGCTCTTGAACACGTCGCGTATATCCCTTGCTTCCCAGTGAGGGAAGTACCTGCGGATCAATTCATTGAGCTCGAGCTCGAACCCCTGCCAATCGATGCTGTCGGCGGAATCCGCCGTGCGCCGACATTCGCTCACACCGCGCAACATTCCCACCCCGACGGTAGCATTGCTCAGGCGGTCGATGATGATGAAGCTCCCCGTGCCAGGGCTTCGCCGATAGTCATCCACCGGGACCGGAGCGGTCAGCTCCACCCGGCAGCGGCCGATGGCGTTCAACTCCAGGTGGTCGGCATGCTTGTGCTCCAGGGTGTTGACGTCGACCTGATGATCGATGGCGGCAATCTTGCCGGCGAGATCGCGGGTGGTCAGCTTGAAATCGTAGAGCCTGTCGATCTCCAGCGCCGTCTCGTGCATCCACACGATATCGGCCTCGAAGGCATTGGATAGCGGCACATCGGCATCCGCCGCGACCAGCCAGTCACCACGCGAAATATCGATCTCGTCGACCAGCGTCACGGTGATCGCCTGGCCCGGGTAAGCGACTTCCAGGTCGCCGTCGTAGGTGACGAGGCGGTCCACCCGGGAGACCTTGCGTGAAGGAAGCGCCTTGACCGTTTGCCCGGGACGCAGAATTCCGGCGGCCAGCGTGCCGCAGAAGCCACGAAAGTCGAGATCGGGGCGGTTGACGAACTGGACCGGCAGGCGCAGGTCGCTGAGGTTGCTGTCCCGGGCAATCTCGACGGTTTCGAGCAGTTCGAGCAGTGCGGGGCCGTCGTGCCAGGGCATGCTGGCGCTTGGATTGACGACGTTGTCACCCTCGAGGGCGGAGATCGGCACGAAGCGAATGTCCGGGGCATCGAGCTTCTCGGCAAACGTTCGGTAGTCGGCGACGATGGCGTCGAAGCGCTCCCGGGAGAAGTCGACCAGGTCCATCTTGTTGACGGCGATCACCAGGTGACGGATGCCCAGCAGGTCGGCGATGAAGCTGTGCCGGCGGGTCTGGGTCTGCACGCCATGGCGGGCGTCGATCAGGATGACCGCGAGGCTCGCCGTGGAGGCGCCGGTGGCCATGTTGCGGGTGTACTGCTCGTGGCCCGGGGTGTCGGCGATGATGAACTTGCGACGGTCCGTGGAGAAATAACGGTAGGCCACGTCGATGGTGATGCCCTGCTCGCGCTCGGACTGCAACCCGTCGACCAGCAGGGCCAGATCGACCTTCTCCCCGGTGGTGCCGCTGCTCCTGGAAGCCTGAGTGATCGCCGCCAGCTGATCCTCGTAGATCATCTTGGAGTCGTGCAGCAACCGGCCGATCAGGGTCGACTTGCCGTCGTCGACGCTGCCGCAGGTGATGAAGCGCAACAGGTCCTTGTTCTCGTGCTCGTGCAGGTAGTGCTCGATGTCGTCGGCGATCAAGCTGGATTGATGGGCCATAATCGTTTTCCGTTAATCTGTCACACAGGCGCTGAACGAAACGTCAGCGAGCGAAGGCCAGACCAGGCAAACATCAGCGAAAGAACGGACTGGGCTCGCATGCGAGTTTACGGGATGTAAATGAGGCTCTTGAGCTGATGTTTGACGCCGTATGGCTGAGCGCAGCGAGGTTTCGTCAGCGGCTAGAAGTAGCCCTCGCGTTTCTTTCTTTCCATCGAGCCGGCCTGATCATGATCGATGGCGCGGCCGCTGCGTTCGCTGGTGCGGGTCAGGAGCATCTCCTGGATGATCTCGGGCAGCGTGGCGGCGCGGGACTCCACGGCGCCGGTCAGCGGGTAGCAGCCCAGGGTGCGAAAGCGCACCCACTTTTCCTCGGGCACCTCTCCTTCGGCCAGCGGCAGGCGCACGTCGTCGACCATGATCTGCATGCCGTCGCGCTCGACCACCGGGCGCGGCGCGGCATAGTAGAGCGGCACGATGGGGATCGATTCGAGATGGATGTACTGCCAGATGTCCAGCTCGGTCCAGTTGGAGAGGGGAAAGACACGAATCGATTCGCCCTTGTCGATCCTGGCATTGTAGATATTCCACAGCTCGGGGCGCTGGTTCTTGGGATCCCAGCGGTGATGGCGATCGCGAAAGGAGTAGACCCGTTCCTTGGCTCTCGAGGCCTCCTCGTCGCGCCGGGCCCCGCCGAAGGCGGCATCGAAGCCGTGGTGGTCCAGCGCCTGCTTGAGCGCCTGGGTCTTCATGATGTCGGTGTACTTGGCGCTGCCGTGCTCGAAGGGATTGATATTGGCTGCACGGCCCTCCTCGTTGATGTGTTCGATCAACTCCATGCCGACCTCCGCGGCCATGCGATCGCGGAACTCGATCATCTCGCGGAACTTCCAGGTGGTGTTGACGTGCATCAGCGGAAATGGCGGCGTGCCGGGATAGAAGGCCTTGCGCGCCAGATGGAGCATCACCGAGGAATCCTTGCCGATGGAATAGAGCATCACCGGATTCGAGAACTCGGCAGCCACTTCGCGGAGGATATGGATCGACTCCGCCTCGAGCTGCTTGAGATGGGTCTGGTGTTGGGGCGAGGGCGCCACGGCTTGTCACCTCTCATGACGGACGCCCGGCAGTGGAAGGCGTCTCAGCGAAACGGGCAGCCTCGCCATCGACATGCGGGCTGGTCATGAGGGTACGTTATCGGGGCCACCACGATAACGTCAAAGAATTAACAAACCTCTTTTAATTTCTAAAAGAAATATATAGAGACGGCGGGTGCGCTCAGGGCTCTACCCGCTCGATCCAGGTCGACAACCTCTGGCCATGCATATCCACCACACGCAACCCGGGACGCGAGGCCTCATCGACGGCGAAGGCGGGAGAACCACCCAGGAACTGATCGGTGGTGGCAGGGCAACCATAGACCATGACCTCGCCCTGCCGGAGCGCGAGCGCCTGATGGATATGCCCACAAAGCACGCCACGCACCTGCGGGTATGGCGTCACGGCGTCCCAGAATGCCTCTCGGTCCATCAGGCCGATGGCGTCCATCCACTCCGAGCCGATCGATACCGGGGGATGATGCATGGCCAGCAAGCTGGGGCGATCGTCCTCTTCCAGGCACTGCGCCAGCCTTTCCAGCTGTGCCTCGCCCAGGGCGCCGTAGGCCTGCCCGTCGACCCGTGAATCGAGAATCAGCAATCGCCAGGCACCGAGGTCGACCTCGGTGTCGATCTCGTGCAGCTCGTGCATGAGCCGGGGTTGATCGTGATTGCCGGGGAACCAGGACCAGAAACAACCGAGGGACGAGAAAGCCTCATCGGCAAGGCGGTAGGAAGCCACGGTCTCGTCCTGGCTGACATCGCCACTCACCAGCACGACATCCGGACGCAGCGCCCCGGCCCGCTCGATAACCGCCCGCAGTTGTCGCAAGGGATACCCCACGCGGGAGCGTGCCCAGGCCTCGGCGTGGAGATGGCAATCGGTGATCTGGATCAGGCGCATCAACGCAGCTCAGGCAGGTACTCGGCATGTCCGTGCGCAAAACCGTGGTCCAGCCATTCCCCGAGAAAGCGGTTGAGTTGCAGCTTTTCGTCGGGCTGGTGCATGCGCGAGTTGGGATAGCGATAACGCCCGTTGAAGTGGCGCTGGCGCTGGAAATCGGTGACTTCGGCCATGCGCACGTCGTGGTAGAGGTGTACCAGCATCCGCGGCGTCTCGATGAAGGCATCCAGCACACCGGTCTGGGTCACACGCACGATGGTCGTGTAGGGGGCGCGTTCCAGAACCTCCAGCCAGAGCGTACCGAAACGACCCGACTCCCCCGCCAGCGGTACCTCGCGCACGTCGCCGGCATCAAGATCACCCAGCAGGCGAGTCATGCGCAGGTAATTGGCCGTGCACTCTCCCTGAAGTGTCTTGAGATCGGTTACATAGGCGGTTCTGGTCAATGAGTCATCTCCTTGCTCGTAGTGAAGCTCGTTCGCGCGCCAGCCAGTAGAAGGCGATCAGACACATGGCATTGTCGAGTCGCCCGGCCTCGAGGAGTTCCCAGGCCTGGGCAAACGATAGCACATGCACCAGGATATCCTCGTTTTCCTCGTCGAGACCATGCACTCCACCCAACCGGCACGAATCCACCAGACCACAGAACATGGTGACCCGTTCGTCGCAGGCGCCGGGGCTGGGGTAGTAGGTATGCAGCTCGATCAGCTCGAGTATCTCACACCCCGCCTCTTCCACGGTTTCGCGGTAGGCCACGTCGGCTGGATTCTCTCCAGGCTCGATCAATCCGGCCACCGGCTCCAGTTTCCAGGGGCTCAGCGGATCGTCCAGGGCGCCGGCGCGTACCTGCTCCACCAGGACGACACGGTCCCGCTCCACATCGTAGAGCAGCACCCCTACCGCATCCCGGCGCACATGCACCTCTCGGGTGACCACGTCGCTCCACCCTCCCTCGAACAGGCGATGACGCAGGTGGCGCTGCTCGAGACTGAAGAACCCCTGATACAGGCACTCGGTGCCGGTCCGCTCGATATCGGTAGCCGTGAAGCGTGGGGTATCCAGCGAGATCCTTTCGGCCATGCGGCCTCCTTGGCAGGATGGAATGTGCTAGCGTCGCTCGACAATACACCATTATCGGGACCGCGCCCGGCAATTCCAACCGCGTCGCCCTACTGGAGGGAAGTCACGAGTTCCCGCGCCTGGGCGCGCAACGCCTCGTCGGAGACCTGGCGCTCTTCCCGGGCCTCGCCCTCCACGGCGCGCCGTGCATGTTCCAGGGCTTCCCGGGTGCGCCCCTCCTCTTCCAGGAAGGCCGCATAGTAGTAGTTCACGTCGATGCCTTCAGGGCGTATCGCCAAGGCCTTCTGGAACATGGTTTCGGCGGTCTCGCTGTTGCCGAAGCCCACCGGCCAGCCGGGGACCCGGTCGTAGAGCGCTCCCAGGGTAACGTAGGCCGAACCGCCGTTGCCTTCGGGGTCGAGCTCGAGGGCCCTCTCGAGAATGGACCGAGCCTCCTTGGCCAGCCCCAGAGCCCCCAGGCCACCTGCCGCCCGGGCCTGGGAGGCAAGCACGATACCCTGCCAGATCAACACCCGAGGATGATCGGGATATTGTCGAACAAGCGCATTCGCCTCTTCGGCGAGCGCCTCGAGCGCCTTGGCCCGGGCGCCTTCGGGCGTCTGGGTGGTAACATGCTCCCAGCGGTTCTTCAGCGCGAACAGTTCGCTGTCCTGGGCCAGTGCGCCAGGCCCGCCGAAGGCCAGGACGAAGCCCAGGATACTGGCCGGCAGCAGACGGGAGTGGAATGGCATGGGGGACTCCTCGAAATACGTTATGGTTGTTGTGCGGCATCGCTATGCCAGAGTGCAATGTAACGAACGTTTGAATGATTCGCCACCAGCAGGAAGGCTTTACCATGAAAGGCCGTAACATGACGCGCTGGCGGGACCCGGCCACGGACCCGCGCCAGGAGAAGAAGAGCAACCTGATCACCCCGGAGGGGTTTGCCCGGCTCCAGGGCATTCATGATCACCTCTCGCGGGTACGCCGCCCCGAACTCTCGACCAAGGTCGGCGAGGCAGCGGCGCTGGGCGATCGCAGCGAGAATGCCGACTACACCTACAACAAGAAGGAACTCAACCGGGTCATCGCGCGTATTCGCTACCTGGGCAAGCGCCTCGAGGAACTCCAGGTGGTGGATCGCCTGCCCGCGGACACCGGGCGCGTCTATTTCGGCGCCTTCGTGACCCTGGAAGACGAAGCCGGCGAGGAACTGGCCATTCGCATCGTAGGCCACGACGAGACCGACACCCGCAAGCGCTGGATCAGCGTCGATGCCCCGCTGGCCCGTGCCCTGCTAGGCAAGGCTCTCGACGAGGAAGTCACCGTCGCCGCGCCGGGCGGCGACACCACCTATGTCATCACCGAAATCGACTACCGAACGCCTTGACTGGATTTCAAGGCGCTGCCTGAAAGGTTCAACGCCGTATCGTCAAGCGGGGGAGATCGTGATGCTACAGCTCCCAATCGCCTGGCTTACCCATCGCTCCCGTGGGCAAATTCTCACCGAAGGTAAAGACCCGAGGCGTTTCCGGGGCCGTCAGGTGCATTCGACACCACTGGGTAAGCTTCTCGGTCAGGGCTCCCGCGGCCTGTAGCGGCGTCGAGGGCACCACGAACGCCTTCAGGCGCCCACCCTCCTCATGGGTCATCAGTCGTACCTGAGCCCTGGCCACCTGGGGCAGGCTTTCCAGCAGCCGCGCAATCCTCCCGGGATAGACGTTGACGCCCCCCACCTGGACGGCCTCGTCCTTGCGCCCCCGGGGGTGGAAATGGCGATCATCCAGCCAGTGCAGGTCATCCGCCAGGGCATAGTGGTGGTTGCGATCGTCCCGGAGCTCATTCTCGGCCACATCCTCACGCCGCCAGCGCGGCAGCAGCCGATAGGACTCATCGGCATCGACGCGCGCGCCCACCCCCGCGGTCTCGCTCGAACCGTAGATTTCCACCATCGCGGTCAGCCCCTGGCGACGCAGTAGGCGGATGATCTCTGGATCGCTCGCCCCCGTGGAGGTCAGCCCCAGCACCTTCTCGGGGAACCTCAATGCCTGGCGGCTCAACTGCTGCCAGACGAAAGGAAACCCCACCACGACATCCCCGCCCTGAAGTCGCCGCGCCTGGGCCAGCGCCAATGCCTGCTGCCCTCGTACCACCGGCAATTCCAGAAGCTGAGGCACCAGCACGGTGAAGATGAAGCCATAGATATGGTGGCAAGGAGCAAGCGCCACCACTCGCGTCAGGCGATCGTCCAGTACATCCTCGAAATAGCGGGCGAAGAAGGCAGCTTCTTCGACCAGGGTTTCCCATCGGTGAACGCAGACTTTCGGCGTGCCCGTACTGCCCGAGGTGGTGAAGGCCAGGTTGCGCGCCCCCCTGTCGCGTGCCGTCGCCACCAGTGTCACCCAGTCGCCCAGTGTCTTGTAGCGCAACAGGTAATCCTCGAGACCGCTCTCGTGCAACTGGAAGCAGGTATTCACCCGGGTCGCCAGGGCGATCACTTCCATCGAGTCGGCGTTCAGGGAACGCGCTGCCCCTTGCCCATCGGCCGACTCGAACGAACCATGAATAAGCGTCGTCTCATCCCATGCTGTCGTGTCGAGATCATGGTCGCTGAGGTGCCTGAGCGCCTTCAGCTCGTCGGCCAGCAGGGATTTCAGGACGTGCAACAGACTGGATTTGGACAACGTCAACATGGACATGGTGGGACTCTTGCCTCGTGCGGCCTGGTAGATGGACGGTGACGAGCTGGAACAAGGCGGGTCGTCCCTGACCCAGGAGAACCTTACAAGCGCTTGACGAAGACCCAGTAGGAATCGTCGGAAAGTGCCTTCTTCATGTGCACCTTCACCTTGGTGGGCTTCATGTCATGGTCGAAGGTGTATTCGAAAAGGGTGTTCAGGCTGTCGCTCTTGACGCCCGTGTCGAAACGGCCTTTGAATTCCGGCCTGTTGGTGCAGGGCGCGACATCGCGGAAGAAGTTTTTGCCGATCACCTCGCTGGGCTTGCGGCCGGTGATATCACCCTCGGCGGCATTGTATTTCAGAATTGTACCGTTCTTGTCCAGCTGGATCGCACCAAAGGCGACCTTGTCCAGTTGCTGACTGGACATTCTGGCCAGCGAGTTTTCGATATTGTCGGCACCAAAGCTCAAGATTTCCATCGATCACACCCTGCGTTGAGTTATGTAAACCTGCATAGGACTTTAAAAGTCATACTTGAAACCAGGAGTGATACTGAATTTCCCACCTCTTTTTGTCAAGCTCTTGTAAAAGTATTCAAGGCAAATGTACAACCCCTGAGATACCGTCCTGCTCGTCAGGACAAGTTTGCCTCTCCACGCTTCTCCGTGAATGCCAAGATAGCGAGCACTAACGACGCCTAATCGCGCGATAGACACGGAAGCGGCGATCGTCGGCAAGGATATCGAAGCCACCGAAGGCCGCCTCGAGGAGATCGGGATAGGGCAGGAAGGCGTTGGCGACCAGAGTCAGCCTGCCGCCCTTCTCGAGATGACCCGGGGCCTCGCGGATCAACCGCGCCGCGGGACCACGATCGATGGCCCGCTCCTGATGAAACGGCGGGTTACTGATGATGGCATCGAAGCGCGCGTCTTCGGGCAGTGCGGCATAGACATCGCCCTGCAGGACGCTGCCGCTCAGCGCGTTGGCGGCCAACGTCCGCCGCGTGGCCTCCACGGCAAAGAGGCTGCTGTCCACCGCCGTGACCTCGGCACCTCGCGCCGCCAGCCAGGCAGCGATCACACCGTCACCGCAGCCGACATCGAGTACCTTTCTCCCCGCGAACTCAGAAGAAGCTGGCAGGTTGTCGAGCAACAACCGGGTACCGGCGTCGAGCTTGCCATGGCCGAATACCCCGGGATGGCTGACCAGGCGCAGGCCGAGTGCCTCGAAGCTCGTCCAGGCATCATCCGGTACGAGCCCCACCGGCCCGAGGCGCGTCTCGAACAGCGTGCAGCGCCGTGCGTTGTCGAGCTTGCGACACCCCAGCCCCAGGGCCGCGAGCACCTTCAACACGCGCCGGATGCCGCCCTGATTCTCCCCGACGATCTGCAACCGAGTGCCTTTCGGCAATTGCGCGCACAACGCCAGCAGCCACCATTCGCCCAGGGCATGGGCCTTGGGCCAGAACAGCACCGCCCCGGGCACCGCCGCGATGGCTGGAGAGAGGTCGTCATATACCGTCGCGCCGCGTGCGCGCCACGCCTGGCAGATGGCCAGATCGGCGCTCCATACCGGGCCCGGATGATCGTCGAGCCACGGATCCATGGGTGGCGCCACCCATAACCAGTCCCGGTACTCCTCCGACTGGCGTTCGAGCAGTTGGCAGGCAGGCGTGATGGCTGTCATGGGCAGGATTCCGATTGCAGGGGTTTGCGAACGCTGTACAGCAGATAACGGCCCAGTCGCCAATGAGGGTCGACATCGCAATAGCGGCGCTCGAGCTCGAAGAGCCGAGCCAGGGTCGCCTCGTCCGGGTCGCGCTCGCGCAGATAATCATGGAACACGCGAATGCCGGCGACATGCTCGACGACCAGCTTCCGCTCGGCCAGCCAATGACCGACCTGGGCGTGGGTCAAGGGCGAGATCGGCGTCAGTCGCTGCCGCTTGCCGGTGCCCTCGAGACGGTCGTCGAGCGCCTTGCCCAGATTGCCCTTGACGATGTTGGAAAAGCGCAGCGCATCGCGATTGAACACCATGAGCGACAGATGGCCACCGGGAGCGAGCAACCCGTCGATGATGGCGATCGCCTCACGCGGATCGGCCAACCATTCGAGGACCGCATGGCACAGGATGAGCGGCCAGGGTCCCGGCGCATGGTCGGGCAAGGCCTGCAACGGTACCGCCAGGCAATCGACATCGGCGTCACCCAGCGTTTCGCGCGCCCGGCCCAGCATCTCCTCGGAAGGCTCGGCCAGGGTGACGGCGTGACCGCGGTGGGCCAGCCAGGCGCTCATCTGCCCCAGGCCGCCACCGATGTCCAGTACCGGCTGGCCCTGGAGCGGCAGCGTTCGCGGCAACAGATGGTCCAGCAGTGCCAGGCGCAATTCGCCGCGGGCCGCCCCATACAGGCTGGCGGCAAACTTGTCGGCCAGGCCGTCGAAGATGCGATCGTGGGTCGTCAAGAAGCCCCTCCTTCCGAAGCGGGCCAGTTTAGCCTCCCCCCGAGCCGACTCCAACCGATTCGACATTCCAGACGATGATGACGTGCCTGGCATGGCTTTGTGCAAGGGAATTGCTGAATAAATCGCCGAGCGAAATAAGCGGGCGTCGCTACGCTGCAAGGCGCTCGGAGCGCAGAAAACGAGACGTAACATGGGTTAGGCGAGTTTCGACCGGGCTGGCGCACCAGCAACGCGCGACGCAGCAATTCGTCCGTGTAGGCATTTATGCAGTGATTCCCAAGCGGTGGGTTTATCTCGAGGAGTGGGATGCCTATAATGCCCAGCGTCTTTCGACTGCCCCCATAGCTCAGCTGGATAGAGCGTCCCCCTCCTAAGGGGAAGGTCTCAGGTTCGAATCCTGATGGGGGCGCCAGCTCAGCCCACCAGCAACTGGCCGAGCATTCCCAGGATCAGGAGTCCTCCGAGCAGCGCCCCACCGCACAAGAGCCAGGCGCCGAGGCTGTGCTTTCGCTTGCGAAGTCGTGAACCGCATTGGCTGCACTTGAAGGCCAGATCACTGGCGTTGTGACTGCATCGTGGACAGGCGACAAGGGCCATGATGTTTCCTCGCTTGTGGTGGTGTTCCCTGGACACTACCTCCAAAGATCGGCGGACAGGGCGGTGCCTTTAACCGCAGGGCGAACTCTGACCGCTTTCGCCCTGTTACAAACGAGATACATCAGACTATTTATTTATGCGGGCTGATGAAAAAGGGAATTCCTTGCCGAATATTTACCCTTGATTTCGTGGAACTTTTTCATGCAGAAAAATATATTTCCGAGGATTAGACTGTAACTACGACAGGATAACAGAGCGAGTCACGAAAATGGCGTCCGAATTCTCTCCCGCCACCATGTCTTTCGACGCTCTCATGCACTCTCTTCGCGAGGCGGAAAACGATCCCGCTTACCGTCTTCGGGAAATCAACAGAAAGCTCCGGGAAGCCACACTGCGGTTGAAGGTGGCAAATTCTCGGGTACAGCACGGCCTCGTGGATCTCAAGTTCGAGCTCATGCAATTTCAGCAACGCCACCCAGGGCCCGACTCGAAGAACCCGCCGACCGAATGACAGCAATGTCCAGCCGACAACCATGATCAATCCTGTCGGTCGGGCAACAGTCAGCAATTTCCTGCCTTCCTTCTCGCCCAAAGAAATGGCGCGACAGCCAAGGTGGCTACCGCGCCAAAAACGATCGTTGCCAGTTACTGTCACTGTTACTTTGCTTGCCCTTGCTCTTGCCCTTGCCCTTGCCCTTGCCCTTGCCCTTGCCGCCTGAGAGAGTCGCCTATCCAGGAACGACCCTGCCAGATATATCCACGACTATGAGCCCTGAACCGTAAAGCTCCCTAGTAACCACACCGAATGGTGGTGTTATCCCATCATCTGGCCACACATCTCTCGATTGGCCTGGAGAGCATCGAAATAACTGTGAAAACGATGGATCTCTCGCACTTTTCCTCCTGTCGTTTCCTGCAACACCCAGTAATCCGGCTTCCTGAGCTTGTGACCATTGCCGGTGGTGGTCGGAGTGATCTTGAAGCTGCGCTTGGCCATATCGTTTTACTCACGTCATCTGCAAAACACAGCTTAATCATGAAATAAAAACGAACGCTTTGAAACATTATTTTACTACGTAACTCAATGTAACAAATTATTAGCGCAACCATCCCCGTGTGGATGGAAAAAACAATACTGCCGGTCGCCGGCAGGCGTGTCATCCGTGACCGGGCGCCGTCCGGGCAGCGTAGGGCGGCGAGGTGGTCTCCTCATCGACCATGATGACGTTCCTTCCCTGGGCCTTGGCCTGGTAGCTCGCCTGATCCGCCCGCTGCATGGGAAGATCGATATGGTCGTCGTCGGCGCGAAGCGCCGTGACACCCAGGCTGAGTGTCACCCGGTAGCGCTTGCCCTCGTGCTCGACGCTCGACTCCTGAACGGCCTCCCTCAGCGCTTCGGCGGTCCTGCGAGCATGGTCGAGGTCGCAACCCGTGAGCAGCAGGGCAAACTCATCCCCACCGTAACGCGCCACGTGGTCGCTCTTGCGGACCTTGTGACTGATCAGCTCGGCGATTCGCTTGAGCATCACATCGCCCAGCGCATGACCGCCCTCGTCGTTGATCGGCTTGAAGTGATCCAGGTCGAAGAGGATCAATGTCGAGAGCGTCCCCCCCTTGAGGCGATCCACCAGCGCCTCTTCAAGGCGTCGCTCGAAACCACGCCGGTTGAGCAGGCCCGTGAGCGGGTCGTGCTCGGCCTCCCAGCGCTGCAGCATCTCCATTTCCCGCTTCTGGGTGATGTCCTTGAACGTGCCCACGAAGCCGATTGGCCGACCGCTGGGCAGCCGTACCATGCTGGCATGGGACTCTACCCAGATCGTTTCACCCGACGCAGTGATGTAACGGTATTGACGCTGGAAGTCGCGCCCGCTCGCCAGGGTGTCCTTCCAATGGTCACTGACGTCCTGCTGATCCTCGGCATGGATGTACGCCGTGTGACCTTGCTGTTGCAGTACCTTGTAGTCGTACCCCGTCAGGCGGCACATGGCGGGGTTGGCATAGCGCAACCCTCCATCGAGGCCATAGACGAACATGCCCGCCGGCGATGAATTCAATACCGCATCCAGAAACGCCTGGCGTGCCAGCATCGTCGACTCGGCCTGGTGTTTTCTCTCCAGCACGCGATTGAAGGTCTCGGCGACCTTCTGAAGCTCGATGATGCGTGTGTCCAGTTCGACGCGTTCCCGTTTCCCCTGCCCCACATCGCCGATCTGTCGTTCGAGTCGATCCAGCGGCGCGAGGGCGACTCGCAAGAGCCACCAAAGCAATAACAGCATCACCGCCACGGTTACCGACCCCACCAGCCACAGGTTGCGAACGAACCATTGCAGCGGTGCGAAAGCCTGGGACTGCGGCACCATCACACCCACGATCCAGTTCGCCGACCAGACCTGGCGATAGGCCTGCAGCGCCATCCGGCCATCGAGAAGCTGGCCGACGGCGGTGCCCTGCCACCCGGACAACGCCATATCGAGCAAGGGATACTGTTGCGCGGAGGGCACCGCCTGCAGGATCAGCTCCTGATTCGGGTGCACCAACACCTTGCCCGAGGCCGTCATGACCGCGGCATAGCCCTGATGGCCGATGCGGATGCGGCGCAGCTTGTCGAACAGAGTGCCCTCCATGACCTTGGCCACCCCGCCCACGACTCCGGCGAAGCGGCCTTCGTCATCCAGCAGCGGTACGCTCAACAAGGTCAAGGGGGTACGACTGGCTCGCCCAAAGAAGGGCTCGCTGACATGGGGACGGCCGACCTGACGCTGGAATTCAAAGAATTCCGACTGCGTCGTATCCAGGCCCTGACGGCCCTCGACTCTCGGCCAGTCCGCCACGACGCTTCCCTGATCGTCGATCACCACCAGGCCGTCGAACAGCGACAGCAGCGCATCGTTGTGCTCCAGTTCATCCACCAGCTCGGAGGAAGAACGCGCTTTCAAGGTGCTGATGCGCCGCGCCAACCGTTCCAGGGCCTCGAAGCGCAGTGTCACTTCCTGGTCGATTTCCCCGGCGATCATGCGCGCCTCGTAGTCCAGGTGCTCGTTGGCCACCTCGCTGATCAGCGACTGACCCGAGTACCAGGTCGACAGCAGGATCGCCGCCACCACCACGAGCCAGCCGACAGCCAGCCCGAGCAGCAGGCGCTTGTGCATCGTTCTGATGCCGAAGCTCGGAAATCCGATACCTGAAAGCCTCCTGACGTTGTCCCGACTCAAGCTGCGTCCTCCGGATGGCAGGCCCCGTCGGGGCGGTGTTGTCCTATGTTATGGGAAGCCAGCGCTATCCGATGGCATCGTCTACCTTAATCCAGATCAACAATGACAATTCGAAGAAAAGAGCGTGTTTTTGCAGGTTTTGTATGAAAGCTCGGAAATGCGAGCGCCTTTCGGCCAAAACCCGGGATTCAACAGCGACAGGAGATCATCATGAGCCAGGGAGACATTCGACTGAAACGCGCCTACGACGCCCCCGCCGACAACGACGGCAAGCGCATACTGGTCGACGGCATGTGGCCACGAGGCGTGAAGAAGGAGGACGCCGACATCGACGAATGGCTGAAGGATCTGGCCCCCAGCAAGGAACTGCGCCAGTGGTTCGGCCACGATGCGGACAAGTGGGAGGAATTCAAGAAACGCTACAAGGAAGAGCTCAAGGATCACTCGGACGCAATGAAGACGCTGCGCGACTACCACAAGGACGGCCGCGTCACCCTGGTGTTCGCGGCGAAGGACGAGAAGCACAACAACGCCGTGGTGCTCAAGGAGGTGCTGCAGAAGGGATGAGGCAACGTCGACCAGCGGCGAGCGCCCACGAAAAAGCCGGCCCTTAGGCCGGCTTCGTTATCACACAAGCGGTGATCGGTATGGGGTCCGCTTAGAAAGCGTAGACCGCACCCACGGCGATGCCGTCGCCGATGTCTTCTTCGCGGTCATACCAAGCCACTTCGGCAAAGGTGTACATGGCCGAGGAGATGTTGTAGGTCGCGCCCAGGATGATTTCGTTGTAGGACTCATCGCTAGTGTCGGTGGGCAGATCCTGATCCTCGACCGCAACTTCGAGGGTGTCGCCGAAATCGTCGCCGCCCACGTCGACATACTGGTAGGCGCCGTAGATATCGCCCATGCCGTAGCCGTAGCGAGCACCCAGAGCATAGCGGTTCTCGGAAGGGACAAAGTCCTCGTCGCCGGACTCGTAGCGCTCGTACTTGAGCGCCATGCGCAGGGCGTCCATGGTGTACTGGAAGGTCACACCGTACTGCTCGCCTGCGTCGAAGTCATTATTTCCAGCTGCGGAGCCCTGGTCGCCTTCGGCAGAAATCAGCTCGCCGTTAGGGTCAGCAACCAAGTATTCTGCGCCGGAAACATCCCCTTCATAGTTATCAAGGTTGTCGTAGACACCCGCCACAGAGAAGGCGCCCACGGTGTACTTCAGACCGCCGAAGAAGGAAGCGTTGCCGGAATCCGAGATGTTCTCATTCTCGTCGCTACCCTTGTACTGGGAACCCACGGCGAACTGCAGGCCACCGAACGACGGTGACATGTACTGGATCTTGTCGCCTTCGTTGTCGTTGTCGGCGTTCTGGGTATTGAAACCGTCATCGCCTACAACGGAGGCGTCGGTGACGTCGAAGAACTCGTTGTTGGTGATCGGATCCTGGATCCAGTCGTCGATCAGGCGATCCCAGGAGCCCAGGCGGGCATCACCGAAGTTGCCTTTCAGACCGATATAGGCCTGGTCGCCGGTGTCGATGCCGCCGTCACCCTTGGCTTCATCGGCGTCGAATTCCCACTCGGCCTTGAAGTAGCCGGTCAGGCCCGGGTTGATGACATGCTGACCGGTGACACCGAAGGTGGAACCGTTGTCGAAGATTTCGTCACGAGACTCGGAACCTTCACCACGCTGAAGGACTCCATCATCGTTGTCATCTGTCTCAATGCTTTTGTAGGCAATCTGGAGGTTGCCGTAGATGTCGAGCTGCGTGCCGTCCTGGTTGTAGACCGTGGCGGCCTGGGCAGCGGCGGAGGCACCGATGGCGCCGGCAATGGCAGTTACTAAGAGCGTCTTTTTCATCGCGATAGTTCCTTAACTAGCTTACTGTTCGATCGTTGTCTGCAGTGTGCAGCCAGCTTGCCAGGCGCCTCCGCGGGTAGCTGGAGGTATTGCCATAGTCAAGCCTTGTTATTATCCAATGCTCGCAGGGGAAACCTTATACCGGGTCTTTCAGGAACGCAACAAGAAAAAAACACTGTTTTTAATCCTGCCGCGAAAAAAGCCCTGGATCGCCCTTCCACTAACGCCTCCCGTCTGACCGGAGCCGCCAACCTCGGCGCTCCGGGCATTCCATCGCCTCGAGTCTTCCACCCATGAGCGGAAGATGTCAGCGCGAACAGTGTTCATGATGGCAGCGTTGACGGAAGTTTCAAGTCCATCGAGCGTTAAAAGATGACACAGGTCAAGAAGCCGCGCCCTCCTGGGTGGCGCGGCTTCCTTTCGAAAAAGGGGAACAGGCGGTCGAGATGAGGCTCAGTGGCGGCCGTGCTTGGCCAGCAACTCGCTCAACTTGTTGTCGAGGCGGGCGTTCTTGCGCGATTCGGGATTGCGTTTGCTGGCAGCCTCTCGCTGGCGCTGCTGGGCCTGGAGCGATTCGAGCTGCTTGTGCGCATGGCGCGCTTCGCCTTCGGTGACCACGCCCGCCGGCTGGCCGTCCAGATCGACCCGTTCGGCGCCGACTCGCACCGCCTTGAGATAGCGCGGCAGGTGCACATAGCAGGCCAGTGCCCGGCGCACCAGCTTGTCCGGCCAGGGTTCGCGCGCCACCAGGTCCTCGTGAACGCCCACCTTGAGGGGTCGCGTATGGCCCTTGAAGAAGGTGTCGGTATAACGCCGATACCACTGGTCGAGCAGCGCCTGGGGAGTCGGCGGCTCGTCGTCGGGAAGCGAGTTCGTCTGGCTATTTTCGGCCTGGCCTTTGTCGGCGGCGTGCGAGAAGGCTGGCTCGGAACTCACGGCCGTCGTGTCGTTGCCGGGCGGCGAAGCGGATTCGGCGACCGGTGCCTCGGGCTCGGCCGGAAGCGGCGCCTCGGGCTCGGCGCGACGCGGCAACGGATAGCCGCGTTCGGCAGCGCTGCGAGGCACGGCTTGAGGCACCGCCGCGGCCTGGGCAAGTGCCGCTTCGCGTTGCTCCAGGGTATCGCGCAAGCGCTGATTCTCGGCTTCCAGCACTGCGAGCCGCCCGCGCAGACGAGCCGTCTCGTCCAACCCTCGCTGCGCCTGAAGTTCCAGAGTGTCGAATAGCGCGGCTACGCGTTCCGTCAGCACGGTGTGGCCTCCTTGGGCTGCCTTGAACTCGGGCTCATCTGCCAATACCAGCGTTGATCGGTGACAATGTCAAATCCGCATTTTCAGCGACGTTCGTAGACGACGAAGGCGTAGTCGGGACGCCCCTCTTGCGTATCGCTCTTGTCGGCTTGCGCATCGGTGCCTTCGGCCCGGCCCGGCCTGCGCTCGATTTCCTGCCACTGCCGATCATCCAGCGGCGGGAAGTAGGCATCCCCCTCGAGGGTCGTGTCGATCTCGGTGAGATAGAGGCGCGATGCCCGGGGCATGGCCTGGGTGAAGATCTCGCCGCCCCCGATCACCGCGATCTCGTCGACGCCCTCCGCGATGGCCTGGCGTTCGGCCAGGGCCAGGGCATCCGCCAGGTCATGACAGACCCGCACGCCCTCGCGCTGGAAGCTCGTATCGCGGGTCACCACGATGTTGAGGCGCCCCGGCAATGGGCGGCCGATGGAGTCGAAGGTCTTGCGCCCCATGACCAGCGGCTTGCCGAGGGTGATGCGCTTGAAGAACTTGAGGTCCTCGGGCAGGTGCCAGGGCAACCGGTTGTCGACACCGATCACCCCGTTCCGGGTCAGGGCGGCGACCATCACCACCGCGACCCGAGACTCGCCGTTCGATGGGTTCATACCGCCACCTCGGCCTTGATGTGAGGGTGCGGCTCATAGCCTTCGATGGCGATGTCCTCGAAGCGGAAGGCGAAGAGATCCTTGACCCGCGGATTGAGCACCAGTTGCGGAGCCGGACGCGGGGTGCGCGACAATTGCAGCTCGGCCTGCTCGAGATGGTTCGAATAGAGGTGGGCATCGCCCAGGGTATGAACGAACTCGCCGGGGGCCAGGTCGCAGGCCTGGGCGATCATCCGGGTCAGCAGCGCGTAGCTGGCGATATTGAAGGGCACCCCGAGGAAGATGTCGGCGCTGCGCTGATAGAGCTGGCAGGAAAGCCGCCCCTCGGCGACATAGAACTGGAACAGCGCGTGGCACGGCGGCAGGGCCATCTCGTCGACCAGGGCCGGATTCCAGGCCGAGACGATGAGCCGGCGCGAGTCCGGGTGGCGCTTGATCTGCTCGACGACATTGGCGATCTGGTCGACATGGCCGCCATCGGGGCGGGGCCAGCTGCGCCACTGGTAGCCGTAGACCGGGCCCAGGTCGCCGTTCTCGTCGGCCCATTCGTCCCAGATGCTGACCTTGTGCTCCTTGAGGTAGGCGATATTGGTATCGCCGCGCAGGAACCACAGCAGCTCATGGATAATCGAGCGCAGGTGCAGCTTCTTGGTGGTCAGCAGCGGAAAGCCCCGGCTCAGGTCGAAGCGCATCTGGTGGCCGAACAGGCTGCGGGTTCCCACGCCGGTGCGGTCGGACTTTTCCACGCCGGCGTCCAGCACCTGGCGCACCAGGTCCAGATAGGGTTGCTCGAGAGCGGGCTGCTCGAGAGGGCGTTGTTCAAAAGCGTTGGTCATGAGCGTCTGGCTTGCTTGCGGTGAGTGGCTTCGGGGGCGGCGGTGCCATCCACCGGCTGGCGGCGCGACCAGAGGATCAGACCCAGCCCGGCGGCGATCATCGGCAGGGTCAGGAGCATGCCCATGGTCAGCCAGCCGAAGGCGATGAAGCCCAGTTGCGGGTCCGGCAGGCGCACGAATTCCACGGCGAAACGGAAGACGCCATAGAGCACCAGGAACAGTCCCGAGATCATACCCCGGTGGCGTGGGCGACGCGACACCCACCAGAGGATGGCGAACAGCACCACACCTTCCAGCAGGAACTCGTAAAGCGACGACGGGTGACGCGGCTCCGGCCCCATGCCGGGGAACGGCATGGCCCAGGGCAGTTCGCTGATCCGGCCGGGCAACTCGACATTGAGGAAGTTGCCGATGCGCCCCGCGCCCAAGCCGATGGGCACCAGGGGAGCGATGAAGTCGGTCAACTGGAAGAAGGCCAGGCGATGCTTGCGGGCGAAGAGCCAGGCGGCGATCAATACGCCGAGCAAGCCGCCGTGGAAGCTCATGCCGCCGTCCCATATCTGGAACAGCCACAGCGGATTGTCCAGCAATCGATCGAAGCCGTAGAAGAGCGCATAGCCGACACGCCCGCCCAGCACGACTCCCAGCGCGCCGTAGAAGAGCATGTCGCCGATATCGTCGTGGCTCAGGCCGACCCGGTGAGCCCGCTTGCGACCCAGCCACCAGGCGCCGACGAAGCCGACCACGTACATCAAGCCATACCAGTGAATCTTCACCGGCCCCAGGGCGATGGCGACCGGGTCTATCTGCGGGTATTGGAGCATAAGTGTCTCAAGCAATTTAGCGGATATCGGCCTCGGGTAGCCAGCGACGAATCATATCGATTAGCGCCTGGGGTCGATAGGGCTTCGCCAGGTAATCGTCCATGCCGGCGGCGAAAAAACGCTCTCGGTCGCTTTCGCTGGCGTTGGCGGTCAAGGCCACCAGAACGCTGCGCCGCGCCTCCTTGTCGGCGTCTTCCCGGGCTCGCCAGCGCCGAGTCGTCTCGATGCCATCCGGGGGCGGCATGAATATATCCATGAAAACGAGATCATAGAAATGTCGGTCCGAGAGGTCGAGGGCCTCCTGCCCCCCTGCCGCCGTGTCCACCTTGAGTCCGTGGCGGGAAAGCATATCATGGGCCAGGGCGGTATTCACCGGCCCGTCGTCGACGATCAGCATCCGCGGCGAGCGCGTCTCGCTTGCCGGTCTTGCCTGGGACACGACGCCCCCCGAAGGCTTGCCACCGTTCTCCTCGTTCAGGCTATCCAGCAACTGCAGCAACATCGCTCCCCTTTCGCGCAGCCTTTCGTCGAGTCCTGCCGTCCTGCCCACTTCCACCGACAGCGCCTCCAGTTCACGCCGCAGCAAGGCCAGGTAATCGGACTTGAGCCGCGAATCCTGCCGGGCACGATCCCGGGCCAGGGAGAGCTGCTGGGCATGGTAGCGGGACTCCGACTCATCGATCAGCAGCGTCAGGCCATGACCATGCTCGTCATCGCCCAGGCAACGTCGCATCATTCGCCAATGGCCATCGGCGGTCTTGACGCGCACCATGGACTCATCGGCGTCATCCTCGGCGATCAGGAAAAGCGACTCGTTGAGCCCTTCCAGCTCGCGGTGCGAATGGCCCACAAGCCTCTCGAAGGCGGGGTTGGTGGCGACCAGCCTGTCGTGGTGGGTGAGCATCGCCGGCGCATCCAGCGTCTCGAGCAGATCGAACAATCGGGGCTGCCGCCTGAGCAGTGCCAGGGACGCTTCCAGGGCATTCAGCTCCTCGTCGAGCCTGGCAGTCAGCCTCTCGCTGGTTTCGTGTCTCGGCTCAGGGGTCTCGTGCTGCGAAGGAATCAACCAGGCAGGAACCAGTGCCTGCACGCGGCGGGCGAGACCCGCCACTCGCGATGCAGGGGCCTCCAACTGTCGCGTCCAGTATCGAGCACGTTGCCCCATCACCAGCAGCAGCACGCCAAGCATCAGCAGGCTACCGAGCGCCCAGGCCAGCACGACCCAAAGAAGCGCACCGGACGGCAGCACACTCCCCGGGCTTGCCTGTCGACTGACCAGGCGCCACCCGCTGGTGGGCAACGACATCCAGACCAACTGTCCGGACGCCTCCCGACTGCCCAACGATTCGTCATCGCTCGGGGTGTAGACGCCGCGGCGTCCGGCACTGGCAGGCAAGGTAATCGATTCCGCCCCCATCAGGCGTTCGCCCTGAGCCTCCAGCAGCCAGGCTTCGGTGTCGGGCCCCAGGGCTTCCTGAATGATCCGGGCCAGACGCCGGTCATCGAATTCAAGCGTCAGCTGTGCCACGCGCTCGTTCGCGAGGTCCATCACGTCGTACTGCAGGGCCAGATGTGCCTCCCCGGCCGGGCCCTGGGGAGCGGCGTGCCAACGAAACGGCGTGACAGGATCATCGCTTTCGCCCACCTCGAAACGGTAGCGCTGCCACTCCGATCTGTCGGTGTCGAGTGCCAGCCGGCTGGCGGGCACCAGGGCAGTCAGTCCCTGGGGCAAGGCAACGTAGAGACGTTCGATCAGGGTGTCGCTGAGGTAGAGATCGTTCATCAGCGGTTCGAGCCGATGGAGCTGGCGAACGCGGCTCGGGGGGGCGGTATCCTCGGAGGCCGGCACCTCGCCAAACAGTGCCATGACGCCCTCGGGCCCAAGGCGATGGCCATCGTCACCCGCAGACGGCGCAAGAGGGGTAGCCGTCATCTCGGTTTGCAATACCCGACGCACCGCCCGCCCCAACTGACGCAGGTGGCGCTGCTGTTCGATCAGTCGCTGGTCGATCAGGTTCGCCTGCACTACGTGGGTCTGCAGCAGGTCGCGCTGGAGTTCCTGGCGGTAACGCTGTTCGGCATCACGCCAGATCCAGACCCCGACGGCCAGGCAGATCAGGGAAAAGCCGATCTCGGCCACGAGCAAGGGGCCAGCGGCCTGCAGCAAGCGCCGGCTCAACACGTTGCGTTGTTTCCTTTTGCCCCGCGTTCCTTGCATCATGACCCCGGTCGTCGACAATGAGGCGAGTCTACGCGTTTCACCGTTTGGCTGTCATGTCGCCTATTTTCCCCCACCAGGCTTCTGCGACGCGACGAGAAATGGCGGAAAAATGGGTTCATCGCAGAGCAGGCGCCGCTACGCGGCGTTCGCCCGATGAATCGGGCTCCTACCACCCCGGTGGCTCTGATTTTCGTGGGAGCTCGCTTCAGCGAGCGAGGGGTTGGTCCATCGCCCGATCAATCGGGCCCCTACATCTCCACAGCCATTCACGGCAATCTGTGAAGAGCCAAAAAATGCAGCATCCGGACGATATTCAACGGGAGCAAGCATGTGCCTGATCGTGTTTGATTGGCGTCCCGGTGGCGCGGTTCCCCTGCGTCTTGCCGCCAACCGCGACGAATTCCACGAGCGGCCCAGTGCTGCATTGCACGTATGGAGGGATGCTCCCGACATCCTGGGAGGCCGTGACCTGCGCGCCGGCGGCACCTGGCTGGCTGGCCATCGCCGGGGGCGCCTGGCTGCCGTCACCAATGTGCGTGCTCCCGAGTTCGAGGCACCCGCCCAGGGTCACAGTCGAGGCGAGCTGGCCCGCCACGCCCTGGAATGCGACTCTCTGGAAAAGTGGCTACACGGCCTGGAACGAAAGGCCGCGTACTGCTATGCCGGCTTCAACCTGCTGGCAAGCGATGGGCGCATCCTATGGCACCTGCACCACGGTCCTTCGGGCACCCGGCTTCAGGAGGTGGCCCCCGGGCTGCACGGACTCTCCAACGCCACCCTCGACACTCCCTGGCCGAAGCTGCTGCGTAGCCGGCAACGCCTTGCCACCGCCACACGGGCCGAGACCGGCCGCGATGGCAGCGAGACCTTCGCGGCACGCGCCTGGGCACTGCTGGCGGACGACGCACGCGCCACGGATGCGCAACTGCCCGATACCGGTGTTGGCCTCGAACTGGAGCGTTTCCTCTCGGCGCCCTTTATCGTCGGCGATGAGTATGGCACTCGCGCCAGCACCTGGGTGCGCTGGGAGGCCGAGAGCGGCATCGCGATCGGTGAACGCGCCTTCGGGCCACTCGGAAGGCTCCTCGAGGAACGTCAATGCCGACTCGACGTCCCACCGTTGCCGGTCGATCGTCGACCCATCGCTCGCTGAAGCTAGCCCCTACAGGCAATTGATATCAAAGGGTTTTCAGGAGGCCGATTGATCGAGCGATCTCCGGCGAGCCTATTTGCCATACTCCCGGGGCGGCAGCAGGTGTGCCAGCCCCCAGGCATCGAAGCACGCCGTCAGATGCGCCCGAACCGCGGTGGGTGTCGCCAGCGGCAGGGTCTCCTCGACCAGCTTCTGCGCCTGAGCCAGGGAAACGCGGCGAATGGCGGCCCGCACCTTCGGCAGGCTGGGCGCGTTCATGGAGAGTACATCGAAGCCCATGCCCATCAGCAGCAGCGCGCCGCCGGGGTCACCGGCCAGCTCGCCACACACCGACGTGGGCATCTTCAGCGATGCGGCCTCGTCGGCCAGACGTGCCAGGGCCGCCAGAACGGCGGGATGGCAGGCGTCATACAGCTCGGCCACTCGAGGATTGTTGCGATCCACCGCGAGCAGGTACTGGGTCAGGTCGTTGCTGCCCACCGAGAAGAAATCGACCCGGCTTGCCAGCGCCTTGAGCTGGTAGAGCGTCGCCGGCACTTCCAGCATCACCCCGACCTGGGGCCGCGTGATATCCTCGCCTTCCTCGCCCAGTTCGACCAGCGCCCGATCGAGCAGCCGCAATGCGGTGTCGACCTCGTCGATGTTGGTGACCATGGGGAGCAGAACATGCAGGTTGTCGAGCCCTCTGGACGCGCGAAGCATTGCCCGCAACTGCACCATCAGCACCTCGGGGTGGTCCAGGGTCACGCGTATGCCGCGCCAGCCGAGGAACGGGTTGGCCTCGTGGATGGGAAAATAAGGCAGGTCCTTGTCGCCACCGATGTCCAGGGTACGCATGGTCACGGGCAGCGGCGCGAAGCCTTCCAGCTGCTCGCGGTAGAGCCTCTCCTGTTCCTGTTCGCTGGGGAAGCGTTCGGTGATCATGAACGGCACCTCGGTGCGGTAGAGCCCGACCCCGCCGATACGCGGCTTGAGCTGGGCCACCGCATCGACGGTCAAGCCGGTGTTGACCATCAGCGCCATGGCGTGGCCGTCTGGCGTCTCGCTGGGCAGGTGCTGTTCATGCTCTAGCACCTCGGCCAGCGCCTGCTCCTCGGCGATCTGCTCTCGGTAGTGGCCGATGAGCTCGCTGTCCGGACGCACGAACAAGCGACCGCGGTGGCCATCGAGAATCACCGGGGCATTGTTGAGACGCTGCAAGGGCAGATCGACCATGCCCAACGCCGTGGGGATGCCCATCGCCCGGGCCAGGATCGCGACATGGGAGGTGCTGGACCCGCTGATCGACACCAGTCCCGCCAGCTTCTCCCGGGGCACTTCGCCGAGCATGCCCACGCTGATCTCGTCACCGACGAGAATGCAACGCTCCGGAAAGGCCTCGGAAGTACGCGGGCTCTCTTCCTGAAGATGGGTCAGCACCCGTCGGCCCAGGTCACGAATATCCGCCGAACGCTCGCGCAGGTAATCGTCATCCACCCGTTCCAGGTACTGCACGTGGCGGCGCACCACGTCCGCCAAGGCGCCCGGGGCCCACTGGCCCTCGCGAATGCGCTTCTCCACCTCCTGGCCCAGCGCCGCGTCCGCCAGCATCTGTTCGTAGGCATCGAACAAGGCGAGCTCCTGGGCGGAGATGCGATTGGCCAGGCGCTCCCCGGTGCGTCGCATCTCGCCCCGTACCTTGCCGATGGCCTCCTGCAGGCGGCGGAGCTCGTAGTCGATGTCCGTGGGGATCAGGTCCGGCACGCTGTCCAGGTCGGCCAGCGGCGCGATCACCACCGCCTCGCCGATGGCCATCCCCGGCGAAGCGGCAACGCCCTTGAACATCGCCATGCCGTCGGCGCGGGTCGGCTGATTGAGAGCCCCCGTGGCCATGGCGTGGGCAAGAACGCCGGCCAGCTGCGCCGCCATGGTGACCAGGAACGCCTCGTCGCCCTCGTCGTAGCGGCGCTTGTCCTGCTGCTGAACGACCAGTACGCCCAGCATTCGCCGCTGATGGATGATCGGCACGCCGAGGAAGCTGGAAAAACGTTCTTCTCCCGTTTCCTTGAAGTAGCGAAACTGCGGATGCGACGGGGCATCCTCGAGGTTGAGGGTCTCCTCGCGCTGCCCCACCAGCCCGACCAGTCCCTCGCCCAGGCGCAAGGCGACCTGGCCAACCGCCTGGGTACGCAGGCCGATGGTATCCTTGAGCACCAGTCGCTCCCGGGCGGGGTCGAACAGGTAGATGGAACAGACATCGGTGCGCATCGCCTTGCGGACACGCCGCACCACGGTGGCCAGCGCCGCCTCGAGGCTGCGTGCTCCGTTGACTTCCTGGACGATGCGACGTAGGACATCGAGCATGGGCATTCTTCTTGTAATGAAACAAGGGGGCAGTCAGTCACCGCCCCGGGCCAGATGCTGCACCCGGGGCGCCAGCTCCCGCAAGGCGCGACGGTAGACTTCGCGCTTGAACGGCACCACCTGGCCCAGCGGGTACCAGTAGCTTACCCATTGCCAGCCATCGAACTCCGGCTTGGGCGTTGAATCCATGCAGATCCGGCTGTCCTGGCAGCGTATGTGGAGCAGAAACCATTTCTGCTTCTGGCCGATGCATACCGGCCTCGATTGTGTGCGTATCATGCGCCGGGGCAAACGATAGCGCAGCCATCCTCGGGTACAGGCCAACACCTCGACATCGGCTGGCGTCAGACCGATCTCTTCCTCGAGCTCACGGTAGAGCGCCTGTTGTGGAGTCTCGTCGGACTTTATGCCTCCCTGAGGAAATTGCCACGCATTCTGTCCTACCCGACGCGCCCAAAGCAGCTGGCCCTCGCGGTTGACAATGATAATGCCAACGTTGGGGCGGAAGCCGTCGGCGTCGATCACGGGCTTCACCTTATGAATCTACTATTGCACTCATTCTTCCACAAAGCTCGAAAGCGCATCAACACGCGCGTGCGCCGTGGTGTGAATGCACGGTCACTTCTGCAATAATCGCTTACATTCGGCACCACCAAGGAGCGTGTCTTGAGCCTGGCCATCTTCGATCTCGACAACACATTGCTGGCAATCGACAGCGACCATGCCTGGGGCGAGTTCCTGGTCGAACAGGGGGCCGTCGATCCGGTGAGCTACCGCGAATCCAACGAGCGCTTCTACCGGCAATACCACGAGGGTACCCTCGACATTCACGACTACCTGGCCCTGGCCCTCAAGCCACTGGCGGAAAACTCCCCGGAGCAGCTGAGCGCCTGGCACCAGCAGTTCATGATCAGCAAGATCGAGCCGAACATCCTCACCAAGGGCGAGGAACTGCTGGCCCGGCATCGCGCCAAGGGCGATACCCTGTTGATCGTCACCGCCACCAACCGCTTCATCACCGGGCCGATCGCCAGGCGGCTGGGCGTGGACGACCTGATCGCCGTCGAGCCCGAGATCGTCGACAACCGTTATACCGGTCGCGTCAGCGGCACGCCGAGCTTCCAGCACGGCAAGGTCGTCTGTCTCGACGAATGGCTGGAGAAGCAGAGCATCACCCTCGACAATGCCTGGTTCTACAGCGATTCCCATAACGACCTGCCCCTGCTGGAGAAGGTCGACAATCCTGTCGCGGTGGACCCGGACGACAGGCTGCGCAAGGTCGCGATCGAGCGTGGCTGGCGCATCATCAGCCTGAGGTAGCCGGGCGTCCAATCTGATAAAGTGGCGGTCGCCTCGGGAACATATTTCAAATAATTGATTCAAAAGCGTTCCTGTTGCGATCGTCGTGGCACTTCTTCCTGCCTCTGCTGGATGGCTTGATGCGTCTGAAATTTTCTTCCTTCTCCGCTCCGTTCGCCTTGCTGCTGGGCGTTGCCCTGTTCGTCTGGCTACTGCTCGGCGACGTGCAGCATTTTCGCGCCGAACCCCCCGCAACCATCCAGGTGCAGACGCCCAGCCTGCCGCGGGTCGAGGTCCGTCTGTCCGAGGCCCGGGAGCATACGCCGGACTTGACGCTGCAGGGCCAGCTCGAACCGCACCGCGATATCATCCTGCGTCCTCGTCGCACCGGCACCGTGGCGGCCCTGCCCCACCCCCAGGGAAGCCGCGTCGAGGCCGGCGACACCCTGCTCGAGCTCGACGAGGAAGACCTGCCCGAGCAGTTGGCCCAGGCCGAGGCCGAGCTCAAGCTGGCCCTTTCCGAGCGGGAAGGCGCCCGCCGTCTGAGCGGCAAGAACCTGGTATCCAGCAACGAGGTACTGCGCCTGGAAAGCGCCGTGGCCGAGGCGCGCGCCGAACTGGCCAGGCTCCGCCAGCTGCGGGCCGATGCACGCTTCAAGGCACCTTTCACCGGTGTGCTCGATCGTCTCGATGTCGAACTGGGCGACTTCGTCCAGCCCGGCGAGGATGTGGGCAAGCTGGTCGAGATCGATCGGCTGATCGCCACGGCCAGGGCGCCACAGCGACGCGCCCCGGAGCTGCGTACCGGCTTGCCGGTGACCGCCACCCTGTTGAGCGGCGAGCAGTTGCAGGGTGAGCTCAGCTTCGTCGCCAGCAGCGCCGACAGCGCGACCCGCAGCTACGCGCTGGAGGCGAACCTGGCCAACCCGGAGCGTCTGCGCATCGCCGGGGCCAGCGCCACCCTCGACATCGCCTTGCCGTCACGCCAGGCGCACCGGCTGTCGCCGGCACTGCTGATTCTCGACGACCGGGGGCGCCTGGGCGTCAAGCATCTCGATGACAGCGACACGGTGCGCTTCACGCCGGTTTCCCTGCTCACCGCCGACGCCCACCAGACCTGGGTCACCGGGCTCCCCGACCAGGTGCGCCTGATCACCCTGGGGGGCGGTTTCGTCGACCTCGGCGAGCAGGTCGAAGCGGTACCGGTCAACGACGAGCAAGAGTCGTAACATGCGTACCTTGATTCATGCCGCCCTGAACCGCAGCCGTACCACCCTGCTGCTCTTGGCGTTTCTGGTACTGGCCGGGCTGGCGGCCTATCAGGCCATTCCCAAGGAATCCAACCCCGACGTGGCGATTCCGATGATCTACGTCTCGCTGGTGCTCGAGGGGGTCAGCCCGGAGGATGGCGAACGCCTGCTGGTGCGCCCCATGGAACAGGAACTGCGGACCATCGAGGGCATCAAGAAGATGACCTCGCAATCCAGCGAGGGCATCGCCTCGATCACCCTGGAGTTCGATGCCGGCTTCGATGCCCGCCGTGCCCTGGCCGACGTGCGCGAGAAGGTCGACATCGCGCGCAGCTCGCTGCCCGACGAGGCGGAGGAGCCACGGGTCATGGAGGTGAACGTCGCCCTGTTCCCGATCCTTTCCGTGGGGCTTTCCGGACCGCTGTCGGCCAACGAACTGATGTGGCTGTCCCGGGAACTGAAGGAGAACATCGAAGGCATTCCCAGCGTCCTCGACGTCGAGATTGCCGGGGAGCGCGAGGATCTGATGGAGATCGTGGTCGACCCCCTGGTGCTCGACAGCTACGGCGTCGATTTCGACACCCTGTTCAACCTGGTGTCACGCAACAACCGGCTGGTCGCGGCGGGCAGCCTGGACAACGGCGCGGGACGCATGGCGATCAAGGTGCCGGGCGTCATCGAGAACCTCGAGGACGTAATGAACACCCCGGTCAAGGTCGATGGCGACCGGGTGATCACCTTCGGCGAGGTCGCGAGCATCCATCGCACCTTCAAGGACCCCACCGGCTACGCCCGCATCAACGGGCAACCGGCGGTGGTGCTGGAGATATCCAAGCGAACCGGCGCGAACATCATCGCCACCGTCGAGGCGGTGAAGGCCGTGCTGGAGGAGGCGCGTCCGCAGATGCCCGACGGGCTGGACGTGAACGTCATCATGGACCAGTCGACGGAAGTCGAGGAGATGCTCGACGAGCTGTTGAACAATGTGCTCACCGCCGTCGTGCTGGTGTTGATCGTGATTCTCGCCGCCATGGGCCCCCGGGCGGCACTGCTGATCGGCATGACCATTCCCGGCGCCTTTCTCACCGGCATCCTGCTGATCTGGTCGGTTGGCTACACGCTCAACATCGTCGTGCTGTTCGCCCTGATCCTGGTCGCCGGCATGCTGGTCGACGGCGCCATCGTGGTCGGCGAGCAGGCGGACCGCTACTTCGCCGAGGGACGCTCGCCTCACGATGCCTGGGCCGGAGCCGCCAGTCGCATGGCCTGGCCGGTCATCACCTCCACCGCCACCACCCTGGCGGTGTTCCTGCCACTGCTGTTCTGGCCCGGGGTGGTGGGCGAATTCATGAAATACCTGCCGGCGACGGTGATCCTCTGCCTGCTCGCCTCCCTGGCCATGGCCCTGGTGTTCATGCCCACCCTGGGCAACCTGTTCAGTCGCGGTCAGCCTCGGGGCAGTGAACGAATCACTCGCGGGGGGCGCCTCTACCGGCGCACCCTGGCCCATCTGCTGCAGCGGCCGGCGCTGACCCTCGCCGGGGCGCTGACGGTGATGGCGCTTCTCTACGCGGGCTACGCGCGCTTCAATCACGGCGTGGAGTTCTTTCCTTCGGTGGAGCCCGACAGCGCCCAGCTGCTGGTGCACGCCCGGGGCGATCTTTCCGTCGAGGAGAAGGATGCGATAGTCAGGCGCATCGAGGCACGCCTGGAGGGCATCAGCGAGGTCGAATCGCTCTATGCGCGCTCCTACGCCATCCCTAACCGTCAGTTGGGCGAAGACGTCATCGGCCAGCTCTCCTTCCAGCTCATCGACTGGCACCAGCGCCGGCCCGCGGCCGAGATCCTCGCCGACATGCTCGAGCGCACCGAGGATATCCCCGGCATCCGCCTGGAGACCCGGGAGCAGGAGCAGGGCCCCTCCAGCGGCAAGCCGATCCAGCTCGAGTTGAGTGCCAACGACCCGGGCGCCATCGAAGAGGCCGTGGTGCAGTTGCGCAGCGCCATGCAGCGTCTCGGCGGCTTTCGTGCCATCGAGGACGACCGCAGTCTGCCCGGCGTGGAGTGGCGCCTGCAGGTCGATCGCGAGGCGGCGGCACGCTTCGGTGCCGATGTCTCGACCATCGGCAGTGCCGTGCAGCTGGTCACCACCGGCTTGCAGATCGCCACCTACCGGCCCCAGGACGCCAACGACGAGGTGGATATCCGGGTGCGCCTGCCCGGCGCGCAACGCAGCCTCGATCAGCTCGAGCGCCTGACCATCAATACGACCCGAGGCCAGGTGCCGATCAGCCATTTCGTGCGACTCGAGCCCGCCCCGAAGGTGGGCACCCTGCATCGCGTCGACGGGCAGCGGGCGATCACCCTGCAGGCCGATGTCGACCCCGATCGTCAGGTCGACGAACGCCTGCGCGCCCTGAGCGATACGCTCGACGAGTTGCCGGGGGGCGTACGCGTCGGCTTTGCCGGGGAGCAGGAAGACCAGGCCGAGACCAGCCAGTTTCTGACCACCGCCTTCGGTGTCGCGATCTTCCTGATGGCGATCATCATGGTGACCCAGTTCAACAGCCTCTATCAGGCCTTGCTGGTGCTGTCGGCCATCGTCTTCTCCACCGGCGGCGTGCTGCTCGGCCTGCTGCTCAACGGCCAGCCTTTCGGCATCGTCATGGTGGGCATGGGCATCATCGCCCTGGCCGGCATCGTGGTTAACAACAATATCGTGCTGATCGACACCTACAACCAGCTGCGCAGCGAAGGGCTGACCGCCCTCGATGCCGCCCTGGAGGCCGGCGGTCACCGCCTGCGCCCGGTATTGCTTACGGCCATCACCACCATCCTCGGCCTGATGCCGATGGTGCTCGGCGTCAATGTCGACCTGCTCGCCCCCAGCCTTGGCTGGGGCGCGCCCTCGACCCAATGGTGGACACAGCTCTCCAGCGCCATCGCCGGCGGGCTGGGCTTCGCCACCGGGCTGACGCTGTTGCTGACCCCGTGCATGCTGGTGCTGGGAGCCAAGACCAGCGAGCGCCTGACGCGGCGGCTCAGGCCGGCAGATGCAAAGTGAAAGGGGTTCTTCATGGATTGCCGTGAGTGGCTGTGAGACGTAGGGGCCCGATTGATCGGGCGATGGCTGATCATGACAACCCCTCGCTCGGTAAACCGAGCTCCCACGAAAACCAGCGCCATTGGGGTGGTGGGAACTCTCGTGGGGCACCAGGGCCACCGGGGTGGTAGGAGCCGGATTTATCCGGCGATGGTAATAACGCCAATCGCGCAGAAACTCTGCGCTCCTACGCCAACCTTTCCGGCAGGCTTGCGGCTTCACACTGCTCTGCGATGAACCAAAAAAGAAGCGCCTCGCTGTCAGGGCGAG
Organism: Modicisalibacter ilicicola DSM 19980; assembly: GCF_900128925.1. Taxonomy (GTDB): domain Bacteria; phylum Pseudomonadota; class Gammaproteobacteria; order Pseudomonadales; family Halomonadaceae; genus Modicisalibacter; species Modicisalibacter ilicicola. The sequence continues at coordinate 230,089 of NZ_FQUJ01000002.1, forward strand.
GCATGAACGACCGGTAGTCGGTAAACGCTATTGGAAGGTGGCGCGGGTCGTGGCCTGAGCAGCAGGCGGCGGTGAATGCGCGGCGTGCAGGCGACCGATCAACTGGTCTTCGAGGGCAAAGCGCTCGGTGAGTCCCTTGCCCAGGCGTTCGAGCCAGGCGGGAAGACGGAACAGGTAGTGCTGGCAACGCGTCGGTGTCGAGTAATCGTTCTCGAAGTCCAACGCCAGTTGCGTGGACATCTCGAGACGTTCCAGCAACTTGTCGGCCACGGCCAGGGCCTCGTGATCGTTGAAGTGCTCGGCTTCCTGGCGTAACTGGGGGTAGATCTCGAAATGCCCGGCACTGATATAGTCCATCAGCAATTCACTGAAATTGTCGATGCGCGCCTTGGTCACCGCTTCCTCGTCGATGTCGCAGGCTTCCTTCAGATCCATGAAGGCGACCAGCATCTCGCGACGCGCGTCGATCCAGCGGTCGATCATCCGATGCACGCCTCCCCAACGCTCCTGCGCGGTTCTGCAGTTTTCCAGCATGGGCAGCCCTCCCTTTATCGTTCTCACTCCTGCGGATCTCCAGCGTCACCCCAAGCGTCATGGGTGTCAATCCCGCCACACGAAAAAGATGCAACCTGTTGTTTCACTTGCATTAAAGGTATCATCAGAAAGCACTGTTCGATAATCGAGAACGGCTTTCTCAGGCGTTGCCGACACCTTCCTGCTGCCCTTCGGCTCTCCCCCGCCTGGCATTCAGAATCCCTTGAACGATCATCGCCAAGGGAATCAGCGCCAGAACGAGAAAGCCGATCAGCGTCCACTGCGGGAGCGTCAGCCCCCACCAGTACCCCTCGATCTCGGCACATTCGCCGGAACCGGAGAGTACCCTGGACATCACGTCCCACAGCGGCAGCACCTCCAGCATGTAGTCGAGCCCTGGGCCGCAGCTGGGCACCTTGTCGGGGGGCAACGACTGCAACCAGATATGGCGCCCCGCCACGGCCACGCCGCCGCCGACGGCGATCAGGCCCAGCCCCCCGTAGAGGGCTCCGCCCCAGTCGCGAGGGCCGTGCAGGGCCGCGATCAAAAATAGCGTTGCCGCCGTCAGCACGGCGACACGCTGGAAGATGCATAGCGGGCAGGGTGCCAGGTCGGCGACGTACTGAAGCGCCAGGGCCACCCCCATCATCAGGGCACAGAACGCCAACCCGGCCAGGCTCCACTGGCGAATGCTCAGTTCAAATCGCATGCAACACTCTCCGATACGCAAGATGCCCGCTGATCGTCACACCGACTCGGCGGCACGCGACTCCCGCGCCCGGGCAAAGTAGGCGTCGATGAATTTGTCGAAGCTTTCGGTGTCCGCCGCCTCGATATCACCTTGCTGCTGATGGGAGGTCTCGGTGAGCTGGGTGAACAGAGCCTCCCGAGCAGGATCCATGGTTTCTTCTCGCCATTGCGTCGCCTGGTCACGGGCCAGCTCGAGCACATGGTCGACGAATTCGTCACCGCTCTCCTCGAGGGCCGACAGCAGCCGACCGGAGGGGGTCAGTTCCGGGCGCGAAAGCTGGGGCGCCAGGGCGTCGATCGCCTCGCGATGGCGCTCTTCTCCTTCGGTGATATCGAGCAGCTCGGCAACCTGGCGAAGCTCACTGAAGATCTCCTCGGCACGATCGGCCAGCCTGCGCTCCTGCCCGTCGACGGCCAGGGCCAGTGCGGGGTCGCGGCCACGCTCGACCACCAGGCGGCGATTGTCGTCGAGATGGTCGCACTCCTCGTCGGAGATCCAGGGGCTCTCGGAGAGCAGGCACCACATCAGGAAGGTATCCAGGAAACGCATCTGCGTCTCGTCGATGCCCAGCGCCAGGAAAGGATTGAGATCCAGGCATCGCACCTCGATGTACTCCACCCCCCGGGCCTCGAGCGACTGGGTAGGGGTCTCCCCCTGTTGGGCGACCCGCTTGGGGCGAATGTCGCTGTAGTACTCGTTCTCGATCTGCAGGATGTTGGAGTTGAGCTGGCGCCAGTCGCCGTTCTCGGCCACGCCGATGCGCTCGTAGGCGGGCCAGGGCGTGGTGATGGCGTTGCGCAGCGTCCCCACGTAATTGGAAAGCGAATTGAAGCAGATCTTGAGCTGCGCCTGGACCTTGTTCTGATAGCCCAGATCGGACATGCGCAAGCTGGTGGCGTAAGGGGCGTAGAGCGTCTCCCGGGCATGAGCATGCAGCTTGTCGGGGGTCGACCCGGTCAAAAAGCTTCGGTCCAGCGCCGGCGACGCACCGAACAGGTAGAGCAGCAGCCAGCTGTTGCGTCGGAAGTTGCGGATCAGGTCGAAATAGCGCCCCGAGCGATAGGCCGCCTGGGGCTTGTGCTGAGCGCCTTCCAGTTCCTGGAGCAGCGGCCAGAACCCCTCGGGCAGCGAGACGTTGTAATGAATGCCGGCAATCGACTGCATGATGCGCCCGTAACGGGCATCCAGCCCCCGCCGGTAGATATGCTTCATCATGCCCGAATTGGAGTTGCCGTAATCGGCGATCGGCACGCTGTCGTTGCCATCCAGGCGACAGGGCATGCTGGCCGGCCAGACCAGTTCGTCACCGAGATGCCGAAAGCTGAAGCGATGCAGGTCGGCAAGGAAGGCCAGCGTGTCCGCGGGACGACAATGCACCGGCGTGATGTATTCCAGCAGGGACTCGGAATAATCGGTGGTGATGTAGGGGTGGGTCAGCTTCGATCCCAGCGAATGGGGATGAGGCGTCTGGGCGATATCGCCCCGCCGGTCGGTGCGCAACCCTTCCTTCTCGACGCCGCGGCGCAGCCGCCCCACGTGCCCACGACGCGCCAGCCCTTTCAGCCGTGCGATAGCGTTGTCTAGTTGCTCGGACAAGATGACCACCCCTTGTTGATTCGCCGGCACATGGCACGACGCGTGATGAACGTTCGATTATGGCGGCAGGTGCGCACCTTTCAACCCTGGGCGATCATTGTTTCTTGCGCGCCTTGAGCAGCGCCTCGCCCAACGCCCCCATCTGCCCCGGCCGGGTCTCGCCACCACGCGGAGGGGTTCCGCGCGGCGCCGAGCCGGTGCGGGATCCCCGGGAGCTTCGAGAAGGCTTGGCCTCGCCGGCCTTGTCGCCGGCGGGCTGGTCATGCATGCGCATGGACAGGCCGATGCGCTTGCGCTCGATGTCCACCGCCATGACCTTGACCTTGACGATATCACCGGCCTTGACCACCTGGCGCGGATCTTCGACGAAGCTGTCGGAGAGCGCCGAGATATGCACCAGGCCGTCCTGGTGAACCCCGACATCGACAAAGGCGCCGAAATGGGTGACGTTGGTCACCGTGCCCTCGAGAATCATGCCGGGCTCGAGGTCCTTGATCTGCTCGACCCCTTCGCGGAATTCCGCGGCGCGAAACTCGGGACGCGGATCGCGCCCGGGCTTGTCGAGCTCCTTAAGAATGTCGGTCACCGTCGGCACCCCGAAGGTATCATCGACGAAGTCCGTGGGCTTCAGGGTCCTGAGGTAGGCGCTGTCGCCGATCAGGCTGGCCAGCCCGCGCCCGCCACGCTCGGCGATGCGCGATACCACCGGGTAGGCCTCGGGATGTACCGCGCTGCGATCCAGCGGGTTGTCGCCATTCATGATGCGCAGGAAGCCGGCACACTGCTCGAAGGTGCGCGGCCCCAGACGACCGACCTCGAGCAGCTCGCGGCGATCGCGAAACGGCCCCTCGGCGTTGCGGCGCAGGACGATATTCTCGGCAAGGCCCGGATTGAGCCCCGAGACCCGGGAAAGCAGCGCGCTCGACGCGGTATTCAGGTCCACTCCCACGGCGTTGACGCAATCCTCGATCACCGTCTCCAGGCTGCGCGAGAGCTGCATCTGGGACACGTCGTGCTGATACTGCCCGACCCCGATGGACTTCGGCTCGATCTTGACCAGTTCGGCCAGCGGGTCCTGGAGACGACGGGCGATGGAGACCGCGCCGCGAATGGTCACATCGAGATCGGGGAATTCCCGGGCAGCGATCTCGGAGGCCGAATAGACCGAGGCACCGGCCTCGCTGACCATCACCTTGGCGAGATGGCGCGGCGGGCTTGCCGAGGCGAAACGCTTGACCAGCTCGCCGGCGAGCCTGTCGGTCTCGCGGCTGGCCGTGCCGTTGCCGATGGCGATCAGGGTGACAGCGTGCTTCTCGACCAGTCTGGCCAGCTTGGCAAGGGCCTCGTCCCAGCGGTTCTGGGGCGCGTGGGGGTAGATCACCTCGTGATCGAGGAACTGGCCGGTGGCATCCACCACCGCCACCTTGCAGCCGGTACGCAACCCCGGATCCAGGGCCAGGGTGGCCTTGGGACCGGCCGGGGCGGCCAGCAGCAGATCCTTCAGATTGGCGGCAAACACCTCGATGGCCTCGCCTTCCGCGCGCTCGCGGAGCCGTCCCATCAGCTCGGTCTCGAGATGGGTATAGAGCTTGACCCGCCAGGTCCAGCGCACCACCTCGCGCAACCAGCGATCCGCCGGCCGGCCGGTGTCCTTGCTTGAAAGGTCGATCCCGAAATGCCGGGCGATGGCGACCTCGGCAGGATGCAGCACCGCCTCCTCCTCCCCGGGAAGCGTGATGGTCAACCCCAGCACACCCTCGTTGCGCCCCCGGAACATGGCCAGGGCACGATGCGAGGGCACCTTGGCCAGGCGTTCGTCGTGCTCGAAGTAATCCGAGAACTTGGCGCCCTCCTGCTGCTTGCCGTCGATCACCCGGGCACTGAACTCGCCCTCCTCCCACAGGCGATCACGCAGGCGACCCACCAGCTCGGCGTCCTCGGCGAAGCGTTCCATGAGGATCTGCTTGGCGCCGTCTAGCGCCGCCTTGGTGTCCGCCACGCCCTTGTCGGCGTCCACGTAATCCGCCGCGGTGGTCTGCGGATCGAGGGAAGGATCGTCGAGCAGCGCCTGGGCCAACGGCTCGAGCCCCGCCTCGCGGGCGATCTGGGCCTTGGTGCGACGCTTCTTCTTGTAGGGCAGGTAGAGGTCTTCCAGGCGCTGCTTGGTGTCCGCCGCACGAATCTGGGCGGTCAGCTCATCGGTCAGCTTGCCCTGCTCGTCGATGCTGGCCAGCACCGTCTCGCGACGCTCTTCCAGTTCACGCAGATAGCGCAACCGCTCCTCCAGCGTACGCAGCTGGCCGTCGTCGAGAGCGCCGGTGACTTCCTTGCGATACCGGGAAATGAACGGCACGGTGGCGCCACCATCGAGCAGCTCCACGGCCGCGGCCACCTGTTGAGGGCGAACATTGAGCTCCTCGGCGAGGCGCTGGGTAATCTGTGTCTGTGCGTCCATGAGATCCTTGACGTCTTTGCGAATCGTAGCGCGCCGGGTCCGAAAACCCGGTTCGATGAAATGGCGACAAGGTACCACAAAGCATCTCGCCAGCGCAGAGCGGCCTGCGCCACGTTTTCTCCTCCTGGCATTCTTGGATGCCCTCGCCGATCGCTTCAGTGACTCAAGCCCTCGCGACCGCTGCCGATTTCCAGCCGCATACCCGAAATGAAGCATGGCCCGATCGTAGGATCGGGCCATGTTCATCTTGGTACAGCGTGGTGGCGTGCGTGGGAGGTCAGGCGGGAGCGAAGCTGAGCGCCAGCCCGTTGTTGCACCAGCGCAACCCCGTGGGTTCCGGGCCATCCTCGAAGACATGCCCCTGATGGCCACCGCAACGCGCACAGTGGTATTCGGTACGTGGAATCAGCAGCACGAAGTCCAGCTCGGTCAACAAGTTGCCTTCGATGTGCTCGTAGAAGCTCGGCCAGCCGGTGCCGGAATCGTACTTCGCCTCACTGCGGAACAGCGGCAGATCGCACCCGGCGCAATGGTAGGTGCCCTTGCGCTCCTCGTCATTGAGCGGACTGCTGCCGGCGGGTTCGGTCCCGGCTTCGCGCAGGATATGGAACTGCTCCTCGGTAAGACGCTCGCGCCACTGCGCTTCGCTCAACTCCAGCGGCTCGATGTCCGCCGCCCGCTCGAGTTCCAGCTTGGGGCGTGCCCGCGCGACACCGGGCAGCAATCCTGCCAGCCCACCGGCACCGAGCAGTCCCAGGAAATGACGTCGTTGCATGTTGCGCTCCTCGACCTTGCAGACCGTTTGCGTGTGGTGAGGCCCTTTATTGCCGCCAGTACTCACACAAGAATGGGGAGGGCCTTTTCTGCCCTCCCCATTGGATGCGATCGGTGTATGAAGGTTCGATCAGTCGAGGCGGGGGCCTGCCTGCACGATCGCTTCGTCGATCCCTTCGAATTTCCTGAAGTTGTCGACGAACTTGGCCACCAGCTGCTTCATCTGCGCGGCATAGGCATCCCTATCCTGCCAGGTGGTTCTGGGATCGAGCAGCGTCGAATCGACCCCCGGTACCTCCGTCGGCACGTCCAGGTTGAGCCCGTCGATGTGCCGGGTGTCGGTATCCTTGAGCGCCCCGGACTGGATCGCCGTAATGATGCTGCGGGTGGTGGGAATGCTGAAGCGGCTGCCACCTTGGCCATAGCTGCCTCCGGTCCAGCCGGTGTTGACCAGATAGACCCGGGAGCCGAAGCCCTCGATGCGCTTGATCAGCAGGTCGGCGTATTCCCGGGCCGGACGCGGGAAGAAGGGGGCACCGAAGCAGGTCGAGAACGTTGCCTCGAGTCCTTCGGAGGAACCCATCTCGGTGGAACCGACCTTGGCGGTGTACCCGGACAGGAAGTGATAGGCGGCGGCTTCCTTGGAGAGCAGCGACACCGGGGGCAGCACGCCACTCATGTCGCAGGTAAGGAAGATGATGGCGTTGGGCTCGCCGGCACGGTTTTCCTCGATGCGCTTCTCGATATGCTCGCGCGGGTAGGCGGCGCGGCTGTTCTGGGTCAGGCTGTCGTCGGTGTAGTCCGCGTGACGATGCTCGTTCAGCACGACATTCTCGAGCACCGCACCGAACCTGATGGCATCCCAGATGACCGGTTCGTTCTGTTTGGAGAGGTCGATGCACTTAGCATAGCAGCCGCCTTCGATGTTGAAGACCGTGCCCTCGCCCCAGCCATGCTCGTCGTCGCCGATCAGATACCGCGCCGGGTCGGCGGACAGGGTGGTCTTGCCGGTACCGGAAAGCCCGAAGAATAGGGTGGTTTCACCGTCGTCGCCGACATTGGCGCTGCAGTGCATGGGCAGGACATCCTTCTCGGGCAGCAGGAAGTTCTGCACCGAGAACATGGCCTTCTTCATTTCGCCGGCATAGCGCATCCCGGCGATCAGCACCCGACGTCGCGCGAAGTTGATGATGACCGCGCCTTCGGAGTTGGTGCCATCCCGCTGGGGGTCACAGACGAAGTGGGGCGCATTGAGGATGCTCCATTCGCTCTTGCCCTTGGGATTGAAGGTATCGGGGCGCACGAACATGATGCGCCCGAACAGGTTGTGCCAGGCCGTCTCGGTGGTGACACGAATCGGCAGGTAATATTCGGGATCGGCGCCGACATGCAGTTCGGATTCGAAGCTCTCGTCTTCGGCAAGATAGTCCTCGACCCGCTCCCAGAGCGCATCGAAACGCTCGGCATCGAAAGGCTTGTTGACGCTTCCCCAGTCGATCAGTTCGGACGTGGACGGCTCTTCGACGATGAAGCGGTCCGCCGGCGAGCGGCCGGTACGTGCCCCCGTGTTCACCACCAGCGCACCGTTGTCGGCAAGATGGCCTTCCCGGCGCATGATGGCGCGTTCGACGAGCTCCGCGGCGCTGAGATTGATGTGGTTCTTCGTGGCGCGACTCTCGGCCGCAATCTGACGATCAGCTTGGGTAGTGGTCATCGCTGGTCCCTGGCCCTCGGGCCGCTCCTCTATATCTGGAAATCGCTGTCGAATGCCTTTCAGCAATTCCTTAGCCAAAGACGCGGAGTGTATCGCGCCATTAACGGGCGTTTGTCGCCCTGCCTGCAGGCACGTCCCGAACACACCATGCCCCGAGCACGACACCTTGAAGGCAGACATTATTGCAAAAAGCCACGCCTCGGCAAACGCTGCTTTTCTCCCCCGCTAACGATGAGAACACTCAGCGTTCGTCTCGAATGCCATCAATGCAGTGTCGGGGCCTCGGCATCCGGCGAGTCGATCAGTGCCTCGATCTCCGCGGCCCCGAAGTGGTAGCGGGTATGACAGAAATGGCACTGGGTATCGATGGACTGCTGTTCCTCGAGGATGCTGCGCAGTTCCGCCTCTCCCAGCCCGAGTAGCGCAGCGGCGATACGTTCCCGGGAACAGCTGCAGCCGAAATGAAGCGCCTTGGGATCGAAGACGCGGGCGGTTTCCTCGTGATAGAGCCGATAGAGCAGATCGCGCTGTTCCAGAGTGAGCATTTCGTCGTCGGAGACCGTGCTCGCCAGGGAGACCAGGCGGTCCCAGGCGTCCGGGTCCGAATGGCTATCCGCGCCGGGCAGCTGTTGCAGCAGCATCCCCGCGGCACGCTGCCCGTCGGCGGTCAGCCACAACCGCGTGGCCAATTGTTCGGAACGCGCGAAGTACTCCTCGAGACAGCCCGCCAGGTCGTTGGCATCCAGCTCGACGATGCCCTGGTAGCGATTGCCCTCGTTGGGATCGAGGGTGATGACCAGCCGGCCATCGCCCACCAGTTCCTTGAAGGATGCCTGGCTGGCAGGCAGTGCCGCCGCCTCGTCGAGATGGGCGATGGCGCGCAGCTCGCCTCCCGGATTGGACTCCGCCATCAGCAGACTGAGCGCTCCGTCCCCACGCACCTCCAGGCTCAGGGTGCCATCGAGCTTGATGGTTTCCGTCAGCAGGGCTGTCGCCGCGAGTAGCTCACCGAGCTGGCGTTCGACGGCGGGCGGATAGGCTTGCTTGTCGAGCACCTCGGCATAGGCTTTCTCGAGGGTGACGATTTCCCCGCGCACGTTGGTGTCGTCGAAAAGAAAGCGCTGGATCTGGTCAGTCATCGGCAGAGATTCCAAGGGTCTGGTGTTCGCGGGTGGCAAGGTAAAGGGCAGAGAAACGCTCACTCGTCGGGACGCTGGCGCTGGAAACGCTGGAGCTCGCGGCGCTGCTTCTTGTCGGGGCGGCCACGGGGCGCCATCACGCTGCGATTGGCCAGGCGGCGATTCTCCGCCTCGCGTTCGCGACGCGCCTGACTGTGCGGCGTTTCACGATAGAGTGCTCGCGCCTCGGGGGCGCCGCGGCGCTGATCGGTGACCGCCAGCACCTCGACCTCCCAGAACTCCCATCCTTGAGGCACCTTGATCAGGGCGCCGGGCTCGACATGCTTGCTGGTCTTGACCCGCGCACCGTTGTACTCGACCTTGCCCCCTTCGATGGCCTTCTTGGCCAGGGCGCGGGTCTTGAAGAAGCGTGCTGCCCATAGCCACTTGTCGATACGTACGCTCTCCATAAGGCTCCAGTTCTCGACCATGCGCCCGTCGGATCACCAATCGTTGGCCAGCCCCTACCAGGCGATGGTAAAAGAGGTGAAGGTTCCGTTTCATTGTACTGGATACGCTTGCCATGCCGCCAATGCTCCCTCCCAAGCCCAGCGTTCTCGATCGCGAGGAAGTCGCCCGGAGTCGCCTCTTCACCATCGAGCAGCTCGATCTGCGTTTTTCCAATGGTGCCGAGCGCCGCTTCGAGCGACTCAAGGGGACCGGACGCGGCGCGGTCATGATCGTGGCCATGCCGGATCCGGATCATGTGCTGTTGATTCACGAGTATGCTGCCGGCTTCGACGAGTACGCACTGACCCTGCCCAAGGGCCTGGTCGATCCCGGCGAGGATATCGTCACGGCCGCCAATCGCGAATTGATGGAAGAGTGTGGCGTGGCGGCACGCAACATCGAACCGTTGATCGAGCTTTCCCTGGCGCCCAACTACATGAACCACCGCATGCACGTGCTGCTGGCCAGCGACCTCTACGAGCAGCATCTGCCCGGCGACGAACCGGAACCCCTGGTGGTCGAGACCTACCCTCTCGACGAGCTGACCGCCCTGCTCGCCCGAGAGGATTTCCACGAAGCCCGAGCCATCGCGGCCCTGTTCATCGCCCGGGAACGAGTGAGGGCCAGCCAGGCCAGCAGCGACTGGTGGTAACGACTCGTTACAGATCATTTGTTTGCAAATCAAAAAGACTCGTCTAAGTTTTGTACTGGAATTCCCATTCAGTACAGCAAGGAGCAGCACCATGAAAGGATCGCAGTTGACCAGCATTTTCCTGGCCTCGTTACTGACCTTTTCCATCAGCGCCGTGGCTCAGCAGAGTTCGCCGACAGAACCCAACAGCGGAATAGATTCGGCCCAGGACGTGGATCCTTCCACGGAAGAGCCCGTCAGCGAGCAGCCGGACAAGAGCAACCTGGATCCCGACGGCGGTGTCAACTCGGCCCAGGATGTCGATCCCACGCCCGAGAGCGAGAGCGGCGGTCAACTGGAGGAAGATGCCATGGCTCCCAACAGCGGTATCGATTCCAACGCCGATGTATCACCGGACGAGGACGAGATGAACAATTGAGCGTCTGCCTGAGTCAGGCAATGTTCGTTCGACGCTGAACAACGCTCTGCAACCTCGGCCCCGCCGAGGTTGTTTCGTTCCAGCGATCGGTATCAAGGAAGCAGGCGTTGTCTGAAAAGTCAGCGAGCACAGGTACTTTTCGTGCAAAGCCTAGTACTTGCGGCGCAGCCCGCTCCCCCCCTCCTTGAGTTTCACCCAGCGTTCCTGGCGGGCGCTGTCCAGTCCCGTCTCCAGCAGTTGCATCACCGCCAATGCGTCGTCTACCGGTACCGGGTTGTTCCCTTTTCCCGCCAGGGCATCGCGTATCGCGGTGTAATAGGCCAGGTAGTCGCCGGGCAGGGTACCGCAGGCATGGGTGGCAAGCTCTGCCGCCTCGCTGTCACCTTCTCTCAGCACCAGGTCGCCGTCGCGGCTGTCCACCCCCCATCGAGGCGTCGGCGTTCGCCCCTCCTTCAGCCAGCCTTCCTGGGGGTCCAGCCCATGCTTGACGTAGCTGCCCTGGGTGCCATGCAAGACGAAGCGCGGCGAATCCGCCGCTACCAGGGCGCTCGCGCCGAGCACGACCCGCAGACCGTCGTAGTCCAGTAGCGCGTGAAAATCGTCGTCCACCCTAGCGCCGTCGCGTCGCTTGGCCAGGTTCAGCAGAATGGCCCGCGGCATGCCGAACGCCTCGCGTGCCTGATCGAGCAGGTGGGGGCCCAGGTCATACCAGAGGCCCGACCCGGGCTTGGGCTTCTCGCGCCAACGATCATTGATCTCGGGGCGGAAACGGTCGAAGTGCGATTCGAAATGCGTGAGCCGGCCCAGGGTGCGTGCCTCGAGCAGCGCACGCACGGTCAGGAAATCGCTGTCCCAGCGACGATTGTGGAATACCGACAATAGCTTGCCGGCTTCCTCGGCATGCCCCTTGAGCAATCGCCCCTCGCTCAGGGTGACCGTGAAGGGCTTGTCGACGATCACGTGCTTGCCTGCCGCCAGTGCCGCCTTGGCCAGCGGATAGTGCGTCTCGTTGGGGGTGGGAATGACGACCAGATCGACATCGTGCCTTGCGAACAGCGCCTGGGGGGACGCCACCACTTCGACCCCGGGAAGATCGGCATGCACCTTGTCCGGGTCGCTGCTCGACACGGCCGCGATCTCGAGCCCGGGGGTAGCCGCGATCAACGGCGCATGGAAGGTCTTGCTGGCCATTCCATAGCCCACCAATCCCACGTTATGGACTTCCTTCATGCGTACTCCTTGTCTTGCAACATTTAGCGCCCTACTCATCCTTATGCACGAGAAGATGATTCATATCAAAAAAGAGTCAAAAAAATAGCGTGCGACTTTGGTCTAGCCAGCCATACTTCATGCAGGATACTCGAAGAGAGACAGATTTCATCTCAATTCAGGGAGAAACGATGATGTGCTGTTCCGAGGAAAGCCTCGAACTACTGGAGGTGTGGTATGTCGTGGAGTGTGAGCTGGAAGCACTCGAGGACGACCTCATCGAGAAGGTACGGGAAGCCGCCTGATCCCGACTGATCGCAGCCGCCGAACGCCAAAATCATCGAGGCCCGCACCGTGCGGGCCTCGGCTTTTCGGGCAGGTTTCGACTCTCACTCCAGCTTGGCAAGGTCCCGCACCGCTCCCTTGTCCGCCGAGGTGGCCAACAGCGCATAGGCCTTGAGCGCCGCGGTGACCTTGCGCTCGCGCTGGATGCTCGGCTTCCAGGCCTCCTTGCCCCTTGCCTGCATGGCCTGGCGCCGTTGCTCCAGTTCCTCCGCCGAGAGCCGTACATCGATACGCCGGTTGGGGATGTCGATGCGGATCGTGTCGCCCTGCTCGACCAGCCCGATGGCGCCGCCCGCCGCCGCCTCCGGGGAGACATGGCCGATGGAGAGCCCCGAAGTGCCGCCGGAGAAGCGCCCGTCGGTGAGCAGCGCACAGCGCTTGCCCAGCCCCTTCGACTTGAGGTAGCTGGTGGGATAGAGCATCTCCTGCATGCCCGGCCCCCCCTTGGGGCCCTCGTAGCGAATGAGCACCACCTCGCCTTCCTCGACCCGCCCTTCGAGAATATGTTCGACCGCCTGGTCCTGGGACTCGACCACGTGGGCAGGCCCTTCGAAGACCAGGATGGCGTCGTCGACACCGGCGGTCTTCACCACGCAGCCATCTTCAGCGATGTTGCCGTAGAGCACCGCCAGCCCGCCCTGCCGGGAGAAGGCGTGCTCGAGATCACGAATACAGCCGGTGGCACGATCGCCGTCGAGGCTCGGCCAGCGCGCACTCTGGGAAAATGCCGTCTGGGTGGGGACACCGCCCGGCCCGGCGCGGAAGAATTCGACCACCTCCGGCGCGGGATCGCGCATGATGTCCCAGCGGCCCAAGGCATCGGCCAGGCTCTCTTCATGCACCGTCGGCACCCGGGTGTCGAGCACCCCGGCCCGATCCAGTTCGCCGAGGATCGCCATGATCCCGCCGGCACGGTGCACGTCCTCGATGTGATACTTCTGAGTGTTGGGCGCCACCTTGCACAGCTGCGGCACTTCCCGCGACAGACGATCGATATCCGCCATGCTGAAGTCGAGTTCCGCCTCCTGGGCGGCGGCCAGCAGATGCAGAATGGTATTGGTGGAACCGCCCATGGCGATATCCAGGGTCATGGCATTCTTGAACGCGGCCAGGCTGCCGATCTCCCGCGGCAGCCAGCGCGCCTCGTCCTGCTCGTAGTAGCGCTTGGCGATCTCGACGATGCGCGAACCGGCCCGTTCGAACAGCCGGCGACGGTCGGCGTGGGTGGCCAGCACCGTGCCGTTACCCGGCAGTGCCAATCCCAGCGCCTCGGTCAGGCAGTTCATGGAATTGGCGGTGAACATGCCGGAGCAACTGCCGCAGGTGGGGCAGGCGCTGCGCTCGACCTCGTCGAGGGTCTCATCGTCGACGCTGTCGTCGGCGGCCATGACCATGGCATCGACCAGGTCCAGGCCATGATCCAGCAGCTTCGTCTTGCCCGCCTCCATCGGTCCACCGGAAACGAAGATCACCGGAATATTCAGGCGCATGGCGGCCATCAGCATGCCCGGGGTGATCTTGTCGCAGTTGGAGATGCATACCAAGGCATCGGCGCAGTGCGCGTTGACCATGTACTCGACACTGTCGGCGATGATGTCGCGGCTCGGCAGCGAGTAGAGCATGCCGTCGTGGCCCATGGCGATGCCGTCGTCCACGGCGATGGTGTTGAACTCCTTGGCCACGCCACCGGCCTTCTCGATCTCCCGGGCCACCAGCTGGCCCATGTCCTTCAGGTGCACGTGCCCGGGCACGAACTGGGTGAAGGAGTTGGCCACGGCAACGATGGGCTTGTGGAAATCCTCGTCGGTCATGCCGGTAGCTCGCCACAGGGCGCGGGCTCCGGCCATGTTGCGACCAGCGGTGGTGGTGCGGGAGCGATACTCGGGCATGGTCTTTCCTCAGCAAAAGTCGACTAGGATGCAAACGACCCCTCTCTAGACGCGGTCGTCACAGAAAAGCGAAGTAAATCGAGAGCAGAAAAGATAGCAAGGTGATTCCTGCATGGCGAGTCTAGGCCCCGCCACAATGACGACTGACTACCAAGCCAGACTGAGGTGTGATGCCACTGGCGATCAGAAGCCGGACATGAATAAGAGTTTCTGGGCTTCTTTACAAGCTAGGGAGCCACCTTTTCATGACCCTCCTCATCCTTGCTAGATTTATTCTAAAAAAATAAGCCTTCCCATGCTTTACGATTTCTCTGACAGATGGCCTTACCAGATCGTTTGCTTGCGTGCAAAAAACCGATTTACCTGTCGCCTTGGCAATAAACACCGCGTGATCAAAATCACTTTCCACGAAAAAATACAGCCTTGAATCTTGCTTATAATAATCTGCCTTTAGTTTACAGTATTCCTGGTGGCTTCGAGTTTCATTCTTATCCACCGAGCCCGACATGATCAAGTTATCATAAGTTATATTGTAATAAGACAGCCAGCTTTCGATCTCCTTTCGGTAACGCTCATGCTGCTTCGTTATCAACGAATTTATTCTGTAGGTAGGAATGACAAGAGGCCTGACTTCTTGTATGAGCCCCATGCCGTTTTCTTCTTTGTCGAGATGTTCTTCTAGCCCGTTGAAAATCACACCATCCAAGGCAATACAGGCTCGCTGCAAGACATTGTGATGCCAAATATTCCACTGAAATACCCGTGGTGAAGAAAGGTATTTCAAGCACACATCCACTTTGGCCATACCGACAGCATTGCCATACACAGCCAAGGTGGTTATTTCACAAGGGCAATCTTCGGGTATCTGATCAAGCACCTCCTCCATGGAAGCACCCGTATTTACACTATCGTCGACGATCAATACTTTTTTGGCATCCCAAGCATTGCATATCTCCTTTCTAAGGCTTCTTGTATTACCCTTGGCAAGTTTGGAATTTCTAATAAAGTCATGCAGACTCGTACAGTCTATATTAAGGAAAAGACTCAGCATATAGGCTGGGATCATACCACTTCGCGGTATGCCAACGATTAGTTCGAAGCCCTGATACTGAACCTTATCGAGGTTGTTAAAAATATCATCACTAAGCCCTGCGTAAGACTTATAATTCATTTTATTCTCCATGATCATCGACGAATTTTTTTTAGAAATGCCTTTCGCCGAAGAATACCTATCCAATCAACCCCTTACAATTAGACTTTTTCAATGCTAATTCACGCTTGAGCCACCAGCCGCCCATCATCGAGCTGGCAGCGTCGGTCGGCCAGGGCACGGATGTCCTCGCTGTCGTGACTGACCAGCAACACCGCGACGCCCTCCTGCTGCTGCGCGCGCACCTGCTCCCACAGGGCCTCGCGGTTGGCGGCGTCGAGGCCGCTGAAGGGTTCATCGAGCAGCAGCAGCGGCCGCCGGCGCAACAGGGCCCGCAGCAAGGCCACGCGCTGACGCTGCCCGCCGGACAGCTCCCCCGGCAACCGGTCGTGCATCCCCTCGAGCCCGACCCGGGCCAGCCCCTCTCGAACACGGCGATGTTCGACGTCACCCAGACGCAGGTCTGGCGCGATGCCCAGCCCGACGTTGGCCCATACCGGCAGATGCTCGAACAGGTTGTGCTCCTGGAATACCGTGGTCAGCGGCCGTTGCCAGGGTGGCAGGTCCCGCCAGGAATCCCCCTTCCAGCCCAGCCAACCGCTCGCGGGCTCGAGAAAGCCGGCGATGAGACTCAGCAGCGTGCTCTTGCCACCCCCCGAAGGCCCCTGCACCGCCAGGCACTCCCCGGGGGCCAGCTCGAGGGAGAAACAGAAATCCGGGATTTCCCCCGGCTCGGCTTCGGTGTAGTGGAAGACCAGATCGCGGCACTCAAGCATGGGCGGCCTCCCTGTCTCGTGCCGGCCAGAAACGCTGCTGGGGATAGCGCGGCAGATGGCGAGTGGCCACATTGAGCAGCAGGAACAGCGCCGCCACCAGCAACAACAGCAAGAATGCCGTTGCCGCGGCGCCCTCCCAGCGATAGCCGCCGAGCTGCTGGTAGAGCAGCATCGGCAGGGTCGGCCGGGAGGGGCTGCCGAACAGGGCGATCACACTGAAATCCCCCAGCGAGAGGGTCATGGCATAGGCCAGCGCCAGGGCGGCCGGGCGACGCAGCGGCGGCCACACCAGCCAGCGCCAGCGGGCCCAACCCTGAATGCCCAATTGCGCGGCCAGGCGACGCTGGGGATCGTTGGTGCCCAGCAGAGCGCCGCGCAATACCTGCATGGCAAACGGCAAGGCCATGAAGGCATTGACCAGCACCACCAGGGCGTACCCCTGCCAGCCACCGCCCAGGCTGGGGCGCAACAGCAGGAAGAGACCGGTCCCCAGCACCAGCGCCGGGGTCACCAGGATCAGCTGTCCGCCCCCTTCCATCACGCCGGCCAATGTCGAGCGACTGCGCTGGTGCAACCAGGCACTGCCGCCCAGCAGGGCCAAGGCCAGCAGCAAGGCCCCGGCACCCGCCCCCAGCGCCATCGTCAGGCTCAGCCCGGCGGCGGGCCAGAGGGAGGATTGGGCCGGCAAGGATGGCAGCCCCATCACCCCGGCGATCACCACCGCCGCCAGGGGCGGCAACAGCAGCAAGGCCAGCGCCACGAGCCAGACGCTGTCGGTGATCCTCGAGACCCCCCTTTCGTCCCGGCGTCGCCAGCGCCCTGCTCGTCGCGTGTCCAGGGCCGTGGCGACCAGGCCGCCCATGCCGCCGAAACGCAGGGCGAAGGCCCACAGCGTCAGGCAGATCACCAGCTGGGTCAGCGCCAGCAGTGCCGCTCGGGCCAGATCGAAGTCGAACTTCAAGGCCTGATAGAGCGCCACCTCGAGTGTCGTCGAGCGCGGCCCCCCGCCCAGGGTCATGACGATGACGAAGCTGGTGAAGCAGAGGGTGAAGACCAGGGCTCCCAGCCGGGGCAGCGAATGACGCATCACCGGCCACTCCAGGCAGCGCCAGATGGCACGCCGCGTCAGCCCCAACTGGGCCGCCAGGCGCCAGTGCTGGTGGGGCTGGCGTTCGAGTTCCTGGAGCAGCAGGCGTGCTGCGAGGGGCAGATTGTAGAAGACATGGGCCAGCACGATGCCCGACAGGCCATAGAGGTAGTTGGCCGGCTCACCGGTCGCGGCCTGCCATAGCGGCGCCGCCCAGCCCTGACGGCCATGTACTGCCACCAGGCCGAACAGCGCGATGAGCGTGGGGATGACCAGCGAGAGTTCCATGGCGCGCAGCAGCAAGGTGCGGCCGACAAACCGCGGTCGTCGGGCCAGGGCCACGGCGACCGGCACCGCCAGGCCGAGGCTGAGAAGAGTGGAAAGCAGCGCCTGGATGACGGTGAAGCGCAGGACGCTGGCCAGGTAAGGCTCGCGCCACAACGCCGCGACATTCAGCACCGGCGCATGAACCAGCAAGGCGGCCAGGCTGGCCAGCCCCAGGCCCGCCACCGCCAGCCAGGCCAGGACGCCGAACCACAACGGCCAGCGCTCGCCTCGAGCCGTCACGCTCGTGTCCCGACTCAGCGCGTGCTGACGTTGAGCCACTCGTCGATCCAGGCGCGACGATTCTCGTGCACCTCTTGCGGCGGGAAGGTGAACACCTCGGGATCGATTAGCCGGGTGAAGGCCTCGGGCAATGCGTCGCCGAGCTCGATGGCCGGGTACATGACGTTGCCCAGCGGGATATGCTGCTGGAAATCCCGGGTGAGCATGAACTCGAGGAATTCCCGTGCCAGCTCCGGATTGCCCGTCGCCCGAGTCATCGCCGCGACCTCCACCTGGAGATAATGCCCTTCGTCGAACTTGGCGGCGCGGTAGCGATCGCTGCCTTCCACCGCCATGTGATAGGCCGGCGAGGTCGCGTAGGAGAGCACCATCGGCGCCTCGCCGTTCATGAACAGCGAGAAGTAGGCCTCGCTCCAGCCCCGGGTCACGGTGAGGATGTTGTCCTGCAGGCGGCGCCAGACCTCATCGGCCTCGTCACCATAGGCATGCTTGATCCACAGCAGCAGCCCCAGCCCCGGGGTGCTGGTGCGCGGGTCCTGGATGATGATCTTGAACTCCTCCGGCGCGTCGGCCAGCTCCTCGAGACTCGACGGCGGATCGCTGATCATTTGGGTATCGTAGACGAAGGCGAAGGGGCCCCAGTCGTAGGGCACGAAGGTCTCGTCCTGCCAGTCGATGGGCAAGGCCAGCGGCGACAGATCGGCACCGTGGGGGGCCAGCAACCCGGTGTCCCGGGCCGCTTGCATCAGGTTCATGTCCAGCCCCAGCACCACGTCCGCCCGGGTCTCCTCCCCCTCCAGGCGCAGGCGCTGCAGGATACTCGGGGCGCCATCCAGGGCGATGAAGTCGAGCCGGCAATTGCACTGCGATTCGAAGGCCTCCTCGATGCCCGGCCCCGCGCCCCACTCGGAAACGAAGGAGTCGTAGGTGTAAACGGTCAGCTTGGACGTGTCCGCGGACGCCACTGCAGCGCTCGAGAACAAGCCTAGAATCAATGCGGCGGTGGCCCTGGGGGCGGGAATCGTGTCGTGGGACATCGTACTTTCCGTTACACGCGAAGCCCCTGAACAGGGGCTTGGTATCAGTGGCTATTCAAACATAGCCTAACCGAAAACGATGTCGGCGACGTCCCTGTATCGCTTGGCGAAGTGAACCGTCACGCCGTTCCTGAGGTGATCCGGCAGTTCCTCGTAATCCCGGCGGTTGGCTTCGGGCAGGATCAGCTCGAAGATGTCGCTGCGGCGTGCGGCAATCACCTTCTCGCGGATACCGCCTACCGGCAGCACCTGCCCGGTGAGGGTCAGCTCGCCGGTCATCGCCAGCGGACGTTCGATGTCCTGATGCCGCGCCAGGGAGATCAGAGCCGTGGCCATGGTCACCCCGGCAGAGGGGCCGTCCTTCGGGGTCGCCCCCTCGGGAACGTGGAGATGGACGAACGCCTCGTTGAAGAAGTCCGCATCGGCATCGTACTCGCCGAGATGGCCAAGCACATAGCTGTAGGCGATGTTGGCGGATTCCTGCATCACGTCGCCGAGCTTGCCGGTGAGCTTGAAGCCCCGGGTCAGCGCATGCACCTTGGAGGCCTCGATGGGTAGCGTGGCACCGCCCATGGAGGTCCAGGCCAGGCCGGTCACCACCCCGACACCCTGCAGCACGTTCTCGCGACGGAACAGCGGCGCGCCGAGATACTCCTCGAGGTTCTTGACCGAGATCTTGACGCTCTTCTGCCCGCTCTCCAGCAGCTTGACCGCGGCCTTGCGCACGATGCGGTGCAGCTGTTTCTCCAGCTGGCGCACCCCTGCCTCCCGGGCATAGCCTTCGATGACCTGACGCAGGGCCGCATCGGTGAGATTGATGCGCTTCTTGGGAATCTTGTCGCGGCTGAGCAGCTTGGGCCACAGGTGATGCTTGGCGATGGCCATCTTCTCTTCGGCGATATAGCCGGACAGGCGAATCTGCTCCATGCGATCGAGCAGCGCCGGCGGAATGGTGTCGACCTGGTTGGCGGTGCACACGAACAACACCTTGGAGAGGTCCAGGCGCACGTCGAGGTAGTGATCGAGGAAGTCGACGTTCTGCTCCGGGTCGAGCACCTCGAGCAGGGCCGAGGCGGGATCGCCCTGGAACGATTGGCCCATCTTGTCGATCTCGTCGAGCATGATCACCGGATTCTCGACCTCGACCTCCTTCAGGGCCTGCACCAGCTTGCCGGGCATGGCACCGATATAGGTGCGCCGGTGGCCCTTGATCTCGGCCTCGTCGCGCATGCCGCCCACCGAGAAACGGTAGAACTTGCGGCCCAGGGCCTCGGCGATGGAGCGCCCCACCGAGGTCTTGCCCACCCCCGGCGGGCCGACCAGCATGACGATGGAGCCCCCCACATCGCCCTTGAAGGTGCCCTCGGCAAGGAACTCGATGATGCGCTCCTTGACGTCCTTGAGCCCGTCGTGATCGCGATCGAGCACCGTGCGCGCGTGATCGAGATCGAGCTGGTCGTCCGAGGTCACTCCCCAGGGCAGTGAGGTGAGCCAGTCCAGGTAATTGCGCGTGGTGCCGTATTCCGGCGACCCGGTCTCGAGCACCGAGAGCTTGTCCAGCTCATCGTCGATGCGCGTCATGACCCGTTCCGGCACCTTGAGGTTCTCCAGACGTTCCCGAAAGGTGTCGACGTCGTTCTCCCGGTCGTCCTTGGAAATGCCCAGTTCCTTCTGGATCACCTTGAGCTGTTCGCGCAGGAAGAATTCGCGCTGGCGATCCTCCATCTGGGCATTGACCTGCTCGCTGATCTCGGTCTGCAGCTGGGCGACCTCGATCTCCTTGCGCAGCAGCGGCAGGACCTTCTGCATCCGCTCCATGACCGGCAGGGTCTCGAGGATCTCCTGAAGCTCGCGCCCCTTGGCCGAGGTGATGGCGGCGGCGAAGTCGGTCAACGGCCCCGGTTCGTGGGGACTGAAGCGATTGAGGTAGTGCTTGAGTTCTTCGCCGTAGAGCGGATTGATCGGCAACAGCTCCTTGATGCCGTTGATCAATGCCATGGCGTAGGCCCGAGTCTCGTCGGCCTCCTTGTCGACCGGTTCCTTGGGGTAGCTCACCTCGACCAGATAGGGGGGCTTCTTCGACAACCAGCGCTGGATGCGAAAACGACGCATGCCCTGGGCGATGAACTGGATCTGCTGATCCTCGCCCTGGGCCTTGTGCACCTTGACCGCGGTACCGATGCTCGGGAAGTGCTCGTGATCCAGCTCACCGCCCTCCACATCGCCGACAAATGCCACCCCGACGGTGTGATGCGGCGTGTCGGCGATGCGGCGCATGGTCTCCTCCCAGCGTTCGCGCTGTATCACCAGCGGCTGCACCTGGGCGGGGAAGAAGGGACGATTGTGTATGGGCAGCAGGTAGATGCGTTCGGGCAGGTACTCCTGGGTCGGCACCATCGCGCCGGAATGGCCCTGCTGCTCTTCCTGATCGTCACGAAGCTCCGTGAGGAGGTCCTGGTCGTCTTGATTGCGTTCGCTCATCGTTCACCTTGCATCCGTGGGCCGGATTGCCCGACATGTCCTGTGGATGCGGGCAGTCGGGATGGACTTCAAGAGCGAGCGCAATCGGCTGTCGGGCAACGGGCTCGATGAGACTCACCGCACCGATGCCAGCGGCTGTCCATTGACGAGCAAGCGGCCCTGCTCGATCCGCAATTCGATTTGGCGGGTTTCCGGAGGCAAGCCGAGCTGCAGGGCCAGCAAGGGCGGCACGCCATGCCAGCTGAAGCGACCGTTCAGGCGTTCGCGCCAAGGCTCGGCATCGCCCTCGAGCAGGGCATCGAGGTTCAAGGCCTGGCTGTCCTGGCCATCGAAGATCAACTCGCCGCTACCGCGCACGTCGACGCCGAACAGGGGGCTCGTCAGGGTAACGCCTTCGAGGATAAAGCGAGGCGAGTCTCCCAGGGCGCTCAACAGCGCCGGCTCGATGCGCTCGACCTGGGCCTCGTCGAGTGCGGTGACTTCACCGCCCTGCTCCTGGAGGATGGCCTTGACCTGCTCGACCAGGCGCCGTGCCGCCTGGCCATCGATACGATCGAGACGGGCTTTCAGGTTTCCGGACAGGAGTCTCTCGCCGGAGGCTTGCGCCTCGTCCAGAGAAATGGCCAGATCGACGCGCAGCTGCTCGTCGAGACGGGTCTCGTCGCTGTAGCGCACCCCGGAAAGCGTCACGTCCTGGCGCTTGCTCCCGCGGAAATCCAGGCGCTCGAGGGTCAGCTCGTTGCGTTGTTGAAAGAACGAGCCATCATCGGCGAAGCGGTAGCGGCTCTCGAGACGCAGGGGGCCGGCGGTTATCTTCGCGTCAGGGCCATCCAGACGAAGGGATTCGACGCGCCCTTGCACTCGAACATCGCCGAGGCGCCCTTCCAGGTCGAGTACCGCATCGCCGAGTGCGAACCGTTCGCCGTCGACATCCACCTCGAAGGGCGCGATGTCGAGACGCCCCTCGACGCGCCGGTCGAGGGTATGAAAGGCTGCCGTCCAGCGCGGTTCGGCGGCGTCCAGCAGGTCGCCGAAGAGCATGCGCTCGTCGTTCGATCCGCCGTCACTCAGAAAGAGCCTCAGTGCACCGCTCAAGCGGGTGGTCAATACACCATGACGGGCCTCGTAGGGCAGGCTCAGTCGCCATCCCTCGTCGCCGCGAGGGGCGAGCCGCAGACGGCCCCGGGAGAGGAACCAGCCGCGTTCGGCCCGATCCCGGGCGACCTGCCACTGTTCATCGTCGCGCAGCCTGTCCAGCGTGTGTGCGAGTTCACGCTCGAAGACATGGCTGGAGTAGGCCTGGGCTCCCAGGTAGCCAGCCACCAGAACCACCAAGGCCACGATGGCCAGCCCTGTCTTGCGCATGCTTTTCCTCAATCGACTCAGTGCAACCATAACCAGAGATGCATCACGCTCCAGGCCAGTATTCCCGCCAGGATGTCGTCGAGCATGATGCCGAAACCGCCGGCCACCCGCCGATCGACCCAGCGGATCGGCCAGGGCTTGATGATGTCGAACACCCGGAACACCACGAACCCCCACAAGGCGGCCTCCCAGGAGAAGGGAACCGCCGCCATGGTGATCCAGTAGCCGACGAACTCGTCCCAGACGATGCCGGAATGGTCGTGGACACCAAGATCGCGAGAGGTCTTGTCGCACAGCCAGATACCCGCCAGGCTGGCGAAGAGTACCAGGCCGAGATACCAGGATAGCGGCAGGCCGGACATCAGCCAGTAGAAGGGAATCGCCGCCAGGGTGCCGAAGGTGCCCGGCGCGAAGGGCACCGCACCGCTACCCAGGCCGAAGGCGAAGAAGTGGGTGGGGCGTCGCCAGACGCTGGAGGGCGCGCGATTCATGGCGTGCCTCCGGGGAAATGCTGCCAGCCGCCGGTGAGCCCGGCATCCACCCCGGCGATTCCGGGAGTCTCGCTCAGCCGTCCGATGAGGGTCAGGGTATTCCCGCAGGCCTGAAGCCGCTGCCGAGTCGTCTCGACGGCCTCGGCTGGCAGACTGAACAGCAGCTCGTAGTCGTCGCCGCCGGTCAACGCCGCCCGCTGCGCTGCCTCGCGCCCCAGGGCCGTTTCCAGCCCGGCAGTCAGCGGCAATCGATCGACATCGAGCTCGGCCCCCACCCCGGAGGCATGGCAGAGATGGCCCAGATCCGCCAGTAGCCCGTCGGAGATATCGATGGCGCAATTGGCCAGGCCACGCAGGGCGAGTCCCGCCTCGAGGCGCGGCCGGGGCAGCAGATAGGCCTGGAGCAAGGCGTGATCGAGGTCCCGCTCGCCAGCCTGCCACGCCTTCAGGCCGCCCTGACCGCCACCCAGCGAACCGGTGACCGCGATCAGATCGCCGGCCCGACCACCCTGGCGGCGCAGTGCCGCGCCCGGCGGCACCTCGCCGTGGACGGTCACGCTGATGCTCAATTGGCCGCGCGTCACATCGCCGCCTACCAGGCTGACTGCGCTCTGTCTGCATAACGCATGAAAGCCCTCGCTGAAGGCGGCGATCCACTCTTCGTCCATCGCGGGAATCGCCAGCGCCATGGTGCACCAGCGTGCCTGCGCCCCCATGGCGGCAAGATCGCTCAGGGCCACGGCCAGGGCACGATGGCCCACGACAGCGGCAGGCGCGGTGGCGGGAAAATGCACGTCGGCCACCGAAGTGTCGACGCTCACCGCCAGCTGATGGCCCGGCGACGGCGACAGCAGCGCGCAGTCGTCCCCCGGGCCCAGCACCAGGCCGGTAGCCTCGCCTTCGTCACGGCGTGCGAAGTAACGAGCGATGAGCTCGAACTCGCCCGGCTCGCGACGTGGCCTGTCAGCGACGCCGGGCATTGACCTCGGCATTTCTGAGCCTTGCGGCAAGCTTGTCGAGAATGCCATTGACGTACTTGTGGCCGTCGGTGGCGCCGAAGGATCTGGCCAGTTCCACGCCTTCGTTGATCACTACCCGATAAGGCACCTCGGGGCGGCTGGCGAGCTCGTAGGTGCCCAGGCGCAGGATGGCCAGCTCGATGGGATCCAGATCGATGATGCGGCGGTCGAGCAGCGGCTCGATGGCTGCATCCAGGTCGACACGGTCGCGAATCACGTTGTGCAGAAGCTCATGGAACAGCGCCAGGTCGGCGATCTCCATCACCTTCGACCAGTTCTCGTGATCCTCGAGATCCTCATCGGCGACCTGGGTGCGGAATTCGGCTTCCAGGGTGGCCGCCGGCTTGCCGTTGAACTGCCACTGATAAAGCCCTTGCACCGCCAGCTCGCGCGCCGCGTGCCGGGCCTCGCCGGCGTTCGCCCGGGTACGCCTGTCGGCATTCATTGCTTGCCCCCCAGGCGTCTCATCAGCGACACCATCTCCATGGCGGCCATGGCCGCCTCGGCCCCCTTGTTGCCGGCCTTGGTGCCCGAGCGCTCGATGGCCTGCTCGATGGAATTGACGGTGAGCACGCCGTTGGCGATGGGCGTCTCGAACTCGAGCTGCAGGTTGCCCAGGGCGGCGTTGCAGCCACCTGCCACATACTCGAAATGTGGTGTGCCGCCACGAATCACCGCCCCCAGGGCGATGACCGCCTCGGGCTTGATCAGGCGCAGCGCACGCTTGACCGCCAGGGGCAGTTCCCAGGCCCCGGGCACATGAACGATATCGATGTTGTCCTCATCGACACCATGGCGTACCAGGCTATCGACGGCGCCTTCCACCAGGCTGTCGACCACATGATGATTGAAACGACCGACGACGAGCACGTAACGGCCATCGACATCGGTGAAGGAGCCTTCGACTTGGGCGATCGGTTGCATAGTCAATCCTGACAAAAAAGGAGCTATTCTAACGGCTCACCGGACTCGACGGTATCGCTACCCAGACGCTCCACCACCTCGAGATCGAAGCCGGAAAGTGCCGAGAACTTCCACGGCGAACTGAGCAGGCGCATCTGACCCACGCCCAGCTGGCGCAGGATCTGGGAGCCGGTACCGATCATCAGGTAGTTGCCGGAGCCATCGGAATCCGTGGAGCGCGGCGTGCGGGTACGCCCCAGGAACACGTCCAGCTGCGTCTTGAAATCGAGCGGGACACGCCCGTCGTCGAGCAGCACCAGTACCCCGGCCTCCGCCTCGGCGATCTGGGACAGGGCCGCATGGGCGGTCCAGCTACGGCCTTCCGGACGCTGCAGCATCAGCACGTCGCGTAGGGTATCGGCCAGGTGCACCCGCACCGTGGTCGGCACATCGGCTCGCGGATGCCCCTTGACCAGGGCCAGGTGGTGGGCCCCCTGGATGCGGTCACGAAAGACATGCAGCGTCAGATCGCCGACGGCGGTATGCACCGGAACCTGCTCGTCGAGTTCGACGGTCTGCTCGTTGTGGATACGGTAGTGGATCAGGTCGGCGATGGTGCCGATCTTTAGATCGTGCTCCGCGGCGAAGCGCTCGAGTTCGGCGCGCCGCGCCATGCTGCCGTCCTCGTTCATCACCTCGCAGATCACGCCGCTTGGCTCGAAGCCCGCCATGGCCGCCAGGTCGCAGGCCGCCTCGGTATGACCGGCGCGACGCAGCACGCCCCCCGGCTCGGCCATCAGCGGAAAGATGTGCCCCGGCTGGACGATATCGGCGGCCTTGGCATCCCGGGCCACCGCGGCACGCACGGTACGCGCCCGGTCTGCCGCGGAGATGCCCGTGGTCACGCCATGGGCGGCTTCGATGGAGAGCGTGAACTTGGTGCCGAAGCCGGAGTTGTTGTCGCTGACCATCAAGGGCAGGTTGAGTCGCTCGCAGCGTTCCCGGGTCATCGGCAGACAGATCAGGCCGCGGGCATGCCGCGCCATGAAGTTGATGTGCTCCGCCTCGACCTTCTCCGCGGCCATGATGATGTCGCCT
The DNA here is from genome assembly GCF_900128925.1 of Modicisalibacter ilicicola DSM 19980. Classification (GTDB taxonomy): domain Bacteria; phylum Pseudomonadota; class Gammaproteobacteria; order Pseudomonadales; family Halomonadaceae; genus Modicisalibacter; species Modicisalibacter ilicicola. The sequence continues at coordinate 256,028 of NZ_FQUJ01000002.1, forward strand.
TCGTTCTCGCGATCCTCGTCGTCCATGAGGATCACCATCTTGCCCTGGCGAATGTCTTCGACCAGCTCTTCGATGCGAGCCAGACCGGGCGAAGGCGAATCCTGCGAGGTCCCGCTGGCGGGGTTCTGGAAAGAGGAAGGCACCATGACTTCTCCACAATGCATTACGTATGGGCCCGTCGCCGCAGGACGACAAGGCGACTGATCGGGTCGCTCTCGGGCCGCATCTGGTCGGCGGTCAGGGTACCTGTGTGGCGGCATCGGCGCCAGCCCTTCCGCCCTTCACCATGACGGCATGTCACGCGCTGGCGGTACTCAGCCCCTTGCCCTGGGGCGCGCGATGATACGCCAATCCTTTCCGATGGCGCGAATGTCGTCGATCTGCAACGGACGCTGCTGGGCCATGTGCTGCATGCCGCTCAGGGCGAACAGGGGACGTGCCTCGCCTCCTAACAGTGTAGGCGCCACGAACAGGTGCATTTCATCGATCAGTTCGGCGTCGAGCATGGCGCCCGCCAGGGTGGCACCGGTTTCCAGCAGCACCTCGTTGCAGTTCTCGTGATGCGCCAGATGGTCGAGCAATGCGCCGAGATCGACGCGGCCATGGAGGTCGCAGGCCAGCACGAGCACCTGTGCTCCCGCCTGTTCGAGGGTTGCGCGGCGTGCCGCGTCGTCCGAGCAGGTGGCGATCAGCGTGCGTCCGGGCTCGCGCAGGCAAGCCGCTGCCAAGGGCAGGCGCAGATGCGAATCGACCACCACGCGCAACGGCTGGCGAGTGGCGATCTCCTCGCCCTGAGCGAGGTTCAACGGCTCGGCGCGCACCGTCAGGCGCGAATTGTCGAAGATGATCGACTCGACACCGGTCATCACCGCGCTGGAGCGCGCCCTCAGCCGCTGCACCTCGGTGCGGGCCGCGGGGCCGGTGATCCACTGGGATTCGCCGCTGGCCATGGCGGTACGGCCGTCGAGGCTCATGGCCATCTTCAGCCGCACGAAGGGGCGCCGGCGCTCCATTCGCGCGATGAAGCCGGGGTTCAATGCCCGGGCCTGCTCCTCGAGCAGGCCGAGCTCGACCTCGATACCCGCCTCGCGCAATAGCTCGATTCCCTGCCCGGCCACCAGAGGGTTGGGGTCCTGCATGGCCACCACGACCCTGGCGACACCGGCATCGATCAATGCTTTCGTGCAAGGGCCGGTGCGCCCCTGATGCGAGCAGGGTTCCAGGGTGACGTAGGCGGTGGCCCCGCGAGCGGCCGACCCGGCATCGCGCAGGGCGTGAATCTCGGCATGCGGTTCGCCGGCGCGCCGATGCCATCCCTCACCGACACGCCGGCCGCCGTTGACCAGCACGCAGCCGACCCTGGGGTTGGGGTCGGTGGTATAGAGGCCGCGACGCGCCAGCACCAGGGCACGGGCCATCCAGGCTTCCGGGGTCGCGATGGTCGAAAGAGTGGTCATCGGGCTACTGCTCATCCTCCTGGGAAGGATACCCCGGCTCCTGGGCCAGGCGATCGATCTCGGCGCGAAACTCGTCGAGGTCCTGGAAGCGGCGATAGACCGAGGCGAAGCGGATATAGGCGACCTGATCGAGCCGCTTGAGGGCGCGCATCACCTCCTCGCCGATCTCCCGTGCCTCGATCTCGCGCTCACCCCGGGCGCGCAGGCGCTGGCGGATACGCTCCACCGCCGCCTCGATGGATTCGGCGCTCACCGGGCGCTTCTCCAGGGCCCGCAGCATGCCGGCACGCAGCTTGCGCTCGTCGAAGCTCTCCCGGGAGCCGTCGGCCTTGACCACGCGCGGCATGATCAGCTCGGCGGTTTCGTAGGTGGTGAAGCGCTCGCCGCAGCTCGCGCACTGCCGGCGCCGGCGGACCTGGTCACCCTCGGCGACCAGGCGCGAATCGGTCACCCGAGTGTCGTGGGAACCGCAGAAAGGACAATGCATGAGCAGGCATCCGAGGATGAATATGTTGCCATTGTAACGGACTCGCCCCGCGAGGCGGAAACGCCTTGTCAGGGTCGATGGTTGCCGCCCTGGCACGACTACTGCAAGAGTAGGCAGTACGCCGATGAACAGGATACCTCGCGATGCCCCCTACCCCTGCCCATGCCGGTCATGGCTTGCCGCCCACCCCGGCCACCGTTCTGGACGAGGCGGCCTTCACCGCCCGGGCCCAGGCGCGTCTCGAAGAACTCTACGGTCCTCGCGCCAGCGAGGTCCTGCGACGCCTGACGACGCTGGTCATGCACCAGCGCGGTGCGATCGACGCCACGCCGCGTCCGTTGTGGAGCGAACGGGACCAGTGGTTGATCACCTACGGCGATTCGCTGCTGGACGGGAGAAGACCGCCGCTGGAAGCGCTCGACGCCTTTCTCGACGAACGCCTGCCGGAAACCTTCAGCGGCGTGCACATCCTGCCCTTCTTCCCCTGGAGCAGCGACGATGGCTTCGCGGTCATTCATTACCGGGAGGTGGACCCGGCCCTGGGCGACTGGTCGCATGTCCGGCGCCTGGCCGACAAGCGCGACCTGATGGCCGACCTGGTGATCAATCATGTCTCGCGGGAATCGCTGTGGTTCGTCGACTACCTGGCCGGCAGCCTGCCCGGGCGCGACTACTTCATCGAGATGGACCCCGATACCGACCTGAGCGAGGTCACCCGGCCGCGCAGCTCGCCCCTGCTGGTACCCGTCTCGACCCGCCGCGGCACGCGTCATCTCTGGGCCACCTTCTCCGAGGATCAGATCGATCTCAACTTCGCCAACCCGGACGTGCTGCTGGAGTTTGTCGGCATCCTGCTCTATTACGTGCAGCAGGGGGCGCGCATGATCCGCCTCGACGCCATCGCCTATCTGTGGAAGGAAGTCGGCACCTCCTGCATCCATCTGCCCCAGACCCATGCCGTGGTACGGCTGCTGCGGGCCGTGCTCGACTTCGTGGCGCCTGGCACGCTGCTGATCACCGAGACCAACGTGCCGCATCGCGAGAACATGAGCTACCTGGGACTGGACCGACTGGGCAAAACGGAGCCGGACAATCCCGGCGAATCCTCGGCAGAGTACACGGCGCCGGACGAGGCCCACCTGATCTACCAGTTCACCCTGCCGCCATTGCTGGTGCACACCCTGACCAGCGGCGATGCCACCGCCCTGCGCACCTGGGCCGCCCAGCTGCCGCCACTACCTGCCGGCTGCAGCTATTTCAATTTCACCGCCAGTCACGACGGCATCGGCGTGCGCGCGCTGGAGGGGCTGCTTCCCGAACACGAGCTGGAGGTCCTGCTCGAACTGATGCATCGTTTCGGCGGCTACGTCAGCATGAAGGCCAACCCCGACGGCAACGATTCCCCCTACGAGATCAACATCAGCTATTTCGATGCCTTGAAGGGCACCCGCCGGGGGCCGGACGCCTGGCAGGTGGAACGCTTCTTGTGCAGCCAGAACCTGGCCCTGGCGCTGCAGGGCATCCCGGGTATCTACCTGCATTCGCTCACCGCCACCCTCAACGACCACGAGGGAGTGGAGCGCTCCGGTCGATTGCGCTCGATCAACCGGCGGCGCTGGCACAAGCAGGAACTCGATGAACTGCTCGACAGTCGCAGCACGCCCACCCGGGAAGCGTTTCTCTCGCTCAAGCGCCGCCTCGCGCTGCGCGCCGGCGAACCCTGCTTCCACCCCGAGGCCGCCCAGCGGGTACTCGATACCGCACCGGGGGTGTTCGCCATACAGCGCGGTCCCCTGCCGGGAGGTCGGCGCCTGCTGGCCATCCACAACATCAGCAGCGAGCGTCAACCCCTCGAACTGCCGGAACTCGACCAGGGCGAGTGGTACGACGTGCTGGCGGACGGCGCGCTCTGGCAGCCCGAGGAGCGCTACCAGCTCAGGCCCTATCGCAGCCTTTGGCTGGTTCAGACCTTGCCCTGATTGTCGAGCTCGACCGCCTCGTGCATCCGCTCGAGCAGATCGGGGATCGCCGCCTGCACCCGGTTCCAACTGGGGATGAACGGCTTGTCGCGGGGGTTTTCCAGGAACACCTTGCCGGCCTCCATGATGTTGGCGGCGAAGAGTTCGACGGCCTGTTCCTCGCTGTGCCGATCGAGCTTGAGGCCGTTCATCATCGCATCGTTGTCGTAGATCTCGATCAGATCCAGGGCGATGCGATAGTAGGTGGCCTTGATGGTGCGAAAGCTCTCGGCGTTCACCTGCACGCCGAGGGTGGCCAGCTTGCGATAGAGTGCCTTGGCGATATCCAGGCTCATGCGATTAAGGCCACTATCCGGGTCGTCCGCGGACATCGGCTGATGCTTGTGATCGTAACTGTCGGCGACATCCACCTGACACAGGCGCTTGGTGGAGTAGTTGCGATGCACCTCGGAAAGCACGCCGATCTCCAGCCCCCAGTCACTGGGGATACGGATACCTGTCAGCACGTCGGTGCGCATCGAGAACTCGCCGGAGAGCGGGTAGCGATAGCTGTCCAGGTAGTCCAGGTAAGGCAAGGGGCCGAAGACCTTCTTCAGGGCACGAATGAGCGGCGTCACCATCAGCCGGGCCACCCGACCGTTGAGCTTGCCGTCGGCGATACGGGAATAGTAGCCCTTGCAGAACTCGTAATTGAATTGGGGGTTGGCCACCGGATAGATCAGTCGCGCCAGCAGGCTGCGATCGTAGGTCAGGATATCGCAGTCGTGCAGCGCCAGCGCCTCGGTACGCTGGGACGCCAGGGTATAGCCGGCGCAGTACCAGACATTGCGTCCCTTGCCTGGCTCCTGTGGGGCGATGTCCTTGGATTCGAGTTCGCCATCCAGTGCCCGCAGACGCGGGCCGTCGTGCCACAGGACGCGGTGATGCTGGGGCAGTCGCGAGAAGAACTCCCGGGCGTGCTGGAACTGCTCGCGATCGGCCTGATCGAGGCCGATGACGATCTCGCTGAGATAGGGCACCCGGGCCAGTTCGTCGACGATATGCGACAACGCGGGGCCTTCCAGTTCGGAATAGAGCGAAGGCAGGATCAATCCCATGGGTCGGCGCCGCGAGAAGCGCACCAGGTCGCTTTCGAGTTCCTCCACCGAGCGCCGGGTGAGATTGTGAAAATTGGTGATGATGCCGTTCTGAAAGAAGTCACTCATGCCAGCGTCTCTCCCAACCAATGTTCGATGCCCTCGACCCAGCCGTGCGGCCCGGCTCGACGGGTCGAATAGAGCGACGGGTGACTCACCTCGACCGGGTGCGAATGGCAACCGCGGATCAGCACCGCCCGGTCGACGGCCTGGAGCAGCGAAACGTCATTGGGCCCATCGCCGAGGCCCAGCGTGACCGGCGACGCACCCCGCAGGGCGACAAAGCGTGCTACCAGCCAATCGATGGCACGCCCCTTGTCGACGTCGCCCATGACATGGTGGAAACGCCCGCCCTGGGTCAGGGTCAGCGCGTCATCCTTCAGTGCAGCGCGAAACTCGTCCAGTGCTCGCGCATCGTCTTCCCAGAGTATCGGCTCGCTGCCTTCCCGGGCCACGGCCCGGCGTGCCGCGGGCTCACTGAGACCGGTCTCGGCCACGATCTCCTCGAGGGGCATCTCGCTCAGGCAACGAAACCGGCATCCCAGATGCTCGCGCAATACCTCGAGACGCTGACGCAGGAAGTTGATATCGGCGCCCAGGGTCTTGATGCGCAGGCCTTCTATGTCGTCGGGATCGCGATCCAGCGTGGCGTGCTGCCAGCTTGGGGGAAGACCGATGACGGCGCCGTTTTCACCGATGAAGGGCGTTTTCTCCAGACCAAGCTCGCGGCGCAGTTCCAGAAGCTCGCTGCGCGTCTTGCTGGTGACGGGGATCACCGGTATGCCGGCCTCGCCCAGGCGCATCAACCAGGGAGCCGCAGGCTGCCAGTCATAGCTGTGATGATCGAGCAGGGAGCCGTCCAGATCGGTAAACACCAGATATGACGGCGGTGGCGTAGCGTCTGTCATTGCAACTCCTCTGAATGAAGTGGACGGTGCAGAGGCCAACCCCCTTCATCCCCGCCATCGAATGGCCCTGGGAAGGCCGATTGATGTTATTCTAGCATGCTCTTCTGAGGGCAATTTCCTGGATGGAAGCCAAATGAAAGATTCGTCGCACTGCATCCTCGTCATGGGGGTTTCAGGGTCGGGAAAATCGCATATTGGCCGCGATATCGCCGCCGCCATCGACGCCGAATTCATCGATGCGGACGACTATCATAGCGCCGTCAGCGTCGCCAAGATGGCCCGGGGAGAACCCCTCGATGACGCGGATCGCAAGGAGTGGCTGGAAACGCTCGGTGGGCTCTATCGCTCTCGCAAGGCGCAAGGCCGGGACGTGGTGATCGGCTGCTCGGCATTGAAACGTCGCTATCGCGACGTGCTGCGCCGGGGGGCCCCGGACCTGATCGTCCTTTACCTGCGAGGCAGCCGTGAAGTCCTCCTGGAGCGGCTGAACAACCGCGGGGCGCACTTCTTTGCAGGGGAACGCATGCTCGACAGCCAGCTCCACGACCTGGAGCCCCCCGATGAGAAGGAAGCGATACACATGGATATTCGCACACCCCCGGAGGTCATCGTCGAGCGGTTCGTTTCTCGGCTCGAAAAGAGCTGAATACACATATTGGCTCCAGCGCTTCCCGATAAAAAAGACGCCCCTCGCCCGGCGTCTTTTTCGCTATTGTCAGTCGCATTCGATACGTCATTCATCCCGATGTTGACGTGCCAGGGCGCATAGACCCATCAATGTCGCATGATCGCTATCGATCTCACGTACGCCAAATCCTGCCGCTTCCATTGCCCGACGATAGAGGGCGTTGAGGGCACTGGAACCGATCAGCAATACCTCCGCCGTCCGGGGAAAAAGCGCACGCTGGCGATCCACTTCACTACCGATCATGACACCCGAGAGGAAACTGCCGACCTGTTCGTCGGCCAGCCCCGCGTAGAGGTTTCGGCTACGCGCCTCGAACAGCGCATGCAACAGACCGGCAGGATGCCGTGCTGCCCGGAGCCCCTGCTCGAACCCCTCGGCATCGAAGGCGTCCGAGGCACGGGCAGGCTCACCGGGCAGGGTATGAAAACGCACTGCATGGTAGAGCTCGCCGGTCATCATGGTGGTGAAATCCACCAGGTACCCGGCCTCCAGGCTGGCCCACTTGCTGTGGGTGCCCGGCAGGCAACAGAGCGCCGTGTCGCTCTCGGCGGCGGCGAGCGCGCCGAAGGCCTGGATCTCCTCGCCGCGCATCACATCCACCCGGGCGGGTTCGACCACCTTGACGCCGGGGACGAGCCAGGCATTGTCGAGGCCCGGCGCCGCCACGACATGGCGCGCCAGATCGCTCGCGGCCACCGGAAGATCGAGCTGGGGTGCCTCGCTCCAGCCCCGCGCCGAACCGACCATGCCGGCCAGATAGACGGGCACCCGGCCGCCATCACGCCACTCGTTCACCTGAGCGGCGCAGTAATGGGGAAACTCGTCACCGCGCAACGCCCGCAGTCCGGCGTCGGAGCGACGGCTGTCCAGGCACTCGCCACTGTCGGCATCGACGAGGAAGGCGCGAAAGTTGCTGGTGCCCCAATCGATGGCGACCAGGTGACGCGGCGCCTGGCTCATGCATCCGCCTCACGCTCGAAGTACTCCGCCTGGATCAGGCTCTCCTTGACCCGTCGCCACTCGGCGATCAGTTCCCGAGCATGTTGCGCCACCTCGTCGGCGGACCAGCCAGGACGGTAGAGGCTGCCGCCGAGCCCGAAACCATCGATACCGGCGCTCATCCAGTCGCCGATATTGCTCTTGTCGATGCCACCCACGGCAAAGACTGGAACAGCGTCGGGAAGCACGGCCTTCACATCCTTGAAGTAACCGATGCCCAGACGCGCTGCCGGGAAGAGCTTGAGCGTGGTGGCGCCGGCCGCGACCGCCGCCAGGGCCTCCGAAGGCGTCATGCAGCCGATCATCGGCACCAGCCCCTGGGCCACCGCCTCGCCGATCACCGCGCTGTCGGTATTGGGGGTGATGACCAGGGGGGCGTCCAGGTCGGCCAGCCGCGTGCACGCCTGGGGGTCGAGCACCGTGCCGGCGCCGATCACCACGTCATCGGGGCAACGTCGGGCCAGGCGTTCGAGGCTCTCCCAGGGGTGGGGCGAGTTGAGCGGGATCTCGATCAGCTTGAAGCCCGCACCGACCAGGGCATCGAAGATCGCATCCACCTCCTCGGGCCTGACCCCGCGCAGGATGGCGACCAGTGGCAGCTTCTCCATGGCCGCATCCAGCGCAGCCCGACGTGTCTCGTTCATGACAAGCTCCTGCAAAAAATACCTTTGGCACACCCAGAAAACCGTTCGCGAGCGAAGATGAGACAAGGCGAAATTCACTGAATAAACGCAGTTCACTTAACGTAAATGCGTCCTATGAAGTCAATTTCAGCGATGTATCATCAAGTGTAGTAGCTCGTGTGCAGATTTTTTTAGACCAGCCACATTGCCAGGTTAGGCCATACCAGCAGGGCGAACAGCACGCACAACTGGATCGCGATGAACGGCAACAGCGACACGAAGATGTCCTTGAGGCTGATGTTGGGTGGTGCCACGCCCTTCAGGTAGAAGGCGGCCGGACCGAACGGCGGCGACAGGAACGATACCTGCATGTTCACCGCGAACAATATTCCGAACCAGATCGGGCTATAGCCCAGCTGCTCGACGATGGGCACGAAGATCGGCAGGGTCAGCATCGCCACACCGATCCAGTCGAGGAACATGCCCAGCACCAGCAGGATGCCCATCATCACCAGGATGATCATGATCGGCTCGACGTTAAGCCCCAGGATCATCTGCGAGATGAAGCGATTGCCCCCCATCAGGTTGTAGACCCCGACCAGGGCTGCCGCGCCAATGCCGATCCAGATGATCATGCCGCAGGTGATCATGGTCTGGCCCAGGCTCTCGTGCAGGGTCTTGAGGGAGAACTCGCCGCGCAGGAGCACCGCCAGCAGCACACCGAACACCCCCATGGCGGCCGCCTCGGTGACCGAGGCCACCCCACCGTAGATCGACCCCAGCACCATGAAGGCGATCAGTCCCGGCACGATGATCGCCTTGAGCGCCTGACCACGATTGGCGAAGGTGCTCCGTCGATCGGCCTCGGTCATGGGCGGGCCGAGCTGGGGATTCCTCAGACAGCGCACCAGGATATAGGCGATGTAGCTTCCCATCAGGATCACCGCCGGGGTGATCGCCGCGGTGAACAGGTCGGCGATGGACTCGCTGGCGATCAGACCATAGATGATCAGGACGATGGAGGGCGGCATCATGGTGCCCAGTGAGCCGCCGGCGCATACCACGCCGATGGAGAGGTGCTTGTCGTAGCCCAGGCGCAGCATCTGCGGCAGGGCGAGAATCCCCAGCAGCACGATCTCGCCACCGATGATGCCCGACAGCGCCGCCAGGAAGAAGGCCACCACCACGGTCTGGATGGCCACCCCGCCGGGCAGGCGACCGGCGAAGACCCGCATGGCATTGAACAGGTCCTTGGCGATGCCCGATCGGTCCAGCAGCGAGGCCATCAGCACGAACATCGGCACCGCCACCAGGGAGTATTCGGTCACGAAGCCGTAGACACGGCTGGTCACCAGCGGCAAGGCATTGGTCCCGAACCAGCCGAAGGTGAAGGCCAGGGCCACCAGGCCGGTCACGAAGGCCAAGGGCAGGCCGGTGACCAGCAGCGCGAAGATCGCCCCGACCAGCAGCAGTGTTCCGTCTGCAATATCCATCAATGCGCCCCCCCTGCATCTTCGGCACGATCATCGGCCCGCGCCCGCAACGATTGAATGAGATGGATCGCGGCCTGAATGGTCATGATGATCAGCGCCAGCATGATCATGCCCTTGACCAGGGCCGGAAAGGGTGGATTCCAGGACGTGCCCGAACGCTCCAGCTGCCATTCCCCGAGCGGGTTGTGGGAGGCGTCCCAGAACATGACAAAGGCGGCATAGCTCATCCCCAGGCAGAAGCTCAATGTCACCAGGTCATTGAAGCGGTCGAGCCACAGCTTGAGGCGTGGGCCGGCACTGTCGTAGAGCACCCGCACCCGGATATGGCGGTTGCTGGCCAGGGCAGCTGGACCGCCAAGGGCAAAGCTCACCGCCACCAGCATGACCACCGACTCGTGGACCCAGGAAGTGGGCGAATCGAAGCCGTAGCGCATGATCACCTCGAAGACACTGATCGCCATGGCGATGAACACCAGCCAGGCGGCACCACGCCCGCACCACACCACACCACGGTCGAAGCCATTTCTCACCGGGTCGGGCTGGGTGGTGGTCTCGCCCGCGGTGGGAGCGGCAAGCTCGTCTTCGTGAGGCTCCTGGGTATCGTCGCTGCGACGAGAGTCTGGAGACATGACCTTTCCTCTGATTAAAAGAACGGAAGGAATCCCGACGGATTCCTTCCGTGAATGACGGCGAACCCTCTACGAGCCTGGGATGCCGAGGTGCTGCCATCGAGCAGGTCCCGGCATCCAGTGGCTTACATCAGGTTGTTTTCCTTCAGGTACGCCACTGCGGCATCGTAGACCTTCTGGGTCATCTCGTTCTTCTCGGCCCAGATGGCCCACTCCTCCTTGGCGATGTTACGGAACTTGGCACGCTCCTCATCGGACATGTCGATGATTTCGATGTCCGGGTCCTGGCGCACCTCCTCCACCGCCTCCTGATCGAGCTCCTTGAGCTTGGCGACCATCTCGTCGGCCATGTCATCGACGGTGCTCTCGAGCATGCTCTTCAGGTCGTCCGGAAGGCTGTCCCAGATATCCTTGTTGAGGGACACCGCGACCATCGGCAGCGAGTGGAAGCCCGGATAGTTGGGGTACGGGGCGAATTCGTAGAGGCCCTGTTCGTAGTTGGTGGCAAAGACCGTGTAGTCCGCGGCATCGATGACGCCTTTCTCGAGAGCGGTATAGACCTCGGAGCCCGGCAGGTTCACCGGCGTGGCACCGGCCTTCTCGAAGATGTTGTAGACCATGCCCTCCGGAGCACGCAGCTTCAGTCCCTTGAGATCATCGACGGTACGGATGGGTCGCTTGGACGGCAGGGCCTCCAGGCCGGTGGCCGCGGCACCGATCAGGTGCAGGCCATAGGGCTCGACGAGCTCGTTGTAGAGCTCCTCGCCGCCGCCCTCTCTCATGAAGCCGAGAAATTCGTTGGGGTCGCCCCAGGCGCCGACCAGGTTACCCAGCATGCCGAACGCCGGGTTCTGCCCGGTGAAGTAGCTCGGATCCGTCAGATGCCCCTGCAGAATGCCCGACCTGACGGCCTGGAGCGTCTGGTTGGCCTGCACCACCGCGTTGACCGGCAGGATCTCGATCTGGATGCGGCCATCGGACTTTTCCTCGACCTCGTCGGCCCAGGCCTTCTTGATCTCGAACTGCGGCTCACCGGAGGTTTCCGAGGTCTGGAAGGTCCACTCGTATTCGGCGGCCTGGGCGTTGAGCGCCATGGCGCCGAGGACGGCAGCGGTAAGCGTCTTGAGAGCAATGCGTGACATAGTTAGCGTTTCCTTATCCATGTGTTGTTTGGACTTCGAGGTGTGGCTCCTGGGCGTCGAGGGTCGGCAGAATCCGGGTAAGACCTTCGAGCCCCAGGTCCTGGCCGGTACGATCCAGAACCGCCAGGGCCGCCTGAGCGGCCTTGTCGGGCTGACGCAGGCGAATGGCTTCCATGACGCGGCGATGGCGTTCCATGCTGTCGTGGAGTTCATCGGCACTCTGGTTGGATTTCTCCACGAGCAGTGCGATGGCGGGCTTCAGTACATGACTGATCTGTGCCCAGACAAGATTGTGCGAAGCCGTGAAGATCGCCTCATGGAAGGCGACATCGTATTCGTTGTGAGAACGTCCTTCCCAGCGTAGATCATCCTGCTCCAGGGCAAGGATCATCCCTTGATAGGCGGTTTCGATCTCGAGCAGGTCGGCAGCGGTGGCATGTTCGGCCGCCAGGCGTGCGACGAAGGGCTCGACGGCAACGCGAAAGGCGAAGATCTCGCGCTGGATACCGGGATTGGGTTGGGCGAAGCGTGCCAGCCAGCCGCTCACTCGCGGATCGAGCAGATGCCAGTCGGCCAGCGCGCGCACCCGGGTACCCTGACCGGAGATGCGCGTCAGCAGCCCGGCACCCACCAGCAGTTGCACGGCGCTGCGCACCGTGCTGCGACTGACGCCGAACTGTTCGCAGAGGTCCACCTCCCGGGGCACGTAATCGCCCGGCCCGTAACGGCCACTGAAGATGGCCTCGGCCAGGTACTCGGCGATGTCGGGGCGCGCCGGGCGGCCCGAGGAGTTGGCGTGACGCATGTCAGAATATTGCTCGATCTTGTAGGACAAGAAGTTGTCTATGTCCGACATAGCTTCGACCAATAACGATCTTCATGCCTTTAAACTTTAGTCCAACAAAGGCATCGAAAAGGTGCGAGGAGAGTGAAAGCCTAGCCGTCGTCGAAGCGCACTAGCCCCACCTTGACGCCCTCGCCCGCCGCCTCGCGTACCGCACTCAACCCTTTCTCGCCGAAGCCCGAACTGAGCTCGATCGATGTCACGCCCTGGGAAGAGAGTTCCCGGGCAAGGCGCTGGGCGGCCTCGATGCTGCCCAGGGTGGCAAGGCTCAGGGTATGGCCATTGCTGCTCTGGCTGCTCAGGGAGGTGTTACCGGGCTCGGGGACGAGAATGAAGAATGCCAGGTGCTTTGAAGAGGCCATGGTGAAACTCCAGCGACGCGGTGGGGAAGGATTCATCATCCGTAACAGAATGAATCCTAGCGCGTCGCCGGAGATACCGAAATACGAATCTCAGGCCATTCCGTAGGCGGCCAGATCGTTGTCGGTTTGGACACCCAGGACAGGTGCCTCGGCGGGCATGACAGCCGACTCGGAAGCGGCGTGATCCTCGCTTGCCCACTGCAGGCTATCACGCTGGTCGGTGGCGTAGATCTCCTCGAAGGGAATGCGCTCGCCACGTTCGGCGATCATCAACGCGTCCTCGGGATCGAGCTCGGAAAAGCTGCCATCGGCCATGGATTCGATGACGCCGAGCATGCTCAGCAGCCCCTCGGTGGCAATGGCGCTGGCCAGGGCACTGTAGTCGGTGTCGAGCCCCTGGGCGACCTGGTCCATCTCCTGCAGGCCGCGCTGCTCGACCAGCAGCGTCGGCGTGCCTTCCAGGGCCAACCCGTTGCGGGCGATGGCCGGGTTGTCGCTCCCCGGGAAAAGGGAGAGCTCGGCATGATCGAAATCTTCGAGCTGATTGGCGATCGCCACGGCGGCCCGCTGGCCGGTCTCGGAAACCTGGGGCGCCACCTCGGGGTTGGTCGCCCACTGGATCGACATGGTGTCCAGCTCGCCGTCCTCGCCGAGGTAATTGTTCTGGTGGTGATAGTCGAGGAACAGATCCGGCTCGTACTCGTCGACCACGTCGAGCACCGCCAGCGCCTCGGGAATGGTCTCCGGGTCGGGGCGATTGTCGGCGTCATAGCTGCGGTTGAGGTCCATGTTCGCGGAGTTGCGCCGCGGGTCGAGCACGTCCTGCTCGCCGGCGACCTGCTGCTCCCAGCGCGCGAACCCGTCCGGATTGACCCGAGGCATCGCCACCACGGTCACCTCCTCGCGCAGGGCCCGCGCATACTCGGTGTCCGCGCTGAGCGTATCGAGCAGCGTCACCAGCGCCTCGGTGCCCAGGGGCTCGTCGCCGTGCTGCTGGGACACGATCATGAGGGTCTTGTCACCCTCGCCCACCTCGGCGCGATAGAGCGGCCGCCCCTCCAGGGATTCGCCGACCACCTCCAGGTCGAGGGTGTCGTACTCATCGTCGAGGGCTTCCAGATCGGCGTAGAGCTCCTCGTTGGAGCGCAGATCGTCCAGGGTCAGTTGCTGGTCCTTGTCGAACTCCCGTTGGGAAACGTTGCTGGCGTAGTAATCGGCGACGGAGAACTTGGCGAAGCTCGCCTCCTGATCGGTGGGCCTGGCGCCTTGCAGCATGGCCGGCACGACCTCGCCACGCCTGAGCTCGCCGCTGTCGAGCTGAGCGGTCCAGAACGCCACTTCGTCGTCCTCGGGCTTGCGCTCGAACAGCGCGTCGTAGAAGTTCGTGATCAGCTCATCGTCGTCGAGCTTCCTGGACGTGGACCTGAATTCGCGCGAGTAGGCGAAGAACGGCGCGACATCGTCGATGTCGGCATCGAACCTGTCCAGTGCGAAGGACCAGAAACGCTGGCCGAAGGGATCGGCCGGTCGACCCAGATAGGCCTCGTAGAGGGCTTGCACCTGCTGCTCGGTATACTTCTCTTCCATGTCACCAACGCTCCTGTCGTATCGTTGCGCAGGCCATTGGCACAGTGCCGGGGCCCGCTTCCAGATTAGCCCAGTAAAGCGTAAGCGTCATGCCCGTACGAGCATTTTATGTTAGATAAGTAGTAATAAATCTATCTTCCGTAGGCATCCTCGAAACGCAGGATGTCGTCCTCGCTTAGATAGCTGCCGGTCTGCACCTCGATCAGCCGCAACGGGATGAGCCCGGGGTTCTCGAGCCGGTGCACGGTACCGCGCGAAATGTAGGTGGACTCCTCCTCGGAGAGCAGGAAGCTGTCCAGTGCCTGAGCCTCGCCCCTGCGCTCTCCTCGGGTGACCCGGGCGGTCCCCTGGACCACCACCCAATGTTCCGCGCGATGATGATGCATCTGCAGCGACAAGGCGTGGCCGGACTTGACGACGATCTCCTTGACCTGAAAGCCAGCGCTCTCGACAAGGGTGCGGTAATGCCCCCAGGGCCGATAGACGCTTCGGTGGGACAGGTACTCGCTACGCGCCTCGTCTTGTAGCCTCGCGACGATGTTCCTGATGGCCTGGGCATGGCCGCGGTCGGCGACGAGCACCGCGTCCTCGGTCTCGACGACGATCAGGTTGTCGACCCCCACCGTCGCCACGAGACGCGATTCGCTGCGCACGAGGCTTCCTCGGGTACCCTCGAGAAGCACATCGCCCTGGACGACATTGCCCCGTTCGTCGGACTCGCCCGCCTTGAGGTCGAAAAGGGCATCCCAGCTGCCGATGTCGCTCCATCCCGGGTCCATGGGAATCACGGCGGCGTCTCGGGTATTTTCCAGGATGGCGTAGTCGATGGAGTCGCTGCGGCATCCCAGGAAGGCGTCGCGACCGACCCGCAGGAAGTCGAGGTCCTCCTGTCGTTCGCGGTAGGCAGCTTCGCAGCAGTCGAGAATGTCTCCGGCCTGCTGGCGCAGTTCATCGAGATACTGGCGCGCCCGAAACAGGAAGATGCCGCTGTTCCACAGGTGGTCGCCACTCGCCAAGTACTGGCGAGCACGCTCGGGATCCGGCTTCTCGACGAAGTCGTCGACGCGATGCCCAGCGCCTTCCGCGGGACCTACCCGGATGTAGCCGTACCCGGTATGGGGTGAATGGGGGACGATGCCGAAGGTGACCAGTCGGCCTGCCTCGACCAGGGCCAGGCCTTGTTCAACGGCGGCAACAAACAGATCGGTGTGGCGAATGGCATGATCCGCGGGCATGACCAGCAGGCAGGGATCCTCGTCGAGTTCCAGGCTCGCCAGCGCCGCCAATGCCAGGGCGGGGGCGGTATTGCGTCCGGCGGGTTCCAGCAGGATGCGCGACGCCGACATGCTCATGCCTCGCAACTGCTCGGCGACCAGGAAGCGATGCTGTTCGTGACAGACCAGGAGGGGCGCCAGACACCCCGGGAGCCCCTCGACGCGTCGCAGCGTTTCCTGCAACAGGGTCAACGAGCCGGAATTGAGCACGAGAAACTGCTTGGGATAGGACTCCCGGGATACCGGCCACAGACGCGAACCGGTACCGCCGGAAAGGATGACAGGCAGGATCATGAGGCCCCCGGTTCCTGGCATGACGTGTTCGATCGGTCATGCCAGTATCCTGCGATCGCGCCTTGGTGACCAGCACCGCCGATAGACCAGGTTTTGCCTGGAAAGTCGGCGAGCGCAGTCAGCTTTCTGGCAACACCTAGCCCGATATACGCGCCAGCAGCGCATTTACCTCGGCCAGGTCCTCGGTGCCCAGGTCCCCCACCGCCGCCTCGAGGCTCAGCGTGTCGAGCAGGTACTGACGCACGACCTCGACGAACTGGATGCGCAGGTCGTAAAGCTCGGCGCGAGCATCGAGCACGTCCACCAGGTCCCGCAGGCCCAGCTGCTCGCCCTTCTCCGCTGCTTCCAGGAAGAGCTGGCTGGACTCGATGGAGCGCTTGAGGGCCTCGATCTGTCGCGCGTCCCCTCTCAGACTGCGCAGACGCTTGCGCACTTCCTGACGGGCCAGGTTGAGACTGTTCGTGTAGGCCGCCTCGCTGGCCAGCACGTTCAGCTCGCCCTGGCGAACGCTGGCGGTCGTGAAACCACCGCGATAGATGGGGACGTTGAGCTCCAGGTTCGCCGAGGCGCTCTCGCTGTCCCGAAAGGGGTCGTTGGACTCGCGATCCACGTAGCCCAGGTTGAGGTTCACTTCCGGGTAGTGGCCGGCACGCCGCACCCCGGTATCCTCCCGGGCGACCCGCTGCTGCTGCCTGGCCAGCCGCACCTCGACATTGCCCGGGGTGCGCTCGAGCCAGGCCTCCACCTCGCCCCAGTCGCTCTCGATGTCGAGCGACTCCAGGTCTTTCAGGGCCACCCCCGAGAACTCGGGCAGCCGACCGGTGAGACGCTGCAGATCGCTGAGGGCGTTCTCGAGTTCGTTCTCGGCACGCACCTGATCGGCGACGGCTTGGTCACGCCGGGACTCGGACTCCAGCAGGTTGATGCGATCGCCGATGCCCAGATCGAACGCGCGCTGCGCCTGGTTGACCTGCAGGGCCAGCGCTTCGCGCTTGGAGTCGAGCAGACCGAGCTTGCGCGAGGCGAGATAGGCGTCCAGATAGGCCTCCGACACCATCAGGGCCAGATCGCGCTCGGCCACCGCCACCTGGAGCTCGGCGGCATCGCGCTGCGCCTCGGCCTTGTCGACCTGGCGCCAGCGTTCGAGGCTGAACAACGGCTGGGTCAGCTGCACCTGCCAGGTGGTGTCCTGGCTTTGCCCTTCGAAGCGCGTCTCGTTGTCGAGGTCGATGAATTCGTTGCCGGGATCGAAATCGGGGTTACCGGTGTAGTAGTTGTCCGTGTCCTGGTAGAGATAGCCTGCGCTGGCATCGATCTGGGGACGCAGCCCGGCCCGGGCCTGGGGGACCTGCTGGGCGGTAGCCTGCATGTCGTAGCGCTGGCGGGCGAGCTCGGCGTCGTGTTCCAGCGCCTGGCCGAACAGGGCGGGCAGCGACGGTAGCGTGGCATCGACCTCGCCCCCGCCGAAGGCGTCAGCGCCCGAGGTGGTGGCCGAGCCTGGGACACCCTCTCCGGACTGCGCAACCGCCAGCGGTGACAACAGAAGCCCCAGCACAAGACCGGGGCGGGTTAGCGAAGCTCTCATCTTGCGTACTGACACGTCTTGTCACTCCTCACGCATGGCCCGTGCCAGCATGTCGGTGATGGGTTTGGCCACGTAGCTGGCAAAGGTGCGCTCGTCGGTGCGGATCATGACTTCCGCAGGCATGCCGGCCAGCAGCTGCATGTTCTCGGTCATCTTCTGCATGCCCCGCTCGGTGACCTTGATGCGCGCCTTGTAATAATGGGTGCCGGTGGCCTCGTCCTTGAAGGTATCGGCACTCACGTGAATGACTTTACCCTCGACCACGTTGCTCAGGCGCTGATTGAAGGCACTGAAGCGTATCTCGGCCTCCTGGCCTCGGAAGACGTTGTCGACATCCCGGTCGGGAATGCGTGCCTCGACGACGAAGCCATCATTGGAGGGCACCACTTCCAATAGCGGATCGCCCGGCTGGACCACCGCCCCGAGGGTGTGCACCTGGAGCCCGACCACGGTGCCCGAGACCGGGGCCATGACGGTGGTACGCTCGACCTGGTCGCTCAAGGCCGTCACGCGCTCCTCGGCATCGGCGACGCTGGCCTGGGTCTCGCGCAGCTGTTCTCCGATCTCCTGCTGATACTCCTGGCGCTTGAGCTGCTTCTGGACCGCGTTTTCGCTGATCCGGGACTTGAGCCGGGCGATTTCGGAACGATGCTGGGCAATCTCGCCCTCGTACTGCAGAATCTCGCGCTCGAGCTCGCGCAGGCGCTGGTTGTTGCCGAGCCCTTCCTTGAACAGCGAACGATAGTCAGCGGCCTCGTCCTGCAACGACCTCATGCGCGAGCGACTGTTGCGGATCATTGCCTCTAACCCCTCGATCTGCTCGCGCATCTGCACGACCTGCTCGTCGAGGGCCTCCAGAGTTCCTTGCAGGGCATCCCGACGTGCCGTAAACAGCGCGCGCTGCACCGCCAGCACCTCGTTGACCCGAGACGAGTCGCTCTCGAGCAGTGCCTCGGGAAAGCTCAGGGACTCGGCGCCCTTCTGCTCGGCCAGCAGACGCACCTCGGCGGCGCGGTTGATCAGGTACTGGGAGCGGGCAATCTGCAACTGGGAGAGCGCCTGGGTGTCGCTCAGCACGATCAGCGGATCCCCGGCCTCCACATGATCGCCATCCTCGACGAGGATCTTCTTGACGATACCGCCCTCCAGGTGCTGCACCGTTTTCTTGAAGGATTCGACGGACACCGATCCCGGCGCCACCACGGCCACCGCCAGGTCGGCGGTGACCGCCCAGCCACCGAAGCCGCCGAAGGCGAGCATCAGGATCCCGAAACCCAGGCGGCGATAGCGCCGGTCGCCGGTCGGCAGCCTGCTGGCCTGGGACGTGGGGGAGGCAGCGGTCACCGTCTGACCGGGCATGGCATCGGGGCCGTGTCGATCGTGATCGTTTGCCATCGGTCTACTCCTCGGATTGCGGACCTGGGTTGGTCTGGCCGCCGCGAATGGCCGCCAGGCGAGTGTTCTTGCCCCCCGCAGCCTGGCTCTTGTCCTTGGCGAGTCCCTGCCGAGCGAACTGGGCCAGGACCTGGTCGCGGGGGCCGTACAGGCTGACCTGCCCATCCTTGAGGACCAGCAGGTTGTCCATGCTCTTCAGGATGCTGGTGCGATGGCTGATCACGAAGAGCGTGACGCCTTCCGCCTTGAGGGTGCGCAAGGCCGCGGCCAGGGCGCGCTCGCCGCGGTCGTCGAGATTGGAGTTGGGCTCGTCCAGCACCACCAGTACCGGATTGCCGTAGAGGGCCCGAGCGAGCCCGACGCGCTGACGCTGGCCGCCGGAAAGCGCCCCGCTCGAGGCGCGAATGTGGGTGTCGTAACCGTTGGGAAGCTGCAGGATCATCTCGTGCACGCCGGCCTTCCTGGCCGCCTCGACGACCTTCTGGGCATCGACCTCCCCGAAGCGGGCGATGTTCTCGCTGATGGTGCCATCGAACAGCTCGATGTCCTGGGGCAGATAACCGATGTGAGGTCCCAGTTCGTCGCGATTCCACTGGGTGATGTCGGCGCCGTCCAGGCGCACCGTGCCCACCTGGGGAGGCCAGACGCCCAGCAGCACGCGGGCCAGGGTCGTCTTGCCCGCGGCGCTGGGCCCGATGATGCCGACGTGCTCCCCCCGGGATACGTTGAAGTTGACGCCACGCAGGGTCGCCATGCGCACCCCGGGCGGCGCCGCGGCCACGGATTCGATGGCCACGTCGCCCCTGGGCGCCGGCAGCGACATGCGTCGATCGTCCTGGGGAATCTGCTCGAGCAGTTCGTTCAGGCGATGATAGGCGCTACGCGATCCGACGAACCCCTTCCAGCTGCCGATCATCTGGTCGATGGGCGCCAGGGCCCGGCCCATCAGGATCGAACCGGCGATCATCATGCCCGGCGTCATGCTGCCCTGCAGCACCAGAAAGGCCCCCAATCCCAGGATCAGGGACTGGAACAGGATACGCAGCACCTTGGAGGCGTTGGTCAGGGCGCTGGCCCGATCGCTGGCCTGGGACTGCTTGGCGAGAAACTCGTGGTGCCTGCCCGCCCAGCGCCCCATGATGCCTGGCAGCATGCCCATGGCATGCAGCACCTCGGAATTGCGCAGGTTGCTGTTGGCCAGGTCCTGGGCCTGGATCTGCTCGCTGTTGGCCTCGGCCAGCAAGGTCTTGGTGGCCTTCTCGTTGGCGACGGCCAAGGCCAGCAGGATGACGCCCGCGGCCGTGGCGAACAGGCCGAGCCACGGGTGAAAGAGAAACAGCACCGCCAGGTAGACCGGTACCCAGGGGGCATCGAAGAAGGCGAACAGGCCATTGCCGGTCAGGAACTGGCGCAGGTTGGTCAGGTCGCTCAACGGTTGCGCCGATTGCTGCCCCTGGACCAGCACGCTACGCCGGAACATCGCCGTGTAGAGGCGTCGGTTGATCGTCGTGTCGAGTCGATTGCCGACCCGGATGAGGATTCGCGAACGTACTAGCTCCAGGCCACCCATGACGATGAGCAGAAAGACCGCCACCAGGGTGAGCATGAACAGGGTTTCTTCGCTGCGGGTCGTGATGACGCGATCATACACCTGCAGCATATAAAGAGGCGGCACCAGCATGAGCAGATTGATGAACATGCTGAAGAACCCCACCGTCATGAAGGAGCCCTTGCAGGCTTTCAGGGCACGTTGCAGGTCGGTGGCTTCTTTGCGGGTAGCCATGGGCGCTGCTCGCTGTTAACGGATAAATAGGAGTGTTCGGCTTCGTCTGATAAGTCAGCGATTGAAGCCCAGGGCGTAGCGCTTCCTTGCCCGGCCCAGCGGGCCCAAAGGGTACCAGATTCCTTGCGCGAAAATGAGACAAGAAAGAGACTGCAAGGCGCTAGAATTAATCTAAACGCCTTACAGACCTGATCTTGGTAGCGAGAGAAGGGTTGAACCGGATTGCCCGCCAGGACCCTCTCAGCGATAGACCGGATAGCGGGCGCAGATGGCCTCGACCTGGCTTTTCACCTCGCCTTCCGCGGCGCTGGAGTCGCCCTTGGCCAGGGCATCGAGAATATCGCAGATCCAGCCGGTCAGTTCCTTGCACTCATCCTCGCCGAACCCCCGGGTCGTCACGGCAGGGGTACCGATGCGCAGGCCGGAGGTGACGAAGGGGCTCTGGGGATCGCCCGGCACGGCGTTCTTGTTGACCGTGATGTGAGCGCGCCCCAGGGCGGCATCCGCGTCCTTGCCGGTGATGCCCTGCCTGATCAGCGACACCAGGAAGAGGTGATCCTCGGTGCCACCGGAAACGATGTCGTAGCCGCGATCGATGAACACGCCGGCCATGGCCTGGGCATTCTTGACCACCTGCTGCTGGTAGCTCTTGAACGCCGGCTCCATGGCCTCCTTGAAGCACACCGCCTTGGCGGCAATGACATGCATCAGGGGGCCGCCCTGGCTGCCGGGGAAGACCGCCGACTGCAGCTTCTTCTCCACGCCCGCATCGCCCTCGGAGGAGAGGATCAGGCCACCCCGGGGGCCGCGCAGGGTCTTGTGGGTAGTGGTGGTGACCACATGGGCATGAGGCAGCGGGCTCGGGTAGACGCCGGCGGCGACCAGGCCGGCGATATGCGCCATGTCGACCAGCAGGTAGGCACCCACCTCGTCGGCGATCTCGCGGAAGCGTTGCCAGTCGATGATCTGGGAGTAGGCCGAGAAGCCGGCGATGATCATCTTCGGCTGGTGTTCCCGGGCCAGGGTCGCCACCTGGTCGTAGTCGATGCGGCCGCTGTCGTCGAGACCGTACTGGATGGCGTGGTAGTGCTTGCCGGAGAAGTTCGGCCTGGCACCGTGGGTCAGGTGGCCGCCGGCATCCAGGCTCATGCCGAGGATGGTGTCGCCGGGCTTGATCAGGGCCTGAAAGACGGCACTGTTGGCCTGGGACCCGGAATGCGGCTGCACGTTGGCGTAGGTGGCATCGAACAGCTGCTTGGCATAGTCGATGGCCAACTGTTCGACCACATCGACATGTTCGCAGCCGCCGTAGTAACGCTTGCCGGGATAACCCTCTGCATACTTGTTGGTCAGTTGCGTGCCCTGGGCCTGCATGACCCGAGGGCTGGCGTAGTTCTCGGAGGCGATCAGCTCGATGTGGGCTTCCTGACGCGCGACCTCCTTCTCCATCGCATCGAACAGGGCATCATCGAAACCGGCAATCTGCATGTCACGGGTGAACATCGGCGAGCATCCTCGAGTCGGAAAAACCAGGGGCCAACATGATACCCCAGCTCCTGCGCCCTTTCATATGAAAGGGCCTCGAGGCTACCCCGAGAAATTCTAAACCCCAGTTAACCTTCCCAGCACCCGAAATGTTCACAAAAGCGCATGCGCACTTTCTCGAAAACACTCTTCTGCAAACTACCGAATCGTCCGACCATGATGGATTCATTGAGCGTGTAAATCTTCCCATACCTGACCCAGCTCGGCTTGGGGAGCTTGCCATCGATGAAGCTCTCCTCATGCAGAGGCACCGATTGCTGGTGCTGAGGACTGGAGGTGACAGCCAGACATGCCACGTCGCCATGGTGGTCGGCGCAGTGAAGCACCAGCACGGGCCTCTTCTTCACTGTTTCCAGATCGGAAAACGGAAAGGGTACCAGAACGACATCACCGGGTTGGTACATCGTTCCATACCTCGTCATCCTCGTTGTTCCACTCATTATCGAGACTCGATTCCTGGGCATGGGCCAGGCCCTCAAGCTCGCTCCTTTCGGCTTGCTGCGATCTTGTCTTCAGAAAGTGAGCAAAATCCAGCACTTCACGCTGAAGCGCTTCTGGTAGCTGACTGATCTCGTCGGCAATCTGCTCTGGGGTGCTCATGCTCTACTCCTCTGGCCGGCCGGAGTATGGTTGGGCCTCGATGGCAAGATAACAGACCGCATGGCAAGATTCCTCACCACTTGAAACCCTGCAATAAACTCACGCCTCGCCCAGCAAGCCCAGGCTGGCCATCGGCGTCTGGCGACGTACGCCCCGGGACAGCGCATGACCGATGAGCCCGATGAGCAGCGCCCCGCCGAGCGGCAGGACCAGCCACATCGGCCAGTGGATGCGGGGCGCCAGGTCCAGCCAGCCGATATAGACGCCGGCGGCGGCCAGTTCGGCCAGCAATGCGCCCATCAGGCCGCTGGTGAAGCCCAGCAGCGCGAATTCAACGCCCTGGATGCGCGATATCAGTCGACCGCCGGCGCCGAAGACTCGCAGCAGGCCGCTCTCGTGGGTGCGCAGGGTGTGGCTGGCGGTCAGCGCGGCGTAGAGCACGCTCACCCCGGCCAGCAGGACGAAGGCCAGCACGAATTCCACCGCCCGGGTGACCTGGGACAGCAGTTCGCGCACCCGGCCCAGGATCGCCTCGACGTTGATCAGCGACACGCCGGGATAGGCCGACACCAGCTTGCCCGGCACATCGCTGCCATCCTCGACGTGGAAGGCGGTGATGTAGCTGTGGCCGAAACGCTCGAGCACCTCGGGTGGAAAGACGATATAGAAGTTGGGCCGGAAGCTGTCCCAATCGAGATTTCGCAGGCTGGTGATCTCGCCGGTGATGTCCGCGCCGCCGATGGAAAACGTCAGGGTATCGCCGAGATCGACCCCGAAGCGCTCGGCCAGGCCATCTTCCATCGAGATCGGCACGGTGCCGTCCGCGGGCGATGCGGCGGCATCCGAGGCGAACCAGCTGCCCTTCACCACCCGGTTGCCGGTGGGCACCTCTTCCTTCCAGGTCAGGTTGAGTTCGCGACGCAAGGCGTTGTCGCCACGGCTCTCCGGCGGCACGACGTCTTCCGGCGACTGATCGTTGATCGCCACGATGCGCCCGCGCACCATGGGATACAGGGCGCTGCGACTGGCATCGCCGGCGTTGAGGATGTCCGTGAAGCCGTCGCGCTCGTCGGGCTGGATGTTGATGGCAAAGTAGTTGGGGGTGTCCTCGGGCAACTGCGCCTGCCAGGTGGTCAGCAGGTCGCCGCGCACCAGGGTGATGATCGCCATGGCAGCGAAGGTCACCGCGAAGGCCAGCAGCTGGCCGAGGCTCGCCTGGCGCCGCCGCGCCAGCTGCCGCGCTCCCAGCCTGAGGGCCTGGGCAGCGCCACCCGCGCCGTTGCCGAATCGTCCCGCCAGACGCAGCACCGCCCCCAGCAGCAGCCAGCCCAGTGTCCACAGCACCACCAGCGCCGCCAACCCTCCCAGCAGCAGGCCAAGGGAGAGCATGAAATCGCCGGAATAGAGCCACAGCAGCCCGCCGAACACCAGGCTCGCCACGCCCACCACCAGCCAGGCCGAGGCCGGCAGCGGATCGAGTTCGCGACGCAGCACCTTGAGCGCGCTGACCTGCTTGAGACGCAGTAGGGTCGGACCGGCAAAGCCCACCAGCACCGCCAGGGCGGTCAATATGCCCAGCAGCAGCGGCAGGATGCCCGGAGGCGGCAACTCCAGCGGCAGAAAGCGCGTCAGCAGTGCCAGCAGCCCCGCCTGTCCCGCCAGACCGAGCAGCGCGCCGATAATCGAGGCGGAGAGCGCCAGCCACAAGAGCTGCAATGCGAACAGCTGGGTCAATTGACGCTGGGATGCCCCGAAACAGCGCAGCAAGGCGGCGGTATCCAGATGACGGTCGACGTAGCGTCGGGTCGCCATGGCCACCGCGACACCGGCGAGCAGCACCGCCGCGAGCCCCGCCAGGCTGAGATATTTCTCGGCCCGCTCCAGGGCGTTGCCGAGCTGGGGGCGGTCCTCGCGCACGTCCTCGATCTCGACCCCTTGCCGTTCGAGCCGGGCCAGCAGATCCTCGACCCGGGCCACCGCCTGGGGCGGCCCCTTG
The DNA here is from genome assembly GCF_900128925.1 of Modicisalibacter ilicicola DSM 19980. GTDB lineage: Bacteria > Pseudomonadota > Gammaproteobacteria > Pseudomonadales > Halomonadaceae > Modicisalibacter > Modicisalibacter ilicicola. The sequence goes on from NZ_FQUJ01000002.1 coordinate 280,834, forward strand.
GCCAGCAGTTCGTATTCGACCCGGGAGCCGGGGCGCACCAGCCCGGTGGCCTCGAGATCGTCGAGGTGCATCATCAGGCGGGGATTGAAGCTGCCGAAGCCGGCGGACTGGTCGGGTTCGCGCTCGATCAGCCCGGACACCGGGAACCGGGATTGACCGACCTGAACGCTCTCGCCGATCCCGACATCGAGCAATTGGGCCAGACGCGGCGCGATCCAGATGCTGCCGGGCGACGGCCCGTGAGCCACCTCCTCGATACCGCCGCCCAGGTCGACGCGCACCTTGCCATAGAGCGGATAGGCCCCGTCGACCACCTTGAGGCTCGCCGGCTGGAACGAAGCGTCACGACTGGCCATGGAGACCAAGTCGACCTGATCGGCCAGGGTCAGCCCCGCCTCCTCGAGCTGCCGACGCAGGTCGGAATCGAAGGGCTTGCCCTGTTCCAGCTTGATGTCGCCACCCACCAGCTGGCCGGCCTGGCGCGTCAGGCCGCGGTCGAGACGATCCAGGAAGAAACCGATCATCGTCGAGGCCGCCACCGCCAGGGCCAGGGCCACGAACAGGGCGCGCACGTCGCTGGCCCGCAGGTCGCGGCGCAACCCCTTCAGGGACAGCCGAAGCAGGCCGCCCCCGCCTCTTGCACCATGACTCATGCTTCCACCTCGTCCCGGTCGAGAGCCGCCAGGCGCCCGGCGTCGAGCCCGAGGCAGCGGTCACAGCGCCGTGCCAGATGATGATCGTGAGTGACCAGCACCAGGGTGGTGCCCGCCTCGCGGTTGAGCTCGAACAGCAGATCGATGACCTTTCCGCCGGTGCCGCGATCGAGATTGCCGGTGGGTTCGTCGGCGAACACCAGCTCGGGGCGCGTGACGAACGCCCGCGCCACCGCCACGCGCTGCTGTTCGCCGCCGGAGAGCTGCTTGGGCAGATGGTTCATGCGCTCTCCCAGCCCCACCCGGGTCAGCCACTCCCGGGCCTTCGCCTGATGATCGTCGCCCGGCAGCAGTTCCAGGGGCAGCAGCGTATTCTCCAGGGCGGTCAGGGTGGGCAGCAGTTGAAAGTTCTGGAACACGAAACCGACCCGCCCGGCCCGCAGCCCGGCACGCCCATCCTCGTCGAGAGAGGGCAGCGACTGGCCGAACAAGGTGAGTTCTCCCCGGGTCGGCGTGTCGAGGCCGGCCAGCAGCCCCAGCAGGGTCGACTTGCCGGCGCCGGAACTCCCCAGGATCGCCACGCTCTCACCGGGAAACACCTCGAGGTCGAGATTGCTTAGAATATCCAGACGGCGTTCGCCGCTGACGACCTGCTTGCCCAGCCCCCGGGCATGTAGAATCGGGCTCATTTCACGCGCTTGGGAGTTGGACATGGTGCACGCTTTCCCTGTGGTTGTACGGTTCCTGAAAAAAGGCTGGCTGGTGGCGCTGCTGCTAGTCTGGGCCAGCGCGGCGAATGCCGCCTCCACGACGCTGCTGGTCCTGGGCGACAGCCTGAGTGCCGCCTACGGAATCGAGCGCGAGGCCGGCTGGGTCAATCTACTACGCCAGCGCCTCGGCGACGACGTCAAGGTCGTCAATGCCAGCATCAGCGGCGAAACCACCGCCGGTGGCGAGACACGCCTGCCGGAATTACTCCGACAGCACGCGCCGGACATCGTTCTGATCGAGCTGGGCGGCAACGACGGCCTGCGGGGCCTGTCGCCCCAGCAGATGCGCGGCAATCTCTCGAGCATGATCGAGGCCAGCCAACGGGCCGAGGCCAAGGTGCTGCTGGTGGGCATCGAGATACCGCCCAACTACGGTCAGGCCTACACCCGGGCCTTCAGGTCAGTCTACCGTGGCCTGGCCGAGAAGTACGGGGTGCCGCTGGTGCCCTTTCTGCTCGACGGTATCGCCCTCGATGACGGTCTGATGCAGGACGACGGCATCCACCCCACCGCCGAGGCCCAGCCACGCATGCTCGAGAATGTCTGGCCCAAGCTCGAACCCCTGCTGCCGAAGCAGGCACGAGAACGGGTGGCGAGTCATTGAGCGGTTCGCCAATGGTCCATTCATGGTCCATAATCGAACCAATCGGCAAAGGAGCTCACCCATGCGTACCGAAACCATCAGTTACCTGAAGCAGAACGCCGCCACCCTCGACGTCCAGGAGCCCTTGGTCATCACCCAGAACGGCAAGCCCACCTACGTGGTGGAATCCTATGCCGCTCACGAACGCCGGGAACAGGCCATCGCCCTGCTCAAGCTGCTGAGCCTGGGCGAACGCAGCCGCGAGGCCGGCATGACCATGAGCGCCGAGGAGTTCATGGCAAAGCTCAAGGCCGACCACGCAGCCGAGCGAGGTGAGCCCACCTGATGCCTTCAAGCGCGGTCACTTTCGAAGATACGGCACTGCAATCCCTTCGTCATTGTCGGCATTTTCTTATCGATAATCTTGAAATGCCGATAGACCAGGCTCATGCCTATACCTGGGGCTTGGCCGATAAGGCGGCTGCCCGCCTAGCGGATCACGCCGCCACCTATGCGATCTGCCGCCAGACGACAACCCTTGGCGTCAATCATTACCGCGAACTGCCGATCGACCACTATCGCGTCGTCTATCGCCTGTGGCCGGAAACCCGGACCGTTTCCATCTATCTCTTTGCCCACCAGCGCCAGGATTTCAAGCAGCTGCTGTTCCACTACCAGCTATTCAGGTGACGCCATCGCTCGCTGAAGCGAGCTCCCACGGGGGATCGGAGCCATCAGGATGACCGGGCGATGGCCATGACCTTCACGCCCGGGCCGGCGCCGGCGTCTTCTGCAACTGCTGCAATCCCAGGCCGCCCAGGATCAATACCAGGCCGATCAGCGTCGAGGCGAGGATCGGCTCGCCGACGACCAGGTGCAACAGCAACAGCGACACCGGTGGCGACAGGAAGATCAGGTTGGAGACCTTGGCGGTACGCGAGATCTGCTGGACCGCCATCTGCCAGAGCACGAAGGCGATGCCCATCTCGAACAGCCCCACGTAGACCCCCGCCCCCAGGCTGCCCCAGCCATGCCAGGTGAAGCCGGGACCGAAGGCAACGATGACGGTCAACACCGGCAGGCCGACGCTGAAATTCTGCCACTGGGCGACCAGCGGCTCCCGAGGGTCCTTGGCATTGAGCAGCCAGTAGAGCGCCCAGAGCAGCGTCGAGGCCAGGGCAAGGCCAACCCCCACGGGATCGGCAAAGGCCACATCGAACACCGCGCCCCGGGTGGCAATGACCCACACCCCCGCATAGGCGACCAGCCCCGCGAACACATCCATGCGGGTCAGGCGCTGCCCCAGGATCGGCACGGCGAGAAAGGCCATGGCCAGGGCCCAGGTGTAGTTGAGGGCCATGGCCTCCTGGCCCGGCAACCGATCATAGGCGGCGAACAGCACCAGGTAGTAGGCCACGGGATTCATCATTCCCGCCCACAGTGCCGTACGCCAGCCGCTGCGCAACGCTCGGCCGAGCTGGCCGCGCCGGATCACCAGAGCGCCGATCAGAAACCAGGAGACCAGTGCGGCGATCCAGATCAGCTCGACCGGCGTCATGCTCGCCAGCGCCAGCTTGAAGGCCGTGGCCACGGTGGACCATAGCGCCACCGCGCCGACGCCGCAGAGCATCGCTCGACGATCCTGGGTCATGCCCGCTCCCTGTCTGTTCCGTGTTTACGCTAAAGTAGCCAGCCTAAGGAATCACTGCATGAATGCCTACACGAACGAATTGCTGCGTTGCACTTCATTTCGTTCGGCGATTTATTCGGCAATTCCCTAACCACCTTGCCTCTCCCAAGGCGAGGATGGCGATCACCTGACACTGGCTTTGAGGAATGCTTTCATGGCGGCATCCAGCGATACCCTGCCGATGGCGGCGCCCGATACGCCGCCCGCCCGGACCAGCGCCTTCGTCACCGCCTACTGCCTGGACGGCACCGGCGGCGGAACCCTGCTCGATGCCGATCAGCTCCACCGGCTCTGGAACAGCAATGAGCCTTCCCTGTGGCTGCATCTGGATTTTCGCCACGACGACGTCATGACCTACCTGCACTCCCTGGCGGGCCTCGACGAGGCGGTCATCGAGGCCTTGCTCGAAGAGGACACTCGCCCTCGGGTCGCCCGCTTCGGGCGTGGTGTCGTCACCACCTTGCGCGGCATCAACTTCAACCCTGGCGCGGCTCGGGACGACCTGATCTCGCTGCGGGTATGGATGACACCCAAGCGGCTGATCACGCTGCGCCGCCACCCCCTGCACGCGGTCAGCGTGGTCAGGGAGCGCATCGACGGCGGCGATGGCGCCCTCACGATACCGGACCTGGTGGCCTGGCTGACCGAAACCCTGGTCGACCAGGTAGGGGATGTCACCCACCAGCTCGACGAGAATCTGGCCAGGATGGAGGAAGCCCAGCTGACCGATCAGGCGGAGATCGACGCCGACGACCTGGCCAGGATACGCCGCCCCCTGATCAACTTGCGCCGCTTCATGGGGCCGCAGCGCGATTGTTTGTCACAGCTGGCCCAGGGCCCACTGTGGCTCGACGAGGAGACCAAGGTGTCGCTTCGCGAGAGCGCCAACCAGCTCTCGCGCTATGTCGAGGACTTCAATGCCATGCAGGAACGGGCGCTGATCCTTCAGGAGCAGCTCTGGAGCGAGCACAACGAACGGCTCAATCAGCGCATGTACATGCTGGCCATCATCACCACGGTCTTCCTGCCGCTGAGCTTTCTCACCGGGTTGCTGGGCATCAACGTCGGCGGCATCCCCGGCGCCGAGAGCCCCTACGGCTTCACGGTGTTCATCGGCATCACCCTGGTGATCGGCGTACTGGTGATGCTGCTGCTCAAGCGCAAACACTGGTGGTAAGGCATTCATTCGGTGCTTCTTCAGAGCCTTTAAGGCTCTCAGCGATCGATATGCCCCAGATCGCGCCCCGGATCAAGCCGGTCGCGCACCCGACGCTTGAGCTCCTTGATGTCGGGAAACCCGCCGTCGCGCTTGCGCTCCCAGATCACCTCCTCGTCGCACAGTACCTCGAAGTGGCCCCCATGACTGGGCGCCAGCGCGACCTGTTCGAGATCCTCGCCGAAGGTGGAAAGCAATTCCTGGGCATACCACCCGGCCCTGAGAAGCCACTGGCATTGCGTGCAATAATGGATGCGTATTCGAGCCATCGTCGTTCTCTTCAAAGCGTGTCGATGGCTCATCATAACAAGGCGCTGGCGCTTTCAAGAGCCCATCAAGGAGGATACTCATGGCCGATACTCCCATAAGCCAGTCGCGTCTCTACGAGTGGCTGACCGGCGATGAAGACAGCCGCATGTGCAAGGACATCTCCGACGAGGCGTGCCATGAGCAACCCGGCAATTTCTTTCGTCACCTGCTCGCCTCGCTGGGCAACAAGCTGGCCGACGAACTCTCCAGCGCACGCCTGGTGCTGCCCTGGTTGCTGGGGGCGATCGGCGCCCCGGTGTGGATGGTGGGCCTGCTGGTGCCGATCCGCGAGGCCGGGGCCCTGCTGCCCCAGGTCTTCATCGCCGGCTTCATACGCCATATGCCGCAACGCAAGTGGGTGTGGGTCGTTGGCGGTGTCCTGCAGTCATTGTGCGCCGCGCTACTGGCTGTGCTGGCATTGGCGAGCAGCGGTGGGCTAGGCGGCGCCCTGGTGCTGGCCGTGCTCGTCGCCTTGTCCCTCGCAAGGGGGCTCTCTTCCATTGCCACCAAGGACGTGCTGGGCAAGACCATCGCCAAGCAGCGTCGCGGCAACCTGATGGGCTGGAGCGGTAGCGTGGCCGGAGGCATCACCCTTCTCGCCGGCGCGGTGCTCATGCTGTTCGAGGATCGGCCTGGCGAGATCGCCCTGGCGATACTACTGGCCATCGCTGCACTGGGCTGGGCGATCAATGCAGCCTGTGCCGCCGCCATCCGAGAGGATCGCGGTGCCGAGGAAGGCGGCGAGAATGCCTGGAACAGCGTTCGACGCGGCCTGCATCTCATGCGCGAGGATCGAACCTTCCTGCATTTCAATGTATCCCGCGCCCTGCTGCTCTCCAGCGCGCTCGCGCTGCCCTACATCGCCCTGCTCGGCCAGCAGCAGAGTGGCGAGGATCTCGGCGGTCTCGGCGTGCTCATCGTGGTCTCCGGGCTGGCTGGCATGCTGGCAAGCCCGGTGTGGGGCAAGCGCGCCGACACCTCCAGCCGCCGCGTCATGCGCGATGCGGGCCTGATCGCGGCACTGTGCTGCCTGGCGGCGGCGGGAGTCGCCTGGGCGCCCGGCGGCTGGAGCGAGACGGTATGGCCCTATGCCGTCGTCTATGGTGTGCTGGTCATCGCCCATGCCGGAGTGCGCCTGGGACGCAAGACCTACATCGTGGACATGGCCACCCGCGACCAGCGCGCCCTCTACGTCGCCTTGTCGAACACGCTGACCGGCATTCTGATGTTGATCGTCGGTGGCATCATCGGGGCGCTGGCGCAGTGGCTGGGCAGCGACGGCCTGCTGCTGGTGCTGGCCCTGTGTGCCCTGGCGGCGGCGGCCACCGCCCAACGCCTCCCCGAGGTCGAATAGGGGCGACAAAGCGTTGAAAACCCTGCCCAGTCTGGCCATGATAGGCATAATGGGTTGCGCTTAGGGCGATCGCGCCAACGACCTGTCACAGGACTGCGAGACGTATGAAAAGACCCACCATGATCGACGCGGAGTTGCTGGAGCGTATCGTCGATGCCTCGGCGGATGGCATCGTCGTGGCCGAGCAGGAAGGCGACGACACCATCCTGATCTACGTTAATCAGGGATTCGAGCGCCTGACCGGCTACAGCACCGACGAAATCCTCTATCGCGACTGCCGTTTCCTGCAGAAGAACGATCGCGACCAGCCTGGGCTGGACAACATACGTCAGGCGATCGCCGAGCAACGCCCCTGTCGTGAGGTGCTGCGCAACTACCGCAAGGATGGCAGCCTGTTCTGGAACGAACTGTCGATCACGCCGGTGTTCGACGAGCAGGATCAGCTCACTTACTTCATCGGTGTGCAGAAGGATGTCACCGACCGCGTCGAGGCGCTTCAGGAGCTCGAGGCGCTCAAGGCCAAGCACGGCGCTTGATTCCCCACGTTTTTTCCGCAAAAACGCTTGTCCTCGATCACGACCGGCGCTATATAGCGAGCATGGCACCTGGATTCGCCCGAAAGCCTTGGAAGCACGGGTCGATGAGGCTGCCATGTCGCCAACATAGGGTCATCGGAGGGTCGAGCATGAGCCATGACACGCTTAGTGACGAACAACTCGACGAGCAGGATGTCTTCGAAACCGACAGTGACAGCGATACGCAATACCATCGCTCCCGAAGCAGTCGTGCCGACACCTTGCGGCTGCGCCGCCAGGTCGAGGCGCTGCTGGAGGAGCGCAGGCTGAAGCGGGCGATAGAAGACGACTGGGCGCTGGAAGAAGAAGAATAATGCCGAGTCGCGAGCAGGGCTGACCATTCACCCATCCCAGCCTGCATGCCGCGGGCCGGCTCTGGCCACGGACTGGCCTTTCCTCGGTGCGACCACTATCATCTAGGCCACCGCAACCCCCAACACGAATGGATTTCCATGGCGCAATACGTCTACACCATGAACCGGGTGGGCAAGGTCGTGCCCCCGAAGCGCGAGATATTGAAGGACATCTCGCTCTCATTCTTCCCTGGCGCCAAGATCGGCGTGCTGGGACTCAACGGCGCCGGCAAGTCGACCCTGCTGCGCATCATGGCCGGCGTCGATACCGAGTACAACGGCGAGGCCCGCCCCATGCCGGGCCTCAACATCGGTTACCTGCCCCAGGAGCCGGAACTCGACGACAGCAAGAGCGTGCGCGAGACCGTCGAGGAAGCCGTCGGCGAGATCAAGAAGGCCCAGGAGCAGCTCGACGCCGTCTACGCCGCCTACGCCGAACCCGATGCAGATTTCGACGCCCTGGCCGCCGAGCAGGCGCGTCTGGAGAACCTGATCGAGGCTTCCGACGCGCACAACCTGGAGCGCAAGCTGGAGGTGGCCGCCGAGGCGCTGCGCCTGCCCGCCTGGGAAGCCAACGTCGGCGTGCTCTCCGGCGGCGAACGCCGCCGCGTGGCGCTGTGCCGGCTGCTGCTCTCCAACCCGGACATGCTGCTGCTCGACGAACCCACCAACCACCTGGACGCGGAATCCGTGGCCTGGCTCGAGCGCTTCCTGCACGATTACTCGGGTACCGTGGTGGCCATCACCCACGACCGCTACTTCCTGGACAACGTCGCCGGCTGGATCCTCGAACTCGACCGCGGCCAGGGCATTCCCTTCGAGGGCAACTACTCCGACTGGCTCGAAGCCAAGGAGAAGCGACTGGCTCAGGAAGCCAAGCAGGAGGCCTCGCGCCAGAAGGCCATCAAGGAAGAACTGGACTGGGTCCGGCAGAATCCCAAGGGCCGCCAGGCCAAGAGCAAGGCGCGCCTCAACCGCTTCGAGGAGATGCAGTCCGGCGACTTCCAGAAGCGCAACGAGACCAACGAGATCTACATTCCGCCCGGCCCGCGCCTGGGCGACAAGGTGATCGAGCTGCACGACGTCAGCAAGCGCTACGGCGACAAGCTGCTCTTCGAGCATCTGTCGTTCCAGGTGCCCAAGGGGGCCATCGTCGGCATCATCGGTGGCAACGGCGCCGGCAAGTCGTCGCTGTTCCGCATGATCAACGGCACCGAACAGCCCGACGAAGGCGAAATCGTCATCGGTGAAACCGTCGAGATCGCCTACGTCGAGCAGCTGCGCGATGCCCTCGACAACAAGCAGACCGTCTGGGAGGCCGTCTCCGAAGGCCAGGACATCCTCAACATCAACGGCTACGAGGTGTCGTCCCGGGCCTATGTGGGGCGTTTCAACTTCAAGGGCAACGACCAGCAGAAACGGCTCTCGGAACTCTCCGGCGGCGAGCGCGGACGCCTGCAACTGGCCCAGACCCTGAAGCAGGGCGCCAACGTGCTGCTGCTCGACGAGCCCTCCAACGACCTGGATATCGAGACCCTGCGCGCCCTGGAAGAGGCCCTGCTGGCCTTCCCCGGCTGCGTCCTGGTGATCTCTCACGACCGCTGGTTCCTCGATCGCATCGCCACGCACATCCTCGCCTACGAAGGGGATTCCCAGGTGGTGTTCTTCGAGGGCAACTACACCGATTACGAAGCGGATCACAAGAAGCGCGTCGGCAACGACACGCCGCACCGCATGAAGTACAAGCGTATCGATGCCTGACCGTTGCTAGCGCATGAGCGTTGCGACCAAGGGCTTCTTCCCGACCGGGAAGGAGCCCTTTTCGTGTGGTGACATGACGGTGGCCACGACCATGGGCGACACCGTCGCGAGGACCCTCGGATGAGCTCCGTATTGACCTGGCCCTTTCGGGCAGTGAAGACGTTTCGCCACAGCATCGCCTTTCTGCCCAGCCAGCTGGCCCTGGCCTATCTGCTGCTGGGCCTGGCGGTGGTGGTGCCCTCCCTGGACGCCGCCACGCTGCCGGACTTCCTCGGCTGGCTGAAGTTCAAGGATCAGGATACCGCCCGCACCCTGCTCGCGACCTTGATCGCCGCCATGATCTCGCTGATGGTGTTCAGCTTCTCGATGGTCATGACGGTGCTCTCCCAGGCCGGGGGCAACTTCTCGCACAAGCTGGTGTTCGGCCTGATCACCGAACGCCACCACCAGTGGGTGCTGGGCCACTATCTAGGCACCATTCTCTTCATTCTCATCCTGCTGATCGTGCCATTGAATGGCGAGGCACCAAGCCTGTGGCGCTCGATGGGCATCTACCTGGGTGTCGTCATGGTGATTCACTGCCTGGGCCTGTTCGTGTACTTCATCCACAACGCTTCTCAATCGGTACAGATCAATGCCATCACCGCGGGGCTGCACCGCGAGACCCGCCTGGCTCTCGAACGCCTGGAATCCCAGCAGCGCGATGCGCGCTGGCGCCATCGGGAAACACCCCCGGAGCCCGGCGGGACCTGGCACACGATCCACTCCCGACGCAGCGGTTATATCCAGAACGTGAAGCTCGAGGCCCTGGCCGACCTGGCGGAATCCATCGATGCGGTGATCCACCTCAACTTCAGCCTCGGCGACTTCACCGTCGAGGAGTTTCCGCTGTTCAAGGTCGAGGCCTCCCGGCCGCCCGAGGAAAGCTGGTGCCGGGATGTGCTGGCGCAACTGGCCTACGTCCAGGGCGAGACCGTCGAGGACCTCTACATCAACGGCCTCACCCAGCTCATGGAAATCGCCGTCAAGGCCCTGTCGCCGGGCATCAACGACCCGGGTACCGCACGCCTGTGCATCCACCAGCTCACCGAGCTGCTGATCCGGCGACTCAAGCTCGTGCCCAGCAACGCCCTGACCGACGAGCAGGGCCACATCCGCGTGACCTGGCCGATACGCCCCTTCGAAACCCTGCTCTATCGCCTTTTCATCCCCATACTCCACTATGGCAAGGACGACGTGAGTATCGACCTGGCGCTGCTCAAGGCGCTCAAGACGCTTTCGCTCTATGCCAAGCATCGGGAACTCGAGGTGATTCAGGCCCACGCGGATCGGGTCATCGCGACACTGCGCCAGCTCGCTCGGGACGGCCTGGACCATCGGTTCATCGATGAACGCCTGAACAGCGGCGAACATCGCCTGCAACTGCCCGGGACCCTGGCCGCCACGCCGCCCCCTTGAAAAGCCGCCCTCCCGGCCGCATATCGAGAAGATTAACGAAAAGCAGCGACGCATGGAGGCATGCATGAGCAACGAGCAGAACGACAGGATTCAAGGCAAGGTCGTCGTCATCACCGGTGCGAGCAGCGGTCTCGGGGCCGAGACGGCCCGTCATCTCGCCCGGCGCGGCGCCAGGCTGGTGCTCGCGGCACGGCGCCAGGAGCGTCTCGACGAACTGGCCAGGGAGCTCAAGGACCTCGGCGCCGAGGCAACGGTCAAGGCCACCGACGTGACTGACCGAGGCCAGGTCGAGGCGTTGGTGAAGCATGCCACGGACACCTACGGGCGTCTCGACGTGATGGTCAACAACGCCGGCCTGATGCCGCTGTCACCCCTGGCCGAAGGCCGGGTCGACGAGTGGGAGCAGATGATCGACGTCAACGTGAAGGGCGTGATGTATGGCATCCACGCCGCCCTGCCGGTGATGAACCAGCAACAGAGCGGCCACTTCATCAATCTCTCCTCCGTGGCCGGTCACGTGGTCTTCCCGGGCAGTGCCGTCTACAGTGCCTCGAAGTTCGCCGTCTGGGCCCTCTCGGAAGGCCTGCGCAAGGAGGCCGGACCCAACATCCGCACCACCACCCTGTCGCCCGGGGCCGTGCAAAGCGAGCTGCCCCAGAGCGTGGGCCACGACGAGACCGCCAAGCAGGTCAACGACCTCTACGAGATGGCGATTCCCGCCGACAGTGTGGCGCGAGCCATCGTCTACGCCATCGAGCAGCCGGCGGACGTGGACATCAACGAGATCATCCTGCGCCCCACCGCTCAGGAAATGTAAGGGGCCAGTTCAAGCTTGGATCATTGGCAGGAGCTCGCTTAAGCGAGCGATGGTGGTCTTGAAATCGCCCGGTAAACCGGGCTCCCACCAACCCTTTCAACCGATGACTACCCTTGCCTCGTTCCGAGGCAAGGGTTTTTCATGAATCCCTCGTGTCTCGCCGCGACATGCAGCGCAGGCGTCAATAGACGCCTGGCTCACCCGACGGGCGGGTCTTGAAGCGTCGGTGCAGCCACAGGTACTGCTCGGGATGACGGCGGATCGCCGCCTCGATCACCGCATTGATCCGGGCGGCATCGCTTACCTCGTCGCCACTGGGAAAATGCTCCAGGGCGGGCAGGTATTCCAGCGTATAGGTACGATCGTCGGAATTGCGGTGGAAGATCAAAGGCATGACCGGGGCCCCGGTCATGCGGGCGATCTTGGCGGTGAGCTTGATGGTGGCCGCTTCCACGCCGAAGAACGGTGCAAAGACACTGGCCTCGCGTCCGAAATCCTGATCCGGCGAATACCAGACCGCATGGCCGGCCTTGATGCGCCGCACGACACCGCGCAGATCGTAACGGTCGATGGCCTGGCCGAAGATGCGCGAACGCGCGCGGGTCATGAAGCGCTCGAACAGCGGGTTGTCGTGGGGGCGATAGACCACATCGGCCGGAAAGAACAGCGAGTGCAGCGCGCCTCCCAGATCCAGGGTCGAGAAATGGATACCGATGATCAAGGCGCCCTTGCCCTGGGCCATGGCACGCTGCATGTGCTGTTCGCCCTTGAAGGTCACGCGATGGCGCAGGTGCTCGGGGTCGCGGCACCAGCCGGTGGCCGTTTCCAGGATGCCGATGCCGTTGGCGATGAAGGTATCGCGCACCAGTTGCGCTTGCCGCTCCTCGTCGAGCTCGGGAAAGACCAGGCGCAGGTTGGTTTCGGTGATATGTCGCCGGCGCCTGGCGAAACGCCAGGCCAGCAGGCCGATCGCCTTGCCGACCCCCAGCTTGAGCCGCCAGGGCAGCCAGGCACCGAGGCGCATCAGGGCGATGGCCAGCCAGGTCGGCCAGAAGCGCGGGTGTAGAAAAGCGGTCTTTGAAGCCGTGTCTGCCATGCGCCGGTTCACTTGTCCTCGAAGCCTGTCCGGAAGCCGACCATTGTAGCCGGCACCGCGGGAGTCGTCAGGTATCAGCTCATACTACCGTGGTAACGACGCGGTACTCGCGGCAGTATGCCGGTCAGCAGCGTGTAGCTGATGGTGTCGCAATGACGGGCCACCTCGTCCACCGACAGCACCTCCCCACCCGGGTCCCGCCCCCACAGCGTGACGCGACTGCCGATAGCCGCCTCGGGAAGGTCGGTGATATCGACGGTCAGCATGTCCATGGAGACCTTGCCGGCGAGCACCGTGCGCCGGCCGTCGACCAGGACCGGCGTGCCGTCGACGGCGTGGCGATCGTAACCGTCGCCATAGCCTGCCGCGACGACACCGATACGCGAAGGGCGCGGCGCGATCCATCGCCCGCCGTAGCCTACCGGTTCGCCGGCATCGAGCTCCTGCACGGCGATGATCTCGGAGTGCAAGGTCATCACCGGCCTGAGTGCGCGACTGGCGTCGTTGGCCCCTTCCAGGGGATCACTGCCGTAGAGCATCACACCGGGACGGTTCCAGGCACCATGGGCTTGGGGCCAGGCCAGGGTCGCCGGCGAGTTGGCCAGGCAGGTGGGCGCGTCCAGGCGTGTCGCCAGTTCGTTCAGCAAGGCCAGCTGGCGGCGGAAGTAGCGCGTCTCGAGGGCATCCGCGGTGGCGAAATGGCTCATCAGATGCAGATCGCAAGCGTACCCTGGTGCGCCGGCCAGGCGCTGCCATATCTCGGGCAGGCGCTCCGGGGAAAACCCCAGGCGATGCATCCCCGAGTCGACCTTGACCCACACCGGGATCGGATGCCGAGGCCGGTAGTCCAGCAGGGCATCGACCTGCCATTCGCTGTGCACCGCCATCCATAGCCCCAGCGACTCGACGCGCGGGAGTTCGTCGCCGTGGAAGATGCCCTCCAGCAGCACGATCGGCTTGTCGATGCCGCCGTCGCGCAGCGCCTGGGCCTCCTCGATGCAGGCCACGGCAAAGGCCGGCGCCAGGTCATCCAACGCCCGGGCGCAGGCGAGGGCGCCGTGGCCATAGGCGTCGGCCTTGAGGACCGCCAGCGCCTGACTGTGGGGAGCAAGCTCGCGGGCCAGGCAGTAGTTGTGGCGAAGGGCGTCGAGATCGATCTCGGCGATGAGGGGACGACCCATGAAACATGGCTCCTGACGGCAGGTCTATCGGGACTGGGGCGGTGTCGGCGGCTCGCCGATGTCCATGACGGCATCGTAGTTCTCGTCTTCGGGAAGCTCGAGATGCACTTCGCTCTCCTCCCTGAGCCACTCATTGAGAGCACGGATGTCCCGAACATCCAGGATGCCCGACTCGCGACGCAATGCCAGGATGTCGATGACGTAGGTGTATCTCGCCTCGGCGTAATCTGCCAAGGCATTGTAGAGGCTCTGCTCGGCGTCGAGCACGTCGACGATGTTGCGCGTGCCCACCTCGTAGCCGGAACGGGTCGCCTCCAGGGCGCTGCGATTGGAGACGATGGCCTGCCGGCGCGCCTCGACGGCGGCCACGTCGTTCTTGACCTGGGTCAGCAGCGAGCGCACCTGGCGCACGGTTTCACGACGCTGGGATTCGAAGTCGTACTGGCTGGACTCGAGGAGATAGGTTGCCTGATCGACCTGGGCACTGGTCCTGCCGCCGGTGAAGAGAGGCCAGTTGGCCGTCAGCCCGACCTGGCTCGCAGAGTTGTTGCCATCCAGATAATCGACATCGGAATAATCGTAGCGAGCGAAGGCGTCGAGGGTGGGCAGATGGCCCGACTGGGCGATGTCCACGTCGCGGTTCGCCACGTCGATGGCCGCCTGGGTGGCCAGCAGGGTCGGGTTGTTCTCCATGGCCAGGGAGACCCAGGCACTGCGCGAGCTGGGTATGGGCGACTCGATGGGAAGCTCGTCGGCGAGACCCTCGATGCTCTCGTAGCGCTTGCCGGTCAGCCTTTCCAGCGCCTCGAAACTGACCTGGAGATCGCTCTGGGCGGCGATGCGCTCGGCCCGGGCCAGATCCGCGGCGGCTCTGGCCTCCTGCACGTCGGTGATGGCGATCAGCCCTACCTCGAACTGCTCGCGGGCCTGCTCGAGCTGGCGCCCGATGGCACGCTCCTGGGCGATACGAGCCTCCAGCACGTCGTAAGCGCGCAGTATCTCGAAATAGGCCTCGGAAACATCGAACAGCAGTTGCTGCCGGGTGGCTTCCAGGGAGAAGGCCTGTTGGTCGATCTCCTCCTCGGCACGCTGCAGCTCGAACCAGTTGGTGGCATCGAAGAGGGCCTGGGTGGCCTCCAACCCCACGCTGGTCGTGTTGTAGTTGTCCTCGCCGACCCCTGCGGAGGTCGACCCTCCCCCGCTGGTGCTCTGAACCGAACTCTCGGTGCCGATGTCCCCCGCAAAGGTGCTTTGCTCGTAGGTGCGATTGTGGGCAAGGCTGGCCGTGGCACCGACCTGCGGCAGCAGATCGCCCCGCTGCACGTTGCGTCCTTCCTCGACGCTGGCGAAGACCGAGCGTGACGAGGCCAGCTCGGCACTGTTGTCGAGGGCATCCCGGGTAATGGTCAAAAGATCGGCTGCCTGGACCGGGGCGGCCAGCGCTGCCGCCACCAGCAGTGGTAGCAGCTTGCGATCCCATGCACCGGGTACGGGCCGAGGGCGCGAGGAAGAACCTTGTGACGGCATCGACGTTATCCTTTTTTCGACGTGCGCTTCGAAGCGCGCACAATTTTACATACGATGACGCATGTTTGCTTGTCAGGCAATGCGCCAGCGCACTCTCGAGCGACTCGAGAAAGGTCCGGGACCATAACGACGAACGCGAGCCGGGGCTCGCGTTCGTCGACTGCTCGCTTGTCGCCTTGCCCGCTACTCGAAGATGGCTTCCAGGGAAAGGTTCTGTTTTTCCAGCACCCGACGCAGCTTCTTGAGCGCCTCGACCTGAATCTGGCGCACCCGCTCCCGGGTCAGCCCGATCTCCTCACCCACTTCTTCCAGGGTCGAGGCCTCATGGCCATGCAGACCGAAGCGGCGTACCACGACCTCCATCTGCTTGTCGGTCAGTTCGACCAACCAGGCATCCACGTGCTGCTTGACATCGACACTGACCAGGGACGATTCCGGACCGCTCTCGTTCTCGTCGGCCAGCGTCTCGATCAATGGCTTGTCGCTCTCGCCACCCAGCGGATAGTCCACCGAGGAGATCCGCTCGTTGAGCCCGAGCATCTTCTTGACCGTGCCCACCGGCTTGTCGAGGAACTCGGCGATCTCCTCGGCCGTCGCCTCGTGATCGAGCTTCTGGGTCAGTTCCCGGGCGGCGCGCAGGTAGATGTTGAGTTCCTTGACCACATGGATGGGCAGACGGATGGTACGGGTCTGATTCATCAGGGCCCGCTCGATGGTCTGGCGAATCCACCAGGTGGCGTAGGTCGAAAAACGAAAGCCGCGTTCCGGGTCGAATTTCTCCACGGCGCGGATCAGGCCGAGATTGCCTTCCTCGATGAGATCGAGCAACGACAGCCCGCGGTTGAGATAGCGTCTGGCGATCTTGACCACCAGGCGCAGGTTGGATTCGATCATGCGTTGCCGCCCAGCCGGGTCACCGCTCTGGGCCAGGCGCCCGAAATGAACCTCCTCCTCGGGGGTCAGCAGGGGGGAAAAACCAATTTCGTTGAGATAGATCTGAGTAGCATCAAGACTCTGATGGTAGTTGTTTTCCTCGCGGCTCAGCGCCTTTTCGAACGCAGCCTCTTCCTTGGCATCCACTTCATCGACGATGACCTCGACTTCGTCATCGACATCATTGAGATCGACTTCCTGAAGATTCCTTTCAAGCATGCTCATGTCGCTACCCCGTTGTCTGCGTGGAAAAGCAGTCATTGACCGGCTCTGTTGTTCTTATGACCCGTCCTGGTGCGATTGCCGAACTTCGGGGCCCGGCAACCGTCCTTTTCCTGCGATGAGACCTCCCCTCTAGCGTTGCGGCAAAAACTCGAGGGGGTCTCGAGGCTGGCCATCCTGGCGCACCTCGAAATGCAGCTTGACGCTCTCGGCATCGGTATCACCCATGGTGGCGATTACCTCGCCGGCGTCGACAACGTCGTTTTCTCGAACCCTGAGGCTATCATTATGTGCGTAAGCGCTCAGATAGCTGTCGTTGTGCTTGAGAAGAATCAGGTTGCCGTAGCCCCTCACGCCGTCGCCTGCGTAGACCACGATTCCGGGGCCCGCTGCCTTGACAGGTTGCCCCTTTTGTCCGGCGATATCAATGCCGGCGGTGATACTTGAGCCGTCGCCGAAACGCCCCACCAGCTGCCCCTCGGCAGGCCATTGCCAGGGCACCTCTTCGACGGGCGTGTAGCTGCGCTGCTGCGCCGACGGCGCATCCGCCCCGCCGGCGACCGCCGTGCCGGCGTCGGCAGCACTGCTGCCCGTATTACCCTGAGGAGACGTGTTGGTCGCTGCGGTATTGCGGTTCTGACTGGCCGCCTGATCGCTCTGCTGCGAAGCGGACGCTTGGGTGCGCTGCTGACTGGCCGCCTGATTGCTCTGCTGCGAAGCGGACGCTTGGGTGCGCTGCTGATTGGTCGCCTGATCGCTCTGCTGCGAAGCGGACGCTTGAGTATTGCTTGCGCCAGGGGCCTGCGGTGGGCCTTGCGATGCGCGTTGCGCCTCCGCCTGTTCTGCTGCCGCCCGCTGGCGCGCGAGCTCTTCGCGTTCGGCACGATCCTGGGCACTCAGTTGCCCATCGGCCCCGGGGCTGTCGTAGTTGTAGATCGGCCCCTGACCGCTCGCCCCTCCCGCCTGGCCGGCGGCAGCCATCGCCTGATCGTTCGGCCGGGTGGAAGACGGGGAAGCCGAAGGGGTCGAGGAGGAAGACGCAGCCGGCGAGGATTCCAGTGGGCGGCTGGTCAGACGCCGATTGCGCTCGATGGCCTCGGTATCCGGCGCCAGCCAATCCGGGGCCTGGGTGCCGGACACCCCGGCAGCCCCGGCGGCACCCGCCGTCATGTCGTCCTGGCCACCGGCATTGCCGGCCTGCGCCGCTGATGCCCGGCCGTCTTGACTCAGACGCAGCGTCTGGCCAGGTTGCAGTCGGTAAGGCGGGCTGATGTCGTTGATCTGGGCCAATGTCCGGAAATCCATGTTCTGCCGCCAGGCGATCCCGTAGAGGGTGTCGCCTTCCTCGACGGTCACGCTCCCGTTGCCCCGGGAGTCACGTGCCATGGAAAGATCACGAACGTCGGGGCCGGGGCTGCTGCTGGGAGCGGCACAGCCGGCAGCACCGAGCGCCAGTGCGGTTACAAGGAGAGCCTTGCGCATAGGGGATCAATCCTCTTCAGGAGATAACGAATGTCGTTCGCCCACGGCGAGTACCAGCAGCAGCCCCGCGGCCATCAGTACGAGCACCGGCAGCAACTGGGCGGAATCACCCGTGAGCCGAGCGTAATCGCTGGGCAGCAGATAGCGATAGTCCAGGGGGATCATCTGCTGATCCGGCCCGAGACGATAACTGACCATCTCGCGCCAGGGCCAGAGCAGCGGCAGTGAACCGATGATGAAACCGATCAGCAACTGGAGCGTGGCGGCGTGACAGTGGCGAAACAGCCAGGAGAGCAGGCGCGAAAAGAAGAACAGGCCAATGGCGCAGCCCAGGCCGAACTGCAGGATCAGACCGACATCGACACTCTTGATGCCTTCCATGACCGTGCCGTAAAGCCCCATGGTCAGCAGCAGAAAGCTGCCCGAGACCCCCGGCAGCAGCATGGCACTGATGGCGATGGCACCGCCGGCGATCAGGATCAGATCGCCGAAGCCGGCCATCATCGGCATCAGCCCCGGCAATACCTTGGCCAGCAGCAGTCCGACAACCAGGGGGACCAGATACCACCATCGCCAGCCCGGGACCTCGCGCCTGACCACCAGCGCGGAGGCCGCCACCAGCCCGAAGAAGAAGGCATTGAGCAATATCGGCTGGGTCTCCAGCAGGTAGGTGACCAGATGGGCCACGCTGACCAGGCTGGCCAGGATGCCCGCCACCAGGGGCAGCAGAAACGCCAGGTTGAGATGTTCGATCAATCCGGCCAGGCCATGACGGCGCCAGGCGCCGAAGGCCTCGGGGCCGAAGCGGCGGATGGTGTGGATCAGCTCTTCGTAGATGCCGGTGACGAAGGCGATGGTCCCCCCGGAGACACCGGGCACGGCGTCGGCGGCGCCCATCCCGGCCCCTCTGAGAAACAGCGCGAGGGCTCGTTTCAACGTATGACTCCTTCCAGAAGCGGTACGAAGCGTACCTGTTCGAGCCGCTGATGCTCGTAGCCGTTACCGCGACGCTGCACCCGGGTCAGCCACTGTGTGCCGTCGCTGTCCTCCAGCGGCGTGATCAAGGTACCCGTGTCACTCAATTGAGCCAGGAGCGCCGCAGGAAGTTCACTGGCGCAGGCAGTCAGCAGGATCACATCGAAGGGCGCGGCTTCGGGCCAGCCATGGGCGCCGTCCGTCAGGCGCAGACGCACGTTATAGGCCCCCAGCCTCGCCAGCCGGGTCCGCGCACGAGCGTGATGGGCCCGTATGCGTTCCAGCGACCAGACCTTGTCGACCAGCCGCGAGAGAATCAATGTCTGGTAGCCGGACCCGGTGCCGATCTCCAGCACGCTCGCCGGCTGTTCCGCCAGCACCAGCTCGCTCATGCGTGCCACCATCCACGGCTGCGACAGGGTCTGGCCGTGCCCGATGGGCAGCGAGGTATCCTCGTAGGCACGATGGGACAAGGCTTCGTCGAGGAACAGGTGGCGCGGTTCCCGAGCCATGACATCCCTCACTCGCTGATCCCGGATGCCGGCATCGGCCAGGCGCATCACCATGCGATCCCGGGTACGCTGCGAGGTCATGCCAATGCCGCTGAGCTCACCGGGTCCGCAACGCATCCAGCCATCCTTGCACGTCTTCCAGCGCCGTATGCCGGGTCAGGTCGGTGTGTAGCGGCGTGATCGACACATAGCCGGCGTCGATGGCGGCGAAGTCGGTGTCCGGGCCGTCGTCGGCATTCTCGCCGGCGGCGGCGATCCAGTAACGCATGCGACCGCGGGGGTCGCGGACCTCCAGGGGCTGAGTCGCCGGCCCTCGATAGCCCATGCGGGTGACGCGAAATCCCTGAAGCTCGTCCCAGGGTACGTCCGGCACGTTGACGTTGAGCAGGCTACGCGGCGGCAACGACAATGAATCCGCCGCGCCCACCAGACTCGCGGCGACTCGGCCCGCCGTGTCGAAGTGACGCGACCCGACCAGGGACATGGCAATGGCCGGCATGCCCAGATTGCGGCCCTCCATGGCGGCGGCGACGGTACCCGAATAGAGCACGTCATCGCCCAGGTTGCTGCCGTGATTGATTCCCGAGATCACCAGGTCGGGCTTCTCGTCCCAGACACCGTTCACCCCCAGGTAGACGCAGTCCGCCGGCGTGCCGTCGACGCTGTAGAACCCGTTATCCAGCGCCGTCAGGGCGAGAGGCCGGGACAGGGTCAGCGAGTTGCTGGCGCCGCTCTTGTCGCGGTCCGGGGCGACCACCCGTAGCCGCGCGTGAGCATCCAGCGCCTCGTAAAGGGCGCGTAGCCCCGGGGCATGCACCCCGTCGTCATTGGACAGCAACAGCTTGCGCATCGCTCCTCCTTCGCTTGCCGCGGCCACCTGCCGCCGCAATGGTTTTCGTCGAATTCAATTCAATGTCGGGTGTGCGATCAGCTCACGCAGCACCGCGGTGGCAAAGGCACCCCGCGGCAGTTCGAACCGCAGTGTCAGCCCCTGTTCGTCTCGGGTTAATGCCGGCACGCCCAGCACCACCCGCAACGCACGCCGTGCCAGACGCACCCCGGCTCGTTCGAGCCCTTCGCACAAGGCCGCCTGCTCGTCCTCGAGACGCTGCTCGTAACGCGCGGCTTCCCCCCGGGCCAGGGAGCGCCCCGTGCCCCACAGTACCCCGGTGGGGTGCAGATCGAGTCGCCCGGCACGCTCGACGAGCGTCTCGTCGCGCTGATCCGCGACGAACTGGCTGGCACTGCCCTCCAGCATCAGGACATCGCCCTCCAGCGGCGTCGCCCAGTCCCCGGCGGCGAGGCGCATGGCCAGCAGCTCGTTGAACAGATAGCTGCGCGCGGCGGAGAGCATCATGCCTTCCCGATCGTCGCGCTTGCGCCAGCCACGCGCCAGCATGTCACGTGCGCGCAGCAGGTTGCGCCCGTCCGGGCCGAAGCGCTGTGGTCCGAAATAGTTGGGTACGCCGCGCTCGCAGAGTATCTGCCAGCGCTGGTCGAAGTCGGAATGATCGACGATCGCGCCTCTCAAGCGAAGCACGAAACGATTGGCCCGGTGCACCCCGCGCTTGAGCTTGCGCGGGTGACGATGCCGCTCGAGCAGCCGCACCGGCGTGTCGCCCAGACGCGCGACGATGTCCTCCGGGGCCTCGCGGCCGGGAAGATGCACCGACAGCCACTGACGTGTCACCGCCACGCGATCCTTCATTCCCGAGAACCCCACTTCCCGGTGGGTCACGCCACACACCCTGGCCAATCGGCGGGCCAGCTCCAGGGTGGTCAGGTCGCGCTTCTCGATCCACAGCCAGAGATGCTCGCCATGGCCTTCCGGGGCGAAGTCGAGACGCTCCTCGACGACGAACTCCTCCGGCGTCGCCCGGTATTCGCCGGCCGCCAGCGGCCCGCCATGGGCACACGGCCAGCGGGGCGGCCAGGGAGCATCAATCGCCTTGTCCACTGGCCCTCCCCCTGGTCCCGGCGTCTCGATCCTGCGCGAGGAGCACGACGACGGCTTGGGCCGCGATGCCTTCGCCACGGCCGGTGAACCCCAGTCGCTCGCTGGTGGTTGCCTTCACGTTCACGGTGTCAAGAGATGCCTCGAGATCCGCGGCCAGGGTCGCGTTCATGGCACCGACATGCGGCGCCAGCCTGGGCGCCTGGGCGATGATGGTGGCATCCAGGTTGCCCAGCCGATAGCCGGCATCGCCGATCAGGCCCGACACATGGCGCAGCAGGACGCGGCTGTCGGCACCGGCCCAATGCGGGTCGGTATCGGGAAAATGCCGGCCGATATCGCCCAGGGCGCAGGCCCCCAGCAATGCGTCGCATACCGCATGCAGCAGCACATCGCCATCGGAGTGGGCGATGAACCCCCGCTCGTAGGGAATGCGCACCCCGCCGATCATCAGGTGATCGCCCTCACCAAAGGCATGCACGTCGAACCCGTGGCCGATACGTATCATGGTATTGTCTCCGCCCCCGGGACCTTGCCCTCCTCGGCCTGGACCGCGAAGATGCGCGCCGCCAGGGACAGGTCCTCGGGGTGAGTGATCTTGAGATTGTCACGCCGTGCCGGCACCAGGCGCGGCGCCAGTCCCAGGGCCTCGATCGCCGACGCCTCGTCGGTCACCCGGACCCCGCGCTCGCGAGCACCATGCAGGGCATCGCGCAGCAAGCCATAGCGGAAGGCCTGGGGCGTCAGTGCATGCCATAGCCCCTCGCGAGACTCGGTGGCCGTTACCCGGCCCCGCGCATCGGCACGCTTCATGGTGTCCGCCACCGGCATCGCCAGAAGCCCCCCGACCGGTTCCTCGGCAAGCACCTCGAGAAGGCGCTGCAGATCGTCGGGGTGCACGCAGGGACGCGCCACGTCGTGCACCAGCACCCAATCATCGGCAGCGGCCCGGTTGGCCAGCTCCTCGAGGGCATTGAGCACCGAGTCGGCACGCTCGCTGCCACCAGCAATACGCTGCCAGCGCTCGAACGGCACCCAGGCCGGATCGAACCAGGGATCGTCGGGCGCCAGGCACAGTCGCAGTGACGCCCGCGGATAGGCACGATGCAGGCGCTCCAGGGTATGGACGAGAACAGGCCGCCCCGCCAGGGACAGATACTGCTTGGGGCGATCGCCCCCCATGCGCCGGCCCTGCCCTGCCGCGGGCACGATCAGCCACAGCGCTTCGGGAATCACCGGGCACCTCCCGACGACGCTTCCGGGACGTCCACATCCGGCACCCAGAAGAACTGCTCGTCCTCGCGCACCATGCCGATGTCGCTGCGCGCCCGCTCCTCGATGGCATCGAGCCCGTTCTTGAGATCGACGACCTCGGCGGCGAGACGCTGGTTATTGGCTCGGGATGCCGCGTTCTCGGCCGCCAGCGCATCGGCCCGGGCGCGAATGTGCGCCAATTCCCGCAGGCCGCCCTCGCCGAACCACAGGCTGTACTGCAGCAAGGCGAACAGGCCGATCAGCACGATAGCGAGCCACTTGAGCATCTAAGTATCCTGTTCTTTCGGAGTCGTATCCCGTTCATTGCGAAAGTGAGTCGTCGTCGATGGTTTGCCTGAAATATCGGCGGCCATTATGCCATCATCGCTGAAGCCGCGCAGGCCAATCAGCCATCGGAAACGATCGCAATTCCCTCTCGCAGGGTGCCATAAACGACTGGAGTCACTCTCATGTACAAACTGGCCTTCTTCGTCCCCCTCGATGCTGCCGAAGCCGTCAAGGAAGCGGTCTTCGCCAGTGGCGCCGGGCGCATCGGCGATTATGAAGCCTGCTGCTTCCAGACCCGGGGCACCGGGCAATTTCGGCCACTCGAGGGGGCCGACCCGCATATCGGCAACGTTGGCGAACTGGAGCATGTGGAGGAACTCAAGGTGGAACTGGTGTGCAGCGACACCCTGATCCACGAGGCGGTCGCCAGGCTCAAGGCTGCCCATCCCTATGAAGAACCCGCCTATGAGGTGTGGAAGCTGGAAGACGTCTAGTCATTTCATGAGAACCGCCTCCCGAAGGAGGCGGCAAGACAACGGCAATGAAACCGGGATGACGGACTATTCGGGCATCAGCACGCCGTCGATGACATGGATGACCCCGTTACTCGCTTCGATATCCGCCTGGACCACCGTGGCGTCGTTTATCATCACCGAATCGCCTTCCGTGGAGATATTCAGATCCTGGCCCTGGACGGTCGTCGCGGAGGCGGCCTGCATGGCATCCGCCGCCATGATCTTTCCAGATACCACATGATAGGTGAGTATCGACTGAAGCTGCTCCTTGTTCTCGGGCTTGAGAAGTTCATCCACCGTGCCTTCCGGTAGTGCGGCGAAGGCCTCGTCGGTGGGTGCAAACACGGTGAAAGGCCCTTCACCCTTGAGTGTCTCGACGAGTTCGGCCGCCTTGACCGCCGCGACCAGCGTCTCGAATTGCCCCGCCTCCACCGCCGTATCGACGATATCCTTCTGACCGCCACCATGGTTATCGGCCATTGTCGCGCCGGAGAGCATCAATCCTGCCAAACCTGCACCAAGCCACCGGGTTGCCACACGCACATGAGCATTCATTTTCGGTTCTCCTCGAGAGTCGAAACCTCGACATTGCGCGATGAAGGGTTCATCCGCGCTGCGCTGCGTTGTGCAGCTCTTGTACAATATAGTCTACTTGTACAAATACAGCACAGCTTTTAAGCGCCACTCGGTGAATCCGTCGCCCCGTTTCAGGCACTGCCGAAGTAGCGCTCGCGATCGTCGCGACCGATATCGCTGATATGCAACGGAAAGATCGCCTCGTGGCGATCGCCGAAGTAGTGATGCAGGGTACGCTCGATGGTGGGAAAGGCCAGTTCGTCCCAGGGAATCTCATCCTCGGCGAACATCGCCACCTCCAGGCTCTCGGGGCCCGGAGCGAAATCGCCGATCAGATCGGCGCGAAAGATCATGTAGACCTGATTGATGTGGGGCAGATTGATCAGAGTATAGAGATCGTGAATCCTAACCTCTGCACAGGCCTCTTCCAGGGTCTCGCGCTCCGCGGCCTCGAGGGTGGTCTCGGCGTTCTCCATGTAACCCGCCGGTAGCGTCCAGTAGCCCTTGCGCGGGGCGATGGCCCGCCGACACAGCAGCACGCAACCATCGCGGATCGGCAACGTCCCGGCAACGATGCGCGGATTCTGGTAGTGAATGGCACCGCAGGCGTCGCACAGATAGCGCGGTCGATCATCGCCTTCGGGAATGGCGAAACGGACACCTTGCCCGCAGTGACTGCAGAAGTTCATGAATACCTCATGCGCATGCTTGACGCTGTCCGGAGGGCTGGGTACAAGTAATGAAACCCGATGGAAGCTCCATGTTAGAGAAACTCCACGAGCGCCTGCAAGCGCACGCGCCACGTCGACTGGGTTTGTCCCTGCCCCAGGCTGCCGTCCTGATCCCCATCGTGGCCCGCCCCGAACCGACGCTGCTGTTCACCCGGCGCGCCGCGCACCTGAAGCAGCATGGCGGTCAGGTGGCGTTCCCCGGGGGCAAGCGGGAGCCCGACGACCCCGACCTGCTGACCACCGCCCTGCGCGAGGCCCAGGAGGAGATCGCCCTGCCCCCACGGCGGGTGCGCCTGCTCGGCCGGCTGGGCGATCTGATCTCGCTGCACGGCATCCGGGTGACGCCCTTCGTCGGACTGATCCCCGCGGACCTGCCGCTTCGCCCCGAACTCGGCGAGCTGGACAGCATCTTCGAGGTGCCTCTCACGGTGTTTCTCGACGACCAGCGCAGCCACACCGACGTGATCACCGTGAACGGACGCCCCCTCTACGTGCCCAGCTATCAGGCTGGCGAGCATGTGATATGGGGACTCTCCTCGATGATGCTGGTGGAGCTGCTGGCCGTCGGTTTCGAGCGTCCCATCAGCCTCGATCGTGCACCGGACGACAGCCGCCTGCATTATCGCCCCGAAGCCCGTCAGCCCGTGTTCGACGACTCTTCGGATGCCTGACATGCCGCACCACCGCCCCGCCACGCCACCGGCACTGAATGAGGATGCCCTGACCCGTCTCGTCGACGCTCTCGTCGAGAAGGGTTGGTTCGTGGGCGAGCGCTTCATCGACGCGGAACTCTGCCAGGCATTGCGGGATGAGTTGTGGACGCTCTCGGCCAACCAGGCGCTGACCGAGGCCGGCATCGGTCGCGGCGCACGGTATCGATTGCGGCGCGACGTTCGCGGCGATGCCATTCACTGGCTGGACCGGGAAAGCCAGGCCCAGCGCCGCTACCTGGCAGTGATGGAGACCCTGCAACAGCAGATCAATCGGGCGCTCTATCTCGGCCTGTTCGAGTTCGAGGCCCACTTCGCCCACTACCCGCCGGGAGCCTTCTACAAGACGCATCTCGACAGCTTCCAGGGTCGTGCCAACCGAATCGTCTCCACGGTGCTCTATCTCAATCCCGACTGGCCGGCGGACGGCGGGGGCGAAATGGCCATCTACGCCAGCGACGACGCGGATCGCGAACTGGCCCGGGTGCTGCCCGAAGCCGGCACCTTCGTCTGCTTCCTTTCCGACCGCGTGCCCCATGCGGTGCTGCCGACCCGCCACCCCCGCGCCAGCATCGCCGGCTGGTTTCGGCGCAATGCCTCGCTCGCCGGGCTAGTTGATCCGGCTCGCTAAGGAAGCGCTGAATAAAACGGCGAGCGCTCTCAAGCACAAGGCGCACGGAGCGCAGGAACCGCAGCATATGGGGGATATGTGAGGATTGCGAGCACCGCGCAACGCAGTGATTGGAGTGCGCAGACATTTATTCAGTGTTTCCCTAACCCCGTGGCGCGTCGGGCAGATACGCGCCGGTGACCCGAGTATAGGCCGCAGAAGTGCGCCCGCCGGGCACGCCGTCCACCTTGAGGAAGATGCCCGGGTAGGTGTTGAGCCAGCGCTGCAACTCCTTCACCCGAGCTTCCAGGTGTTTGTCGTGCGGTCGTTGCCTGGCATACCTTGGCACCAGGGGCGAGTCCTCCTCGGCCGGCGGAGGCCGATCGGCAAAGGCAACGAGGCCATTTTCCGCCATGCGCCTCAGCAGCACCGCCGCGCCGCATTGCCGCGAAACCGCCGAGTCCGACCAGGTGCCGTCCGCCACGTACTTGCCGCTGGTGTAATGGGTCGAGAAGCTCCACAGGTAGGGCGACAGCACCTCGGGGTGGTAGAGGCGATAGCCCCAGCCGTTGTAGCGCTCGAGCTGGTAGAGGGTGCCGGCGAGACTCCAGTCGGTCCTGGTGCCCAGGCGCTTCATGGCCAGCGCGTCCTGGGCACTCTCCTCCCAGCGGAAGGGCGGCGACCCGCTGCGCGGCCGGCCCGCGGGCACCTGCACGGTGCGAGCATCCAGCGGGTCGCCGTTGTGCAGATGCCGCGAGAAGTCGGCGCTCGCTTCCATGTTGTGGATCACCGCCAGGAACCCCCAGGGTACCCCTTGCGCCTCGCCGACCTGCTGGTAACGCGAACGATTTTCCTGCATGCCCTCGATCAGCCGATCGACGGCCTGCCTGCGCGCCGGGCGAATGACACAGTCTTCGAAGAGCCGTTCGTATTCGCGGCGCAGGGGTTGGGTCAACGAGACGCTGGGCATGTTCTCTCCTCGGACTGACGGTTCTCAACTCCAGGGGCGGGCCTCGATGCACAGGCGCCCATGCAGGCCGGGGCGGGCCGTCTGCTCGATGGGAATGTCGAAGGCCAGGCCCCGGGCCTCGCCCTCGATGCCGCGGGTCTGGGCCAATATGCCCGGTTTTCCCGGGTTCATCTCCTGGAAGCCATACTTGATGCGACACCCCGCCTGGGAGTTCGCGTCTGGAAACACCTCGATCAGGATCAGTCGACGCAGGATGAACCCCCCTTCGAAGTGTCGCTTCAGGAACATGACCCCATCCACCTCGTAGTCGGGCACCAGCACCTTGAGGTCGACGGCAAAGCTCACCGATTTGGAGGATCGCCGCTTGAGACTCTTGTCCCAGTCGAGAAACACGGAAAAAAGATGCGGGCGCCGCGAATGTCCGGTGGTGACACCGGAGCCTGCCCGTCCCGGAAACAGATCCGCGAAGGTGCGAAAGATTGCCGAATTCTCGCGAACCTCGCGTCGCGTCATCTGCCACTGGCAGCCGCGCACACTGGCCGAGACCTCGAACTGGTAGGAGGCGCGGATCGGCTTGCCCGCCTCCTTGGCCTTCTGCACTTCCAGGGGCAGGGTGATGTCGTCGATATCCAGCATGCCATCCACCCGCAGTTCGCCGAACAGGAAGCGGGTCAGGTTCTGATAGCCTTCTTCCGAGTTGACGATACCGTAGTGGCCGGAATGGCTGCGGTGCACGAAGGCCCGGGGCGAGGTCACCTCCTTGCCCTGGCTGTCCGGCCCGTGGGTCGTGGCGTTCCTGATGCACACCAGCCCGTCGCTGGCCTCCCCCACGGCCCAGGAGGACAACCCGCCGGCCGCGGTGTAATCCCGCGGGTTGGTGCCCACCAGGTTGAAGATGCGCTCTGCCGGGAACCCCTTCACCACCGAGACATCGTCGCCCCGGGGCACATCGAGGTACTCCGCCATCCGCTCGCGATTGAAGTTGTTGATGTCACCGAAGGAGAGCCAGCCGGGCACGTTTCGCACGACACGCATGTCGATGCCGTTGTGGGGCGTGGCGTAGGTGAACAGCTTGTCGACCGCCCGGCGCGCCTCGTCCGAACCGAGCCTGGGATTCTGCAGGAAGGCGCGACACACCAGCCCGCCCATGGAGTGGGCTACCAGGTGCACGCGGCACGCCTCGGGGTCGATGTCGTTGGCCTTGTTCGCACAGACCTTGTCCCGCAGACGCAGGATCAGGTTGCCGAGTCCCTTGGCAAAATGTTCGATGGGGGGCGTCTCGCCATCGCCGAAATCGTTCGAGGCTTCATCGTAGTAGCGATAGATGACGATACAGCGATAGGGAACGGGCCGGTCGTGGTGCTCGGCGGCCACCAGGTCGTCGCCCTCCACGAAGACGTCCTTGTAGCCATGATCGCTCATCAACCGCACCAGCGGCGACTCGAAGAAGAAGCGCCGCACATCACCGGTCCAGGCGACCCGCGTCTTGGTCGAGCCGATGTTGAAGCCCATGTAGGGATCGGCCACCGTGTCTTCTATCTCACCCTGGGTGGCGGCGAATCCACGCACGTAGATGATCGGATGGTAGGGATGCAGTGCGCTGCGCATCGCGAGCTCTCCGAATGACGTTCTTGGCCAGCCGACCGCTCGGGTCAGCCCGAGGTGACGTCGAGGTATTCCCAGCGCGCCTCGAAGGAGGCCATCGCCTTGTAGTCGCAGGCGGTCACCCCGATCGCGGTTGCCGCCCCCGGGTCGTTCAGGTTCGCCAGTACCGCTGCGGGCAACGACTCGGCGCTGGCGGTGACGAATCCCGGTGTCGTGGTGGCGCGCAGGCCACCGATGACGGCATCACTGCCATCGAGCAGGGTCACCTCCGGCGTGACGACGCCCGACGCCTTGTCGATCACCAGGGCCATTTCCACTGCCGCGACGTCGTTCAGCCCCAGGCCCGCACTGGAGAATAGCGTATCGAGTGGGTAGATCGTGTCGATGCCGCCGCCGTCTGGATTCGACCAGAGTTGCACGGCGTTGCCGTTGTTGCCGCCGAATACCAGCTTGACCAACTCGTTCTTGCCCTGGGTACCGAGGCCGAAGAGGATGCCCTGCTGGGCGTAGTTGGGAACGGTTCCTGCCGTCAGCCCCTGGGCGGTCAAGGCGGCCGGGAAGGGATTGGGAATGCGGGTGGCGATGCGGATCGTGCTCAATGCCGGGTCGCTGAGATCCGCGTGCTTGATGAAGTCGTTGGCACTCTGGCCCTTCGAGATATCGCCGTCCGAGGTGTCGATCACCAGGGCGCCCCCGGTCACCGTGGCGGCTTTCGTGCCGTCGACGATCCCGCCCAGGGTGTCGTCGAAACCGCCCTCGACCAGCGGTGTACCGTCGGTCGCGAAGTCCAGGGAGAAGAGCCCGCCGGTCGTCACGGCGAGGCTGAACGGCGCCTCGAATGCCGCTACCCCGTTGCCGGCGTTGTCCAGGTAGCTGTCGGCCGCGACACCGATGGTAAAGGTGCCACTCGGCCAGGCGTTGGTCGCCGCCGGCGGCGTCAACTGGTAGGTGATGGCCACGCTCTTGCCACCATTGCTGGTCACGATGGCGCCGCCTCCCGATGCCAAGGACGCCGTGGCCGGAGCGATGCCGGTGAAGATCAGCTCGTCCCCGGTGATGGAGGCCAGGTCGACGCCGAGATTGTCCGTCACCACCACGGTGGCGTGTATCGGGCTGTCGTTGTCGGTCGGCGTTTCCACCGTGATCGACTCGACCACCGGCGCCTCGCTGTCCGGCGGCGGTCCGATCTCGACGATCTCGATGGCGTTGACCTTGGGGTTCTCGTCGATATGGTTGAAGGCCAGGTTCAGGGTGCTATCGGCGGCAATCAGCGTATGGCTGCGCGACAGCGCGACACCCAAGAGCGCGTCCTGACTGGCCCCGGGGCCGAGCAGGTCGCTGGCTTCCTGGAGCGGATTGATGCCGGCGAACACCGTGGGCACGCTGCCCTCGACCTCCACGTCGAAGAGGCGATCGCCGCTGTAACCGAAGATGCCGTCCCAGTTCTCGGTGTAGTAGAGCGTGACGCGATAGGTCTTGCCCGCCGTCACGGGGAAGCCGTATTCGAGCTTGGGCGCCGCCGCACTGCCGTCATAGCGTTCGCTGGCGAACAGCTGCCAGGGCACCGGCGCGCCAGGGAGATGGGACAGATCGATTTCACTTTCCTGATTGGTCGCACTGCCGCTGAAGGTATCGGCGGTATTGCCGAACAGATAAGGGAAGCCTGGATCGGTATCGCCCAGCCAATCCGGACCGCTATCGATGGCGGCGATGGTGCCGCCCCCGGCATTGACCCGGTAGACCACGGTTTCGACGGCATTCGGATCGCCCAGGGCCTCGATTTCCAGGAAATGAAAGTCGATGGCGGAGAGCCCGTCCGCAATCGCCGCATCCGCCGGCGTGGTTTCGGCGAGGAAGCCGAAGGCCGCTCCGGAGGGCAGCGTGGTAGCGCCATCACTGATGGTATGCGCACCGGTCAGCACGTCCTGAAGGACGCCGCTGGGCAGGCCATAGCCACCCAGATCGAGTTCGACGAAGTCGGCGGCGTTGCTCAGCTTGTAGGCGGCCTTGACGGCGAAACTCGCCGCGATGTCGATTTCCAGGCGCAAGTCCAGGGTCGTCACGGCAACGTCGGCGAGGGCGGGTACCGCCACCTGGGCCAGGGGCGTGTAGTTGGTGTCTCCGATCTCGACGCCCACCTCGAACCCGGCGCTCGTCGAGCCGCCATCGGGCACGGCGCCGAACATCAGACGCAGGAAGTTGAACTGGGTGCCGTCACCGAACATCAGCCCGGTGAGTTGCCCTGTCTTGAGGCCGCCGACCACGGAGGGGATCCAGTTCTTGACCCGTGTGGTCGCCACCAGCGTCTGCACACTGACTCCCGGTCGTACCCCCACGTGCATGGCGTCCCGGGCGGTGTTGGCACTGCCCACCACGGTGCCGCCGGCCACCTTCTTGATCTGGAAGATCGGCGCATTGCCGCCGGGGATCACGTTGCCGCCCAGATCATAGAGCCCATCGCGCTGCTGATCCGGGGCAAAGCCTTCCTCGGCGGTTCGAGCGTCCTGGTTGGGGGTGACGCCGTCCAGCGCCGCCCCCATCAGGCCGGTATCGAGAATCGTGCCCGGATAGGGGCTCTGGGTGGGATCGAATTCCAGCAGAATCTGACCGCCGGCCTCGATCGGGAACCCGTTCTCGGCGCTGAACTCGAAGGGGTCGTGGAGGTAGTCGATGCCGTCCAGGTCCTGATCCGTGGGGTCCGTCACCTCGCTGCCGGCCAGGGGCACCGTACCGTTGTTCGGCTGATAGATCTCGATGAAAGGCCCGTTCTGCTTGAAGATCGCCGCCCACACCGAGCCCTGGAACGCCGTCTGACCGCCGAAGGCGCTGATGTCATCGCCGATGGCCGCCAACCCCAGGGGGGCGCCGCCGGCAGACAGGGTGGTGCGATCCGCCGCCAGGGTCTGGCCGCTGGTGCCGGGGGTGGTCTGCACGATACCGTCGGCGTCGCGACCGATCACGATCAGCGTGCCCTGGTTGAGACTGGCGGCGAACAGTGCCCCGGACATCTTCACGCCGCTGCCGGTATCGTCGAGCAGGGTCGAGGTATATTCCGCCAGGCCATTGATGGAGCCCTTGCCGGCATCCACCGCGCCATCGGTGTAGCCGCCTTCGAGATAATTGCCCTCGACGGGCACGAGCTCGGCCACGACATCGTCGATATCCGCCGGCAAGCCGCATTGGCCGAGCACGGTCTCACCCGACGGCGACCCGCCGCTCACCGGAAAGGCCCCGCCGGCCTGGGTGATGAAGTAGAGCTCTCCCGGGGTGACCCCGATCACCCGGCTGGTCAAATCCCCCGGCCCGACCGAGGCGTAATCCGCCTCGACGTCGGCAAGGAATGCCGTCACCGCATCGAAGTCGCTGCTGCCGGGGCCGCTCTCCTCGACGTCGGAGACCAGCAGGAAGGCATCCTCCACCCCATTCTTGGGGGTATAGAGAATGCCCGAGCGGGCGCCGCTGGCCCGAGTCGGATTGGGGTGCCCGCCATAGACCAGGGTCAGGAGCTGGCTGGTTTGCGGATCTTGCCACTGGTAGGTCGTCGCGCCCCCCTGCCCCGCGGACAGCGAGCGTCCGGCGAGATCGTCGGAACGGGTGATCTCGTGCAGATGGTCGAAGTTCTTCGGATTCCAGCTCTCCAGGTTGATGGTATCGCCGCTGTTGCCATCGCCGTTGTTGAGGTTGGTGGCGATATAGCCGGTCGGCAGCGGGTTGTCCACGCTGCCTCCATCGTCACCCGGCTCGCCGATGGGCCGACCGCCCCAGCTGTTGTTGGCGCCGTTGTCGTAGGTCCAGACCCGGCCGTCTTCGGTCACCTTGACGTCGTAGGCGTTACGATAGCCCGGCGAATAGAGGCGTACCGGTCCATTGGCCACGAGCTTGCCGCCGTTGAAGGCGTCGTTGCCCCCGAACGGATCGTTGCTGTCGGGATTGCCGACGCGGGTCGGGTCGTTCAAGGTGGGAATATCGTAGATATAGGCGCGCCCCGAGTTCCCGTCGACCTGCACCGGCATCGTCTTGAGCTGATCGAGATCGACCTCGAGAATCGCTCCGCTGTAGGCGGTTTCCTGCTGGCCGGCGAAGTTGTTGGAAGGTGCGCCGCAATTGGTGTTACCCCCATTGGCCACGATCATCCGCTCGCGGGTCAGCAAACCGCCGACATCGACACTCTGGATGATTTCCAGGCCATTGAGGGAGTGATTCTCCTCGGAGCGCGCCAGCCCACGCACCAGATCGATGGCCGTCCAGCCGGTGGCGGTCTGGTCGATGCGAGTGATGATCCCGGAATTGGTGTCCAGGCCGATGTCGCTGCCGTCGCCCCCGGCGCCGATGCGGCTATCGCTGGAGGTCACGTAGACGCTCACCGCCGGCTTGCCGTCGATGCTCAGTGCATTGCCGGCGCCGTCGAACTGCTGCACCGCGGTAATGCCGGTGACCTGGCGTTCGAGCCCGGCGGCGGGGGTACCGTCGTCGTTGAAGTTGGGAATGGTCTTGACGTGATCGAGGGTCTCGGCGGCGGTGACGTAGAAGACGCTGGTGGCATCGCCGTCGTCCGGTGTCGGATCGCCGAAGTCCACCGTCAATACCTTGACGCTGCCGCTGACCTCGGTAACGTAGAGTCGCCCGTCCGGCCCCCAGTCCAGTGCCGTGGGCTGACTCAGCGTCACCAGGCCGTTGAGGTCGAGACTGCTGCTGGCGAAATTGTTGGTGACCATGCTCAGCCCCCGCCAGGCTGTAGGAAACATAACCCCGGTTAATTTCAGCCTAGCCGCTTTACAGCTTCTTACAAGCAAAAAACGTTATGTTAACACCAGGAATTTGCCTCTTACTGGCTCGTCGGAACTCTCATGGACAGTGATATCGCAATCGCCCTGGCGGTTTCCGCCGCCGCCGGCCTGATGCGAGGCTTCGCCGGCGTCGGCTCGGGGATGCTCATGGCGCCGTTCTTCATTCGGCTCTTCGGCCCGATAGAAACGGTGGCCATCATCATCATGATGGAAAGCGTCGTCACGGCGCAGCTGATCCGCGACGTTTATCGCCACATCAACTGGCGGGTGATTCTGCCCATGGGAATCGCTGCCATCCTGACGATGCCGATCGGCAATCATCTGCTGGTGTCACTGGACGCCGAGACGATCGGACGCGGCGTGGCATTGCTGGTCATGCTGTTCGCCCTGGTGCTCATGACCGGATGGCGCTACACGGGTCATAAGCCCTGGCCGGCAACCCTTGGCGTCGGGGGCCTGTCGGGGGTGCTGATGGCCCTGACCAGCCTCGGCAACCCGCCGGTCATGCTGTATCTGCTGTCCAGCCGGGACTCGGCGGCCACCAACCGGGCAAACTTCACCGGTTACTTCGCCATCACTCTTGCCGCGCTGCTGGGGGTCATGCTCTACCAGGGGCAGATCGGCCAAGGCGCCCTGGTCAAGACTGGCCTGCTGCTGCCCGTTTTCATGCTGTCTGCCTGGGTGGGGTCTCGCCTGTTTCGTCAGGCGAACGAGGGTCTGTATCGTCGAATCGCGTTCGGCATCCTGTTCTGCGCGGGTCTTTATGGTTTGCTTGCCTAGATACCATCCCCTCGGGCCTAGCCTCCCAGGGTACGATCCTGTTGCTTGAACCAGGTCAGGGCCTGGTCGAGATGTTCCGGTCTGAAGTCCGGCCAGTAGTCGTCGACGACATAGAAATCGGCATACACCGATTGCACCGGCAGGAAGCCGCTCAGCCGCCTTCCGCCCCCCCAACGCACGATCAGATCCAATTGCGACACCTCCCGAGAACGAATCTCGCCCTCGGCGAGTCCGGCCAAGTCCCACTCCCAATGATAGTTCGCCAGGAAGTTCACCTTGATGCCCTCTCCCTGGCGCGTCTGGAAGGCCCGCAACTCGTCGGGCAACTGGGAGGAGCCGTACTTGCCGACCACCAGCAGGGCCGCGCCGCGGCGGGCAATTTCCAGGGCGAACTCCACGCAGGCGGCGCGAAACGCTTGAATCTGCGGTGAGGCCCGCTTGGTGTTGTCCTGGGTGAAGCCGTACACGGAGACTTCGGGAATCCCCAGTTTCTTGCAGAGCTCGAACAGGGCAAGTCCCGGCTCGATGCCGAACCGATACCCTTCCTCCTTGGGCAGCCCCCGATGGGCGGCCCAGCGTCGATTGCCATCCGGGATGAACCCTATGTGCTGGGGCAAGGCGCGTCTTGTCATTATTCTCGATCCATCAAGCGTTACGTTGCACGAAAGCCTCTCGCGAGGAGGCCGGCCTTGCCCGGATGGGGAACGCCCGCCTCAGAAGTTCGGCTTGCGCTTCTCGACGAAGGCGCCCATGCCTTCGCGTTGCTCTTCGCTGGCGAATTCCTGGGCGAACAGGCTGGTTTCCAGCGCCAGGGCGCTGTCCAGGTCCTGTTTCATGCCGTCGTGGATGGCGCGCTTGGCATCACGGATGGCCTGGCGGCCATTCATGACGAACTGCTGGGTGAGTTCCGCGGCGGCGACTTCTAGCTTGCCGACCGGTACCACACGATTGACCAGGCCGATGCGCAGGGCCTCGGCGGCATCGATCTTGCGTCCGGTGATGATCAGGTCCAGGGCCATGGCCGGGCCGACCCGGCGCGGCAGGCGCTGGGTGCCACCGAAACCGGGGATCACCCCCAGGTTCACTTCCGGCTGACCAAAAATGGCGTTGTCGCTGGCAATGGCCCAATCGCAGGCGAGCGCCAGCTCGCAACCGCCGCCCAGGCAGTAGCCATTGACCATCGCCACCACCGGTACCGGAAGCTGTTCGAGTCGCTTGACCGTGGCCAGCGCCTGACCGGCGAAGGCGCGGGCTTCATCCGGGGTCTTGTCGCGCATCTCGCTGATGTCGGCCCCGGCGACGAAGGACTTCTTGCCGGCGCCGGTGATCAGCACGGCGCGCAGGTTCTTGCGGCCCTCGAGGTCGATGAGCACCTCGTTGAGCTCCTTGAGCAGCGCGGAGTTCAGCGCATTGAGCGCCTCGGGCCGATTCAGGGTCAGGCGAACCACCCCCGTATTTTCGGTCACTTGGACAAGCTTGTCGCTCATAACGATTCTTCCTATTGATAGACGTGAAAACCGCGACCGCTCTTGCGGCCAAGGTAACCCGCAGCCACCATGCGCCTGAGCAGGGGGCACGGGCGGTACTTGGGATCGCCGAAGCCTTCCTGAAGCACTTCCATGATGGAGAGGCAAACGTCCAGGCCAATCAGGTCGGCCAGCGCCAGGGGGCCCATGGGATGAGCGGCGCCCAGCTTCATGGCCTGATCGATGGCTTCCGGCGTCGCGGCATTCTCCTGCACCAGGAAAGCGGCTTCGTTGATCATCGGCACCAGCAGGCGATTGACGGCAAAGCCCGGCGAATCGGCAATGGGCACCGCGGTCTTGCCCATTTGCTCGGCAAGCTGCTCGACCTTCCCGACGGTCTCGTCGCTGGTCTGCTCGGCACGAATCACCTCGACCAGCTTGAGCACCGGCACCGGGTTGAAGAAGTGCATGCCCACCACCCGCTCGGGGCGCTCGCAGACCGAGGCCAATCGGGTCAACGACAGCGAGGAGGTATTGGAAGCCAGAATGGCATCCCGGCTCAGTTGACCGAGGTCACGGAACAACCGTTCCTTGATTTCCGCACTCTCCGGGGCCGCCTCGATGATGATGTCGCAGTCGCCCAGGGCCTCGAACTTCGAGGTGGTGTCGAGTCGCTCCAGGGCCTCGTCGCGCTCGCCTCCCGAGAGACGCTCCTTGGCCACCAGCTTGTCCAGCCCCTGGCCGATGTGCTCCCGGGCCCGGGAGAGCTGACCGTCGGCCACGTCGTAGAGTCGAACTTCGAGGCCACTGGTGGCCACTACCTGGGCGATTCCCTGCCCCATGGTACCGGCGCCGACGACACCGATTCGGGAATGACTCATCCATGCATCTCCTCTGGATCTGGAAGTATCACTGCTTGCGCGCTTCATCGCGCAGCACGAATTTCTGGATCTTGCCGGTGGAGGTCTTGGGCAACTCGCTGAAGATCACGTAACGCGGCACCTTGAAATGGGCCAGATGCTCCCGGCAATGGGCAATGATCTCCTCGGCGGTGGTCTCTTCACGGCCCGGCTTGAGCTTGACGAAGGCGCAGGGCGTCTCGCCCCATTTCTCGTCCGGCCGCGCCACCACGGCGGCCTCTTCCACCGCCGGGTGGGTGTAGATGGCGTCTTCCACCTCGATGGTGGAGATGTTCTCGCCGCCGGAGATGATGATGTCCTTCAAGCGATCCTTGATCTCGATGTAGCCGTCCGGATGCCACACGGCGAGATCACCGGTATGGTACCAGCCGCCGGCGAGCGCCGCCTGGGTCGCCTGCTCATCCTTCAGGTAGCCTTTCATGACGTTGTTGCCGCGCATCAGGATCTCGCCGATGGTCCGACCGTCTCTGGGAACCGGCTCGAGGGTCTCGGCATCGACCACGCACAGCGCCTCGAGCATGTGGCCGCGCACCCCCTGGCGCGCCTTGATCCTGGCCCGTTCTTCCAAGGGTAGTTCGTCCCAGGCCTCGCGCCAGGCGCATACGGTGACCGGACCGTAGACCTCGGTCAAACCGTAGACGTGGGTCACCTCGATGCCCAGGGTCTCGATGCCGGCGATCACCGAGGCCGGGGGTGCGGCGCCGGCCACGGTGACCTTGACCGGGTGTTCCAGGGTACGCTTGTCCGGGTCGGGCAGGTTGACCAGGCCGTTCAGCACGATCGGCGCCCCGCTGAAGTGGGTGACCCGCTCGTCGACCAGCAGTGTCATGACCTTCTGCGCCTCGACCTTGCGCAGGCAGACGCTGGTCCCCGCTGCCGCCGCGATGGTCCAGGGAAAGCACCAGCCGTTGCAGTGAAACATCGGCAGGGTCCAAAGATAGACCGGATGGTGAGGCATGGCCCACTCGAGGATGTTGCTGACCGCGTTCAGGTGCGCGCCGCGGTGATGATAGACCACGCCCTTGGGCTTGCCGGTGGTACCGGAGGTGTAGTTCAGCGAGATGGCCTGCCACTCGTCCTCGGGCAGCCGATACGGCGCATCCGGGTCGCCCTCCGCCAGCAGCTCCTCGTACTCGATATCGCCGATTCGTCGGGCCTCCCCCTCGAACAGCGCATCCATCACGTCGATGATCAACGGCTTGCGATCGAGTCTGGCCACCGCCGCCTCGATCACCGTAGCGAACTCCGGATCGACCAGGACCGCCTTGGCCTCGCCGTGAGCCAGCATGTAGGCGATGGCCTCGGCGTCCAGGCGAATGTTCAGGGTATTGAGCACGGCGCCCGCCAGGGGCACGCCGAAATGGGCCTCGAACATCGCCGGCACGTTGGGCAGCATGGCGGCCACGGTCTCGCCCGGCCGGATACCGCGAGCCTCGAGGGCCGAGGCCAGGCGACGGCAGCGCTGCCAGGTGGTGAGCCAGTCGCGGCGCAGTTCGCCGTACACTATTGCCGGATAGTCCGGATAGATCTGTGCGGTACGTTCGATGAAGGTCAGGGGCGACAACGCCACGTGGTTGGCCGGTGTCCGGGGCAGGCCCTGCTCGAAGATGCTTGACATGCGGATGTCTCCTCTCAATGGCCGGTCGGCGTGAAGTCGAGCAGCGTCGTAGTACCTGCCTCGATCACGGCCCGCTGGGCGCGGCCCACCGGCAGCCAGTGGCGCAGGGCAAAATCGGCACCGGCCAGCTTGGCGCGATAGAAGGCTGCGTCGCCCTGGCCCGCCTCGAGGGCTGCTTGCGCCACCAGGGCGGCCCGTCCCATCTGCCAGGCGCACAGCACGTGCCCGGCCAGGGACAAGAACGGCGTGGCATAGGCCTGGACGGCGTCCGGTCCGGTGTCCGCGTCGCCGCCCTCCTCCAGCACGATCGCCATGGCGGCGCGCAGGTCCGTCGCGCCTGCCGCCAGATTGTCGCCCAGCACGTTCAACGACGCATCGTCGGATAATGCCGCGGCCGTCGCCTCGACTTCGTCGATCAGGGCGCACAGGGCCGCGCCGCCATCGCGCTGCAGCTTGCGCCCCGCCAGGTCGAGCGCCTGGATGCCGTTGGTGCCCTCGTAGATGGGGGCGATGCGCGCATCGCGCAGCAACTGGGCGGCACCGGTCTCCTCGATGAACCCCATGCCCCCATGCACCTGGATGCCCAGGGAGGCGATATCCACGGCCTGATCGGTGGAGAAGGCCTTGACCACCGGAATCAGTATATCCACCCGCCCCTGGGCCCGGCGGCGCGTCTCGTCGTCGGCGGCATGACGCGCCTGATCCATCTGGGCGGCACAGAACAGCGCCAGTGTCCGCAGGGCGTCGGTGCGCGCACGCATGGAGAGCAGCATGCGACGCACGTCGAGATGATCCGCGATGGTGCAGGCGTCACCACCTCGCGCCTTCGAGCTGCGCCCCTGGACCCGCTCCCGGGCATAGGCCAGCGCCTGCTGGCAGGCGCGCTCGGCCACGCCGATACCCTCCACGCCCACCTTGTGACGCGCCTCGTTCATCATCGTGAACATGTGATTCAGGCCGCGACCGAGTTCGCCGACCAGGTAGCCGATGGCGCCTTCCTTCTCGCCGAAGCTCAGGGTGCAGGTAGGCGAGGCATGGATGCCCAGCTTGTGTTCGATGGAGGCGCAGACCACGTCGTTGCGCTCGCCGAGGCTGCCATCGTCGTTGACCAGGAACTTGGGCACCAGGAACAGCGAAATGCCCTTGTTGCCCTGGGGCGCGTCCGGGGTGCGGGCCAGCACGAAGTGCACGATGTTCTCGGCCATGTCGTGCTCGCCCCAGGTGATGTAGATCTTCTGGCCGGTGAGACGATAGTAATCGCCTTCGGACGCCTCGCAGGGGACCGCGCGGGTGCGCACCTGGGACAGATCCGAGCCCGCCTGGGGTTCGGTCAGGTTCATGGTGCCGGTCCATTCGCCACTCACCAGCCGGGCCAGGTAGAGCGCCTTGAGCTTGTCGCAGCCGTGCTGGGACAACGCCTCGAT
The DNA here is from genome assembly GCF_900128925.1 of Modicisalibacter ilicicola DSM 19980. Taxonomy (GTDB): domain Bacteria; phylum Pseudomonadota; class Gammaproteobacteria; order Pseudomonadales; family Halomonadaceae; genus Modicisalibacter; species Modicisalibacter ilicicola. The sequence continues at coordinate 320,509 of NZ_FQUJ01000002.1, forward strand.
GGCCCCGGCGGTCAGCATCGGACACAGGCCGAGGGCCATGTTGGCGCCGTGCAGCATCTCCTGCACGGCGCTGGCCACCACTTCGGGCAAGCCCTGACCGCCCCATTCTTCGGAAACCCCGATGCCGTTCCAGCCCCCTTCGGTATAGGCATGATAGGCCTCGACGAACCCCGCCGGCGTAGTCACCCGGCCCGCCTGCAGTGTCACCCCCTCCCGATCGCCGGAGTGATTGAGGGGCGCCCAGACCTCGCCGGCCAGGCGGGCTGCCTCTTCCAGTATCGCCTCGATCAGCTCGGGGCCGATCTCGTCGAAACAGGGAAGAGTCAGGGAGCCATGGTCGAGCAGTTCCTCGAGGACGAAGCGAAAATCACGAACGGGGGGAGCATACGGGGTCATGAAAGGCACCTGGGGTTGAAGAATATCGCCGATGGTAGATTCCCTGTCGTCCATTAGCCATTAACCAAACGCCTTACCCCAGGATGAAGGCGAGGGAACGCAAGGCACCCGGCGAGTCGGTTCCGCACGCCGGGTGTCTCGTTGCCGTCACCATCGACGATCAGGAAGGTGTCCGATCATGGCGTTCGGCCCCGGGCATCGCGCCCGCCTCGGCATCGACATCGAAGTAGGTGATCGGGGCATCCTCTTCCCGGGGCGGCCCGACCAGCGGCTCGGCGACCTCGACCTCGGGCACGACCCGGGAAAGATCCTCGTGATGCTCGTGCTCGATGGCACCCTGGAGCAGTTCCTCGGTGACGTTGAGCTCGGCGCCGATCACCGTCATCGGTGCATTGGCGGTAAACGGTGCCGCCGGGATCGGTGCCGGGCGCACGCTGCGTCGCCAGATAAAGAACAGCACCAGGAAGACCCCCAGGCCGCCCAGGGACCAGAACAGCCCTTCGTCGCCGAGCACGCTCATCACCGGCGTGATCAGCGGCGGGCTGATCGCCGAGCCCAGGGCGTTGATCAGGAGCAGCCCCTGACTCATGCGCACCAGGGCGCCGGCCGGCGCGCGGTCCGCGGCGTGACTGACCGCCACGGGGTAGAGGGCAAAGACGCCCCCGCCCAGCAGGAACAGCAGTCCGGCCAGCAACCACTGCCCGCTCGGCAGCAGGAGCATGCCTAGGGAGATCAGCGCAAAGAAGGCGCCGATGAGGATCAGCACCAGCTGGCGATCGTGACGATCCGACCAGCGACCGATGGGGTACTGCAGCAGCATGGCACCCAGCACCATCACCGCCATCATCTGGCCGATTTGCTGCACCGTCAGGCCGAGGCTATGCAGATAGAGCGGCAACAACGCGTAGACCGCCGCCACGGCCAACCCCGAACCGAAACTCGCCATCACCCCGGTCGGGGTCATGGTGATCAGCCGATGCGGCGGCAAGGGTTCGGCGTGTTCGATCAGCGGCGACACCCGCGGGATCATCGCCATGGGCAACACCGACAGCGAGGCCAGCATGCCTACCAGCATGAACGGCGCCGTGGGGCTCATGGCATCGGTCACTCCCAGCAGCAACTGACCGATGACGCCAGCCGCGTACAGCGAGATCATATACAGTGCCAGCAGACGCCCGCGTACCTTCTGGTCCCCGGAGGTCAGCAGCCAGCTTTCGATGACCAGATAGACCCCCACGGTCGCCCAGCCCCCCACCAGGCGCAGCACGAACCAGGCCTGGGGGTTCAGCCACAGGCCTTGCAGCAGTACGGTCACCGCCACCAGGGAGGCGAAGCTGCCGTAGGCACGGATATGACCGATACGCAGCAGCATGCGATCGTTGAACACCGCCCCAAAGGCCAGGCCGATGAAGTAGGCCGAGGAGATCCAGCCGATCGTCACGGCGGATTCGCCGGCAGCATCGAGCCTCAGGGTGATCAGCGTGGCGAGAAATCCGTTGCCGATCGCCAGAATGAACAGGCCCAGCAACGGGGCAAGCGCCATGGCCAACAGCTGCCGCGACATGGATAGGAAGACCTCGGGATCAGTGCATCTGGAATACGTGCCCTCGCCGGTTCGACGCTGGCGGGTTGGCGTGTCGCGCGGGAATATACGCCGGCTCACAGGGTTTTACAAAGCTTTTGAGGGGGCCATTGTAATGCCCCCGCTCAGGCGATGGATGGCGCGAATAGCGTAGCAAAACCCGCGCTATTGTTTTTGCATCAGCACGACATCCGCGGCGGGAAACACGACTCGCATGTCGAGACATGTCGCCAGCCAGCGGAAGCTTGCCTCGCTGAAGAAACTGACATGGGTCGGATCGAGAATGTAATGCCAATCGGCGAAGGCCTCCCGGGAGGCCACTCGCTTGGTCATCAGTCCCAACCAGCCGCCGGGAGAGAGCCGCCCCGCCAGATCCTCGATCACCTGTCCCGGCGCGGCCAGATGCTCGACCACTTCGGTGGCGGTGATGAAGTCGTAGCGCCCCTCGAGCACACGACGGTCCGGTGCATAGAAGATGTCGTAGAGGGCCATCGGGTGTCCGGCTTCCTCCAGCATCACCGAGAGTGTCGGGCCCGGGCCGCAACCGAAATCCAGGCCACGAGCGCCTGGCGGCAAGTGTTCGAGCAGGGGCACGGTCAGACGCGACAGGAAGCGCCGGTAGCCCGTATCTCGAGGCGAGTTCCGGTGGCAGTCGTAGACCGCCTTTTCGGCATCGGCCGCGAGGTGCTGGTGACGGGCCACGAAGACCAGCGTGCAACGGTGGCACTGCCAATAGTCGCGGCGCCGATCCCGATGGTAATGGCTGACACCCTGGCCCCCGCACAGAGGGCACGACAGCGGCGTGGTCGACATCGTATCCTTCCGGTAAACGACAACGGAGCACATCATGTTAACCGGCTTGGACCATCTGGTCGTCACCGTTACCGACATTCCCCGTGCAGTAGACTTCTATACTCGCGTGCTGGGGCTCGAAACCCGCTATCGAGACCCCGAACGAGTCGATCTCATGCTTGGGGACATGGCCCTGCGACTGCACCAGACCGACACGCCGGCCAGCTTGAAGGCTGACCGTCCGACGCCGGGCAGCCTCGACCTGTGTGTCAGGAGCGTCCTGCCCCTGGAGCAAGTGCAGGCTCATCTCGATACCCTGGGCGTCCCCCTCGAGGCGGGCCCTACCCCGCGTCAAGGCGCCAACGGCCTCATCACCTCGCTCTATCTCCGCGATCCCGACGGCAACCTGATTGAAATCTGCCGGCCTCATCGTGGATGATGGCCACTTTTACCGATCACCCGATTTCATGAGCAAGAAGACGCCCGTCTCCAGATTCCGTGCCAAGGCCATTGCCCTGCTCTGGCGGGTGCTGGCCGGGCGCTCGCCGAGCACATTGTGGCGCCTGGCACGGCTGCTCGGCCCCCTGGTCTATCGGTTCAGCCGCCGCGAGCGCCACGTGACCGACGTCAATCTGCGCGATGTCTTTCCCGATCTCGACCGGGGTCAGCTGCATGCTCGCGGACGATCGAGCCTGGTTCACTCCACCGCCACCATGCTGGAACTGGGCTTCGCCTGGATGGCCGAGCCGCGCCGGGTCGAGGCGTCGATTCTTGCGGTTCACGGGCGCGAGCTTCTCGACGAAGCGAGGGCCGAAGGGCGTGGCGTGATCGTGCTGGCCCCCCATTTCGGCAACTGGGAAGTGCTCAACTTCTGGCTCTCCGGCCATTTCCCCTTCACCGCCATGTACGACCCCCCCAAGATCGCCGAACTGGAACCGATCATTCGCCACGGGCGCGAACGCATGGGCGCGACGCTGGTGCCCACCAACTCCCGCGGCGTGGCCTCTCTGCTCAAGACGCTCAAGCGTTCCGAGGCGGTGGGCATCCTGCCGGATCAAGTGCCCAGCTGGGGGAGCGGGGTTTTCGCCGATTTCTATCACCGTCCCGCTTATACCGCCACCCTGCTGCCCAAGCTGGTCGCCCGCACCCAGGCCCGGGTCGTCACCGGCGTGGCCAGGCGTATCGAAGGGCGCGGCTTCGAGATCCATTTCCTCGCCGCCGACGAGCGCGTCTACGCCAGCGATGAAGCCATTTCAGCGCGCGGCGTCAATGCCAGTGTCGAAGCGGCCATCGCCCTCGCCCCGGCGCAATACCAGTGGGAATACAAGCGCTATCGCAAGACGCCGGAACAGGAGCAGAACCATCCCGAGCATCGGAAATTTCGCCTTTACAGGAAACTGTAGCGACTCTTCAGTGCCCCGCCTGTCTACACTGGGGACACGGATTCAAGGAGTCGAAACCATGCGTATTTCCTTTCATTCTGTACAAGACCCGGTCCTGGTGGCACTCGCAATGTCGATCCTGGCGCTGGCCCTCTCCTCCACTGCTCGTGCTCAACCGGGCGAGGAGCTGAATCGGGTCGACGTCGCCGGTACCAGCCACCAGCTGAGCGCCCCGCCGGGGGCGACCGTCACCAAGCTCGTCGACCTGGAGGCGCCGCGCCTGATCACTCTGGGGCGAAACGGCGAGATGTTCATCGGCAGCGATGCGGACAAGGTCTATCGACTGACCCCGCCCTATCAGGATGCCCAGGTTCTGGTCAGGCTCGAGGACTACCCCCACAGCGTGGCCCAGCGCGACGACAAGCTTTATGTCGCCACCACCGATGCCTTGCTGGTGGCCGATTATCAGCCCGGCGGCACACTCGCCTCTGGCGATTTCGAGAGCCTCGCCCGTATTCCCGGCGGCGGCGGGCACAACTCCCGCACTCTGGTGGTGGGGCCCGATGACCGGCTGTATCTCTCCCTGGGCATCCAGGGCAACTGCTCGGATCAGTATATCGGCGAGGACTATCGCTTCGAGAACCGGCGCGGAGGCATCATGGTGCTTGACGAAAGCGGCGAGACGCCCCGGTGGCAGCCCTACGCGACCGGCTTGCGCAACCCGATCGGACTGGCCTGGGACCATCAGGGCACGCTGTACGCCACCAACAACGGGCCGGACCACTGGGGCTACGAAGAGCCGCGCGAGGTACTGGTGCGGGCCGAACAAGGAAGTTTCTTCGGCATGCCCTGGTTCCAATGGGTGGATGGCCAATACCGGCAGGACGACTGCATCGCCGGTGAATCACCCCGTCCGGCAAGCGAGATCAACACACCGGTGGCCACCTTCCCTGCGCGTAGCGCCCCCATGGGGCTGGATTTCGTGCCCGAAGGGAGCGAATTGGGTCTAGACGCGGCCGCCGCGGTGCATGGCAGCTGGGCCACGAAGCCGCGGGGCGGCGCCTCGGGAGACCCGGCGACACGCCGCGAGCCCCTGATCGCCGGCATCACCCTGACGGGCCCGGACAGCGGGCGAATCCAGACGCTGCTGACCGGCTTCCAGGATGCCCAGGGCAATCGCTGGGCGCGCCCGGTCGGCATCGTCTTCACGGAAGACGGTGTGCTCTACTTCACCTCGGACACCGGCGAGACGGGCCTTTACCGGGTAACCTTCGAGGAGGGCGAGATGCCGATGGGGGCACTGCTCAGCAAGCCGGACGACAAGCGTGGAGAATGACCCTCGAACCGAAGGCGATAGAATGGGAAACTGTGCCCAGCTATTGCCTTCGGAGTTCGCGATGTCAACGTCCCCGGTCGTTTCGAAAGACGAGATCACTGTCCCCCAGATCATCTATGTGCTGTATCTGGCGGGTCTGCTTACCGCCAATGTCACCCTGCTGATCGGCGTGATCATGGCCTATGTCTACCAAGGCGATGCCGCCCCCTGGCTGCGCGAGCACTATCGCTACCAGGTTCGCACCTTCTGGATCGGCGTGCTCTACTCGCTCATCGCCTTCGTGCTCAGCCTGATCGTGGTCGGCATACTGATCTGGCCACTCTTGATGATATGGCTGATCGTGCGTTGCGTCATCGGCCTGCGCGACCTGCGCCGCGGCCAGCCGCCGGCCAATCCAGGAAGCTGGCTTTGGTAGCGCCACGGCGCCAGTCGATTCCCACGGTACCCCTTGTTCGCTCCCGTCCTGGAGACCCCATGAGTTATCGCTTCGACGACCTGAAGCACGCCTGTCACGGTGACTGGCGTGCCTATATCGAGCACGACTTCGTGCGCCAGCTGGGGGCCGGCACCCTCGAGGCGGCCGCGTTTCGCCACTACCTGCAACAGGACTACCTGTTCCTGATCCACTTCGCCCGGGCCTATGCGCTCGCCGTGTACAAGAGCCGCAACCTGGCCGAGCTGCGTCATGGCTTTTCGGGGCTCAAGACCATCCTCGACGTGGAACTCGACCTGCATGTGGACTACTGCAGGCAATGGGACATCACCGAGGATGACCTGGCACGCTTGCCGGAGGCCAGGGCCACCCTGGCCTATACCCGCTACGTGCTCGACACCGGCCTGCGCGGTGACCTGCTGGACATGCACGTGGCGCTGGCCCCGTGCCTGATCGGCTACGGCGAGATCGCCGGCTGGCTCGAGGCGCAACCCTTCACCCAGCGGGACGGCAACCCCTATGGCGACTGGATCGCCATGTACGCAAGCACGGCGTTCCAGCAGGCCATGCGCGACGAGGTCGCCTGGCTGGATGCACGACTGGCGACGGTTACCGAGGCACGTTTCGAGGAACTCGCCACCATCTTCCGCGATGCCACGCGCCTGGAAATCGACTTCTGGCAGATGGGACTGGATCGCTCGCTGTGACGTGAGTTCACCGGCATTGGACCCGACCGGCCGAGTAGTTTACTTTACACGCCCCCGGACATCGTTCCTCACCAACAGCCAACAGGACAGGTCACGACAGATGCGCGCAGCACGACAGGTAACGGGAATCTGGATGGCCCTTGTCATGCTGGCGATGCCTCGCCTGCTGGTGGCCCAGGACGACTTGCCCCAGGGGCATCATCCGCTCCCCGAGGAGGGCGACATCGTCGGCCAGATCAAGACGGTCACGGCCACCCAGGGAGACACCCTGATCGATCTCGGGCTGAGCCATGGCCTGGGCTACAACGCGGTCACCGAGGCCAACCCGGAGACGCGCATCTGGTTGCCCGGCGAAGGCACCCAGGTGTTGCTGCCCACGCGCTTCATTCTCCCTCCCGGGCCTCGAGAGGGCATCGTCATCAATCTCGCCGAGCTGAGACTCTATTACTACCGGCCCGCCAGCCCCGGGGCGCCGCCCAGGGTCGAAACCTACCCGATCGGCATCGGTCGCATGGACTGGAAAACACCGCTCGGCACGACCAAGATCACGGCCAAGCTGGAAAACCCCACCTGGTATCCTCCGGCAAGCATCATTGCCGAACACGCCGAAAGGGGCGAAGAACTCGACCGGGTCGTGCCTCCCGGGCCCGACAACCCGCTGGGCGAGTACGCGATGATACTGGACATCCCCGGCTATCTGATTCATGGCACCAACAAGCCGGACGGTGTCGGCATGCGTGTCTCCCATGGCTGCATTCGCATGCTCTCCGGTGATATCGAAGACCTGATTTACCGGGTGCCGAAGGGCACCGAGGTCCGATTGATCAATCAACCGGTCAAGTTCGGCTGGACGCCCCGGGGCCTCCTCGAGATGCAGGCCTACCCCGTGCCGGAGGAGTCACCGGAGAAGATGGCCTCACGCATCGCCGACGCCTTCGATACCGCGACCCAGGAGGCCAATGCGAGAGGCTTGCTGGTCGACTACGCACGCCTGAAAGCCGAACTGCAAGGCCCCACCGGCGTCGCTCGCTCCCTGCTGCTGGCCAGCGCCCCGATCACCGTGAAGAGAACCTTCTACGATCGGCTGACGTTGCATCATGCCCTCTACAGCCAGCTCGCGGCCACGGTCGATGCCACGGAGAAGGACGCGGCAGCGAACGTCAATGGCGTGCCCGTCGAAGAGCGCTAGATGCCGGCTGGTTACCGGCCAGGATTACGCTTATCCTGGCGCTAGCGTTCCATTCATTCGGAGGAGAAAAAATGCCCGGCTTGCTGCCCGATGTCGATCCCGACGGCCTGCTCGAATATTCGGTGGTCTATACCGACCGCTCCTTGAATCACATGTCCCAGGCCTTCCAGGGCGTCATGCGGGACATCTCGAGCACCCTCAAGCAGGTCTACAATGCCGAGACCGCGGTCATCGTGCCCGGCAGCGGCACCTTCGGCATGGAGGCGGTGGCGCGTCAGCTCGCTCAGGGCAAGCACTGCCTGGTGATTCGCAACGGCTGGTTCAGCTATCGCTGGACCCAGATCTTCGAGATGGGCGACATCCCTGCCAGCGCCACGGTGATGAAGGCACGCCGGCTCGCCCAGGAGAGCCAGGCGCCTTTCGCCCCTGCCCCCATCGAGGAGGTCGTGGCCACTATCCGGGAGCAGAAGCCGGATCTGGTGTTCGCTCCGCATGTCGAGACCGCGGCGGGGATGATCCTGCCCGAGGATTATCTCGGCCAGGTGGCGCAAGCGGTCCACGAGGTGGGTGGACTGTTCGTGCTGGATTGCATCGCCTCGGGCACGCTATGGGTGGACATGCAGGCCACCGGTGTCGATGTATTGATCAGTGCGCCCCAGAAGGGCTGGAGCGGTTCGCCCTGCTGCGCCATGGTGATGCTCAGCGAACGCGCCCGGGAACGGGTCGAGACCACCCGCAGCAGCAGCTTCGCCGCCGACCTGCGCAAGTGGCACGAGATCATGCAGGCCTACGAGAACGGCGGCCATGCCTACCATGCCACCCTGCCGACGGACGGCCTGACCCGTCTGCGCGACGTGATGCAGGAGACCGAGGCCTACGGATTCGACAAGGTGCGCGACGAGCAGTGGGAACTGGGCGACCGGGTGCGGGCCATGCTGGCCGATCACGGCATCAGGAGCGTGGCGGCGCAGGGCTTCCAGGCCCCGGGCGTGGTGGTGAGCTATACCGATGACCCGGGCATTGCCGGCAAGTTCGCCCGGCACGGGCTCCAGGTCGCCGCCGGGGTGCCGCTGATGTGCGACGAGGGCGATGACTTCAGAACCTTTCGCATCGGACTCTTCGGTCTCGACAAGCTGCATAATGTCGAGCGCACGGTGGAGAAGCTGGAGCAGGCCCTTGGCCAGATCGAACGTTGAGGAATCACTGCATAAATGCCTACACGAACGAATTGCCGCGACACGCCATCGCGGCGCTACTTCCTGCGCTCCAGGGTCAGATCCACCACCACCTCCACCGGATAGGCGACGGTATCGTCGTCGGCCCACTCCCCCTGACCGATATCGAAATGCCGGCGATTCAGGGTCACGCGCCCCTGCATGAAGGCACGATCGCCTTCGGTTCGCCATTCGAACGGCAAGGTGATCTCCCGCTCGACACCGCGCAAGGTCAAGGTGCCCACGGCCTCGAACGGGGCATCGTCACCCTCGCGAATCGTGGAAGTGACATAGGTCGCCCTGGGAAAACGCTCGAAGAAGAACCACTCCTCGTCGGGCAGCAGGTCGTTGCGCTGAGAGTTGCCGGCATCGATGCTGGTCACGTCGACGGTGACGTCGAAGCGGCTCTCGTCCAGGGCATCTTTCGAGAAGCGCATCTCGGCATCGAACTCGGCGAACTCGCCCTCGAACGCTTCGCCTTCCTGAGTGGCGATGAAGCCCAGCCGGCTCTCGTCGTGCTGGATGGCCCAGGCACCGGGTGCCGCCTGGACCGCGGCGAACGCTAGCGCCAGATAGAGACCACCTGCACCCACCACCCATCTGTAACCCATGGCATCCGACCCCTTTCCTGCAACGAGTTTCAACTAGACGCTTTTGCTACCCGGAAGTTCGCAGCAGCGCGAGAGCCCGGTAGGAAGCATCGGCCAGCTGGTCATCGGCGAAGGACAGGCCGAAATCGACCACCATCATCAGGCTCAGGACCATGACCATCACGATGGAAAAGGCGAACTGCCGCCTCGCCCAGGCCTCGTCGTCGTCCCGGCGATAGCCGGACAGGGCGAGATGGAGCCAGTAAAGGCTCGTTCCCCCGGCCACCACCAGATAGCCATGTCCCGCGTGCCCCGTCAGCGACAGCAGCACTGTCGCCGCCGCGAAGGCGACGATGTAGCGCACGATGGCGCGCTTGGCCGCCTCGATCCCCTTCTCGACGGGCAGCACCGGTATCGAGGCTGCCTTGTAGTCCTCGAGGCGAAAGATGGCGATGGCATAGGAGTGCGGCATCTGCCACAGGCTGAAGATCACGAGCAGGATGGCGGCGCCGAGATCGAACCGATCGGCGGCGGCGCAGTAGCCGATCACCGGCGGCATCGCCCCGGAGAGGCTGCCGATCAGGGTGCCATGCACCGAATGTCGCTTGAACCAGAGGGTGTAGAGGCCGACATAGACGACGATGCCCAGGATGGCGAAGAACGCCGCCAGCGGATTCGCCAGCAGGTAGAGCAGTAGTACCCCGGTGGTGCCGAGCAGCGTGGCATAGACCAGTGCCATCGGCACGGAGATCAGCCCCTGCACGAGAGCCCTGTCCCGGGTGCGGCGCATCCTGGCGTCGATATCCCGGTCGATGACGTTGTTGAACACGCAGCCGGAAGCGATCACCAGGGCCACGCCGAGCAGCGTGGCCAGGAAACGCACCGGCGAGACCGTCGCCTGAGCCGCCAGGAAGAATCCGCCGGTCACCGAGATCAGGTTGCCGAGGATGATGCCCGGCTTGGTGAGGGACAGGAGCGTCCTGAATACCGCGGGATGCGCCGCTAGTTGATCATCGTGTTCAGATGCAGATGATGCATGATCCACAACGAACCTCCCACCACCAGAGCCAATATCGTCACCGTGAAGACGAAGGACATGACGTTCCATCCCTCGTCCGACTTGGTGTTCATGTGCATGAACATGATCAATTGCACGAGAATCTGCAGCACCGCCGTGCCCACGATGATCAATACCGTCACCGGGGTGCTCAGGGCGCCGGTCATCACCGCGGCGAACGGAATCACGGTCAGCACGATGGACAGGATCAGCCCGATCACGTAGGACCGGATGCTGCCATGGCTTGCGCCACCCGGCGCCGTGCGCGAGTCGCTCATATCACAGGGCTCCCATCAGGTAGACGAAGGAGAAGACGCAGATCCAGACGATGTCGAGGAAGTGCCAGAACAGGCTCAGGCACATGATCCGCGGCCGGGTCATGTCGTTCAGTCCCTTGGTGGACAACTGAGCCAGCATCACCAGTATCCAGATCAGGCCGAAGGTCACGTGCAGGCCGTGGGTGCCCACCAGGGTGAAGAATGCCGAAAGGAAGGCACTGCGATCCGGTCCGTAGCCCTCGTGGATCAAGTGCTGGAACTCGTAGACCTCCATGCCCACGAACGCCGCACCCAGCAGGAAGGTGATGCCCAGCCACAGCTTGACCTGCCGAAGCTTGTCCTCGTTCATCGCCAGCACGGCGATGCCATAGGTGAAACTCGAGAACAGCAGCAGAAAGGTCTCGACCAGGATAAAGGGCAGACTGAAGATTTCCTGGGGCGTCGGCCCGCCTGCCGTGCCCCGCAGGAGCACGGCATAGGTGGCGAAGAGCGACCCGAAGATGACCAGGTCGCTCATCAGGTAGACCCAGAAGCCGAAGACCTTCGTGCCCCCGGCATCGTGGTGCTCATGCGCCTCGGCAGACGCCTGGTCATTGCTCATTGTCCGTGTCGTCATGGTTACGCCTGCACCCCCAGCCGTTGTTGGTGTTCACGCTCGATGCGCTCGACTTCCGCGGCGGGCACGTGGTAGTCGATGTCGTCGTTGAAGACACGCAGCAGGAACGTCACGAACAGGCCCACGGCGCTGACGCCTGCCAGCCACCAGATGTGCCATACCAGGGCAAAGCCGAAGACGACGCTCAGCGCCCCCAGGACCGGGCCCGCCACGGTATTCCTGGGCATGTGGATATCCTCGTAGGGCGGCTCGCTCAGATGGGAGTTGGGGCCATTGCGCCGCTTGTCTTCCCAGAAATTGTCGATGCTCGTGACATCCGGGAGATGCGCGAAGTTGTAGAACGGCGCAGGCGACGACGTGGCCCACTCCAGGGTGCGGGCATCCCAGGGGTCGCCGGTCACGTCCGCGTTCTTCCTGCGATCGCGAATGCTGACCACGATCTGGATGATCGTGCAGGCGATTCCTGCCAGGATGACCAGGGCGCCGACCCAGGCCAGCAACAACCATGGCTGCCATTCCGCCTGATCGTAGGACTGCATGCGGCGCACGGCACCGAAGAAGCTCAGCACGTAGAGCGGCATGAAGGCCAGGTAGAAGCCGGTGATCCAGCACCAGAACGAGCGCTTGCCCCACTTCTCGTCGAGGGTGAAGCCGAAGGCCTTGGGGAACCAGTAGGTCATGCCGGCCATCATGCCGAAGACCACACCGCCGATGATCACGTTGTGGAAGTGGGCGATCACGAACAGGCTGTTGTGCAGCACGAAGTTGGCCGCCGGCACGGCCAGCATGACCCCGGTCATGCCACCCAGGGTGAAGGTGATGATGAAGCCCAGGGTCCACAGCACCGGCGAGGTGAACTGCAGGCGCCCGCGGAACATCGTGAACAACCAGTTGAAGATCTTCACCCCGGTGGGAATCGCGATGATCATCGTCATGATGCCGAAGAAGGCATTGACGTTGGCCCCCGCGCCCATGGTGAAGAAGTGGTGCAACCAGACGACGAAGGACAGCAACGTGATGGCGACCGTTGCCCACACCAGCGAGGTGTAGCCGAACAGGCGCTTCCTGGAGAAGGTCGCAATGACCTCGGAGAACACGCCGAACGCCGGCAGGATCAGGATATACACCTCGGGGTGGCCCCAGGCCCAGATGAGATTGACGTACATCATCACGTTGCCGCCAAAATCATTGGTGAAGAAGTGCATGCCCAGGTAGCGATCCAGGGTCAGCATCGCGATCGTCGCCGTCAGGATCGGGAACGAGGCGATGATCAGCACGTTGGCGCAAAGCGATGTCCAGGTGAAGATCGGCATGCGAAACAGGGTCATGCCCTTGGTGCGCATCTTCAGGATCGTGACGAAGAAGTTGATGCCGGTCAGGGTCGTGCCTATCCCGGATATCTGTAACGCCCATATCCAGTAATCCACCCCGACCCCGGGACTGTACTCGATCCCCGAGAGGGGCGCGTAGGCGAGCCAGCCGGTCTTGGCGAACTCCCCCACCACCAGCGACACGTTGACCAACACCACGCCCGCGGCGAACAGCCAGAAGCTCAGGTTGTTCAGAAACGGGAAGGCGACGTCCCGGGCCCCGATCTGCAGCGGCACCACCAGGTTCATCAGGCCGATGACCATGGGCATGGCGACGAAGAAGATCATGATCACGCCGTGAGCGGTGAAGATCTGGTCGTAGTGCTCGGGCGGTAGGTAGCCCGCCGCGCCCCCGGCGGCCATCGCCTGCTGGGTGCGCATCATGATGGCGTCGGCGAAGCCGCGTATCAGCATGACCAGCGCCACCACGAAATACATGATGCCGAGCTTCTTGTGATCGACGGAAGTGATCCACTCCTTCCACAGGTAGGTCCATTTCCTGAAATACGTCAGCGCGCCGACGACGATGAGCCCGCCGATCGCGATGGCGACGGCCACGATCATGATGATCGGGTCGTGATAAGGAATCGCCTCCAGGCCAAGTTTTCCGAACATGATATTACTCCGCTGCCTCTGCGCTCATTCGGGTGTTCTCTTGTCCGCCGTCCTGTTCCCCCGGGTCGCCTCTGCCGGGCTTGCCACCGTGAAAGCTCTGCAGGATCTGCGTGTAGAGCCTGGGGGACACCTCGGAGAAGTACTCGACTGGATGACTCCTGGTGGGTTCCGCCAGCGCCTTGTACTCCTCCGGGAAGAACAGCGTCTTGGACGACTGACGCACCTCCTCGACCCAGGCGTCGAACGCCTCCTCGGAGGTCGCGATGGCGTCGAAGGTCATGCCCGAGAAGCCTGCCCCACTGTAATTGGTGGATCTGCCGTAGTAGGTGCCCGCCTCGTCGGCGATCAGGTTGACGTCATTGTCCATGCCGGCCATGGCATAGATCTGGCTGCCCAGGCTGGGGATGAAGAACGCGTTCATCACCGAACCGGAACTCACCTGGAAATGCACCGGCACATCGGTCGGGAAGGCGACCTCGTTGACGGTGGCGATGCCCTGCTCCGGATAGATGAACAACCATTTCCAGTCCAGCGAAACCGCCTGGATCCTGAGTGGCTCGGCCTCGCTCCTGAGCGGCTTGGCGGGGTCGAGGCTGTGCGACGTGATCCAGGTAAGCCATGCCAGGAAAGCGATGATGACCAGGGGGATGAACCAGACGACCGCCTCGATGGCGGTGGAATGCGCCCAGTCAGGCGTGTAGGTCGCCTGCCTGCTGTGGCGATAGCGCCAGGCAAAGAGCGCCGTCATCACGAACACCGGAATGACCACGATCATCATCAGGCCGAAGGCCGTCAGGATCAGGGTCCGTTGCTCTTCCCCGACTTGTCCCTTGGGGTCCATCAATGCGGCTTCGCACCCGCTGAGCATCAACACCAGCAGAAGCAAGCCAATGAAAGCAAGGTACTTCTTTTTCATTACGCGACCTCTTTCAATCTCGGGGAGCGCCATTCGTATAACAGGATATTTTTTAGCAGGCTAAAAATAAACAAACACCCAATATCGGGTGATCTGTTTCACGAAAGCCTGTTTGGGGTCTGGCTGAAGTTTGAAGCGGCACGGAACGCGCCGGAGACAAGGTCCGAGTATCGGCGATCGCCGATGACCTGCTTGATGAAGACGACCATTGTCATTCCTTGATCAGGCGTCATGAAGAGACGTTTTGCCGCAGCTCCCTCGCCACGAGGATAAAGTGTCGGGTCAGGAGGAAGTAAATACCACCAACCAATCGTTTCACTCTGTGACAAAACGCAAGCCACTGGCAAAGAAGGGGAGGACTTAATCCTTTTCCTGCTTGTCCTGTTGGCCTACTGTAGTAGGACAGGTCTGCCTCAAGGAACAGCACGAATGGAATTCAACAAGCACACAACAAGACGCCCCCTGCCTTCCCTCTCGCAAAACAAGCAATTCTTTTTGTTCGCCAAGAACTTCATCAAGCATCCCAGGATGCTGGGGTCGATCATTCCCAGTTCCCCTTTCCTGGTCAGACGAATGCTGTCGCACATCGACTGGCAGCGGGCACGGGTACTGGTCGAGTATGGACCGGGAGTGGGCACCTTCACCCGGGAGATCCTGCGGCAGATGCATCCCGAGGCGGTATTGCTGGTACTCGAGACCAACGAGGATTTCGTGGCGTTTCTCGAGCAGACCTGCCCGGACCCACGCCTTCAGGTGATCCACGGTTCCGCGGAGGACATTCAGGAAATTCTGGCCGAAAAGGGGCTCGGTGCGGCCGATTACGTGATCGCAGGGATCCCCCTGAGCACCTTGCCAGCCACTACCAAGGACGACATCCTGCGCTCGACCCAGCAGGTCATCGCACCCAGCGGCGCCTTCCTGCTCTACCAGTTCTCGCCGAGCATTCTTCCACACCTGCACAAGACGTTCTCGAGCGTTCAGCGCAACTTCATCCCCCTGAACTTCCTGCCAGCGCATTTCTACCGCTGCAGCCCTTGACGTCGCTTCGGGGCGCTCTGCCGATCCACCGGCTGCAGGCGCAGCATTACAAGCAAGAAGGGGCCGAGGCCCCTTCTGAACGATCAGCGAACCACCTCGTCATCGAGGAGGATTGTTCGTGCTGTCGGCGTCGTGGTTCGAGTCGACGGCATCCTTGAGATTGCCCTTGGCCTGCTTGGCATCACCCTTTGCCGTCTGGGCCTTGCCCTTGGCCTCGGTATCCTTGTCGTCGGTCGCCTTGCCGAGGGCTTCCTTGACCTTGCCCGCCGCCTTGTCGATCAGGCCTTCGGACTTGTCCGTCTTGGAATCTTTCATTGCCTACCTCCTAGTGGTTGCGCCTGGGCTTGCTTGACCGTCGGCAGCGGTGCCGCGACGATCGAAATGGAGCGCTTTTCGCGATTTCCATTCGCTCAGATTCAGCGTAGCAGTATTTCCTGAAAGCAAGAAACACCTCGCCACTTTGCTCCTTCCAACAAGCGTCAGGCGACAGCCGAGGCAGCCTCATGCCGAAGCGTTTACTGG
The DNA here is from genome assembly GCF_900128925.1 of Modicisalibacter ilicicola DSM 19980. Lineage (GTDB taxonomy): Bacteria > Pseudomonadota > Gammaproteobacteria > Pseudomonadales > Halomonadaceae > Modicisalibacter > Modicisalibacter ilicicola. The sequence goes on from NZ_FQUJ01000002.1 coordinate 336,542, forward strand.
TGTTGATTTTTTTGATATGAGCGCTGCCGACAACCGTGCAACGTATTGGCTATAATCGCCTTCCTAAAGCGATATCACGACGCACAAGCTCACCGTGAAGATCGGTCGGAGTCAGGCATGGCCTCAACACGCTTCTCGCCGTTCGAATTGCTGCTACTGAAAAGCAGGAATCAGACGGACACCGCCGCGCTCTTGCTGCTGGCCTGGGTAGCCGTCAGCAAGGGTAGCCTGTCCCCGGCAGACCGCCAGCGGCTGGGCGATATGGCGGGCAGCCTGCGTCATGGCCACGACCATCGCCTGGTTCTGGATGTTGCCGAAGAGCAGGATCTGCAAGCCATCCAGTTGGCGGCGGAGGTACTCCAGCGTGATCGCTGGGGTGAACGGGCGCTGCCCTTCCTGAGCCAGGCCATCGAACTGACCGTCCAGGATGGCAACCTCGCTGCGGCAAGCTACCACGTGCTCGGCTTCCTGGCCGACCTGCTCGGCGTTGCCCCCCAGCGCTTGAAACAGCTGTTCCTGGAGGTGACCGGCACGCAGTTTGCGTGTTCCGAGGACCCCAGCCGCGCCAGTTACTGGCAGGCTCGAGAGCGCACCTGGCGACAACGCGAGCAGGAACGCCAGCGCGAGCAGCGAGACACGCACCAACAGGAGCGCGCGTCACGGCAAAAGCGACAGGCACCGCCCTTCGGCGACAAGACCCTGCGTGCCCTGACCATCCTCGAGCTCGATGCCAGTGCCACCCGCAGCGAGATCAAGCGAGCCTACCGACGGCTGGCCCAGGCGCATCACCCGGATCGTTTCTTCTCCCGGGGCGAGGGCGATGTGGCGACGGCATCGGTGCGTTTTCAGAAGATCAAGAAAGCCTACGAGTATTTGATGAAAGATGCGCGATTTGTATAAACGCCTGAACATCGGGCCATTCGCTTCCGACGAGGAAGTCGCCACCGCCGTGGAGGCCTGCCAGCACACGGCCCTGAAGAGCGAAGCCCTCGCGGTGCTCAACGTCAAGGCACGTCGCGAGGAGTACGACCGTCTGCATGGTCTGCTGTGCGACATCGGCAGGTTACGTGCCAGGCTGGGACTCACCCACGGGGCGAACTGGCAGGGCGATGTCGCCAACGATTTTTCCCTGAAACCGGATGTCGAACGATCGCGCCACGATCACCTGATGGAAAAGCTGAGCCAGGCGGCGGCGCTGTATGACACCTATCAGCGCTGGCGGCGACACTGCCCCTGGATCGTCGCGGGGGGATTCGCCACCATCACCCTGCTCACCCTGGGCATCGGCTTCCTCTCCCCCTGAGCGCGACCCGAGAGGCGCGCTCACCCCCCTTGAGGGGTGGCCTCGCCCTCCGAGGGGCCACCATGGCCGACCCCCTGCGAGGAAGCGAACGAGCCGCCGGAATGCTGCTCCTCGTCCTGGGGCCTGGAGGCATTCTGCATCACCACGCTCATGCGCGGCATGGCCAGGTCCTGGCCATCCATCTCGAGACGCTGCTTGAGGCGCAGGTTGAAGGCGCGTGCCACGTCCCACTGCATGACGGGGCCGGTACGCAGGCGCACTCGCAGGATCGCCGCCCCCTGATCGAAGCTCTCGATCCCTTGAAGCTCCAGGGGTGACCAGATGTGATGGCGCATCATGGGATCATGACGCAGTTCCTCGGCCACGTCCCGGGCCAGGGCAATGGCATCGTCGATCATCATGTCGTGCGGGACGCGAATGCGGATCAAGGCGATGCCGAACTCCCGGGAGAAGTTCTGGATGCCCTTGATCTGGCTGAAGGGAATGATGTGCACGATGCCATCCAGATCGCGCAGGCGCACGGTGCGCAGGCTGAGTCGCTCCACGGTACCCATGTGGCCGCCCACGTTGACGAAGTCGTCGATCGACAGGGAATCCTCGATCAGGATGAACAGGCCGGTGATCAGGTCCTGAACCAGAGTCTGGGCACCGAAGCCGATGGCCAGACCGATGACACCGGCACCCGCCAGCAGTGGCGTGACGTTCACCCCCAGGTTGGCGAGCCCGACGATGGCGGCGATGACCACGATGGTCACGAAGACCACGTTGCGGATCATCGGCGTGATGGTCTGGGCCCGGGTGTTGTAGGCGCGCCGGCCCCGGATGCGAGCCGAGGTGTTCAGCGCGCGCTGGATGCCCGTGTCGGCGACGATCCAGATCAGCCAGGCGAGCATGATGGTCAGCCCGATGCCCAGCAGGGCGCGGCCGATGCGTGCGCTGATCGCCCCATCCGCGCCGATGCCCAGCAGCGAGAAGCCCCATACCCGCAGCGACAGTTCGGCGAAGACCACCCAGATCACCAGATGTCCCAGCGCATGCCCGAAACGCTCGATTCGGCGACGATACTGGGAAAGGCGCCGGCGATGGACGGCCTTCTCGCCATAGCGGCGCAGCACGCCGGTAAACACCAGCGCCAGCACCAGCAGGGCGGCATTGATAATTGCCCTGGTGAAGGCCCCGTCGGCTTCGCCGCCGGTCACGAAGATGGCCACCAGGGAGGCACCGATCAGCAGCAGCGCCGGCACATGCCAGAGCCGCGCGAGGATGTTGGTCAGGTCGCGCAGGGTGCTCTTGTCGCGGCGCAACGAATAGGGGCGATTGCGAATCAGATGCTCGACGGGCCGCTTGATGCGCAGCACCAGTCTGCCACTGATCAACCCGGCTAGCACGTTGGCAGACGCCGACAGCCAACCGGACAGATCGTTGCCCAGCAGGGTGACCAACCGCTCGCTGTTTGCCGCGTCTCCCAGGGCCGCCAGGGCACCGATGACGAAGAGTCGCTTGAGTGCCTGCTGGCGCAGGATTGCCACCGCCACCCGACGGTGCCCCCGGGTGAAGACCGAGATCACCACCTCGAAGACCGTCGCCAGAAGACGGCCGCACAAGGTGATATAGGCAAGCACCAAGACCGCCGCTCGGGATGGCGCCGGCGCGTTCAACCAGCGCAGGCTGACCAGCATCACCGCGAAGGCCAGGCCCCAGGGCAATGCCTTGCGAAGGAAGTGGCTCGCCAGCAAGCCCGCCCGGGGTTCCGGCGGAAGCACCCGCGGCCAATCGTTGCGCCGGGCAAGGTAGCGCCCCACGCCCATCAGCAGTGTCAGCAGTCCCAGCCAGACCCCCAGCAGCACCGCGGTCTCGACCAGCGCACGAACCAGCTCCGTGCGACTGGTCGAGGCCAGCAACGATTCCACCTCCTGGCCCGCGCGTCTCGAGCGCTGGGCCCAGATATCCAGTGGCGCTCGCCCGGCTTCGGCCTGTTCACCGTAATCGGTGATCGAGTCGGCCAGCGCCCCGAGCAGGCCGGTGCGCTCCTCGCCTTTGTCGGGAGAGACCGATTCGGTGGCCTGACGCAGTTCCTTGAGCCTGGCCAGCAGTTCGCCTCGCTGGGCGTCGTTTTCCAGGGTAGCGATGACCTGATCCAGGGAGTCGCGCAGCGCCCGGGGGTCCTGTTTGGCCTGCTCCTCGCCCTGATTGCCATTGCTCAGCCCGGGGATCGACAACCCCTGGGCCTGAGCGGCGACGGGAAGCGTCATCACCACTGTCAGCATCAAGGCAGTGACGAACGCCCTGCGCCAATTACCGAAAAACGACATGCCAACTCCTGAGGCATCGGAAGAGTCCATCGGATACAGTGCCCATTTAAAGCGATGAAGCCAAGACCCGAGGCCTTGGCTTTGCAGGATGCATCGAGGCACGTCGCTCGCTATGCGTCGGCCGTTCGAGTCGAATCGTCGCCTTCCCGTCTTCCCCGCTTGCGATTCAGCCGCTCGGAAAGCGTCGCGATCATGGTGTAGAACGACGGCACGAAGAAGCTCGCGAGTATCGCCACGGAAACCATGCCCACCGCCACGGTAGTACCGATATGATGACTGCTGGCCTCGCTGGCGCCGCTGGCGATGGCCAGAGGCAAGGTGCCGAAGATGAACGCCAGGGACGTCATGACGATGGGACGAAAGCGCATCTCGGCGGCATGGATGGCCGACTCGCGTATCGACATGGCCTGTTCCTTGCGCTGCAGCTCCGCGAATTCGACGATCAGGATGGCATTCTTGGCCGCCAGGCCGACCACCACCAGCATCCCTACCTGGACGTAGACACTGACGTCCAGGCCACGCAGGGCGATGCCGCCGATGGCACCGAGAAAGGCAAACGGCGTTGCGGTCACCACCGCGAGGGGCAACGACCAGCTCTCGTACTGAGCCGCCAGGATCAAGAACACCATCAGCAGGCCGAAGCCGATGGCCAGGGTCGCCGCGTCACCGGTATTGATCTCCTGATAGGCGGTACCGGTCCACCCCATGCTCCAGCCGTCGCCCAGGGTCTCGTCGACCACCTGCTGCATGGCGTCGATGGCCTGGCCGGAACTGTAGCCCGGCGCGGGACCGCCCTGGAACTGAGCCGCCGTATAGACGTTGTAGCGACTCATCACCGCCGGCGCGGCGACACGCTCCAGGGTGACGAATTCCGCCAGGGGGATGCGCTCCCCGCTACCGCCGCGCACGAAGATGTTGCCGAGATCCTTGCGGGAACGCCGATAGTCGTCCTCGTTCTGGAGATAGACCTGGAAGTTGCGGTTCTGATAGGAGAAGTAGTTGACGAAGCCGTTGCCCAGGGTATTCGACAGCGTGGTATTGAGGGCCTGAATCGACACCCCGTAGCTCAGCGCCTTCTGCTCGTTGATATGGGCGCGGTAGGAGGGCACGTTGGGATTGAAGGTGGTGAACACCCGGGCCAGTTCCTCGCGCTGGTTGGCCGCCTGCATGACCTTGTTGGCCGCCTCGCCCAGCTCTTCCGGGGTGGCGCCCTCCAGGGCCTGCAGGTAACCGGTGAAACCGCCGGTGGTGGAAAGCCCTGGGATGGGCGGCAGGTTGAATGCCCGTATCGAGCCCCCTGTCAGTTCGGCGCCGATCCGGTTCATGCGACCGATGATCTGGGTCGCGGTCAGCTCGCGTTCCGCCCAGGGCACCATGTTGACGAACATCGTCCCCCGGGCGGTATTGACCGAATTCGTCAGCAGGTCGAAACCGGCGATGGCCGAAACGTACTTGACGCCAGGGATATTCTCGACCTCGGCGGCTACCGCCTCGATGTAGTCGGTAGTGCGCGCCACCGAGGCCGCGTCCGGCAGGTTGACCGAGGCCAGGGCGACGGCCTGATCCTCCGGGGGCACCAGGGTCGAGGGGGTACGCTCGTACAGCCAGAAAGAGAAGGCCACCACCGCCACGCTCAGCGCCAGGGCCAGTACCCAGAACCTGACCAGGAAACGCGTCACGGCCATGTAGCCCCGGGTGACCCAGGCAAAGCCCTTGTTGAACCAGCGCCCCGGCGCATGGAGGATGCGCATCGCCCTGGACTCTTCCCGAGGCTTGTGTCTGAGGAAGATGGCCGACAAGGCCGGCGTCAGGGTCAGGGCCACCACCGCGGAAATGGCCACTGAAATGGCGATGGTCAGGGCGAACTGCTGATAGATCTGCCCGGTGAAACCGCCCAGGAATGCCACCGGCACGAAGACCGCCGCCATGATGAAGGAGGTGGCGATGACCGGCCCGCCGACCTCGCGCATGCCTTCGCTGACCGCCTTGCGTATCGAGATCGCTTCATCCTCCTCGAGCAGCCGCTCGACGTTCTCGACCACCAGGATGGCGTCGTCCACGACGATACCGATGGCCAGGATCATCGCGAACAGCGACAGCAGGTTGATGGAAAAGCCCAGGGCGAAGAGCCCGGCGAAGGTACCCACCACGGAAACCGGCACCACGGTCATGGCGATCAGGGTCGAGCGCCAGTTCTGCAGGAACAGGAAGACGATCACCGCGACGATGGCAAAGGCTTCGAAGAAGGTCGCGGTGACCGTCTCGATGGAAGCGTCGATGAACAGGGTGGTGTCGTAGGGGATGACGTATTCCAGCCCCGCCGGGAAGCGCTCGGAGAGTTGCTGCATCGACGCCCTGACCCGCTGGGCGGTTTCCAGCGCGTTGGCTTCCGGCTGCTGGTTGATGATGATCGGCGCCATGGTGGCACCATTGAGCTGGGAATTCACCGCATAGGAGGACGCGCCCAGCTCGATACTCGCCACATCCTTGAGGCGCAGCGACGAACCGTCGGGGTTGGTGCGCAGATAGATCTCGCGAAACTCGTCGGCGCTGGCCAGGCGGCCGCCCGCGGAGATGGTGTAGGTGTAGGCGCGGGGATCGCTCTGAGGCTCCGCGGCAAGGCTGCCCGCGGGCACCTCGGTGTTCTGGGAGCGAATGGCCTCGGCCACCTCCGCGGGGGTCAGGTCGTATTGGGCCAGCTTGTCCGGATCGAGCCAGATGCGCATGGCGAACTGGGCACCGCCCAGCGCCTCGGCGCTGCCCACCCCGGGGAGCCGACGCAGCTCGTCGAGGATGTTGAGCACGGCGTAGTTCTGCATGTAGGTCTTGCTGTACTCGCCATCTGGCGAGCGCAAGGCAATCAGCATGAGGATATTGCTCGAACTCAGCTCGACGTTGACGCCCTGGGCCTGTACCGACTCGGGCAGCTGCGACAGCGCCGACTGCACCCGGTTGTTGACGTTGATGGTGTTGATGTCGCCGTTGGAACCGATCTCGAAGACGACGTTCATGCGCATCATGCCGTTATCGGAGCTGGTCGAGGTCATGTAGATCATGTCCTCGACGCCGTTGATCGCCTCCGCCAGAGGCGCCGCCACGGTCTGGGAAACGGTTTCCGCGTTGGCCCCCGGAAAGGTCGCCTGCACCGTCACCGTGGGCGGCACCACGCTGGGATACTGCTGAATCGGCAAGACGCGCAGGGCCATCGCCCCGACCAGCAGGATGATGATGGACAGGACGGTGGCAAAGATCGGTCGCTTGATGAAGAAGTCGGAGAAATTCATTCGTTGTTTTCCTGCCCCTCGCTGGAACCCGAGGCAGCCTGCCGGTCATTGCCCCGGCCTGGCTTCGAGGGGTGTTCCTTCTGCGCGGAGAGCTCCGCCGGGTCGCCGGAATAGGGCTGCGGGTCGATCCGGGCGCCCGCCTGGAGGCCGCCCGGATCGCTGACGATGACCCGGTCACCGGGTTCCAGACCATCGGCGATGATCTGCAGCGGCCCCGCCGACTCTCCCAGGGTCACGTTGCGCGCACGCGCTTCGTCATCCTCGTCGAGCACGAACACCTGGGGCCCCATCAGGCCCTGGGTCACGGCGATCTCCGGCACCGCCATGACGTCGTAGCGCTTCATGTTCTCGAGTACCACCCGGACGAACTGGCCCGGCATCAACAGCTCATCCGGATTGTCGAACATGGCGCGGGCCTGCACCGTGCTGGTGTCGTCATCGACCCGGGAGCCGAGGAAATCGAGCTCGCCCTCCAGGGTCTCCAGCTCGCCGTTCCGGATGCCGGGAAAGTCGAGGGTTGCGGTGATCTCGCCCCCCTGCCGGCGCTGACGCCGCAGGTCGAAGGCATCCTCCTGAGGCAGGCTGAAACGCACCTCGACGGGATCCAGGGGCGTGATGGTCGCCAGCTCCGTGCCGACGTCCACCACATTGCCCACGTTGACGTCGCTCAGACTGATCATGCCGGACACCGGCGCTTCCACGTCCGTGTAATTCAGATCCACCTGAGCACTCTCCAGGGCGGCTTCGGCCTGGGCGACATTGGCTCGGGCCATCTGCAGTTCCGCCACCGCCTGATCGCGATCCTGTTCGCTGACCGAATTCTGCTGGAACAGGCGCCGGAATCGCTCGGCTTCGCGTTGCGCGAGGTTGGCTTCGGCCTGGGCGCTTTGCAGGTCGGCCTCGCGCTGGTTGACGGTGGCCCGATAGATATCCGGCTCGATGGTGTAAAGGGGCTCCCCCTCGTCGACCAGCTCCCCAGGCGTGAAATGCCTCTCCTCGAGCAAGCCACGCACCCGGGCGATCACGACGGCCTCCTGCTCGCTGCGCAGCTTGGCGGAATAGGTACGGTCGTAGCCGATGTCGCGACGCTGCATCTCCATGACCTGGGCCTTCCGGGGGGCGGATTGCCGTTCTTGCTGCTGGTCGTTGCCCTGGCCCTCGTCGCCAGCACCGCATCCCGCCAGAATCGTCAGCATCAACAGCACGCCGCTCCCCACCCTGAGTCCGGTTCGCGATGGGAGCATGGGCAACTTTCCTTTAGTTGGCTAAAGAGACAGGCAGCCTAGCACACATACAGGTCTGTATGTAAACGTGGAGCGTTACGTTATGATGTCGCAAAACCGCCATTGCGTGAGGTAGCGTGATCCCATGGCCAGACGTACCAAAGCCGAGGCGGAAGCCACTCGGGAAGCCCTGCTCGACGCCGCCGAGGATCTCTTCTTCGAGCACGGGGTGGCGCGCACGTCCCTCGAGCAGATCGCGCGCCACACCGGCGTGACCCGTGGGGCCATCTACTGGCACTTCAAGAACAAGGCGGATCTTTTCCATGCCTTGCTCGAGCGCGTGCGCATGCCCTTCGAGGAACTCCTCGACGAGGTCGACGAACCCGCCTTGCAGGATGCTCCCCTGGAAGCGTTGCGCCTGGCCTGCCATCAGGGGCTGCGGCGTCTCGAACAGCCCCAGGTGCGCCGGGTGCACGCCATCCTGCTGCACCGCTGCGAATTCTTCAGCGACATCGACCCCCTGGAGATGCAGAACCGCCTGGCCGACGAATGTCGCGGCGAGATGTGCGTGCAGTTCCACAAGGCCCATGAGCTTGACTTGCTGAACCCCGCCCTGACGCCGGAGAAGGCGACGCGCCTGCTGCAATCGACTCTCGGGGGGCTGTTTCACGACTGGTTGCGCGAGCCCGAGCGCTACTCGTTGAGCCACGAAGGCGGCGCCCTGGTCGACACCCTATTCCAGCTCATGAGCCACTCCCCCCAACATAGTTCACATCCGTGATGCTGCACAGCAGCATTGTGTCTACACTGGCAAGACTTGCAGCCAACACGGACGACAACCCATGGACACGCTCGAACTGGTCACGGTGCGGGAACTGGAAATCGCCGTCCGGATATGGCACCCCCGGGCCGAGAAGACGCTGATCGCCTGGCACGGCCTGGCCCGCCACGGCGGCGATTTCGCCGCCCTGGCACGGGAACTGGGGCCAACATGGCGCGTCATCGCCCCGGATACGCTCGGTCGGGGCCTGTCGAGCTGGTCGCTGTTTCCGGCTCACGATTATCTCTACAGCCGCTATGTGCAGACCGCCCTGGCGCTGCTGGACCATTTCCAGCTCTCCCGAGTCGCCTGGCTGGGCACCTCGATGGGCGGGCTGATCGGGTTGCTGCTGGCCGCCTCGGAGGAGGGCCGCGACCGCATCGAGCGACTGATCGTCAACGACATCGGCCCGGAAATCGAAGCCGAGGGGCTTGCCGAGCTGGCCAGTTATTTCGCCATGCCCCGTCGGTTCGGCACCTTCGGTGCACTGCTCGAGGAACTCAAGAGCCACTACGCCGCCTTCGGCATCGACGAGGAACAGGCCTGGCGACGCCTGGCCCTCGATAGCGCCAGACGCCTGCCCGACGGAGGCTGGACCTTTCACTACGATCCGCGTATCGCCGAGCAGTTCGTCCACGACACCCCCCGGGACCTCTGGGTGGACTGGCGAGCCCTGACCTGCCCCGTCATGGTGGTGCGGGGGGCGCAATCGGCCTTGCTGAGCCCGGCGACCGTCGAGCGGATGCGCGAGACTCATCCCCGGCTCGAGGTGCTGACGGTCCCCGGCTGCGGTCATGCGCCGATGCTCGACCGACCGAGCCAGGTGCGGCCCATCCGTGCCTTCCTGAAACGCAGGTTTCCCGCTGCACCGAAGGCACTGGCCGGGAAGTCGACGCCGGCCTGGTGGCATCGCCTGCTGCACTGGTGGCGAGCCAGGCAGTGACGAGCATCAACGCAGGTCGTCGATCGCCCGTTCCACGGCGCCGCGGTAGCCGCCACCGAACAGCAGCAGGTGATTGAGCAGCGGGTAGAGCTGGAAGAGTGTCCGGCGTCGCGGCCAGTCCTCCGGTGAATCGCCGTCCCAGTAGGCCTCGAAGAACGCCGCGGAGGGTGAACCGAACAGCGTCAGCATGGCCAGGTCCACCTCCGGGTAGTGGCGATAGACCGCCGGATCGATGATCGCCGGTCCCCGGGCGGTATGCAGCACGTTGCCCGACCACAGATCGCCATGCACCAGGCTCGGCCTGACGTTCGGCAGCCAGGTCTCGAGCTCCTCGGCGACCCGGGTCAACGCCTCCAGGGTGGCGGTGTCCAGCAGCCCTTTCTCGGCGCAGGCGCGCCCCAGGGGCAGCAGGCGTCGCTCGCGCTGGAAGACGCGGCCATCGTCGCAAGGGGTGTTGTCCTGGGGCGTCGGCCCGCAGGCATTGTCGACTTCCCAGCCGTGAGTCTCGCCCCTCGCCTCGTGGAGCTGGCGCAGCCCTTCGCCCAGCTTCCGATCGGCCTGGCGTCCGCCCGATACGGGTTCCAGTGCCTGCATGACAAGCAGGTCGTCGTCGATGCCCAGCACCTCGGGCACGATCAGCGACGACGCGGCAGCCTGCAACGCCCGCAGCCCCTCGGCTTCGCCGGCCAGCCGGCTCGCGTCGTCCCGCTTGACGACCACGCGGCCCCGATCCGTGTCCAGGGCCCAGACCGCGGCAATATCGCCTCCGGAAAGGGGCATCGGGTCGCCGCGAGGCGAAATGCCCAGCGCCTGAAGACGCCGGGACCAGTTCCTGGGTGCCATCTTCTCCTCCTTTCATGGTTTCCCAGCGGGTTATGGAGCCTGGCGAAAGGGCAAGCGCTCCCGCGCATGACGGTGATACGCCTCGACATGACGGCGCTCTTCTTCGCAGAATCGCCCCACGGCACGCCGGAAGTCCGGATCGGCGATGAAGTGCAAGGAGCGCAGACGACGTGGCGTGAATCCTCGGGTCAGCTTGTGCTCGCCCTGGGTGCCGGGGTCGAACAGGGTCAGCCCGTTGGCCAGGCAGTGCTCGATTCCCTGGTAGTAGCAGGTCTCGAAGTGCAGGCAGTCGGCCTCCACCTCGCTTCCCCAGTAGCGCCCGTAGAGTGTCGTATCGCCCTGCAGGCAGAGCGCCGCCGCAACCGACCGATCACCTGCCCGGGCCTGGATCAATACCAGGGTGCCGGGCATCGTGCGGTGCAGACGCTGGAAGAACTCGAACGGCAGGTAAGGACGCTGGCCGCGCTCCAGATAGGTCATCTGGTAACAGCGATAGAAATGCGCCAGGGCCGGCGCGTCGATCTCGGCACCGGTCAGGCGATGCAAGGAGATGCCCTGCTCGCTCACACGACGGCGCTCACGGCGAATCTCCTTGCGACGCCTGGAGTTCAGCGCCGCGAGGAAGCCCTCGAAGTCGCCGTACCCGTCATCCCGCCACTGGAACTGCACGGCATGGCGCTCGAGCAACCGCGGCGCCGCGCTTTCCCAGGCGCTGACCTCTTCCTCCTCGGCAAACAGCAGGTGCCAGCTCGACAGGCGCTCGTCACAGCAGTGTTCGGCCAGCGCGGCGAAGACCCCGGCCCGATCCTCGAGCTCGGGGCTCAGCGCGGTCCGGGTGCCCGGGACCGGAGTGTAGGGAATGGCGGTCAGTGCCTTGGGGTAGTAGTCGCCGCCGGCCCGTTCCCAGGCATCTGCCCAGGCCCAGTCGAACACGTACTCGCCGTAGGAGTGGGTCTTGTAGTAGCGGGGCATCGCCGCGACCAGGCTCTCTCCCTGCCACACCAGCAGATGGGCTGGTGTCCAGCCGCTGGCCGAGGTCACCGCGCCGGAGGCCTCGAGGGCGTGCAGGAACTCATGGCGCAGGAAAGGCTGGTCGGTGCCGATCAGGGCGTTCCAGCGGATTCCGGACACGGCCTCGATGGAGGCGATGGTCTGCACCTCGAAACGCATCTCGTCTCCCTGGCTGGACGTGCAGCCGTCAGGCCTCAGGAACGCTCAGTTGTCGTTCAGGGCCTTGTCCAGCGTCAACAGCGCCGCCTGCCAGGAAGCCGCATCGGCGGCAGCATTGTAGGCCAGGGGCAAGTCGTATTGCTCGGCCACCTGGTCGGCATGGGGGTTCGTGAAACTGTGCGTGGCCTCCGGGTAGTTGATCACCTCGACCTCGGCCCCCCGCGCCTTCAGGGCCTCGGCCATGGCCATCAGGGCGTCCCGCTTGACCAACGGGTCCTGGGCACCGTTGTGGATCTGCACCCTGCCCGAGAAGTCCTGAGGATTGGAGACCGCCTGGGCGGGGCTGCCGTGGAAGCTGATGGCCGCCTCGATGGGCATGCCCGAGAGCGCCATGTTCATGACCACCCCACCCCCGAAGCAGTAACCGATGGCCGCCATTCCCTTGTCGGCAGCCACCCAGGGGTTCTTTCTCAACTCCGTCATGGCCGCCTCCAGCCGAGCCCGGGCCGCCGGCCAGTCCTGCATCACCTGCCGCGAGAACGTCCCTGCCTCGTCCGGGTGCGAGGCCACCTCGCCACCGCCATACATGTCCACCGCCAAGGCCACGAAACCCAAGGCGGCCAACTGATCGGCCCGGGCGCGGGCGTAATCGTTGAGCCCCCACCATTCGTGAACCACGAGCACCGCGGGTCGGGGCTCGTCATCGCTGGTGTTGCGCGCCAGGTAGCCCTCGTAGGTCTCGCCGCCGGTGGCGTAGGTGAACACCTGGCCTTCGACCTGCGGCCCCATCTCGATGCCGGCCTGAATGTCCATGTCGACCGGGGATGTCTGGGTCTGGGCCATGATCGAACTCGCCATCAACGCCGGGAGCAGGCAGATGAATCCCAAGAACGTCCGCATGTCGGATTCTCCTTATTTATCATTGTTCTCAAGATAGCACGGCTATTGCCCATGCTCACTGGGATTTGGTCGTCGGCCCCCGGGGCTTCTCACGTGTCCTTGCACAGCGCCTGATTGACACGATTGCGGCCCTGGTGCTTGGCGGCGTACAGGCCCATGTCCGCCCGGTGCATCAACGCCTCGAGGCTCTCCTGCTCCTGGCGCTCGGCAATCCCGAAGCTGACCGTGAAGTTGAGCCACTGCCCGTAGAACTCGACCCGCACGTTCTCGAACTTCTGGCGCAGGCGCTCCGCCAGCTTGGCGGCTTCGTTGAGCGATTGCCCGCCCAGCACCAGCGCGAACTCCTCGCCCCCGATGCGTCCGAATATATCGTGGGCACGCAGGGTGCTGCGGCAGATATCCCCCAGGCTCGCCAGCACCAGATCACCGGCGGCATGCCCCCAGGTATCGTTGATCTTCTTGAAGTTGTCGATATCGAAGATCACCAGCGACAGCCGGGAAGGCATGGCATCGGAGGCATCGATCTCCGTCTTGACGCACTCCAGAAACGCCCCGCGGTTGAGCGCACCGGTCAGACTGTCGGTGGTCGACATCTCGTGCAGCTTCATCTCGCGCAATTTTCGGGTGGTTACATCGCGCATCACGCCGAGTATCCACTCGTAGCGGTTGGTCAGCGGACTGATGTAGGGCGAGCAACTGATTTCCAGCCAGATGTAATGCCCGTGGCAATGGCGGGCGCGTAGCTCCAGCTGGAGGTTCTTGCCCTGGCGGGAGGCCTCGTGCAGGCGTCGCTGCACCCGCGGCGCGTCGTCGGGTGGCAGCAGCTCGATCAGGGAGCGGCCATACAGGTCGTCCGGTACGTAGCCAAGCACTTCCTGCACCGAGGGAGAGGCAAAGCGGCAGGCCCCCTCGTCATCGAACAGCATGATCAGGTCGCTGACATGCTCGATGATGAAGCGATAGCGGCGTTCGCTTTCGGTGAGGGCCAGCTGGGCCTGCTTGCGCAGCGTGATGTCCTCGCAGAAGCCATGCCAGAGGATGCTCCCGTCCTCCTCGCGCTGGGGCGTGGCATGGCCGGACACCCAGAGCTGATGCCCGCGTGGATGGCGGTAGCGGAACTCGCAGCGCCACACGTTCAGGCGCGTGGCGCTGCGATGGATGTTGCGCCAGAGGGTGTCGGCGTCATCGGGGTGGACACGCCCGATGGCCTCTTGGGGGTCCTCGACGATCCTCGTCGGCGACATGCCGAACAGGCGCTGCACGCCGGCGCTCACCAACGGAAAGGACAGTTGGCCGTCCGGGGTCAGGCGACACTGATAGAGCGTTCCAGGAAGCTGGTCGCTGAGATCCTCGAAGCGCTCGAGCAGGGACTGACGCTTGGTGACATCGGTCAAGGAGCCTACCAGCTCGACGATCTCGCCATGCTGGTTGCGGTGGATGACGATGTCGTCCTGGAAGTGACGCAGGGCGCCATCCCCCTTCTGCAGGGTATAGTCGAGCGAGAGGCGGTCGCTGTTATCGTCGATGGCTCGCGCCAGCCGTGTCAGGGCCGATTGCCGCGATCCCGGGGTCAGGAGTTCCAGCCAGCTCTCGGGCCTGGCGTAGAGTGCCTCGCGATCGAGACCGGTCAGGGTCTCGATTTCGAGACAGATGTAGTGCAGCCGCCCTCGCCACCAGGCAGCATCCGTGGCATAGATCACCGCAGGAGAGGCCTGGAGCAGTTCATCCAGTTGGTGTGTCGACTGCTGCAACATCGAGGACGGCATGGTCATTCGGTTCCTGGTCGTTGATTTGCCGACGACTTCACGTGGCGGATACATTCCCTGAACGAGAAATCGGGATGACAAGCGTGCATGGTCGGCCCGAGCCGATGGTACCGATCCGCCGCGGGGCTCGTGTATTACCTGGGTAAACCAGGCCGTGGGATGTCATGCCACTTCAACGGTTGCGATGTCTATCAGGGTACGAAACATTAATTATAATTAGCCATTCTTGGCCCCTCAGACCCGATTCGGATTGGGATGGTCACCATAAAGAGCGATCCGAGTCCTCAGCTTAGCCTTTCACCTCCCACGAGGGAATGCGCTGTAAAGGAATTAATAAATCACCACGCGCAGAAAAAGGGTACCCGAAGGTACCCCGAAAGCTCTACCCGCGAAAATTCTCGCCTATCTGGCCACTTGCATGGCCAGTGCCGTGTCCAGCATGCGATTGGAAAAGCCCCACTCGTTGTCGTACCAGGCCATGACCTTGACCAGACGACCATTGACGCGCGTGTGGTTGGCGTCGAAGACCGAAGAGTGGGCATCGTGATTGAAGTCGATGGAGACCAAGGGCTGGGCATTGACCGTGAGCACCGACGATTCCGCCGCCGCCTTGTCGATGATCGCGTTGATCTCTTCCCGGGTGGTATCTCGGCTGGCGGTGAACACCAGGTCCACCAGCGACACATTGATCACCGGCACGCGCACCGCCAGCCCGTCGAACTTGCCCTCAAGCGCCGGCAGAACGCGACCGACCGCCGCCGCCGCACCGGTCTTGGTGGGGATCATCGACTGGGTAGCGCTGCGCGAGCGGTAGGGATCCTTGTGATAGCTGTCGGACAGGGTCTGGTCGTTGGTGTAGGCGTGGACCGTGGTCATCAGGCCATTCTCGATGCCGACCACGTCGTGAAGCGCCTTGGCCACGGGAGCCAGGCAATTGGTCGTGCAGGAAGCGTTGGAGACCACCCGATGCTCGGCGCTGAGCACGTGCTCATTGACACCGTAGACGATCATGGCATCCGCGTCGGGGCTGGGCGCCGAGATCAGCACTCGCTTCGCTCCGGCGGCCAGATGCCTGGCTGCATCGTCGCGCTTCTTGAACAACCCGGTGCACTCCATGACCAGATCGACCTCGAGCTCGTCCCAGGGGAGGCGGCCAGGATCGCGTTCAGCGTAGGCATTGATGCGATCGCCGGCCACGGTGAGCGCTTCCTCGTCGTGCTCGACCGAGTGGCCGAAACGACCGTGTACGCTATCGTACTTGAGGAGGCGTGCGTTCATCTCCGGTGCCCCCAGATCGTTGATGGCAACGACCTGGATGCGATCGCGATAGTCATTTTCGTAGAGCGCGCGCAGCACGGTACGTCCGATACGTCCGAAACCATTGATCGCCACACGTAGTGTCATGATGGCCTCCTGCAAGGTGACTTGAATCGATAGCTGATGACACCGTACGCCGCCGCCACCCGCGGCCATGGGCAGTCACGGTGAAACACTCCTACGCTTTAGTCCATAATTTGACCTATTGATTCGGGACGTTCAAGGCATTTTTTGGTAAATTTACGTACATCGCACTCATGGCCATTGAAGAGGGTTCCTATGACCGTCCATCGCACCGTCGCCAACGTGACTCGCCGCATCCGCGAACGCTCCAGTGAACGCCGCGCGCTCTACGAGCGTCACATGCAGGATCAGCATCGCCAGGGGGTTCACCGGGGGGAGTTGTCCTGCGGCAACCTGGCCCACGGCTTCGCGGCCTGTGGTACCGAGGACAAGAACCGGCTGAAGCTGATGAACAGCGCCAACCTGGGCATAGTTTCGTCATATAACGACATGCTTTCTGCCCACCAGCCCTTGGCCCCCTTCCCCGAGATGATCAAGGAAGCCGCACGGGCGATGGGGTCCACCGCTCAGTTCGCCGGCGGCGTGCCTGCCATGTGCGACGGCGTCACCCAAGGCCAGCCGGGCATGGAGTTGTCGCTCTTCTCCCGGGACAACATTGCCATGGCCACCGGCGTGGCACTGTCGCACAACATGTTCGATGCTGCGCTGTACCTCGGTATCTGTGACAAGATCGTACCCGGTCTGTTCATAGGTGCCGCGCGCTTCGGCCACCTTCCGGCGATCTTCGTACCCGGCGGGCCGATGACCAGCGGGCTGCCCAACAGCGAGAAGGCGCGGGTCCGCCAGCTCTACACCGAAGGCAAGGTCGGTCGCGAGGAACTGCTCGAGGCGGAATCCCAGTCCTACCACAGCCCCGGCACCTGCACCTTCTACGGCACCGCCAATTCCAATCAGCTGATGATGGAGATCATGGGGCTGCATCTGCCCGGCGCCTCCTTCGTCAATCCCGGGACCCCACTGCGCGAGGCGCTGACGCGTCATGCCGCCGAGCAGGCGATCCGCAACAGCGAACCCGGCGGCAACTATCGCCCCTTCTGGCAACAGATCGACGAAAAGGCGATCGTCAACGCCGTGGTCGGCCTGCTCGCCTCCGGCGGCTCGACCAATCACACCCTGCACCTGGTCGCCATGGCCGGCGCGGCCGGCCTCACCCTGACCTGGGACGACTTCACCGAACTGTCCGCCGTGACCCCCAGCCTGACCCGCATCTACCCCAACGGTCAGGCCGACGTGAACCACTTCCAGGCCGCCGGCGGCATGAGCTTCCTGATCCGGGAACTGCTCGAGGCCGGTCTGATTCACGCCGATATCCCCTGCGTGTTCGGCGGCGACCTATCCGACTATACCAAGGAGCCGTTCCTGGAAGACGGCCAGCTGGTGTGGCGCGAGGGCCCGACCCAGAGCATGGATCTCGACGTGCTGCGGCCGGTGGCCGAACCGTTCTCGCCGACAGGAGGCCTGACCGTGCTCGACGGCAACCTGGGTCGCGGTGTGATCAAGGTATCCGCGGTCAAGCCTGAGCACCGCGTGGTCGAGGCGCCGGTTCGCCTGTTCAGCGACCAGAACGAACTCAAGGCCGCTTTCGATGGCGGCGAGCTCGAGCGCGACGTGGTGGTGGTGGTGCGCTTCCAGGGGCCCCGAGCCAACGGCATGCCCGAACTGCACAAGCTCACCCCCTACCTGGGCGTGCTCCAGGATCGCGGCTACAAGGTGGCGCTGGTGACAGACGGCCGCATGTCCGGCGCCTCGGGCAAGGTGCCCGCCGCCATTCACCTCACTCCCGAGGCCGTCGATGGCGGCCCGCTGGCCAAGCTTCGGGAAGGCGATGTGGTGCGCCTGGATGCCGACAAGGGGGAACTGCGGGCAGTGGTGGACGACGACGAATGGCAGGCCCGGGACGCGGCGGCCATCGACCTCGACACCTACCGCTACGGCATGGGTCGCGAGCTGTTTGCCGGCTTTCGCCATCTGGTCAGCGGCGCCGAGGAAGGAGCGGCGACCTTCGGCGGCTTCGAGGCCCAGGAGCTGCCGCCCCAGGGGGACGATCGCGCATGAGCGAGGCGGCACTGATCGGCGATATCGGCGGCACCAATGCCCGTTTCGCGCTGGTGACGCCCGGCTCCTTCGATCTGCACGACATCCAGACCCTGCCCTGCGCCGACTACCCTGCGCTGGAGGACGCCATCCGCGACTACCTGGCCCGGGTAGGTGCCATCGGCGACCGGGCCCCGCGCGAGGCTTGCCTGGCCTTCGCCTGCCCGGTTCATGACGACGAGGTGCGCATGACCAACAACGCCTGGCGCTTTTCCAAGCACCAGGTACGGGAGTCGCTGGGTCTGCAACTGTTCAAGGTGATCAACGACTTCACCGCCCAGGCGCTGGGCGTGCCCCATGTGCACGCCGACGAGCTGATCACCCTGAACACGGGCACGACCGAGCCGTACCGGGCCCGCCTGGTCATCGGTCCCGGTACCGGGCTGGGAGTCGCCGGGCTGTTCCCCGGCCAGCACGCCTGGATACCGCTGTCCACCGAGGGCGGCCATGTGACCTTCGCCCCCACCGACGAACGCGAACGCGCGCTTGTGCGCTATTTCCATGACCGCTACGGGCGTGTCTCGGTAGAACGGCTGCTCTGTGGCCAGGGGCTGCTCGACCTGTATCGCGCCCATGCCTCCCTCGCCGGGGCGCCCCCGCATTACAACACGCCCGCGGAAGTCACCGGTGCCGCCCGGGCCGGGGACGCCCTGGCCGAGGAAACGCTGCTGCGCTTTCTGAAGATTCTCGGTGATGTCTGCGGCGACGCGGCCTTGATGATGGGCGCCCGAGGAGGCATCTACCTGTGTGGCGGCATCCTGCCCCGGCTGATCGACTGGTTGCAGCGCAGCCGTTTTATCGAGGCATTCACCGACAAGGGACGCATGAGCGCTTACAATGACTGCATTCCCGTCTGGGTGGTCAACGCCCCCTGGACCGGCTTGCTGGGTGCCGCAGAAGCTCTGCACAACGAGGAGGTCGCATGATACCGACAACCCTGCGCCAGCTGCTCGACGCCACCCGGGGCCAACGCCTGGCCGAATGGCAGGGCCGAGAGGTCTGGCTGGCCCGGGAGCCCTGGGGTGAACTCGCCGTATCGCTGCAGGGTGCCCAGGTGCTGCACTTTCTACCCGCCCCCGACGCCGGGCGAAAGGCGACTGATTCCATCGCCGAAGCCGAGCAGGAAACGGCTGATCCCGCCGCCGAGGCGGCGACGCTGGTACCGGGGGGCTGGCTCTGGGTCACGCCGACGCCTCAGCCCCTGCCCGGCGCGATTCGCGGCGGCATCCCGCTCTGCTGGCCCTGGTTTGCCGACGAATCGCCGGATGGCCAGGGCCCCATGCACGGTCCGGCTCGCAAGGCCGCTTGGCGACTCGACGCGGCGGACGAGCACGAGGAGGGCGTGGAACTTCACCTCTCGCCGCAGGATCGCCTGCATGAACAGCTCGTGCCGCGCGCCGTGATACAGGCCAACGCGCGACGTCTGCACGTCGAACTGATCACCGAACATCGCGGCACGACACCGGTCAAGTACACCGGGGCCCTGCACAGCTATTTCGGCGTGCGGCACACGCATCGCTGCAAGGTCGAGGGCCTGGCCGGTGCACGCTATCTCGACAAGCTCAAGAACTTTGCGGAAGACGTGCAACAGGGCGAGCCGGGCATTCGCGGCGCCATCGACCGTATCTACCAGTCCAATCGAGAGGTGGTGCTCGACGACGGCGAGCGCCGGCTGCGTATCGCCAAGCAGGGCAGTGATTCGACGGTGGTGTGGCACCCGGACAGCGAACTGCCGCAAGACACCCCGCCGGAAGCCGGGCATCGCTTCGTGTGTGTCGAAGCGGCCTGCACGCGACTCGATCCGGTCTGGCTGGTCCCCGGGGCCCAACACCTGCTGGCTACCACCATCAGCTGCGAGGAAAACCGATGAGCGACAGTTCGCTGACCTTCGATGTACCCTTCGTTCTGGGGATGATGCGCCTGAGCGAATCCTACGAGCTGAGCGACCCCGACCGTCTGGCCAATTGGATCGAGGCGCGTCTCGACGAGGGCCTGCACTGGTTCGACCACGCCGATATCTATGGCAATCGCAGCTGCGAGACGCTGTTCGGCCTGGCCCTCAGGCGACGCCCGGCCCTCCGCTCTCGGGTAAGGGTCGTGACCAAGGCCGATATCGTGCTGCCGACGCTGGACACGTCATGCTTCGGGGTGAAGCATTACGACACCTCCGCCGGGTATCTCGAATCCGCCATCGAGGCCGCCTTGAAGCGCCTGGGTGTCGAGCGGCTGGACCATTTCCTGCTGCATCGTCCCGACCCATTGATGGATGTGGAGTCCACCGCCCGTGCCCTGGACGCGGCCATCGACGCCGGCAAGATCGGCGCGGTGGGTGTTTCCAACTTCCTGCCCGAACAGTGGCGACGTCTGCAGCGTGCGATGGAGCATCGCCTCGACGCCCATCAGCTGCAGCTGTCCCTGGCGCGGCCCGCTCCCCTGCTCGACGGACTCTACGATGCCCTGCTCAACGATGGCCAGCAGCCCCTGGCCTGGTCGCCCCTGGGGGGCGGCCTGGTGTTCGAGGATATCCTGGGCTCGGCACTGGAAAAACTGGCCAAAGACCTCGACGTCAGCCGCGCCGGCTTGGCCTTGGCCTGGTTGCGCCGCATTCCCGGTCAGCCGCTGCCGGTCGTCGGCACTCTCAAGGACCAGCGTCTGCAAACCCTGGCCAAGGAGGGGCACCTGAGCATCGACCGTGCCACCTGGTTCGCCCTGCTCGAGGAGGCCCGCAGCCAGCGGGTGGCGTGATGCCGGGCATCAGGCTCCCCACCAGAGACTCAGATCGAGAAGGAGCAGGCTCGCCAGCACCACCGCCACCTGGGCCGTCATCACCGGCAACAGGCGGGTGCGGTCGCTCCCGAAATCGCCGCATCGCAGCCGCAACAGGCCGATCGCCAACCCCGCGACGGGCACCAGCAGCAGCAGGACCGGCCACGTGGTGGCCGGCAGCCACCCCAGCGCCAGGACGCTCCCCAGCGCAAGGTAGGCCGACAGGTTCAGCACCGCAGCCAGTCGTGCCGCCTTGACAGGCCCCAGCACGATGGCCAGGTGACGACGCCCGGCCCGTCGGTCCGCTTCGATGTCCGGCAATTGATTGACCAGCAGCAAGGCACTGACCAGCAGCAACGGCATCGGGGTGACGGCCAGGGCCAGGTGATTCAACTCGCCCCCTACCGCCCAATGGCTGCCGAGCACCATGACCGGGCCGAAGCCGAGGCCCGGCGCCAGCAGGCAGATCAATGGGTGGCGTACGATCCAGCCCGTGTAAAAGACCACCAGTACCAGCCCCGCACCGCCGAACCACAGCATCTCAGGCCCCTGCCGATGCAGGAAGTAGGCGCCGATCGCCACGGTAGCCCCGATGCAGGCCCTGCCGGCCAGCCTGACCCAGGGCGCTGCCCCGGGGCAGGCCGGCAGCGCGCCGCTGCCTCCGGAAAAGGGCGTGGGTCGCGTCGCCCCATCGAGGCCGCTGCCATAGTCGTGGTGTTCGTTGAGCAGATTGACCGCGGCGTGGGCGAGAAGGCTGCCGATCACCACCAGTGCCACGTCCCGGGGCGCCACCTCGATGCCCGCCACCAGCGCGGCGATGACGCCCAGCATCGCACATAGCGGTGCCAACACCAGGAAGGGGGGGCGCGCCGCCTGCAGACAGGCCTGGAGGCGAGAAAGTGACGAGGCTTCCACGGAGCCCGTGGTCACGAACCGCCCCGGACGGCAGGAGAGCGGCGAGGCGACATGTCGAGCATCAGGCCTGGCTCAGGCGCCGGGCCAGCCAATGCGCGATGTCGTTGATCTGCTCGGGGCACAGGGCATGGGCCATGTCGTAGGTGCGGTAACTGGTCGGCAGTCCCAGGGCCTTGGCCCGCTCGGCCCCCTGGCGCCCTAGGGCTTCCGGCACCACGGGGTCGAAGGTGCCGTGGTGCACCTCGATCACCAGCTGGCGGTTGGCCTCGGCCACCTCGAGGGTGTCACCGGTGCCGAAATAGGTCGACATGGCCAGCAGGCCGGCCAGCGGTTCAGGGTAGGTCAGTGCCGCCTCGTAGGCGACCGCCCCGCCCTGGGAAAACCCCGCGACGACGATGCGCCGGCTGTCGATTCCCGCCTCTCGCTGTGCGTCGATCAGCGCCTGAACCTCCCTGGCCGAGGCCTTGAGCTCATCCTCGTCGATGCGCCGGCCGAGGTTCATGTCGAGAATGTCGTACCAGGCCGGCATTCGCATGCCGCCGTTGATCGTGACCGGCCGCTGGCGGGCATGGGGCAGCACGAAACGCACCGCAAGATCGGCCGGCAGGTGCAGCGCCGGTACCAGCGGCGCGAAGTCGTGACCGTCGGCCCCCAGACCGTGCAGGATGATGACGGCGGCCTCGGCCTGGCGTCCGTTGGAGGGTTCGATGATCAATGGGGCTCTGTCGGGCATGACGACCAGTCCTTGCAGGAACGATGGATTTACTCCGGCGCCTTGGCGCCGCCCAGCCCGAAAGGGGCACTCAGCGACTGGATCGGCATCTTCTGGCGATGCTCTTCCCGGGGGAGCAATCGTTCGGCATCCAGCGCCGAATCGGCCAGCCCGCCCGCTTCCTCGAGACCCGCCAGGCGTCTGAGCACCCGGGGCTCCTGCACCTCGGCAGGAATGCACATCAGGCCATGGCGCCTGAGCCACTCCCCCGCCCGGATGCTGCTGGTGAAGCGTACCAGCAGCACGGAGGCCACCATGCCCAGCAACACCGGCGACAACCACCAGAAGAACAGCGGGGCATAATAATAGCTGAGCGCCCCCCAGGCCACCCCCAGCAGGGTCATCGACCAGGTACGCCGCCACGCCTCCCCCCAGGGGATCAGACGCCCGCCCCGGGACTGGGAACTCCAGGAGACGGTGCGGCCCGCCAGGATACTGACCACGAACCAGGCATGAAAGGCCATCATCAGCGGGGCGAGCAGAATCGAGTAGACGATCTCCAGCAGGGCACTGACGGTCAGCTTGAGGCCGCCACCGAACTCCTTGCGCCGGTGCATCAGCGCCACCGTCAGCCCCAGCAGCTTGGGCACGACCAGCATGATCACCGTGATGACCAGCAGGGAAGCGATCATCGCCACCCGGGACTCCGGCCATTCGGGGAACAGCTGATAGTTCTGGGTGAAGAACTGGACCTTGGACACGGCGAGCAGCACCGCATCGACGGAGCTCAGCAGCAGCATGACGATCCACAGCAGCGAGGCCATGAAGGCCAGGGCCCCGAACAGGAAGTGCAGCCGGTTGACCCAGTGCAGTCCCCGGGAAAACAGCAGGCGCAGATGCTGCATGTTGCCCTGGCACCAGCGTCGATCGCGCTTGGCATAGTCGATGATATTGCCGGGAAGCTCCTCGAAGCTCTCCTCCACCCCGGCGTGCAGACGCACCTCCCAGCCGGCGCGCCGCAACAGCGCCGCCTCGACGAAGTCGTGACTGAGTATCTCGCCTCCCATCGGCGCCTTGCCCGGCAGCGGCGGCAGGCCGCAGCTCTCGACGAAGGCGGAGATGCGCAGGATGGCGTTGTGGCCCCAGTAGTTGGCCGTGTCGCCCTGCCAGACGCTCTGCCCGGCGGCCAGCATCGGGCTGTGCAGGGTCGAGGCGAACTGCAGGAAGCGACTGAAGAGCGTATTCGAGCGCACCGGCAGCGGCACGGTCTGCAAAAGCCCCAGGCGGGGGTTGGCCTGCATGGCGGCAGCCATGCCGACCAGGGTACGGCCGCCCATGACGCTGTCGGCGTCGATGACGATCATGCTTTCGTAGAGATGTCCCCAGCGGCAGCAGAAATCCGACAGGTTGCCGACCTTGCGGCCGACGTTGTTCTCGCGGCGACGGTAATAGAGCGTCAGGTCCGGCGCCAGGCGGCGACGCAGCATCGTTGCCGCACGGAGCTCGTCGGCGGCGATGGCCTCGTCGGTGGTATCGCTGAGCAGATAGACGTCGAAGGCGGCTGCCTTGCCGGTCTCGATCAGCGAACGACAGGTGGCTTCGAGCCCGGCAATGACCCGCTCGGCATCCTCGTTGTAGACCGGCATGACCAGTGCGGTACGCCGCTCGAGGTCCAGGGATTGGTCGAGGGGCCGGGCAGGTCCCAGGCTGACCGGGTCGCGCCTGAAGGCCACCACGAGAAAGCCGGCAATGCCCATCCAGAAGGAGACCGACAGCCAGATGAACATGACGACGAACAGCGACCAGATGGTCAGCTCGAGCAGGGTCAGGCCATTCGCGCGCAGGATGTCGAGCATCATGTACGCGCCCTGCAGGGCGGTCAGCCCGGCCAGGGTAAAGAACACCAGACGACGCAGGGCCAGGAACGGAATGCGCTGCCGCGACGCCTCGTCCGCCCCGGGCTGGCGCGGGAAAGCGTTCTCCTCCGGCACGCCGGCCAGACCGGCCTTCTGGTCGTCGACACGGCTGCGCTTGTGAGCATCATTCCAGGACATTGGGGTTCCAGATGTAGCTCCAGGTCTCGGTCAGGAGCCTGCCACGCAACATCAGCTGCAACTGCATGTCGGCAGACTCCTCTCCCTTGGGCGCCAGCTTGAAGGTGGCCCGCCAGGTCTCGCCGTCGGGCAGCTGCTTCACCCGAAGCTCGCTGATCTCGCCTCGGGCCACGGTGAGCTTGGCCTCCACCGGCTGGGAACCCGCCAGGCTGGAGAGGGCCTCCCCACCACGGAAGTCGACGATGAAACGTCGCAGGCTGTGCTCCGGGGGGTCCGGCTCCCCGGGCACCGCTCCCCAGCCCTGCCGGGTCCGCACGACGCGGCCGAGTCGGTGTTCGGGCACGCCATCGCCATGGCTGGTCACTCGGTACTGATAGCGACGAGCGTCACCGGCACGGAACGCGCTGTCCGGCACCCAGTAGGCGACGATGTTGTCATGGACCTCGGATTCGACGGGTATCTCCACCAGCTCGAGCCCGCCTTCGTTCCAGTCGCCCTCACGAGGCTCGATCCACAGACTGGGCCGGTGCTGGTAGTCGGCCTCCATGTCCAGGTAGCTGTCGAAATCGCGATCGCGCTGCATCAGCCCGAACCCCCGCGGCGAGGTATCCCGCAACTGGGTCACGTTGAGGGTCTCGGGGTTGGAAAGCGGGCGCCAGATCCATTGGCCGCCGGAGGTGTGCATCAGCATGCCGTCCGAGTCGTGCACCTCGGGGCGAAAATCGTCGTGGCGGTCGACACTGTTCTCGCCGTGAAGGAACATGCTGGTCAACGGCGCGACACCGAGCTTGGCCACCTCGCTGCGGGCGAAAAGATGCGCATCCACGTCGATCACGGTGTTGTTGGCGGCCTCGACGTCGAAGCGGTAGGCCCCGGTCACCGAGGGACTGTCGAGCAACGCGAAGAGCGTGATCGTCGAGGCCTCGGGATCCGGCTGTACCAGCCAGAAGGCACGAAAGGCGGGGAACTCCTCGCCACCCTGGGTCGCGGTATTCACCGCCAGCCCCCGGGCGGAAATACCGTAACCCTGGCCACGTCCGGCAATACGGAAATAGGAAGCGCCCAGAAACACCAGGAACTCATCCTTGTAATGGGGCGTATTCAACGGGTAGTGCAAGCGGAAGCCGGCAAACCCGAGCTTCTGCCGATCGAGCCTGGCAACCTCCTCACGCAGCGGGGCGGCATCCTTCTCGTAATTGAACATCGACATGTCGAAGTCCAGCGTCTCGACCCGGCCCTCCTTGAGCACGTGCGTCTCGACAGGCGCGTCGTAGAGAAAGCCGGGATGGAAGAACTGCACCTCGAACAGACGCTCGTCGCGCCACAGCGCGGACTCCTGGCGGAAGCGAATGTCGCGATAGTCGTTGTAGCTCATGTTGGCCAGTGAATCCGGCAGGGGGGATGATGGCGCCTGGTACTCGCCCCCCGCCATCTGTCGAGCACGCTCGATCACCTGCTCGAAAAGCGCCTCCGGCGTCATCGGCGGGGCCTTCTCGAGCCGGATATCGGCGGCTTCCGCCACACTGGAGCCGGTCGTCTCCTCGGCGGTCACGTCGGACCGGGAGCTCTCCTGCTGCCCAGACGACTCCTGCGCCTGAGCCATCGACAGACCGCAGGCCAAGACGGCGGTCGCCAAGCAATGCCACACCTTCATGCCATTTCCTCGATGTCCCTATTCCCAGTGCGACCCTGTTCCCTGCCCGCGATAATGATTACGTTATGGTGGTACGCCATGCGTGGCGAGCGGGTGTCTTTTCCCTACTCGGCGCCGGCTCACTCGCGGAGGACTTCGTTGTACCATATTCTTGCGCTCGTTTTCGCCCTCGATGCCCTGTTCCTGGGCCTTCATTTCCTCGTCGAAGGGGGCCTCGGGACGCTCTGGCTTTCTCTCGAAGCGATCTGGGTGGTGCTGTTTCTGGCCATCCTGCCGGGACGCTGGCGACACCGCATAGTGGCACTCCTCGCCGTCTGCCTGACCCTACTCATCTTCCTTGCCCTGATCGATGCCCTCACCCGGCTCGCCTTCGGTCGACTCTTCAACCCCCTGCTGGATATCGGCCTTGCCGACTCCGCCTGGCACCAGCTCACCCAGAACCTCGGTACGCCTCTCGCCCTGGTGGTCGTGTCAGGCATCCTGGCCGTTCTCGGGTTCTGCACCTGGGCCATCGCCTGGTGCCTGAACAGGCCGCCCTGGCCGACCTTGCCGAGACGTCTTCGCCTCGCCCTGGGCCTGGTGCTGATCGCCTTTCTGCTCCCGGGCTTGCCCGGCCCCTCGATGCTCTCGCCGCATCTGGGAACCCCCGGGCTCAACCTGGTCGCCACCCATTGGCAGCAGGTGGGTGAAACCCGCCAGGCCTACGCCGACTTCGAGCAGCGACTGGCACGCAAGGGACCCCTGGCAGCTCGCGCCCTGCCTGCACTTGCCGGGCACGACGTCATTCTCGGGTTCATCGAATCCTATGGCCTCTCGGCGCTCTTCGACCCTCGCTACGCGCGACACATCGAGCCGCGCCTGAGCGCCCTGGAGCGACGTCTGGGCAACGCGGGCATCCATGTCGCGACCGGCAAGCTGATCTCCCCGGTGCAGGGCGGCCAGTCCTGGCTTGCCCACGCCACGCTGCTCAGCGGCCTGTGGCTCGAGACCCAACGTCACTATGAATTGCTGCTCGCCCAGCGACAATCCACCCTGATCGATGATTTTCTTAACACCGGTCACCGCAGCCTGGCGATCATGCCGGCCCTCACCCAGCCCTGGCCGGAGGGGCGGCGCCTGGGCTACGAGAGGATATTCTCCGCCAGGGACATCCCCTATCAGGGGCCGGCCCTGAACTGGGTCACCATGCCCGACCAATTCACCTGGCACTTCTTCGAGACATTGCGCCGCCAGCAGAATCAGCCGGTATTCGCCGAGTTGGCACTGATCAGCAGCCACGCTCCCTGGACGCCGATCCTGCCGATCGTCGATGACTGGGAAAGCTTGGATGATGGAAGGCTGTTCGAACGCTGGGCTGGCAGCGGGGAGACCCCGGAGCAGCTCTGGCGGGATATGGACAGGGTGCGCGATCATTACGCGAAGGCCCTGGACTACGCGCTGGCCGCGGCCTTCGGCTATGCCGATCGCTATCTGCCGGAGAAGGCGCTGCTCATCCTGGTGGGGGACCATCAACCGGCGCCCTTGATCGTCGGCGACCAGGCCAGCCGGGCCGTTCCCGTTCATGTACTCAGCCGCGACATCCGCCTGACGAGACCGTTCCTGGAGGCCGGTTTCACCGCGGGCATTCTGCCGGGCCGGCAAGCGCCGACGCGCCCCATGGACGACTTTCGCCCGCTGCTGCATCGGCTGTTCGGCGACTGAGCCTCTTGCGTGCCCGATCGCGAGGGGCACAGGGACATACTAAAAAGAGGCTCCGTTCCCGAGGAATCGGAGCCCCACCAGGCAAGAAGAGGGGACATCAAAGCGGCAAGAAATCAGGTCCCGTGGCAGTCAGGCCGGTACCCTGCCGATGCGCCTTACCTACCAGGACACAGTTCATCCATGATCACGTGCCTCACTACACTTGCAACCCTCTTGGTCACTGCTTACCGCTGACTATGAGATTAGCCATACTTATTTGCCTAGGCAAAAATTGTACAATATTTTACACAAGTCATTCTTAAGTTTTCTTGATCTATAAAACGCGACACAGAGCCCCCGCCTCAGACCAACCGCTCTTCCCGGGGCGTCATACCGAAATGGTTACGGTAGGCCGTGGAGAAGTGCGCCGCGGAGGAGAACCCGGTGAGCAGGGCGATGTCACCCACCGCCTTGTCGGTGCCACGCAACAGGCGGCGCGCCTGCTGCAAACGCAGGTCCAGGTAGTAGCGACTGGGTACGGCCTGAAGGTATTTCTTGAAGAGTCTTTCCAACTGGCGCCGGGAAACGCCCAGGTGCGCGGCGAGTTCGTGCGTCGTCAGCGGCTCCTCGATGTTCGACTCCATCAGCGCCACCGCATCCAGCAGGCTTTGGGGCGCGTGGCCCAGACGCGAGCCGAGCGGCATGTGCTGGAGTTCGTCGCCCATGCGGATACGTTCGCAGACGAAATGCTCGGAAACGCGCTCGGCCAGGCGCTGGCCATGCTGCTGGGCGATCAGCGTCATCATCATGTCCATGGCGGCGGTACCGCCCCCACAGGTGAGTCGACCGCGATCGATCTCGAACAACTGGCGGCTCACCCGCACCTCGGGATAGGCATGCGAGAAGGCGTCGACCCTCTGCCAGGCCAGGGCGGCCCGGTAACCATCGAGCACGCCGGCCCGGGCGAGCACCTGGGCTCCCCCGGCGATGCCGCCGAGCACGACACCGCGCCCGGCCAGGCGCACCAGCCACTCGCAGAGCGCTGGATAGTCGCCGTCCGTCGAGGTCGCCGCGCAGACGAACAGCAGGTCGAGTTCGCTCGCCTCGCTTCCCACCACCCAGCGAGGCGTCAAGTCCAGCTCAGCGGCACTTTTCACCGCCCGCGCCTCCAGGCCGAAGGTCAGCGGCGTGTAGAGGCGCTCTCCGCTGAGCTGGTTGGCGACATGCAGGGGTTCCAGGGCACAGGCCTGCGCGAGCAGGGAAAACCCCGGCAGCAGCACGAATCCCACCTGTCTCGTAACAGCGGGACGGCGTTCGTCATGACCCATCTTGGCGGTTGAGTTCGGCAATGAAGGCATCGGAGCGGGCAATGGCCGCCTGCATGCGCTCACGCAGCGCTGCCACGTCGCGCTCGAGCCCGTCGACCTCGCCACGCAGGGCGCCGATCGCCCGTGCATTGAGGTTGTGCTTGAGGAACAACACGTTGTCGCGCAGGCTCAGCAGCACCGGCTGCATGCTGTCCGCGGCATCCTGCATCGCCGCCAGCATCTCGCCGTAGCGGGCACGGGTCTCGCGCAGCTGCCGCTCCGAAAGTCGCCGGTACTCGGCGCTCTGATAGAGCGCGAGCTCTTCTTCCCATTCATCGAAGAGCGCCTCGGCCACGTGTTCGATTGCCTCGATGCGCCCCTCGACGCGCCTGGCGGCCTCCTCGCTCTCTTCATACTCGTCGTTCAGACGATCGTAGGTTCGAGAGAGTTCGCTCTCGGGCACCCGCACCACCGCTCGGAACTGCTCCAGGGCCGATGAGAACTGCTCCTCGGCGGCCTGCTGGGCATCGCGCCCCTCCTCGACGCGATCGACCAGCACCTCGCGCTTGTGGATACCGACCTGCTCCAGGGCACCGTAGTAGGCGCTCTGGCAGCCCGCGATCCCGAGCAGCGCCGACAGCACCACCCAGGCGCCCCAGCGCAGGCGTACCGCCCCGCCCATCGCCCGTCTCGTCATGGATATCGCCTCACCAGGACCATCGTCGCGCGACTCAGAGTTGAACGACATCGAAATTGGCTACCGGATCGACCTCGGCATCGTAGTCGACATCGTCACGCTCGAAGCCGAACAGCTTGAGGAATTCGTGCTTGTAGCCGGCGTAGTCGGTGATGTCGAACAGGTTGTCGCTGGTGACCTGAGGCCACAGGTCCTTGCAGGCCTGCTGCACGTCGTCGCGCAGTTCCCAGTCGTCGAGACGCAAGCGCCCTTCGCCGTCGGTCTCCGGCGTGCCGTCGTCATACAGGCGGTCCCGGAACAGGCGGTTGAGCTGGTCGATGGTGCCCTCGTGCAGCCCCTGCTCCTTCATCACCTTGTAGACCATGGCGATGTACAGCGGCATGACCGGGATCGCCGCGCTGGCCTGGGTGACCACCGACTTGAGTACCGCGACGTTGGCACTGCCGCCCTGCTTGGCCAGGCGCTCGTCGATCTCGGCGGCGGCACGATCGAGATCCTCCTTGGCCTTGCCCAGGGCGCCGTGCCAGTAGATGGGCCAGGTGATCTCGGTACCGATGTAGCTGAAGGCCACCGACTTGGCTCCCGGCGCCAGAACCCCGGCCTTGTCGAGGGCATCGATCCACAGTTCCCAGTCCTCGCCGCCCATGACCTGGACGGTGTCGGCGACCTCCTGCTCGGTGGCCGGCTCGACCTCGGTCTCGATGATGGTGTCCTTGTTGGTGTCGATGGCGGTGGCGCGATAGGTCTCGCCGATCGGCTTGAGCACCGAACGCTTGAGCTCGCCGCTATCGGGCAGCTTGCGCACCGGCGAGGCCAGGGAGTAGACGACCAGATCGACCTCCTCCAGGTCCTGCTTGATCAATTCGATGGCCTTCTCCCGGGTCTCGTGGGCGAAGGCGTCGCCGTTGATCGCCTTGCTGTAGAGCCCCTCTTCCTTGGCATAGCGATCGAAGGCAGCGGCGTTGTACCAGCCGGCTGTCCCTGGCTTCTTCTCGGTGCCGGGCTTTTCGAAGAAGACGCCGAGGGTGCTGGCGCCATAACCGAAGGCGGCGGTGACCCGGGCTGCCAGGCCATAGCCGCTGGAGGCACCGATCACCAGGACCTTCCTGGGCCCGGTGTTGGCGGCGTCGCCGATGGCGGCGCGCGTCGCCTCGATCTGGTCGCGCACGTTCATCGCGCAACCGGTGGGATGAGTGGTGGTACAGATGAAACCGCGGACCTTGGGCTTGATGATCACGTCAGACCTCGACCTCTATTGACAGGCTTGTGCATAGGCATGCCCCTCGGTCGGCCCGAGGAGTGTGTTGCGGCTATTCTAGCGACTCCACACAGAACTGTCCGCCCCCACGCGACGCCGTGGCTTGTCGTGGGGACGGCATTGCTTGAAGATGCGTCACCGAGCGAGGAGGATAGCGAGAATGAGCGAGGAAGAGATCGAAGCGCTGATCGCCGAACGCGGGGAACTCTGGCTCGCGCTGGCCCCCCTGTGGCTGGAGCGCGAGCCCCGGGAAGCCGATTATGCCCATATGGTCCGGGTCATCGAACGCCACGCCCTGACCCCGGAACAGCTGGAGTGGATCTTTCGCCTGGAACTCGCCCCGGTGCTTTCCCGCCATCAGCTCTCGGTCGCCGGCGAATGGCGCGCCTTCGACGAGGACCGCCTGCTGACCCAGCTGGTCGTCCATCATCGCCGCCTCTACGGTTGGCGCAAGGGTTTCTGGACGCTGTTCTCGGGCCTCACCACGATGATGACCCGTCATCGCTGGAACCTGCTGATGGCGCGCCTGGCAAGGACCCGAGAGGAAGTGTCCGACGCCTGAAGGCGCACCGCGCAGTCCCTCAGGCCGAAAAGGGGGTGTCCAGCGCCTTTTCCAGCCGTGGGACGATGTGCTTCCCGGTGTCGCGCGGCCCGAAGCGACAGATGACCTGCCCGTCGCGCCCGACCAGGAACTTGGTGAAGTTCCACTTGATCTGGGTGCTGCCCAGGACCCCCGGGGCCTGGCGACGCAACAGCACGAACAGCGGGTGCGCCCGGCGACCGTTGACGCGCACCTTCTCCATGACCGGAAAGGTGACCCCGTAGTTGCGTTCGCAGAACACCGCAAAGCCTTGGGCAGACTCCGGTGACTGGCGGGCAAACTGATCGCAGGGAAAGGCCAGCACGGTGAACCCCTGGTCGCGATAATACCGGTAGAGCTTCTCGAGCTCGGCGAGCTGAGGCGTATAGCCACACCGGCTGGCGACGTTCGTCAACAGCAGCACCTGGCCGCGCAGGGCCCGGAGATTGAAGGGTTCGCCGCTGTGGGTGCGGCAATCCTGTGTGTAGATATGCATATTACATCTTTGAGCTCGGAGCACGGTGGCAATATGCCACCGCCTGCATCGACATGAACATGGATCGCCTTTCGTCCCCAGGCATGATGCAAGGACGGTTCCACCCTCTAGCATAGCCCGGACACCCACCTGGGCCATACCCGAGCTAGGCGCTGTCTGAAAAGTCGGTGAGCGAAGTCCAGACAAGGCAAAAATTGGTGAAAGAACGGAGTTTACGTATTGTAAATGAGTATCTTGAGACAATTTTTAACGCCGTATGGGCAAGCGCAGACACTTTTCAGACAATGCCTAGCCAAGCCAGTGTCGCGCGCACATCAGGGTCAGCGCCCGATGGGTATCGGGCGTGGCCCGCCTGAGGTCGAGTGCCTCGGCGACCGATAACCAGTTGGCACTCGCCACCTCCTCGGCCTGCAACCGCAGGGGGCCATCGTAATCGACGAGAAAGACGCTGCCGAAGACATGATGACCCTGCTCGGCGAAACGGAACTCGAAACAGGGGGTCAGGCGCACGGATTCGATCCCCAGTTCCTCGGCGAGCTCGCGCCGTGCGGCGATGGCCACCGCCTCCCCGGCCCCCACCACACCGCCGGTCGCCAGGTCGTAATCCCCGGGAAAGACCTCCTTGGTCAGTGTGCGTTCCTGCACGCACAGTTCGCCTAGCCGGTTGCGCACGAACACGTAGGTGGCCCGATGCCAGAGTCGATAGCGCCGCATCATCCTTCGCGAGGCACTGCCACAGGGGCGGTTGACGGCATCGACGAGCTGCACGCGCTCGTCCTTGATCTGCCCTGTCGCAAGCGACATCGCGTCTCGTGGCATGTCCCTTACCCCGGTTGAGAAATCGAAGGACGAGCATGCCAGAGTGTGTCTATGGCGTCATGTCGCGACCTGTAAACTTTCAAACGTTTGACCACGCTCCGGATCGGCACCATCCTCAAGAAAATGAGGAGAACCGCCATGACCGATCACGCACCACGTCATGACCTTGCCACCCACGAGGTGCTCAACCAGCCTGCACCACCTCGTGATCTCGACTTGCTGGCACTCGACAGGCCGTTGCGCGAGGCCCTGGCACGCGAGGCCCCCGCCTGGGTCGCCCCTCGGATCGAATCGCTGGCACGTGCCGTGGGCAGCGTCGCCGTGCAAACACTCGGCGAGGAGGCCAACCGCCATCCACCCCAGCCGCGCCTGTTCGATCGCCATGGCCGCCGCCTCGACGAGGTAACCTACCACCCCGCCTACCATGCCCTGATGCACCTGGCCTGCGATAATGGCTGGCACGCCGTGGCCTGGGAGCAGGAGCACCAGGGCGGCCACCAGGCCCATATCGCGGCGCTCTACCTGCTCACCCAGGCAGAACCGGGATTCTGCTGCCCGATCACCATGACCCATGCCGCCATACCGGCACTACGCCGGGAACCGGAACTCCATGCGCAGTGGCGCTCGCGGGTGCTGGCCTGGGATTACGATCCGCGTGCCGTGCCGGCCTGGGAGAAGAGCGCCGTGACCCTGGGCATGGCGATGACCGAGAAACAGGGCGGCAGTGACGTCCGCGCCAACACCACCCGGGCGGTGCAGGAAGGCGATGGCTATCGGCTCACGGGCCACAAGTGGTTCTGCAGCGCCCCGATGTCCGATGCCTTTCTGACCCTGGCCCGGACCGAGGCCGGCCTGGGATGCTTCCTGGTGCCGCGCTTCACTCCCGAGGGCGAGCGCAACGCCATCGAACTGCAGCGGCTCAAGGACAAGTGCGGCAATCGCGCCAACGCCTCGGCGGAGATCGAGTATCGCGGTGCCTGGGCCCAGGCGGTCGGCGACCCCGGCCGAGGCATCGCCACCATCCTCGAGATGGTTCAGCAGACCCGGCTCGATGCGGCGACCGCTCCGGCAGGCATGATGCGTCAGGCGCTTCTGGAAGCCTGGCGACATGTCCGCGAACGCCACGCCTTCGGCCGGCGTCTCGGTGAACAACCCCTGATGCGCCGGGTGATCGCCGACCTGGCCCTGGAGGTCGAAGCGAGCCTGATGCTGTCGATGCGTGCCGCCCGCGCCTTCGACACCCCCGGAGACGAGCGCGAACACGCCCTGACGCGCCTGCTGCCCGCCCTGGGCAAGTACTGGCACAACAAGCGCGGACCGGGCTTCATGGCCGAAGCCATGGAGTGCCTGGGCGGCATCGGCTACGTGGAAGAGACGCCCCTGGCGCGGCTCTATCGGGAAGCCCCGGTGAACTCGATCTGGGAAGGTTCCGGCAACGTCATCTGTCTGGATGTGCTGCGCGTGATGGCGCGTCATCCCGAAAGCATCGAAGCCCTGCGCGCCGAACTCCTTCTGGCCCAGGGGGCTTGTCGGCAGTTCGACGCCGCCGTGACCGAACTGGAAGACCTGATTCATCGGCCCGCCGAAGCACTGGAAGCCAACGCTCGCTGGCTGACCCAGCGCATGGCCCAGTGCCTGCAGGCATCGCTGTTGCTACGGCACGCTCCCACGGAGATTGCCGAGACATTCTGTCGCAGCCGCCTGGGTGATGGCGTCAGTCCGGTCTACGGTGTGCTGCCCGATGATGCGCCGCTGGACGCGATCCTCGCACGTATTGCCGACTGAGCGGTGCTACCCATGCCTGAAACATCGGGTTACCCTCGGATCTGCCCCCGCATCGAGGAAATGTCATGCCACGTTCTCCCAGTCTGCGCCTTTCCGTCCTGCCCCTGCTTGTCAGCTGTCTAGTCGCCTCGGGGGCGCTTGCCCGGGAAGCCGGCGACACCGGGCTGCGCCTGCTCCACCCCTTTGCCACTCCGACACCGCCGGGCGCGCCCAATGGCGCGGCCTACATCGATATCACCGCCGGGGAAGAAGACGTTTCGCTGGTCGGCGCCAGTTCATCGGTCAGCGAGGTGGTGGAGATTCACGACATGAGCATGGAAGATGGTGTGATGCGCATGCGCCGACTGGAGCGTCTCGACGTGGCAGCCGGCGAGACGCTCATGATGCGTCCCGGCGGTGGCGAACACCTCATGCTGATCGGCCTCGAGCAGTCGCTGCAGGTAGGGGATCGTTTTCCGATCACCCTGGAGTTCGCCGAACGGGACAGCGTTACCCTCGAGGTACAGGTCCGGGAAGCTGGTGAAGAAGGCCAAGCAGCGGGCCAGCACGGCCATTGATCAGCCCAGCAGCACCCGCAAGGCCAGGGCAATCAGCAGCAGGCCGGTAATGCGGTTGATCCAGTGCGCCCGAGCCTGAAGCCACGGCAGCACCCGTGAATGGGATAGCGCGACGGCCACCAGCACGTACCAGGCCGCATCGATGAGGGTCGCCGTGGCAACGATCACGACCTTCGCCAGGGCCCCCATGTCGGCACTGACGAACTGGCTGAGCAAGGCCACGAAGAACAGGATCAGCTTGGGATTGGCCAAGGCCACGAGCACCCCGTCCCGGGCCGCCAGGGCATGGCTGGTCGATACCGCCCCGGCTTCCAGGGCGCCGCCACGGCCGGCGCGCAGCGCCTTGACTCCCAGCCAGGCCAGGTAAGCAGCGCCCCCCCAGGTGATCAGCGTAAACAGCAGCGGCTGGTGCACGATCACCGCCCCCAGCCCCCAGACGGTCAGCAGGGCATAGAAACCGACACCCAGGGCATGACTGACCCCGGCAATCACGCCGGGGGCACGCCCGCCTCCCAGGGTGTGACGCAGCACCATGGCCAGGCTTGGTCCTGGCGACATCGCCCCCATGGCACAGATCGCGGCAAGCGACAACCACAGCGTGAATGGCATGGCCCGTCTCTTTATCGGTGATATTGCCTGGCCGCTTCGGGCTGCCACAGGATGGCATCGACGCGTAGCTGGATGCGTCTTCCGTTCGGCAATTCCCAGTCGATCGTCTCTCCCACCTTGAGCCCCCACAACGCCGCCCCCACGGGCGCCATGACCGAGAGCCCATCCGGGGTATCGGCCAGGGCATGAGGATAGACAAGCGTGCGCGTCAGCTCGGTCCCGCGGCCGAGTTCGGTGAAACGCACCTGGCTGTTCATGCTGACCACATCGGCGGGGATCTCCTCGGGCTCCACCACCTCGGCACGCTCGAGTTCCGCCTCCAGCGCCTCGGCCACGACATCCCTATGGGCGGCGGTATCGATCAAGCGTTGCAACCGTTCGGCATCCAGCCGGTTCACGACAAGCACGGGGCGCATCATCGTCAGCTCCTTTTCCCTCGGGGGGCATCCGCTAGCGGCAAGAAAAAACAGCCCTCCGCCCAAGGGGGCGAAGGACTGTCGGATAAAGCAATCATAAGCCCTAAATCGTCCGAAGGTAAGACACGCCCGAACAGGAGCGGTGAATAATGTGCATGGTCTTTGCCATACCGACATCTGCAGGTATTTCAGCCACTAGAATGAGGAATGTAAACCCCGGGGTCTGCTACGTTGAAAGGGTCAACACCCCGCTGGAGCACGCCATGGAAACGACAAGAAAACTGCTCAAGACCGTCCTCCTGACCCAGGTCGAGATTCTCGGGCGCCTGGACCGCTTGGAACAACTGAGTGCAAAGAACAGTGATTCGGAATGCATCGACCATGTCGACTCCTATGCAGGAGCCTACGACGCCCCCCGGGCCGATGCGCTCAATACACTCGTCGAATCCCTCGATCATGACGGACTCGACGACATTCTTCCTCTGCTAGAGAAACTGCAAGGGCAAGCCAACCGCTACAACTGACCCACTGGGGCCGACTGAAGAGGCCCTGTCATTGGCACAAAAAAGACCGGGCACCTTCCTCGGTGCCCGGTCAAGACAAACGCTGATACCACCCGCGCATTGTATGCCCTGCTTTTCCGAGGCAATGCTACGAAGAGACACAGAATATTAAGTTTTATTAACGTTTTCCCTAAGCTCCTGACTCTCCACGACTCTTTAAGCCGTGCAGGGAGATAGGCACTGCCGCTCAATACTCTCCCTCAGGCGACCTGGCCCCAGCGCAGGCTGCATCACTGCCAGGCTCGAAGCTCGGCCAGCTGCAGGACGGCTCGTCGCGGCCACGACGAGACACTACGATGACCAGTTAATCTTAAAAATTGCCACTCAAAGCCTAAAGGCCCCCTGCACATTCGCCGATAAGACCTATGTAGCGCGACAAGCGGCTTCTCTTCGAACTGCTAGAAGCGCTGCAACACATCCTTATCAACGGCTACTGAAAATGAGGTTTCGATATGAACAAGTCGAACGCCAGCATCGAAGTGTATCTCGCGTGGGGAGAACAGGCTTCCATTCAGGCAGAACTGAACCGGGCGCTGGAAGAATTGCTAAGTGTTGCCTAGGTACGCGACCTGATACGACGAGCATCGGCGCTCCCACAGGAACGCCGATGACCAAGGGAGGCCATGATTACTGCTGTTCAGGCTCTTCTTTCTCTTGCTTTGCTTGCTTCTCTTGCTGCTCCCCGGGGAAGAGTCGTACCCAGATGGGACGAAGCTGCTCTCTCGAGCGTAGGACTCCGTATACGGCCTGATGGGAGCAGCCCACTTTTGTCCTTGTCTTCAGGAAATGGCAATATCGCCCGCGTAAGTACTCTCCCTCAATGGATCTCCCGCTGCGCCACGCGCATGCCATCGCTCAGGCCGGAGGCGGGATACAGGATCACGCGATCGCCCGGCTCGAGGCCGTTGACGACCTGGGCCTGAATGCCGTTGTTGTGCCCGATGTCGACCTGCCGCCGCTGCGCGATGCCGTCCTCGACCAGGAAGACTGACCAGCTCCGCCCATCACGAAACAGCGCGCTCGACGGCACGACCAAGGCGTCATCGTCTTCCCAGACGATGATCCGTGCCTCGACGCGAAATCCGTGGCCCAGCCCCGCTTGGGCCGATTGAGAGTCCACGAAGCGGATGATGGCGTTGACGCGCTGCTCTTCGACACCAAGCGCGGAGAACTTGGTGAAGCCCCAAGGGTCCACCCGTTGCACCACGGCATTCAGCGTTCCCGAGCCGCCCCATTTCTCGATGAGGACGCGATCGCCCGGGGCCACTTGCACGGCATCCGTCGACAGGAGTTCGACGAGCACTTCGAGGTCGCTGTCGATGTTGCCGATTTCCATGATCGGCGTTCCGGCGGGAAGGGTGGTTTCGCTCTTCTGGATGAGGCGTAGCACGCGACCGCCACTCGGTGCTCGGATTGGGATCGGCACGCTCTGGCCGAATTCGCCGATAGCTGCGTCGAGCCCTGGTCGATCGTCGAACCCGATCAGCTGTGCCCGGGCGTTTTCCAGCTCGGCCTGGCGCATCTCGATGACGGCTTCGGCGGTATCATAGGCGGCCTGCGCCGCGAGCGCTTCGCGAATGGCGCGATCCAGCGCGGCCTCGCTGACCGTGCCGCTACGTCGGAGTGTGCGCGCGCGCTCCAGGTCGATGTCGGCCAGTTCCTTGTCTGCGATGGCCCGATTGAGTTCGGCGCGGGCAAGGCGCAGCGCCGCTTCGGCAGCGGCCACGGCGGACCGGGCCTGCTCACGGCTGCGCACGTCCAGTGCCGCCGGGTTGCTGGGAAGCATCTGCGCGACGACCGTCTTGTGCCGCTCTACCGCATCGCCGGGCTCAACGTCGACACGCATGAGGCGGCCCGCGACCGGCGTCGAGATCACATAGGCGTCATGCACGCGCGTGCGCCCTTCCTCGTCGATGGTCAAGATCATGCGGTCGATAGTGACCTCGCCGATGTCGACCATCGTCGGGCGGGGCCAGAAGGCGAAGGTCAGCACCGCTGCGAGGGCGATGACGGCGACGCCGGTGAGGAATGAGCGAGATCGTTTGCGTGCCATGCAGGCCTACTCCCGGGTTTTGAGGGCAGCGATCAAATCGGCCCGGTCGATATCCCGTTTCACCAGCCAGCCGGAGGCCACGGCGGCCGCAATGACCGCCAACGCCGCCGCGCCGTAGCTTTCTGGAGTGAAAACAGCGGGGATTTGATAAAGATCGGAACTGAATCCGGCGGCGATACCGAAAGAGAGGTAATAGCCGAGGAGCGCGCCTACCGGTAACGCGACCAGCGTGACGGCGGCGAGTTCACCGAGCAGGACGAAGGCCACTTCCCCCTTGGTGAAGCCGATCACCCGCAGGCTGGCGAGATCCCGAGCGCGTTCCGCGTAGGCAATCCGAGCGGCGTTGTAGACGATGCCGAAGGTGATGATGGCGGCAATCGCCGCCATGATGTAGCGCATCGCCCCGGCCCCGGTATCCATCAGCTTCTGAAACGCATCGCGCGCATCGGCCTTGAGGCTGACGCCGGCAACGGTCGGCATGTCCTTGAGCTGGCGATAGACGCTCTCGCGCTGTGCTCCATCGACGCGCAGGTAGGCCCCGGAAACGCGGTTGGGTTCGCGCAGCGCGCGATTGAGGGCCCCAAGCTCCATATAGGCGGGAGAGCCGAGCAGGGTCTCGGCAATGCCGATCACCGGGATATCGAGCACCGGCTGGCGTCCCTCCCGCACCTCGACGGTCAGCGTCTCGCCCGGTGCGATATCGAGAATGTCGGCGAGCGCGGTAGCCAGTATCACGCCCTCCTGGCGCATGGGGATCGTCGCCACGTCCTGGTCCACCGCGCGATTGAGGCGGGGCTCTGTCACCAGCCCGTTGATCACGCCTCGATACGTCTTGAGCCCATTGCGCAGGACGGCGGGCACGATGCGCACCGGTTCCACCTCGATGACACCCGGCATGCGCTGCAGTTCGAGGATGGCGTTCTCGGACAAGGCCTCCGTGAAGGTGACCGTGACGTCGCTGCGGTCGATCACGCTGAAGGTCAAGGCGAGGGTACGGTCGAAACCGGAAAGGATCGAGATCATGCCGACCGACAGCGCCATCCCGGCGGCGATGCCGATCACGGCGCCCGCCATGCGCCCGGGCTGCCGTGTCAGGCGGCGCAGTACCATGCGGCTGGGCTGATCGAGCAGTCGGTTCAGGGATCGGCCGATCCGCCCGGCACGGCTGTAATCCGGTGGCGCAGGCGGGCGCATGGCGGTGGCGGGGGTCAGCGCAAACACACCGCGCAGGACGACCAATCCGCCGGCCGATGCCGCCAGCACGCTGACGCCGAAGCCGATGACGAAGGCTTGCGGATCGAGCTGAAACACCAGGAACGGGAACTTGAAATACTCGAGATAGACCCCGATCAATGCCCGGCCGGCGGCGATGCCGGCCAGGCAGCCGGCTAGAGCGCCGCCTGCGGCAATGGCGAGGATCAGCTTGAAGTAGTGCGCGCCCACCTCGACGTTGGTGTAGCCGAACGCCTTCATCAGCCCGATCTGCTCGCGCTCGGCTTGAACCATTCGCGAGACGACGATGTAGAGCAGGAAGGCTGCCACCCCGAGGAAGATCGGCGGCACCCCGCTGCTCATGGCGCGCAGGCCGCTGATTTCCTCGCTCACGAAGCGGTTGGACTCATGATTCTCCAGTCCGTAAGCCCCCAGCCCGCCATGGGGATCGAGAATACGGTCCACCGCATCGAGAACGGCGGCCCGTTCGTCACCACGGCCAACGGAGAGGAGCGCTTGGTTGAACGCGCCCTCCATGTCATAGGCGGCAGCAAGTGCCGTGCGACTCATCCAGATCACGCCGAAACGGCTGTCATCGGGGGCCAGCTCACCGGGAGCGGTGGTGTAGAGAAACTCCGGCGACTGTGCGAGGCCGACAATCCGAAACGTCCGCCGAGCCCCGTTCATCGTCGCCGAGAGCGCATCGCCGGGTTGCAGGCCATGGGCCTTGGCGAAGCCCTCGAGCAGCAGGATCTCGTCCGAACGATCACTGTCCAGTCGGCGCCCGGCACTCAAATAGACATCGTTGAGCCGCGGTTCGCCGAAATCGGGCAGCGAGACGGCCTGTGCCCGCAAGGGCAGGTCCACCCCGGGTAGATCGATGAGTGCGCTGCCGGTGACACGCCCCTCGGCGGCGGACACGCCGGGAATGGCGGCCAAGTCAGCGATCAGTCGATCCGGCGCGCGCGTGACCGGAGCGAAGATGTCGGCCAGCCGATAGCGTTCGTAGTAGGCGCGACGGGTCTCATCCAATGACGTGACAAGGCCGGTCATCATGACCAGCATCAGCACGCCCACGCCGATGACGGCGCCAATGGCGATGGCCTGTCCCTTGATGCGCCACAGGTCGCGCAGGAGCTTGCGATCAAGCGGGCTCACGGCGTGCTCACCATTCGATGTCCTCCGGTGCGAGCTTGGTCGCGTTGACGATCACCTCGCGGATCGCCCCGTCGGCGAAATGGATCACTCGGTCGGCCATGGCCGCGGTCGCCGCGGCGTGGGTGACGATCAACACCGTCGCGCCCAGCCGCTCGTTGACGTCCTTCAGTACCTTGAGCACGGCACGCCCCGTTGTACTGTCCAGTGCGCCGGTCGGTTCATCGCAGAACAGCACCGTCGGCTGCTTCGCGACGGCACGAGCGATGGCGACCCGCTGCTGCTCGCCGCCGGATAGCTGCGCGGGGAAATGATCGGTCCGCGCGTGCAGGCCGACGAGGGCGAGCGCGTCGTCGGGATCCATCGGATCGCGAGCGATCTCGGTGACCAGCTCGACATTCTCATGGGCCGTCAGGCTCGGCATCAGGTTGTAGAACTGGAACACGAAGCCGACATGATCGCGTCGGTAGCGCGTCAGCTGCCCGTCGCTTAGCGCCGTCAACTCTTGATCCTGGAAGAGAGCCTGCCCATCGCTGGCCCGATCCAGCCCGCCGATGATGTTGAGCAGCGTGGACTTGCCGCTGCCCGAGGGACCGAGCAGCACGACCAGCTCGCCGGCGGGAATGTCCAGATCGACCCCGCGCAGGGCGTGAACCGCCGCCGGTCCCTCGCCGTAGACCTTGGTCAGGCCGCTGATGCGGTACGCGGTGGCACCCTTCTGGGGCGATTCAGCGGCCATCGTGCTTACCTCTGCAAGGGCGACAGTTCACGTTAGCTGTGCCGGCGTATCATTCAGCCGGCTCGGCCTCGAGCCATGCCCAGGCATCCTCTTCGCGATCCGCGGGAAAGGTCCGCATGTCGATACCTCGATCAGCGCGTTTGCGCTCATGTCCGTAAGGCGTGTGAGATCCACATAAACACCAAGCTGGGCGTGCTGCTGCAGCTTATCGTCAAGAATACCTCGATAGTCCTGGATGCCCTCGCCGGTCAGCTTCCCATCGAGCGCCAAGGCGATGACATGCTCCGGGGCTGTGACTTGTTTCAACATCAGGATTCCTCTTTTCGGTCGAATTTCCGCTGTTTCGGCGCGCGCAAGCCACTTGGAGACTATCCATCCGGCATCACGCTTCGCGAGAAAAACGCTCGGCCACTCCCGAAAACTGTTGCCGAGCTCCGCGTAGAATGCACCGAACTCATCGAGTCGGCGCCTCGTGTCTTCATCCGTCACCGACAGCCGATCCCTGGCATGCACTACAACAGCATGCGCCTTCATCATGCGATCGACAGAGCCTTGCAGCAGGTGTAGGCAAGGTGGAGTGGCGAACTGGAAGTAGTCCCGCCGCTCGCCCCGTTGTGCGACACGCTCGATAACACCGAGACGCTCGAGGAAGCGTATGTTCGTGCTTATGCTGACCCGGCTCGCCTCGAGTCACTGGGCCAAATCGGCAAAACCCAGCGTTTTGGTGGTGCGGGGGTCGGACTCGAACCGACACGCTATCACTAGCGGCGGAGTTTGAATCCGCTGATTATTCAATTTAATCAGCTTCTTAGTAGCGGTTATTCTAAAATTCCCAACTCCTGTCCCAATACTCGAAATGCGCTTGGGCGATACGGGATGACACCGGATGAAGCACCAGTGAAGGCGAAAGCGTCACTCGCTCGGTGGGTACTCTTGCCGAGTGTGCAGCACGGCGACCACCTCCACACGATCAGCGGCTACACGATAGACGAGAAGGTAATTTGGATGGGCCACCAACTCCCGCGTTCCAGGGACGCGGCCAGCCGGGTACAGGTAGGGATGCTCTGACAGCAACAGCGGGGCCGACTCCAGCCGGGCTTTCAGGCGGCGGGCGGCCCGGGGGTCGCGCTCGGCGATAAAACGCACGATGGATGCCAGTTGCTCGCGGGCAGTGGCCCGCCAGTGCAGCGGGAGCGTCACGCTTGGCGACTATGCCGGCGCTCGGCGTCCTGAATGATCGCCTCCATGTCCGCCATCACTTCATCATGCGGGATCGTGGGGCGCGTGTCCGCCAGGCTCTCGGCTACCCGCTCACGAAACCAGCGGTCATAGCTGGCGGCCTGCTCCTCGGTCTCGAACTCGGAGACGATGGGGGAAAGCGGCGTGGTCATGG
The DNA here is from genome assembly GCF_900128925.1 of Modicisalibacter ilicicola DSM 19980. Classification (GTDB taxonomy): domain Bacteria; phylum Pseudomonadota; class Gammaproteobacteria; order Pseudomonadales; family Halomonadaceae; genus Modicisalibacter; species Modicisalibacter ilicicola. The sequence goes on from NZ_FQUJ01000002.1 coordinate 380,021, forward strand.
TGGCCTCCCTCATATCTCATATCACTGAATTTCTTGCAGTGTATCTTACTGCCCGTGGCGAGCGCCAGGCGGCTGACGTTTTCTGTGCACGGGCACTGTAGCGCCAGCCGGAGCCAGATCAGGAGGCAGGATGCGTCAGGTCGTGGAAGCGAATGCCGGTCGCCTTGATGACAGCGGTCATGGTGCGCAGGGTCGGATTCCCCTTGGGCGATAGTGCCCGGTACAGGCTCTCGCGTGAGACCTTGGCACGTTCGGCCACGGCCGCGATGCCGCCCTGGGCTTCCACCACATGACGCAGCGCCATTAGAAACGCCGACTCCCCGCCCTCCTCATCCAGCTCCTCGAAGGCGGTGCGCAGGTAGTCAACGGCCATCGCCGGGTCATCGCGCAGCATCTCAATCACAGCGGTGTCGGCATCACCCTGCGGACCACTCTCGAATGTCAACATTTGTCGCCCCCCTCGCGGGGTTTGGACCTTGAGTTTTCTTACCCTCTCATGGGGTCTGGACGTGATGAAGCGCCATCGCCCATACCTGTCCCAATAAGAGGAGATCATTGGACGATACGCCGTGGAGGTAACGCAAGAAAGGAGAGATAAACTATTGAAATTGTGGTGCCGGTGGTCGGACTCGAACCGACACGCTATCGCTAGCGGCGGATTTTGAATCCGCTGCGTCTACCAATTCCGCCACACCGGCAGCGGGACGCATTATACGGGGCTTCGTCGCGGCGTCAATGCCGGCCTGACTTCTCGGTCTCACTCGGCTATCATGTGCGCCCTGTCGAACGGCCCCGAACGCTTTGGGCGCGGGCTTTCCCCTATTCATCTTGCCTGGCAATCCCGTTTTCATGCAGCGTGCCGATTTCCATTTCGATCTCCCCGACGAGCTGATCGCCCGTTATCCTTCCGAGCAGCGCAGTGACTGCCGGCTACTGTGCGTGGATGGCGAGAGCGGTGAGCTGGCACATCGACGTTTTCCCGACCTGCTCGAGCTGCTCGCCCCGGGCGATCTGCTGGTATTCAACGATACCCGGGTGATCCCCGCCCGGCTGCATGGCCACAAGGCCAGCGGCGGACGCGTGGAAATGCTGCTCGAACGCCCGCTGGACGCCCACCGTGGCCTGGCTCACATCCGCGCCAGCAAGTCGCCCAAGCCCGGCACCGAACTGATCTTCGAGGGCGACATCCACGCCGTCGTCGAAGGCCGCCGCGAGGCGTTGTATGAGCTGCGCTTTCTTGGCGAGACGCCCTTGGTCGAACTGCTCGAACGCCATGGCCACATGCCGTTGCCCCCCTACATCACCCGCGAGGACGAGCTCGCCGATCGCGAACGCTATCAGACAGTCTACGCGCGGCGCGAGGGTGCCGTGGCCGCGCCCACCGCCGGGCTGCACTTCGATCAGCCATTGATGGATGCCCTGGGCGAACGGGGTATCGAACACGCCTTCGTCACCCTGCACGTGGGAGCGGGTACCTTTCAGCCGGTGCGGGTCGAGGATATCCGCGAGCACCACATGCACAGCGAGTGGCTCGAGGTCGACGAGAAGGCCTGCGAGCAGGTGCGCGCCGCCCGGGCACGCGGCAAGCGCGTCGTGGCGGTGGGCACCACCAGCGTGCGCTGCCTCGAGAGTGCCTGCCTGAACAGCACCGATGGCGAGATCACCCCCTTTCGCGGCGAGACCGACATCTTCATCTACCCAGGCTATCGATGGCGCTGCGTGGATGCCCTGGTAACCAACTTCCACCTGCCGGAATCGACGCTCTTGATGCTGGTCTCTGCCTTCGTCGGTCGCGATACGATCCTGCACGCCTATCGCGAAGCCGTCATCGAGCAGTACCGTTTCTTCAGTTACGGCGATGCGATGTTCTTGACGCGCAAAACGCCTTGATTTCGACCGAGACCCCCATGCGAAACGATTGCTTCATGAAGTTCGACCGCCTGGCCAGCGACGGGCGCGCCCGCCGCGGCCGGCTGACGTTCCCCCGCGGCACGGTGGAAACCCCGGCCTTCATGCCGGTGGGCACCTACGGCACGGTCAAGGGCATGACGCCCCAGAGCGTCGAGGAGATCGGTGCCGAGATCATCCTCGGCAATACCTTCCATCTGTGGCTGCGCCCGGGCACCGAGGTGATCGAGGCCCATGGCGACCTGCACGACTTTTCCCAATGGCAGGGGCCGATCCTCACCGACTCCGGCGGTTTCCAGGTCTTCTCCCTGGGGGCGATGCGCAAGATCACCGAAGCCGGCGTGCATTTTCGCTCGCCGGTGGATGGCGCCAAGGTGTTCATGGGCCCGGAGGAGTCGATGGCGGTACAACGTTCGCTGGGTTCCGACGTGGTGATGATCTTCGACGAGTGCACGCCCTACCCGGCCACGCCGGACGAGGCTCAGCGCTCCATGGAGCTTTCCCTGCGCTGGGCCGAGCGCTCGCGAATCGCTCATGGCGACTCCCCCTCGGCGCTGTTCGGCATCATCCAGGGCGGCATGTATCCGGAACTGCGCAAGCGCTCCCTGGAAGGGCTCGAGGCGATCGGCTTCGATGGCCTGGCCATCGGCGGGCTGTCGGTGGGCGAGCCCAAGGCGGAGATGATCGAGGTGCTCGACTATCTGCCGACCTGGATGCCGGAGGACAAGCCGCGCTACCTGATGGGGGTCGGCAAGCCCGAGGACCTGGTCGAGGGAGTACGGCGTGGCATCGACATGTTCGACTGCGTGATGCCGACCCGCAATGCCAGAAACGGCCACCTGTTCACCGCCGAGGGCACGATCAAGATCCGCAACGCCAGGCATCGCCACGACACCCGGCCCCTCGAAGCGGATTGCGACTGCTACACCTGCCGGCACTTCTCGCGCGGCTATCTGCATCATCTGGATCGCTGTGGCGAGATGCTTGGCGCGATGCTCAACACCATCCACAATCTGCGCCATTACCAACGGCTCATGGCCGGTTTGCGCGGTGCTATCGAAGCGGGTACATTGGCGAACTTCGTGGGAATGTTCTATGCGCGGCGCGGCTTACCGGTGCCCGACGCACCGCACTGAGCCCTGGGCGATACCGAGCGGCATCCAGGCGGAACACCCAGGGAAGACCCGTTTTTGGCCGAACCCGGAGTGTCCGGCCCTCTAATACTCGCAATCTTTGAAACCTTGTCCGGAGACCTCAACCCATGCTGGATTTCTTCATTTCCCAGGCCCACGCCGAAGGTGGCGCACCTGCGGGCGGCGGCATCGCCCAGATCGTGATGCTGGTCGGCTTCGTGCTGATCTTCTACTTCCTGCTGTGGCGCCCGCAGTCCAAGCGCGCCAAGCAGCACAAGCAACTCATCAGCAGTCTCTCCAAGGGCGACGAGATCGTGATCGGCGGTGGCCTGATCGGCCGCATCACCAAGGTCACCGATGACTTCATCTCCATGGAGATCGCCGAGGGCACCGAAGTCAGCGTGCAGAAGAACGCCGTCGCTGCGGTACTGCCCAAGGGCACCCTGAAGTCCATCTGATTCCGCCTTCACGCTGCCGATGCCCCGTCGGCAGCGTCTTCATCGCGTCAGCAACAAGGACCGGGCTTCCATGCTCAACCGTTACCCCCTGTGGAAGTATCTGCTGATACTCATCGTGCTCGTGGTTGGGCTGATCTACGCCCTGCCCAATCTCTATCCCGAGGACCCCGCCGTCCAGATCAGCAGCTCGCGCAGCAACGTCACCCTCGACGAATCCCGGCTCGATCGGCTGCGCAACGCCCTCGACGAGGCCGGCATCGACATCAAGGGCATCGACCCGCAAGCCAACGGTGCCTTGATTCGTCTGACCGATGCGGACGAGCAGCTCGAGGCACGCAACATCGTCAACGAGACCCTCGGCGACGAATTCACCGTGGCCCTCAACCTGGCGGAATCGACGCCGGCCTGGCTCGAGAGCCTGGGCGCCGCGCCCATGAACCTGGGGCTCGACCTGCGGGGCGGCGTGCACTTCGCCCTGGAAGTGGACATGGAAGCCGCCCTCACCCAGCGTCTCGAGGTCAATGCCAGCGCCATGCGGGAAAGCCTGCGGGACGAACGCATCCGCTACCGGGACACCACCGTCGAGGGGCGCACCCTGACGCTGACCTTCGCCAGCGAAGAGGACCGCAGCGAGGCCCGGAACATCATCCGTCGCGAATTCCCCGACTTCCAGTACGAGAATCGCGACGCCGGGCGCGGTGCGGTGCTGGCGATGACACTGACCGAGCAGCAGGTCAGCGAGATCCAGGACTACGCGATCAACCAAAACCTCACCACGCTGCGCAATCGCGTCAACGAACTGGGGGTCGCCGAGCCGCTGGTACAGCGCCAGGGGCCCAGCCGCATCGTCGTCGAACTGCCCGGGGTCCAGGATACCGCCGCCGCCAAGCGCGTGGTGGGCGCCACCGCCAATCTGGAGTTCCGCCTCGAGGCGCGCCCGGACACCCCGGCAAACGAGACCGAGACGCTCCCCTTCCGCAACAACGAGAATCGCACCGCCGAGCTGATGCGCGACGTCATCATCACCGGCGACAGCGTTTCCAGCGCCAGCCGCAGCTTCGACGAGAACGGACGCCCCCAGGTCAACATCAACCTGGACGGCACCGGCGGCACGCTGATGAACCGAGCGACACGTTCGAACATCGGCCGGTCCATGGCGGTCATCTACATCGACAACCAGACGCGCACGCGCACGGTGATGAAGGATGGCGAGCAGGTCGAGGAGCGCATTCCCTATACCGAGCGCGGCATCATCAGCCTGGCCACCATCCAGAGCGCCCTGGGCAACAGCTTCCGCATCACCGGACTGGACTCCCCCACCGAAGCCGAGGAATTGGCCCTGCTGCTGCGTTCAGGCTCCCTGGCCGCCCCCATCTACTTCGTCGCCGAACGCACCATCGGCCCGAGCCTGGGCAAGGCCAACATCGAGCAGGGCATCCTCTCCGTCGAGATCGGCATGCTGCTGGTGGTGGCCTTCATGCTGATCCGCTACAAGGCCTTCGGCGTGGTCGCCAACCTGGCCCTGGTGACCAACCTGGTGCTGCTGCTGGCGGCCCTGTCGATGCTCGGCGCCACCCTGACCCTGCCGGGCATCGCCGGCATCGTGCTGACCCTGGGGATGGCGGTGGATGCCAACGTGCTGATCTTCGAGCGCATACGCGAGGAGCTGCGTGCCAGGATGCCGATCCAGCAGGCGATCCATGCCGGCTACGAGCGTGCCTTCACCTCGATCATCGATGGCAACCTGACCACCCTGCTGGTGGCGGTGATCCTGTTCTCGATCGGCACCGGGCCGGTGAAGGGCTTCGCCGTGACCCTGTCGCTCGGCATCCTGACCTCGATGTTCACCGGCATCCTGGTCTCCCGGGCGATGGTCAACCTGACCATCGGCGGCAAACCGATCAAGAAACTCTGGATTTGAGAGGCTAACGCGATGCGACAGTTCGATTTCATGGGCAAGCGCCGCTATGCCTTCATTGCGTCCGGTGTCCTGCTGCTGGTGTCGGTGCTGACCCTGCTGTTCCAGCAACTCAACCTGGGGCTGGACTTCACCGGCGGCACCCTGGTCGAGGTACGCTACGCCAGCGCCCCGGCCCTGGACACGATTCGCCAGCTGCTCGAAGACGCCGGCTTCCGGGACGTCTCGGTACAGACCTTCGGTGCCACCAACGAGATACTGGTGCGCCTGCAGCAGGCCTTCGACCCGAACGTCGGCGATCAAGTCACGGAGATCCTGCGCCAGAGCGGCGAAAGCGTGAACCTGGTGCGCGCCGAGTTCGTCGGGGCCCAGGTCGGCGGGCAACTGCGCGACCAGAGCGGCCTGGGCATGCTGGTGGCGCTGGGCGTGGTGATGCTCTACGTGGCCTTTCGCTTCCAGTACAAGTTCGCCTTCGGCGCTCTGCTGGCGTTGATCCATGACGTGACCATCGTGCTCGGCGTGTTCTCGCTGTTCCAGCTCGAGTTCGACCTGACGGTGCTGGCGGCGATCCTGGCGGTGATCGGCTACTCCCTGAACGACACCATCATCGTCTACGACCGCATTCGCGAAAACATCCGTAAGTCGCGCATCGACGACATGGCGGTGATCTTCAACGACTCGATCAACCAGACCCTGGCCCGCACCCTGGCCACCTCCGGCACCACCCTGCTGGTGCTGCTGGCACTGCTGCTGCTGGGCGGCGACATGATCCACAACTTCGCCCTGGCACTGATCATCGGCGTGATCATCGGTACCTTCTCGTCCGTGTACGTCGCCTCGGCGCTGCTGATCGCGATCAAGCTCGAGCGCGAGGATCTGATCCCGGCGAAGAAGGAGAATGCCGAGGAAGAAGAGCTGCCTTGAGCCACTTCCTTTGCCGATAAGACTCGTCACCCCGCCCCGGCGGGGTGTTGTAAGGTTTTTTGTCCGGCACCGATGCGCAGGCCATGTTTTCTCAGCTTGCGCACCACGCTGGGCTGGCTGATGCCCAGTCGCTCGGCCAGGCCATAGGTGCTGGTGGCCTGGCGGCTCAGCGATTCCAGGATCTGTCGTTCGTGGACCTCCAGGGCCTGCTTGAGGGTTTGCCCCTCTGTCAGCTCCGCCAGGCCGGCGGGAGGGGCGTCGATCGAGGGTCCACGCTGCAGGCCGGCATGCAAGGCGTCGTTGCCCGGGGCCCCGATCACTTCATCCGGCGCCGCCAGCCAGGCACGTTCCATCCAGTTCTCGAGTTCGCGCACATTCCCGGGCCAGTCGCGTCCCATCAGTTCGGGCCACACGCTGGGGTGCAGCACCTTGGTACGCCCATAGCGCCGATTCAGGCGCTCCAGCTGCAATTCCACCAGGCCGGGCACGTCCTCGCGGCGTTCACGCAAGGGCGGTAGCGTCAACGGAATGACGTTGAGCCGGTAGTAGAGGTCGAGACGAAAGGCGCCGCCCTCGACCCGGGCGGCAAGGTCCTGGTTGGTGGCCACCACCAGACGAAAATCCACGCGCCGTGCCTGGGTATCGCCGAGCCGGGTGACCCGTCCATCCTGAATCACCTTGAGCAGCTTGGTCTGCATGGCCAGCGGCAGTTCGCCGATCTCGTCGAGAAACAAAGTGCCGCCATCGGCCATTTCCAGCACGCCAGCCTTGCCCTGGCGAGCCGCGCCGCTGAAGGCCCCGGGCTGATAGCCGAACATTTCCGACTCGAACAGCGCCTCGGGAATGGCGGCGCAATTGACGTCGATGAAGGGGCCGTCGTGGCGCGCGCTCCAGCGGTGCAACTGGCGGGCGAAGGCGGTCTTGCCCACGCCGGACTCGCCAAGCATCAGCACCGTGGCGTCGGTAGGCGCGACCCGCTTGATCAGCAGCGCCACCTCGCGCATGACGCCGCTGCGCACCTCCAGGTTGTCGAGTTCCAGGTCGTCACCCAGGGACGCCGAGCCGCCGCGTTTCAGGTGCTCGCTGAAGCGTCGCTGGAGCAGCGTGTATTCATCCTGGAGCAACTGCAGATCAGTGAGATCCATGGAACGCGAGACGATGCGTTCAAGCTTGCCGTCGACGAATACCGGATGCGCCTCGGCGATCACCCGGCGCCCGGTGCCGGTGTGCTGCATGACCTGCGCCGCCTGCCCGGTACGAATCACCTCCATGGTCACCGAGGGGGATAGCACCCCGCGTTCGACCAGATCCTGCACGGTCGTGGCGCAGAGCTCCTCACTGCTCAATCCGTAGACCGCCGCACTGCCCGGGCTGACGTCGAGAATGCGGCCACTGGCCTCGACGATGAAGAAATGGTCGTGAGCCGTGTCGACGATGGTCTTGAGTACCGCGGTATCGATGTCGCCCATGAACGCTCCCGCGCGATTCACATATGCATCAAACAATACACAGGTGAATCGCCGGACACCAGTGACGATGCACTCATGAATCATTCAGCGCCCGAGCCGCTTCAAGAACAGAACCTTACAAGTTGGCACGTTTCTCGCATGATAAATGCACAACACATCGACAAGGGTGATCGAACCCTTTTTCAAGGAAGCGACCCACATGAGCGACAAGACCCTCAACCAGCCCCTGGGCGGCAACGAGATGCCCCGCTTCGGCGGCCCGGCCACCATGATGCGCCTGCCGACCCAGTCGAGTGCCGCCGGCCTGGACGCGGCATTCATCGGCGTGCCCATGGACATCGGCACTTCCAATCGCCCCGGCACCCGCCTGGGACCGCGCCAGATTCGCGACGAGTCGCGCATGTTGCGCCCCTACAACATGGCGACCCGGGCCGCGCCCTTCGACAGCCTGCAGGTGGCGGACATCGGCGACGTGCCGATCAATACTTTCAACCTGCCCAGGAATCTCGACATCATCACCGACTACTATGATGAGGTGCTCGCCCAGGATTGCGTGCCGCTGACCCTGGGCGGTGATCACACCCTGACCTGGCCGCTGCTGCGGGCCATCGCCAAGAAGCATGGTCCGGTCGGCCTGATCCATGTCGATGCCCACGCCGATGTCAACGAACACATGTTCGGCGAACCCGTGGCCCATGGCTGCCCCTTCCGCCGGGCGCAGGAGGAAGGCCTGCTGGACAGCCGGCGAGTGGTGCAGATCGGCCTGCGCGGCACCGGCTACGCCGCCGACGATTTCGACTGGTGTCGCGAACAGGGATTCCGGGTGGTACAGGCCGAGGAGTGCTGGTACAAGTCGCTGGCCCCCCTGATGGCCGAGGTCCGCGAGCAGATGGGTGACGGCCCGGTGTACATCTCCTTCGATATCGATGGCCTGGACCCCTCGGTGGCGCCCGGCACCGGCACCGTCGAGATGGGCGGCCTCACCGCCCAGCAGGGACTCGAGATCGTGCGTGGCGCCTGGGGGCTGAATGTGGTCGGCGGCGATCTGGTGGAAGTCTCGCCCCCCTACGATCCCAGCGGCAACACGGCACTGATGGGTGCAACGCTGCTCTACGAAATGCTGTGCGTGCTGCCCGGCGTGCAGCGCCGCTAAACCTCAACCCCAGAACAACAAGGGAGTACTTCCCATGGTTTCTCCAGTGGAAACGTCCACGGGTCCCTATGACCTCAAGGGCGGCAAGTTCAGTCGTCGCGGGCTGCTCAAGTTTCTGATCCCCTCTTTGATCGGGATCGGCATGTTCCTGATACCCTTCGCCTCGGGCGAGAGCATCAACATCGGCATGGGGTTCCTGGCCGATGGCCTGAAGGCCCTGCTGGGCGAAGCCCTGCCGCCGCTGGCCGCCCTGATCCTGTGTATCTCCGCAGTGGTGACCGTGCTCGTCAAGCTCACTCGACCGACCTGGCTCAAGGGGTCGCTCAGGGAGCTGTTCGATGTCGATTGGCTGTGGCTCGCCCTGCGGGCGCTGGGCGCCCTCTTCGCGGTCATGACGCTGTTTCAGGTAGGCCCCGGGGTCATCATCGCCTCGACCACCGGCGGCGTGATGCTCAACGATCTGGCGCCGGTGCTGTTGACGTTCTTCTTCTTCGCCGCCCTGCTGCTGCCGTTCCTGGTCGACTTCGGCTTCATGGAGTTCATCGGCAGCCTGGTGCGCAAGCCGTTTCGCATGATCTTCGGCCTGCCGGGACGCAGCGCCATCGATGCCACCGCCTCCTGGATGGGCTCCGGCACCGTGGGCGTGCTGATCACCACCCAGCAGTACGAACAGGGCTACTACAACCAGCGCGAGGCCGCGGCGATCGCCACCAACTTCTCCATCGTCTCCATCGCCTTCGCCCTGCTGGTCGCCTCCTTCATCAAGATCAACCACCTGTTCATCGAGTTCTATCTCACGGTACTGGTCGCCGGCCTGATCGCCGCCGTCATCGTGCCGCGCCTGCCGCCGCTGTCGCGCAAGTCGAACCGCTACCACGAGCCGGTGGGCTGCCAGATCGCCGAGGAGAGCACCGGCGGCATGGGCATCCTGCGCTTCAGCCTGGCCCAGGCCGTGGCCCGGGCCGAGAAGTCGCCGGGGCCGGGCCAGCTGGTCCGCATCGCCCTGTTCAACGTCGCCGACATCTTCTTCGGACTGTTGCCCCTGGTCGTGGCCATCGGCACCGTGGCACTGGTGCTGGCCGAGTTCACGCCGCTGTTCACCTGGCTCTCCTATCCGATGGTGCCGGTCCTGGAGTGGCTGGGGATTCCCGAAGCCCAGGCCGCCGCCCCGGCGACACTGGTCGGCTTCGCCGACATGTTCCTGCCGGCGGTACTGGCCACCAACATCGAGAGCGAGCTGACCCGCTTCGTGATCGCCTGCCTGTCGCTGACCCAGCTGATCTACATGTCGGAAATCGGCGCCCTGCTGCTGAAGTCGAAGATACCGCTCAAGCTGTGGGAACTGCTGGCGATCTTCCTGCTGCGCACCGCGATCACCCTGCCAATCATCGCGTTGATCGCCCACGTCTTCGTGTTTTGAGGAAAAATGCCTGTGCTCGATCATACTGCGTTAAAAATCAGCTCAAGATGCTCATTTACGACTTGTAAACTCCGCTCTTTCGCTGATTTTTGCCTTGTCTGATCTTCGCTCACCGACTTTTCCTTACCTTGGTTTGACCAAGGCAAATGGAGGGACTTGCTTACATGACCTGTGCCGAACTGCTGATCCGCCTGCTGCGCGAACGCTACGATGTCGATACGGTGTTCGGCATCCCCGGGGTGCACACCGTGGAGCTGTACCGCGGGCTGGAGGGAAGCGATATTCGCCATGTCACCCCGCGTCATGAACAGGGCGCGGGCTTCATGGCCGACGGCTACGCCCGGGCCAGCGGCAAGCCGGGGGTCTGCCTGATCATCACCGGCCCCGGCATGACCAACATCGCCACCGCCATGGGCCAGGCGCTCGCCGATTCGATCCCCATGCTGGTGATTTCCAGCGTCAATCGCCGCGACACCCTGGGCCGAGGTCAGGGGCGGCTGCACGAGCTGCCCAGCCAGCAGCAGATGCTGGCCGGGGTGTCGCGCTTCAGCCATACCCTGCTCGACCCCGGCGCCCTGACCGAAGTGCTGGCCCGCGCCTTCGCCATCTTCGCTTCGGCGCGCCCGGGGCCGGTGCATATCGAGATTCCCATCGATCTGTTCGACGCCCCGGTCGAACCGCCAACTGCGTGGCAGGCACCGCGGCTGTTCCGTCCGGCGCCCGACCCCCGGGGCCTGGCGATTGCTGCCGACTGGCTGCACGAAGCGCAGCGCCCGCTGGTCCTGCTCGGCGGCGGCTGCGTGGACGCCCCCGAGGCGGCACGCGCGCTGGTCGAGCGGCTCGATGCCCCCGTGCTGACCACGATCAACGCCAAGGGACTGCTGGGCATCGACCACCCGCTGGACCTGGGCGCCAACGGCGCCCTGGCACCGGCGCGAGAACTGGCCCTGAATGCCGACGTGATTCTCGCCGTAGGCACCGAGCTCGGCGAGACCGATTACGACGTGGTCTTCGATGACGGTTTCGAACTCGCCGGGCGGCTGATTCGCATTGATATCGACCCGCAGCAGCTGGCACGCAACCAGACCGCCAGCCTGGGGCTGGTCGGCGATGCCGCTCGTGCCCTGGAACTGCTGCTCGAGCACCTTCCCCGACCGCTGTCCCGGGAGGGCGCGAAGCGTGCCTGCACCATTCGCGACGCCCTGGCACTGGACACCGACCCGGCCTTCGCCGATTTCGTGCCACTGTTTTCTACCCTTCGCGAGGCCCTGCCCGAGGCGATTCTGGTGGGGGACTCCACCGCCCCGGTGTATGCCGGCAACCATCTGGTCTCGCAATCGGCGCCACGGCGCTTCTTCAATGCCTCCACCGGCTACGGCACCCTCGGCTACGGCCTGCCGGCGGCCCTCGGTGCCGCCCTGGCCAAGCCCGAATTGCCGGTGGTGGCGCTGGTTGGCGATGGCGGCGTGATGTTCACCCTGAGCGAGCTGGCCACCGCCGTGGAGGAGCGCCTGCCGGTGATCGTGGTGCTGTGGCACAACGCCGGCTACGAGGAGATCCGCCGCTACATGGACGCCCACGAGGTGCCCCGGCTGGGTGTCGATCTCCAGGCACCGGACTTTCAGCAGGTCGCCGCCGGGTTCGGCTGCACGTCCCTGCGGGTCGACAGCCCGGCAGCCCTGGCCGAGGCGCTGTGCGGGCGTCCCGATGGGCCGATGCTGGTCGAAGTGGATGCGCGGGCCTGGCACAACGCATTGCAGGCAACCAGCTGACGCTACTTTACGATCATGGTTCTGAAGGAGATTCCATGCAACGCCTCGACCAGCAATTCATCGACAACCAGTGGGTGCCCTCCCGGGGCTCGCGCCGCCTGCCGGTCACCAATCCCTACAGCGAGGAAGTGATCGCCGAGGTCACCGCCGGCGACAGCGCCGACGTGGAGGCGGCCGTGGCCGCGGCACAACGCGCCCTGCCGGGTTGGCGAGCGCTGACGGGGGCGCAGCGGGCCGTCCATCTGGAGGGCTTTGCCCAGGGGCTGACGAAGCGACGTGACGAGCTGATTCGCCTGTCATCGACCAATAACGGCAAGGTGCTGGCCGAGGCGGCGATCGATCTGGACGATGCCATCGCCTGCTATCGCTACTATGCCGGTCAGGCCCGCGCCCTGGATGCGCGCCAGGGAACGCCGGTCACGCTGGAGATGGAAGATGTCGAGGCGCTCGCCTATTTCGATCCGGTCGGCGTGGTGGGGCTGATCACCCCCTGGAATTTCCCGCTGGTGACCAGTGCCTGGAAACTCGCCCCGGCCCTGGCCGCCGGCTGCACGGCGGTCCTCAAGCCCTCGGAGGTCACCCCGCTGCCCGAACAGGTGTTGGCCGAGATCGCCCTGGAAGTCGATCTTCCGCCCGGGGTGTTCAACCTGGTGCATGGCGACGGCGAGGGGGTCGGGGCTCCGCTGGCGTCCCACCGTGATGTCGACAAGGTGTCGTTCACCGGCAGCAACCGGGTCGGCGAGGCGGTGATGCGTGCCGCTGCCGAGGGCAGCCGGGGCATCTCGCTGGAACTGGGCGGCAAGTCCCCGATCCTGGTGATGGACGACGCCGAGGTCGAGCAGGCCGCCGACTACGTGATGGCCGGCCTCTATTTCAACGCCGGCCAGATCTGTTCCGCCACCTCGCGCCTGCTGGTCCATGAACGGATTGCCGAGGCGTTGTACGCGGTGCTGGGCGAGCGCATCGATGCACTGCGGTTCGGCGACCCGCTGGACGAAACCACCGGCATGGGGCCGCTGACCAGCGCCCGACAGCGCGACGCCGTCAACGGCTACCTGGCCATCGCCGCCCGGGAGGGGCTGACGCCGGTGCGCGATTCCCGCGACCGCGAACTGCCCGCCCGGGGCTTCTTCGTCGCCCCCACGCTGTACCGGGACGTGCCCCTCGACAGCCGCCTGTGGCGAGAGGAGATCTTCGGCCCCGTGCTCTGCGGCCATGCCGTGACCAGCGAGCAGGAAGCCATCGAGCTGGCCAACGACAGCGACTTCGGCCTGGCCGCCACCGTGGTCAGCGGCGACCCCGAGCGGGCCAGGCGCATCGGCCGCCAGCTACAGGCCGGCAGCATCTGGTTCAACAGCGAACAACTGGTCCTGCCACAGACCGCCTGGGGTGGCTTCAAGCGCAGTGGCATCGGCCGCGAACTGGGCCCCTGGGGCCTGGCCAGCTATCAGGAGGTCAAGCATGTCATCGGCCCGTCCGCCCAGGTGCCCCCCTGAACGCACGAACCCCCGCTCGACGAGCGGGGGTTCGTGTTCCGATGCGACTGTGCCAGCCCCGGGCACTGCTCAAGCCGGGGCTTTGAGCACCTGTACCATCGCCTTGTACAACCGCGGCCCGGCCGCCATCAGATTGCCTTCGAGCTCTACGCCGGGGGCGCCGTCAGGACCGCCCATCAGCGCCCCGGCCTCCTTGAGCAGCAGGGCGCCGACCAGGCTGTCCTGCTCCTCGAGACCCAGCACCAGTGCCGCATCGGCACGCCCGGAGGCCATCTCGGCGATGTCCAGCAGCGGGCAGCCCGAGGCGGTCAGGGTATCGACCTGAGGGCCAAGACGCTGCACCAGGTGCAGGTAGGTCGGCAGGTGTCGCTCCCGCAGCCAGCTCTCCGGCAGGCCCATGGCGATACGCGTGCCGGCCACGTGGGTGGCCTTGGTCACCCGGATGCGCTTGCCGTTGTGCTGGGCCCCGCGTCCGCGGCTGGCCAGGTATTCGTCGTCGCTGAAGGGGCAGATGATCACCGCATGCTCGGGGCGCCCCTTGACCAGACACACCAGGGACAAGGCGAAGTCGTCGCCGGCCACGCAGAGGTTGGAATAGCCGTGGAAGGGTTCGATCTTCCACAGGATGTCGCGGCCTTCGCCCTCGCCGTCACGATGCGGGGTGAAGCGCCCCGCGACGCCATGTTGCGGATAGCCGCGGGCCAGCTGACGCACGATAAGGGTTTCGGCATTGCGCGCGGTATCCTCCAGCAAGCCTTGGAGGTTGTGATCGCCGTGCGCATTCTCGATACGCTCGCGGACGCGCAGGAATTGTTCGGCAGCACTGCGTGCGGCACGCAGGGCATATTGGACCATCGGATGCATGATCGGGCCTTGGAGAGTCGATGACTGTTAAAGAACGCCACGCATGCTAGCAAAAAGTCGCATGCCGGGCCACGATAATCGCGCCACGCCGCCATCCCCGCGTTGCCGTGATAGACTTCGCGAGTTCCTGTTTTCCCGATTTTCGGATGATCCTTCGCCATGCTCGACCGCCCCTTCTCTCTCGCTCAACTGCGCATCGTCCTCGTCGGCACCAGCCACCCCGGCAATGTCGGCGGCGTGGCCCGGGCCATGAAGAACATGGGGCTTGACGATCTGGCGCTGGTCACGCCACGTTGCGAGGTGCGCACCAGCGAAGCCGTCTCCCGCGCCTCGGGAGCGGACGAACTGGTCGCCGCCGCGCCCGTTCACGACACCCTGGAGAGCGCCGTGGCCGACGCCACCCTGGTGGTGGGTGCCAGCGCGCGTTCGCGAAACCTGCCCTGGCCGATGCTCACGCCGCGACAGCTGGGCGGCTGCCTGGTCGCGGAGCTCACGCCCGCCGATGCCCGGGTGGCACTGGTCTTCGGCCGCGAGGATAGCGGGTTGACCAACAACGAGCTGCAACGCTGCCATCGCCATGTGCACATCCCGACCAACCCGGATTTCAGTTCGCTGAACCTGGCCGCCGCGGTGCAGGTGCTGGCCTATGAATGCCGCCAGGCCTGGCTGCAGGAGGCGCACCCGAGCGAGGCCGAGTCCGCCATGCCCTTCGGGCTCGAATGGGACAGCCCCCTGGCCAGTCATGCCGACCTGGAGCGTTTCTTCGACCATCTGGAGCGTGCATTGATCGCCGTCGAATTTCACGACCCGGCACAACCGCGGCAACTGATGGCCCGGCTGCGTCGCCTTTACCTGCGCGCACGACCCGACCAGATGGAAATCAGCATCCTGCGTGGCATCCTCAGTGCCATGGAGAAGAAAGCCGGCGCTTCCCGCTGACACGAACGAGGGTACCGCAGACACCTTGCAGGGCCGCCCAGGCACCCCAATAATGAGGAATTCGAGCGGCGCGAGAGTCGACTGCCGATCAGCCCCCTACAAGGATTGCTCCATGTTCAGCCGTCTGCGAGAAGACATCAACAGCGTATTCGCGCGCGACCCGGCAGCCCGCAACGTCTTCGAGGTGCTGACCAACTACCCGGGCCTGCACGCCCTGCTCGCGCATCGCCTGAGCCACTGGCTGTGGCAGAAGAACCTCAAATGGCTGGCGCGCACGCTATCGACGCTGTTTCGCTGGCTGACCGGCATCGAAATCCACCCCGGCGCAATGATCGGCCGGCGTTTCTTCATCGACCATGGCTTGGGCGTGGTCATCGGCGAAACCGCCGAAGTGGGGGACGACGTCACCCTCTACCAGGGCGTCACACTGGGGGGGACCAGCTGGAACAAGGGCAAGCGCCACCCCACCCTGGAAGATGGCGTCATCGTCGGCGCGGGCGCCAAGATTCTTGGCCCCTTCACCGTGGGAGCCGGCGCCAAGATAGGCTCCAACGCCGTGGTCACCAAGGCGGTGCCTGCCGGTGCCACGGTGGTCGGCATCCCGGGCAAGATCGTCAAGCGGGCCGACCCGGATGTCGAGGAAGAGCCCCCCTTCGACCCGGAGCGACGCGAGGCGATTCGCCAGAAGTTCGGCTTCGATGCCTACGGCGTGAGTCAGGACATGCCCGACCCGGTGGCCCACTCCATGCAGGCCATGCTCGATCACATGCACGCCGTGGATCAGCGCATCGAGGTGATGTGCGCCACGCTGCGCAAGCTCGACGCCAGCTATCGGGCAGGCCAGCTGCCGGCGTTGCGCGACGAGGACTTCGCGGGGATCCTCGACGAGGCCGACACTCCCTGCCCTCCCAACGAGAAGCGTCCGCCCGAGGAAAGGCCGCCCTCGCCAGACGAGGACGCCTCTGGCGACAGGGTTGCCTCGCCCGAGGCGTCCACGCCTGCTTCCAGACGCGCAGGGAATGAACGCTGAGCATTGGCGGCTATTGTTGACCGTTCTACTCGGTTTTCTCATAATGGCCCCATCCCGTCGAGGTGACCAGCTGGATTGCCACCTTGACGTCATTTCTCGGCCATCCGACCGACTCTCTGCGTTCGACACCTATGCGCCTGACCACGAAAGGACGCTACGCCGTCACTGCCATGCTCGACCTGGCCCTGCATGCCGATCAACGTCCGGTCAGTCTGGCCGACATCGCCCGGCGTCAGGATATCTCGCTGTCGTACCTCGAGCAGCTTTTCGCCAGGTTGCGCCGCTCCGAGCTCGTCACCAGCGTGCGCGGCCCCGGCGGCGGCTACCTTCTGGCCGTGACCCCGGCGGAGGTATCGGTCGCCCGAGTCATCGATGCCGTCGATGAGTCGGTGGATGCCACCCGCTGTCAGGGCCTCGCGGACTGTCAGGGAGGCCGGACCTGCCTGACACATCACCTCTGGAGCGAACTCTCGGCGGAAATCCACGGCTTTCTCGATGGCGTGACGCTCGGGGATCTGATCAACCGCCAGGAGGTGCGCAGCATTGCCGCCCGGCAACGACAGCAGTTCGCCGGCGACACCATCGCCATCGACACGCCTTAACCCAACGCTGCGGAACGACGAGCAGGCCCATGGTCACGAACGCCCCCATCTATCTCGATTATGCCGCGACCACCCCGGTCGATCCTCGCGTCGCCGAGGTCATGAGCCGGCACCTGACCCTGGAGGGCGTCTTCGCCAACCCGGCCTCGCGCAGCCACATGCCCGGCTGGCAAGCCGAGCAGGTCGTGGAGGGAGCGCGCCGCCAGGTGGCCGACCTGATTGGTGCCGACCCCAGGGAGATCGTCTGGACCTCGGGGGCCACCGAAGCCGACAATCTGGCCTTGACGGGCTACCTGCGGGCCAATCGTGCCCGCGGCCGCCATCTGGTGACCTCGAGCATCGAGCACAAGGCCATCCTCGACACCGCCAGCGCCCTGGAGGCCGAGGGCTTCGAGGTCACGCGGCTGGTCCCGGAGCGCGATGGTCGCATTTCGCCCGCCCGGCTGGCCGAGGCGATGCGGGACGATACCGTGCTGGTCTCGCTGATGGCGGTGAACAACGAACTGGGCACGATCAACGACGTCACCGCGCTGGCGGAAGTGGCCCATGCTCATGGCGCCGCCCTGCACGTGGATGCGGCGCAGGCGGTGGGGCGCATCGAGCTGGACGTTGCCCGCCAGGGCGTCGATCTGATGTCGCTGTCGGGCCACAAGGCCTATGGCCCCAAGGGCATCGGCGCGCTCTATGTGCGGCGCAGCCCGGACATCCGCCTCGAGGCCCTGATCCATGGCGGTGGCCACGAGCGTGGCATGCGCTCCGGCACCCTGGCGACCCATCAGATCGCCGGCATGGGCGAGGCCTTTGCCCTCGCCGAGGCCGAGGGCGCTGCCGATCAGGAACGCATCGCCGCCTTCGCTCGACGCTTCCTCGGCGGGCTCGAGGGGCTCGAGACCGTTCATTGCAACACCGAAACGAGCGTGTCCGTGCCCAACATCGTCAATCTGGCCTTCGACGGCGTGGATGGCGAATCGCTGCTGATGGCCCTGCGGGGCATTGCGGTCTCCACCGGTTCGGCATGCAACTCGGCGAGCCTCGAGCCATCCTATGTACTGAAAGGCATCGGTGTCCCCCGAGCCCGAGCACTGACATCCCTGCGCTTCAGCTTCGGACGCTTCACCAGCGACACCGACATCGACGCCGCACTCGCCGAACTGCGGCATGCGCTGAACGCCCTGACCCAACATTGAGGAGGTTTTCATGGCACAGTTTTCGATCACTCCTGCCGCCGCCAAGCAGATCCGTCAGGTGCTCGACGAGCGCGGCCACGGCCTCGGGCTGCGCGTCACCGTCAAGCCCAGCGGTTGCTCGGGGTACAGCTACGTGCTCGACTTCGCCGACCAGGAGGCCAGCAACGACGTGGCCTTCGAGGAGCATGGCGCCAAGGTCTTCCTCGCCCCGGAAGCCCTGAACATGCTCGATGGCAGCGAAGTGGACTATGTCTCGGAAGGGCTCAACCGCTTCTTCCGCTTCAACAACCCCAACGTGAAGGATCAATGCGGCTGCGGCGAAAGCTTCAGCGTGTGAATCACGCGCATTGACACGACCCAGGTTTCGCAACGGTTCGGGATGCTCAACGCGCCTCGAACCGTTACAATATCGCGCTTTTTTCGATCACACCTCCAGGAGAGACACCCGCATGGCCACTCAGCGTACGCTATCCATCATCAAGCCCGATGCCGTTGCCAAGAACGTGATCGGCGAGATCTACAGCCGCTTCGAGAAGGCTGGCCTGAAGATCGTCGCCGCCAAGATGCTGCACCTCTCCAGGGAGCAGGCGGAAGGCTTCTATGCCGAGCACAAGGAGCGAGGCTTCTTCGCCGACCTGGTCGGCTTCATGACCTCGGGCCCGGTGATGGTGCAGGTGCTCGAGGGCGATGACGCCGTCGCCAGAAACCGGGACCTGATGGGGGCGACCAATCCCAAGGAAGCCGCTCCGGGCACCATCCGCGCCGATTTCGCCCAGTCCATCGATGCCAACGCCGTGCACGGCTCCGACTCGCCGGAATCCGCGCAGCGTGAAGTGGCCTACTTCTTCGGCGAAGACGAGATCTGCCCGCGCGGCTGATCCGACACTGCGGGGGCACGCCGCCCCCGCCCTCTGCTCCCACGACCTGTCGACATCTCCATGACCGCATCCGCCTTTGCTGCTCAGAATGATCAACGCACCAATCTGCTCGGTCTGTCCCGGGAGCAGATGGAAGCCTTCTTCGTCTCCATCGGCGAGAAGAAGTTTCGTGCTGCCCAGGTGATGAAATGGATCCATCACGAGGGCTGCGACGACTTCGAGGCCATGACCAACCTGTCCAAGACATTGCGGGCACGGCTCGCCCAGGTCGCGGAGATCAGGGGCCCCGGCGTGGTCTACGAAGGTGCCTCGAAGGACGGCACCCGCAAGTGGGTGCTGGAAGTCGAGGACGGCAGCTACGTGGAAACGGTGCTGATTCCTTCCGAAAACGGCAACCGCCGCACGCTGTGCGTCTCCTCCCAGGTCGGCTGCTCCCTGGACTGCAGCTTCTGCTCCACCGGCAAGCAGGGCTTCCAGCGCAACCTGACCGCCGCCGAGATCATCGGCCAGGTCTGGGTGGCGTGCCGCAGTGCAGGCCCGCGCCGCGACAGCCTCAGCAGACCGGTCACCAACGTGGTGATGATGGGCATGGGCGAGCCCCTGCTCAACTACGACAACGTCGTGCCGGCCATGAAGCTGATGCTCGACGACACCGCCTACGGCCTGTCCAAGCGCCGCGTCACCCTGTCGACCTCCGGCGTGGTGCCGATGATCGACAAGCTCGGCGACGAACTGGACGTCAGCCTGGCCATCTCGTTGCACGCCGCCAACGATGAACTGCGCAACGAGCTGGTGCCGCTCAATCGCAAGTACAATATCAGCACCCTGCTCGAGGCCTGCCAGCGCTATCTGGCGAAATGCGCCGACACGCGCATGGTCACCATCGAGTACACCCTGATCAAGGATGTCAACGATCAGCGCCAGCACGCCGAACAGCTCGCCGAACTGCTCGAGACGTTGCCGTGCAAGATCAACCTGATCCCTTTCAACCCGTTTCCCCACTCGGGCTACGAGAAACCGTCGCGCAACCAGGCGATGCGTTTTCAGCAGTGGCTGTATGAGCTGGGTTACACGGCACCGATCCGCATGACCCGGGGCGATGACATCGATGCCGCCTGCGGCCAGCTGGTCGGGCGCGTCAAGGACAGGACCCGGCGTCACGAACGCTATATTCAATCAATCCAGATCGATGCCGATTAACCTTGAGAGACGATCTTGACTTGGAGCGCTCGCGACGCTTTGATGAGTACGCCTCGTCTAATACCACTGGTCATTAAGCAGGCCGTCCGGGGCCGTACGGCAGGCCTCCAGCAGAGGGCATCATGAGCCAACCTCACCGATCTTCGTTGCCTGTCAGGCTCTCGGCCGCGCTATTCGCCGTGGCCTGGCTGTCCGGCTGCGCCACGCCGACGCCGGATGGCGACCGGCAGCCGGTGGATCTCGACCAGGCGCTCACGCTCAACGTCACCATGGGCATCGAGTACATGGAGCAGGGCAACCTGGCCCGGGCCCAGTCCAAGATCGACCGAGCGCTCGAGATCGAACCCGACTCTCCCCAGGCGCTGCACGCTCAGGCCCTGATCTATCAGCGCCAGGGGGAAAGCCAGATGGCCGACCGTTTCTTCCGGCGCGCCTTGTCCATCGCGCCGGACTTCACTCGAGGCCGCAACAACTATGCGGCATTCCTGTATTCTCGGGGGCGTATCGAGGAATCCTGCGCCCAGCTCGAGCGTGCCAGCCAGGACATCAAGTACAATAATCGTGCCCAGCTGTTCACCAACCTGGGCCAATGCCAGTGGGAGCTCGGCGACGTCTCGAATGCCCGGGCGAGCCTGAACCGCGCTCAGGCCATCGACCCTCGCACTGCTCGCAGCCACCTGATCCTGGCGCGGATCGATCACGCCGAGGGCAACCCGGATCGCGCCTGGGAGCAGTTGCAATCCTTCATCCGACTGGCCGGCACCACCCCCGAGAGCCTGCGACTCGCTGCGCAGCTTGCCAGGGCCCGGGGCGATGACGCTGCCGCTGCCTTCTATTCACGGCAGATAGAGGCCCGGGACGCACCTTGACCGAATCGAAGAGGAAAGCTCAGCCATGAGCGAAACACAAGAACGACAGGAAGCGAGTTTCGAGCCCATGCACCAGGCATCGCCCGGTGAATTGCTCAGGCGCGAGCGGGAAAACCAGGGGCTCGGTCTCGAGGAGGTGGCGGTTCAGCTCAACCTGCGACCGGCGGTGGTCGCGGGCCTCGAGGCCGATCGCTACGACGAGGTGCCGATCGCCGCCTATCGCCGCGGCTATCTGCGGGCCTACGCACGCTTGATGGGCATCGACGAGCGTGAAGTGGTGGACGCCTACAACAGCCAGCACGGCCACGGCGATCTCGAGCGCAAGGTGACCCCCGTGCATGCGGCCAACCCCCCTTCCCGGGTCGGCTCCTGGATCTTCAAGCTGGTCACGTTGCTGGTGATCCTGGGCCTGATCGCCCTGACCCTGCTCTGGTGGCAGAGCCGCGACGGCAACGATGTCCTCGCCGGCCTGGGCAACGGCGAAACCGTCGAGATGGAGGCCGCCGACGGCGAATCGGCGGATGCCGCGACCAGCGACGCCGCGCCTGCCGAGGCAAGTTCTGCCGGGGAGAGCCCTGCCGAGGCGAGCACCGACGACGACTTGCCTCCGCTACCGGCGGAGGACGAGGAACTGGGGCTCGTCGAGGAGAACGCCGCCGACACGCAGACAGCAAGTACCGAGGAAGTCGCCGAAGGCGACACCGGCAGCATGATCGAACCGGGCACCGCACCCACGATCGACGAGGGTGACGGCGCCGTCGAGGCCGAGGAGACCTCGACGACCTCCGAAGCGCAGACCGCCGCGGAACCGGCACCCGACGGCCGGCGTCTGATGTTCACCTTCAACGAGCAGTCCTGGACCGAGGTCTTCGACGCCAACGACCAGCGCATCCTGGTCGGCCTGCAGGCCGCCGGTACCGAGGCAACGGCCGAGGGCGATCCCCCCTTTCGCCTGACCATCGGCAATGCCAGCGGTGTCGAACTGCGCTACCGTGGCGAAGAGGTCGATCTCGGCGCCCGGGCCGGCGGCACCAATGTCGCTCGTTTCACCTTGGGAGAATGAACCACGCCTATGTACGCTCAGTCTCCGATACAACGGCGCAAGTCGCGCCAGATCCATGTCGGCTCCGTGGCGGTGGGGGGCGATGCCCCGATCTCCGTGCAGAGCATGACCAATACCGACACGCTCGATGTCGATGCCACGGTAGGCCAGATCGAACGCCTTGAAGCCGCCGGCGCCGACATCGTGCGCGTCTCGGTGCCCACCATGGAGGCCGCCGAGGCCTTCGGCCGCATCAAGCGCCGAGTCCAGGTCCCCCTGGTGGCCGACATCCATTTCGATTACAAGATCGCCCTGCGGGTCGCCGAACTTGGTGTCGATTGCCTGCGCATCAACCCCGGCAACATCGGTCGCGAGGACCGGGTGCGGGCGGTAGTGGAAGCGGCACGGGACAACGGCATCCCGATCCGTATCGGCGTGAACGCCGGTTCCCTGGAAAAGGACCTGCAGAAGAAATACGGCGAGCCGACGCCCGAGGCACTGGTCGAATCCGCCCTGCGCCACATCGACCATCTCGAGCGCCTCGACTTCCCCGACTTCAAGGTCAGCGTCAAGGCATCCGACGTGTTCATGGCCGTGGCCGCCTATCGCCAGCTGGCCGCACGGATCGAGCAGCCGCTGCACTTGGGGATAACCGAGGCCGGCGGCCTGCGCTCGGGAACCGTCAAGTCGTCGATCGGCCTGGGGATGCTGCTGATGGATGGCATCGGCGACACCATTCGTGTCTCGCTGGCCGCGGACCCGGTCGAGGAGATCAAGGTCGGCTACGACATGCTCAAGAGCCTCAAGCTACGCTCCAAGGGCATCAACTTCATCGCCTGCCCCAGCTGTTCTCGACAGAACTTCGACGTCATCGGCACCATGAACGAGCTCGAGGCGCGTCTCGAGGACGTCATGACGCCGCTGGACGTATCGGTCATCGGCTGCGTGGTCAATGGCCCCGGCGAAGCCAGGGAAACCGACATCGGCCTGACCGGCGGCAGTCCCGCCAACCTCGTCTATCTCGATGGCAAACCCGCCTCGAAGCTGCGCAACGACCACCTGGTGGACGATCTCGAGCGGCTGATTCGCGACAAGGTGCGCGAAAAGCAGGCGGCGGAGCAGGACATGATCGCCCGCCAGGGCTGACATATCGTTTCGGCCGATCGACGTTACGGGTAAGATAGCCGGCCGATCGGCATGTCAGGAGTACCTTTTTTTGAGCAAGAAGATCCAGGCCATCCGTGGCATGAACGATCTGTTGCCCGAGCAGTCGCCGCTATGGCAGTACTTCGAGCAGCAGATCCAGTCCTTGATGCGTCGCTACGGGTATCTCGAGATCCGTACCCCCATCCTCGAGCAGACGGCGCTTTTCGCGCGCTCCATCGGCGAGGTCACCGATATCGTCGAGAAGGAGATGTATACCTTTGCCGATCGTAATGGCGACAGCCTGACCCTGCGCCCCGAGGGGACCGCCAGCTGCGTGCGCGCCGCGATGGAAAACGGCCTCCTGCACAACCAGACCCAGCGCCTGTGGTACCAGGGGCCGATGTTCCGTCACGAGCGCCCCCAGAAGGGGCGCTATCGCCAGTTCCATCAGGTGGGGATCGAGGCCTTCGGCATGGAAGGGCCGGACATCGACGCGGAGGTCATCCTGCTTTCGGCGCGCCTGTGGAAGGCGCTGGGCCTGTTCGATCATGTCACCCTGGAACTCAACTCCCTGGGTTCCCTGGAGGCCCGGCGCGCCTACCGGGAGACGCTGGTCGCCTATTTCGAGTCCCACCACGAGGTGCTCGACGAGGACTCGCGACGACGCCTGTCGAGCAACCCGTTGCGCATCCTCGACTCCAAGAATCCCGACATGGCCGAGATGCTGGCTGGCGCCCCGCGGCTGCTCGAGCATCTCGACGAAGCATCGCGCGTGCATTTCGCCAGGCTCACCGAACTGCTCGATGCCGCCGGCATCCCCTATCGCCTCAACCCCCGGCTGGTGCGCGGTCTCGACTACTATTCGCGCACCGTGTTCGAGTGGACCACCACCGCCCTGGGCAGCCAGGGCACGGTCTGTGCCGGCGGGCGCTACGACGGCCTGGTCGAGCAACTCGGCGGCAAGCCGACACCGGCGGTGGGGTTTGCCATGGGGATCGAGCGCCTGATCCTGTTGCTCGAGACCCTGGATCTGGTGCCTGCCGAGACGCGACACGGCCCGGACGCCTACCTGCTGGCCATGGGCGAACGTGCCGAGCAGGAGGCCCTGCTGCTGGGGGAGCGGCTGCGCGACGTCCTGCCCCGGTTGACACTTCAGGTGCACTGCGGCGGCGGCGGCTTCAAGAGCCAGATCAAGAAGGCCGACAGGAGCGGCGCACGCCTGGCCCTGATCCTGGGCGAGGACGAGCTCGACCGGGGCACCCTGGGACTCAAGTTCCTGCGCGAGGAGCGCGAACAGGAGACCCTGCCCCGGGAGGCGATGATCGAGCGCCTGGAGGAGCTGTTGCGCTGAACGGGTGCCGCGCACCCATCGATCTCCTGTCGAAGAGCACGGCAGACCCAGCCAATTATCGGATAGATTGCAGAGGAGACCGCCCGTGGCGGAGCTTAGAACCGAAGAAGAGCAGCTTGAGGCGATCAAGCGCTGGTGGAAGGAGAACGGCACCTCGCTGATCGCCGGGGTGGTGATCGCCATCGCCGGTGTCCTGGGCTGGAACGCCTGGCAGGACTATCAGGCGAACCAGGCCGAAGCGGCCTCGTTGCGCTATCAGGAGTTGCTGGCCCTGGCCGGGCAGCAGACCCTGGAAGAGGATGCCCTGGCCAGGGCGCAGCAACTGGTTGGCGAACTGGCCGACGAGCATGGCAACACCCTCTACGCGGATCTCGCCGCCTTGATCCAGGCGCGGCTTTCGATCGCCGACGGTGACCGTGAGTCGGCCATGACCGCCCTCGAGGCACTGATCGCCTCGACCGATCGCGATTACCTCAAGGGGCTGGCACACCTGCGCCTGGCCCGGCTGCAACTCGCCGCCGGCGAGGCCGAAACGGCACTTGCCACCCTCGAGACCGACACGCCCGATGCCTTGGGAATCCAGCGCGCCGACACCCGAGGTGACATCCTCGTGGCCCTGGGACGCGACGACGAGGCACGCGATGCCTACCAGCGTGCCCTGCGGCTTTCCCGGGAAGCGGGTCAGCCGGCCTATGGCCTGCAGCTCAAACTCGACAACCTCGGGGCGGAGAACGCCACGCTATGAAATCCTATCCTCTGATCGCCTCTGCCGCACTGATAGCCCTGCTGGCAGGCTGTGCCGGCAAGGTCGAGCCGGAATACCCCCCCAGTGAGCTCACCGCCTTCGATCCCCAGGTGGTCCTCGACGAACGGTGGGACCAGGATGTGGGTGACGGTCTGGGTACCGCCCGCTACCCCATCACGCCGACCCTGGACGATGGCCGGCTGTTCGTCGCCGACCAGTCCGGGCTGCTGCGCGCCATCGATGCCGAGAATGGCGAGACGCGCTGGGAGGTAGCACTGGACGCCCCGGTCTCGAGCGGACTGACGGCGGTGGCGGGTCGAGTCTACCTCGGCACGCGCAACGGTGAAGTCCTTGCCCTGGACCAGGAAGATGGCGAGGAGATCTGGCGCTCGCGGGTCTCCAGCGAGGTGCTCGCCGCCCCCCAGGCCAACCGCAGCCTGCTGGTGGTGCAGAGCGTGGATGGCGCCGTCACCGCGCTCGATCGCGAGAGCGGCGAGGAGCGCTGGGTCTACACCACCAACCAGCCGGCACTGACGCTACGGGGCACGGGCACGCCACGGGTCATCGAACAGGTCACCTTCGCCGGCTTCGCCAACGGTCGCGTGGCGACCCTGGACAATCGTAGCGGCCAATCGTTGTGGGATCTGCGCGTCGCCGTGCCCCAGGGACGCAGCGAAGTCGATCGTCTGGTCGACCTGGACGGCCAGCCCCTGCTGACCCGGGATGGGCGTCTCTACGTCACCAGCTACAACGGCCGTTTGCTGGCCCTCGAGGCCACCAGCGGCGAAATCCTCTGGTCTCGGGAAATGTCCAGCTATCTCACCCCGCTGCTGGTCGGCGATACCCTGTTCACGGTCGACGAAGCCAGTCACGTACTGGCCCTGGATGCCCTCTCGGGCCGCCTGCTGTGGGAATCCGACGCCCTGGAAGGGCGCTGGCTGACGGCACCGGCGTTTGTCGATGGCCATATCGCCCTGGGGGACTACGAAGGTTACCTCCATCTTCTCGACGCCGATGACGGCGCCATCGCCGGCCGCGAGGACCTCGGCGGCGATGGCATCAGCCTTCCCCTGCTCGCCGACGAGGGGCGCCTCTACATCATGACCAACGACGGCGAGCTGAGTGCCTTCGACGTCGAACCGGTCGAGGATTGATACACAGCCATGAACCCCGTGATCGCTCTGGTCGGCCGGCCCAACGTCGGCAAATCGACCCTCTTCAACCGCCTGACCCGCACGCGAGACGCGCTGGTGGCCGACTTCCCGGGGCTGACCCGGGATCGCAAGTACGGCAACGGTCAACTCGGCGGCAAGCTCTATACGGTCATCGACACCGGCGGGATCAGCGGTGACGAGGAAGGCATCGACGCCGCCATGGCGGAGCAGTCGCTGGTGGCCATCGACGAGGCAGACATCGTGCTGTTCATGGTCGATGCCCGGGCCGGGCTGAACGTCGCCGACGAAGCCATCGCCAACCACCTGCGGGTCAACCAGAAGAAGACCTGGCTGGTGGTCAACAAGACCGACGGCCTGGAAGAGCACTCGGCGATGGCGGACTTCTGGACCCTGGGCCTGGGCGATCCCCAGCCCATCGCCGCAACCCAAGGCCGCAACGTCACGGCACTGATCGACAAGGTGCTGGCGCCGTTTCCCGAACGCGGGGAGGGCTATGCCACCCCTGCCGTGGACAAGGGGATTCGCATCGGCGTGATCGGACGCCCCAACGTCGGCAAGTCGACCCTGGTCAATCGCCTGCTGGGCGAGGAGCGCGTGGTGGTCTTCGACGAGGCCGGCACGACCCGGGATGCCATCGAGATTCCCTTCGAGCGCCGCGGTCGCCCCTATGTGCTGGTCGATACCGCCGGAGTGCGACGCCGCAAGAACGTCAGCGAAATCGCCGAGAAGTTCTCGATCATCAAGACCCTGGAGGCGATCAAGGAGTGCCACGTGGCGATCGTGGTGCTCGATGCCCGCAGCGGGCTGGTCGAGCAGGACCTGCACCTGCTCGACTACGTGCTGACATCGGGTCGCGCCCTGGTGCTGGCCGTGAACAAGTGGGACGGCCTGGAAAGCGAGCAGCGCGAGAAGATGCGCGCCGACATCAAGCGCCGCCTGGGCTTCGCCGACTATGCCGACCTGCATTTCATCTCGGCGCTGCACGGCACCGGCGTGGGCGATCTCTACCCGTCCATCGAGCGGGCCTTCAAGGCCGCCACCGCGCACTGGTCGACCAACCGTCTGACCACCATCCTGCAGGACGCCGTCGGCGAACATCAGCCTCCCCTGGTGCACGGGCGGCGCATCAAGCTGCGCATGGCCCACCAGGGGGGCAGCAACCCGCCGATCATCGTCGTGCACGGCAACCAGACCGATGCCCTGCCGGAGGCCTACAAGCGCTACCTGACCAACACCTTCCGCAAGGTGCTGAAGATTCGCGGCACACCGGTGCGCTTCGAGTTTCGCTCCGGCAGCAATCCCTTCGACAGCAATCCCGACGCCAGCGATCGGGAGAAGGCCAAGAAGCGGGAGCTGGCGAGGACCAAAGAGGCACGACGCAACCGCCGCTAGATGCATTCCGCCAAACGAGATTATGGGGCGGCATCAGTCCCGTTCTATCTTGACCACCCGGTTGCGCCCGCCTCGCTTCGCCCGGTACATCGCCAGATCGGCGGCGTCGAGCAGCATTTCGGTGGTATCCCGCGTGTTCATGCTGGCCACGCCGGCACTGAAGGTGGCGTGGAAGGTCTTGGGACCCGCCACGCACTCGAGTTCCTGGAAGTGCTGGCGCATGCGTTCGATGACCCGGTAGGCGTCTTCCAGCGTGCAACTGGGCAGCACGGCAACGAACTCCTCGCCGCCATAGCGGCCGACATGATCGACGCGCCGCAACCGCTGCTTGAGGAGGTTGGCCAGGCGCCGGATCACCTGATCCCCCACGGCGTGGCCATAGGTATCGTTGATCGACTTGAAGTGGTCGATATCGAGCATGGCCACGCAGACCGCGGCAC
Source organism: Modicisalibacter ilicicola DSM 19980 (assembly GCF_900128925.1). Lineage (GTDB taxonomy): Bacteria > Pseudomonadota > Gammaproteobacteria > Pseudomonadales > Halomonadaceae > Modicisalibacter > Modicisalibacter ilicicola. The sequence continues at coordinate 408,532 of NZ_FQUJ01000002.1, forward strand.
CGCTGCGACGGGCGCGGGCGATTTCCACCTCGACCATCTCCTTGATGGCCGAATGCTTCATCAAGCCCGTCAGGCTATCCCGGTCCAGGGCGGCGCTGAGCTGTCGGGAGCGCTTGGCCCGGGCCAGCATCGCCGAGGAGAGCGCCTCGTCGCTGATGGGCTTGCACAGGAAATCGTCTCCGGCCTGGGCCAGGGCCAGGGCCTGCCGATGGGCATCGGTTTCCACGGAGAGATAGATCAGCGGGACCCTGAGCCAGTCCTCGTCCAGGCGAATGACCCGGGCAAGCTCCGGGCCCGAGCAGCCGGGCATGTTGATGTCGATGAGCACCACGTCGGGCTGGAAGGTGTGCATGACCTCCAGCACCTGGGACGGGTCGGCCACGACCTGGGAGTCGATACCCGATGCCAGCAGAACCAGACGATAATGCTCCGCGAGCTGCGCATCGTCATCGACGATCAGTACCCGGTAGGCTTCCTGTTCGGGCAGGTGCGTCAGATGGCGTATCCGCTGCTCCAGGGCCGGCATGTCCAGGGGCGGCGTGAAGTACCCCTTCACCTCATGCCTGACCGCATCCAGGCGCCCCTGAAAGGTATCCTCGTCGCTCAGCAGCAGCAGCGTGGGGAGCTTCGACAGGCCCGCCAGGGCCTTGACCCAGCGTGACCGGGGCGATCCCGTTTCATCGATCAGCAGGATATCCGCGGACCACGGCCCCAGTTCGGCGGCCTCCTGCATCAGGAACCAGTGGCAGGCGTAGCCGAGCCCCTTGAGGGTGGTGACCAGGCTGCGCGACTGCTGATGATCGCCGAGTATCGCGATGCGCGCGCGACGACTGTCTGCTGCCAGCGGAGACGACGTCGATACCGCTCCCGCGGGAAGGGTATCGGCTTCCAGCTGGGCAAGACAGGCCCTGGCGCGCTCGAGCAGCGCCGCGAAGTCGTCGCTCGTCGGCGAGCGGCGTTCATCGAGCCATTCCTGAACCTGCAGCTCCATGCTGCGACAGCTGGCACCCAGCTGCGCGAAGCCGAAGGTCCCGGCGGAACCGGCGATGCGATGCAAGCCATGGCGCAGGGCTTCCAGCGTCGCCCGATCGCCTGTGGCGGCGTCTCCCGGAGGTTGCATATCGGCCAGCAGGGCCTTCAACTCGTTCTTCAGGCGCTCGACATACTGCCTTCTGAGCGTCTCCAGCTGCCAATCGATGTCGCTGTCATTCATGCCGCGTTTCCCAGATATGGCGAATCTGCCCGGCCAGGGTCAGAGGGTCGAAGGGTTTGATCACCACATCGAGCGCACCGAGCGATCGATAGTGGGCCAGTTCCGCCGGCTGCACCCTGGCGGTCATGAAGACGACCGGGATGCGATCGGTTCGCGGGTCGTCCCGCAACCTCGCCAGGAGGGCGGGGCCATCGAGCTCCGGCATCATGACATCGAGCAGCATCAGGTCCGGGCACCAGGCGACGGCCTGGTCCAGGGCCTCATGCCCGCTGGCACAACTCATGACCTCGAGTTCGCCGACGACGCCTAGGGCGACGCTGACGACCTCCCGGATCGAAGGGTCATCCTCGACATGGAGGACGCGTCGCAGGGACGTCATATCCGTGCCTCATGCAGTGTCGTGAACAGAGGTCACAGCGCGAGAACTCGAAGGAGAAGCATGTCCCCTGGCCTTCTTCCGAGGTGAAGGAGAGGATGCCCCACATTCGCTCCACCAGCTCCCGGGTGATCGCCAATCCCAGCCCCGTCCCTCCCTTGTGCCGCGTCTTGGGCGTATTGGCCTGGGAGAACTTCTGGAAGATTCGCGAACGAAAGGCAGCGGGGATGCCGGGCCCCCGGTCGGAGACACTGACCCGGGCGCGATCCTCGACCGCCTCGACCCGCACCTCGACCCGCTCTCCGGGGGGCGAGAACTTGATGGCGTTGGACAAAAGGTTCGTCATGATCTGCCGGAAGCGGGTGGCATCGACGTTGATCGTTGCCTGGTCGAGCCGCGACACCAGGACGAGGCTCACCCGATGCTGCGCCGCGAAGGCACGGTTGGCGTCCAGGGACTCTTCGACCAGCGCCATGAGCGGTCGCTCCTGGAGATCGAAGGCCATCCTCCCCGCCCCGAGCTTGTCCATGTCGAGCAGGTCATCGAGCAGGTGGGCGAGTTGCCGGGCATTGTGATGAGCCATCGTCAGCATCTCCCGCGCCTGCTCGGGCAGTTCGCCCAGGGCACCACCGGCGGCGAGGCCCAGCACCCCATTGATGGAGGTAAGAGGAGTCCGCAGTTCGTGACTGACCGTGGAGACGAAGTCGCTCTTCATCTGCTCGATCTGCTTGCGTTCGGTGACATCATGAATGAACCCGTGCCACAGCACGCCGCCATCCGTCTCGCGTTCGGGTATCGCCTGCCCCTCGAGCCACACGACACGTCCATCGGAATGGTGCAGGCGGTATTCGCTGTGCCAGGGTGTCAGCGTCTCGGCGGAAACCTCGATGGAACGCAGGACCTCGGGCAGGTCATCCGGGTCGATCATGGCGAGGGCGCGGGTGGCATCCCGGCGAGCTTCTTCGGGAGAGAGTTCGTAGAGGGCGCGGATCGCCTCGCTGGCGTAGGGGAAGGTGTAATGGCCGTCCGGCGTGCGTCGAAACTGATAGATCAGCCCGGGTATCTGGGAGGCGATCTTGTGCAACCGCCGCGTCGGCTCATCGAATGCTTCCTGCGCCGCCGCCTGCCCATCGGGCAGCCCCTGCCGATGCGGTCGTTCGGCATCTGCCTGGGTGCGCTGTCTTGCTCGCCAGGGGTGCAATGTGAAAAAAAGCATCCCGAATCTCGGCATGGTCATGTGGTTCAATGATCTGTGTTAAACATGCGCGCCATGATGCCATGAAACCGGGGAGCGGACACTCCCTCACACCGCCTGCGACCGGGTACCCACCCACTGGCAGGCAAACTGCCAGGCGGCCCGTCCGCTTCTCACCCCGCGCAGCGTCGCGTAGCGCAGTGCCTCCGTGCGGGCGTCCTCGTCCCAGCGATCAGTTCCTGACAGGTGGGCGACCCAGTGTCGGCACGCCTGCAGATAGGTCTCCTGATCGAAGGCGTGGAAGGCCAGCCACAGCCCGAAGCGATCGGAGAGGGAAATCCTCTCCTCGACGGCATCGCCATGATGAAGCTCGTCGCCGACCAGATGGGTCTGGGCATTGTCGGACAGGGATTCGGGAAGCAGATGCCGCCGGTTGGATGTGGCGTAGAGCAGGACGTTCTCCGGCGGGCCGGTCAGGGTACCGTCGAGCACGCTCTTGAGCGCCTTGTAGGCATCGTCGCTGCCCTCGAAGGAGAGATCGTCGCAATAGACGATGAACCGCTGCGGCGTGTTGCGCAGGTGCTGCACCAGGGCAGGCAGCCCCACCAGGTCATGACGATCGACCTGGATGAGCCGTAATCCGTCGTCCGCCAGGCTATTGAGCAACGCCCGTACCAGGGAAGACTTGCCGCTGCCCCGGGCGCCCCACAGAAGCGCGTGGTTGGCCGGCAGGCCTTGCAGGAAGGCCCGGGTGTTGGTGAGCAGTGCACGCTTCTGGCGCTCGATGCCGACCAGATCATCCAGGCGCACGGCATCACGAGGCACCACGGGCAGCAGATGCCCGCCGAACGGGTGACGCTGCCACAGGGCGGCGACGTCCCGGGACCACTCCAGCGTCGGCGGCCGGGCGGGCAGCCAGGCCTCGACTCGATCCAGCAGCAGATTGAGGCGTTGGGTCAGTTCGGCATCCATCGTGGCTTGGCTCCTCGTCGACAATGGTTGACCCCGCAGGGCATCCGGGTATCTTGAAGCTCAACACCCTCGTGGTCCAGACGGGCAACGCCCGGGAAATCAGGAGAGACAACATGCAATGGATCAAACGCGGCGCGCTGGGGGCGCTCATCGTCTCGCTCGTGGCATGCAGCCAATCCCCTACCGGCCGCTCCCAGCTGACGCTGTTTTCCGATGAACAACTCAGCGAGATGGGCCAGAAGAGCTTCGCCCAGTACGAGAAGGAGCTCCCGGTCGCCCAGGGCCAGGTCGACCGCTATGTGCAGTGCGTGGCACAGGCAATCACCCGGGAGCTCGGTTCCGGCGGACAGTGGGAGGTCAAGGTCTTCGAGGACGAGTCCGCCAACGCCTTCGCCCTGCCCGGTGGCTATATCGGCGTGAACACCGGCCTGCTCGATGTCGCGAAGAACCAGGACCAGTTGGCGGCCGTGGTCGGTCACGAGATCGCCCACGTGCTGGCCAGCCATGCCAACGAGCGCGTCTCCCAGCAGGCAGCCACCCAGACCGGCCTCTCGGTCGTCCAGGCTGCCGCGGGACTCAACAGCGCCGGTGGCCAGCAATTGATGGGGCTGCTGGGCATGGGCGCCCAGTACGGCATCCTGATGCCCTTCTCGCGCAAGCAGGAAAGTGAAGCGGACGTGCTGGGTCTGAACCTGATGGCCCGGGCCGGGTTCGATCCGCGTACCAGCATCGCGCTGTGGCAGAACATGTCCGCCAACAGTCAGGGCCAGCCGCCGGTATGGATGTCGACCCACCCCAGCCACGGCCAGCGCATCGACAATCTTCAGGGGCAGATGGACGAGGCCATGCGCCTCTATCAGCAGGCCCAGGCCGCCGGCAAGACCCCCAGCTGCCAGAGACCGGGCTGATGGCGCGCTGGGGCGTGCTGCTGCTGATCGTGCCGGTTGTCGCCTTGATGGGCCTCTATTTCTGGGAACTGGGTGACATCCGCGAGTGCCAGCTTTCCGGTGGCCACTGGGATTACCTGGCGGCCACCTGTCGCGAGCAGCCCCAACCCTTCGTGCCGTTCATCGAGCGGCACACGCTAATGGTGAACGGCGGCATGCTGCTCGCGATGGCGGGCCTGGTGATGTGCGTGGTGGGACTCTACGTCAGGCGCCGTTAGGCGCGGCGCCTATCTCTCCGGGCGCAGCCGCTTGCGCACGGCGGCGGTGTCCGGTCGCACGTTGCGCCACAGGAAGAAGGATTCCGCCGCCTGCTCCACGAGCATGCCCAACCCGTCGGCGGTACGCGCCCCGTGCTCGCCGGACCAGGCCAGGAACGCCGTGGGTTCGTCGCCGTACATCATGTCGTAGGCGAGAGCGTCGTCGGCGAAGAGGTCATCGGGCAAGGGCGGTATCTCGCCGCCGAGACTGGCGCTGGTACCGTTGATGACCAGATCGAAGGTGCCCACCACTTCATCGAAGCCGCCCCCGGTGGTTTCCCCCAGGTCGAAAAACTCCCTGGCGAGTCGCCGTGCCTTCTCGGCGGTGCGGTTGGCGATCATCAGCGTCGCCGGCCGGGCCCCCAGCAATGGTTCGAGGATGCCACGCACCGCACCGCCCGCCCCCAGCACCAGGATGCGGGCCTTCTCCAGGGGCGCCGCCTGATACTGGAGATCGCGTACCAGCCCGATGCCGTCGGTGGTGTCGCCGCAGGTCTCGCCATTGTTGCCCAGCACCAGCGTATTCACCGCCCCGGCGCGCCGGGCACGCGGACTGAGCACGTCGCTCAGGCGGCAGGCCTCCTCCTTGAAGGGCACGGTCACGTTGGCCCCGCGCCCGCCGGACGCGATGAAGCGGTGCCAGGCCCCGGCAAAATCGTCCAGCGGCGCCTCGATGGCCTCGTAGGTCAGCGCCTGGCCGGTCTGCTCGGCAAAGGCCGCATGGATCTGCGGTGATCGTGAGTGGCCAATCGGATGGCCGAACACGCAGTAGCGATCGCTCATGGTTCTCCTCCTTTATTACTCTGAGAAACGCTTGATAAGCAGCCGAGCAACATGAAGCGCAAGGCACCCGGCGCACAGAAGCCGGAGCCTAGGTGGTTATAGGTGAGGACTTCGACCGGGCTGGCGCACCAGCAGCGGCTGACAGAGCGATTCGGTCGTGCAGACGATTATTCAGCGCTTTCTCCCAGCCAGTCCCGGGGGCGCAGATAATCCCGATACAGCACCTCCTCGCGGCTGCCGGGCTCCGGCGTCCAGCCATAATGCCACTCGACCGCCGGTGGCAGGGACATGAGGATCGACTCCGTGCGTCCGCCGCTCTGCAGGCCGAATAGCGTGCCGCGATCCCAGACCAGGTTGAACTCGACGTAGCGCCCGCGGCGATAGCGCTGGAAGGCGCGCTCACGCTCCCCGTAAGCCTCGTGCCGCCGACGCTGCACGATCGGCAGGTAGGCTTCGAGGAAGCTGTCGCCGACCGCCCGCTGGAAGGCGAAGCAGCACTTGAACTCCCATTCGTTGAGGTCGTCGAAGAACAGGCCGCCGACCCCGCGGGTCTCGTCCCGGTGCTTGAGATAGAAGTACTCGTCGCACCAGCGCTTGTAACGCGGATAGACATCGTCGCCGAAGGGTGCGCAGGCGTCCCGGGCGACCCGGTGCCAGTGCACCACGTCCTCCTCGACCGGATAGAAGGGGGTCAGATCGAACCCGCCACCGAACCACCATACCGGTGGCTCGCCTTCCTTCTCGGCGATGAAGAAGCGCACGTTGCCATGGCTGGTGGGCACGTGGGGATTATGAGGATGTAGCACCCAGGAGACGCCGACGGCATGAAAGCTGCGTCCGGCAAGCTCGGGCCGCGCCGCGGTCGCCGAGGCTGGCAGCGTCGCGCCGAAGACATGGGAGAAGTTGACGCCGCCCTTCTCGAACACGCCGGCGTTCTCGATGACCCGCGACCGGCCGCCGCCACCTTCCGGGCGGTCCCAGGCGTCTTCGCGAAAGTCGCCGCCGCCGTCCGCCTCGGCCAGCGCCTGGCACAGCCGGTCCTGCAGGTCCAGCAGATAGCGCTTGACGTCCTCGAGCTTGGCGTGGGCCACAACGACTCCTTGTATCCGGTCGACTTCGGTTAGGGAATTGCTGAATAAATCGCCGAGCGAAATGAAGTGCAAGGCGCACGGAGCGCAGAAAACGAGACATAACATGGAGTTAGGCGAGTTTTCGAGCACCGCGCAACGCAGCAATTCGTTCGTGTAGGCATTTATGCAGTGATTCCCTAGTGGTTATTCGCGCAGGACCCCACCACTATGGAGGTCGCGGATGGTGCTGGGTCGAGCATAGCCGCCCAGGGGACCCTCGACCACCAGCACGGCGCCAGCGAAATGCTCGCGGACACTGGCACTGTCGAGCGCCGGTGGTTGCTGGGCGCGATTGGCCGAGGTGGACACGAGAGGGCCACCGAAGGCGGCACAGAGTTCGGCGACCACGGGGTGATCGCTGACCCGCAGGGCCACGCTGGCATGCTGGCCCCGCAGCAGGAACCGGGAGCGACCGTTGTCCGGCACCAGCCAGGTGACGGGTCCCGGCCAGCTGGCCGCCAGGCGTTCGCGATCGCTTGCGCCCAGGCCCGTCAGCCAGGGTTCCAGCTGGGCGATATCGCCGGCGATCAGGATCAGCCCCTTGGCCGGATCGCGCTGCTTCAGGCGAATCAGCGTCTCCAGGGCCGCCTCGTTGTCCGGGTCGCACCCCAGCCCCCAGACCGCTTCGGTGGGGTAAGCGATTATTCCGCCTTCGCGCAGCGTGATGACGGCGGACTCCAGGGTCTGAGGATCGATCATCGAAAGTGGGTTCGGCTCGCTGAATGGAGCGCGAATTCTAACATGCCCAGGGTCGCTCAAGAACCTACCGGGGCTGACGTACCCAGCCGCCCGGCACCTGCGCCACCCAGCCATCGAGTTCGAGTTCCAGCAGGCGTTGCTGGCAATGGCCAAAATCATGCCCGCTCAGCTCGATCAGGACGTCGAGGGGCGTCGGAGAGTCGCTGAGCAGCACCAGCAGCGGGTCGTCGTTCTCGCGGGTTGCCGAGGAGGACGCATCGCGGGCCACGGGAGCGGCCAGCCCCCAGTGTTCCAGTTCGGCCAGGATATCCTCCACGCCGGTCACCAGGGTCGCCCCCTGGCGCAGCAGGGCGAGACAACCGCGGGCCTGGGGGTTGTGGATCGAGCCAGGCAACGTGAATACCTCGCGATTCTGCTCCATGGCCAGGCGCGCGCTGATCAGCGACCCGCTCTTCTCCGCCGCCTCGACCACCAGCACACCGAGGGTCATGCCGGTGACGATGCGATTGCGTCGTGGAAAGAAGGCCGGGTTGGCACGCACGCCCGGGGCATGTTCGCTGAGCAGCAACCCGCCGCCATCGAGCATGCGGCGATAGAGATCGCCATGCTGGGCGGGATAGACGACATCGACACCGCAACCGAGCACGCCGATGCTGCGTCCCCCGGCGTCCAGGGCCGCACGATGGGCCCGGCCATCGATGCCCAGCGCCATGCCGCTGACCACGCAGAAGCCCCGCTCGGCGAGCTCGGTGGCAAAGCGCGCCGTGTTGCCCAGGCCCTCCCGGGTGGGGCGACGCGATCCCACGATGGCGATGCCGGGTGTTGCCAGCGCCTCGAGATCGCCCCTTGCCCAGAGCAGCGGCGGCGGATCGGGCAACGGATCGAGCAGTTGCGGCCAGCCGGGATGCGCCGGCGTCAACAGGTGATGCGCCGGGTGGGCCGTCTCCCAGCTCAGGGCTCGCTCCAGCGCCGCCTGAAGGGGACTGCGAGCGGGATGATCGAGCCACAGCCGCAGCGCATCCCGGGCGACCGGGGGGAGTAACGCCAGCCAGCCCAGGGGCCACTGCGGCTGGTGTTCACGCAGCGCTGCCAGGCGTCTCGGTCCGACACCGGGCAGCAGGGACAGCAACAGCCAGTCCGTTGTGGTCATGGCGCCTGGCGCTGTCCCAGGCCGGCCATCATCGCGGTCTCCTGGGGCGCATGGACCCGATCGCCTACCGCCAGGCTGCGGCTGGCCTGCATGACCAGGGCATAGCTGACCCGTTCGTAGGTGTGAAACACCATCAGCAGGCCGGCTTCCTCGCCGGGCAGGCGCAGTGTCTCCCCGGTCACCGGGTCGGTCACGATCTCGCCGAGCTGCTCGGCAGCCAGCACGTGCCCCGGCTCGACCCCATCGCGACGCCCCAGGTCCAGGGCCACGACATCCAGGCGGCCGATGAAACGCACCCCGCCGGGCACCGAGAGAATCTGCCCCTGGCTCGTCGCGGGCGCCATGCGGGGCTGGAACTGTGGTGTCACCGGCAACGACTCCAGGGGAAGCACCTTGTCGCCAGGGCGAATTTCCTGACGCGACGAGGTTACCTCGAGCAGGGTGATGCCCCCTTCCTGACGCAGGAAGCGCGCCTCGCCCAGGGTCTCCATTTCCAGCCCGAGGAACTCGCCGGTGTCCGGGTCGCTATAGCGCTGTCCGGGTCGATAGAGGCCGAGGCGCTGCCCCAGCGGCACTTCACCGCGCACATAGAGACGATCGCCGGCACCACTGATGATGCGTTGATCGTCGCCGGCCACGACATACGGCACCCCTGCGACCTCCCCGGGGGCGACGACGCGATTGCCGTCCAGGAAGTTGCGAACGATGTCCCAGGGCAATGGAGGGATGGCCTCCCGGGGATCCAGGCGACGCACCCGGGGCGAGAGCCGGACGACGCTGTCCCGGTCGCGCTCGACCCCCAGATAGGGCTGCCCGTCACGGTAGTAGAGGTAAATGATGTCCCCGGGATAGATCAGGTGCGGGTTGGCGATCTGGGTATTGACCTCCCACAGTTCGGGCCACTGCCAGGGGTTGTCGAGAAAATGCCCCGAAATGTCCCACAAGGTATCGCCCTTCACCACCTCGTAACGGTCGGGGGCATCGCTGCGAAGGTCGTTCTGAAAGGCCATGGCGGGAGTCAGCAGTGCCGTGCACAGCACGCCCATGGACCACCCGACCAGCCGCCGAGGCCACTTGGCACCATCCATCATCTTTTCCATACCCTGCTACCTGCTGAAGTTCTCGAGAATGCAGAACTTTTGGTTTTTATCCAGTCCAATGGGGTGAAGCCACCATCGAACGCGAAGAGTACATAAGAGACATATCGGCAAAGTTGCGCGATAGTTTGGTACTATTGCATCAATGCATGCCGCGACGTTTCAGCGACCCGTTGAACCGCCCTATAATGAAGGCATGTTTCTGATCCACCGGATAACGGTTATTCCAACGCCATGGCCAAGTTAGAGATCCTCGAATTCCCCGACGAGCGCCTGCGTACCAAGGCCGCCCCGGTCGACACCGTCGACGGCGAGGTGCTGGCCCTGGTCGACGACATGCTCGAGACCATGTACGACGCCCGGGGCATCGGACTGGCGGCGACGCAAGTGGACGTGCACCGCCGGGTAATCGTCATCGATGTCAGCGAAGACCAGTCCCAGCCACTGGTGCTGATCAATCCCGAATACACCCCGCTCGGCGACGAGCGCGAGCCGATGCAGGAAGGTTGCCTATCGATTCCCGAGTACTATGCCGACGTGCCCCGCGCCCTGCGGGTTCGTCTCAAGGCGCTGGGGCGCGACGGCAAGCCCTACGAGCTGGAAGCCGACGGCCTGCTCGCGCACTGCATACAGCATGAGCAGGATCACCTCGAAGGCGTGCTGTTCGTCGATTACCTGTCGCCGCTCAAGCGCGACCGGATCATGAAGAAGATGCAGAAACGCCATCGCCAGATGCAGACTGCCTGAGCCTCGTGCCTCTCCTCTTTTAGCAGCAAAGGCCTGCCATGCAGGCCTTTGGCGTTTTAGTCCTTTCCCCGCTCCGTTATCATTGTTCCCATGCTTTCCCATCACGGATGATTCTGATGACGTCTTCCCTGCGGGTGATATTCGCCGGTACGCCGGACTTTGCTGCCGAAAGCCTCAAGGCCCTGCTGGCCAGTTCACACGAGATCGCCGCCGTCTATACCCAGCCCGACCGCCCCGCCGGCCGGGGGCGCAGACTGGCGCCCAGCCCGGTCAAGGCGCTCGCCCTCGAGCACGGGCTTTCGGTGCGCCAACCCGCCACGCTGAAAACGCCGGAGGTCCAGCGGGAGCTGGCCGCCTTCGATGCCGACGTGATGGTCGTGGCCGCCTATGGCCTGCTGTTGCCCCAGGCGGTGCTCGATACACCGCGGTTGGGGTGCCTCAACGTGCATGCCTCGCTGTTGCCGCGCTGGCGCGGGGCCGCTCCCATTCAGCGCGCCATCGAGGCCGGCGACCGCGAATCGGGCATCACCATCATGCAGATGGAAGCCGGGCTCGATACCGGCGACATGCTGTTGATCCGCACCACCCCCATCGACGCCACCACCACCGGCGGCGACCTGCACGATCGCCTGGCGCACCTGGGGGGAGAAGCCATCGTGGCCGCCCTGGACGCCCTGACGACGAGCGGGCTCACGGCGATGCCACAACCCGCCGATGGCGTGACCTATGCTCGCAAGCTCTCCAAGGCGGAAGCGGAGATCGATTTCACGCGCCCTGCGGCCGAGCTGGCCCGGCGCATTCGCGCCTTCAACCCCTGGCCGGTGGCCTGGACGCGCCTGGATGGGCATCCATTGCGGTTATGGCTTGCCGAGCCGGAATCCGATGAACAGCCTCCTCCGGGCCGGCCGCCCGGGACCCTGCTGGCGGGGGCAACTGATGCCCTGCGCGTCGCCTGCGGCCCCGAGGGGCGCCAGGTGCTGCGGATCACCCGCGCTCAGTTGCCCGGCGGCAAGCCCCTGGCGGCCCGCGAACTCCTCAATGCCAGAGCCGAGCGATTCGCTCTCGGCACGTTACTCGGCACCCCCAATCAGGAGACGATCGAATGAATGACGCGCCCAGTGGACAGGGAGTCCGCGTTGTCGCCGCCCGCGCCCTGGTTCCGGTCCTCACCGGCAAGGGATCGCTGTCCAGCCTCGACGACGGCGAGGTGCCCCCGCGGGACCGCGCCTTCCTGCGGGCCCTCTGTTACGGCGTCTGCCGAACCCTGCCCCGGCTCGAGGCGCTCGCCGGAGAGCTCTTGCGCAGCCCCTTCAAGGCACGGGACGTCGATGTCCAGGCGCTGCTGCTGCTGGGCATCTATCAATTGCTCTACCTGCGCGTTCCCCCGCACGCGGCGGTGGGCGAGACCGCCGGCGCGGCGAGATTGCTGAACAAGGAGTGGGCAACCCGGGTGCTCAACGGCTGCCTGAGGCGTCTGCAGCGCGAATCGGAGGAGCTGCAGGCCCGCGTCGATCTCGATCCCAGCGTCGCCCTGCTGCACCCCGGCTGGCTGCTCAGGTCGCTGCGCCAGGCCTGGCCCGAGGAATGGCAGGCCATCGCCGAAGCCAACAATCAACCCGGTCCGATGACCCTGCGCGTCAACCGTCGTCTCGTTGATCGCGAGGATTATCTGGCGCGGCTGGAGGCCATCGGCAAGCAGGCCACGCCCTGTGCCCATGCGCCCTGGGGCGTGACCCTTGCCGAGCCCTGCGACATCAACGAGCTGCCGGGCTTTGCCGAGGGTGTGGTGAGCGTCCAGGACGAGGCCGCGCAGCTCGCCAGCGACCTCCTGGCCCCCGCCCTGCTCGACCGCCCCGATGCCAAGGTGCTCGATGCCTGCTGCGCGCCGGGCGGCAAGACCGCCCATCTTCTCGAGTCCTTCGACATCAACCTCACCGCCATGGACAACGACGCGGTGCGTCTGGCGCGGGTCGATGCGACCCTCAGGCGATTGAACCTCAAGGCGCGACTCAGGCACGCCGATGCCAGCACCCTCGACTGGTGGGACGGCGCCCCCTTCGACGCCATCCTTCTCGACGCGCCCTGTTCCGGCAGCGGCGTCATTCGTCGCCATCCGGACATCAAGCGCCTGCGGCGCCTCAGCGACGTGCGCGATCTGGCGACTCTCCAGGGACGGCTGCTGGACACCCTGTGGCAGACCCTGACCCCGGGGGGCACCCTCGTCTACGCGACCTGCTCGGTGATGCCGGAAGAGAACACCGACGCGCTCGAGGCCTTCCTGGCTCGCACCGCCGACGCCACGGTGACGACCCCGGGCGACGCAGCCTGGGGACGACCGGCCGGCGCCGGCCGCCAGCTCCTGCCGACGCCCGGAGGGCACGACGGCTTCTTTTATGCGCGTCTTGGCAAGGCTTCGTGAGCGAGAACGCCTGATCGCTCGCCGGGTACTGGCGCGAGCGCCCCGGCACGATCTAGGCTGTATGCACCATTTGTCGTACCGCTAAAGGAGACGTTCATGTCCAGCCATGTCTACAAGCAACTCGAACTGACCGGTTCCTCGGCCACCGGGATCGAGGATGCCGTCGAGCAGGCCCTCGCCAAGGCCAACGAGACCCTGCACGATATGCGCTGGTTCGAGGTCACCGAGACGCGCGGTCATATCGAGCATGGGCGCATCGCCCACTGGCAGGTCACCATCAAGGTCGGTCTTTCTCTGGACTGACGGCGTCGATCGGGCCCGAGCCTTCCAGGGCCGGGCCTGTCCCTCACCCTCCGCACTGGTTTATGCTAGCTCTCCACGACGAACCACCCCTGCGGATCCTCCATCGATGAAAATCATCATCCTGGGTGCAGGCCAGGTCGGCGGCACGCTGGCTGAGCACCTGGCCCATGAAGAGAATGACATCACCGTGGTCGACACCGATGCGGAGCGTCTGCGCGAGTTGCACAATCGCCTGGACATTCGCACCGTGACCGGTCCCGCCTCCTACCCGCTGGTGCTGCGCCAGGCCGGTGGCGAGGACGCCGACATGCTGATCGCGGTGACCAACTCCGATGAAGTCAACATGATCGCCTGCCAGGTGGCGCATACGCTGTTTCGCACGCCCACCAAGATCGCCCGGGTGCGGGCTGCCGCCTATCTGACCCGCAAGGGACTGTTTTCCAACGAAGCCGTGCCGGTGGATGTACTCATCAGCCCGGAGCAGGTGGTCACCGACCATATCCGTCGTCTGATCGTCTACCCCGGGGCACTGCAGGTCCTCGAGTTCGCCAGCGGCCAGGCCCAGCTGGTGGCGGTCAAGGCCTACTACGGCGGCCCGCTGGTGGGCCAGGAGCTGGGCTTCCTGCGTCGTCACATGCCCAACGTCGACACTCGGGTCGCTGCCATCTATCGCCGCAACCGGCCGATCATCCCCCGGGGCGACACCGTCATCGAGGCCGACGACGAGGTGTTCTTCATCGCCGCACGGCGGGACATCCGGGCAGTGATGAGCGAACTGCGCAAGGTCGAGCGCGACTTCCGCCGCATCCTCATCGCCGGGGGCGGCAACATCGGCCAGCGACTGGCCGAACAGCTCGAGCACAGCCACCAGATCAAGATCATCGAACGCGACCTGGAACGCTGCAGTGCCCTCTCGGAACGCCTCGACCGCACCGTGGTGCTGCATGGCAGCGCCACCAGCAAGCGCCTGCTGATCGAGGAGAACATCGAGGACTGCGACATCTTCTGTGCCCTGACCAACGACGACGAGGTCAATATCATGTCGTCGATGCTGGCCAAGCGGCTGGGCGCCAAGAAGGTGCTGACCCTGATCAACAACGCCGCCTACGTGGATCTGGTCCAGGGTGGCGAGATCGATATCGCCATCTCGCCCCAGCAGTCGACCATCGGCGGGCTCCTGACCCATGTGCGGCGTGGCGACATCGTCAACGTCCACTCATTGCGTCGCGGGGCTGCCGAGGCCATCGAGGCCATCGCTCACGGCGACTCGCGCTCCTCCAAGGTCATCGGTCGGACCATCGACGAGATCGATCTGCCGGCAGGCACGACCATCGGCGCGGTGGTGCGCGGCAAGGAAGTGCTGATCGCCCACGACGACGTGGTGATCGAATCCGGCGATCACGTGATCCTGTTCGTGATCGACAAGCGCCGCATTCGCGACGTGGAGCGGTTGTTCCAGGTCGGCCTGACCTTCTTCTAAGAACGCCAAAATGAAAATCGATGCCTCATAACGCAAGGAACGCCAAACCATGAGCCTGCGCGTCACGCTGCGCATCCTTGGGCTGCTGCTGATGCTCTTCAGCCTGACCCTGGCTCCGCCAATCCTGATCTCCCTGCTGTTCGACGATGCGGTGTGGGACGCCTTCGTCATCGCCATGGCGATCACCTTCGTCACCGGCGCCGTGATCTACCTGCCCAACCATCGTGCGCGCAAGGAACTGCGTACTCGAGACGGCTTCCTGATCACGGTCCTGTTCTGGAGCGTGCTGGGGCTGTTCGGCTCGCTGCCGCTGATGCTGGCCAGCGACCCGGCGCTCTCCTGGACCGACGCGGTGTTCGAGTCCTTCTCGGGCCTGACCACCACCGGCGCCACGGTGATCACCGGCATCGACCTGTTGCCCGACTCGATCCGCTATTATCGCCAGCAGCTGCAGTGGCTCGGCGGCATGGGGATCGTGGTGCTGGCGGTGGCCATCCTGCCGACCCTCGGCATCGGCGGCATGCAGCTCTACCGCACCGAGATCCCCGGCCCCCTCAAGGATTCCAAGCTGACGCCACGCATCACCGAGACCGCCAAGGCCTTGTGGTACATCTACGCGGCACTCACCTTGACCTGCTTCGCGGCTTACTGGCTGGCCGGCATGAACTGGTTCGACGCCCTCGGCCACAGCTTCTCGACGGTGGCCATCGGCGGTTTTTCCACCTACGACGCCAGTATCGGCTACTTCGACAGCGCCGCCATCGAGATGATCTGCGTCGTCTTCATGATCCTATCCTCGCTGAGCTTCGGCCTGCATTTCGCGGCCTGGCGCGAGAAACGCCTGGGCCAGTACCTGCGCGATCCCGAATTCCGTTTCTTCATCCTGTTCCTGACCCTGCTCAGCCTTGTCACCATCGTGACCCTGCTGGTCAGCCGCACCTACTACGACCTGACCGGCGTGCGCCACGGCCTGTTCGAGGCCGTCTCCATCGCCAGCACCTCGGGCTTTGGCGTCGCCGACTTCTCGATCTGGCCCGGCGCCCTGCCCTTCATGCTGTTCGTCGCCGCCTTCGTGGGCGCCTGCTCGGGCTCCGCCGGAGGTGGCATGAAGGTGATTCGCATCCTGCTGATCCTGAAGCAGGGCATGCGCGAGGTGCTGCGCCTGATTCACCCCAACGCCGTCATCTCGATCAAGGTCGGCAGGATGAGCGTTCCGGACAGTGTGTCCCAGGCGGTCTGGGGCTTCTTCTCGGTCTACGTGATGCTCTTCTTCCTCATGCTGGTCGGCATGCTGGCCACCGGGCTCGATCAGGTCACCGCCTGGTCCGCGGTGGGGTCCGCGCTCAACAACCTGGGGCCGGGACTCGGCGAGGTCTCCAATCACTACGGCAACATCCCTCCCGCGGCCAAGTGGATACTGGTGCTCGCCATGGTACTGGGGCGCCTGGAAATCTTTACCGTGCTGGTGCTATTCACCCCGGCCTTCTGGCGGCGCTGACCCGTCGCCGCCATCGCCTCAGCAGAGACACGTAGACCGGCAGGTTGATGGCGAGCACGCCGAGACCCAGCCAACGCTGGATCGCCGGGGTCAGTCCGGACGGGTAGATCAGCGCGATCAGATAATGTTCGATGAACCCTCCGGCGTAGCCCGACTCCCCGGCGGCACGCAAGAGGGCGTTCTCCAGCGGCGTCAGGGGGCATATCCAGCCGTTGAACTCCAGCGCCGCGGCCCAGATCGCCGCCGGAAGATGCAGCCATGCCAGTCGCGGCCAGCGCAGCGCGGCAAGGCCTCCCAGGACGACGAACAGGATGAACCCCAGGTGAAGCATCAAGACCGCATCGGCGGCCCATCGATAACCCATCGGCATCTCCGCATCGGTGGCATCCACGATGGCAGGAAGGCGACCCCGTGCTTGGACGGCCTTCTCTGCTTCATGGATAATCGACGGTCTGGTTCCGTTGCAAGCGAGCGTCCATGACCGAAATACAGGATATCACCACCGAGGACGCCGTCAGCGGTCCTCGTCGCCTGATCGAGAGCGGTGACACCCGCTACACCCTGCTGGGGACTGCTCACGTCTCCCGGGCCAGTGCCGAGGAAGTGCGCACGCTGATCCGCTCCGGCGAGTTCGATGCCGTGGCGATCGAGCTGTGCGAATCGCGTTACCAGAGCCTGACCAACCCCAACGCCCTGGCCGACCAGGATCTGTTCCAGATCTTCCGCCAGGGCAAGGCCGGCATGGTGGCCGCCAGCCTCGCCCTGGGCGCCTTCCAGCAACGGGTCGCCGAGCAGTCGGGCATCGAGCCCGGCGCCGAGATGCGAGCGGCCGTGAATGAGAGCCGCGAGGCCAGTCTGCCTCTGCTGCTGATCGACCGCGAGGTGGGCGTCACCCTCAAGCGTGTCTATGCCAACGTGCCCTGGTGGCAACGCATGGGCCTGATCACCGGGCTGTTCGGCAGCCTGCTGTCACGCCAGCAGGTCTCCAGCGAAGAGATCGAACGCCTCAAGCAGGGAGACGTGCTGGAGTCCACCTTCAGCGAGTTCGCCGAGCAGTCCGAGGCACTCTATACGCCCTTGATCGCCGAGCGGGATCGCTACATGGCACTGCGTCTGGCGGAAGAGAGCCCTCAAGGTCGCTACCGCCATGTACTGGTCGTCATCGGCGCCGGTCACCTCAAGGGCCTGGCCGGCCATCTCGAGCAGCCGCTGCCACAGGCTCCCGCCGCGGAACGCCAAGGGCTGGAGGCGACTCCGCCGCGTCCTCGCTGGTGGAAGGCCATCCCCTGGTTGATCACCGCTCTGGTGCTGGCAGGCTTTGCCATCGGCTTCTCCCGGGACACCCAGCTCGGCTGGGAGCTGATCGGTGAGTGGTTTCTGATCAACGGCGTGCTCTCGGGTCTTGGCGCCGCCATCGCCCTGGCCCACCCGCTCACCGTGGCGGCCACCTTCTTCGCCGCTCCATTGACCTCGCTCAACCCGACCATCGGCGCCGGTTTCGTGGCCGCCGGGGTCGAACTGGCGCTGCGTCGTCCCAAGGTGCGCGACTTCTCTCGACTGCGCCACGACGTGGCAACCCTCAAGGGGTGGTGGCGCAACCGCGTCTCCCGTACCCTGCTTGTCTTCCTGCTTGCCACCCTCGGTTCCGCCGCCGGCACCTGGATCGCCGGGCTGAGGATCGCCGGCAAGCTGTTCGGTTGAACCATCGGCCACCCTGACTGTCTCCAAGGCGGCACCCAACGGGTTCCGCCTTCGACTTCTCTATCAGGAGAGATTCAATGAAGAAACCCCGAATTCGCGACAACGCCCTGAAGGCGGCATTGCGCACTCCCATGTTCCGCATGCAGCAGCAAAAGCCGAAGAAGGGCAAGGGAAGCTACTCCCGCAAGGGGCGGCGCCATCGCCAAGCGGCCTGAGCAGGCCATTTCGCGATAGCGCTGCGCCCTCGAACGAGCGATGCATCACTCGAAGGATGCCCACCCCCGCCTTTCCGCCCCCATACCGTTTTGCCTCCTTCCAGGCATCTGGCCTAACCTGTATCGTCACCAACACGATGCAAGGAGGCTGACGTGAGCGACACCGACCTGGGACTGATGGATGCCGGGCGACTGGCGGAACTCTTCGGCTCCGGCGAGGCCTCCCCCCTGGAGGCCACCCGAGCGGCACTCGAGCGCATCGAGCGTTTCAACGACAAGGTCAACGCCTACGTCTACGTGGATCACGAGGGGGCGGAAGCCGCCGCCAAGGCCTCGGCCCGGCGTTGGGGCCAGGGCAAGCCGCTGAGCCCGATCGACGGGGTGCCGGTCTCGCTCAAGGACTTGACCAATGTCGCCGGCATGCCGGCCCGCGAAGGCTCGCTGCTGACCTCGGACGCTCACTGCGAGGAAGACGCGCCGCCGGCGCGCATGTTGCGCGAGGCCGGCGCCGTGCTTCTCGGCAAGACCAACACCCCGGAGTTCGGCTGGAAGGCGGTGACCGACAACCGGGTCTTCGGCGCCACCTGCAACCCCTGGGACACCCGCCTGACCCCGGGCGGCTCTTCCGGCGGTGCCGCGGCCGCCGCGGCGCTCAACCTGGGCGTATTGCACCAGGGCGGCGATTCCGGTGGCTCGATCCGCATCCCTGCCGCCTTCACCGGCGTGTTCGGCTTCAAGCCGACCTTCGGCTGGACCCCTCAGTGGCCGCCGGCCAAGGAGCCGACGCTGTCGCACATCGGCCCCTTGACGCGCAGCGTTCGGGATGCGGCACGCATGCTCAACGTGATCGGGCGCTACGACTACCGCGACCCCTACGCCACCCGCGGCCAGCCCGAGGACTGGGGCGTGGATCTCGACAACGACCTGCGCGGCCTGCGCATCGCCTACTCCCCCGACCTGGGCTATGCGAAGGTCGATTCCCAGATCGCCGAGCGTGTGCGGGAAGCCGCCCGGAAGCTGGAAGCGCTGGGCGCCGAGATCGTGGAAATCGACCCCGGGTTCGAATCGCCCATCAAGACCTTCCAGACGCTGTGGTTCACCGCCTCCCTCGAGCTGTGGTCGCAGTGCAGCGAGGAACAGCGTCAGAGGCTCGACCCGGGCCTGGTCGCCAACGCCCGTCATGCGGAGAACTGGCTCGCCGTCGATCTGTTTCGGGCACTCGCCGATCGCGCGCGCCTGACCCAGCAACTCGAGCACTTCAACCAGGAGTACCATCTGCTGATGACGCCCTCGGTGCCCCTCGAACCCTTCGAGGTCAATCACGAGGTGCCGCCGGGCAGCGACATGCGCGACTGGGAAGAGTGGGCGCCTTTCTCCTACCCGTTCAACCTGAGCCAGCAGCCGGCCGCCTCGGTGCCCTGCGGCTTCACCGACAAGGGTCTGCCGGTCGGCTTCCAGCTCGCCGGCGGCAAGTTCGACGACATCCGGGTATTGCGGGCCTGCAACGCCTTCATGGAGGCGCATCCGCCACGCTTTCCCACGGTGCCCGACCCGGCCCATTACGGCTGACCCGCCGCCCCCGCACATCGAAGCACCGCATCGAGAGAAGGAGAAGCGCAGGATGATCGTTCGCACCCACAAGGACGCCGAAAACAGCGCCGTCGATGAAGAGAAGTTCATCAGCCGCCGCTACACCCTGCGGGCGGACGGCATGGGCCATTCCGTGCACGAGACCCATGTCAAGCCCGGCCAGGCACTCCACATGTGGTACAAGAACCACCGGGAAACCGTGATCTGCATCGAGGGAGAGGGCCAGATCGAGGACCTGACCGAAGGCGGCAAGTGGGACCTGAAACCCGGTGTGCTCTATGCCCTGGACAAGCACCAGCAGCACATCCTGAGCAGCGAGAAAGGCATGACCGTGCTGTGCGTGTTCACCCCCTCGCTGGTCGGCCCCGAGGACCACGACGAACAGGGCAGCTACCCGCTTCTCGACGATGATGGTACGGTGCTCAAGCGCTAGATACCCTCTCCACCTGACCGGTCGCAAACCGCTTGATGGGAGGCTTGTAGCCCCCGTAGCCCCCGCGCGTCCTGCCGGCGGGGCACCGCGTGTTACCATCCCAGGAATATTAATATTTCCCCATCAGGACCCCAGACGCCCATGTCCCTAGACGATCTTCACCTCAATCTACGCAATCTGGTACCCGAGGATTATCCCCAGCTCAAGGCGCTGATGGACAGCATCTACGACGACATCGGGGGCGCCTGGTCCAGGTCCACCATCGACAAGCTGATCGACGAATTTCCCGACGGCCAGATCATCATCGAGGATGACGAGCACATCGTCGGCGTGGCGCTGACCGCCCGGGTGGACTACGACGAGTTTTCCAACCCGCACAAGTACGACGACCTGATCGGCCACCGCGAGGTCATCCTCAATGCCGCGGACGGCGACGCGCTGTATGGGCTGGACGTTCTGATCGACCCGGCCTATCGCGGGCATCGCCTGGGACGCCGCCTCTACGAGGCTCGCAAGGACCTGTGCCGCTCCCTGAACCTGCGCGCGATTCTCGCCGGGGGGCGCATCCCCAACTACCACCTGTACGCCCAGGAGATGTCGCCCAGCGAGTACCTGGACGCCGTGGCACGCAAGGAGATCCACGACCCCATCCTGTCGTTCCAGCTGGCCAACGACTTCCTGGTCAAGCGACTGCTGCGCAAGTACCTGCCGGAGGACGAGAAGTCCCAGGGCTACGCGACGCTGCTGGAGTGGAACAACATTCTCTACGAGCCCGCCGAGCGGGTGCTCGAGACCCGCAAGACCCAGGTACGGGTCGGCGCGGTGCAGTGGCAGATGCGCGAGTTCGCCTCGGTGGAGTCGGTACTGCAGCAGGTCGAGTATTTCGTCGATGCCATCGCCGACTACCAGAGCGATTTCGCGGTCTTTCCGGAACTGTTCAATACGCCGCTGATGGGGCTGACCGATCAGTCCGACCAGGTGGCGGCGATCCGCTTTCTCGCCGGCTTCACCGAGCGTTTCAAGACCGAGATCTCGCGCATGGCGGTCTCCTACAACATCAATATCGTGGCCGGTTCGATGATGGAGGTGGGTGACGACGGTCGCCTCTACAACGTGTCGTACCTGTGCCAGCGCGACGGCACCACCGAACGCCAGTGCAAGCTGCACATCACGCCCCAGGAGCGTCGCGACTGGGTCGTGGAGGGGGGCGACGAACTGCAGGTCTTCGAGACGGACGCCGGTCGTGTCGGCATCCTGATCTGCTACGACGTGGAGTTTCCGGAACTGCCACGACTGCTCGCCGAGCAGGACATGGACATCCTGTTCGTGCCCTTCTGGACCGACACCAAGAACAGCTATCTGCGCGTGCGCCACTGCGCCCAGGCCCGGGCCATCGAGAACGAGTGCTATGTGGTGCTGTGCGGCAGCGTCGGCAACGTGCCGTCCATCGAGAACCTGGACATCCAGTATGCCCAGTCCTCGGTGTTCTCGCCCTCGGACTTCGCCTTTCCCCACGACGCGGTGCTCTCGGAATCGACGCCGAACACCGAGATGGTGATCTTTTCCGATCTCGACCTGAACCGGCTCAAGGTAGTGCGCTCGGAAGGCTCGGTCACCAACCTGAAGGACCGGCGCAAGGACCTGTTCGATCTGCGCCTGCGCGACTGGTCCTGGAAGTCCGGCGGCCGGCAAGAGGAGAGCTGACGCATCATGTTGAGCTGGTGGCGTCGCTGGCGGGCCGAGCGTTTCGCGGCCCGCCATCCGTTTCCCGAAGACGCCTGGCGGGAGGCCCGGGCACGCCTGCCGCTGCTGGAAGCGCTGGACAATGACGATGCCCGGCGGCTGGGGCAGCGCGCCTGGCACCTGGCGCACAGGAAGCGACTGACGGTCCCCGGGGAAAGCGAACTCGACCTGCCCGCCCGGCTGGGATTATTCGCCCAGGCAGGCCTGCTGACCCTGGGCTGGAGCAACACGGATGCCTTCGAGGCATTCACCAACGTGCACGAGATCCTGCTGCTGCCGGATGTCTTTCGTCGCCAAGCCTCCGACATGGACGAAGCCGGCGTGGTGCACGAATACCACGACGAACGGGCCGGCGAGACCTGGTATCAGGGCCCGGTGGTGCTATCGCTGACCGATGTCGCGGCGAGCGGCGATTGGAGCGGCTTCAACGTAATCATCCATGAATTCGCCCACAAGCTCGACATGGGCAACTCCCAGGATGTCGACGGCTTCCCGCCCCTGCCGGCGAGCCTGTCGGCCACGACCTGGCATCGCGTCTTCACCGCGGTCTGGGACGACCTGCAGGATCACCTCGAAAGAGGCGTAGAGCCACCCATCGACGATTATGCCGCGAGCCATCCCGGCGAATGCTTCGCCGTATGCTGCGAGTACTTCTTTACCGCACCGCAGATACTGAGCGACGCCTATCCCGAACTCTACGATCTGCTCGCCCACTATTTCCACCAGTCACCGCTGGAGCGTCTGCCCGCCAGCCCCTCGGCGGGTCAATCCGGGGAGGTGGACCAGACCCGGGAGCGCTCCGGCGGTTGCGGGTCCGGGCATTCCTGAGCCCGCGTCGACCAGATCGTCGTGCCGTCGGCACGGTGGCAGACGCTCGGCCCGGAGGCGTCTTCACCCTGTTCCTCGACCCGCGCTTCATTCTCGTCGCGCTCGGAGGGTGTCGTCATGAAACGCGAGCCATCGATGACGATCTCGATATCGCGCTGCCAGACATGGCCACGCCTCGTCTCGTCGGCGAATAGCTGGCCGAAGGCTCCCAGCGCCAGCGCCCCCGCCAGAACGGCGCCGCCGATGCAGCGAACCGCAAACGGTACAAGCGTCATGTCCTCACCCCCTTTCGCTCATGGGCTCAGCCCTTCCCAGAGCAGCACTGCTTCCGGGCGTCGTTCTTGTTTCATCGGCCGCACCAGCCAGAAGCGCTCATCCGTGGCCGCAGGAAGATCAAAAGGCGCCACCAGGTCGTCACGCTCGTTCAACAGCCCCTGATGAATCAGGGCCACCCCGCCGCCCCGGGCCGCCAGTGCCAGCGTCATGATCTGGCTGTCGCAGGAGAGGGTCAGGCAGTGGCGATCGAGACCCGCCACCCCCGCCTCTTCCAGCCAGGCGGACCAGCCCACCGCGAAGCCCGGCGCGTGCAGCAGGGTTTCGCCGACCAGGTCCGCCGGTGCGTGCAGGCGCTCGGCCAGCCTGGGCGCACAGACAGGCAGCATCGCCTCGCTACCCAGCGACTGAAGCTCCACCCCTTCCCAGTCGCCGAGGCCGTAGCGAATCTCGATATCGGCGCCTTCGATACCGAAGTCGTCGCGCCAGATCGCGCTGACCACATGCACCACGATGCCCGGGTGACACCGGTGAAAATCCAGCAGTCGCGGTGCCAACCATATCTGCTGCATGACCGGCGTGGCGCGCAATGTCACCGAGGCCTGCGGGTGCGATCCGAAGACTTCCGTCGTGCCCTCGAGCAGGCGTCCGAATGCTTCCTGCACGCTGGGCAGCCAGGCCTGGCCAGCCGGGGTCAAGGACAGGCTGCGCGGATGACGCACGAACAGCCGCTGGCCCAGACGATCCTCGAGAAGTCGGATACGCTGGCTCACCGCCGACTGGGTCACGCCCAGTTCACGACCTGCCCGGGTGAAACTCAAGGTACGGGCAGCGGCCTCGAAGGCCTGCAACCAGAGGATGGGCGGTAACGCATTCATGGGCAAGCGGGCCATAAGTCAGGCTTGGGCATAGCCCCCAGATTAATCGTTTGTCGCCATGACGTACAGGCGACATCCTCGGGGCACCGCGGCAGACAAGACTCACGATTCACCGGAGAAGACTTTGATGAACACGCCCGTTACCGAGCCAAGCACGAACCAGCCCAGCCTCGACATGGGCGAGCTGTCGCCCCATGCCGAAGGCCCGAGATTGATCGCCGCGACGTCGTCCGGCGATCACCTGGCGCTTCATTGGGTCGACGGCAGTCAGGCACACTTTCCCCTGCTGTGGCTGCGCGATCACTGCTCCTGCAGCGAATGTCGCCACCCCTTGACCCGGGAACGCCTCTTCGTGCCCCTGGAGGATATCGACGAAGCGCCACGATCGACCCTGGTCGAAGGGGGCCTGCGCCTGCAATGGGCCGATGGCCATGTCAGCCTGTACGACGCTGTCTGGTTGCACCAGCGCCGCCCGGGTGACGATGCCGATCCCAACGGCACACTGACACGCCTTCAGCGCCCCTGGCCCGAGGCGTTCGCTCCCGAGCATGTGAAATACAGCGATTTCATGACCACCGACGGTGAGCGCCACTGGCTGGAAGTGTTGTTGCGCGACGGCCTGGTCGTGCTCGACGACGGCCCGCTGATCGATGAGGAGGTCAGTCGTATCGCCGGTCGCATCGGCCCGATGCGCGCCACCAACTTCGGCGCGCGCTTCGATGTCTACTCCAAACCCAATCCCAACAATGCCGCCTACACGGCGATCGGCCTGGCGCTGCATTCCGATCTTCCCAACTGGCGCCAGCCACCGGATATCCAGCTGCTCTACTGCCTGCAGAACGAGGCGGAGGGTGGCGAATCGCTCTTCGCCGATGGTTTCGCCGTGGCCGAGCGTCTGCGCGTTGAAGCACCGGAGGCCTTCCGTGTACTGAGCGAGACGCCCATCGATTTTCGCTTTCAGGACGAGGAGCAGGACATCGCCGCGCGAGCCCCGGTCATTGCACTGGATGACAGGGGCCGGCTGAAGGAGATCCGCTTCAACAACTGGATTCGCGACACCCTGCGCCTGCCGCTGGACACGATCGATGCCTGGTACCGCGCCTACCGGCAATTCTGGCTGCTGTTGCATGATCCGCGCCACCAGATCGAATTCGCCCTCGAGCCCGGCCAGATGGTCGCCTTCGACAATCGTCGGGTGCTGCACGGGCGGCGTGCCTTCGACCCCTCTACCGGCAGGCGCCACCTCCAGGGCACCTACCTGGATATCGACATGATCGAATCGCGGCTGAGAGTGCTCCAACGCCGGACATGACGACTACAGGCATTGGCCGGCGCACCCGGCACGCGTATGCTAGGCGCGACTCCCATGAGCGGATTCGTCTATCGTCATGTCTCGTCCACTGGCTACCGTCATTGCGCTGCTGGCCGTACTGGCCGGCCTGGGTCTGCTGTGGCAATGGCTGGCCATGCAGGATGCGTTGAAGCCCGAGCGCCTGCTGGGGCTCATCGAGTACACCCTGGCCTGGCGCGATTCGCCGCTGGCGGTCCTGGTGGTGATCGCCGTCTACGTCGGCGCCTCGCTGGTGATGTTTCCCCTGAGCGTTCTCGTGGCGGCGACCGGGCTGATGTTCGGCCCGTGGTGGGGGTTCGGCTATGCGCTGATCGCCAGCATGGTGACCTCGGCAGTCACCTTCTGGCTGGGACGCAGGCTGGGGCGCGAGGCGTTGTTGCGCCATGGCGGCAAGCGGCTGAACGGGATCGCCCGGCTTCTGGCGGGCCGTGGCATTCGCACCATGACGTTGATCAACCTGCTGCCCCTGGCCCCCTTTACCCTCACCAACATGATGGCGGGCGCCTTTCATCTGCGCTTTCGCGACTACATGCTGGGGTCGTTCATCGGCATCATTCCCGGCCTGCTCGGGATCGCCCTGCTGGGCAGCCAGCTGGGGTCGTTGATCACCGCCGAGAATCAGACCGAACTGTGGGTCGCTTTGGGCGGAATCGCCCTGGCAGTGCTGGTACTGGCGGGGTTGAAGCGCTACAGCATGCGCAGGCAGCGCCTGCGCCGCTGACCCTGTTCACTTGCGGAAGGCCTCGGGCTCTTCGGGTTCGTCGGAACGCTCGATCAAGCCCCGCATGGGCTCGTCCTGAAAGACCGAACGCAGCACCCGGCCCCGGTGCCGCAACAGCTGCCATTCCGCTCCCAGACGGCCACGCACCCGCTCCCAGGCATCCTGATCGGCATGGCTTATCGGCCCACCGGCGGCAATGGCTCGGCGGTAGACCTCGATACAGCGTGCCGCGCAACAGCCCTCATCGAACGCCCTCGCGGTCTTCAATGCCCCTTCCCGCAACAGGTCGCGGTGGTCCTTGTCCTCGAGATTGTGCAGCGCACTGGCCAGGGCCTGGGCGTCGTTGCCGACGAGCAGATAGCCGTTTTCACCGCTTTCGACCACTTCGCGCACCCCCGGGGCCTCGATGGCGACCACCGGCAGGCCGGCGGCCATCGCCTCGACCAGCACCATGCCCTGGGTTTCGCTGTGGGAGGCGAAGGCGAACACGTCCATGGCGTGATAGGCATCGATCAGCGCCTGGTCGTGCAGCTTGCCCGTGAAATGGAAACGATCGGCGACGCCGGCGCTCGCCGCCGCCTCATGCATCGCCAGACGGGCATCGCCGTCGCCGACGATCAAAAAATGCGCCTTCGGTGCCGTGATCAACAGGCGCGTCACGGCCTCGGCGAGGAAAGGCAGGTTCTTCTCCCGGGCCAACCTGCCGACATGGCCGACCACGAAGGCCTCCCGGTCGAGCCCCAGGCGTCGGCGCAGCCATCTGCCATCGCCTCGAGAGAAGCGTCGGGTATCGACGCCGCTGGGCACGACATGGATGGCCTCGTTGGCCCCCCGCTGCAGCAGCAGCTCGCGCACGCTGTCGCTCGGGGCGATCACCGCATCGCACAGCTTGGTGTATTCGGTGGACAGCGCCACCGCGAAGCGCTGCATGCGCGGCGAGCTGCCCGGCACGTAATGCGTGTAATGCTCGTACAGCGTGTGGTGGGTGAAGATCAGCGGCAGACCGTAGGTCTCCGCCGCCCGGGCGGCGGTATCGCCAAGCAGGAACGGATGATGGGAATGCACGATATCCGGCTCGAAGGCCTCGATGGCTTCGTAGAGCTGGCCCGGGATCGGCACCGGGAGAGAGAAGTCGCTACCGTTGAAGTGCTGAACCGCCGCGACGCGAATGACGTCTGGCTCATGCCGTGGCTGCCCTTCCAGCTTGGGCGCCACCACCAACACCTGATGCCCTTCTGTCTGCAGGCGTGTCTTGAGCCGCTGCACGGACTCGCTCACGCCCCCCACGATGGGACGGTAGGTATTGGTAAACATGAGAATATTCAAGCCATCGTCTCCCTTGGCAATTCACGATATGCGCACTCGATGCCGCCATGATGCGCCTTGTCGTTCGCCCGCCCTGGCCATTTCCTTTGCCGTTCGCGATCATCACGTGAGCAGGCTCCCTCAGGATAGGCGACAAGGAACGTCGAAGCGTAGCCTCAGAGGCATCGATTACATCTGGCTATACAAAAAATGCCTTTACCCATCACCCTGCCCTGCCGGGAGGGTGGTGGCCGGCGAGAATGCTAGACTGCACACTATCTTATTACCAACCCGACGAGGACAGCTTCATGACTCACCGTATCGCGGTCATTCCCGGCGATGGCATCGGCACCGAAGTGATGCCGGAAGGAGTACGGGTGCTGGAAGCCGCCGCAGAGCGCTTCGGCGTCTCTCTGGCGTTCGAACATTTCGACTTCGCCAGCTGCGACTACTACCTGGAACATGGCCAGATGCTGCCGGACGACTGGTTCGATACGCTTTCCGGATTCGATGCCCTTTACTTCGGCGCGGTGGGCTGGCCGCAGAAGGTGCCGGATCATATCTCGCTGTGGGGCTCGCTGCTGCAGTTCCGCCGGGCCTTCGACCAGTACATCAACCTGCGCCCGTGCCGCCTGATGCCGGGCATCCGGAGTCCACTGGCCGACCGCCAGCCAGGGGACATCGATTTCTACGTGGTGCGCGAGAACACCGAAGGGGAATATTCCAGTGTCGGCGGCAAGATGTTCGAGGGGACCGAACGCGAAGTGGTGATCCAGGACACGGTCATGACTCGCGTGGGCATCGATCGGGTGCTCGAGTACGCCTTCGAACTGGCCTCGAGGCGCCCGCGCCGCTCCCTGACCTCGGCGACCAAGTCCAACGGCATCTCCATCACCATGCCCTACTGGGACGAGCGGGTGAAGGCCATGGCCAAGCGCTACCCGGACATCAGCGTCGACCAGTTCCATATCGACATCCTGGCCGCCAACTTCGTGATGCATCCCGACTGGTTCGACGTGGTGGTCGCCAGCAACCTGTTCGGTGACATCCTTTCCGACCTGGGACCGGCCTGCACCGGCACCATCGGCATCGCCCCCTCGGCCAACATCAACCCGGAGGGCCGCTTCCCGAGCCTGTTCGAACCCGTGCACGGCAGCGCGCCGGACATTGCCGGCAAGGGGCTGGCCAACCCCATCGGCCAGATCTGGTGCGGCGCCATGATGCTCGAGCATCTCGGTCACGAGGATGCCGGCAAGGCGATCATCCAGGCCATCGAGAACGTGCTCGCGGACAGTGCCCAAAAGGCAGCGCTGACCCCGGACATTCGTGGCGAAGGCACCACCCAGACTCTGGGCAAGGCGATCACCGAGGCGGTGTCATCGGCATGAAATCACCGGCCGTTCCGATCACGCGCACGAAGATGCCTTCCTCGATGCTACAGGACGCGCCTACTTGTACAATAATTATACAAGGGTATAATCCTAGTGTGACTGGATACCGCAAACGTTGCACGACAAGGAGATGACCATGACGCTATTCGAAGCCCTGCGTGGCGATCATGACACGCAACGCACGTTGCTCGACCTGCTGGTCAAGACCGAAGGAAACAGCGAAGGCCGTGACGAGTTGTTTCACAAGGTCAAGGCCGAGCTTCAACAGCACGCTGCCGCCGAAGAGCGTGCGCTCTACATCCCGATGATGGAGCACGACGCGACCCAGGAAAAGGCGCGCCACAGTATCGCCGAGCATCACGAGATCGACGAGCTGATCGAGGCCCTGGAAAGCACCGACTACAGTTCGCCGGGCTGGCTGGCCTCGGCCCAGAAGCTTCAGCACCTGGTGACCCATCACCTCGACGAGGAAGAACAGGAGGTCTTCCAGGCCGCCGGCAGAGTGCTCAGCGATGGCCAGAAGCAGGACCTGGCCGGGGTCTATCGCCAGGAAATGGACGACCAGCGCAAATGAACGATGCGCGATCCGATGCGCCTGGCACGGCAACGGCCAGGCGCTGCACCGCCCCGCGGGGCGCCGCGATACTCGTCGCCGCCTCCCTGGGCGCCGGTTGTACCGGCATTCCCGAGGGCACCCAGGCGGTGCGTGATTTCGAACTCGAGCCCTACCTGGGGCGCTGGTACGAGATCGCCCGGCTCGATCACTCCTTCGAGCGCGGCCTGGACTGTGTAACGGCAGAATACAGTCGCCGTGAGGATGGCGGGGTCAAGGTGATCAATCGTGGCGTGAATCTCGAAGAAGGCGAGCCGGACGTCGCCGAGGGCAAGGCCTACTTCGTCGAAGACGAGGACGTGGGACGCTTCAAGGTCAGCTTCTTCGGTCCCTTCTATGGCGGCTACAACATCCTCGAGCTGGATGCGGACTACCGTCACGCGCTGATTGCCGGCCCCAATCGTGACTATCTGTGGATACTGTCACGTACCCCAACCTTGGAGGACGACGTCTACCAGCGCCTGGTAGCGCGCGCAGACGAACTCGGCTTCGAGACCGACGCGTTGATCGAGGTCGAACAGGGCCACTCTTGTGCGCCTTATCGACGCTAGCCACCCTGCCGCCTCCTGACGAAAGACGCCTGAATTTCATCTTCGCACCGGCTTTTTTCATCCGCTCGACCTGGCCCCTTGCGGCCTGGCCCCGGGATGGGGATGGTGATCCGATCGGAATCACACCTCGATTTCACCCAAGGGCAAACAGCGAACATGGATATTCAGCAGTTCTTCGATCGGCTCTGGGACGACTACGTTTCCATGGCCCCGCAGGCGCAACGGATTCATGATGCGTTCGTCGCCGAAGGCGAGACGATCCTCAACGATCACGTGGCCTTTCGCACCTTCGACCGGGGCATGATCACCCTGGCCGATCTCGAACCGCACCTGCTGGCCCTGGGGTATACCCGTCTCGAACCCTACGAATTCAGTGCCAAGAAACTGCGCGCCTACGGCTATCTGCCACCGACCGACGACCAGCCCCGGGTGTTTCTCTCGGAACTCAAGTGCGACGAACTCTCTGCCGCCGCCCAGCACATTATCGACGGCCTCGTCGCCCAGATCGACGCAACGCGTGTCAGGACACCCGACGTGCTGTGGGCCGGTCGGCTGTGGAACGCACCGAGCTTCGAGGCGTATCAGGCATTGATGGCCGAGAGCGAGTATGCTGCCTGGCTGTCGATCGTCGGCCTGCGCGCCAACCACTTCACCATCAGCGTCAACCACTTTCATACCTTCGATAGCGTCGAGAAGGTGCTGGCCAAGGTCGAATCCCTGGGACTCGGCATCAATGCGTCCGGAGGCCGCATCAAGGGCTCGCCGCAGGTGTTGCTGGAACAGGGCTCGACCCTGGCGGATCGCGCAGAATTCACCTTCGCCGGCAGCCAGGTCGAGGAAATCCCCACCTGTTACTACGAGTTTGCCAAACGCTACCGCACGGTGGACGGCACGCTTTACCAGGGGTTCGTCGCGGCCAGCGCCGACAAGATCTTCGAGTCCACGGACATCCGGAACCCGTCTCATCGGAGCGTCCTGCATGCTGAGTGACTGGCTCAACCTGACGCTTGACGGCAGCGAGTCGGGCGCCCGCGAAGGACGCCTGGCCAGCGGCCGTTATGTGATCCATCGCCCAGGCATCCTCGAGCTTGTGCCGCAGGAAAGCCGGTCTCACGCCAACGCCTGTGTGATCTCGGCAGGCATTCACGGCAACGAGACGGCGCCCATCGAACTGGTGGGAGACCTGCTTGCGCGGCTGGAGGCCGGCCTGCTGGCCATCGGCGCGCCGGTACTGATCATCCTCGGCAACCTGCCGGCCATCCGCACCGGCCAGCGTTTCTGCACCACCAACCTGAACCGGCTGTTCCGACGCGACCTGGCGGAAGAGGGCGATGAGCCCCAGCGTGCCCGGGAGCTGATGGCGACGGTCGACGCCTTCTATGGACGTCATCCGCAACCGCGGCTGCATTACGATCTGCACACGGCGATTCGCGACAGCCGCTACCCGCGCTTCGCCGTCGAGCCGTTCGGCGACACGGCCACGCGTCCCGAACAATGGCGCTGGCTGGCTGCCGCCGACATTCAGGCCGTGCTGCATCAACATCAGCACAGCTGGACCTTCTCCCACTACTCGAAGCACTATCATCAGGCCCAGGCCTTCACCCTCGAACTGGGCAAGGTGCGCGCCTTCGGCGACAACGACCTGGCGACCTTGCAGCCGATGCGCGCGCTGCTCGAGGCGTTGATTGCCGGGACCGAGCCACCGGCGACGGATCCCGGTAACATGATCTTCTTTCGTGTGGCCCACGAGCTGATGCGTGAATCCGAGGATTTCGCCCTGTGCGTCCCGGACGAGACGCCCAACTTCACTCGCTTCGAGGTCGGCACCCGTCTGGCGCGGGATGGAAAGGCCGGCGACTGCATCGTGAGCGATGCACCGTTGGCGGTGGTCTTTCCCAATGCCAACGTTGAAATCGGCGCCAGGGCGGCCTTGCTGGCCCGGGAGACCCGGCCGCCGGACGACTGACCCGGCTTCGTTCCGGCTGCTTGCCCCCTGAACAACAAGTAAATAAAAAACAAAAAGTTAGAGGATTTACTCATGTATCACCCAGCCTCATCGAACTCCTTGTCACCGCTTCGTGTGGACAGTAATTCCTGAACGCAAGGCAAACGCCTGTTAGAATCGCTGCCTTTTCGCACCGACTGCTTTCGCAATCCTGGCACGCTCGCCACACCGGAGCCTACACATGGTCGATACCCCCTTACCCCTCGAAGTGCGCAATCTCAAGAAGCGCTTCGGCAGCAACGAAGTCCTCAAGGGCCTGTCGCTTCAGGCCCATCAGGGCGATGTCATCACCCTGATCGGCGCCTCGGGTTCCGGCAAGAGCACCTTCCTGCGCTGCATGAACCTGCTGGAACAACCCAACGAAGGCGAGCTGATCGTTCACGGCGAGACGATTCGCTTCAAGGAAACGCGTCACGGACGTGAACCCGCGGATTGGCAGCAGGTCGTCAACATGCGCGCCAAACTGTCGATGGTCTTTCAGAACTTCAATCTCTGGGCGCACATGACGCTGCTCGAGAACGTCATCGAGGCGCCGGTGCACGTGCTCAAGAAGCCGCGCAAGGAAGCCATCGAGCATGGCCGCGCCCTGCTCGACCGCGTCGGGCTGCTGGAACGCGCCGACTACTACCCCATGCAGATGTCCGGGGGGCAGCAGCAGCGCGGCGCCATTGCCCGGGCCCTGGCCATGGACCCGGAGGTCATGCTGTTCGACGAGCCCACCTCGGCGCTGGACCCCGAACTGGTCGGCGACGTGCTCAAGGTCATGCGGGACCTGGCCAAGGAAGGACGCACCATGATCGTGGTCACCCACGAGATGGCCTTTGCCAAGGATGTCTCCAGCCAGGTGATGTACCTGCACCAGGGTATGGTCGAGGAAGCGGGCCCGCCGGCCGAGGTGCTCGGCAACCCGCGTTCCGAACGCTTGAAGCAGTTCCTGGCCCCCAAGCATTGAGCGGGAGAGAGACATGATCGACCTGCAGGGTTACGGCCCGCGCCTGCTCGAAGGCGCCCTGGTCACCATCGAACTGGCGCTGCTCTCGCTGGTCGTGGCCATCTTCCTGGGCCTGTTGACCGCCAGTGCCAAGATGTCGCGCAGTTGGCTGCTGCATAAGATCGGCACCCTCTATACCACCGTCATTCGCGGCGTGCCGGACCTGGTACTGATGCTGCTGCTGTTCTTCGGTGGCCAGATCGGCATCAACATGGTGACCGACTGGCTCTACGACCGGTTCGGCATCGACATCTTCATCAACATCAACGAATTCGTGGCGGGGGTAATCACCATCGGCCTGATCTTCGGCGCCTACATGGGTGAAACCTTCCGTGGTGCCTTCCTCGCGGTGGACAGCGGCCAGATCGAGGCCGGGCGCGCCTACGGCATGTCCGAGGCCCTGATGTTCCGCCGCATCCGCTTCCCGCAGATGATGCGTCACGCCCTGCCCGGTCTTTCCAACAACTGGATGGTGCTGCTCAAGACCACGGCCCTGGTCTCGATCATCGGGCTGACGGACATGGTGCGGGTCGCCGCCGAGGCCTCCAAGGCGACCCACGAGCCGTTCACCTTCCTGATCCCGGTGGCGGTCATCTACCTGCTGATC
The DNA here is from genome assembly GCF_900128925.1 of Modicisalibacter ilicicola DSM 19980. Taxonomy (GTDB): domain Bacteria; phylum Pseudomonadota; class Gammaproteobacteria; order Pseudomonadales; family Halomonadaceae; genus Modicisalibacter; species Modicisalibacter ilicicola. The sequence goes on from NZ_FQUJ01000002.1 coordinate 441,994, forward strand.
GCCAGCGTCTCGGAATGGATCTTCGCGCGCCTGCAGAAACGCTACAACGTCGGATTCGGGGAGGCTGACGAATGGAACAACTAAGCGCCTGGTTCACCGAACTGCTCGCCGACAACAGCATCTTCACGGCACGGACCCTCGGCTATTACGGCGAAGGCCTGGTCACCACGGTGCAACTGGTGTTCCTGTCCCTGGTCATCGGCCTGGTGATCGCCGTGCCGCTTTCCATCGCCCGGGGCTCGAAACGCAAGTGGATCAAGATGCCGATCTTCTTCTACACCTACGTGTTCCGCGGCACACCGCTGCTGATCCAGCTCTACATCATCTACTACGGCGTGGTCTTCATCGAAGGCATCCAGGACACCTGGCTGTGGGTGATTCTCGAGGAACCCTTCTACCCGGCCCTGATCGCCTTCACCCTGAATACCGTGGCCTATACCACCGAGATCTTCCATGGCGCCATCAAGGCGACCTCCAAGGGGGAAATCGAGGCGGCCCGGGCCTACGGCATGTCGAAGAGCCTGATGATGCGACGCATCATCCTGCCCAGCGCCTTTCGCCGTGCCCTGCCGGCCTACGGCAACGAGGTGATCTTCATGCTGCACGCCAGCGCCATCGCCAGCGTGGTGACGATCATGGACCTGACCGGCGCCGCGCGTCTGGTGTATGCGCGCTTCTACGCGCCCTTCGATGCCTTCCTGTTCGTCGCCGCGCTCTATCTCTGCCTGACCTTCGCCATCCTCTATCTGTTCCGCTATCTGGAGAGGCGAATGCTGGCCCATCTCAAGCCACAGAGTTGACAAGGAGCAATCGTCAAACGATCGTTGGAAAGCGGTTCCATTCAGGTGCTTGCCCCTCTATCACCGAGGGGCAGGGTACGCTAATGTGACCCTGTGCTTACCCCCATCAGCGCCACGCGCGTAGAACAAACAAAAGGGATACTGACTCCATGAAGAAACTGCTGACCGTTACCCTGTTGAGCGCCACCATGCTGGCCGGTACCGCCCAGGCCCGCGACTACGAGACCGTACGCTTCGGTGTCGACGTCCCCTACGAACCGATGGAATACCGCACTCCGGATGGCGAACTGACCGGCTTCGACATCGACCTGGGCAATGCCCTGTGCGCCGAGATCGGCATCGAATGCGAATGGGTCGTGCAGGGCTGGGACGGCATCATCCCCGGCCTGATGGCGCGCAAGTACGACGCCATCATGTCCTCCATGACCATCAACGAGGAACGTCGCGAGCAGGTGCTGTTCTCGGACCCCTACTTCACCCCGCCCTCCGCCTGGTTCGTCCCCGCCGACAGCGAGATCGGCAAGCCGAACGAAGAGGCACTGAAGGACAGGAACATCGGCGTGCAGCGGGGTACCCTGCAGGACAACTATGCCACCGACATGTATGGCGACGTCGCCGACATCAACCGCTATGCCACCGCCGACGACATGGTGCTGGACATGGAAGCCGGTCGACTCGATGCCGTCTTCCTCGACTTCCCGGTCGGCAAGTCCACGCTGCTCGACAGCGAGGACAACGACTACAAGGTGATCGGCAACATGATCACCGAGCCCAAGGAATACTTCGGCGACGGCTTCGGCATCGCCTTCCGCAAGCGCGACGAGGATCTCGCCAAGAAATTCAACGAGGCCCTGGCCACGTTGAAGGAAAACGGCACCTACGACGAGATCTTCAACAAGTATTTCTGATCGACGCCCCATCGGAAAGAACCGCGTGCCTTGGCTCAAGGCACGCGGACGAGAACACTGCCAATGAGCCTTCTTTCACGTTTTTACCTCTTCCGGGTCGAGTATGCCCACGTCGTGCCCTTCTATCTCAGCGAATGGTTCGACGAATAAGACCACCCCCTTCCGTTGGTCACTACGCCCGATACGCTACAGCGCCTGGCCGATTGCCTCGGTTGGCGCATCCTGTGGCCCAGCCATGCTTCAAGAGGAGTCATCATGCAAGCTTCCCGACTGTTTTTCACCGCCGGCCTCCTGGCCATCAGCGCCTCGCTTCTGCCCGGGCAGGCATTCGCCCGGGATTACGACGAGGTACGCCTGGCCGTCGACGTGCCTTACGAACCCTTCGAGTACAGGACGCCCGAGGGCGAGCTGACCGGTTTCGAGATCGACCTGGGCAATGCGGTCTGCGCCGAGCTCGACATTCAGTGCACCTGGGTCGAGCAGGCCTGGGACGGCATCATCCCCGGCCTGATGGCGCGCAAGTACGATGCCATCATGTCGTCGATGGCGATCACCGAGGAACGCGCCCAGCAGGTGCTCTTCTCCGAGCCCTACTACACCACCCCGAGCGCCTGGATCACCTCCAAGGGACGTGACATCGACATCAGCGACAAGGAGAGCCTCGAGGGCCTGACCGTGGGCGTGCAGCGGGCCACGCTGCAGGACAACTACGTCACCGACCTCTATGGCGACGTCCTGGAGATTCGCCGCTACGCCAGTGCCGACGACGTGATCACGGACATGGAAACCGGCCGTCTCGACCTGACCTTCATGGACTACCCCATCGCCGAGGCAGCCATCGACATCGACACCGAGGAGAGCGAATTCAAGCGCATCAGCGACTTCATCAAGGAGCCCGAGAAGTATTTCGGCAAGGGCGTCGGCGTGGCCTTCCGCAAGCGTGACAAGGAGCTGGCCGGGATGTTCAACGAGGCGCTCGCCACCCTCAAGGAGAACGGCACCTACGATGAGATCATGAAGGAGTATTTCTCCTACGACGTGAAACTATAAGGCATAAAACGGTACGACGGACAGTCACCGCCATCGTCTCGACTTTCGATGGCGGTTTTCTGCTGCTCAAGGAGGCTCGATGCTGACACTGCTGCGCAACGCCCTGCTCCATGCCCCGGAACCGCGTGGCTTGAGCGATCTGCTGATTGCCGATCGCCGGATCGTGGCCATCGCCAGCGCGGGCGAGGCACTGGCCAAGGGCCCCCGCGTCCGGGAGATCGATCTCGAGGGACGGCGGGTGATTCCCGGGCTCGTCGACCCGCTGGTGCATTTCATCGGCGGCGGCGGCGAGGGTGGCTTCGGCACGCGCACCGCCGAACTGACCCTCGACGATGCCCTCTCCTCGGGGGTCACCACGCTGGTCGGAGCGCTGGGCACCGACGCCCTGACCCGGACCCCGGCCAATCTGCTGGGCAAGGCCCGGGAACTGGCTGCCGCCGGTCTTACCACCTATGCCTATACCGGTTCCTATCAACTGCCGCCGGCGACGCTGACCGGCGCCGTCAACAGCGACATCCTGTTCATCCCCGAGTTCATCGGCGTCGGCGAGGTGGCCATCAGCGATCACCGCGGCTCCCAGCCAAGCTGGCAGGAACTCGCCCGGCTGGCATCCGAGGCACGCACCGCCGGCATGCTGGCGGGAAAGTCCGGCATCGTCTTCGTGCATCTCGGCGATGGCCAGACGCTGCTCGAGCCGCTGCGCGACGTCGCCCGCTACAGCGAGATCCCCCTGGGGCAGTTCTATCCCACCCATGTCAACCGGACCGCCACGCTGTTCGAGGATGGCCTGCGCTTCGTGCGCGAGGGGGGACGCATCGACTTCACCACCAGCACCACGCCAGAACTGCTCGCCGACGGCGAGGTGCCGGCGGCAGAGGCGGTCGACCGGGCCCGACACGCACGCCTGGCCATGGACCGGGTCAGCCTTTCCTCGGACGCCAACGCCTCGCTGCCGCGTTTCGATGACGAGGGCCGCTTCGTCGGCCTCGAGCCCGGGCGGCTGGCCAGCCTGTTCGAGACCCTGGGGCAGTGCGTCCAGGAGATGAACATTCCCCTCGAACAGGCTCTGCCCTGTGCGTCGCGCAACGCCGCCGAGGCGCTGGGCCTGCCCCACAAGGGGCGCTTGCAGGAAAACGCCGACGCCGACCTGCTGGTGCTCGCCGACGAAGGCTGGAAGATCGACGAGGTGTGGGCCGGCGGGCGTCGGGTCTGCGACCTCAGGGCGTGAGCTTCACGCGTGTGACGGCTCGCTCCGCAACACCCGGCGCATGAAGTTGAGCGCCCAGCGCACCATCAGCTGGTCGTCAATCGTTCATCACGCCCAGCCCGTACTGGAACCATATTCAATATGATGAGCAAGAGGCGTTGGGCTAGCCAAGTTGAAAGAAATCGGTATTTCCAAAGGAGATTTTTTCAAAGAAATTTTGAAGAACAGCTACAGTGACTAGAAAGCGCCACAAGTCGATGGCTTGTGGCGCTGCTTCTTTCGATTAAACGAACTGCTGTCGATAAGAACGTAGACTACGTGTGAAGTGAACGAAAAACACCACAACGGTGCCGACTATACCTCCCAATATCAAAGCAAGAATGAGGATCAATGAGCGACTTGCCCCCACAGGTTCGGCAGGTGGGTAGGCGTACTCGACCACATCGACTACTCTCTCGGTGAAATTTGCCTCTACCCCCTTATCTACCCCATAAAGGCGCCCATCAGAAAGTAGCTCAGCGATTCTCAACCGCTTCTCTAGCTGTTCCTCGGTAGCACGTATCTGACCATTGCTCAGGTCCTGCTCAAGAGCATTTTTCAATGTATTGTGTTCGGCTTCAAGCGCCTGGTAACCCATAAAATAAAGTGGCAGAGAGCCATCACCGCTGATACTTGCATAAATGACTTCACTTCCGCTTGGCTGACGTCCAAACTGTTGTGGAGTCGTCGGTGTCTTAATATCTAGCTGTCGTGCCACCTCGATTGCTTGCTCAAGGGTAAAGAGGCGATCTTCTCGAGCAGTCTTCAGAGTCTCTCGCTGAAGCTCTAAGCTTGTGCTCAGACTGGCAATCTGCGCTTGGTTATAGTCATCGAAACGGCTCCGCAGCGCCTTCCAGACGTCTTTAGAGGTATCACGTATATAGGCATTTATGATTTCAGCACCGTTTTCGCTATCCGGATAACTGTATCTAACCTTCAACACCAGCCCACCATCATTGTTCCCGTACAACCCATCAACTGTCAGACGATTGCTAAACACCTTTCCAAGATCATATTTTTCAGGCAAAACAAACTTGTCAGAATTTTCTTCAAAGAAGTTTTCAAAATTTTGAAAACTGGAAACCCGGTTACCTAAAAGCCTATAGGCCTCAACAGAACTTATGGAAAAACCATCAAACAAATTAAAACCTGAAAAGTTCGCGCTCGACGCAGGAACGGCACGAAATTGTGTTTCGTAATTCGATACATTTATAGCGATAAATGCGACAGCAGCAACCAACACCAAAAAGGCAGTACCAACGATCCACTTCCAGCCATCAATCAGAATGATAACAATATCACGAAGATCGATTTCATCATTAGTGCCATGATAGTTATACTCGCTCATAGCGCTCCCCTTTTACAGCCAAAACAGCTGAAACAGAAACAACATGGATGCAAAATAAAATCGCGAGCGACAAAATCATGTACTTGCTTGAAAGTCTTTCCGAAATCAAGGCCCAGCAAAAAATTATTACCGGCGACAATATAAGAACAGACGATTTCCACATTTTTAAATAGACAAGATAAAACCCCGGTATAAGTAATGCTGGAGGAAATACTAAGGCGGCTTGAATTACTGCTTTTGCTTGATGGGTCTTCACGTAGTGTGTACCGAGCTATGGACTAGTCTTGATAGATTAGAAAAACCATCATATCACATTGTTACCGAGACATGAATACCACTAAAAAGTATGAATTTATGTGACTCCTTGAAATCCTAGCCCACCCCCGATGACGCTGACGCCCGTAAAAAAGACACCAACGTTACAGCTATTTGTGTTTACAAATTTTCGCCAGATGACACGACCACGGGCCTGAGAAAAACGGCTCCTCGACGCTGAGTGTGGAATTTGTCCCCTGAGCGGGAGCAGGATATGACCGTTCTCGCCGCCAAGGGGTAGGGCATGGACGATTCTGATGCACGGACCGGGCTCACGGACCCATCGCTCGCTGAAGCGAGCTCCCACAGATGGTTGATATCAAAGGATTTTATAGGAGCCAAATTTATCGAGCGATGGGTCAAGCCGAATCCACATGAAACGGCGAAGAGCCAGAAAATCAGCCCATGTAACTCAAGTGGCTAGTGGCTCGCTCCGCAACACCCGGCGCATGAAGTTGAGCGCCCAGCGCACCATCAGCTGGTCGTCCACCGGGGCGTTGAGCGAGGCCATGCCTTCGCGAACCCGGTTGCCGGGGATGGTGCCCTGCCTCAACGCCATCAGGTCCGCCGAGTAGGCCTTGCTGAACTCGGGGTGGCCTTGCACCCCCAGGAACGTCTCGCCGATCTGCATCACGTAGAAGGGGCAGAAATCGCTTTCCGCCAGCACCACCGCGCCCTCGGGCAGGCGCGACACCTGATCCTGGTGGCTGACCACCAGATCGAGCCCTTCCTGCCAGGGTTCCATCCACTCGGCGCGCTTCACGAGGCGATTGAAGGACATGCCCACGCCCCAGCCGCGCTCGCTCTTGACCACCTCGCCGCCCAGGGCCTTGGCAATGACCTGGTGGCCGAAACAGATGCCGACCAGTGGCTTGCCCGCCGACCAGAGCTCGCGCACGAAGCCGCAAAGGGCCTCGATCCAGTCGTCGCCATCGTTGGCGCCGTACTTGGAGCCGGTGGTCAGCCAGGCATCCACGGCATCGACATCCGTGGGTATCTCGCCGTCATGACAGCGCCAGACCCGAAACTCCAGCGTCGGGTCCACCGCGGTGAACAGCCGCTCGAACATCTCGGGATAATTGCCGTGGCGGGGCTGCAGCTCTTCTGCCACGTCGTCGCACTGCAGCAGGCCGATTCGCATGGATCTTCACTCCTTGATTCGATCATTGACGATGGTCCGGCCTTTATAACCTGCCTTCCAACGCGTTGACGAACAGGTCGCGGTACTGATCGGCATCGAGGTCGCCGGGATTGCTGGCCGCGGAGGGGTCGACCACCGCCATCTGGCCGACCTTGTCCGCCTGGGCGGCATCGATCCCGAGTTCGGCCAGGGTGTGCGGAATCCCCAGGCGCTCGCGCAGGTCGAGCACCCAGTCGATCACCGAGGCGGTGCCGGGCTGACGCAGGTCAAGATAACGCCCCAGGCGCACCATGGGCTCGCCGATGACGCACTCGTTGGCCCGCAGCACGTAGGGCATCAGTATGGCATTGAGGGTTCCATGATGCGCGTCATACAAGGCCCCCAGCGGGTGCGCCAGGGCATGCATCGCGCCCAGCCCGCGCTGGAAGGCGGTGGCGCCCATCATCGAGGCGACGAGCATGTGCTGACGCGCCTCGAGATCCTGACCGTCGTGGAACACCGCCGGCAGGTAGTCGCGAATCCGCCGCATGCCCTCCACGGCGATGCCCTCGGCCATGGGGTGATAATTGGGCGAGCACCAGGCCTCCATGCAATGCGACAGGGCATCCATGCCCGTCGCCGCGGTGATCGATGGCGGCAGGCCCAGGGTCAGTTCGGGATCCAGGAACACCGTGGCCGGTGCCATGCGCGGGTGGAAGATGATGCGCTTGACCCGGGCCTGCTCGTCGGTGATCACCGCGGCACGCCCCACCTCGGAACCGGTACCGGCGGTGGTGGGCACCGCGACGATCGGCGCGATGGCGTCACCATCGGCGTTTTGCCAGTTGTCGCCGACATCCTCCAGCGACCACAGCGACAACGCTTCATGCTGTCCGGCCATCAGCGCCACTGCCTTGGCCGCGTCCAGCCCCGAGCCACCGCCGAAGGCGATCACCCCGTCGTGACCGCCGTCGCGAAACGCCGCCACGCCGTCGAGCACGTTCTTGCCGGTGGGATTGCCCCTGATGTCGCTGAACACCGTGCAGTGCAGGCCGGCATCGCGGCAGGCGCCGAGCGCCTCATCGATCATCGGCAGGCGGGCCAGCCCCGGGTCGGTGACCAGCAGCGGCGCCTGCATGCCCAGGCTACGGCACGCCTCGGGCAACTCCTTGATGCGCCCCGCACCGGTACGAATCTGCGCCGGGTAGTTCCAGGTGGTGGTGAAATGCTCGCGCGTCATGATCTGCTCCCCTTGGATACTCGGTGTCTGGCTCTCGACACCCGCGCCGCTCAGGCATGTTTCAGATGGAACGACTTGGGCCGGGTCAGCATCTCGTAACCGATGCGCGACAGTGAACAGCCCCGCCCCGAGTACTTGATCCCGGTCCAGGCCAGTTCCGGGTCGAGGTAGTCGCAGCGGTTGGTGAACACCGTGCCTGCCTCGAGACGTCGGGCGATCGCCTCGCCGGCTGCCAGATCGCGGGTGAAGACCGCCGCGGTCAGCCCGAACTCGCTGTCGTTCATCAGTGCGATGGCCTCGTCGTCGGAGCTCACCGGCATGATGCCGACCACCGGGCCGAAGCTCTCCTCACGCATCACCCGCATCGAGTGGTCGACCCCGGTCAGCACCTGAGGCGCCAGATAGGCATTGCCGGGTGTCGATCGAGGATAGTCGGTGGGGTCGATCCATGCCCTGGCCCCGGCGGCCACCGCCTCCTCGATCTGACTGCGCACGAAATCCGCCGCCTGCGGGTGGATCAACGGTCCCAAGGTGGTCTGTGGCTCGGCGGGATTGCCCAGCCTGAGTTGCCGGACCCAGGCCACGGCGCGCTCGACGAAGGCCTCGACGATCGAGTCATGCACGTAGATGCGCTCGATGGCGCAGCAGCTTTGCCCCGAATTGAAGAAGGCACCGTCCATCACGCCCGGCACCGCGTCGTCCAGGTCGACATCGGCACGGATATAGGCCGGGTCCTTGCCTCCCAGTTCGAGCCCGGCGGGAATGAAGCGCCCGGCCAGATTGCGCTCGACCACCTCACCGCCGGCCACGGAACCGGTGAACGACACGTAATCGACACGTGGATCGCGCATCAACGTCCTCGCCGCTTCGTGAGAAAGATGAAGGTGCTGGAACACCCCCTCCGGCAATCCGGCACTGTCGAAGGCCTGCTGCATGCGTTCGGCACACAAGGGGGTCTGGGCCGAGTGCTTGAGGATCACCGTGTTGCCGGCCATGATCGCCGGCACCACCGCATTCACCGCGGTCATGAAGGGGAAGTTCCAGGGCGCGGCGATGAATGCCACGCCCAGCGGTTCGCGGGTGATGTAGCGGGTGGAGCCTGGCTTCTCGGCCAGGCGGATCGGGGCCAGGGCTTCCTCGGCCAGGGCGATCATGCCCCGCGCCCGCTCCTCGAAGCCGTCGATCTCGCCCCCCGCCACGGCGATCGGGCGGCCCATCTGCCAGGTCAGTTCCTCGGCCAATTGGTCGCGTCGGGCGACGAGGGCATCGACCATCGCCGAGCACAAACGTGCGCGTTCGGCCAGCGCCACCTCGCGCCAGGCCCGCTGTGCCGCCTTGGCCCGGGTCAGCGTCGCCTCTATCCGCTCGGTATCGGCCAGCTCCCGCTCCACATAGACGCTGCCGTCCACCGGAGAAATCGTCTTTTGAATCGCCATCGTATTCGGGCCTCTACTAATCGCAACCAGAGGGCCGAGCGAACGTCGTCAGAGCTAGGCGGAGCAACGAGAAATCGCGGAGTTGGCTGTAGCCAATAAGCAGATTTCGCGGCGCTCCAACGCTGCTCTGGCGTCGTGCAGCCGGCCAAACCACTAAATTATCTCGAAGTAGCGGGCAAGCTCCCAATCGCTAATATGTTTTCTAAATTCCCGCTCCTCCCACTCGCGAGTCGCCGCGAAGTGCTCGACGAACGCATCGCCGAACAGCTCCCGCGCCGGCTTGGATGCCTTGAGCCGCTGGGCGGCCTCCCACAGGGTGCGCGGCAATGCCTGGTGCTCGGGATGCTCCAGGGCGTAGGCATTGCCGGTGACCTGCTCGTCGGGCTCGAGCCGATGCTCGATGCCGTAAAGGCCGGCCCCGATCGCCGCCGCCAACGCCAGGTAGGGGTTGGCATCGGCACTGCCCAGGCGGTACTCGACCCGTTGCGACTTGTCCGAGCCGGGAATCACGCGCAGTGCACAGGTGCGGTTCTCCACTCCCCAGGTCGCCTCCGTGGGCGCCCAGAAGCCCGGGATCAGCCGCGTGTAGCTGTTGATGGTCGGCGAAAACATGGCCAGGAATTCGGGCATCAGCTTCTGCTGGCCGGCGACGAAGTGGCGCTGTACATCACTCATGTGATACGGCTTGTCGGCGTCGAAGAACGCCGACAAGCCGGAGTCGCGCTCGCGCAGCGACAGGTGGATATGCCCGCTCTGGCCAGGGTAGTCCGGCGACCACTTGGCCATGAAGGTGGCCATGAGGCCACGGCGCTGCGCCCAGACCTTGGTGAAGGTCTTGAACAGCGCCCCCTTGTCGCCGGCAGCCAAGGCGCCATCAACGCCGATCGCCGCCTCCAGCACGCCGGGGCCGGTCTCGGTGTGCAGCCCCTCGATGGGAAAATCCATGGCTTCCGACAAGGCCAGCAGTTCGTGATAGAGCTCGCTGTGCACCGAGCTCCTGAGCATCGAATAGCCCATCATGTCCGGGGTCAGGGGCGTCAGGTTGCGAAAGCCCTTGTCGCGGATCGACTCCGGCGTCTCCCGGAACATGAAGAACTCGTACTCGAGAGAGCCGAAGACCTCGAAGCCCAGCTGGGTGCCGCGGGCCAGGACCCGCTTGAGCAACCCCCGTGGGCAGATCTGCGCCGCCGGCCCCTCGAATTCGGCGATGAACAGCAGCATGTCACCCTCGAAGGGGATGTCGCGACAACTCTCCGGCACGATCCGGAGCGGTGCGTCCGGGTAGCCAGTATGCCAGCCGGTGAACTGCACGTTGTCGTAGAGCTCATCCTTGCTGTCCCAGCCCAGCACCACGTCGCAGAAGGCGAAGCCCTCCTCCAGGGCGGAGAAGAACTTATCGCGCTGCATGTACTTGCCGAGCATCACCCCGTCGATGTCGAACAGGCCGACCTTGACGTGGGTCAGCCCGCGCGCCTCGACCAGGCGCCGGGCGTCCTCGACACTCTTGACGTCTCTTGCTTGCATTCGACTCATCAAACGCCTCCCACCGACCATTCTTCCGTTTCCCGACGTCCTTGCGATCAGCCATAGCGATAGGGAGGGCCGGCTTTCTGCATGGTGGCGCGGTACTCCTTGAGGATCTGCACGACCCGGGCGTTGCGTTCGCTCTGGGCGGCGATCTCGTCCCAGAACTTCAGCGCCTCCTCCTCCACCGTCTGCCACTCCGACTCGGGGATCGAGGTCAGCTCCAGCTTGCCGCCGGTGGTGCGATAGTGCGCCTCGCCCCACCAGTACCAGTGTTGGCGATAGTAATGCGAGCTGTCCATGCACAGCCTGAACAGGGTCTTCAGGTGCTCGGGCAACTCTTCCCAGCGCTCGGTATTGGCGAAGTAGGAGCCCGCCCAGGCACCGGAAATGTTGTTGGTCAAATAGTAGTTGGTCACGTCGGCCCAGCCGACGGTGTAGTCCTCGGTGATGCCGGACCAGGCGATGCCATCCAGTTCGCCGGTCTGGATGGCCACCTCGATGTCCTCCCAGGGCAGCGTCACCGGCACCACGCCGAAGCGCTGCAGGAACTTGCCGGCGGTCGGGAAGGTAAAGACCCGCTTGCCTTCGAGGTCCTCGAGGCTGCGGATGGGCTCGACGGTAACGAAGTTGCAGGGGTCCCAGGCCCCGGCGCTCAACCAGGTGACGCCCTCCACCTCGCCGTAGGCCTCCTCCCAGATCTCCTTGAGCCCGTAATGGTTGAACAGCGTGGGCACGTCCAGGCTGTAGCGCGAGGCGAAGGGAAAATAGCCGCCGAACACGGAGACGTCCACCGGCGCGGCGATGGAATCGTCGTCGCTCTGCACGGCATCGATCGTGCCGCGCTGCATGGCCCGGAACAGCTCGCCGGTGGGCACCAGCTGGTCGGCATAGTAAAGCTCGATCTCCATCTCGCCGTTGGCCGCCTTGTTGAAGGCGTCGATGGAGGGCTTGATGACGTGTTCCGCCAGGGCGGGCCCGGCATAGGTCTGCAGGCGCCAGCGAATCTTGGATTGAGCGTGGACGTAGGGGGCGGAGATCGCCGAGGCGCCCACCGCGGCGGCACCCGCCAGCCCAGCCTTCTTGAGGAAATCGCGTCTATCGGTCATGTCGAGTCACTCCTAGGGTTGTTGTTGTTTGGCAAGCCAGCCTCTTGGCCGGCCGGTCATCGCATCTGACTCATCGTGCGTAGTACAGCTCCGGCAACCACAAGGCGATCTGCGGGAAGGCCGTCACGATCGCCAGCCCCACGACCATGATCGTCACGAAGGGCCACACCGAGCGATAGATGTCGCCGAGGGAGACTTCCGGCGGCGCCATCGCCCGCATCAGGAACAGGTTGTAGCCGAACGGCGGCGTCATGTAGGCGATCTGCACGGTGATCGTGTAGAGCACCCCGTACCAGACCGGATCGAAGCCCAGCTCGATCACCAGCGGCACGTACAGGGGCGCCACGATGACCAGCATCGCGGTATCGTCCAGGAACATTCCCATCAGGATGTAGGAGAGCTGCATCATGATGAGTATTTCCCAGGGCCCCAGCCCCCACTGTTCGAGAAACAGCGACCCCAGGGCGCGACCGGCCCCCAGGCCGTCGAACACCGCACCGAAGCTCAGCGCGGCGAGGATGATCCACATGAACATGCAGCTGATCCCCAGGGTCTTGCGGATCGTGTCTTCCATCACCTGGCGGGTCAGCCGGCGCTTGACGATGGCGGCCACCGTCGCCGCCGCGGCACCCACCGCCGAGCTTTCCACCAGGCTGGTCACTCCCATCAGGAACAGGCCGGTCATGGAGAAGAAGATCAGCAGCGGCAGGATGCCGGCCTGCAGCAGCTTGAGCTTGTCGCCCCAGCGCATCTGCCGTTCCTCGAGGGGCAATGCCGGACCGAGGTGCGGCTGCAGGCGACAGCGGATCACGATGTAGAGGATGAACAGGCCAGCCAGCAGCAGCCCGGGAAAGACGCCGGCCAGCCAGAGCTTGCCCACCGGCTGCCGGGCGATCATGCCGTAGAGCACCAGCACGACGCTGGGCGGCACCAGGATGCCCAGGGAGCTGCCGGCCTGGATCACGCCGGTGACCATGATCTTGTCGTAGCCGCGCCTGAGCATCTCGGGCAGCGCGATGCTCGCGCCGATCGCCATGCCGGCCACGCTCAGCCCGTTCATCGCCGAGATGGCGATCATCAGGCCCACGGTACCGATGGCAAGCCCTCCGTGGAGCGGCCCCATCCAGACGTGGAACATGCGGTAGAGATCACTGGCGATGCCCGATTCGGAAAGCATGTAGCCCATGTAGATGAACAGCGGCAGGGTCAGTAGCGGGTACCAGTTCATCAGCGTGAAGCTGGCATTGAACGGCATCTCGAAACCGCCATCGCCCCACAGCCACCAGGAGGCCGCCGCAGCCACGAAGCCGATGGCGCCGAAGATGCGCTGCCCGGTCAGCAGCAGCAGCATCATCGAGGAGAACATCAGCAGCGCGATCATCTCGTCGCTCATCACAGCGTCTCCCCCCTGGCCTTGGCCACATCCTTGAAGAAGGTGGCGATCGCCTGCAGCAGCATCAGCGCGACGCCGCAGGTCATGATGATCTTGATGGGTGCCAGCGGTGGCGCCCAGGAGGAGTAGTTCGTCTGCCCATACTCCAAGGCGTAGAGCGTGCTGGAGATCGCCCCGATCAGCAGGAAGACCAGATAGAAGAGCAGGAAGAGGATGGTGACGGCATCGACGATCGCCCGGGTCCTGTCCGACCAGCGGCCATAGAAGAGATCCATGCGCACGTGGGCATCCAGCTGCATGGAGTAGGCGCCACCGAGCAGGAAGTAGGCCACCATCATGAACTGGGCGATCTCCACCACCCAGATCAGCGACACGTCGAAGACGGAGCGGGAAATGGTCGAATAGAGCAACACGCCGATCATCGCGAAGATCATCAGCATGGCCAGCCGTCCCACGAATCGGTTCATGGTCTCGACGTAGCGCACGTAGAGTCTGACCGCTCTTGGCATTGTTGTTGTCTCTTGTTCCAAGATGGGAAGCGGATTTTGCGCTCTCTGGTGCCTGCCGTGTTGCGCCTCTGCGACCCGATGAGTTCAGTTAGGGCGACACCCCTGGGTTTCACAAGGATCATCGTTTTCAACGCAGCGGCGACTATCGGAAAAACCGATAGTGCTCAGCTTCAAAGTGGAAAGAGAGGCGATTGCGCCGCGATCAGACGGCGGTCGAGGTCATCCCCGGGGAATGGTGACGCGTTCGGACAACCAGGGCAGGTGGCGTTCAAGCGCCCCGAGGTAGCGCGTCTCGAGCAGCCGGCGGCTGTCCCGGGCCAGTTGGGAAGGCAGGTCGCCGAGCTCGTCGCGGCGCGCCACCAGGGTGAGCTCCCGGGTCAGAGGCGGTACGGGCAGCGGCACCACCTCGACGTCGAGTCGGTCCAGGCCGGCCTGGTAGAGACACAGCGGTGTGCTGATGGTCCAGCCGACGCCGGCATCGACCAACCGCAGCACCGCGAAGGTGTTGTCCAGATGCAGGCGCGCCGGCAACTCGAGACGATGGAGGCGCAGATGCCGCTCGATGGTCTGGCCGATCAGCGACTGGGGGGTGTAGCGCACGAAGTCGAGCTGCCGGGCCAGCCAGCGCAGATTGTCCCGAGGCCCCGTCCAGATCTTGGGCAGCACCAACACGAAGGGTTCGTCGAGCAGGGCATGACGTTCCAGCCCGTCGTAGTCTTCCAGGCGGTCATCGGAAATGATGATATCCACATGGCGGGTCAGCAACGCGTGGCCATGCATGTGCGACAGGCCGGTGGTCAGGGTGTAGTCCCGGGTATGCCGCTTGATCGCCTCGATCAGCGGCTGTCCCACCGCCGTGGCCAGCGAATCGACCAGGGCCATGCGCACCTGATGCAACTGCTGGAAGGCACCGGAGCAGAGTTCGCGACGCGTCGCCCGGGCGTCGGCGAGCATCTTCTGGGCACGATCGTAGAAGAAGCGCCCGGCGGCGGTGGGCTCCAGCGGCCGGGAGCGGCGCTTGAACAGCGGTGCCCCCAGCGCTTCCTCGAGGTTCGCCAGGCTTTGCGACACCGTCGACTGCTTGAGCCCCAGGCTCTCGGCGGCAGCCGTCTGGCTGCCGCGCTCCAGCGTCTCGACGAATATTTCCATGCTGCGCAGGTCGAAACCGAAAGCCCCTCGCATACCACGCCCTCCGCCTGGAACCATCACTCTTGCTCTACACGCCTGGCAGGGGGCGTGCGTCTGCGAATTGCACCGCCACCCCACTGACCCAGCACGCGTCTTTCAAACCGCTGCGCTCGCTGGCAGTTTTCGACGACAATCGCTATGGTACCGCGATTGTCATGATCAAGCGGAGCCGACGATGCCCCTGCCATCCCCTACCCTGGCTACCCAGCAGACACAGCGCCCTTCCTCCGCCTGGACCGCATGGGGCCAATGGCTTGCGCTGATCACCATGACCGTCGACCACGTGACCCGCTACCTGCTTCCGGGCAGCTGGGACGCGGGCTGGGCCAGCTCCTCCATCGGCCGTATCGCCTTTCCGCTGTTCGCCGGCATGGTCGCCTGGCACGGCCTGTTCAACACCCGTGACCCTTTACGCTACGCCCGGCGCATCCTGATCATCGGCCTGGTGGCGCAACTGCCCTACATGACCATGCCCCGGGACGGCTTTCAGCTGAACATCACCTTCACCCTGGCCCTGGGCCTGATCTGGGGAACCTGGTTGCGCGACCTGTCACGACGCTCCGGTGTCGATGCGGACGCCCCCCTGCAGACGCCCCTGCTGATCGGTGGCTCCCTGGTCCTCTGGTGGCTGCTCGGGTCCTGGGTGGAATATGGCCATCTCGGCCTGTTGCTGGTGCCGCTCTACATGTTCGCGCTTCAGGCGCTCTCCCAGCCTTCGCACGCCCTTGCCGAGCGCCTGATGGCCGCCGGCGCGGCGCTGCCGGTGCTGCTCGTCGCGGGCCTGATGAACAGCTCCGACATGGCCAAGTCGTTTACCGTGGCGACCACGCTGTTCGTGCTGCTGATGGCCGCCGGGGCGGCCAGCCGCATACCCCGGATCACCCCGGGGGCCAGAATGCCGCGCAAGCTGTGGCTGGCCTGGTACCCGGCGCACTTCGCGGTGATCGCCATTCTCTTGCACTGGCCCCGTTGAGACGCTATAGAGCGAGACCGGCCTCGCGCTTGCGCAAAGACCGCTGCCGAGCAGTGCCGGCAGCGGTCTTTGCGTTTCCAAGGGTCGATGATCCGGCGGTGTCGTCGTCAGCTCCCCACGCCACCGACGAAGATGAAGCCCAGCACCAGCAGCAGCAGGAAGAGGGTCTCGACCACCATCAGGATGATCGGCTTCCAGCCGACGACGGCGAGCTTCTGGAAGGAGGTCTTGATTCCCAGCCCGGCGATGGCCGTCACCAGGCACCAGCGGGACAGATCGGTGAACCCCTCGACGGCGACTGGCGGGATGACCCCGAAGCTGTTGATGATCACCAGCACGATGAAGGCGACCAGGAAGGTCGGCAGCATGGGCACCTTGCGAGCCCCTTCCCCCTCACTCTCCGCCTGGCGCTGCCGGCGATAGAGGAAGATGAAGGCCATCACCGCCGGCACCAGCATGGCGACCCGCAGCAGCTTGACGAAGGTGGAGACATCGCCGGTATGCTGGGAAATGATGTACCCCGCCCCGACCACCTGGGCCACGTCGTGGATGGTCCCGCCCAGGAAGATGCCTGCCTGGTCGTTGCTCATGCCCAGCACGCTGACGAACAGCGGATAGATCACCATGGCCACCGTGGAAAGCGCCGTCACTGCCACCACCGTGAGGATGGTATTGCGCTCGTGGTTTTCGTGCCGGGGCATGACCGCCGACAGGGCCAGAGCTGCCGAAGCGCCGCAGATCGCCACCGAGCCACCGCTCAGGAGCCCCATGTCGCGGGGCAGGCCGAGCAGCCGGGCCACCATCACCCCGGTCAGGATCGTCAGGGTGACCCCGGCAACCACCGTGATCACCGGCCCGATGCCCAGCTCGGTGATCTGTTCGATGGTGATTCGCACCCCCAGAAGGGCCACACCGATACGCAGGATGGTGCGCGAGGCGAATTCCACCCCCGCCAGGCAACGTCCCTCCTCGGAGAGGAAGTGCAGCGACATGCCGAACAGCAAGGCGTAGAGCATCACCGGGCCACCGTAATGGTCGGCGATGAAGGTCGTCGCCAGGGCGATGGTGACGCAGATCAGCACGCCGGGCATGAGCGCGGAGGCGCGTTCCGCCCGGCGCCCGCCGACGCGATGAAAATGTTTCTTCAGCGCGTTCTCGGGCTGGGGGTTGGGGTCTTGCTGAGTCATGACATCACCTTTGAAACGAAACCATTCCTGTCGTTGTTCGGCACGCCGCTCAAGCGGGTCCCGGCACCACCATGACGGGCACGAGGGAGCGCTTCAGCACCCCCTTGGCCACCTTGCCGGCATAGGAGGCGGTCAGCCCATGCTTGTTGGCGGCGATCACGATGAAGTCGTGACCGCGTTTCGCGGCGACCTCGCTGATCACCGAGGCAGGGTACCCCTCGAGAACCTCGAGCGCTTCCACCTGGGCGCTCAGGGCCTGCCGCTGGTCCGGATGGCGCTCGAGGAATTCCTCGATCTTGGTTTCCAGCCGCTCCCGTGCCTGATCGATACGCTGACGCAGGAAGCCCTCCAAAGACTCCCGATTGCGAATGTTGACCTTGAGGGTGTTCATGACATCCTCGGCGAGGGGCTTGACCACGTGCAGGACGTGCAACCGGGCGCCGGTCGCCAGCGCCAGCTTGGTCGACTGCTCCAGGACCCCGTGGGAGTCGCCGCGCAAGCCCACGCAGCAGAGAATGCTCGAAATATGCTGTTCCATCTTGCCTCCTCGATATTGTCTTCGTAGAGCCGCAGTGGCCTGACACTAATACCCCATCATTCTCGGCAACCACAAGGATATCTCGGGGAAGTAGGCGATGATGAACACGGCAAATATCGAGCCGGCGGCGAAGGGCAAGGCCTTCAGGGAGATCTCCTCTATCGAGGCGCCTCCGATGCCCGAGGCCACGAACAGATTCTCGCCCAGGGGCGGCGTCTGGAAACCGATGGCCAGGGCACAGACGACCACGATACCCACCTGCACCGGGTCCACTCCCAGCATGTACATGATGGGCAGCAGCACCGGGGTCAGGATCATGATGGCCGCCAGGGTCTCCATGAACATGCCGACGAAGAGCAGAAAGAAGATGATCATCCCCCAGATCAGATAGAGGTTGTCGGTAAAGGCCAGCATGGCCTCGGCAATGTGCGCCGGCACGCGCTGTTCCACCAGCAACCGGCCGAAGACGGTCGCGGTGAACAGGATGAGCAGCACCCGACCGGTGATCCAGGTCGTCGTCTCCAGCGTGCGCATGGCGGGCTTCCACTTGAGTTCCTTGTGCAGGAAGATGCCCACCACCAGGGTGTAGGCGATCGCCACGATGGCCGATTCCGTGGGCGTGAACAGCCCCGTGTAGATGCCGCCGAGGATGATGATCGGTGCCAGGATCGACCACACCCCCCGGCGCAGGGTCTTGCGAATGTCGGGGAACGACCAGCGATCGGTCAGGCCTCGATAGCCTTTCTTGCGAGAAATGATGTAATTGATGCTCAGCAGGCAGGTGGCGATGACCACACCCGGCAAGATGCCCGCGATGAACAGCTTGGGAATCGACAGGGTCTGGAACGAACCGTGCATTTCCACCGCCTCCGGTGGTGGTTGCAGGCCCATGCCGGAAATACCGAAGATGACCATGGGAATGGAGGGGGGAATGACCACGCCAAGCCCTCCGGATGAAGCGGTGACCGCTGAACCGTAAGCGCGGTCGTAGCCGCGATTGGCCATGGCCGGAATCATCAGCATCCCGACCGCGGCCGTCGTTGCCGGCCCTGAACCGGAAATGGCGCCGAAGAACATGCAGGCAAACACGGTGGCCGCGGCCAAGCCGCCGGTAACCGGCCCGGCAAAGGCCTCGGCGATATCCACCAGGCGCTTGGATATTCCCGCCGCCTCCATCAAGGCACCGGCGAGGATGAAGGCAGGCAATGCCATCAAGGGGAAGGAGCCCACGGACGTGAACGCCATCTGCACGAAGGCCATGGGGTTTTCGCCAATCGACAGATAGGTAATGAGCGCTGCCACCCCCAGCGAGACCGTGATGGGAGCCCCCAGCAGCAGCAACAGCAAGAATGCGCCGAACAGAATGTAGACGATCATGGTATCGCTCATGGCTCAACGCTCCCGGTCATTGGTGTGGGTGGCGTTCTTGCCACTGGAACGTTGCATGTCCTGAACATCCCGGGTTTCGGGATCGACCAGATCCACCTTCTTCACATACTTCAGATAGTCGTTCTGGATGATGCGAAAGGTCATCGCCGCGAAGGCGATGGGCAATATCAGATAGAAGTACTTCATGGGCACGCCCAACGTCTGGGATTTCCAGAACAGGTTCATCTTGTTGAAGACGAAATCGTAACTGAGGTAAACGAACACCGCGTTGAACACGATCCAGATGATGTCCGTGAGGAGGGTGCAGAACGTTTCGACCCAGCGGGGAAAGAACTTGAACTGAAAGGTGACACGATTGTGTGCCGACATCTTGGCCGCGTAGACGGCTCCCAGATAGGCAAACCACACGAACGCGTAGGTCGCCAACTCATCTCCCCAGGCCAGGGAATAGCTGAACAGGTTTCTCAGCACGATCTGGGCAAAGAGGATGGCGACGAAGGACACCAGGAGAAACTGGCAGATATAGTTCTCCAGGTTGTTCAGTATCTTTAGCGTTACATGCTTCATGACGGCTGGCCCCTCCGGAGCATGGAGTCTGGCGATTGCGATCTTGCGGAGTCACGGGGGTCTGCACCGGCTCCCGGGAGCCGGTGCAGTGGCTTGCGTCCTGAGATGAGCGTCGGGCCTATCCGGCGGGGGCGGGATCGCGTCCCAGGGCCTCGAGCGCCTGATCGAGCTTTTCCTTGCCACCGATGCTGTCGTAGAACTGCGGCCAGACCTGGGTGGCCTGCTCGATCCACTCCTTCTCGTCGTTGGCGGGCTGGGTGATGGTCATGCCATGCTCTTCGACCAGTTTCTTCTTGATGGAATCCTCGGTTTCGACGAGGTAGTCGTAGCTATGCTCGGTGGCCTCTTGGCCTGCCTCCAGCACGGCTTCCTGCATCTCCGGACTCAGGCTCTGGAACTGACCTTCCCCCATGATCAGGGGTTCGAGCAGGAACACGTAGCAACTGTCGGTGGCGTGATTCTGCACCTCGTAGAATTTCATGGCATCGATGGTGATGTAGGGGGTGTCCTGCCCATCGACCACGCCTTGCTGGAGAGCGGTAAAGGTCTCTGTCCAGGCCAAGGGATTCGGATTGACGCCCCAGGCCTGATAGGCGGCGATCATGATCTCGTTCTTGGGCACGCGGATGACCAGGCCCTCGAGATCCTCGGGCTTTTCGATAGGTCTCTCGGAGTTGGTCAGGCGACGGCAGCCGGAGTAGGACCAGCCGAGAATCCGCACCCCGGCGTCACGGATGGTGTTTTCCGCGAGCTGATCGCCGATTTCACCCTGAGTGAGCTTCTTGGCATCCTCGGCGTTCTGCATCACGTAAGGCAGCGTCAGCACGCCGACGGTCGGTGAAAACGGCGTGATGTTGTTGATGGCCAGAATCGACAGGTCCAGCAATCCCATGCTGGCGTTGTTGACTGTATCCTGCTCGCTGCCCAACTGACCGTTGGGGAAGATGTCGACCGTGGTATCACCATCGCTCTTCTCTTCGATCAGCTCGGCGAATTTGGTGGCGAGCTCGTACTGGGTTCCCCCGGCGGCGTCGCCGACAGCCATCTTCCAGGTTTGCGCCAGGGCATTGCCGCTCAGGGCGACGCTCGCAAGGGAGATAGCGGCAGGTAGCATCAGTCTTGTTAGTTTCATGTCATACTCCCAACGTTGTTGTTGTCCAAGTATGGATAATGGGTGCAAGGCAAAAGGCACCAACAGGACCAGATTGACACTGCATGTTGGGCCAGTTTACACAAGTCTCGGTAATTCAATGCCTTGGCGGCAGGAGAGTGGCGAGGGGCTTTGACCTAAGTCGTAGGCACCCAGAGCGGCGATGAGTACCAAACGAATAATGAGTATCCGGCGATGACCGGTTCCAAGGCGACATTCATGAGTCAACTGCTTTTTCATCTCGACGCCAGCTTGCGCACCAGTCTTCAGCAGCAGCTACGCGAACAGGTGGCGCGCGCCATCCTCGATGGCCACATTCCCGCAGACAAGGCACTCCCCTCGAGCCGCAAACTCGCCCAGGAACTGGGGATCGCACGCAATACCGTGATGCTGGTCTACGAACAGCTGCTCGACAGCGGTTATCTGGTGGCCAAGAGCCGCAGCGGCTACTTCGTCAATCCGGAAATCCTTCAGGGGCATGCCCCCACCCCCGAGCGCCTCAACGACATCGAGGCCGAGCACCTGGCCTGGGAAGAGCTGCTGACCATGCATCCCTCTCGGCAAAGGACCATCAACAAGCCCAACGACTGGGCCAGCTATGACTACCCGTTCATCTACGGGCAGACCGACCCGGAACTCTTCCCGACCCAGCACTGGCGAGAATGCAGCCGCGACTCGATGAGCGTACCGGCCATTCGCAGCTGGTCCGTCGATCACCTCAACGACGACGACCCCCTGCTCATCAACCAGGTTCGCACCCGCCTGCTCCCGCGACGCGGCGTATGGGCCTCGTCCGAAGAGATATTGGTCACGGTAGGCGCCCAGCAGGCGCTGTGGATCGTCGCCATGCTGTTGCTGAAGCAGGGCCGGCGTTTCGGCATAGAGAATCCCGGCTATGTCGACATGTACAACATTGCCTCGATCTTCACCAAAGACATCCTGCTGCTGCCGGTGGATGAACAGGGCATGCGACCCGAGCCTCGGGTCAGCGCCTGCGACCTGGTCTACGTGACCCCCAGCCATCAGTCGCCCACCACGGTCACCATGCCCCTGTCCCGCCGGCGCCAGCTGCTCGACATGGCGGAGTTGGACAACTTCCTGATCGTCGAGGACGACTACGAGAGCGAGACCAACTATCTCGACAACCCCACCCCGGCGCTCAAGAGCCTGGACAAGCACCACCGCGTCATCTACGTCGGCAGCCTGTCCAAGACCCTGGCCCCCGGCCTGCGGGTGGGGTACATGGTCGGCCACCCGGCCCTGATCCGCGAGGCCCGGGCGCTACGCCGGCTGATGCTGCGCCACCCCCCGACCAACAACCAGCATGCCGTGGCGCTGTTCCTCGATCGCGGTTACCACGATGCGCTGCTGCGCCAGATCCATCGCGTCTATCATCGTCGCTGGCAGTGCATGGGCGAGGCGCTGGCCAGGCACATGCCCCACTCCACGATTCCGTCCGCCTACGGTGGCGCCAGCTACTGGGTCAAGGGGCCGGCGGGGCTGGATTGCGACGCCCTGCGAGAACTGGCCCGCCAGGAAAGCATTCTCATCGAGCGTGGTGGCTTGCATTTCTTCGACGAGCCGCACAGCGAGTATTTTCGGCTCGGTTTCTCGGCGATCCCCGAATCACGCATCGAGCCGGGCATCGAACGACTCGCCAGGCTGATTCCCCAAGCCACACGGGATCATCGAAAAGCCGGTTCGTCTTGACAAGAGAACCGGCTTGGGGACCCTGGCGTCTGTTCATGATCGCTACGGACGAGTGCAGTGGGTCATGGGCAAGTGCTCACAGCACCTCGTCCTTGAGATAGTACCAGCGGTACAGGAAGCGCTGGCCGATCCGCCGGAACGGCGCGAACACCTCCGCCTCGACCTTCTCCCTCAGGTTGGGAAACGGCAGCCGCGAATTGAAGATCGGCAGATCCAGTTCCTGGCCCTGGCCGGCGATCCACTGCGCCAGGCGGCGCCCGGCCTGAGCGGAATACATCACCCCGTTGCCGCCATAGCCCAGCGCATAGTAGATCGTCTGGTCGGCATCCGGCTGATAGATCCGCGGCATCATGTCGTGACTGACATCCACCCAGCCCCACCAGGAATAATCGATCTGGACACCCTCCAGCGCCGGGAACTTGCGGTGCAGGTCACGAATCAGCATCGCCTCGAACTTCTTCGCCGGCGCATCCTTGCCGGAGATGGCACTGCGGCTGCCGATCTGCACCCGGTTGTCCGGCAGGCGGCGGTAGTAGTGGCGTAGCACCCGGGTATCGGTGATCACCTGCGTGGTTTTGAAGTTACAGGCATCCAGTTCTTGCTCGGTCAGCGGCCGTGTGACGATGGAGTTGGACAGGATCGGCAACAGACGGTTCTTGAGTTCCGGATGCAGGCTCTGGGACGTGTATCCCCCGGTGGCGATTCCCACCGCCCGGGCCTTGACGGTGCCTCCCGGTGTCTTCAGGTAGTGCACGCCATTGCGTGTTTCCCACCCCTGTACCGGGCTCGAGGGATGAATCTTCGCCCCCAGCGCCCGGGCCTTCCGGTGATAGCCGAAGGCCAGCTTGCCGGCATGAACGCCGATGCCCTCGGGCTCGTGCATGGCGCCGGCCGCCTCGGTGTCGCCCACCCAGTCGCGCTTGACCGTCTCGCCGTCCAGGATCCGAGCATCGTAGTCGAAGGTCTCGCGCAGCAGCTTGGCCTCCTTCTCCAGAGTCGGCATGACCTTGTCCCGGTGCGCCAGGTACAGGTGGCCACCGTGCTGCGGCTCGCAGTCGATATCCTGGATCAGCTCCTTGAAGGTCTGCATGCCGGCAACGCACTCGGCATGCATCCTGAGCGCGGTCTCCTTGCCCCAGCGCTCGATCCACTGGGAGCGCTTCAACCGGCCCGAGGCGCACTGCGCCTGACCGCCGTTGCGGGTGCTGCACCCCCAGCTGGCGCGGTTGGCCTCGAGCACGGTCGCCTTGATGCCGTGTTCCTGGGCCAGGAAGATGGCCGCGGTCAGGCCGGTGAATCCCGAGCCGATGATGACCACATCGACATCCATGTTCTGGGTGACGGGGCCATCGTCCGCCGGCGGCTCGCCCGCGGTGCCGATCCAGTAGGTGGGCGCATACTCGCGCCCTTGGCCCGGGGTGGCGCTCTTCAGGGGATCGTAGGCCGGATCATAAGGCTGGGAAGGAGCGGTGCTGCGCTCTCCCTCCACGCCTGCTTGTGCTGTTGTCTCCATGATCTGACTCCTCAGGATGGGGATGCCGTGATGTACGGTTTATCAAGCGTCCTGGTTGAGCGGCGGACGATTCTTGCGGAAGGCGTTCTTCACGGCGATCTTGCCGTCTCGGAAGGTGAACGCATCGATCATGCGCGCCTCGGAACGCACGCCCTCGGTGGTGGTGCCCTTGTAGGTGCTTTCCGAGAAGCCGCGGTCGCCGATCACGAAATGCTCGCCATCGACCCACTGCGCGTCCGGCGCGTTCTTCCAGGCGGCTTCCAGCCCCTGGCGTACCTCGTCCTGGCCCTTGAAGGTCTTGCCCAGCAGGTCCGGGCCGGCCACGGCATGAAACTCACAATCGTCGGTCATCATGCTCATGACCTGGTCGATGTCGTGATCGTTGAGGGCCTGGCTGAAGGCTTTCAGGAAATCGACGTCGGGCTGGCTCATGGCGTGCTCCTGGTGGTTGTCGTTAATGGCATGGACATCGCGGGTTCGGCGCGACCCCCTCGAGTCCGACGAGAGTATGGCATCGCCGGCAAAAGGCTTAGCACCAGATGCCCAGCGCGTGTTGGGCCAGTCCCTGGATCCCACCGACACCCCATGCAAATTTCACAATCTGGTACGATTTGCCTATTTTTTAGAAATAAAACTATGATAGACAGGGACGACACCTCGCTTGACAACCTCGCCGACGACAAGCCATCAGGGCGATATCAGGTTCGAGCCTCCAGGAGAGCAGAGAAGTGACCGACCTCATGAACGCCAAGCCCGACAAGATGCAGTCCGTGCGCACGCTCTTCGGTATCGACAGCGACCTGGAAGTGCCCACCTTCGGTGAACGCGCCGACCACGTCCCGGAAATCGACACGGCCTATCGCTTCAATCCGGATGTCACGCTGGCGATCCTCGCCGGCTTCACCCGCAACCGTCGGGTCATGGTTCAGGGGCTGCACGGCACCGGCAAGTCGACACATATCGAGCAGGTGGCGGCGCGCCTGAACTGGCCCTGCCTGCGGGTCAACCTGGACGGGCACGTCAGCCGCCTGGACCTGGTCGGCAAGGACGCCATCGTGGTGCGCGACGGCCTGCAGGTCACCGAGTTCCAGGAGGGCATCGTGCCCTGGTCGCTGCAACGGCCGGTGGCGCTGATCTTCGACGAGTACGATGCCGGGCGCCCGGACGTGATGTTCGTCATCCAGCGCATCCTCGAGCGGGAAGGCAGCTTCACCCTGCTCGACCAGAACCGGGTGATTCATCCGCATCCCTACTTTCGTCTGTTCGCCACCGCCAACACCGTGGGCCTGGGCAACCTCGACGGCATGTACCACGGCACCCAGGTGCTCAATCATGCCCAGATCGATCGCTGGAACATCGTCGCCAAGCTCGACTACCTGCCCCACGACGAGGAGGTCAGGATCATCCTGGCCCGGGTGCCCGGCAAGGACAGCGAGAAGGGCCGCAAGCTGATCGACGCCATGGTCGAAGTGGCGGACCTGACCCGCAAGGGCTTCGCCGCCGGAGACCTGTCGACGCTGATGTCGCCACGCACGGTGATCACCTGGGCGGAGAACTGCGAGATCTTTCGCAATCCGGCCCGCGCCTTTCGCCTGTCGTTTCTCAACAAGTGCGACGAGGCCGAGCGCCCTATCGTGGCGGAGTACTACCAGCGCTGCTTCGGCGAGGAACTCGACGAGTCCTATCAGCGCACCCAGGAAGCCCCCTAGTGGCCAGCCCGCAGCAACTCGCCCGGCGCCAGCAGCATATCGAGGAACTCTGTGCCGCCTCGCTGCGCGCGCTGACCGGGGAGCGCGACCTGCACTATCGCGGCAGGCGCCTGCATCGCGGTACCCAGCCGGTGCCGGTGCACGCACCCCACCTGCGCCTGGACGACGACAATCTGGATTTCACCGCCTACCGGGGCGTCGCGGACGCCACGGCGCTGCGCTTATTGCATTCCGACATCGATCTGCACCGCCGCTTGTGCCCGGAGGCTCCGGTGGCACGGCTGATCTTCGAGCTGCTGGAACAACTGCGGGTCGAGGCCCTGGTACCAAAAGGGTTGCCCGGCATGGCGGACAATCTGGATCAGCGCTTCGAGGCTTGGTCCCAGGATTTTCATAACTCCCGATTGACGGAAGGCGTCGTCGGCCGGCTGGTCTACGCCACCGCCATGATCTGCTGGACGCGCATCACCGGCCGCCCGCTATCCGAGGAGACTGGGGATTTCATCGAAACCATCCGCGGCCGCCTGGTGCCGATCATCGGCGCGGATCTGGCCGGACTACGGCGTCATCGTGAGAATCAGGCCGCCTTCGCCGAGCACGCTTTGAGAATTGCTCAGATCACCGCCGAAGGTGTTGCCGAGGCTCGAGAGGCGCTAGGCGATGACGACGAGCAGAATGAAGACGAGGAATCGGAAGGTTTCGCCCTGCTGCTCGATTTCGACGAGGAGGGCGACGAAGGCTTCGCCACCGCCCTTTCCGGCCACAGCAAGGTCTTCGCCGACAGCGAACAGCGCTATCGCGTCTACACCGACGCCTTCGACCGCGAAGATGCGGCGCGGGACCTGGTACGCGACGCCAAGCTCGAGGAGTACCGCCAGCGCCTCGACAAGCGTCTGGCCGAACTGGGTATCAACCTCCGACGCCTGGCCCAGCTATTCACCGCTCACCTGAGCAACGTCGAACGCGACGGCTGGAGCTTCGGCGAAGAGGAAGGCCACATCGACGGTCGCCGCCTGGCCCAGTTGATCACCTCCCCGGCCGAGCGCCGCCTGTTTCGTCTCGAGCAACACAAGCCCCGTGCCAACAGCATGGTCAGCTTCCTGATCGACTGCTCGGGTTCGATGAAGACCTACAGCGAGCCTCTTGCCCTCGTCCTTGACCTGCTGGCCCGGGCCCTGGAGATGGCCGGCGTCGCCACGGAAATCCTGGGCTTCACCACCACCGCCTGGAACGGGGGCCGTGCCCAGCAGGAGTGGACGAGCAAGGGCCGGCCGGCCCACCCGGGGCGCCTCAACGAGGTGCGCTACCTGGTGTTCAAGGAAGCCGCCCAGCGCTGGCGCCGGGTGCGTCGCAACATCGGCGCCCTGCTCAAGCACGACCTCTACCGCGAAGGCATCGACGGCGAAGCCGTGGACTGGGCCTGCAACCGCATGCTCGGGCGCGACGAGCAGCGCCGCATCCTCATCGTCGTCTCCGACGGCTGCCCCATGGACACCGCCACCCACTTGGCCAACGACAAGTTCTATCTCGACAACCACTTGAAGGACGTGGTGGCCCGCCGCGAACGCCAGGGCGACGTGGAGATCCGTGGCCTCGGGGTGGGGCTCGATCTCAGCCCCTTCTATCGTCATAGCCTGGCGCTGGACCTGGCCCACCCCCTCGACAACGAGATGTTGATGGAAGTGGCCCAGTTGATCGTGGGTCGGGTGCGTCAGCGCTAGCCTTTTTACGGCCTATTTCACTCGCAAGGCATTGCCACACCCTTGACGAAAAACCATATTGAAACCGCCGTGCTCATGCATACCAGAGTAAAGGCCATGGCATCCCTGACCGTAAAAAATATCCCCGATGAGCTGTACGATCGGCTCAAGACCTCGGCAGCACTTCATCGGCGGAGCATCAATAGCGAGCTGCTCATCTACCTGGAGCGCGCCCTGCTCCCGTCCAACGCCACACCGGAGCAGCACCTGGACAAGGCTCGCGAGTTGCGTCAGCAAGTACGCACTGACCGCCTGCTGAGCGAAGCCGACATCACCGACGCCAAGAATGACGGTCGCCAATGATCGTTGCCGATACCAACACCATCGCCTACTTGTACCTGCCCAGCGAACATACCGAAGCCGCCGAGGGTGTGCTGAAAAAGGACGCTCAATGGTTGGTACCCAGGTTATGGCGCAGCGAATTACGCAACATCCTCGCCTTGTATATGCGAAAAGGGCTACTTGAACTCGCTACGGCCTATCAGATTCAAGACCAAGCGGAAAAGAGGGGTTGAGCGATGCGCTTACCCCCTGTTGAATCGTTTGCGGGAATGATACCCCTCGACGCGTCTCTGCGTCATACCTTGTGCAGACCTATGCTAGCCCCAGTGCATACGAAACCAGCGGTGAGTCGGGCTCTTGCGTTGTCTGGCGCTCCAGGGCATCGATGAGCGCGCCGCACTTCTCATCGATCACGTCCTGCCCATCGAAAATCGCATGACGGTAGCGACACTGCTCAACGATATACCCATGGCATCGTAGATAACTGGCAACCCGAGAAACCGGCTACTCTTTTATCTCATGGCACCAGCACGATCTTCGCCGCCGAGGTACGCCCAGCGACGAGGTCGGCAAACGCGCCGGCGCCCTCGTTCAAGGGACGGGTTTCCACCCATTCGAGACTCCCCAGCGCGCCGGAGTCGAGCAGCGCCACCGTGGCCCGAAGGTCGCTCGGCGTGTAGGTATAGGCCCCCAGGAAGGCGATCTCCTGCAGGGTCAGGGTGCGCACATCCAGCTCGCCGGCGTTGTCCTGCAGGCCAACGTGCATGATGGCGCCGCCGGGACGCGCCGCGTGGGTCGCCATGGCCCGGGTGGCGCCGGCGCCGACGCAGTCGAAGACCGCCTCGACACTGTTTTCCTCGGGGCCGGCATCGCGAGGGTCGAAAGCCTCCAGGCCGACGTGCTCGGCCGTCTGGCGACGCAGCGGATTGGTGTCCGCCAGGCGCAGACGACGCACGCCGCGCTGGCGCAGCATCAGGCCGGTCAGAAGCCCTACGGCGCCGGCGCCGATCACCAGGGCACTCGCTTCCGCCAGGGGCCTCGCCAATACGCGCTCGAGACGCTGGATGCCGTGCAGCGCGGTGGCGGCGGGCTCGGTCAGGGCGGCGGCCACCGGCGACAAGCTGTCGGGCACCTCGATCAGGCAGTGATCGGGAATGGTCAGGGATTCGGCGAAGCTCCCCGGCCGGGTCATGCCGATCATGGTGCGATCGCTGCACAGGTTTTGACGCCCGCTCAGGCAGTAGTCGCAGCGCCCGCAGACGATCAATGGATTCATGGTCACCCGCTTGCCCGCCAAGGCGCCCTCGGTGACCTCGCCCGCCGCCTCGTGGCCCAGGATCAAG
This sequence comes from Modicisalibacter ilicicola DSM 19980, assembly GCF_900128925.1. Lineage (GTDB taxonomy): Bacteria > Pseudomonadota > Gammaproteobacteria > Pseudomonadales > Halomonadaceae > Modicisalibacter > Modicisalibacter ilicicola. Next base: position 471,301 of record NZ_FQUJ01000002.1, read on the forward strand.
GGCGGCACGCGGCGAGGATCGTGGCCGTGATAGGCATGAAGGTCAGAGCCACAGATGCCGGTGGCGAGAATCCGCACCCGGGACTCGCCCGGTGCCAGGGGGGCTTCGGCCACCTCGCGCATCTCGAGGCGTTCCGGGCCGGTGTAATAGAGTGCTTGCATGTTCGGTTCCTCGTTCAAGAGCAATGGGCATTCACCGCGCGGTGAAACCGCCATCGACGAACAGCGTCTGGCCGGTCACATAGCCCGCTGCCGGCGAGGCCAGAAACACCGTCGGCCCGGCGATATCCTCCAGCGTGCCGTTGCGCCCGATGGCGGTTTTCGCCGCCATGGCCTCGGCGGTTTGCGGGTCGTCGAACACCGGCGCGGTCAACTCGGTGGGAAAGAAGCCCGGGGCGATGGCGTTGGCGTTGATGCCGTCTTTCGACCAGGCCTCGGCCATGGCCCGAGTCAGCTGCACGATGCCGCCCTTGCCGGCACCGTAGGGTGCACTGTTGGCGAAGGCCCGCTGGGATTGCAGGGACGCCAGGTTGATGATGCGACCATAGCCTTTGTCGCGCATGCCGGGCACCAGGGCGCGGGAGAGGAAGAACGGCGTGCCCAGGTGCAGTTGCAGGGTCAGTTGCCAGGACGCCAGATCGACCTCGTCGATGGGCTGGCGCAGGTTGACGCCGGCGGCATTGACCAGGATGGTCACGGTCCCAAAAGGTTCCGCGGCCTGTCGTGCCACGGCGTCCAGCCCCGCCGGATCGGCGAGATCGGCCTCCAGGGCGGCGGCCCGGCCGCCCTGCGCCTGAATCATGGCCACGCTCTCCTCCAGCGCTTCGCGGCGTCGGGCGGCGACCACCACCGCGGCCCCGGCACCGGCCAGGGCCATCGCCATGGCACGCCCCAGCCCGCTGCTGCCTCCGGTGACCAGGGCCACCCGGCCGTCGAGATCGAAGCTCGGCTGCATCTCACACCTCCTCGGCGATCACCAGCTCGAAGGTCTCGTCCGGGTAGTACTTGGCCAGGCGCACGTCGCCGGTGCGGGCGTGCCCTTCCATGCCCTCGCAGCGCGACAGCCGCGCGGTGACCGCGGCCACGTCGCGGGTCGCCTCCCGGCTCTGGCGCTGGTAGGTGACGATCTTGAGAAACTTCTCCGCGCACAGACCGCCGGTGTAGCGGGCGGCCCCCTTGGTCGGCAGGATGTGATTGGTCCCCGAGCACTTGTCGCCGAAGGCCACCGTGGCTTCCTCGCCGACGAACAGCGAGCCATAGCTGTTCAGGTTGGCCATCCACCAGTCGTGGTCCTGGGCCTGGATCTCGAGATGCTCCGAGGCGTAGCGATCGCTCACCTCGACGACTTCCTCGCGGCTGTCGCAGAGGATGATCTCGCCGTAGTCGCGCCAGGCCGCATCCGCCGCCTTGCGCTGGGTCTCGGGCAGTGCTTCGATCAAGCCAGGCATGCGCTCGGTGACCGCATCGGCCAATTCCCGCGACGTGGTGAACAGCCAGGCCGGCGAATCCGGGCCGTGCTCGGCCTGGCCAACCAGATCGGCGGCAACGATATCCGGGTCCGCCGACTCATCGGCGATGATGCCGATCTCGGTGGGACCGGCGAACATGTCGATGCCGCAGCGTCCGAACAGCTGGCGCTTGGCCTCGGCGACGAAGCGATTGCCCGGGCCGACAAGGATGTCGGCGGGCTTGCCGGTGAACAGGCCGAAGGCCATGGAGGCAATGCCCTGCACGCCGCCCATCTGCAGGATGATGTCGGCACCGGCCAGATCCATGGCGTAGAGGATCGCCGGGTGGATGCCATTTTCGTCCCGGGGCACCGAGCAGGCCACGACGTTCTCGACGCCGGCCACCTTGGCCGTGGCCACGCTCATGATCGCCGAGGCGATGTGCGCGTAGCGGCCCCCAGGCACGTAGCAGCCGGCGGTCTCCATCGGGATCAGCTTCTGGCCGGCGAACAGCCCGGGCGAGAGCTCGACCTCGAACTCGCCGATGCTGTCGCGCTGGGCGGCGGCGAAGCGGCTGACCCGTTCGTAGGCAAACTCGATATCCCGCTTGAGCTGTTCCGGCACCCGGGCCGACGCCGCCTTGATCTGCTCCCGGCTGACCACCACATCGCCTTCCCAGCCATCCAGGGTCCGGCAGTACTCCTTCGCCTTGGCCTCCCCCTCTGCCTCGATCTCCGCCAGCATCCGGGCTACGGTCTCCTGGGTTTCGCCGTAACCGGTGGAGGCGTTCTTCTCGGCCTTCTTGTAGTACTGAATCGTCATGTCGGTCACTCCTCTCATTTTTTCATTCACTGTTTGGCTGTCGCGTTCTTGTCATCTTATGTAAGCGCTTACACTACTAACCGACTCCCATTCCTTTTTGCTTGGTCAATCGCACCTTGCCGTGAATGGCTGTTGGGTAGCAGGAGCCCGATTCATCCAGCATAAATGGCAAGGCACATCGCTCGCTGAAGCGAGCTCCTACAAAAGCCCAGATTTCGGGTCTGGTAGGAGCCCGATTCATCGGGCGAACGCCGCGTAGCGGCGCCTGCTCGACTCGGGTGCCTGCCGGCGTCTTTCGCGCAGAGAATCTGCGCTCCTACGCTACCCTTATGGAAAAGCAACGGCGTCACACTAATCCGCGATTACCCTTTTTCTTGCTTGGACGCCTCTCTCGAGTTAAGGAATCGCTGAATAAATCGGCGAACCGGATGAAACGATAGGCGCACGGAACACAGAAGGCGAGACATAACATGGGGTTAGGCGAGCCTTCGAGTACCGCGCAACGCAGCGATTCGCCGGTGCAGCCATTTATTCACCCAAGCCCCCAGGTCGACAACCACGGCACAAAGGCAATCAGCAGCACCACCAGCAGCATGCCCAGCACGAAGGGGAAGGCGTAGCGCGCAATGGCCAGCACCGAACATCGCGTCAGCCCCGAGACCACGAACAGATTGAGCCCCAGCGGCGGCGTGATGAACCCCAGCCCCAGCGTGGTCACCATGAGGATCGCGAAGTGGAACTCGTTCATTCCCACCGATTGGGCGAGCGGCAGCAGTAGCGGTGACAGGATCACGATATTGGGGGTGGTCTCCATCACGCAGCCGGCCAGGATCAGGATGCCGATCATCAGCAGGATGATGACGGTCGATGAATCGGTGAGACTGCCGATGCCGCCTACCAGAGTCTGGGGAATATCGAGGCTGGCAAGTGTCTGGGCCAAGGGCAGCGACACAGCAATGATCGGCACGATCACCCCGCAGACCCGGGCGGAGGACTCCAGCATGCGCGGGATGTCGCCGAGCCCGAGTCGGCCCTGATAAAGCCCGATGATGACCACCACCACCACCGCCACGGACGCCGCCTCGGTGGGCGTGAAGATCCCGGAATAGATGCCGCCGAGGATCACTACCGGCACGAACAGCGCCCAGCGCGCGTCCCACACCGTCGCCAGCCAGCGCCGCCAGGAGAAGGGAGCACGCTCTCCCTCGAAACCGTGCAGACGATTCAGCACCATGTTGGTAATCATCACCGACATCATCACCATGACCCCGGGGATGGCGGCGGCCAGGAACAGTGTCGAGGCCGACATGCCCAGCACCAGGCCGATGACGATGTAGGCAATCGACGGCGGAATCAGGATACCGGTGCAGGCCCCGGAGGCGACCAGGGCACAGGCCGCGGGCAACGGATAACCGCGCTCCACCAGCCGGTGAATGGTCATGCGCCCCACCGCTGCCGCGCCGGCGGCATCGGAGCCGGAGATACAGGCGAAGAAGCCGCAGCCCAGGGTCGTGGAATTGCCAAGCCCCGTGCGCAACCCGCCGACGCTGGCCTCGGCCACGTCGAGCAGCTTGTCGGAGAGCCCCGAGCGCACCAGGGCATCGCCGGTGAGAATGAACAACGGTACGGCGATCAGGGCGAAGGCATCGATACCGTCGAACAGGGCCTCACCGAACATCGACTGGGGCAGCGTCTCGGTGAAGGTCAACATGCCGAGCGTCCCCAGGCCGATGGATACCCAGATGGGCACTCCGAGCACGATCAAGGCAATCAGCACCGTGAGGGGAACGTAGAAGGTCCAGTCCAGGGTGGCCGCGGCCTGCTGAATGGCGAGAAATTCCATACCCGACTCCTTCAGTCGAAGAGCTTGTGCCCGGCGAACGGTGGTTCACCGCGACGCATGCGTCGCACATCGGCGAACATCGACTGCACCACCCGTGCGGCCACCACCAGAAAGCCGATGGGGATGGCGGCGAGAAACAGCGCCTGGGACACGCGCAACCCTGGCGTCACCGAACCGAACTGAAGCGAGGTCAGTACCGGCGAGAGCGAGAGCCACAGCGCCCACACCGCCAGCACCAGGGTGGCGATGTCGGCAAGCCACCAGGCAAGCCGCTGGATTCGCGGGCCGCCGAGGTTGACCAGCACATCGATGCGGATATGGGCGCGATCGCGCACCGCCGCCGCAGCGGCGAGCCAGGCCAGATAGATGAAGGCGTAGCGCGACAGCTCCTCCCCCCACACCGAGGAGTAATCGAGGGCGAAGCGGCGAACGACCTCGATGGCGACGGTGAGGATGATCAAGGCATAGAAGGTCAGCAGCAGCCAACGCTCCACCCCCCGGTCGGTGCGATCGAGCTTCAGTCGCAGGGCGCGATACTTGCCCGGCTTAGCCGTTGCTGTCGACGTAGTAGCCATTCGACACCTCCGTGGCCGCCAGGAGCTTCTCGAAGTTTTCCAGGGAGCCGGCCAGCTCGACCTTGGTGTCGTCCCAGGTCGCCAGCTGATGGCCGCAGCTTTCCCGCCACTGGGCCAGCTCTTCATCGCTCGGGGAGTAGATCGATACACCGGCCTTGCGCATCTGGTCATAGGCATAGGCCCGGGCGGCCGGCACCTTGGCGAGATTCTCGCGGAAGGTCACCTCGGCGGCCCGCAGTATGCCCTCCTGAACCTCCTGGGGCCGTTCCTCGAACCAGGCCTTGTTGCAGGTGTACACCTGGGCATCCGGCACCGACTGGATGGTGGAGATGCTGGACAGGACATCGGTGAAGCCGAACACCAGCAGCGCCTCCACGCTGGGGTCCAGTGCATCGGCGACGCCCTGCTTGATGGCCGAGGAGGTCTCGCCCCAGGCGATCGGGGTGGGGTTGGCGCCCGCCAGGCGGTAGACCTTCTGCAGGATCTGGGACGACGGCACCCGGAACTTGATGCCCTCGATGTCCTTCGGGGTACGCACCGGGCCATCGAGCAGACCGTCACGAACCGCCACGGTACGCGGATCGATGCAGATATAGTTGAGTATCCTGAAGCCCCGGGCCTCGACCTTGTCGTGGACCGTGTCCGCCCAGGCCTGGGAGGTGACCAGGTTGACCAGTCGCTGATTTTCGCCGCACCAGTAGGGAATGTTGATCAGGTCGACCTCCGGCGCGAAGGCCGAGAGATTGGAGATCGAGTGCTGGGCCATGGCGATGGTGCCGTTCTGCACCTTGGTGATCAGCGCACCGCCGGCCCCCAGCTGACCGCCCGGCGCCAGCTTCACGTAGAGACGGCCGCCGGTGAAGTTCTGCAGGTTCTCCTTGAAGTTGAGCTGCATGATGGGATAGGCCCGGGACGCCCCCAGCACGTACCCCGTGGCCATGGTCAGCACGGTGTCGGCGGCCTTCTCGCGCTCGTTCTCTTCCTGGGAAGCGGCGGCCATGGCGGACTCCGAGAATAGCCCCCCGCCGACGGCACCTATCACGGCGACGGTGAACCCGTAGCGGGCCACCGAGTTGAAGAACTCCCGGCGCTCCGGTTGACTCGGCGCGCCCGGGGAATCGGATACTCGGGATAGCATCTTGGCTAGACGTGACATGCTGACATCCTCTTGTGACTTGTTGTTGGATTCGTGTTTTCAGCTTCGATTGGTCGGGTTCAGGTCATGGAACATGGCGTGGCTGTCATTCGCCGACGGCACGGCGACGCTCGATGCTCAGGCAACCGCTGATGAAGCAAGCCGTGGCCACTACCAGCAGGCAGGCCTCGGCCACCGGCGCCACCTCGATCAAGCCCGGCCAGTGACTTTGCACCGCCACATTCGCGAAGAACGCCACGTACAGGCCCAGGGCGAGCCAAATCCACCCACCGAGGGGACGGCGACCTGACGCTTCCGGTACGGAATTCACCATGGCGAGACTCCTGTTGTTGAGCGTTGTCGTATTTGCTGCTTTCTCACGCGTTGCCCTTCAGTTAGAGTCGACTTGTAAGCGCTTACAAATCGATCTCTTAAAGCTAGACTCCTCTATAGGACTTGTCCAGAAAAAAGTTCGCTAAAATGACGGCTGACTTACCTTCCCCGCGACATGGTGTTCAGGATGACAGCAAAAAAACGAACCCTGCTCGGAGACGTGGCACGCGCCGCCGGGGTCTCCACGGCCTCTGTCTCGCGGGTGCTCAATGGCGCGCCTCACGTCAGCGAGCGCCTGCGCGAGAAGGTCGAGGCCGCCGTCGAGCGGCTCGGTTATGTCCCCGACGGCACCGCCCGTGCCCTGGCCTCGCGGCATGTCGGCGCCATCGGCGCCCTGGTGCCGACGCTGGACAACCCGATCTTCAGCGCAATGATCGACAGCCTGGAGAGGCGCCTCAAGCATCACGACTGTCGTCTCTTGATCGCCACCTACCATTACAATCTCGATGACGAACTGGAAGCCCTGCGTACCCTGCTCCAGCAGGGCATCGATGGTGCCGTGCTCATTGGCCACGACCACCGACCGGCGGCCCTCGCCCTTCTCCGGCAGTATGCGCTTCCGTACCTCAGCTGCTGGCACAGCGAGGAGGACCCGGACTGGCCCAGCATCGGGTTCGACAACGCCGCCCCCGCCCGCCGCCTGGCCGAGCATCTGCTCGAGCTCGGCCACCGACGCATCGCCGTGGTCACCGCGCCCACGGTCGGCAACGACCGCGCTCGCGCGCGTCTGCGCGGGTTCCGCGATGCCCTGGACGACGCCGGGGTCGCCCTGCCCATTGATCGCATCGTGACCGTCGACTATGGCATCGAGGAAGGCGCCTATGCCCTGCAACTGCTGATGGGCCTCGACCCGGCCCCCACCGCCATCCTCTGCGGTAACGATACCCTCGCCTTCGGCGTGATGCTGGCGGCTCAGAAAGCCGGCATTCGCATGCCCGAGGAGCTCTCGGTCACCGGCTTCGATGACCTGCCCCAGGCGCGCTTCATGGTCCCGCCGCTGACCACGGTGGCCGCCCCTGCCGGCGATATCGGTCGTCGCGTCGCCGACGCCCTGGCGGCGCGTATTCATCGGCAGCCCGCGCTACATTGCCAGGTGATCGAGGCGCCGCTGGTATTGCGCGGTTCTACCGCAGCCCCGCCTTCAGATCAGTGAGTCATGCCGGCCTGCCGCTCCAGGGCCGCCACCAGCTCGCCGGGCAATCGCAGCCGGCCATCGAACTCGCGACGCAGCTGATGACGCCGTTCACCCGGCAGACGCACACCGGGTTGTTCGAGCATGGCGGCGAACAGCGTCTCGGCGTGCGCGAGGAAGCCGTCGGAGAAGCGTGCCGGATCGAACAGCAGGATCAGGTGGGCGGTATCCGGCGCCTCGCCCTCCGCCTCGAAGAAGGAACTGGCCTGGAAACCGAAGTGACTGCCGGCCAGCCCCGCCGTGAGCAGTTCGACCATCAGCGCCAGGGCCGCCCCCTTGGCGTCCCCTGCCGGCACCATGCTGCCGGCGATGGCGGCATCCGGGTCGGTGGTCGGCTTGCCGTCGACATCCAGCGCCCAGTCGTCCGGGATCTGCTTGCCCGCCTTCTTGGCCAGCATCACCTTGCCGCGTGCCACCTTGGACAGCGACAGGTCGATCAGCAGCGGCTCGGCGTCCCGTCGCGGGCAGGCGAAGGCGATGGGGTTGGTGCCGTAGAGCGGTCGATTGCCGCCCCAGGGCGCCATCGCCGAAGGCGCGTTGCTGAAGGCCAGGGCCATCAGCCCCTGGCGTGCGGCCGCTTCCACCGGGGCCCCGGCCACGCCGAAATGGTGCGAGCGGGCGATGGAGATCGCCGCCAGACCACTCGCGCGCACCTGATCGATGCCCACCGCCAGCCCTCGCGCTATCGCGGGAAAGGCCAGACCATGGCACGCATCGACCCGCACCACGGCGCCATCGATCTCGACCCTGGGCACCGCCGTGGCATCGACCTTGCCGCTGGCCGCCTGGTCCAGATAGAACGGCAGGCGCGACAGGCCATGGGACGGCAGGCCGTCGCGCTCCGCATTCAACAGTGCCTCGACAGTATCGATGGCCTCGGGCTCACCGAAGCCATGCGCGCGCATCGCCGCCATCGCCAGTTCCCGCGCCGCATCGAAGGTCATGATCGTCGGCTCGCTCATGCGCCGGCCTCCCTGGGCTTGTGGGCCAGTACCGCCCGCACGTTGTCGGCGGTCATCCGGCTGATGCGGGCGTTGGACTCCTCGGTCACGCCGGCGATGTGCGGCGTCAGGATCAGATTGGGCGCTCCCTCCAGCACGGAGCCCTCAGGCAGGGGCTCCTGCTCGAAGACGTCCAGCATGGCCCCGGCCAGGCGCCCCTCGCGCAGGGCCGTCGCGAGTGCTGCCTCGTCGACGGTGCCGCCGCGGGCGGCGTTGATCAGCACCGCCGACGGCTTGACCCGCTGCAGGCGGTCGGCATCGATCAGATGATGGGTGGCCTCGGTCAAGGGAACGTGCAGGCTGATCACGTCGGCGTCCTCGAGCAACGAGTCGAGGCTGTCATGGCGATCCACGTCGGCCCAGGCGGCATCCTCGGCGGGCAGATGCGGATCGAAGGCCGCCACCTGCATGTCCAGGGCGCGGGCCCGCCGCGCCGTCTCCCGGGCGATGGCGCCGAAGCCCACAAGCCCCAGCACGCTGCCGGATACCTCCCGGCCGATCAGCGCCTGACGCGGCCACTCTCCCGCCAGCATCGCCGCGCTCGAGAAATAGGCGCCGCGCCGCAGCATCAGGGCACCACCGATCACGTATTCGGCGACGGAGCTGCCGTTGCCGCCGACCGCCGGCTTGACCTCGACGCCGCGCGCCGCGCAGGCCTTCAGATCGATATTGTCGAGACCCACGCCGAGACGCCCCACCACCTGCAAGTCGGGAAAACGTGCCAGCAACGCCTCGTCGACCCGGGTGCGGTTGCGCACGATCAAGCCTCGAACCCCTTGCCCCTGATCCAGCAGCTGCTCGCGCGCTTCCACCAGGGTGGGGTCGAAGCGCACCGAAAAATCCTGCTCGAGGCTTTCAACGGCCCCCTCGTCCATGAATTCGCTGATGACGATGTCACTCATCTTCGTCCTCGTTGTTAGAGATCGCGCCATAGCAGACCCACCGGCAGCGGCACGTTGAGCAGGATGGCGAACAGGGTGTAGAAAAACGCGATGATCCCGGCCAGCACCAGGCCATAGGCCATCGCGCGCTTGAAGGTCCAGCCGTGATAGTGGGCCAGCAGTGACAGCGCGACGGCGGCGAGCGTGCTGGCAGCGATGAACCCCAGCCACTTGAGCGAGAAGCTCCACGCCAGCATCACGCCGACCAGCCCCAGCCGGCGCCCCACGCTACCGGGCTGTGGTTTCGGCATCTGCGGCCGCGCGATAAAGGCACGCACCAGCAACGCGACACTAAAGATCAGCAGCAAGGTGGCGATGGTGCGCGGGAAGATACTGGCCATGATCGACATGTCGCGACTGAACCACAGCGCCCCGAGGGCGATGACGATCATGATCGAGGCCAGGACACGATCCGAGCGCCGGGCATCGACCCGGGGGGCGTTCAACTCAGTGCTCATGACGGGGCTCCTCGTTGCTGTTTTTCACGATACGGTCACGCCGAGCGCGCCACAGCGGATAGAAGACGGCGATCAACGTCAAGGCGATGATCGCCATCGAAATCGGACGACCGAAGAACACCGTCAGTACCGACCCCGAGGCATTGCCCATCAGATAGCCCTGCACGAAGCCCTGCTCGGCGATGGGACCGAGTATCAGCCCGAGTACGATGGGTGAGGCCTTGATGCCGTAGCGCGACAGCACCCAGCCCAGCACCCCCAGCACCACCATGACCACCACGTCGAAGGGATTGTTGCGGATGGCGTAGGTGCCGATGACGGTCATGAAGGCGATGCTCGGCACCAGCAATGCCTTGGGAATGGACACGATCGACTTGAAGGCGTAGCGCCCGATCAATAGCCCCAGCGGCAGCATGAGCAGCGTGGCGATGAACAGGCCGCCGATGAAGGTGTAGGTGACGTTGGCGTTGGTGGTGAACATCTCGGGGCCGGTGCGAAAGCCCTGCACCAGCAGCGCCCCGAGGATCACCGCGTCCGGCGGGGTGCCGGGGATGCCCAGCACGAAGGTGGGAATGAAGCCGCCGCCGACCGTGGCGTTGTTGGCAGACTCGGTGGCGATCACACCATCCGGCTCCCCGTGGCCGAAGCGCTCATGACGCGGTGACGTGCGCCGTGCCTCGGAATAGGAGACCAGGCTCGCGATCGAGCCGCCCGCGCCGGGCAGGATGGCGACGATGGTGCCGATCACCGCGCTGCGCAACGAGTTGAACTTGCTTCGCCACATCAGGCCCAGGCTCTCGTTGAAACGCACCCCGCGGCCCTCTTCCGGTGGCTCCAGATGGGCGCTGGGCGTGGCGACCAGATCGATCAGCACCGGGATGCAGTACAGGCCGATCAACGCCGAGATGATCTCCACGCCACCAAGCAGGAACTGCGAGCCGAAGGCATAGCGAATGTCGGCCCCGACGACCGCCACCCCCACGGTGGAGAGCAGCAGGCCGATACCGGCGCCGATGAAGCCCTTGAGGGTAGAGCCTTCCGAGAGCGCGGAAATCAGCGTCAGGCCGAAGATCGCCAGCCAGAAGTACTCCACCGGCCCGAACTTCAGGGCAATCTGGGCCAGCAAGGGGGCCAGGGTCAGCAGCGCCAGCGCACCGACCAGCCCGCCGACCATCGAGGAGAGCGTGGAGAGGGTGACCGCCAGGTCGCCGTCGCCCCGCTGGGCCATGGGATAGCCGTCGAAGGTGGTGGCGATCGCCGAGGGGGTGCCCGGCGTGTTGACCAGGATGGCAGCGTAGGAACCGCCGTAGATCGCGCCGGTATAGATGGCTCCCAGCATGATCAGCGCCGCTTCCGTCGGCATGCCGAAGGTGACCGGCACCAGCACCGCCACCGCCATGGTGGCGGAGAGTCCCGGCAAGGCGCCGATGAAGATGCCCGCGGCCACACCGAGCACCGCGAGAAGCAGGTTCATCGGAGAAAACGCGGCCGCCATGAAACCCAAGGTTTCCATGCACTATCTCCGTGCCGGACGGCTCCCGAGAATCGGGAGCCAATCTATAGAAATAGCCGCTTAGAACTTGTTCACGATCGTAGCGAGCGAAGGCGAGACGAGGCGGAATTGATCGAAGAAGCGCAGTTTACGTGCTGTAAATGAGCATTGTGAGATCGATTCCAACGTCGTATCGCCTAGCGCAGTAGATCGTGGAGAAGTTCTCGGGTTATTCGATGATGCCCATCTCCCGGGCAACCTCCTCGTACTCCTCCCGGCGCTCGGCCATGAACTCGTCCACTTCCGCGTAGGGCACGTCGATCAACACGAAGCCCAGGTCCTGCATTTTCTTGCGGAACTCGGCATTCTGATTGATCTGTCCGAAGATGTCGGAGAGTTTCCTGGTCACGTCTTCCGGGGTGTCCTTGGGGACCGCCATGCCACGATAGGCGCCGCCGGTCATGTCGTAGCCCAGTTCCTGGAAGGTGGGTACATCGGGGAATTGTGGGTGACGCTCATCCGCCGCCACGGCCAGCATGCGCACCTTGTCGCTGTGGTTGGCCGCCACGGTGGTATAGCCCCACTCGGCCTGGACCTGGCCGCCGAGCAGTGCGGCGACCGCGGCGCCGGTGCCCTTGAAGGGGATATAGGTCGTCTTGACGTCGGCCAGCGACTGGAAGCGCTGATTGGCAATGTCGTTGGCCGACTGGGTGCCGCTGCCGGATAGGGTGACGGCCCCCGGCGACTGCTTGGCAGCGGCGACGAAATCCTCGAGGGTTTCATAGGGACTGTCGTTGGCGACGATCAGCGCGTCCGGCGAGTAGTGGAAGAAGTAGAAATTCTTGAGATCCTCGGTCTTGAAGCCCGGGTCCTTGCCCATGGGCTTGAGCACGATATGCGGCAGGTTGGTGCCCATGATGGTGTGACCGTCGGCCTCCATCTCGTTTAGCTGGGACCAGCCCACGGCACCACCACCGCCCGCCATGTACTGGATGATCAGCTGCTGGTCGGTGATGTCCTGGAAGTATTGCTGTTGCAGCCGGGCGCTGATATCGGATTCGCCGCCGGGCCCGAAGGGAATGATGTACTGCACGTTGCGAGAGGGATAGTCCTCGGCGCTCTGGGCAGCCACAGGGCCGCTCAAGGCGACACTGGTCAGGACCGCGGTGAAGAGGGTGCCGAGCCGGAAAGTCTTGTTGGAGTTGGTATGGCGCATGGGTCTCTCCGATTGCTGTTGTTGTAGGCGCTGCTCGAGCCGCCTTACGGCGACTCGTCTTCCTTTTGTAGCATTGCTGGCACATTGCGTGCTTTTTTTCTTCAAACCTGTTCACGATCGTCACGAGCAAAGGCGAGCGCAGTGGATCGTGGACAGGTTCTCAGGCGCTTTCGTAGAGCCGGGTCAGCACAAACTCCCGATGCCCCAGCGCCTCGGCGGACGTATGGCGCCCATTGGCCGTGCGGAACATCATCTCGAGGAGCTTGTCGCCGGCCTCCTGCATGTTGATTTCGCGCTTCAGGATGCCGGTGACATCGACGTCGATGTGCTCGCTCATCGTGCGGAAGGTCCGCGGATTGGCGCAGATCTTGATCACCGGCAGGATCGGGTTGCCGATGACGTTGCCTTGCCCGGTAGGGAAGAAATGCACCACGTAACCCGAGGCGGCACACAGGGTGACCATCTCCGCGGCGGCCGACGAGGAATCCATGAACCACAGTCCCGGCTTGTCCGGCATCTCGGCCTTGTCGAGCACCCCATCGACCCGGCAGCGATGGCCGATCTTCTGGATGTTGCCCAGGGCCTTTTCCTCGATGGTGGTCAGGCCACCCTCGATGTTGCCCTTGGTCGGCTGCGACTCCGAGAGATCGCTGGTCTTATGGCGGTCGATCATCGCGCTGTAGCGATCGAACATCGCCTGGAACTTCTCGCGCACCTCGGGGGTGGCACAGCGCTCCGCCACCAGATGCTCGCCCCCCGTCAGTTCCGAGGTCTCGCCGAAGACCAGGGTGCAGCCGGCGTCATACAGCTTGTCGAAGGCATCGCCGACGGTCGGGTTGGCGCCGCAGCCCGAGGTGGTGTCCGACTCCCCGCACTTGGTCGACACCCAGAGTTCGCTGACATCGCACTCCTCACGCTGCAGTTCGGTAGCGTACTGCACGTATTCGCGCGCAACCTTGGAGGCGGCACAGATGGTGTTGTGATCGCCGTTCTGCTCGATCCAGAAGCCCGCCACCGGCTTGCCGGTCGCCTGGATGCCCTCGACCACCTTGTTGGTCCAGCCCGGTTCGATGCCGATGACCACCACCGCCGCCACGTTGGGATTGCTGCCGGTACCGATCAGGGTACGGAAATGCAGGTCCAGGTCGGCACCGAACTGCAGGCGACCGTAGGGATGCGGCAGCGCCAGGGTGCCCTTGATGTTGTTGGCCACCGCCTCGGCGGCGGCGTTGGAGATATCGTCCACCGGCAACACGACGACGTGGTTGCGAACCCCGACGCGGCCGTTGTCGCGACGATAGCCCATGAACTTGCGTCCCTTGAGTTCCATGCTTACCACCTCTTGGTCTTGACGTTGTGGACATGCAGATGCTCACCCTTGCTGATCGGCTTGACCACTTTGCCGATATCGACGCCGTACTTGATCACGGTGTCGCCTTCGGCCAGGTCGCGAATCGCCAGCTTGTGACCGATGGGAATCGGGTCCCGCACTTCGAAGGTGACCGTCTGGTCCTGATGCATTACCCAGCCGGTCAGGGTCTGTCCCGCCTGGATGCCTTCCACCACCACCACGCCGACACTGTCTTCGGCGTCGTGTACCACGAAATCGATACTCATCGATGCGTCCTCCGCATATAAGCCTGCCTTCTCGGCCTCGCCACGGCTCCGGCGAGGATGCCTCTGAATGGATTGTTGCTGCCGGCCTCAACTCATGTATATGATATATGACACAGGACAGTCAAGCATTCTCCCTGAAATTCGACAATCTGGGTTAAAATAAGCGGTACGCGTGCAGACACCCTCTTCATCGAGCCGTTGGGGAAATAAGGACTTACATGGACACTCAGGCGACACCGGCCTTTCGCCCGCTGTATCAGCAGATCAAGGACGTATTGCTTGCGCGCATCGTCTCCGGGGAATGGGCGCCCGGCACCTTCATTCCCAGCGAATCGGCCCTCTCCCGTGAATATGCGGTGAGCGTGGGAACCTTGAGAAAGGCGCTCGATGCCCTGGCCAGCGACCAGGTGGTCATTCGCTATCAAGGCAAGGGCACGGTGGTGGCGACCCACGATGCCGACCGCTCGCTGTTCCAGTTCTTTCATCTGGTGCGACTGGACGGCCAGCGCAGCCTGCCCATCTCCCGCGTGCTGCGCAGGGAGCGTCGAAAGGCCACCGCCGAGGAAGCGCGGGCTCTGGAGCTGGAAGCCGGTGAGGAAGTCATTCACATACGTCGGGTGCGCGAACTGGACGATCACCCGGCCCTATTAGAAGACGCGGTCGTCTCGGCACGCCTGTTTGCCGGGCTCGAGACAGCCCCGGAACCCTTGCCCAACACGCTCTATCATCTCTACCAGCAGCAGTTCGGCTGCAGCGTGGCCAGCGCCGAAGAACGATTGTTCGCGGTCGCGGCCGACACCCAGGACAAGACCCATCTGGGCGTCGAGGCCGGCACGCCGTTGCTGGAGATCCGCCGCATCGCCCGAGATCTTCAGGGCCGCCCGGTGGAATGGCGGGTATCACGCTGTGAAACCAGCCAGCACTGCTACGTCAATGCGCTATAGAACATCCAGCGAGGCACCGACGAGCCCGCCTCCGATCCCGACCAGTACGAGGAAGGCCAGGCGGCGCATCATCACCGCCGACAGCGGTGGTGGAAAGCGTCGCCCGACATAGGTGGCCATCGCAATCACCGGTATCGACCAGGCAGCCAACACCAGGATCTCCGTATCGAGCTGTCCCTGAAAGGCGATGAACAGGGTTCGCACAAGAGAGGTAAGGGAAAAGAACAGGATCAGCATGCTGCTGATGCCGATCAAGGGCAGCGGCTGGCGATAGCACTGATAGATCAGCGGCGGGCCGGGCGTGGCGAAGAGCCCGCCACACAGCCCGGACAGCACCCCGCTGACGAAGAAGCTCCCCGACGAGGAGAGCACCGTCTGACGGCTGGGTTGCAGCAGCATGCTGATCCCGCCATAGAGGATGAGACCGCCCAGGGCGAGCTGCAGTAGATTCGAGGCGCTGGCACTCAGATAATCGAGCAGCAGGACACCGCCCAGGATCGCCGGCAGAAGGCCGACAACCACCGCCCTGACCGCTGGCCAGTGGACGTGCTGGAGCTTGCCGGGCAGCGCCACGGCGCTATTGACCACCATCTGCAGGCTGACCACGGCCGCGACCGTCGCGACCGAGACGATGCCCAGGCTACTCGACAGTCCGATCACGATCATGCCCAGGCCGAAACCGGTCACCGTCTGGAAATAGCCGGCCATCGCCGTCACCACCAGAAACGGCAGCAGGTTCTCGGGTGTCATGACCGTGCGTGCCAGGCGGTACTCACCCCCGCTGCTCGAGGGCCTGGGCCTGTACCGCGGTCACGGCGATCACGTGGTAGACGTCATCGACACTACAGCCGCGAGAGAGGTCGTTGGCCGGCTTGGCCAACCCTTGCAACAGCGGCCCGATGGCCGTGGCGCCGCCGATGCGTTCCGCCAGCTTGTAGCCGATGTTGCCAGCCTCCAGGTCGGGAAAGATCAGCACGTTGGCCTCGCCCTTGACGCGCGAATCCGGCAGCTTGAGCCGGGCGATTTCCGACACGATGGCCGCATCGAGCTGCACGTCCTCGTCGATGGCGAGCTCGGGACGCTCGGCTCTCACCTTGCGAGCCGCCGTCACGACCTTGTCCACCGCCGCATGCTTGGCGCTGCCGCTGGTGGAAAACGACAGCATGGCGATTTTCGGTTCCTGGTCGAGCAGCGCCCGGGCGTTGTCGGCCGCCGCCATGGCGATCTCGGCCAGCTCCTCGGCACTGGGGTCGATCACCAGGCCACAGTCCGAGAAGATCATGCCGCCCTTGCGACGGTGATGCGGCTCCTCCATCACCATCAGAAAGAAACTCGACACCAGCCGGGTCCCAGGCTTGACGCCGACCAGCTGAATGGCGCTGCGCACCACGTCCGCCGTGGTATGTACCGCGCCGGCCACGGAGCCGTCCGCCTGCCCCAGACGCACCATCAGATCGGCGAAGACCAGCGGTTTCAATACCTCCTGCTCCGCAAGCTCCCGGGTCATGCCCTTCTTCTCGCGCAGCCGGTGAAGCTCTTCTGCCAGCGCCGGTGCCAAAGGCGACTCGGCCGGATCGATCAAGGCGACATCCTCGAGGGGCAGGCCCTTGCCGGCTGCCGTCGCCTCGATCTTCCCGCGATCGCCGACCAGGATGATGTCGGCAAGACCGTCCTTGGCCGCACGCACCGCCGCCTCCAATACCCGTTCATCGTCGCCTTCGCTGAGGACGATGCGCTTGCGCATCCGGCGGGCGTTCTTGAGGATGTTGTCGAGCACCTGCATCCCGGGCGTCTCCTTTCAATGTTATCTAGAATCGAGAAACCCCGACCCGATGAGAGCCTCTCATCGACATCGGGGTTCTTTCAGGCCGGAAAGAAAGCCTGTTCGCGGCGCGAGCGATACCACGTCATCGTCGGTATCGCTGCGCGACGCACAAGGCGTCTTTCTTACACGTAGTCCTGATACTTCTCGAGCATCCGCACCGGCTTCTTCAGCGCGTCACGGCGGAACGGATCGCCCAGCTCGCGGGTACACATGATCTCGAGAATGCAGGTCTTGCCTTCATTCATCTGCATGTCGACGGCCTTCTTCAGTGCCGGGCCCACGTCTTCCAGGCGGTCCACGGTGATGCCCTCGGCCCCCATGGCGCGACCGATTTCGGCGAAACTCTCATTGTCCAGCTCGCCGGCGACGAAGCGACGGTTGTAGAAGTCCACCTGATTCTTCTTCTCCGCGCCCCACTGGCGATTGTGGAACACCACCGCGGTGACCGGGATATTGTGACGCACGCAGGTCATGGTTTCCATCAGGCTCATGCCCCAGGCGCCGTCACCGGCGTAGGAGATCGCCGGGCGATGCGGCGCGGCCACCTTGGCCCCGATGATGGTGGGGAAGGCGTAGCCGCAGTTGCCGAAGCTCATGGCGGCAAACATGCTGCGCGGCTTCTCGAAGCGCAGGTAGCTGTTGGCCACGGAGTTGATGTTGCCGATGTCGGTGGAGACCATGACATCTTCCGGCATGGCTTTTTCCAGCTCGCGCAATACCTGACGCGGGTGCAGGTATTCGCCGCCGGAGAACGGCTTCTCCTGCTTGTTCTCCTCGATGATGTCGAGGCTGTAGTCGTCGCGCTCGTGGGTCCACTCGTCGAGCTCCTTCTCCCAGGCGTCCTTCTCGCTCTTGATGGTTGCAGCGCGCTCGTCCTTGTTGGCGTCGCAGGCCAGCTGACGATCCGCCAGACGCTCCGTCAAGGCCACCGCGGCATCCTTGGCGTCACCGCAGATGCCGACGGCGATCTTCTTGACCAGTCCCAGCATCTTGTTGTCGGCGTCGACCTGGATGATCTTGGCGTTGCTCGGCCAGTAGTCCATGCCGTGCTGCGGCAGGGTGCCGAAGGGCCCGAGCCGGGTGCCCAGCGCCAGTACCACGTCCGCCTGGGAAATGAGCTTCATGCCCGCCTTGGAGCCCTGGTAGCCCAGCGGTCCGCACCACAGCGGATGGCTGGCCGGGAAGGAATCGTTGTGCAGGTAGCTGTTGACCACCGGTGCGCCGAGACGCTCGGCCAGGGCCTTGCACTCGTCCACGCCGTCGGCCATGACGACGCCGCCACCGGAGATGACCACCGGGAACTTGGCCTGGGCCAGCAGCTCCGCGGCCTCGTCAAGGCTCCTGGAACCGCCGGGACCGCGATCCAGCCGCGACGGCTCGGGAATCTCGGCCTCGATCTCGCCGTAGAAATAGTCGCGGGGAATGTTGAGCTGAGTCGGGCCCATCTCGGACATGGCGCGGTCGAAGCAGCGACCGGTGAACTCCGCCATGCGCGCCGGATGCGTCACGTGCCCCTGGTACTTGGTGAACTCCTGGAACATCGGCAACTGGTGACACTCCTGGAAGCCCCCCAGGCCGATGCCCATGGTGCCGGTTTCCGGGGTGACGATGACCACCGGGCTATGCGCCCAGAAGGCGGCAGCGATGGAGGTCACGCAGTTCGAGATGCCCGGGCCGTTCTGGCCGATCACCACACCATGACGGCCGGAAACCCGCGAGTAACCATCGGCCATGTGGCCGGCGCCCTGCTCGTGAACCACCGGAATCAGGCGGATGCCCGCCGGGGCGAAGATATCCATGGCGTCCATGAATGCCGAGCCCATGATACCGAACATGTCGGTCACGCCATTGGCCACCATCGTTTCGACAAAGGCCTCGGACGGGGTCATCTTCTGCTTGCCTTGGACAACCTGGCGGTTGTCTGAAGTGTCCTGGGTGCTCATGAGGGAATCCTCCGGAGTGAGCGGTTGCATTATTCGTTATGCTTTATTCGGTACGCTTCATTCCATTTTATGGAATTGAAGGTGAATTTAGACACTCATTGCCTCAGCGTCAATATAAAATTTCAAAAAATGATATGCTTTCTACCAAATACAGGAATTGCTATATTCCGCCCATCCTCAGATTCGCGAGAGCTTCACCATGAAGTCCGAGATTGCCAAGATCGATGGCGATACCCCTGCCCTGAGACTCCTGTCGTTGCTGGAAGTGATTGCCGAGAAGGATCAATTCTTCACCCTCCAGGGGCTGGTGGAAGAGACCGGCTTGCCCAAGCCGACCCTGCATCGCATGCTGCAGCAGCTCGAGACCGCAGGCATGCTGCAACGTGACGGTGATAGCCGTCAGTATGGCACCGGCGTGCGCCTGCGCCGCCTGGCCGAGAATCTGCTGCTCAACAACACCGTGCAGGGTGCTCGTCACGCGGTACTCGGTCAGCTCGTCAAGCAGGTCGGGGAAAGCTGCAACCTTACCGCGCTATCCGGCAACGAAGTGCTCTACCTGGACCGTGTCGAAACCGAGGCGCCCCTGCGCTTCTATCTGCATCCCGGCTCCCAGGTGCCGGTGCACTGCTCGGCCAGCGGCAAGCTGTTCCTGGCCCAGATGACACCGACCCAGCGCAAGCGGCTGCTGGCCCATGTTCCTCTGGAGCGCTTCACCCCGAACACCCTCACCGACCTCGCGGCCCTGGAGAGCGAGATCGAGCGGGTGCGCCGCGAGGGATACGCCTTCGACGACGAGGAGTTCCTGCCCGGCCTCATCTGTCTGGCCGTGCTGGTGCCGGCTGCGAAGGGCCGGTCGAACCTGGGCATCGCCTTGCAGGCACCGACCATGCGCCTGACCCCCGAGAAGGCGTTGCAGTTCTTGCCGGCGCTACGCCAGGCAGCCGAGTCGATCGCCGCCATCGATGCCGAGGCAACACCCGGCAATACCGCGTCGGGATGAACCTAATCGTATCGCGGCCCTTCATGAGAAGCCGATTTTCTACCATGCTCTAGCAGTCTGTCGGGCTTGACCGATCGTCACGAGAAGCACGGATTTCGAGACAAGTTTATCGATCTGATGAGGCGAATAGTGGGCTATTTAACGAATCAGATCGCATGAAATTGGCCGAAAGGTCGGGTTTCGCAGTAGATCAGTGTTAAGTCCGACAGACTGCTAATCGCCACCTCGTTAACGACCACAAGACAGGCGTGCCATGGTTGATCGCATTCGCTGGCCGGGCGGCCTGTGTCGCTCACGCTGGATAATCGCCCTCCTGCTGCTCGGCGAGACCGCTCTCGTCCAGGCGGCGCCCCTCGAGCAGGGTGTCGAGACCCTGTTCGGCCCCGTTTCCAGCGTCGTCTCGTCGGTGATCTTCTTTAGTCTGCCCGTGCTGGGCGTCCAGTTGCCGATCGTGGTGTTGTGGCTGGCCTTCGCGGCGGTATTCACCACGCTCTATTTCAACTTCATCAATCTGCGCGGCTTCGGCCATGCGCTCAAACTGTTGCGTGGCGACTACTCCCACCCCGACGACGAAGGCGAGGTCTCGCATTTCCAGGCACTGGCGACGGCCGTATCGGGAACGGTGGGCATCGGCAATATCGGCGGCGTGGCCTTCGCCGTCTCCCTGGGCGGGCCTGGCGTGGTGTTCTGGATGGTCGTCGCTGGCTTTCTGGCCATGTCGCTGAAGTTCGTCGAATGCACGCTGGCGACCTACTACCGCCGTTACAACACCGATCGCTCGGTCTCGGGCGGCCCCATGTTCTATCTCAGGCAAGGGCTGGGCGAGCATGGCTTCCCCGCTCTGGGGCGTTTTCTCGGCGCCTTCTATGCCATAGGCGTCATCGTCGGCTGCCTGGGAATCGGCAACATGTTCCAGTCCCAGCAGGCCGTCATTCAACTCGTCAATGTCACCGGTGGGGCCGAAAACAGCTGGTTTGCCGATAGGAGTTGGCTGCTGGGCGTAATCATGGCGGGAATGATCGGGCTGGTGATTCTCGGAGGAATCAAGACGATCGCACGGGTCACCGAGAAGGTCGTCCCCTTCATGGCGATTCTCTACTGCCTCATGGCGCTTCTGGTCATCGCCATGAACGCCGACGCGCTGCCCTATGCCGTCACCGCCATCTTTCGTGGCGCATTCACCGCCGAAGGCGCCGCTGGCGGGGCTCTGGGGGCCTGCATCATAGGCTTTCAGCGCGCGGTCTTTTCCAACGAGGCCGGGCTGGGGTCGGCGGCCATCGCCCATTCGGCGGTGCGAACCCTGCATCCTGTCACCGAGGGCTTCGTGGCACTGGTCGAGCCCTTCGTCGACACCGTCGTCATCTGCACGCTGACCGGTCTGGTAATCGTGACCACTCTCTTCTACGATCCCGCCTTCACCGCCGGCCTGGGCGGCATCGAGATGACCTCCGATGCCTTCGCGCGCAATGTCTCCTGGCTACCGATACCCCTGGCGGTCGCCGCCTGGCTGTTCGCGTTCTCCACCGCTCTCGCCTGGTCCTATTACGGCCTGAAGGGCTGGTGCTACCTGTTCGGTGAAAGCCGATGGGGCGGCAACCTGTTCAAGCTGCTGTTCTGCCTCTTTACCGTCATCGGCTCGATGGTTCAGCTCGAATCCCTCATCTCGTTCTCCGATGCCCTGATATTCCTGATCGGGGTACCCAACGTCGTCGGTATCTATGTACTGGCTCCCATCGTCAAGCGAGAGCTCAGATACTACCGTGTCATGCTACGCAGCGGTGAAGTCGTCAATTACCGCGAGCAGAAGGAGTTGCTCAGATAAATTTCCTGGCACTTTCGCTTGGCCTCCCTCTCGTCCATCAGGCCGAACATTACAGGAACATGACCACGCAAAACCGTGACAGAAAGCCTGGCATCGTGACAAGAAACCCTGAAGAACTCTGAGCCTTGACGGGTCAGTATTTTCGTCTTGCACGTCTCGAGAGACGCTGGTCATACTTGAAACCGATCAGTGTCATGAGGTTCATGCCGATGCGGCAAAGGCAGAATAGGGATGATGTAAAGGAAGCCTTTCGGGTAGAACGCAACCGCTGGTATGCCTGGCAAAAGATCCCCGACGACCTGGACACCGAACTCCCCTACTACTCCCCTGTTTACGTCCTGAGCTCGACAAAAAAAAGAGAAAATAAATCACATATCGCTATCTCATTTTCGAACGTACTCTTCCTCGATGGGCCCCAGGATTTTCATGTGAACCTGCGGGTGCTGCGCCGCTACAGGGATTTTCTGGTAGCCGACCTGCTGCCCGACGGTGAGGACTCTCCGGGTGCCACCATTCTTGGGCGCATCAGCTTCGAGTGGCTGAACCATCACTGCCCGCACCTCGTCGACCAGTACCCGCCCAGCCTCTACGACCCGGACGCAGAGCAGGATGTCGCCACCTATCTGGACAGGGTCTTTCCCCATGTGCGATCGGGCGTGACGCGCCTCCGACAGCCCCCTCTCGGCAAATAGTCGCAATCCCCTCTCCAGCAGGCGTCTTGCCGACGTAACGGGCGACAGTTTTGTTATGCTACCCGAGCGGCGCGTTTGCCTAGCGCCTATGCTGGTCTATGCCGAATGTCGTACGGCCCTGTTTTCCTGCTCGCACGAGGATGCGAGCATGGGGTCGTGGTTACCATCGAACCTCAGGAGGGATCAAAACTTGAAACGCCCTTTCCGTATCGCTGTCACCGGCGCCGCCGGCAGCATCAGTAACTCGTTGTTGTTCCGCATCGCCTCCGGCGACATGTTCGGCAAGGATCAGCCGGTGATCCTGCAACTCATCGAACGCGCCGAGGCCATGCAAGCCTTGCGCGGGGTGGCCATGGAGCTCGAGGACTGCGCCTTCCCGCTCCTGCATGGCGTGCGCCTGCATGACAACGCCGAAGACGGCTTCCGCAACGTCAGCCATGCACTGCTGGTCGGCGCCAAGCCCCGCGGCAAGGGCATGGAGCGCAAGGATCTGCTGGCCGAGAACGCCGAGATCTTCAGTCGCCAGGGCAAGGCTTTGAACGACTTCGCCAATCCGGACGTCAAGGTGCTGGTGGTGGGCAACCCGGCCAACACCAACGCCATGATCGCCAGCCGCAATGCACCGGACCTGTCACCGGCTCAATTCACCGCGATGAGCCGCCTGGACCACAACCGCGCCAAGGGCATCCTGGGCAACCATATCGGCGTCAACGCCGGGGATCTCACCCACGTCGCGGTATGGGGCAACCACAGCCCGACCCAGTACCCCGACGTTCGCAACGCCAAGGCCTTCGGTGAGCCGGTCATGCCGAGCCTGGACCAGAAGTGGGTCGAGGAGACCTTCATCCCGCGGGTGCAGAAACGCGGCGGCGAGATCATCGAGGCGCGGGGCCTGTCGAGTGCGGCATCCGCCGCCCAGGGCGCCATCGATCACATGCGCGACTGGGAACTGGGCAGCCGGGATGGGGACTTCGTCAGCATGTGCGTCTTCTCCGACGGCAGCTACGGCATCGCCAAGGGCATCGTCTATTCCTTCCCGGTACGCTGCCGCTATGGCCGCTACGAGATCGTGCAGGGCCTGCCCATCGACGACGAAGCCCGCAAGCGCATGAAGGCCACCGAGGACGAGTTGCTCGAGGAGAAGGCCGCGATCGAGCACCTGCTGCCCAAGGAGACCGAAGCGGCGAGTCAGGAGCTTGGCATAACGCTGCGCTCAGGCGCCAAGCGCTACGCCGAGGAAGATGCCATGGACGACAGCGAGGCGAGCGTGCTGCGCACCGATCGTCTGATGTAATCTCGTCTCAGGCTAGGAAAGCCTGGCCGGATCACGCTCCTCGACGGTCATTCGGGCCGTCGAGGGCGCGATCAGCATGCGCAGGAGATGCCACAGCCCCGCCAGCATGGCCAGGGGCATCAGCAACGTCTCCAGAAGATACACCACCAGCAGTTGAACGAAACGATCGACCATGTCATCGGAAAACCGACGAACGCCCAGGGTCAGGTCCGAGGTGCTCTCCCGCAGATCGTTCAACCAGTTCGTCAAGCCATTGCCTCCCTCTTCCAGGGTGGCGGCATCCGCCTCCTGCAACTCGGCGGTGGCCACGTCCAGAGCCTGCTGCGCCTGACGCCGCCGCTCCTCCAGCACCACGTCCGAGACAAGCCCCACCCCCATCACCACCAGCGGAATCGCCAGTCGCGCCACCAGCAACAACACGACGACGGCGCGCGTCACCCTGGCCAGCCGTCGGGATACCTCGGGAAACACCAGTGCCGTCATCAGCAACAGGGCACCGAGACTCCCCAGCACCGTGACGGCCGCATTGTGACCCAGGTCCAGAAGTACCCGCTGGATGCCGATGGACGCCATGGCCACCACCATGACATCCGAATAGCGCTCCGCCATGTCCTGCAGTGGCTTGAACACCTGTCCCGGCTTGACCGCGACGCCGCCGATGAAAGGCAAGGTCAGCTCCGCTTCGGCGGCCAGGGCGATCCCACGATCGATCAATCGCGCCGAGCCATAGGAAGCGGCCGCCAGCCCCAGGGAGCGGTTGAGGGTCGTGACTGCCGAAGCCTCCACCGACGCCAATGCCGGCCCCAGTATACGCCGTTCTGCGAATCCGCTGGCCGAGGCGGTCAGAACCAGCCCGAGCAGGATCAACATTCCCAGGCGTTGCCGGGTGTCCCGACGATGAATCGTTCGCGGCTGCACTTCGGCGTCCTTCGCGGCCGGCGCGTTCGATCGACGGGATAATGCCCAGCTAGTGAAAGGCACGATCAGGCTGCCGGCCAGCAGGACGACCTGCCAGCCGTCAAGCGATGGCTTGCGCCACCACCGCCCTGCCGCGACGGCGCCGGATGCCAGCCCTGCCAGCAGCCCATAGCTCAGCCAGGGCCATTCGGGCACGGCCACGAATGCCATCAGATAAATCGCATCGAGCAACACGGCGCTCCCCAGGCCGACGTTCGCCCTCATATGGCCTCTCTCTCGAAGATGATAAGCCGCTCAAGCGTACTACACTCATCTCGGGTTGCACTGGTTTTGCCAACCGGCTGCTTCCCGAGCATGACGCATGCATGCATGAAATAAAAAATCGCAACCCTGAGGAGATAATAATGAATGATCGTGTCCTGCTGATCACCGGCGCTTCCAGCGGCATCGGTGCCGCCACCGCTCGTGCCGCCCATTGCGCGGACTACAACCTGGTGCTTGCGGCGCGCTCCACCGACAAGCTGGACGCCTTGGCCAGGGAGTTCGGCTCCGACAAGACCCTCACGGTCGCCTGCGACGTCACCTCCATGGAAGAGCAGCAGGCCATGGTCGACAAGGCGCTGGAACGCTTCGGACGACTCGATGCCGTCTTTGCCAACGCCGGTCGTGGCGGCTCTCCGGGCGGTTTCAGCGAGGCTGACCATGAGAGCTGGCGAGCCATGCTGATGACCAATGTCTATGGCGTCGGAGTGACGATCCAGGCCACGCTCCCGGCACTGCGCAAAAGCCAGGGCCATGTACTGCTCACCGGCTCCGCAGCGGGGCGCGCCACCATTCCCGGCTCGATGTACAGTGCCAGCAAATGGGCCGTCACCGGGATCGGCTACAACCTGCGCGAGGAACTGCGCGGCAGCGGCGTGCGGGTTACCCTGATCGAACCCGGCATGGTCGATACGCCCTTCTTCGATCAGGCGCCGGACAATGCTCTCGAGGACCGGGACGTCGCCAACGCGGTCATGTACGCCATCGGTCAGCCCGCCCATGTCGATGTCAACGAGATACTGATTCGACCGACGCCGCCTCAGGAATAAGCATCTGGACAATCGTTACAAAAAACTTGCCCCGAACCCGCTTTCGGGGCTAGCGAAATGCACAAAAATTTCGCATGCTGAACGCGACAGTAGCCAGGCACTGGAGCCTCATGAACGCGGCAAGACAAATGAACGGCAACGCCAGCGTGGCGCAGCCGTCGAAAGGCAAGAGCAGTTTCGATGTCAAGGACGATGTAGTAAGAGACATGGAAAAGCGTTCTCGCCTGATGCGCGTGGTCACACGCCGCATCGCCTTTTCAGAGCTGGACAATCGGGAAATCGCCCGGCGCGCCGGCATCCCCTCCCAGCGTATCAGTGACCTGCTCGCAGGACGCCTGGAACATTTCTCCATCGACGAGCTTCAAGCCCTCCGCGAGACCGTGGAGAGCGAAACCCCGAGCCCATGAGGCGACTCCCGCTCTACTGACCTTCCCCGGGACACTGCATTCGGCGATCGCCGTCACGTTCTTGACGGCGATCGCGGCAATGGCGATGCGTCTAACGGCTCTGGGATGTCGACCCGGCAGCATGCTGCTGCCGCCGATTCGCCAGCCAGTTCCCTCCCAGGAACAGGGCGATGGTCGCCACGCCGACGACCTCGCTCATCAGGTTGGGATAGAAGACCGCCGCCGAGGCCAGGGCGATCAGCACCCGCGGGATGAGCGAGATGCGCATGAACAGGTAGCCCTCCAGTGCCGCGGCGAAGGCCAGCAAGGCGGCGATGGCGATGATCACGTTCCAGACCACCACCATCACCGGCCCGCCCATGATGATTTCCGGGTTGAACACCATGAACAGCGGAATCAGATAGAGCCCCTTGGCGAACTTCCAGGCCTGCACGCTGGTTTCCATGGGCTTGCTGCCGGCGATGGCCGCCCCGGCGAAACCGGCCAGGGCAATCGGTGGGGTCACATTGGAATCCTGGGAATACCAGAACACCACCAGGTGAGCGATCAACAACGGGATGCCGAACTCCGTGGAGAGCGCCGGCCCTACCAGCACGATCAGCACGATGTAGCTGGCCGTCACCGGCAGCCCCATCCCCAGCACCAGGCTGGCCAGCAGCACCATCAGCAGTGCCAGCAGGATGTTGCCACCGGAAAAGGCCATCATCATCGCCGAGAACTTGAGCCCCAGCCCGGTCAGGCCGACGATGCCCACGATGATGCCTGCCACCGCACAGGCCATGCTGACCGCGACGGCGTTGCGCGCCCCCAGTTCGAGCCCTTCGACCAGCCTGACGACGCCGGTCCTGGTCACCTGCATGAGGCCGCCGGCGGTGACCTTCTGCCCTTGCTGGGGAGCAACGAACAGATACCACACCAGAAAGCGCAGCACCGCCACCGCAATGATGGTGAGAATGGCGTAGAAGCCCACCCGCATCGGCGACATGTTCATCACCAGCAGGTAGACCAGCATGGCAAGCGGAATGAGGAAGTGCCAGCCGTCGCGCATCACCTGGCGCAACTGGGGCAGCTCCGAACGCGGCATGCCCTGCATGCCACGCTTCAGGGCGATGACGTGCACGAACAGATAGACCGTGGCGAAATACATCACCGCCGGCAGCACGCTCACCTTCACTACTTCCAGGTAAGGCACGCCGGTGTATTCGGCGATCAGGAAGGCGCCGGCACCCATCAGCGGCGGCGTGATCTGCCCGCCGGTGCTGGCGGCGGCCTCGATGCCGCCGGCCTGGGCCGGTCGATAGCCCAGACGCTTCATCAAGGGAATGGTGAAGGCGCCGGTGGTGACCACGTTGGCGATCGCGCTGCCGGAGATGGACCCCATGCCCGCCGAGGCCAGCACCGCGGCCTTGGCAGGCCCGCCACGCTGGCGACCGGTGGCGGCATAGGCCAGATCGATGAAGAAGCGCCCGGCGCCGGTGCTTTCCAGGAAGGCGCCGAACAGCACGAAGATGAAGATGTAGGTGGCCGCCACCCCCAGGGGCAGACCGAACAACCCTTCCTGCCCCAGATAGAGCTGGCCGACCACGCGGTCGAGGCTGTAACCGCGATGGGACATGATGCCCGGCATCCAGTCCGACAACCAGGGCAGGTCGCCACGCGGGCCGGCGAAGGCATACAGGATCGCCACCACGCCGATCAGTGTCATGCCCAGCCCCACCGCCCGGCGGCTCGCCTCCAGCACCGTGACCACGGCAATGCAGCCGACGACGATGTCCGTCTGGTTCCAGAAGCCCGCCCGGTCGATGATCTCGTCGAGATAGAAACTCATGTAGAAGCCGGTGATGAAGGCCCCGGCCAGGAAGAGGCAGTCGATGATCCAGCCGACGACCCCACGCCGGCGCTGGGCCCCGAACACCGGAAACATCAGGAAGGCCAGGATCATGATCAGCGCGATATGAATACTGCGCTGATAGAAGAGCCCGAGCGGCTCGATCCCTGCCGCATAGAGCTGGAACAGCGATAGCCCCACCCCCACCAGGGTGATCAGCCAGAGCACCGCCCGCGGTTGAATGGACTTGGGCGTACCGGGATCGATGTCGGATTGGGCGGGAGCGTCGTTCATGGGAATCTCGTCAGGAGGTCTTGTTATAGGGTTGCAAACGAATGATGACCCGCTCACCCGCTGCCAGGGCACTCAAACTGATGAGCTTGCCATCATGAGAGAGCCGATGATCGACAGCCCTGCTGCCGACTCGAAGCAGATAGCGATTGCCGGGCACCGGCTCGTCGATCCGCTCGATCCAGTAGCCCCCCTCGCCGTCCGAGACCTGCACGCCGCGGCCGGGTATGTGGCCAAGCCCTGCCGCGAAGTCCGGTTGATGGCTGCGCACCAGCACCATCCGCCCCTGCCGGTAACGATAGCAATCCGCCACGCGGATACCGGTGACGGAATGATTCCAGATCAGGCACCAGTGCTCGTCGGGTTGGATGGGGATATCGACCAGCTTGTCATTCGTGGACGAGACCACCTGCAATCGAGCGCTGTTGTCGGCCGCCATCGTGACGGCAGGCAGCATCGCCACCAGCAGGAAAAGGGCGAGCACCCCGGCCCGCCCGTTGTCTAGCCCTGCCACGGATGGCATGTCACCGCTCAGGGACGCAGCTTGTCGGGAACTTCGGCGCCGACTTCCTCATAATAGCGAATGGCGCCGGGATGCAGCGGCACCGGGGTCGACCCGAGGCTGAACTCCACCGTGGTATCGTTGGCCGCCGGATGGATGGCGATCAGCTCGTCGGTCTTCTCGAACAGCACCTTGGTGACCTCGTAGGCCACCTCTTCGGGCAGGTCGGCGTTCACCACCAGCACGTTGGGAATGCTGATGGTCTGGACCGGTTCCTCCATGCCCTCATAGAGCCCTTTCTTCAGCTCATAGGCCGCAAACACCGGCTCGGCTTCCTTGGCCTTGGCGATCTCCTCGTCGCTCAGCCCCACCAGACGAATGTCCCGGGTCGCCGCCAGGTTGAGAATCGAACTGGTGGGCGGCCCAACACTCCAGAAGCCGGCATCGATGTCGCCATCGCGCAGCGCATCCGCGGTCTCGTTGAAATTCAGCCGCAAGGTTTCCATGTCGTCATAGGTCAGACCGTTGGCCTCCAGCACCGCCTTGGCATTGAGCTCGGTGCCGCTGCCCGGCGCCCCCACGGAGACCCGCTTGCCCTCGAGATCGGCCAGCGAGGTGATGCCCGAATCCGCCAGGGTCACGATCTGCACGGCATTGGGATAGATCGAGCCCAGGGCACGCGTGGCCTCGACCTGGCGCCCGTCGAAAGCCGCTTCCCCCTTGTAGGCCTGATAGGCGGTATCCGCCAGCACCAGGGCAAAATCCGAATCCCCCCGATAGATCAGTCCCATGTTCTCCACCGAAGCCCCGGTCACCTCGGCGACAGCGCTATACCCTTCGACATGATTGTTGATCAACTCGGCCAGACCGCCGCCATAGGGGTAATAGACCCCGCCGGTGCCTCCGGTGGCGATCGACAGGCGTTGCTGGGCGATGCTGGCGGGTGCGGCGACGATGAGTGACGCAGCAAGCAGTGCGGTAAACACGCGCATGGATGTCTCCTTGAATCGTTGTTGTTGGCGATGCGTGCCTAAAAGCTAGCACGTTGATCCGCCGGCCTGCCACACAGGCTGGCCAATCGAGCCCATCTCTTTGGTAGGATTTCGGGTCGCCGGTCATTCGGCAACGCCATCCTGTTCAGTTCCGATTCTGGCTAGTCATTCGCCCCGAGCGGCCTACACTGGGCATCATGTCATGCAACCGGACACATCATCGTGCTCGATCGGGAGACTTGTCATCAGGCGCGCCTGTCGCGGGACGCCCGCTTCGACGGCCATTTCTTCACCGCGGTGAAGAGCACCGGCATCTACTGTCGCCCGGTGTGCCCGGCCACACCGCCTCAGGAACACAACGTGGCCTACTTCACCACCGCCGTTGAAGCCGCCCAGGCCGGTTATCGCCCCTGCCTGCGCTGCCGACCTGACAGCGCCCCGGGTTCACCGGCCTGGAAAGGGGTCGACACCACCCTGGAACGCGCCTTGCGACTGATCAATGAAGGCGCCTTGCAGGAGGGCACCCTGGCGCAACTCAGCGATCGCCTGGGCATCAGTGATCGCTACCTGCGCCGGTTGTTCCAGAAGCGCTTCGGTGTCGCCCCGAAAACCTATGCACTCTACCAGCAAAGCCTCTTCGCCAAGCAACTGCTGCACCAGACCCGGCTGCCGATCACCGAGGTGGCCTATGCCAGTGGCTTTCGCAGCATCCGACGCTTCAATGATTGCTTCAGGCAGCAGATCGGGCTGAACCCGAGTCAATTGCGACGTTACGCAAGCCCCGACAGCAGTGAACTGATATTGACCCTTGCCTATCGTCCACCCTTCGCCTGGGATCGCTTGCACCGCTTCCTGGCCAGGCGTCTGATTCATGGCCAGGAATGGCTGGGCGACGACTTCTACGGCCGCACCTTCACCTGGCGCAAGGCCAAGGGGCATTTCACCGCCACCCACGCCCCCCGGCACCATTGCTTCCGGGTGGCGCTGGCGATCGACGACCTTTCCGTCCTGCAGGGCGTCGTCGGCAACATCCGCCGCCTGCTCGACCTGGATGCAGACACCCGGGCGATCGAAAGGCATCTCAATACGGTGGCCCCTGGATTGCCTCTGGTCGAGGGACTGCGCCTGCCGGGCATGTGGGATCTGTTCGAAGCCGGGGTACGGGCAATTCTCGGCCAGCAGATATCGGAGCTGGCCGCCCGCCGACTGGTCCAGAACCTGGTCGACGCCCTTGGCGACCCCCTTGGGGACCACCAGCGTCTCTTTCCAACCCCCGAAAGCATTGCCGGAAGCGATCTGGCCTTTCTCAAGATGATCGCAGCGCGCCGCGATACCCTGCGGTGTTATGCCGAGTGGTACCGAGACAGCGAAGCACCCCAGGACGCGGAGCAATGGCTGACGCTGAAAGGGATCGGTCGCTGGACCGTTGACTACGCCCGCCTTCGCGGCATCAGCGATCCCGACATCTGGCTGAGCGGCGATCTCGTGGTGAAGAAGGCAATGGACGCGCTGGGTAATGCTTCACCGGCCGACGCCGCCCCCTGGCGCAGCTATCTCACCCTGCAACTCTGGAGCCAATGACATGTATATCGACTACCTGGCCACTCCCAGCGACTCACCCCTCGGTTTCTTGCAGATAAAGGCTACCGAGGAAGGCATCACCCACATCGACTTCACCGACGAACGCAGTGAACCGATCGCCCCCCACCCGCTGATCGAAGACTGCAAGCACCAGCTCGAGGAGTACTTCCAAGGCCGGCGCCAAGCCTTCGATGTGCCGCTGGCACCGCAAGGCACGGACTTCCAGCAGCGCGTCTGGAGGCAGCTACGCGAGATTCCTTACGGGGAGACCTGCAGCTACGCGACGATCTCCCGAGGTATCGGCAACCCCAGAAGCCACCGCGCCGTGGGCGCCGCCAACGGGCGCAATCCATTGTCGATCATCGTGCCCTGCCACCGGGTGATCGGCAGCGATGGCCAGTTGACCGGCTATGCCGGCGGGCTGGAACGCAAGCAGTGGCTGCTGCGCCACGAGCAGGCGCATCGGGAATACCGGCTACAACCCTGAAGGGTATTTATACCCTTCGGGTATAAAGTGATTACTTTCCCGTCCTTGTTTGATCGATATCAATACCCCGCCCCCTCCGAAAGTCTAGGCTGCGCAAAACTCCTCATTTCCTTGCTGCGAAGCCTTGCTTCGTGCTGATTTTACCAAGCCACCGGAGGCGTCATGGACCCCATTCGTCGCACCCTGCTCGGCCAGCTGGCGCGCCTGAGTGCCGGCGCCGCGCTGATCCCCCTGTCCAGCGTGGCCACTGCCGGCATCAACGACCAGCCATCGCGCCGGGGAGGCGATCCCGAGAAGCGCTACGGCATGCTCATCGACCTGCGCCGCTGCATCGGCTGCCAGGCCTGCACCGTATCCTGTCATATCGAGAATGCCGCTCCCTTGGGCAACTTCCGCACCATCGTCTCCCAGTTCGAGGTCGAGCACGAAGAAACCGGCGAGCTGGCCACCTTCATGCTGCCCAGGCTGTGCAACCACTGCGAGGACCCGCCCTGCGTGCCGGTCTGCCCGGTGCAGGCTACCTTCCAGCGCCGGGACGGCATCGTGGTGGTGGACAGCGACCGCTGCGTGGGTTGCGCCTATTGCGTCAATGCCTGCCCTTACGACGCTCGTTTCATCAACAAGGAGACCCAGGTGGCGGACAAGTGCACCTTCTGCGCTCACCGCCTGGAAGCGGGGTTGCTGCCGGCCTGCGTCGAATCCTGCGTGGGCGGCGCCAGGATCATCGGCGACATGCGCGACCCACAAAGCGAAATCAGCCGCCTGATCGAGCAGCACAGGGATGAGCTGATGATACTCAAGCCAGAGAAGAACACCCGCCCCCAGGTCTTCTATCTCGGCATGGATGAACGTTTCACCACGCGCCCCGACGAGGCCAAGCCAGGCATCTGGGACGTGCGCAACCAGCAAGGCAAGGAGATCGGTTATGAATTTGCTGGCCACTGAGGTTCTCGTCCCGCGCTACGGCATCGCCTGGTACCCCTGGGCGGTACAGTACTTCTTCTTGATCGCCCTCTCCTACACCTCGCTGTGGCTCGCCGCCCCGGGGCTGATCTTCGGCAAGCGCAGCTGGATGCCGACGGCGAGGATCGCCATGCTGGCCTGTGTCAGCACCGCGCTGGTAGCCCCCGTGGCCCTGCTTGCCGACCTGCACCAGCCGCTGCGCTTCTGGCACTTCTACGGCTTCCCCACCCCCTGGTCCTGGATGTCCCTGGGCAGCTTCATCCTGCCCCTTTACCTCGGCGCCGTGCTGGTACTGGCCTGGATGTCCTGGCGCCCGGCACTCGAGGAGCGTGCCCAGGCGCCCGGCTGGGCAGGCAAGGTGGCGGGCAGGTTGGCCTGGGGTCGCTTCCGCATACCCCGGCCGCTGATCATACTGGTCGGGCTTGGCGCCCTGGGGCTTTCCCTGGGGATTGCCCTCTACACCGGTGCCGAGGTCGCCATCCTTCGCGCCCGCCCGCTTTGGAACACCTACTGGCTGCCCTGGATGTTCGTCGCCACCGGCGTGATCGGCGCCTGCGGCCTGGTCCTGCTGCTCAATCGCATCAGCCGGGCACGCAATGGCGCCACCAATCGCCAGATGCTCACCGTTCTGGTCATGGCCTGTCTGGCCGCCGGCCTGATCGCCCTGACCTGGTTCCTCGATGGCGTCAATGCCGAGACCGGCTCCGTCGCCATGGCGCTGGACTCCATCCGGCACAACCCGGAATGGCGGGCCACCGCGCTGTGGGGCAGCTTCGCCGGCACTCTCCTGCTGGCGACCGCCTTCTTCCTGCGCAAGCGCCCGGGATGGCGTGCCTGGGCCTGGCTAGTCGGGCTGCTGGCCCTGCATGTGGCCTGGATGTTCCGTTGGGTCGTGCTGATGAACGTGCAGACCGTGGCCCGCAACAGTGCCGGCATCCATGACTACCACGTCGCCTTCGGCTCCTACGGGCTTCTCGGTATCCTAGGCACCCTCGGCCTGTGGCTGGCCGCGATCCTGATCATCGACCTGTACATCCCGTGGCGTGGTAGCGAAGCCAAGGCTATCGACACGACAACATCCTCGAATCCTCTCGACTCGTCTCAAGGAGCCCCCAGCCATGGATAAGTCACGTCGCCGTCTGCTCAAGGGCGCTGTCGCCGCTGGCGGTGCCGCCACCTTCGCCGCCGGTTATTCCGGCCCCCTGGCCAAGATAGCCAAGGGCGTCACCGGCAGTGCCGGGGAAGAACCCGCTCACCAGATCTACGGCAACGCCCTGGCACCGGAATATACCGTCGATGCAACAAGCGGCGAACTGACCCTCAACCCGGACCAGCGCACCGCCTTCACCATCTGCTATGGCTGTACCACCAAGTGTGGTGTGCGAGTCCGCATCGACGACAAGAATGGCCAGGTGCTGCGGGTCATCGGCAACCCTTACAATCCGCTCTCCTCGGAACCGCACCTGCCCATGCGCACCCCCGTCGCCGAGGCCTTGAGGAGCGTCAGCGGCTATCAGGAGCAAGGCCTGGCCGGGCGCTCCACCGCCTGCGCCAGAGGCAACGCCATGATGGCCCAGATCACCAGTCCCTACCGGGTCACGCACTGCCTCAAGCGGATCGACGAGCGCGGCAATCGCCAATGGCAGAAGATCTCCTTCGAGCAGTTGATCGAGGAGGTCTGCGAAGGCGGCGACCTGTTCGGCGAAGGCCACGTGGACGGGCTGCGCGCCATTCACGATCATGACAACCCAATCGATCCGGACAACCCAGAATACGGCCCGCGCGCCAACCAGCTGCTGATGATGGAGGCCACCGACTACGGCCGCTCGGCGCTGCTCAAGCGCTTCGGCTTCAATGCCTTCGGCACCCGCAACTATGGCCACCACGGCTCCTATTGCGGCCTGGCGTTTCGCATGGGCTCCGGCGCGATGCTGGACGACATGAAGAAGTTCGCCCATACCAAGCCGGATTACGCCAACGCCAAGTTCGCGCTGTTCATCGGCACCGCCCCCAGCCAGGCAGGCAACCCCTTCAAGCGCCAGGGTCGCCTGCTTGCCGAAGCCCGTTCCCTGGGCACGCTGGATTACGTCGTCGTCGACCCGGCGCTCAACGCCACGGCCTCGCATGCCGCTTCCGAGCGCAGCCGCTGGGTGCCGATCCGCCCGGGCACCGACAGCGCCCTCGCCATGGCCTTGATCCAGTGGCTCATCGAGAACGACGGCTACGCCGCGGACTATCTGGCGATCCCCGACCAGGTCGCCGCCAAGGCCGCCGATGAGCTTGGCCACACCAACGCCACCCATCTGGTGATCGAGGACGTCGATCATCCGCGCCGTGGTCATTTCCTGCGCCGCTCGGATCTTGGCGAAGTGGCCGCCGGCGACGAGCAGGACGAGCTGATCGTGGTGGGCGGCGACGGCCAACTGGCCCCCGCGTCCCAAGTAGCCAGGGCCGCCCTGTTCGTCGACCGGACAATCGAATCGCCCGATGGTCCGCTGCGCGTCAAGAGCAGCCTGACCAAACTGCGCGAAGCGGCCAACGAACATACCTTCGAAGAATATGCCGAGCACTGCGGCATCCCCGCCCAGCACATCCAGTCCATCGCCGAACGCTTCGCCGCCTACGGTCGCGATGCGGTAGTGGACTGCCATGGCGGCATGATGTCCGGCACCGGCTTCTATGCCACCTACGGCATCCAGATGCTCAACCTGCTGGTCGGTAGCGTCAATCGCCAGGGGGGCGCCGCCCTGGGCGCGGGCAAGTTCAACGGCATGGGCACGGGGCCACGCTATGACCTCGCCCGCTTCCCGGGCATGCGCAAACCCCAGGGCATCTTCGTCTCCCGCTCACGCTTCGCCTACGAAAAGACCTCGGAATACAAGCGCAAGGTGGCTGCCGGGGAGACCCCCTATCCGGCCAAGGCGCCCTGGCGCTCCCTGGCGCCGCCGATCCTCACCGAGCAGCTCGCTTCCGCGCTCGACGGTTACCCCTACCCGCTCAAGGCGGTGATCGGCTGCATGGCCAATCCGATCTACGGTCAGGCCGGGCTAGAAACAGTCATCGGTGAGAAGCTTAAGGATCCCAGGCGCCTGGGGCTCTATGTGGCGGTGGACGGCTTCATCAACGAGACCAACCGCTACGCGGACTACATCGTGCCGGACTCGGTGATGTACGAGGTGTGGGGCTTCACCGGCGCCTGGAGCGGCAACGTCACCAAGATGACCACCGCCTGCTGGCCGGTCGTCGAACCGCTCCAGCAGAAGACCGAAGAAGGCGAGCCGGTGAGCATGGACAGCTTCTTCATCGCCGTGGCCAAGCGCCTCGGCCTGCCGGGCTTCGGCGAGAACGCCATTCCCGACGCCAACGGCAAGCTGCATCCGCTCGACCGCGCCGAGGATTACTACCTGCGCGCCGCCGCCAACATCGCCTTCACCGGCAAGCCGCTACCCGCGATCGATGAAAGCGATATCGCCCATGCCGGCATCGCGCCGTTGATGCCCAGAATCCAGCGCACGCTGCCCCAAGGCGAACAGGGGCCGGTGGCCTATCTCTACGCTCGCGGCGGGCGCTACGAGGAGTACGACGACGCCTACGTCGGCAAGGACAAGCTCGGCAATGCCTGGACCAAGCCGCTGTGCGTCTACAACGAACAGGTGGGCACCGCCATCGACAGCCAGAGCGGCAAGCCCCTGCGCGGTACACCCTGCCTGCAGATGCCACGCCTCAACGACGGCCGCCTGTTGCGCGAGGTGTATAGCGAAAACGACTGGCCGCTACTGGCCTTCTCGTTCAAGTCCAACATCATGAATTCCTACGCCGTCGGGCTCGAGCGGCTACGCATGATCAAGCCTTACAACCCGGTGCTGATGCATACCGATGACGCCAAGGAACGAGGGATCCTCCACGGCGACACCGTGCGCATCGAGAGCCCCGGCGGCGAGGTGATCGGGCTTGCCCTGGTCAGCGATGGCGTGATGAGAGGTTCGCTCGGCATCGAGCATAGCTATGGCCACACCGAGCTTGGAGCCAGCGAGCATGTCATCGACGGCAAGGCCCAGCCTTCGATGGAGTGGGTCGGTGCCGGGGTCAATATCAACGACCTGGGCTTCGCCGATCCCACCCGGGAGGTGATGGGCACCTGGCTCGAAGGGGTCAGCGGTGCCAGCATCCGCCAGGGGCTGCCGGTGCGGGTCAGGCGTATGGAAGAAGCCTGAAGGTGGCGTCACGCTACTTCAAGCAACCCGAGGCGGGCCGGCGGGCTCGCCTTTTCATTTTGCGAAATACGCCATCAACTCGTCTTCGCGTCAGAGTCGTCGTATCGGCCCCGGGTATTGCGCCACCAGGTCGTCCACGGTGAGCAGCAAGAACCCCTCGAACTCCGCCTGAGCGACGAGAATTCGGTCGAAGGGGTCCTTGTGTATGGGCGGCAAGTGAGCAACCGAGAGGGTATGTTGGGCAGTGATCGGCAGCTCTCGGTAACCATTCTCGATCAGGCTACGGCGGAGCAGGTACACATCCACATTGAAATCCAATCGCGGCAATCCTTTCTTTATCACGATTTCCCAAATGCTGGCGGCGCTGAAATATAGGTTATTATCGCGATCTTCCAGAAGCTCCAGAGCCTCGGCAGACAACCGCTGCGGCTCTCCTGCCGCCCAAAGTAGAACATGAGTATCGAGCAGGAGGTTCACGCTAGCCTCCGAACAGTTCGGAAATTTCCCGCTCGCCCATACGATCGAAGTCCTCGGGCACGGCTAACTGGCCTTCCAGGAAACCCAGCCGACGCTCCTTGCCAGGTTCGGGACTATCGATGGCCGTCACCCGGGCAATGGGCTTACCCGCCTTGGCGATAATGAAGGGCTCCCCTTGCGCGGCCTTGTCCACGAGCTGCGAAAGGCGGGTTTTGGCGTCATGCATATTGATGATTTCCATGGACAGCCTCCTGCAACCAAAAGTGCTTAGCCAACTAGACTTAGTTTAAATCTGAACTCTACGCCTTTGACCCGTTTTCTGCAAACGCGGAAGAGATTGGTCAATATCCAGCACCAATGCAAACCTCGGTCCTTGGCAGGAAGCCGAATCTATTGACCGGCGCTACGCGCAAACCGTCGACCGTTCAAGCGCCCGCTGCCCACCAGCATCCCCAGGGTGATCAGCGCGGCGGCCAACGCCAATAGCGGGGTGGCCTCGGCGTAGCCGGTCAGGATCAACACCACCGTGGAGAGCAGCGGCGTGAAGTAGGCCAAGAACCCCAGCAGGCGCAGGTCGCCATGCTTGACGCCGACGTCCCAGGTAAAAAAGGCGCTGCCCACCGGCCCCAGGCCCAGGCCGATCACCCCCAGCCAGCCGATGCCCTCCGGCAGGCGCGTCGGCTCGAAGAGCCAGTGGCAGAGCGCGGCGAGCAGCGCCGTGACCAGACAGAAGCCCCCTACTGCCGCAGTCGGCACACCGCGAGTTGCTCTCGAAAGCACCGAATAACCGCTCCAGACGAAGGCGCAGGCAAACGCCGCCGCATAGCCCAATGTACTGCCCCCGGCGTTCACGTCGCCGCCCACCAGCAAGGCTGCCCCGGCGAAGCCCAAGAGGCTGCCGATCACGTGAATGACACGCAGCCGTTCGCCAGGCAGCAGTGCGATGAACAGCACGATCAACAACGGCCATAGATAGCTGATCAGCCCGGCATTGGCCGGTGGCGCATTCTGCTGGGCCACGAAATAGAGCGCGTGATAGCCAAATAATCCACCAACGCCCAATGCCCATATCGCAGGCGGCTGCTTGAAGGA
This sequence comes from Modicisalibacter ilicicola DSM 19980, assembly GCF_900128925.1. Taxonomy (GTDB): domain Bacteria; phylum Pseudomonadota; class Gammaproteobacteria; order Pseudomonadales; family Halomonadaceae; genus Modicisalibacter; species Modicisalibacter ilicicola. The sequence goes on from NZ_FQUJ01000002.1 coordinate 509,796, forward strand.
CGCGAATAACGGTTCACCGCGTAGGCTCAGCCAGATCGTAAAACAGAGAAAGGCGATGCCGAAGGCCAGTGCGGTCAGCAGAAACGGCGGCACCGGCCCGGCAAGTTGTGTCAGAGCCGCCAACAATGCCCAGTTGAGCACCGTGGTGGCGCCGATGGCAGTGGCGCGATTATCGGGGGTAGGTTGCGTCATGAATGGCAGTGACCGATTCACGCATCGAGCGGCTGATGGATGATCGCACCCCGCAAGCCACGCTCATCGGCCCACAACTTGCCGAGGGTGATCGGCAATTTGAAACGGCGGCGACCACCGCCGCCGGGATTGAAGAATAGCCGGCCCTCGTGCCATTCGTTGCGCGGCTTGTGGGAATGGCCATGCAGCACCGCATCGCAGGATGTCCGTGCATCGAAATCGGCGATGTCGTGGACCAGGTGCAATCGCCAGCCGTTGACGAGAATATCCCGGGTCCAGGGAATATTCTCGGCCCAGAGCTGGGTATCTATATTGCCGCGCACGGTGAATAGCGGCGCCAATTCGGCCAGCCGCTCGAGAATGAACGGCTTGCCGATATCGCCGAGATGCAGGATCAATTCGCACCCTTCGAGCAATGTGAGCGACTCGTCGCGCAGCGTGCCGTGGGTATCGGCGATCACCCCGATCGGCGAATCGATGTCGAAGTGTGGCACGCCCACCGGCTATTCCGGCAAATCGGTAACCGCGCCGGTCGACGCCGAACTCACCGCCCGCGCATATTTCGCCAATACGCCACGGGTATAGCGCGGTGCCGGTTGGCGCCAGGCGGCACGGCGGCGTTCGAACTCCTGGTCATCGATATGCACGTCGATGGTGTCGGCCTGGGCATCGATGGTGATCTCGTCGCCGTCTTCGACCAGCGCAAGCGGCCCGCCTTCGAAGGCTTCCGGGCTCACGTGCCCGACCACGAAGCCGTGACTGCCGCCGGAGAAACGCCCGTCGGTGATCAATGCCACCTCGCTGCCGAGCCCCCGGCCCATGATCGCCGAGGTGGGGGTGAGCATCTCGCGCATGCCCGGGCCACCCTTGGGTCCTTCGTAGCGGATCACCACCACGTCGCCGGCCACCACGCTGCCATCGTTGATGCGCGCCTGGGCCTCCTCCTCGGAGCCGAATACCCTGGCCCGGCCGGAAAAGCGGGTGCCCTCCTTGCCGGTGATCTTGGCCACTGCCCCTTCCGGTGCCAGATTGCCGTAGAGGATACGCAGATGGCTCTCGGCCTTGATCGGCTCGTCAAGGGGCTGGATGATCTGCTGATCGCTGGGGTAAGGCGTCACATCGGCCAGGTTCTCGGCCAGGGTCTTGCCCGTGACGGTCAGGCACTCTCCGTGCAACAGTCCGGCATCGAGCAGCGTCTTCATCAAGGGCTGGATGCCGCCGATGGCCACCAGCTCGCTCATCATGTAGTGACCGCTGGGGCGCAGGTCGGCGACCACCGGCACGCGCCGGCCGATGCGCGTGAAATCGTCCAGGGTCAGTTCGACGCCGATGGCATTGGCCATGGCGATCAGGTGCAGCACCGCATTGGTCGAGCCGCCCAGCGCGATCACCAGGGTGATGGCGTTCTCGAAGGCCTCGCGGGTCATGATGTCGCTGGGTTTCAGATCGCGCTCCAGTAGCTCGAGCACCGCCGCCCCCGCGGCATGGCAGTCGTCACGCTTGTTCCGGGAGACGGCATTCTGCGCCGAGGAGTTGGGCAGGCTCATGCCCAGCGCTTCGATGGCCGAGGCCATGGTGTTGGCGGTGTACATGCCGCCGCAGGAGCCCGGACCGGGCACCGCCGTCTTTTCGATCTGCTCGACCTCGATCAGATCGAGATCGCCGCGGCTATGGGCGCCCATGGCCTCGAACACCGAGACCAGGTCAGTGTGGTTCGCCCCGGGGAGGATGGTGCCACCATAGACGAACACGCTGGGCCGATCGAGCCGCGCCAGGCCGATCAGGCAACCCGGCATGTTCTTGTCGCACCCGCCGATCGCCACCACGCCGTCGAAACCCTCGCAGCCGGCCACGGTCTCGATGGAGTCGGCGATCACTTCCCGGGACACCAGCGAATACTTCATGCCCTCGGTGCCGTTGGCGATGCCGTCCGAGATGGTGATGGTATTGAAGATCACCCCCTTGCCACCGGCGGCATCGGCGCCCTGGCGAGCATCCTCGGCCAGTTCGTTGATGTGGCTGTTGCAGGGGGTGACCTGGCTCCAGGTCGAGGCGATCCCCACTTGGGGCTTGGCGAAGTCCTCGTCACTGAATCCCACCGCCCGGAGCATGGACCGACTGGCCGCCTTGCCGATGCCATCGACGACCTGGCTGGAATAACGACGACGCTTGTCCTGCTGTTGTTCACTCATGGTCTGGCTCCTCGAAGCGGCGGTTTCTTGCCGAGTCTGAAACCTCGCCAACGCCGTTGCAAATCGGGTCCGGGATCAGCGGTACTGGACGATCCAGCGCGGACGTGCCAGCGCGACCAGCAAGCTGACCAGCGTCGAGGCCAAGAGCGCACCCAGGAAAGGCCAAAGGGTGGGCACGCCTCCCGGGAAGCTGGCCGCCATTATCCCAGCGATAACATTGCCCTGGGCGATCCAGCCCGGCAGGATCGCCCCCACCACTCCCGCCAGGCCGCCGCTCACCGCCGCTACGGTGCTCATGCGTGACCATAGCCCCAGCAGCACGGGCACCACTGCCGTGGCGCACAACAGATCGGCGATCAAGAACAGCCGCAGCACCGAGACACCCTGCAGGGCGATGGCCACGACCGGCACCATCAACGCCAGCGTGATCCAGCGTGCAGCGCCGAGGGACACCCCGCTTCGGGACAGGCTGTCGCCCTCGCCCACCACCAGCGAGGCGATACCGTTCTGCAGCGTATCCACGCTGGAGGCCACCAGGGTCACCGCCAATACCAGGGCCAGCAGCGTCAGCCAGGCCGGTGCACCCTCGAGCAGCGCAAAGAAGGGCATCGGTGGCTCGCCGAGGCTCAAGCCGCTCATCGCGGCCAGGATCCCCAGGCCACCGACCACGGCCACCACGATCACCGTGGTCATCCCACCCAGCAGTGCGCCACGGCCCAGCGCCGCGCCGCTCTTGGCCGCCCATACGCGCTGCCAGTAGCCCTGGTGGAACAGATTGGCCGCGGTCACCGCGATGACCAGAGTCAATGCCACGCTCAGGGCATCGGCGACCGGGATGCCGGGCACGGAGACCTCGCTGGAAAACGCCGGCAGACGATCCCAGGCCACGCCCCCCACTACCGCCAAGAGCGCGACGAGCAGCAATGCCTGCCAGCGATCGGTGACCAGGCTTGCGCGCAGGCCACCCCAGGCGGTATAGACCAGCGTGGTGAGGGCCACGCCGAGCACCGCCACGCTACCGGGCACATCGGACAACAGCGCCGTGATGCCGCCGATCGCGGTCAATTCCGCGGTCAGGAAGCAGGCCATGTAGAGCACCGAGATAAGCGAGACATAGCGGCGTGCCCCACCGCCGAAACGCGCGGCGGCGAACTCGCCGATACTGCGCCCCTCGGGCAGCCGGCGGCGAATCGCCGGACCACATAGCCCCAGCACGATGAAGGGCAATGCCGAACCGATGGCATAACCGCCCAACGCGATGGGGCCGACGAAGGCGCCGATTTCCGGGGGGGTGAACAGGATCCAGGCCCCCATGCCGGAGGCCAGGAAGGAAAGCCCCAGGGCCGAAGCGCCCTGGGAATTGCGGGCGGTGACGTAATCGTCGAGTGGGGTATCGGCGCGGCTCGCGCGCAATCCGAGAACGGCAAACAGCAACAGGGCCGCGCCCAGCGCAGCCAGGGTGATATACAGCATGTCGCGCTTCCTCCGCCGGTATTAGCCGGATCAGGTTCCAGGGTCAGCGCTCGGACATGCCTCGAAGACGTCTGTGCTCGACGACTTTCCAGGCACGTCTCGGGAGCGCACTCTCAGCCCCTTCCTCGGATAGCGGAGGTCGGGGCACCCCTGGCGACAGGGATGGATTGGATTGTGAAGATGCGGGGCCTCAAGTTGTGCCCCCACGAGTCGATAGCATATTCAATCGAGCACGATACACAAGCCAAGAATTCAAACGACCACTTGCGCCGGAAACTTACCGATGCCATTCAACGAAGCCAAGGAGCACGCGCCCGGGCGTCTGCATGCCATTTTCACCGACCCCTACTCCGCCTTCGACAACTCGGTCACCGAGCGTCAGCTACACCTGCATGTCGCTATCGAGGCACTCGTCGGCCGTCCCATGGCCGACCGCCGCCTGATGCTCGACGTGATCCATGGCTGGCAGAACGGTGAGTGCGACCCCAGCGACCTGCGACACAGCATGCATCGCCTCGATTCTCTCGATGAGCTGCGCCAGGTCGCGCAACGCTATCACCGGGCGATCGAGGCACAAGAGCCGTTGCCCAGCGATGCCACCTCCCTGATCGCCGAGCCATTGGCCGAGGCGATCGCCGCGGCGGAAGCAAACGGCCAGGAGCTCGACGAGGAAACACGCACCATTCCCGCCCGCTGGCCAGCCTTTACCACGGGCCTCACCCTCTACACCTTCTTCAAGGTCTACCATCGCCTGACCTACGGCGAGGACGACCCCTACCGCTCCATACGCTGCGAAACCTCGACAGGGATGAAGGAGGTGCATGAATTCCATCTGGAAGAGGGTGAATTCGCCGTGATCATCCCCAGGGCAACGACGGACGCCGACAGTATTCTCACCCTGCATGTCAGCCAGCTGGAGCCGGTGCTCGAGCTATTGGAGAAGTTTCAGTTGGGTAACTGATGCATTCAGCGAAAAACCGCGATACCCGATAGCAATGCCAGTCAGTTGGTGCTGACAGGCATTTGCTGTTGGCTTTTCCACCTATCAAGTTGAGCCATTCGATGCTCGACGCTATCCCTCCCGCGGCACCCGGCCCATCAGATAGAACTCGGCATTGGGTGGCGTGCCGGTGAGATTGACCAGCCGGTTGGACATGCCGAAGAAGCCGGCGACGGCACCGATGTCCCAGATGTCGTCGAGAGTAAAGCCCACCTCGAAAAGGCGCCGTTGCCAGGCGTCGTTGAGTTCGCCCTGCTCGGTGCCGATGTAGAGCGCGAAATCGAGCATGACGCGATGACGCTCGCTGATCGGCGCGGTGCGGTGGTTGATCGCCATCTGGTCGGCAAGCAATGGCTGCTTGCTGTAGATGCGCACCAGGGCGCCGTGGGCGACCACGCAATAGAGGCAGCGGTTGCGCGCGCTGGTAGCGACCACCACCATCTCCTTCTCGGCCTTGGTCAGGGTGTCGGACTCCCGCTCCATGAGGGCGTCGTGATAGGCGAAGAAGGCGCGAAACTCGTCGGGGCGGTGGGCCAGCATGAGAAAGACGTTGGGCACGAAGCCGGCCTTCTCCTGCACCGCGAGGATCGTGCTGCGAACATCCTCGGGCAGTTCCTCGAGGGTCTCGGGGAGGGGGAAACGACTGAGGGAAGCATTCATCGCGAATTCCTGGAAGGTTGTTGTTGTCGAGGTCTCGATCATTCTAGTTAACGTCAACGTCAATAAATTGTCCAACCCGGCACACGAAAAGGCACCGCCATGAACCATGACGGTGCCTCGGCTGCTGCTCGGCAAGCGATTAGTCCCTCGAGTCAGCCCATCGAGATCGTGCTGTTGATGCCGCTGGAGACGTTCTCCGGCTCGAACCAGCGCGAGGTGACGGTCTTGGTCTGGGTCCAGAACTGGATCGCCTGCTTGCCGTTGGGCCCCAGGTCGCCAAGCTTGGAGGCCCGCGAGCCGGTGAAGCTGAAGTAGGCCACCGGCACCGGAATCGGCACATTGATGCCCACCTGGCCGACATCGATGTCGCTCTCGAAACGCCGCCCCACCCAGCCGGAATTGGTGAAGATCGAGGTGCCGTTACCGTTGGGGTTGGCGTTGATGAAGGCGATGGCGTCGTCCAGGGTCTCGACCCCCACCACGCACAGCACCGGGCCGAAGATCTCTTCCTTGTAGATGGTCATCTCGGCGGTGACGTCGCTGAAGATGGTCGGCCCGACGAAGTTGCCGTCCGGATAGCCCTCGACGCTGATGCCGCGACCGTCCAGCGCCAGGGTCGCGCCCTCGGACTCGCCGACGCCGATCAGCTTGAGCACCCGGTCCCTGGCCGCCGGCGAGACCAGTGGCCCCAGGTCGGCATCGCGCTGGGTCCCGGGGCCGACCTTCATTTCCCGGGAGCGCTCGACGATCTCGTCCAGCCACTGGCGTGCCTCGCCCACCAGCACCAGCACCGAGTTGGCCATGCAGCGCTGGCCGGCGGCGCCGAAGGCCGAACCCAGCACGTTGTTGATCGCCTGGCTGCGGTTGGCGTCGGGCATGATCACGCAATGATTCTTGGCGCCCATCATCGACTGCACGCGCTTGCCGGCGGCGCCCGCCCGCTCGTAGATATGCGTCCCGATCGGTGTCGAGCCGATGAAGGAGAGCGCCTTGATGTCCGGGTGGTCGCAGATCTGGTTGGCGACGTCCGGTCCACCGTGGACCACGTTGAGCACTCCTTCGGGTACCCCGGCCTCATGCGCCAGCTCGACCAGGCGCATGGTCGATGACGGGTCCTGCTCCGAGGGTTTGAGCACGAAGGTGTTGCCGGTGGCGATGGCCAGCGGAAACATGAAACAAGGCAGCATGATCGGGAAGTTGAAGGCGGTAATGCCGGCGCCGACCCCCAGGGGCTGGTGCAGCGAGTATACGTTGACGTCGCTGGCGGCGTTCTCGGCGATCTCGCCGAGTTGCAGCGAGGTGATCGAGCAGGCGTGCTCGACCACTTCCAGGCCCCGGCCCACCTCGCCCTCGGCGTCCGGCAGCGTCTTGCCGTGCTCCTCGGTGATCAGTGCCGCCAGCTCTTGGGTGTGCTCGCGGATCAGCGCCTGGAAGGCGAGCATGATGCGCATGCGCTTGGCAAGGGGCACCTTGCGCCAGGTGGCAAAGGCCTGCCTGGCACTGGCGACGGCACGATCGACCTCCTCGCGCGTGGCGAAGGGGACCCGGGCCACCACCTCCTGGGTCGCCGGGTTCACGACGTCGCGCCACTGCTCGGCTTTCGATGGGACGGGTTGGCCGTCGATATAGAGCGCGATTTCTCGAACTGACATGGTGGCTGACTCCTTTGAAGATTCTGATTGTTGAATGGATACGGGCGCGTTGAGCCTATCCCTTGAGTCTAGCCGTGGGGGGAAGCGATGGACAATCGAGACCAAAGGGTCAGGTATCGGGGTAGCATTCGCGCAGTTCGGCGTCGTGGGCGCCGTAACCACGGCCGATGTACACCTTGGGCAGCCACTGCAGGTCGTGCCCCAGCCGATAGAGCCAGTCGTGCAGTTCGAGCGTGTCGAGCCACTCCCCCGGCAGACCCTGAAGACCGAAACGCAGGCCGAGCAGATTGCCGGCCAGCAGGCCCGTGCTGTCGCTCTTGCCACCGTGGTTGACCGCCCAGAGCACGCCCTGGCGATAGTCATCGGCACACAGCGCGCACCACAGCGCGATGGCCAGCGCCTCCTCCGCGGTTTCCCCCCGACCCAGTGCCTCGATGCCCGCCGGCGTAGGGAGAATACCCTGGGCGTGGAAGTCGAGCACCGTCTCGAGCAGAAAGCGGAGCTGCGCCTGGCTGCGGGGCAGGGCCTCGCGCTCCTCGGCGCGCTCGATGAAGAAATCGACCCAGGCATTGCTGTCCATGAACGCCAGGGCATCGGGAATGAGGGACGCCAGCCTTCTCCCGTCGTCGCTCATTCCGTTGACCAGATAGGCGAAGATGCCCGCGGCGAGATAGCCGCACGGATGGCCGTGGGTGCAGCGAGTCAGTTCGCAGGCCACCGAAAAGGCGCGATCACGATGGTGCAACAGGAAATCTCCCCAGGGGAACAAGCCGATCGGGGCCACGCGCACCAGGCCATCGCACTGCCTGCTGTTGTTGCGGGCCTCCAGGCCGAAGGCCGGTGCCCCGGCGAGCGCCTCGAGACTGGTCCTGGCCGGGGAGCGCCGGGCATGCAGAAGAGGATCGCCGACCAGGCCGATCTGCGTGTCGATGCGGGCATGAACGGGTTGCTCCCCCTGGGTGACCAGCCAGCGAATCAACCCATGATGCAGGGCAACGATGGGGGCGTAGATCTCGCACTCCTGAATACGCACGTAGGAGCGCAGCATCCCTTCGGCGACGAAGAGCATCATCTGGGTATCGTCCGTGACCCGCCCCAGGCCGCCATAGGCCGGGGCGAATGTCTCCAAGCCTTCATCGCCGAACTGCTGTTGGATCGTCTGCCAGTCCATGAACTCCAGCGGTGCACCCAAGGCATCGCCGATGGCCCCCCCGAACAGGCAGGCCTGGGAACGTTCAATCCGTTGCGCATTCTTCATGACTTCCTCCCTGACCGGCCCTCACCTTCTGTTTCCAGGCTAGGAAGGAGCATACGGTATTTGAAAGCCTGTTCGATGCCATGACATCGTATCCGTTCAGTAGAACATGACAGTGAAAAGCATTCGATAACGATTGTTTTAATGAAAGAATGTCCTGCCAACCACCATCGTGCAGCGAGGCACTGAAATGGCTCGATTCGGCGTGACCGTGTTCGGCGGCACCGGCTTTCTTGGCCGCGCCATCGTTCGGCGGCTGACAAGCAACGGCCTTGCGGTAAGGGTCGCGGCGCGCCATCCGGATGCCGCGGGCTTTCCCGAGACGGCCAGCGCCATCGAAGTCATGCCGGTCGACGTGCGCGACGAGGCGCAGGTGGCGCGAGCCCTCGAGGGCGTGGATGCGGCGATCAACGTCGTCAGCCTGTATGTCGAGCGACGCGATGTAAGCTTCGACACCATTCACGTCGGGGCCGCCGAGCGCATCGCGCGGCTGGCGGCCCAGGCCAATGTGAAGCGCCTGGTGCATGTCTCCGGCATCGGGGTCAGCACCGACTCATCCTCGTCCTACGTTCGCGCTCGCGCCCGGGGCGAGCAGGCCGTGAGAAGGGCCTTTCCCGAGGCGACCATTCTGCGTCCCAGCGTGCTGTTCGGCCCGCGTGGCGCCTTTCTTGGCAGCCTGGAGGCCGTCACTCGGCTCCCGGTGATTCCCCTGTTCGGCACAGGCAAGACCCGACTGCAACCCGTGCATGTCGAGGACGTCGCCGCGGCGGTGAAAAGGGCCCTGGAAACATCCTCAGCCAGGGGGCGTGTGTTCGAGCTTGGCGGCGCAGGGGCTTATCGCTACCGGGACATTCTCCGCGCCGTGCTGAAAAGCAACGGTCGTCATCGACCGTTGTTGCCCGTGCCGTTCGCTGTCTGGAAACTGCTTGCCGTACTACTGTCGCTGCTGCCGAACCCACCGCTGACCCGGGATCAGATCATCCTGATGCAGGAGGACAACGTCGTGAGCGACGGAGCCAACACCTTCAAGGATTTCGGCATCGAGCCGTGCAGCCTTGCAACGATGCTGCCTCCGCTGGTCGACACGTCATGTCGGTGAAGCGAGCGCGGCATCTTCCATCCGTTCTTTGCAGCGGTTCGTCACTCGGGCACCATAGATCGCCAGCCGTTCCAGCGTTGCCGTCAAGGAATCATCATGCCGTCTGCCAGCACCTCCCCTCTCCAGCCCGGCTTCATGGTCATCCACGGCAATCGCCTGGAAGACCTGCGCGGCGTGGCGGTGGAGTGGATGAAGCGTCACCCGCTGGCGCCCCTGGAGAACGAGACGATCCTGGTGCAGAGCAACGGCATCAGTCAGTGGATGAAACTGGCCCTGGCCGCGAACGCGGACGATACCGGGTCGGGCGGCATGGGCATTGCCGCGGCGCTGGACGTGACCCTGCCGGCGCGTTTCCTGTGGCAGTCCTATCGTACGGTGCTCACGCATTGCGAGAACGATCCCAATGCCGTACCGGCCACTTCGCCCTTCGACAAGTCGCGACTGACCTGGCGGTTGCTGCGCCTGCTGCCGGAACTGCTCGAAGAGGGCACCTTCGCCCCTCTCAAGCAGTTTCTGGAAGATGACGACGATCTGCGCAAGCATCATCAGCTCGCCGAGCGCCTGGCCGACCTGTTCGACCAGTACCAGGTCTATCGCGCCGACTGGCTGGAGGCCTGGGGGCGCGGCGAGGACGTGCTGATCGGCGCCCACGGTGACGCCACCCCGCTGGACGAGGGCCAGTGCTGGCAGCCCGCCCTGTGGCGCGCCCTGCGCGAGGACGTCGGCCGCGAGGCCATCGATTCCAGCCGCGCCATGGTGCACCAGCGCTTCCTCGCCGCTGCCAAGCATCTGACGCCGGATAATCGTCCTCCCGGCTTACCACGACGCATCCTGGTGTTCGGCATCTCCTCGCTGCCCCAGCAGGCCCTCGAAGCCCTGGCCGCCCTCGCCGCCTGCTGCCAGGTGGTGTTGTGCGTGCATAACCCTTGCCGGCATTACTGGGCCGACATCATCGAACACCGCGATCTGCTGCGCGCGCGTCGCTACCGTCAATCACGCAAGGCTGGCATGCCCGAGCGGCTCGATATCCTGGGTGACGGCGAGGGCGAGGCCGATCTGCATCTGCATGCCCAGCCGCTGCTCGCTGCCTGGGGCAAGCAGGGTCGCGACTACCTGCGCCTGCTCGACGAGCACGACGAACGCCACCAGTACGAAAGCCTGTTCGCCGCCGAATCGCTGCGCATCGACCTCTTCGAGCCGCACGGGGGCGATTGCCTGCTCCACCAGTTGCAGGACGACATCCGTGAGTTGCGTCCGCTGCCCGAGACCCGGGATCACTGGCCGGCGGTGGCCTGCGAACAGGACGATTCCATCGTCTTCCACGTCGCCCACGGCCCCCAGCGTGAAGTCGAGATCCTCCACGACCAGCTACTTGCCGCCTTCAGCGCCGACCCGGAACTGCGTCCTCGCGACATCATCGTCATGGTGCCGGACATCGATCGCTATGCGCCGCACATCCAGGCGGTGTTCGGCCAGTTCGGGAGAGACCAGCGTGACCGCGACGACCCACGCCATATCCCTTTCACGCTCTCGGATCAGGGCCGGCGTCATCGCCTGCCCCTGCTGATCGCCCTGGAAAAATTGCTGCGCCTGCCGGAGCTGCGCCTGTCGGTGAGCGACCTGCTCGATCTATTGGAAGTGCCGGCACTGCGCGCGCGCTTCGGCATCGAGGAAGATCATCTGCCGACCCTGCACCGCTGGATACAGGGGGCGGGCATTCGCTGGGGCCTGAACGCCGATCAGCGTGCGAGCCTCGACCTGCCCGGCGGCCTGGAACAGAACACCTGGCGTTTCGGCCTGCGCCGGCTGCTGCTGGGGTATGCCGTGGGGGATGCCACCGAGGGCGCCTGGCAGGGCATCGAACCCTTCGATGACATCGGCGGCCTGGAGGCGCAACTCGCCGGCCCATTGTCGGCCCTGCTCGACACCCTGGAACGCCAATGGCACGCCCTGCACGAGGAGACCGACGCCAATGATTGGGTCAGACGACTGCGCCGGTTGCTCGAGGAGTGCTTCCGCGCCGAGGCGGCCGAGGACAGCCTGATGCTCGCGCAGCTCGAACAGGCCCTGCAAGCCTGGCAGGAGAGCACCGAGGAAGCCGGCCTGACCCGCGACCTGCCGCTATCCATCGTGCGCGAACACTGGCTTGCCCAGGTCGACGAGCAGGGGCTGTCCCAGCGTTTCCTGGCCGGGGCGGTCAACTTCGCCACCCTGATGCCGATGCGCGCGATCCCCTTCAAGCACGTCTGCCTGTTAGGCATGAACGACGGCGACTACCCACGCAGCCATCCGCCGCTGGATTTCGATCTGATGGGCAACGACTACCGCCCGGGGGACCGCTCCCGCCGCGAGGACGACCGTTACCTGTTCCTCGAGGCGCTGCTCTCCGCCCGTCGACAGCTCTATATCAGCTGGGTCGGCCGCAGCATCGTCGACAACGGCGAGCGGCCGCCCTCGGTGCTGGTCGGCCAGCTGCGCGATCATCTCGCCGCGGGCTGGCGGCTAGCCGATCATGAGGGCGACGATGGGGGCCCGGCCCTGCTGAAGGCGCTGACCAGCGTGCATCCGCTGCAACCCTTCAGCCGCACCTATTTCCCGACACAGCAACAGTTCGCCGAGCGCAGCGTGCCCGACCGACGACTGATCACCCATGCCCAGGAATGGCGCGAGGTGCATTCCGACACTCGATCTGCCCCGGGCATCGGCGAACTCGGTGAATTCCTGCAGGACACACCCTTGACCCTGAATCAGCTGGGGAATTTTTTGCGCGACCCGGCCAAGGCGTTCTTCAATACCCGCCTCCGGGTCTTCTTCGAGCAGGAAGACGTCACCAGCCTCGATCAGGAGCCCTTCACCCTGGATGGCCTGGAAAACTGGCAACTGCAGGACACCCTGATACAGGCCCAGCGCCGCGCCGTGGAGGAAGGTCTTTCTCGGGAAGCCGCCATGCACGACACCCTGGAACGCTTGCAGGGCCAGGGCGTGCTGGCGATGGGCGCCTTCGGCGAGCGCATGCGCCGGGCCCTGGTCGAACCCATGGACGACCTGTTCGCGGCCTATCGCGAGGCGCTGGAGCAATGGCCCCAGGCCATCGACGAGCCGGCACCGGTACGCCTGGCGTTTTTCGATAAAGAGCTAGCCGGCACACCGGCGCTGGAAGACTGGCTGGACAACCTGCGCACCAACGACGAGGGCCAACGCTGCCGCTTGCTGCTCACCAGCAGCAGCCTGATCCGCCAGGGCAGCGGGCGCGGCCAGTACCAGTGGCACCATCTATTGCGCCCCTGGGTGGCGCATCTTGCCGGCCATCTCGACGACATGCCACTGACTACCCAAGTGCTCTCCAAGGCCGGGCATGTGACGCTGCCACCGCTGGAACCGGAGACCGCCCGCGCCCATCTGCGCGAGCTGATCGCCGCCTGGCAACTGGGCATGCGCACGCCGTTGCCGTTGGCAACAGCCACCGCCTTCGCCTGGCTGGGCAAGGAGGGCACGCCGGAGAACGGAATGGACAGCGACGCCTGGAAGGCCGCCGCCGGCGCCTACGAAGGCGACGGCTTCAATGCCGGCGAGGTCGGCCGCAATCCCTATCTGGCGCACCGCTGGCCGAGCTTCGCCGTGCTGTTCGACGCCCACCGGGGGACACCTGACGACTTCGCCTCGCTGACCGAGCGCTTGCTGGCGCCGGTCTATCGAGCGGTCAAGGGAGGCGGCCAATGAGTGATGTCACCCAACTAAACCCGCTGGTGTTTCCCTTGCAGGGCAGCCGCCTCATCGAGGCCAGCGCCGGCACCGGCAAGACCTTCACCATCGCTCTGCTCTATGTGCGCCTGGTGCTCGGCGCGCGTTCAGCCGACGACGACGCGGCCTTCGCCCGGCCCTTGACGCCGCCGGAGATCCTGGTGGTCACCTTCACCAATGCCGCCACCGAGGAGCTGCGCGACCGGATTCGCTCGCGGTTGGTCGAGGCTGCCGGCGTCTTTCTACAGGCGCCCGAAGCCGCGCCTAGCTCCTTACAGTCGTCCGAAGACACGACTAGCTCCTTACAGGCGCCCGAAGCCGCGCCTAGCTCCTTACAGTCGTCCGAAGACACGACTAGAAGCGCAGTTGACGGGCTCGACCCGTTGCTGCTCCAGCTCCGCGACGACTATCCCGAGTCGAGCTGGCCGGCCTGCGCGCGGCGCCTGCAACTCGCCGCCGAATGGATGGACGAGGCCGCCGTCTCGACCATTCACAGCTGGTGCTATCGCATGCTGCGCGAGCACGCCTTCGACAGCGGCAGCCTGTTCTCGCTGAACCTGGAAACCGACCAGAGCGAACTCGAAAGCGAGGTGGTGCGCGACTACTGGCGCTGCTTCTATTACCCCATGAATGCCGACGAACTGGCCATCGTCACCCGCTACTGGGCATCGCCCGAGGCGTTGCACGCCCAGGTACGCCGCCTGCTGCCGGAATGCGCGGCATTGCCTCAAGGCGTTTTGCCCCCTGGCCAAACCCTCCAGCAGACCCAGGCAGCCATCGACGAGCGGCTCGACGAACTGAAGGCCCCCTGGAGGCAGTGGGTCGACGAACTACAGGAACTGTTCGAAGAGGCCGCCAGGAACAAGGCCTTCAAGGGGCAGAGCTTCAACAGCAAGAGCCGCACCAACTGGCTGGGCGCGCTGCGCGACTGGTGCCAGGGCGAGGCGCTTCGCCCGGCCCTGACGCCCGCCGCCTGGAAGCGCCTGACGCCGGACGGCATGGCCGAGATATGGCTCAAGGGCGAGCCGCCTGACCACCCGGCGCTGGTGGCGCTGGCCGGACTTCCGGCCCAGCTCGACGCCCTGCCCGCCCCGCGGGCCGATCTGCTCACCCACGCCGTGCACTGGTGCCGCGAACGCCTGGATCGCGAACAACAGCACCGCGCCGAGATGGGGCCCAACGAACTGCTGAGCCATCTCGACCGGGCGCTGGCCGGGGCCAACTGCGAGGCGTTGGGGCAACAGATTCGTCGCCAGTTTCCCGTGGCCATGGTCGACGAGTTCCAGGATACCGACCCGGTGCAGTACCGCATCTTCGACTGTATCTACCGCATCAAGGAGAATCGCCCCGAGACCGGGCTCTTGCTGATCGGCGATCCCAAGCAGGCGATCTACGCCTTCCGCGGCGCCGACATTCATACCTATCTTCAGGCGCGCCGCGACACCGCCGGGCGGCACGTCACCCTGGGCACCAACTTCCGCTCCGCCGCACCGATGGTCGAGGCGGTCAATCGTTGCTTTGAATTCGCCGAGCAACATCCGCCCGGGGCGTTTCTATTCAAGCAAGCCGACGGGGGCAACCCGGTTCCTTTCCAAGGGGTGAAGGCCAAAGGCCGCAAGGACGCCTTCACCCTGGACGGCGCGCCATGCCCAGCGCTGACCCTGTGGCAACTCGATAGCGACGAGCCGCTTTCCAAGACCGCCTATCATTCCGAAATGGCCGAGCGCTGCGCCTCGGCCATGGTCGCGCTGCTGGAACAGGGCCAACGCGGCCGCGCCGGGTTTGTAAACAGCCGCGGCGAGAACGGCTTCGACCCGGTGAAGCCCTCGGACATGGCGGTGCTGGTCAACGGCCTGGGGGAAGCCCGGGCGATCCGCCAGGCGCTGGCCCGGCGCGGGGTGAAGAGCGTCTACCTTTCCGACAAGGACAAGGTGTTCGCCTCACCCATGGCCGGCCAGCTCGATGCCTGGCTGCGCGCCTGCGCCGAACCCGACGATGACAGGTTGCTGCGCACCGCCCTGGCAATGCCCGCCCTGGGGCAGGACATCGCCGAGCTGGATGCCCTGAACGAGGACGAACTGGCCTGGGAAGCCCGGGTCATGCAGTTCCGCGACTATCATCGCCTGTGGCAGCGCCAGGGCGTGCTGCCGCTGGTGCGTCGCCTGATGAACGACTTCGCGGTGCCCGCCCGGCTGCTGGCCGGCGGCCCCGTCTCCGAGGGGGAACGGTGGCTGACCGATCTTCTGCACTTGGGAGAGCTGTTGCAGCAGGCCAGCCAGGAGCTCGACGGCGAGCACGCGCTGATCCGCTTTCTCGCCGAGTCCCGGGCCAACCCGGACGACCAGAGCGATGCCCACAAGCTGCGCCTGGAAAGCGATGCCGATCTGGTGCAGGTGATCACCATCCACAAGTCCAAGGGGCTCGAATACCCGCTGGTATTCCTGCCATTCATCTGCAGTCACCGCCCGACCAAGGCAAGCGACTCGCCGCTGCGCTGGCACGATGACGAGGGCCGGCTGCATGTCGGCCTGGAAGCCGACGAAGCGATCCTGACCGTCGCCGACCGTGAACGCCTCGGCGAAGACCTGCGCAAGCTCTACGTCGCCCTGACCCGCGCCCGCCATGCCACCTGGCTGGGCATGGCGCCGCTCAAGGGGCTGGAAGGCAGCGCCACCGGCCATCTGCTTGCCGCTGGCGAGCCGATGGCCCCCGGCGCCTTCGCCAATGCCCTGGCGGCACTCAAGGGCGACTGCGAGGCGATCTCCCTTGCCTCGGCACCGCCGATCGAGCAGCGCACCGTCACCCCGACCGCCAGCGACGCCCCCATCGGCGATGCCCTGATACCGGCTCGCAGAGCCCGGGAGCACTGGTGGATCGCCAGCTACTCGGCGCTACGCTTTTCCGGGGAGGCGGTCGCCACGCCCGATTTCTCATTTGAGGTAACGAGCGACGCCGCGGCGCTGCCCGAGCCCGCCACGTCCTTGGAAGCCACCATCTTTGAGGTGATAAACGAGCCTCATAACGACTTGCGGATTAGCCTGGAAAGCCCTCGACTGCATCGTTTCCCACGCGGCCCCAGCCCCGGCACCTTCCTGCACGGGTTGCTGGAGTGGGCCGGCCATCAGGGCTTTTCCCGGATACGCGAACACCCGGCGGCACTGCAAGATACCCTGGCACGGCGCTGCAACCTGCGCGGCTGGACCCAGTGGATTCCCGTGCTGCAGGAGTGGCTCATGACGCTTGTGCGCACCCCGTTGCCCCTGCCGGAACAGTCGCCATCCACGGCCCTGCGCCTCGACGCCCTCTCGGTCTACCAGGTCGAGCTGGAGTTCTGGTTCGCCGCCCACCAGGTCGACACCCAGGTGCTGGACGACCTGGTCTGTCGTCATACCCTGGACGACACGCCCCGCCCCCGTGCGGATCGCGACCGACTCAACGGCATGCTCAAGGGCTTCATCGATCTGGTCTTCGAATTCGAGGGCCGCTACTACGTGGCCGACTGGAAATCCAATCACCTGGGGCCGGACGATGCCGCCTACACCCCGGAGGCCATGCGCCAGGCGGTCGCAGAGAAGCGCTACGACCTGCAATACGCGCTCTACCTGCTGGCACTGCATCGACTGCTGAAATCGCGCCTGCCGGACTACGATTACGACCGGCATATCGGCGGCTCGCTGAGCGTCTTCCTGCGCGGCACTCGGGCGCCCAGCCGTGGTGTGCATGCCGAGCGGCCACCCCGCGAGCTGATCGAAGACCTCGATGCGCTGTTCCAGGGCGCCACACCCCTCGAGAGCGACAGGGAGGCGATGGCATGAAGGACCTGTTCGAGGGGCTTGAAGACGATGCCTTCGAGGCCACCAGCGACAACGCATTGGGCGCTTTCGGTGATGCGCTAGACACTGCCGGCATGCTGCTCGACCTGCTCGACCGCTGGGTGGAGCGCGGCTGGCTGCGCGCCCTGGATCGCGCCTTGGCAATGTTCCTGCATCGCGAGGTGCCGGAGGCCCCGCCGCTGCTATTGCTGGCCGCCGCGCTGGCCAGCCATCAGCTCGGCCGAGGGCATGTGTGTCTCGATCTCGGCATGACGCTGCAGGCACCAGACCTGGCTCTTTCACTGCCCCCGGAAGGCGACGACTTGAGCGACCCGCCGCCGCTGCCCGGGCAGGTGCTGGCCAACGTGACCCTCACCGACTGGCGGGCCGCCCTGGACCAACCCGCGCTGGTCGGCCGCGGCTCGGGCAGCACGCCCCTGGTGACATCCGAGATCGCCGACAGCACCCGGCTTTATCTGCGTCGCTACTGGCAGTACGAGCAGGATATTCGTCAGGCGCTGGCGGCACGCATCGATGATACGCATGAAGGCGCGAACGCCGACACGCCTGCCGCCGAGTCGCTCCGCAGGGCGCTGGAAGCGCTATTCGGCACCCCGGACGACCAGCCGGAACACCTCGATTGGCAGAAGCTCGCCTGCGCGCTGGCCGCCCGTTCGCGATTTGCCGTGATCACCGGCGGCCCCGGCACCGGCAAGACCACCACCGTGGTCAAGCTGCTCGCCCTGCTGCAGGCACTACAATTGGGCCATTCCGACGGCCGCGCTCTGCGCATCCGCCTCGCCGCCCCTACCGGCAAGGCCGCCGCGCGACTCAATGAATCCATCGCGGGGCAGGTGGAAACACTGCCCCTGGCGGCGCTAGTCGAACAGTGCGATCTGGCCCAGCGCGTAGCGAGCGATGGCGAGGCAAGGCGAAGCCAGACGAAAACGCGGAGTTTACAAGCGGTAAATGAGCAGCTTGATGAGGGCTTCAACACTGCATCGTCGAGCGCAGTAGCGCTGCTGATAAAAGAGACGATTCCGACCGAGGTCACCACGCTCCATCGGCTCTTGGGCTCACGCCCGGATACCCGGCGTTTCCGCCATCATGCCGACAACCCCCTGGCGCTGGACGTGCTGGTGGTGGACGAGGCCTCCATGGTCGATATCGAAATGATGGCCAGTCTGCTCGCCGCCCTGCCGCCTCGGGCTCGATTGATCCTGCTTGGCGACAAGGACCAGCTCGCCTCGGTGGAAGCCGGCGCGGTGCTCGGCGATCTCTGCCAGCGCGCCGACGGCGGCCACTACAGGCCCGAAACCGCCGTCTGGCTACAGGCCGCCACCGGCGACACCCTGCCCGAACGCTACATCGATACCCACGGCCAGCCGCTCGACCAGGCCATCGCCATGCTGCGCGTCAGCCATCGCTTCGACGCCGCCAGCGGCATCGGTCAGCTCGCCCAGGCGGTCAACGCCCCGCTCGGCGACAATCTGCTGCCCAAGGACAAGCGCCGCGCCATTCAGCGGATATTCGATCAAGGCTATGCGGATATCAGCCGGCTGCGACTGAAGGACAGCGACGATACGGCTCTCGATCGACTGGTCATCGACGGCAACCCGGAAGGCTTCCTCGATGAGGGCCGCGGCCGCCGGTCCCGGGATGGCGTACTGCCGCCGCCCACCGGCTACCGGCATTACCTCGGCGTCATGAAGGAACAGCGCCCCCCGCCGGATGCCGATCTGGAGCACGATCGCCAAGCCTTCGATGACTGGGCTCGCGCCGTGCTCGAGGCCCACGGCCGCTTCCAGGTGCTGTGCGCCCTGCGCAAGGGGCCCTGGGGCGTGGAAGGCCTCAACCGGCAGATCGCCGGCGCCCTCAAGCGCCAGGGGCTGATCGATGCCGAGCATGGCTGGTATCCCGGCCGGCCGGTGCTGGTGACCCGCAACGACTACGGCCTGGGGCTGATGAACGGCGATATCGGCATCACCCTCGCCCAGCCGCACCCGGAACATGGCTGGCTGCTGCGCGTTGCCTTTCCCAGCAACGACGGCAGCGGGCGCATCAAGTGGGTACTGCCCAGCCGCCTGCAAGCAGTGGAAACCGTCTTCGCCATGACCGTGCACAAGTCCCAGGGCTCGGAATTCACCCACACCGCGCTGGTGCTACCGGATGCCCCCAACCCGATACTGACCAGGGAACTGATCTACACGGGAATCACCCGCGCCAAAGACTGGTTTACCTTGGTGGAAAGCGGTCGCGGGGTATTGGACGAAGCGGTGCTGCGGGAAGTGACGCGGGTGAGTGGGTTGGGAGTGTTGGGTGACTCTTAACGACCCAAAGCGACCGATCCGGCAAAGGCAGCAAGCACGTTCATCTATGTTATATGTAGCCGGCACAATGATTGGTGTTATACAGCAGAGCTATAATTAAATTTGATAAATTTCAGCCAGTTAGGCTGCGAGCGGCAAGCGGTGTAGCACGAATGAACGCGCAGGCCCGTTCAAGTCAATAAACTAGCAGGCAGTCTAATACCTGTTACCACCTCAGCCCCGACGGCTGTCGCTCACGTCGTCCGCAAGCCAAGCCTTGATCAGTGACTGGTAGGGCATGTCCCGCTTGTTGGCTTCGATCTTGATCCGATCAAGCAGAGTTTCGGGCAAGCGGAGTGAGATTGTCTTGGTGGAAGGTTTCAGCTTAGGGAACGAAGCTGGTTTGCCCTGGCTCCAATCCAGGTAGTCGGTGGAGTCGTGGTTCTCCCAGAACTTCCGCTCCTCTGCTTCAGTTTTGAACTCAGGTCTCTTTTTTAGCTTGCTCATAAACAGCCCTCTCTTTTCGGTGCATGTCGCGAGCGGAAATTACCCGAATTAGCGTACCTTTCTGTCTCAGTGTGAACGCGATGTGAAGCAGCCTTTCATCATCCGTTTCACCAAGGGCATGAAAACGGGCCTCGGTCTGGCTGTGCTTGGCGTCTTCCAGCACCAGAAGCGGCTCATTAAAGAAAATTTCTTCCACCTCGGACTTGTTTACGTCGTGTTTCTCCGCGTTTTTTCGGGAGTTGCCGTCGTCCCAGTCAAAGCCAGTCACTTGCGCCCAATTGATCATGAAAGTATATTACCAGCATATACACAGGCGTCAACAAGTGTTGTCCAATGTCTGGCTTTTATCAGATCTTGGCTATTGCTCATGATCGTCGACGCTGCTGTACTGGCTTGGCAGGCCTTAACAAGGCGCTGTTGCCGGACAAGGAGCCACGCAAGTGAATCCCGAAGACCTGGAAAAGCTGGTCACCCATCGCATGCCCTTCGGCAAGTATGAAGGCCGGCTGATCGCCGATCTGCCCGGCCCTTATCTCAACTGGTTTGCCCGCGAAGGCTTTCCGCAAGGGGAGATCGGCCAGTTGCTCCATCTGATGCACGAGATCGATCATAACGGCCTGGGCCCGTTGCTCGATCCGCTGCGGAGGAAGAACGCTGACTGACGCGGCGGCCACCAGAGCATCGCGAGCAGACATGCAGGATAATGCTCCATCAATCCATCCTCGCCGCGAGCGGCAGCCACACGTGTTCGTAGCCGATCGACAGGGCCACACCCGCCAGCAATATCGCCATCGCCAAGTTGAACCCTTTGAAAATTATTGGATTCTCGATGCGCTTGCCGAGCAAGGCGCCGATCAGCGCATAGCTGCCCGGTGCGCCGACCGCGAGCATCGCCAAACCGATTGACCAGAGCACCAAGCTGACGCCGTGAATCTCCGCGGCGGGAAACTGGATCGTGGCGATCGGCAGTGTCGCGACGATGCCCTTGGGATTGCACAGCTGCATGATCAGGCCATCGCGAAAGCGCATTACCCTCGGCGCCTGGCGAACGGCCCCCAGGTCGATGCTCGACCCGGCGATCTTGATGGCGAGGTAGCCGATATAGCCGCACCCCAGTGCGCTCAGCACGATGAGGGTATCGCCTTGCACCCAGGCAGCACCGGCCCAGCCAAACAGCAAGAACAGGGTGAGCATGGCCAGCCCTACCCCGAGATAGAAACCGAACGAGGCCTTGGCTTGCCCATTCAGCCCGGCATTCAGGCCGAGCAGATTCACCGGCCCGGGCGTATACATGACGCCCAGGGCATAAATGATGATCGCTGACATGGCGGGGTCTCGATTACGGAGCGATGCTGCGCTGGTACTGATACGGCGTCATGCCATGGATGCGCTTGAAACGGCGATTGAAGTGGCTGAGATCGGCAAAGCCATAACGCATGGCGACCTCATTGGGTGGCGCACCGTCGTCGAGCGCCTGGCGCGCGGCGTTGATGCGGCAATTGAGGACGTACTGGTGCGGCGTCATGGCGAACTGGCGACGGAAAAGTCGCAAGAAATGGTATTTCGAGAGATGGGCCTCCTGGCTGAGATCGTCCAGCGATACATCCTCTTCCAGATGCGCGAGGATGTAGTCCTTGGCACGCTTCAGCAGCGCCTCCGGGCGACTGACGGTACCACTCGACTGGAACTTGCCCTGGTGCTGAACAAGCCGAGCAGCGATCCGATAAAGGGCATGCTCTTGATCGAGGCGGCTGCCGACCCGGTGCGTCACCAAACGGACCAGTTCCAGGATGGCGCCGCGTAGCGCTTGGTCCTGGATCAAGGTGTCACGGCTTCTGAAGCGGCCGGCGGCCTCACGCCCAGCTGCATCGGCGAACAGCGTCTCGAGCTGGACTGGCGGCACGTAGACCATCACGTACCCCAGGGGGCCATCGCCACCCGAGTGTCCATCGTGCACTTCCTCGGGATTTAGCAGGATGACGTTGCCGGGCGGGCTGCGGTGAAACCGACCGCCACTGAAGAAATCCTGCCGTCCGGCGAGGGTGACGCCGAAGGCATACTCTTCATGAGCATGGCGGTCGTAGTGGAAGTCGTCCATCGCCGCATGCAGCACCGTGACCTCGGGAATCTGCCGACTCTTCAAGAACCGAAACTGACCAGGCGGCTTCGTCATGCCACACCTCCACGAACGCTGATTTACCTAGCGTAGATCGATCATCCTGCCGGCGGCTTGGACGTTATTGCTCAAATGAATCAGCCATGGATGTTCCTTGAACGATCGGTATGCCGAATCCACGGCAAGACGAACGGAGCGCATACACCCATGACGCACTCTTCATGGATGCAGCGACGGCGCGGGATCAAGGCTGGGAGATAGCCGACGTCGGCGACACGACGCTGGAGGCTACGGCGACCACTCCCTGGTTCGGTTTCAAGGATGATGTAGCGATTCGCCTGAGCGATGCCGAGGATGGCATACGGGTAGACATGTGCTCGGCATCGAGGGTCGGGCGCAGCGATGTGGGCACCAACGCCGAACGCATTCGCGAGTATCTGGCGAGGCTGCGGGAGCGAACGCAATGAATGCATGTGTCGGCTGGAAACATGAGTGCAATTTAGTAATATTGAGAATCACGCCTGCCACGCGGTTATTTTTAATATCAGATGGTTAAAATTTCCTACTACTTACACTAGCCACACCGCCCACCCTTCAATAGCGTTGCGCTTGAAACTTGAGACCGCCTGGTCTTATGCGAATGCTTTTCCGACGGCGGCTCTGACGGGGAGCCCAATCCCCCTACCGGTATCCTTGCCACCATTAGGTTGTTTGCTGCAGATCGCCCCCTTCGTTCCACACTCAACTCCCTTTTCCTCCCTGAGTCCCTGAGATCGTAAATGTCCTGAGAATGGCGCATGACCCTTCCCCTTGCCGGCGCCAGGCAAAGAGGGGCATCCATACAGGGCGATCCATTCGCCCTCGTCTTATTCGTGCCGCTTCTTTCTCCCGCGGCGCAGACGCTCCGACAATTCACCAGCAACCCCCTGCATCTTGCTACGAAGGTCGTGCTCCTCAGCTAGATTGCTTGCAGACTGCCAAACCTCTTCGGCGAGATCTCGTCCCTTGGAAGCCACACTCTCGAGTTGACGCTTGTCCAACCACTCGGTGATGCCGGGACGCGCCTTGAGCCTGTCGTTCACAGCTCGCAGCTCCACCTGGTAGATCGCCGGATGGACGCCGCACATAGCCATCACCCGCAGAGTATCGGCTAATCGCTGCTCCGGGTATGGCTGAGCCGAGGCATCGAGAAGGCTCAGTCGCTGATGGCACTCGCCGCTGAAAACATGGTCATCCTGGAGCCTCCAGCGCAAGTAGCCTCCTACCGGATTTTCGGGCAGGCAGCCAAGTTTATCCTCCAACTGCGCCTGCTTACGGGTCAGCGCCGCCATGACGAGGCTCTGCAGAGCATCCAATTCTCGGTGAGCTTGCGATTCCCACCCACGATGTGTCTTGCCCTTAACCCTCTGACGCAGCTGCTCAGTCAATCGGGTGGTCATCATCTGGGCCAGTACAGGCGAGCCGGCACCCAATATCAGGGCCCCGGCCGGGCCGAACAACAGCATTCCGACACTGGCTCCTGCCATGCTGCCACTGGCCGCTAGGCCGGTGCGCACCATGCCATCAAGCAAGACCTGCTCCACGGCCTGCTTCCCGGTTAGTTGATCACGCCGATAGGCGATCAGGCCACGTGCGGCACTGATTGTGCCGGCAATGCTGATCACGCTGGGATTGAGCAGTTCCACCCCGGCGCCCAGGGTGTCCCGAGAGACCTGGTCTACCAGCTCGTTGCTCAGCCCCTCGACGAAAAAAACGCTATCGGCCCATTCCTCAGGTATCTTGGAGGCCAGTTCAGCGTTAGCGATAACGGGATAGTCGTAGCGCTCAAAGTGTTCTCTTAGTCCATCCAAGGTGGCATGAAACTTGACCTGGAACGGCTGGCCATCGACGAAGAGATCCCACCCCGGCTGATTGGCGGCCTCCGGAAGGCTGACGGTGTGACCCTCTGCCGTCAGTTGAGCAGCGACGGCCTGCTCCGCCACATAGCCTTTGAGCTGACTGATACCACCCAGTATTTCCTCTTCGCTACCGGAAAGAAGTTGGGCGGCCATCTCGGCGAAGCTGAATACATTGTCGATGTCATCGCTGCGGACAATGTCCGCGGCCTCGACCACGGTAGGATCGACGGCTGCACTAGCGTAGAGCACGTCGCCCACGGTGAGCGTTGCCATGGCGGCTGCCGGCTGGCGCTCACTGGCCTGGCGCGACTCACCAGTTAGCCGAGGGTCGATGGCCACTCCATCGTAGGAGAACTCTGGCATCGACTGGGCCATGGCCTCGAGAATATCATCGGGCGGCAAGGTGGCGGAGCGGGTGGCGAGCGACGCAAGGCGCTGCCACTCGTCTCTATAGCGCTGAAGCTCGTCTGCACTGATGCCCTCTCCGCGGGGCAAACGCAGTGCCTGAGCGAAACTGCGCCTAGCACCCTCGAGCCCGACGCTGCCATGCAGCTTGCCCTGCAGCGTGAGCATAGCCATCACTCTCGCTGCCACCGCTGCCCTAACCTTGTCGCCAGCGGAATGGATGAACCACCAACCCCCGCCGCCGGCGGCTCCCAGAATGGTAATCGGGTTGGACAGTACCGCCACGAAGGAGACCAGGCCAGGGCCGCTGACTAAGGGGATGAAGGCGGATGCCTGAGCGGCCAGAATGTAGGCAGAAAAGCCCGCTGCGCTGACGCCAACACCAAGAGTGCCTAGAGACCCGCCGAGCAGTAGCGCGTTACGTAGCGCGGCATCATTGTGGCGATTGGCCTGGGTCTCCTCCAGCAGCCGCTGATGGCTCTGCTCATCCAACGCGTCAAGCGAGGCCACAGCCCGTCTCAGCAGCTCATGGCGCTGCTCTGTGCTAGGCGCCGCCTCGTCCTTGAGCGTCTGCTCGAGCAGCTCATCCAGTATCGGCAGCACCACGTCATCCAGCGTGGTGGCATGCTGCCCCTTGGCCAGCCAACCTCGCTGATGAAGCCATCGGCGACCGGAGTCGACCAGCTTGGGGGGATCCAGCACGTGAATCAGCCGTGCTGCCATATCATCCGCCAGGAAGCCGCAGCCACGGAATGTGGTCGTCAGCCGCGCGGGCAAACCCAGGGCATTTCTCAGCCGTATCCACAGCAGTAGCCGAAGCAGGTCATCGCTGTAACCGGACGCCAGCCAGTAATGCTGACGTTCACTGAGCTCCCGGGCCCCTTCCTCGGCCTCGGGCGCGCTTAACCGTGGCAGAGCATCCTTCTTCAGGCCCACACGCCACCCGTCGAGACGCTGGCCAAGCTGCTGACCAAAGGCCTCCCTCCATTCGGCAACCTGCTCATTGAGCTTTTCCAGGCGGCGCTGCCATTGGCTGTCATCAAAAAGCGCTAGGCAGGTGGCGAGCAGCTCCCGGTTGGCGCCTCCCAGCCCCGACAAGATGTCGGAGGGCGAGAAGGAGATGTCAGAGGGTGGTTCACATCGATCAGCCATGAGCTTCCTTTCTGGGTTGAAGCACAAATTGGCAGCCGTTATCGGCAACCACGATGAAGTCTATCTTACCCTGCACCCAGAGACTCATGACCGCAGACTTTTCCACTCCCACTTTGGACCCTTCAGTATAAGGCCTGAAGGTATCTACGAAACCCGGGGCGATTCAGTCAGACGGTGACGGAATGGCCAGATTTTACCCCGTCGGAGGCGATCAGGCAGCAGCGGCGGGATTTATTCAGTGTTTCCCTACCCCCGCTGCGCCATGGCTCGCCGAAACTCCTCCCGATAGGCTTCGGCATGCCGCGACGGATCGGCAGGAAAGCGGCCCAGTTCCACGGCAAGGTCGAAGAAGCCCTGGGCAGGCAGCTTCGCCCCTTGCCGGCTGACGACCAGGGCGGCAATAAAGGGCCGATCCTTCGCAGCATCTTCACGCATCAGCGCTTCCAGCGCCTGGGCGACGCGCTGAATGGTTCGCGGCGGTGACAATGCGAGCACTTCAGCGAGCTCTTGATAGGTCATCGGCAGTGCCTCGCGGGGCGCTGTTGCGAGTATGCGACGTGCTTTGGCAGAAAGCGGTGTCTGGCTTTGGGTCATGACGTAGGTTTGTCGTTCGGATCGAACAGGCGAATATCGACATGCTCCCAAAGGGGCGCCCGGTGAGACAAGCAGAACAGGAATAAGCACGTGAACCCCGAAGACCTGAAACGGCGCGTCACCCTGCGCATGCCTTTCGGCCGGTATGAAGGCACGCTGATCGCCGGTCTGCCGGTTATTACCTCAATGGGTTCGCCCGAAAAGGTTTCCCGAGGGCCAGATCGGGCGACTGCTGTAGCTCATGCAGGTAGGCTCCCTGGTCGATTCTCGTTTACTCTGTTCGGCCGACTCACCGTGGGACTCTTATGGCCGACCTCGTCTGGTACCAATATGCGCTCATCGGGCTGATCTTCGTCTGGAGCGGCTTCGTGCGCTCGAGCCTGGGCTTCGGCGGCGCGGTGCTGGCCCTGCCGTTTCTATTGCTGGTGGTGAACGAGCCGCTGGCCTTCTTGCCGATCATCGCCGTGCATCTGCTGATCTTCTCGAGCTGGATCGCCTGGCGCGGTCATCGTCAGGTGCAGGCCGCCGGCGGCGCCTCGACGCCGCACGACAGCAACATCGACTGGCATTACCTGCTCAAGGCGCTGAAGGTCATGATCGTACCCAAGCTGGTCGGCGTGGTGGGTCTGCTCACCCTGCCGGGCAACATCATGACCACGATCATCTTCGTCATCGTCATCGTCTACGGCATCAGCTACGCCCTGAACAAGCCGTTCCGCAGCAACAACAAGGTCGTGGACTACCTGCTGCTGGGGCTGGGTGGCTACGTCAGCGGCACCTCGCTGATCGGCGCGCCGCTGATCGTCGCGGTGTTCGCCAGCCACGTCGCCAAGCACCAGCTGCGCGATACCCTGTTCGTGCTCTGGTTCATCCTGGTGGTGATCAAGATGGTGTCGTTCATCATCGCCGGGGTGGACCTGCAGCTGATCCACCACCTCTGGCTGCTGCCCTGCGCCCTCGTCGGCCACCTGCTCGGCGAGCGCGTGCACCGCTACATGATCTCCGCCGGCACGGGGGTGTTCTTCCGGGTGCTGGGCGTCGTGCTGGTGCTGGTCAGCGTGGCGGGGCTGATCAGTTCACCGGGATGAGAAGAGGGAGGTGGACTAGCCCCCATGCAGCCGACGGTGCAGGTCGCGCACCTGCTTGTCGAGTCCGGCAATCGGACCTTCCACGGCAACGCCAGGGGCGATGTCCTGAATAGGCAGCGGTCGTACCGGCGGTAGCGCAACCCCCAGATCGGTGAGCCAGACCGTCAGTTGCTCGGAAGAACTCACGTAGACGATACGCCCGAGCCCGACCCAGCCGTGGGCGGCGGCACACATCGGACAGTGCTCGCCAGAGGTATAGACGGTGGCTTGCGCTCGCTCCTCCGGGGTCATGTGCTCGGCCGCCCAGCGCGCCAGGAAGAATTCCGGATGTCGCGTCGCGTCGCCACCGGCGATGCGATTGCGATCCTCCGCGAGCACTTTTCCGTCACCCGAGACGAGCACGCTGCCAAAGGGCTCGTCGCCCGCCTCAAGGGCCTCGGTTGCCAGTTCCACACAGCGACGCAGGTGCTGCATCTCGCTCTTGTCGATCATCGGGCCTTCCTTGTCATCGAGGCGTCGTTCGCCGACCGGTCACATGAATTGCAGCTCAAGTGTGGACTGCCCAACAAGAGCATTGGCGGTCTCAATGACCAAATGCAACACGTGACCCATCAGGTACGGTGCTGCCATGACTCATTGCTATCGCCATCTCTCTGCTGAAGACCGAGCCGCCATCATGATGATGCGAGCCACTCATTCGATCCGGGCCATCGCCACTCATCTGGGCCGTGCACCGAGTACCGTGTCGCGAGAAATCGCTCGCCACACGGTCGATCCCATCAAGGGCTACGATGCCGGCCTGGCGGGCTACCGGGCCCGTCTGACGCGACATCGACCTCGTCAGCGTCCCAAGCTGCATCC
>NZ_FQUJ01000001.1 GCF_900128925.1 Modicisalibacter ilicicola DSM 19980
GCAAATCCGGGTCCTCAAGGCCGAGACACGAGACGAACCGCCCACGGGCGGGAAGTCATCGATGCCCCGCTTCCAGGAAAAGCCTCTAAGCTTCAGATCACGCAAGACCGTACCCCAAACCGACACAGGTGGTCAGGGTGAGAATCCTAAGGCGCTTGAGAGAACTCGGGTGAAGGAACTAGGCAAAATGGTGCCGTAACTTCGGGAGAAGGCACGCCGGCGTCAGGTGAAGCCCCGTGCGGGTGGAGCCGAGGCCGGCCGAAGATACCAGGTGGCTGCAACTGTTTATTAAAAACACAGCACTCTGCTAACGCGTAAGCGGACGTATAGGGTGTGACGCCTGCCCGGTGCCGGAAGGTTAAGTGATGGTGTTAGCGCAAGCGAAGCACTTGATCGAAGCCCCGGTAAACGGCGGCCGTAACTATAACGGTCCTAAGGTAGCGAAATTCCTTGTCGGGTAAGTTCCGACCTGCACGAATGGCGTAATGATGGCCACGCTGTCTCCACCCGAGACTCAGTGAAATTGAAATCGCAGTGAAGATGCTGTGTACCCGCGGCTAGACGGAAAGACCCCGTGAACCTTTACTATAGCTTCACACTGGACGCTGATGTTGCTTGTGTAGGATAGCTGGGAGGCTAGGAAACGCGGACGCCAGTTCGCGTGGAGCCATCCTTGAAATACCAGCCTGGCATCATTGGCGTTCTAACTTGGGCCCGTTATCCGGGTCGAGGACCGTGTGTGGTGGGTAGTTTGACTGGGGCGGTCTCCTCCCAAAGCGTAACGGAGGAGCACGAAGGTACCCTCAGCACGGTTGGAAATCGTGCAGTGAGTGCAAGAGCATAAGGGTGCTTGACTGCGAGACGGACAGGTCGAGCAGGTACGAAAGTAGGTTCTAGTGATCCGGTGGTTCTGCATGGAAGGGCCATCGCTCAACGGATAAAAGGTACTCCGGGGATAACAGGCTGATACCGCCCAAGAGTTCACATCGACGGCGGTGTTTGGCACCTCGATGTCGGCTCATCACATCCTGGGGCTGAAGTCGGTCCCAAGGGTATGGCTGTTCGCCATTTAAAGTGGTACGCGAGCTGGGTTTAGAACGTCGTGAGACAGTTCGGTCCCTATCTGCCGTGGGCGTCGGAAGTTTGCGAAGTGCTGCTCCTAGTACGAGAGGACCGGAGTGGACGCACCGCTGGTGTACCGGTTGTGATGCCCATCGCATTGCCGGGTAGCTAAGTGCGGACGGGATAACCGCTGAAGGCATCTAAGCGGGAAGCCCCCTTCAAGATGAGACTTCCCTGGGGCCGTGCGCCCCCTGAAGGACCCTCGAAGACGACGAGGTTGATAGGCGGGATGTGGACGCACCGCAAGGTGTTGAGCTAACCCGTACTAATGGTCCGTGAGGCTTGACCATATAACACCCAAGGGGT
>NZ_FQUJ01000006.1:0-35377 GCF_900128925.1 Modicisalibacter ilicicola DSM 19980
CCTCGAATAGTTCCCCATCGGGATGCAGCTTGGGACGCTGACGAGGTCGATGTCGCGTCAGACGGGCCCGGTAGCCCGCCAGGCCGGCATCGTAGCCCTTGATGGGATCGACCGTGTGGCGAGCGATTTCTCGCGACACGGTACTCGGTGCACGGCCCAGATGAGTGGCGATGGCCCGGATCGAATGAGTGGCTCGCATCATCATGATGGCGGCTCGGTCTTCAGCAGAGAGATGGCGATAGCAATGAGTCATGGCAGCACCGTACCTGATGGGTCACGTGTTGCATTTGGTCATTGAGACCGCCCTTCCTCAGGCATATTGGGAGGGCCTGCATAGCCACGAAAGATCATCAAGTTGATATCGGAATATCCCAACTCATTGAAAGTAGGAACTCCGTCGTAGGGCGCATCAAGCCTGTCCTCTGCGAATGTCGCTAGAAAATCGACGGTACTCGGATCGACCCGTGAACCAAGCTTGAATACGGCGGCGTCGATATGGCCACCCAAAAGGGCTGAGGTGACTTCACCTGTGCCATTGAAGGGAACATATTGAAATTCTGCATCCACGTTGGAGTTGATCATTGCGAACGCCAGGTGGTCTTCACCACCTCGGGAAGAGCCACCAATCGTGACGCTACGCGGATCTTGCTTCGCTTGTTCAACAAGGTCATCAAGATCGTCGAACTCGCTGCCGGCTTTCACGGCCAGGAAAAGGGTGTCGAGTGCCAGGGTGCCCAGTGGAGTCAGATCATCAAGTTGAACAGCGGCGTCATTGACCGCCATGCTCATCATCTGTCCGGCATTGAAGGTCAGGAGGGCATGACCATCGTCCTTCTTATTGAAGATGTAGCTATTACCAATGGCTCCCGAGCCACCTGGGCGATTGTTGACCAATATGGTCTCATCGACCGCTCCGGTCTCACGTATCGCCTCTACCAGCATGCGAGCATTGATGTCGCTGCCTCCACCAGCGCTATAGGGGACCACAAATTCCACGTTACGCTCCGGTTCCCAGGCACTTGCGCTGCCGCTGGCCATTGCCATGCAAAGGGCGCCTGACAATGTTGCCTTTCCTAACCATCTCTTTGCCATCATCATTTTTCTACCTCGCATTGTAGTTGTTCCATTACAACGACAAATCAGGCAAACCTCTCATGGACTGGCGCGCCGAGATCGCTGTGTGAGCCATGCCAGTCTGGCGCCTGATGCTACGTCGAATCCCAAGTTAAGATACCTCACGATAACCATCCAATCCTTTTTTTCGAACAGTCGATAACTTTTTAGAATCAAAAAGCACCATGTTCTGATAATCTAAGGTGATTGGCTGTACATAAAAATCGATTGGAAAGTTATTGCTGTCACTCCTAGTCTGATGAAGATCCCTGGGGTATTCCCATACATTTTAGGAAGTTAACCTATGTCTGATAAAAAACATTGCATTGCCGTGACACTAGGCGATCCTGCGGGTATCGGACCTGAACTGGTTGCACGTCTGCTTGCCTGCCAAGATACTGTGAGCAAGGCTCAGTTCGTGGTGGTGGCAGATCGTTGGCTATGGCAAGAAGGACAGCGGGTCGCGGGGACCAGTCACCAGCTTCCTGAGGTCGAAAGCTTTGCGGAGGTTCGCCTTTCCGATGGGCCCGTACTGCTGCCGGTCGAGACTGTGGCGCGTGACGATATTACCTACGCACAAGTCGGAGAGGCGGGTGGTGCCTCGGTGCTAAAGGTGCTGACGCAATGCATGGATGCTGCGCAAGCGGGCCATATCGATGCCATTTGTTTTGCACCGCTGAACAAGCTTTCCATGAAACAGGCCGGTCTGACACAAGAGGACGAACTGCACTTTTTCGCCGACTATCTCAAGGTCGATGATGACGTATGCGAGTTCAACACCCTGGGGTACCTGTGGACCTCGCGGATTTCATCCCATGTACCGCTCAAGGATGCGGCAGACTATGTCACCAAGGAGCGTATCAACAACGCCACGCGATTGATCTATGAGTCGCTTCAGGCAGCCGGTGTGAAGGCACCGCGCATCGCGGTGGCTGCATTGAATCCACATGCCGGTGAAGGCGGCACCTGCGGGCGCGAGGAGATCGATATCATCGCGCCTGCGATAGAAGAGTGTGCTTCGAACGGTTACCCGGCGCAAGGACCTTTCCCGGCGGATACGATTTTCATCAGGGCCCGGGACGGGGAGTTCGATGGCGTCGTGACGATGTATCACGATCAGGGGCAGATCGCGATCAAACTGCTTGGCTTCAAGAGCGGCGTGACAGTCCAGGGCGGTCTTCCGATCCCCATCACTACACCGGCTCATGGTACCGCCTTTGATATCGCAGGTCTTGGCAAGGCCGATGATGGTGCTATGCGCCACGCCTTCGACATTGCTTGCCGCATGGGAGCTGCCCATTTCGTCAGACACCAGGGCGACAAGCTTGAGGACTAATTACTGGCTTTCAGGAACACTAAGAAGCAAAGGACCGGCCGCCCCAGTCGTCGAGACAGTGAGGAAAAATGAAAATGATTAATAACGTGCCAGCCGTCATCAGGCTGCACCAAAGCGATAACGTGGGTGTGGCGGCCAGGCCGGTACCTAAAGAGTATCCTATCGATGATGCTCAGCATCTGACCGAGGAGAATATCGATGCAGGCCACAAGGTGGCGTTGCTGCCCATCGCCAAGGGCCAGGCCATCGTCAAGTATGGGCAGGTCATCGGCCTGGCGAGTCGTGACATCGCCGTTGGCGAGCATGTGCATACCCATAATGTCGGCATGCTCGAGCGCGATACTTCTTTGAAAAGCTTCAAGCCGGCATCCCGCACGGTGGTCACCCGTGCCGAGCGGACCTTCGATGGGTTTCATCGCGCCAATGGGCAGGTGGGTACCCGCAACTACATCGGCATACTGTCCACGGTCAATTGTTCGGCGACGGTGTCCAAGGTCGTCGCCGAGCAACTCAATGCAACTCATGAGTTCGAAGCGTTGGGTTTCGATGGTGTCGTTCCCGTGACCCATGGGACGGGGTGCGCCATGAATACCGAGTCCGAAGGCTTTGCCTTCCTGGAACGCGTGTTGACCGGCTATGCCGTGAATCCCAACTTTGCCTTCGTGTTGATCGTCGGGCTGGGGTGTGAAACCAATCAGGTCAAACAACTCGTCGAGAAGCATGGGTTGTCCGATAGTTCGCGAATCTACTATTTCAATATTCAGGGCGCGGGCGGGACGCGCGCGAGCATCGAGTTGGCCAGCAACAAGATTCGCGAAATGGCGCGAGAACATGCGCATGCCCAGCGCCAGCCCGCGCCATTGAGTCACCTCAGCGTCGCCTTGCAGTGCGGTGGCTCGGATGGCTACTCGGGCATTACCGCCAATCCGGCCCTGGGTCATGCCGCCGATCTCATCGTGCAGCACGGTGGCAGCGTGATTCTCAGCGAGACACCGGAGATCTACGGTGCCGAGCATCTCTTGATCAATCGCGCCATCGATGCGGAGGTGGCCCGCAAGTTGCTCGAACGCATCGCCTGGTGGAAACACTACACTCAGATCAATGGCGCCCAGTTGAACAATAATCCCTCGCCGGGCAACAAGGCGGGGGGGCTAACGACCATTCTCGAGAAGTCACTGGGTGCGGTGGCCAAAAGTGGCTCCTCGAGCCTCAATGACGTGATCGAATACGCCGAACCCTTGAGGGTGCCTGGCTTCAATTTCATGGATAGCCCCGGCTACGATCCGGTTTCCGTCACCGGTCAGATCGCCTCGGGGGCAACGGTCGTGTGCTTCACGACAGGGCGCGGTTCCGTGTCCGGCTTCAAACCGGCGCCTTGCTTAAAGCTGGCAACGAACACGGCGATGTACGACAGCATGCAGGAGGACATGGACGTCAACTGTGGTCATGTCGTCGATGGCACCGCCACGGTACAAGAGGTCGGTGAACGTATCTTCGAAAGGATCATCGCCATTGCTTCCGGCGAACCCAGTGCCAGCGAACGCCTGGGCTATGGCAACAACGAATTCGTCCCCTGGATGGTAGGAGCGGTGACCTGATGACGTTGCCGCCTCTCGGAGGCAGCTTCTCCTTCTACAAGGGCAGTCTATAAGGCCAGGCTACAAGGGCATGTCGTTGCGGCGTCTCAATTCGCGCACCAGGGCACTGTGATCCAGGTCGCCATCCCCATGGGCCACGAGATCCTCGAAGAGCCGATTCACGAGCGTCGCCACGGGGAGTTCGAGGGACAAATTATCGGCCAGCGACAGCGCCGTCTGGGTGTCCTTCAACTGCCATTTCGCGGGACCGCCGGGCTTGAAATCCCGCGCCAGCATGCGTGGGGCATGGGCGCGCAGGATTGTCGAATCGGCGAAACCGCCCAACAGCGCCTCGCGCACCTTGGCCGGATCGGCACCGCCACGCTCGGCCAGCAGCATCGCTTCGGAAACCGTGGCAATGGTGCTGGCAACCACCAGTTGATTGACCAGCTTGGCGAGTTGCCCGGCGCCTGCCGGCCCCACCCGCACCGGATTGCCCAATACCTCGAGCAAGCCGCTCAATCGCTCGAATGCTGTGCTCTCACCTCCCGCCATTATGGCGAGCTTGCCCTCGATGGCGCCTTGCTCCCCGCCGGAGACCGGGGCATCCAGGTAATGGATGCCCCTTGCCGACGCCGCCTCGGCCTGACGTTCGGCATTGGCAACGGGAATGGAACTCATGACTACCAGCGTGCTGTCGCGGCGCATGGCATCGAGTACCCCCTGCGGGGCTAGAAGAATGTCATCGCAGACCGGGCCGGAACTCAGCATGACGATGACGACATCGCTCTCTTCGACGGTCCGTGCTGGCGTGCTGCCGATCTCGACGCCCAGCGGCAAAAGCGCCTCAGCCTTGCTGGCGGTGCGATTCCAGGCGCGAATTTGGTGACCTGCTTCGGCGAGGCGTCTGGCCATGGGAGCCCCCATGATCCCCGTGCCGAGAAAACCGATCTTCTTGACGTCGTTCATCTTGATTCCTTCAGCAGGGGCGAGACGCTATTGTCTGACTGCTCCAGTGGTTCAAGCAGACACTGTGCGGCGGGCCAGATGCGCATAGAGCTCACGAATGCCGTAGCGCCAGGGTGGCAGGCGATCACTGCGATCGACGACATTGACCAGGGCTCCCAGGCCAGGGGTGGAGATGGTGACGCGATCATCCAGATGATGCGTAAAGCCTTGTCCGGCGCCATCCCGGTCCTGGATCGGCGAGAACATGGTGCCCAGGAACAGCATGAAGCCATCGGGATACTGATGATGAGGACCGCAGGTCTGTTGCACCAGGTCGAGGGGGTCGCGGCTGATCTCGCGCATGTCGCTGGTGCCTTCGAGCTTGAAGCCATCATCCGCCCCCTCGATCAGCAACGACACCTTGGCCTGGCGCACGCTGTCCATATCGAAACGATCGTCGAAGAGGCGAATGAAAGGGCCGATGGCGCAGGAGGCGTTGTTGTCCTTGGCCTTGCCCAGCAGCAGGGCGCTACGCCCCTCGATGTCCCGCAGGTTCACGTCGTTGCCCAGGGTCGCGCCGCGAGGCCGGCCTTGGGAGTCGACGGCGAGGACGATCTCCGGCTCGGGGTTGTTCCACTGCGAGGCGGGGTGCAGGCCGACGCGAGCACCGAAGCCCACCGATGAAAGCGGTTGGGCCTTGGAGAAGACCTCCGCATCGGTGCCGATACCGACTTCCATGTACTGGGACCAGGCACCGCGTGATTGAAGCTCGGCCTTGAGTGCCAGGGCGGCCTCGGAGCCGGGCTCGATCTGCGACAGGTCGCCGCCGATCAATGTCTTTATCTCGCTGCGCAGCGCATTGGCCCGCGTCAGATCGCCGCCAGCCTGTTCCTCGATGACCCGCTCGAGCAGGCTGACCGCGAAGGTCACCCCGCAGGCCTTGATGGCCTGAACGTCACAGGGTGCGAGCAGGTAGGGGGCGCGTTGAGGCGTGGCCAGCGAATTGTCGAGCAAGCTTTCCACCGAACCGAGCGACTCGCCTTCGGCGCGGGAGACGAAACTCGCCGCATCAGGATAATCCAGGAGATCCGCCATGGTCATGACGTGACCTGAAATGTCGATCACCTCGCCATCCTTGATCGCCACGATGGCGGGCCCCGGGTGCGGGCTGTCACGCCATACCCGGCCTACGAGAAGGGCATCTTGATAGTCATCCGGCAGGCAACGCGATGCAGCAATAGTGTCCATGATGGGTCTCTTGTCGGTAAGGCGTCCAACGCAATTGGTTTTCCGCTCAGCATAGAATGGCCGGCCGATCACAATCCAATACAAGTTTTTACTGTGGCGATTTGTGACGGTTATCGTTTGCTTGTTCACTAGCCGTGGTTGGCATCATCGGCGACAAGTGGTTTAGGTTTGAAGGAGCCGCCTATGGGCGTCAACAGACCGACACTCTGGAATCGACATGACTGACAGCAAGCACAAGATCACCTCGGACCAGTTGCGCTCACGCTGGTGGTTCGACAATCCCGACCATCCGGGCACCACGGCGCTATGCATCGAGCGCTACATGAACTACGGCGTCACCCTGGAGGAATTGACAAGTGGCAAGCCGATCATCGGCATTGCCCAATCCGGCTCCGACCTCACGCCCTGCAATCGCCATCACATCGAGCTGGTGAAACGCGTCAAGGACGGCATTCGCGCCCGGGGCGGCGTGCCCTTCGAGTTTCCCATGCATCCCATTCATGAAAACGTGCGCAGGCCCACCGCAGCGCTGGATCGCAACCTGGCCTACCTGGGGCTGGTCGAGGTGCTGCATGGCTACCCGCTGGATGGCGTGGTGCTGACCACTGGCTGCGACAAGACCACGCCGGCCTGCTTGATGGCGGCGGCCACGGTCAACATTCCCGCCACCGTGCTCTCCGGCGGGCCGATGCTCAACGGTTGGCGGGGCAGCGAGCGGGTCGGCTCGGGGACCATCATCTGGGAGTTGCGCAAGCGCCTGGCCGCCGGGGATATTGACTATGACGAGTTCCTGGCCCGGGCGACGGACTCGGCACCGTCGATCGGCCACTGCAATACCATGGGTACCGCCTCGACCATGAACGCCCTGGCCGAAGTGCTGGGCATGAGCTTGCCCGGCTCGGCGCTGATTCCGGCACCCTACAAGGAGCGCGCCGCGGTTGCCTACAGCACCGGCGAGCGCGTCGTTGACATGGTCTGGGAAGATCTGCGACCCCTCGACATCCTCACCCGCGAGGCCTTCGAGAACGCCATCGTGGCCTGCTCGGCGCTGGGTGGCTCGAGCAATGCGCCGGTGCATATCAATGCCATCGCCCGGCATGCCGGCGTCGAGATCACCAATGACGACTGGCAGCGCCTGGGGCACGGCATTCCGCTGCTGGCCAACGTGATGCCGGCGGGTGCCTATCTCAGCGAGGAATTTCATCGGGCCGGTGGCGTGCCGGCGGTGCTCAACGAACTATCCAGTGCAGGCCACCTGGAAGGGCGGGTAGTGACCGTCAATGGCAGAACGCTGGCGGACAATATCGACGGGTGCGAAACCGGCGATGAGGATGTCATCCGCCGCTATGCCAATCCCTTGGTTCAGCATGCCGGCTTCCTCAACCTGAAGGGCAATTTGTTCGATTCGGCCCTGATGAAGACCAGCGTCATCTCGGCGGACTTCCATCGGCGCTTTCTCAGCCATCCGGACGATCCCCAGGCCTTCGAGGGCGCTGTCGTCGTGTTCGATGGTGCCGAGGATTATCATGCGCGCATCGACGATCCGACGCTGGGAATCGACGAGAACACCATTCTGGTGATGCGCGGCGCAGGACCGATCGGCCATCCGGGCGGCGCCGAGGTGGTCAATATGCAGCCCCCCGAAGCCCTGATCCGCCGGGGTATCGAGTCGCTGCCGTGCCTGGGGGATGGACGTCAGTCGGGCACTTCCGGCTCGCCATCGATCCTCAATGCGTCGCCGGAAGCCGCGGTGGGGAGCGGCCTGGCATTACTAGAAAGCGGCGATCGAATCCGTATCGACCTTCGCCTGGGCGAAGCCAATCTGCTGATCGACGATGAAACGCTGAAACGGCGGCGCGAGCGTTTGGCGGCCCGGGGCGGCTATGCCTATCCCGTGCACCAGACGCCTTGGCAGGAAATCCAGCGCAGCATGGTCGAGCAGCACGACCGCGGCATGACCCTCGCGCCGGCTACGAAGTATCGTGATGTGGCACGACGTTCGCCGCCCCGCGATAATCATTGAACCGCCTCAATCTCCGGCGAGATGATCGCCCAGCTTGCGCATGAAGTCGCTGGCTGCCTCGAGTTGGGATATCTCGATGTACTCGTCTGGCTGGTGCGCCTGGGCGATGCTGCCGGGGCCGCAGATCACCGTCGATAACCCGACGCGCTGGAACTGGCCGCCTTCGGTGGCGTAGGCCACGGCCTCGTTGTCGCGCTCGCCGAGCAGGGCGTGGCACAAGGTGAGCGCCTCGGTGTTGTCGCGATCCGCCAGCGCCGGGACGGTCTCGATCAGCTTCTCGGTGCGGATGCTGACCTCGGGTGCGCGCTGCTTGAGTTCACGCTCCAGACGTTCGGCGAATTCGTCGAAACTCACGATGACCTCATCGAAGCCATCCTGGGGCAGGTGGCGGATTTCCCAGTCGAACCGGCACTCCCGGGCCATGATGTTGATCGCCGTGCCACCCTGAATCTTGCCCACGTGCAGGCTGGAGTGGGCGACGTTGAAGGCCTCGTCGACGCGGCCGGCCTCGCGCAGCTCCGCCATGATGTCCTCGATCTTCGTCACCAGGCGCGCGGCGACGTGGATCGCCGAGACGCCCTGGTTGACCTGGCTGGAATGGGCCTCGTGGCCGGTGACCGTGGTGCGCAAGGTGGTGATGCCCTTCTGCGCAACCACCGGGGCCATCAGGGTGGGCTCGCCGACGATCACCGCCGCCGGACGCGGGTAGTCCGCCATCAGGCGCTCGATCAAGCGCGGCGCGCCCAGGCAGCCCACTTCCTCATCAAAAGAGAAGGCCAGGATGATAGGCCGCTCCAGATTCTGCTCGATCCAGCACGGCACCTGAGCGAGGGTGCAGGCGATG
The DNA here is from genome assembly GCF_900128925.1 of Modicisalibacter ilicicola DSM 19980. Classification (GTDB taxonomy): domain Bacteria; phylum Pseudomonadota; class Gammaproteobacteria; order Pseudomonadales; family Halomonadaceae; genus Modicisalibacter; species Modicisalibacter ilicicola. The sequence continues at coordinate 9,090 of NZ_FQUJ01000006.1, forward strand.
AAGCCTTTCATGTCGCAGGTACCACGACCGTAGAGACGCCCATCATTGCCGTCGGTCAACGTGAAGGGGTCGCCCGTCCAGGGCTGGCCATCCACCGGCACCACATCCGTGTGCCCCGAAAGTACCACGCCACCGGCGACATCCGGCCCGATGCGCGCCAGCAGATTGGCCTTGCTGCCATCGTCGTTTTCGATGCGGGTATAAGGTACGCCGAAGTCGGCAAGATAGCCCTCGATGAACTCGATCAACTCGAGGTTGGAATCTCGCGAGACGGTGGCATGGCCGACCAGGGTTTCGAGCAGTTGCTGTGCGGATGGCATGAGTACTCCCTATCGAGATGCGATATCGCTCAAGCCTAGCATGTCGGCATTTGGTGGGCAGACCAAAGTAGCCATTGATGCGCGATGCGCAACACGCTAGAATTTCTTGATGATTAAATCATTCCGGCACAAGGGATTGAAACGGTTCTACTCGACTGGCAGTACGGCAGGGATACAGGCTGACCATGTTAAGAAATTGCGCATGCAGCTCGCGGCTCTCGATACTGCTACGTCAGTAGGTGACATGGATATTCCGGGTTTTCGCCTCCATTCCCTGAAAGGAAAAGACAATGGACGTTGGTCAATTTGGGTCAACGGCAATTGGCGTATGACGTTCGAGTTTCGGGACGGAAATGCCTATGTGCTTGATTACGAGGATTACCACTGATGACTATGCATAATCCACCTCATCCCGGTGAGTTCATCAAGGACGTTTATCTGGAGCCTTTCGGCATCAGTTCGCGTCAGCTTGCATCGAGTCTGGGGGTTTCGCCTTCTACCTTATCCCGGCTGCTCAAAGGGGATAGTGGCATAAGTCCTGAAATGTCCCTGCGACTGGCAAAGGTTCTTGGGCGCTCTCCGGAAAGCTGGCTGACGATGCAGGACGTGTACGATCTTTGGAAGGCCCGTAAAACGGTCAATCTGGATGATGTCCATCCTTTGGACTTTGAAGCGGCTTAATGGCTTGAGTGAGGAAAACTTCATCGCTCGTGACCTCACCTACGATGCCACCCTAGCAACCTGCAACTGACCGGGGTAGCGTTTACCCGAATCCCTGTGCGGGCGGGCAGGGGTATGCCGGGTCACCGACATGTTCACGAAATGGCGGTTTTTCGACATATCAGCTAGACATGTTTAAGAAACGCAATTTTTTCGACACGTTCTCTAGATATGTCGACGCCATCGACATAAGCTGGTGACGTGTCGATTTTTGAGCGAAAAATGAACATGAGCTGGCGCCCCGACCAACCTTATAACGCCTTGCCGTCGTTACCCCCGGCCGTAGAACTTGAGACTCCGGTAGTGCTGAAGGCCTGCATACCGGCCCGGGCGGCCTTGGCGGAGCTGAAGCAGGCGGGGGAGTTGCTGCCCAATCAAGGGCTGCTGATCAACCTGCTGCCGCTGTTGGAGGCACGCGATAGCTCCGAGATCGAGAACATCGTCACCACTACCGATCGACTCTTTCAGTTCGCCCAGGAAGCGACCCATGCCGATCCGGCGACCAAAGAAGCGCTGCGTTATCGCACCGCGCTGAGTCATGGCTATCGGCAGCTTGCCAGGCGGCCACTGTGCACCAATACGGCGGTGGAGATTTGCAGCACCATCAAGGGCGTGGACATGGAAATCCGTCGAGTGCCTGATACTACCTTGGCCAATCAAGCCACCGGCGACGTGATCTACACTCCGCCGATGGGCGAGGACACCCTCCGGGAGCTGCTGGCCAACTGGGAACGCTACCTGCATGAAGAAGATGGCGTCGACCCCTTGATCAAGATGGCCGTGGCCCACTACCAGTTCGAGGCGATTCATCCTTTCACCGACGGTAACGGACGCACGGGCAGGGTATTGAGCATTCTTTACCTGATCGAACAGCAGCTGCTGTCGTTGCCGATTCTCTACCTCAGTCGCTACATCATGCTCAACAAGCCTGACTACTACCGATTGCTGTTGAATGTCACTCGTGAGGGGCAGTGGCAGGCGTGGCTGCTCTACATGCTCAAGGCCGTGGAATACACCGCTAGATGGACCACCGATAAGATTGCGGCGACACGTACGTTGATTGAAGAGACCACGGCCTATATTCAGCGGACACTTCCGCGAATCTATAGTCATGAGTTGGTACAGGTAATTTTCGAACAGCCTTACTGCCGCATCAGCAACCTGGTGGAGCGCGATATCGCCAGACGCCAGACCGCCTCGAGCTACCTGCAGCAGTTGTGCGCGGTCGGCGTGCTCGAGGAGGTCCACGCCGGTCGCGAGAAGCTCTTCATGCACCCGAAGCTGATCAAGTTGATGACCGAGGACGGCAACGAGGTCACTCCATATTCAGCTGAATGACGGAAGTGGCACTCCCGCCCCGCGAATTCGCAAATTGATTATGTTCGAAGGGCACATTGTGTCCCCCAAAATGGCCTTTGATGAATGCGATTAACACCAGATTGGCATCCAAGATATCTCGATAAGGCGGTAGTTTCGACGCCATTTTTGGATATGCCGACGGCATCGATTCCTTGATCATGGGAGTTTACATAGGGCGCGAAAAGCTCGTCATGTGTCGCAAGTTGTCAGCCGGATGATTGGCAGGGGAAACGAGATCCCTTCCTAACTGGCTGGCTGATACACGCTATACGGCACAGCGGATTTTCGATCTCGACCGAAGCGGCTGGCTCAGTGTTCAAAAAGGGGCGGCCTGACCTGTGCTGCGGTTTGCCGATAGCGCGGCTATCAATATCAAGCTTTTAACCAAGGAGGGTGTGCAGTGAAGAAGCACAGTGGTGTCTGCTATCGACCCGAAGCGGCCATGCTGGCAAAGGCCACCTGAACGTTCATCGGTGCTATGCAGCCGGCGCGATGATTGGTGATATGAAGCCTAATTATTATTAATTCTAATGGAATTCAGAGAGTTAGAATGTGGGTGACTCGCAGTATAACACGAATGAACGTGCCGGCGCGTTCAAGTCAATAAACGAGCCGGCCACCTAATACCTGTTATGTTCCGAATGGAGTGTAGTGTGACCTTGGAAGAAATTGACAAGCAGGTTCGCTTACAAAGAACGGAAGATCTAATTTGCTCTCGCACAAGCGAAGCTGTGAAGGTCGGAGAAATGTTTTATTGCATACAGTGCCACGAAAAAGATGGGCGCATCACCCAGCTGCGGCCGTTAAGAGGCAAAAAGAACACACTCAATTGTGTTTATTGTTCCACTGTCAAGCAATGGCGATCAGGAATCTAAATCTAGCGCCTTATTTGAATCCATGATTGGAAAAACTAACGGGGAGTTATAATGAGATGAGGGCATTGATTTTTATATGTGCACTGTCGTTGAGCGAGGTTTGCTTGTCTGGCGAAAGCATAAATGTAGTAGGATCTGGCAACGATTCATGCGGGAAGTGGAGCAAAGACAGAAAGACTTCAGCAGAATGGCATCAAGCTGGGCAGTGGATAAATGGTTATTTTGTTGGGGTCCAGGACATACTGGGTGACGAAATTTCTTTCAAGTCAGTAGATACATATGCTCTTATATCGTTTATGGATAGGTTTTGCGAAGAAAACCCCCTAAGCTCGATTTATGACGGAGTGCTTCCTCTCATGAAGGCTTTGGTAGTGCCAAAGTGAATCACATAACAAAACGCTGCACAGGACAAATTTCCGCTGCGCTCCAAGTTTCCTGTGAGCGTGGCGTTATAAGCCAAGGAGGAAGCATTAGGAATGCTCGAACTTTTTGACGAATGGCGTCTCCGCGATCATCACAAAGACCATCTCTTCATCTCTGATGGAATCATTGATCAGGTACAGTGGAATAACAGCCCAGTGAAAATACTGTTTTTGCTAAAAGAGGCATACGACTCTGTAAAGACAGAAGGCACATGGGATCTTTGCGGGCTTGTGAAACGCCTTGGCGTGTCTGGCCGCACTTTCAAGCCGATGGCTCAATGGGCGTATGGCGTATCGGCAGTGAAATCCACTAGCACCATAGTACCTTTTAAAGGGTCTGGTGAACCGCTTGACAAGGCGTTGAGATCATCAGCGGTCATAAATATTAAGAAAAGCCAGGGAAAGAAAAAGTCTAGTAGTACGAACCTCATCTCTTATGTTGACCGTGATTGGGATTTGATCGAGAAACAAATCCAGACAATCAAGCCTGATGTAGTCATCTGCGGCAAAACTTGGCCAATGATATCTAGTCGGTTGGAAAGTGTAGAAAAGGTCTCAGATCGCGTTTACCGTTCAGGTGGTATTCAGTATATTGACTTTTGGCATCCTGCGAATCGGGCGTCAAACAAAATGAATTACTATTCTCTCTGTGCTTTAGTCCAACTCGCAGGTGGATAAGCTGGCTATAACAAGTGAAGGCACAGCGACGCCCATTACATTGCGCCTTCGGCTCCATTTCATGGGCGCGCATGCTGCAAGCGTTATATGAAACATCTCTCAACTTCCGTTTCTGGCCGTAAGCGGCCAGGCCTATTCGGTGCGGCCTGCCATATAACTAGGCATCTCCATACAGAAACTGGTTAGCTTAGCTAACTCAGCGGAAAACGAGAAAGGTCACCCATTTCTCGCTTGAAAGCATGGCTTGGGAGTTGATCAGTAGTGGTAGCGAAGCTGTGCAATCAGCAGCGCATCATCCGTGACCTTGTAGATGATGCGGTGTTCATCGTTGATGCGCCGAGACCAGTAGCTGGCCAAACCGTGCTTGAGGGGTTCCGGCTTGCCGATGCCCTCAAAAGGCGTGCACTGGATCTCCTTGATCAGTTGGTTGATTCGGCGCAGCACCTTCTTGTCGGTCTTCTGCCAGTAGAGATAGTCCTCCCAAGCGTGCTTGGAAAAGGTCAGCTTCATTCTTCGATGAGCTCCCGCTCTTGGCCATTTCCTTCCTCCAGTTGGGCGATGGATTCGAGCAGGCGGCGGGCGTTCTTTGGTGAGCGCAGCAGGTAGGCGGTTTCCTGAAGGGCCTCATAATCTTCCAGCGAGATCATCACCACCGATGAAGCCTTGCTGCGGGTGATAGTGACCGGCGCATGGTCATCGCAGACCTGCTGCATGGTCTTGGCCAGATGGGTGCGTGCGGTGGTATAGCTGATGGCGTCCATGGGATGCACCTTGTACGTAATCTTGTACTGTACAGAATAGCGTACGCCATGTGGCTGGGCAACCGTCGGCTTGATGCCAGTGTGGAGCGTTAGACACTCACCAGCCTCGCCCGACTCGCCCCATTCCCCAGCGGTTCGATACGCACCTGCACCGGTATTCGTTCGTGCATTTCCTGTACGTGGGAGATCACGCCGACGCGGCGCCCCTGGGCCTGGAGGCCGTCGAGGGCGTCCATGGCCAGGGCCAGGGATTGGGGGTCGAGGCTGCCGAAGCCTTCGTCGATGAACAGCGATTCGATGCGTAGCTGTCCCGAGGCCATCGAGGCGAGGCCCAGGGCTAGTGCCAGAGAGACCAGGAAGGTCTCGCCGCCAGAGAGGGAATGCACCGAGCGGCGTTCGTCGCCCATGTCGCCGTCGATCACCAGGATGCCGAGTTCGCTGCCACCACGGGTCAGGCGGTAGCGCCGCGACAGCGAGGCGAGGTGGGCATTGGCGTGATCGAGCAGCTGTTCCAGGTTGTAGGCTTGGGCGATGCGCCGGAAGGCCTTGCCGTCCGCCGAGCCGATCAGTTCGCTGATGCTGCCCCAGCGGTGTTGTTCGCGGCGGGCTGCCTCCAGTTCGGCGAGCAGTTCGCGCTGGCGTTCGCGGCGGCGGTCGTCGTCATGCAGGGCGTGCCGGGCCGAATCGCGTTTCTGCTGGGCGGCGGCGTGGCGCTCGGTCACGTCGGTTTCCTCGGTGTCGAGGCGTTCGCTCAGCGCGGCGATGCGGTTTTCTGTCTCCTGGTCGAGCAGGGCGTCGTTGTCGTCAGCGGCGAAGCGCTCGCGTCGGTGGGCCGCCAGTGCCTGACGTCGCTCTTCCAGACTGATCTCGGCGGCGTGACGCTCGCGCTCGGCATCTTGCAGGCGCCGTTGCTGTGACTGGCGCTCCTCCTCGGTGATGGCCAGCAGGGCGGACAGGGTGGCGTCATCGAACTGCGGATGCCGCTCACGCCAGACGTTCAGCTCGCGATCGAGCGCCACGTGCTCTTGCCGCAGGGCTTCCAGCTGCTGTTGTCGATGGTCGAGGGCCTGGCGCTGACGCTGAGCCTCGCTGGCGGCGTGCTGCTCGCGGTCGCGTGACTGTTCGGCATGTCGACGAGCCTGCTCCAGGGTGTCGTCGAGGTTTTGCTGCCAGGCGGCCGGATTGGCATGCTCGCCCAGGGATTCCTGCAGCTCACGCTCCAGGCGCTGGCACCGTTCGGCCAGTGGCGCCAGTTCGTCGTCGAGAGCCGCTAGGCTGCGCTCGTGCTGCTCGCAGCGACTGGCCAGCCCGCTGAGCTCGACTTCCTGACGCTGCAAGGCGTCGCGCAGCGGCGCAAGCCGCTGCTGGGTCGCGTCGAGCGTTTCGAGGGCCTGGCGAGCGTCTTGCCAGTGCGTTTCGGCCCGATCACGATGCTCACGTAGCCAGCCCGCGGCATCCGTCTGTTCGAGCAATGCCTGGCCGCCGGGTTGATCGAGCAGGGTAGCGCGGTGGGCGGTGGTTTCCTCGGCCAGCTTGGCGATCTGGGCGGCGTTCCGGGTCAGCTGCGCCTGGAATGCCCGGTATTGCCCTTGCAACTCATGATGCCTTTCTCGTGCGGACTCGACGAACTTCGCTGCTTCGCCGAGCTGGCGCCGTTCCTCGCGTTCGGTGGCCTCGAGCTGTGCCTGGGCGGGTTCGCTCGGTGGGGCCTCGCGGTAGGGATGGTCGAGGCTGCCGCACACCGGGCAGGGCTGGTCGTCGCACAGTTGCTGGCGCAACAGGAGCATGCTCTCGCTGCGAGCGGCGCGTAGGCCATCGATGCTGGCCTGTAGTTGGCGCTGCCGGGTTTCCACTTCTTCGAGCTGGGTCTTGGCCGCCTGCCCTTGTTCCAGTATCCGGGCCTGCTCCCGAGTGTCGCTGTCGTGTTGGCGGCGCAGCGCCTCGAGACGTTGCTGGCTGTCGTGCCACTGGCGCCAGTGCTGCTCCAGGGCCTGCAGGGACTGGCGACGCTGGCTGGCCCTCTCTTCGTCGGCGAGCAGGGCGCGCCGGGCGGTCAGGGCATCCGCGTGTTCACCTAGCTGTTCGCGTAGCGCGGCTTCCAGCGCGTCGAGTTCCTGACGCTGCCGGCGGTAGGTGGCTTGCAGCGCTTCGTACTGACGTCGATCTTCCGTCAGGGCATCGGCGATCCGCTGGCGACTGGCTTGCTTGTCGCGCCGCTGATGCTCGCAACGATCTCGTTCGGCGGCCAGTTCCCGGGCCGCCTCGATCCGTGGCTGGGCTTTCTTGCGGTGTCGGTCGGCCTCGCCGAGGACCGTATCGGCGCGGCGCTTTTCCTCGGCGACTTGGGCATGCTGCCGCTCGGCCTCGCTCAGCGCTTGGCGGGTGGACGTGCACTGCTGCTCCTGCTCGCGACCCTGGCGTTCCAGGGTCTCGCGCCGCAGGAAGCGGTGGCGCTGGGGGGCGAGCCGCTCGAGCAGTTGCTCCTGTTCGCGCTGCGTGGACAAGGCCTCGTCGCCGCGGCATGCCTGGTCCATGCGTTCCTGGGCCTCTCTTGCGGCCTGGGCCAGACGCCGGTCCTGTTGCAGCCACTGGCGTTCGCTTTGCAAACGAGTGCCTTCGGCCTGGACTGATTTCAGCTCATGCTCGCTCTCGGCGGCTTCCCGCTCGAGTCGAACGCGCGTCTCGGCGTCTGCAGGGAGTTCGCCGGCAAGGCGCCGTTCGAACTCGGCGACGTTCTGCTGAGCGCTCTTGGCACGGCGATAGGCGGCAATCGAGATCTTCGAATATTCGCCGGTGTCGGTGAGCTTTTCGAGCAGTTCGCTGCGGGCGTTGTCGTCCGCCTTGAGAAAGGCGGAAAACTCGCTCTGGGCCAGCAGCACCGCCCGGGTGAACTGCTCGAAGGAGAGGCCCAAGCGTTCGGGGAGCAGGGCGTCGAACTCGCGCTTCTGGGCGGTCAGCAGACGGTTGTCGTCGAGATCGGTAAGAGATTGTTCGACCGCCTGCAGGCGGCCATCCTGGCGCTCCCGGGCGCGGCGCACGGCCCAGCGGGCCCGGTAGCGGCGCCGGTCGCGACCCAGGAAGTCGACCTCGGCGAAACCGCTGGCGCAGCCACGACGCAGCAGGCTGCGCGGGTCGAAGCTGGTGATGGCCACGGCGCCGGGATCGGGGACGCGGGCCTGGTCCTGACGGGCGCCGCGCAGGCGCGGGGTGCTGCCGTAAAGCGCCAGGCACAGAGCATCGAGCAGGGTGCTCTTGCCCGCGCCGGTGGGGCCGGTGATGGCGAATAGCCCCTGATCGGCCAGCGGCGCGGCGGTGAAGTCGAGCTCATGTCGACCCGCCAGGGAGGCGAGGTTCTCCAGGCGAATGGCGAGGATCTTCATGGGCGGGCCACCCCGGCGTCTTCCTCGCCGTCCTGCACCGCCTGCAGCAGTCGATCGAAATCCTCGCGTATCCGGGGCGTGGGCTCGCTACCGTAGCGCTTGTGCCAGGTGCGCATGAATAGCTCCCGGGGCCCGAGGCTGTCGAGAGTCACCCGGGATTCCCGGGTGTCGTCCTCGCTGTCGGGAAAGCGCGTATGGATGCGCAGCAGCCGCAGCGGCTTGCCGTCCAGCGCGGCTTCCACCCGGGCGCGCAGATCCGGGCAGGGCGCGGTGAGTTCCACGCGCACCTCCAGCCACGGCCAGCGCTGGCGGGGCAGGCTGGCGTCACCCTCCAGGGCGCCGAGTTCCTGCAGGGCCTGTTCGAGAGGCGCAGGGCCCACTCGGCGCAGTTCCACCGCCCGCGGAATCGGCAGCGACTCGACGCTTGCCAGCGCTTCGTCCTCCAGGGTGATCTCGACGACCTGGTGCGGATAGTGACTCTCGGAGAAATCCATGGGCAGCGGCGTGCCGCTGTAGCGGATGCGATCCTCGCCGACCCGCTGGGGACGATGCAGGTGGCCCAAGGCCACATAGGCGATGTCCTCGGGAAAGAGGCTCGCCGGCAGGGCCTCCTCGCCGCCGATGACGATGGGCCGCTCGCTGTTCTCGGAGACGCTCGCGCCCTGCAGATGGGCGTGGCTCATGGCCACCAGGGCCTGGCCGGGCCGGCGACGAGCCCGGGCGGCCTCGATCAGTTCGCGATGCACTCGGGCGATGCCCTCGACGTAATCGTCGATGTCGCCGCCGGTCACCTCCGCCGGGCGCAGGAAGGGCAGGGCCAGGCACCAGGCGCGAATCTCGCCCTGGGCGTCGTGCAACGGGATCAGCAGGCGCTCGGCGTCCAGCTCGCCGTCGTCGCGCCACTGCACGCGGCCCCGGGCATGGGCATGCAGGCGTTGCATCAGCGGCGCCGGTAGCTCGATGCGCGAGCCGCTGTCGTGGTTGCCGGCGATCATCACGATCTCGAGTGTCGGTAGCCGTTCGTGGGCGCCGACGATGAAGTCGTAGAGCAGTTCCTGGGCGCGCAGGGACGGATTGACCACGTCGAAGATATCGCCGGCGATCAATAACGCATCCGGTTGCCGGATGGCGAGGGTGTCGAGCAGCCAGTCGAGGAAGGCGCGGTGTTCGTCATGGCGCTCCTGGCCATGGAAGGTCTGGCCGAGATGCCAGTCGGCGGTGTGGAAAAGCTTCACGGTATGCTCCTGCGACGAGGGGCCTAGTGTAAAGGATGAACAGTGTGAATGAAGGGGAGGATGTGAAACTGCTAGGCTGGGGCGATCCTTGCCAGATAAATGGATGCTTATGAGATCGCCGCTTCATGAATGGACGCTCGAACCGCAAGAGGCCATGGCCCTGCAACGCCGCCTGGCGTCCCGGGCCGAACGCCGCGACCGCATTGACGAGGTGCATCATATCGCCGGGGTCGACATCGGCTTCGAGGATGACGGCGAGACGACCCGGGCCGCCGTGGTGCTGCTAGCCTGGCCGGGGCTCGAGGTGCTCGAGGAGGTCGTGCATCGCGAGCCCACGCGCATGCCCTACATTCCCGGCTTGCTGTCGTTTCGCGAGATCCCGGCGGCGCTGGGCGCCTTCGAGCGTCTGTCGCAGCGGCCGGACCTGGTCATGGTCGATGGCCAGGGCATCGCCCATCCGCGTCGCTTAGGCGTGGCCTCGCACCTGGGGCTGTGGCTCGATCTGCCGACGCTGGGCGTGGCCAAGAAGCGTCTGTGCGGCAAGCACGGCGAGGTGCCCGCAGGCCGCGGCGAGTGGACGCCTCTGATCGATCGGCGCCGCGACGAGGATCCGGAGGAAGCGCTGATGGATGAGGCCGGCCGCGTCATCATCGGCGCCATGCTGAGAAGCCGGGAGGGCGTCAAGCCGGTGATCGTCTCGCCGGGGCATCGCATCAGCCAGGCGACGGCCCTGGAATGGGTCATTGCCTGCCTGGGTCGCACCAAGCTGCCGGAGCCGACCCGGCTGGCGGATCGCCTGGCCTCGCGGCGCGGCAAGGCGTTTACGAGCGAAAAGCGCCAAGGCGATATCTCTTACCCTTCGAGACCCCGTCATGACCGATAGCATTACCAGCCTGGACCAGACCCGCGCCTGGGTCGAGCGCTTCGTGGTCGCCCACGATATCTGCCCTTTCGCTCGGCGTGAGCTCGAGCGCGACAGTATCCGCTACGTGATGGCCAGCGCCGAGAATCTGGAAGAGGCCCTGCTGGCGCTGATCGACGAATGCCGACGCCTCGACGATGACCCGAGTATCGAGACCACCCTGCTGGTATTGCCAAACGGGGTAGAGGATTTCGACGACTATCTGGATCTGCTGGGCTTGGCCGAGGGGCTGCTCGAGGATCAAGGTTATGAAGGTGTCTATCAGCTGGCCAGCTTTCACCCCGACTACTGTTTCCACGGCGTGGACGAGGACGATCCCGCCAACTACACCAACCGCTCGCCGCACCCCATGCTGCACCTGTTGCGCGAGGCGAGCATCGAGCGCGTGCTGGCCAGTTTTGCCCACCCCGAGCGAATCCCCGAACGCAATGCGGCGCTGCTGCGTGGCATGGGCCGTGCCTCTTTCGCCGATGATGCCCGGGCCTTGAAGTCTGACGATTGAATGCCATGGTGGGTAGTAGGCAGGCAGATTCGATCTGTCAGAGGCTGTTCCGCTCGCTATCGCCTACAGTGGTTAATTGAGTTGGGACATTCGAATATCTCGCGAAAGGAGACGACATGAGCATCAAGAAGCAAGGATCCGCCGAGTGGCAGGGCAGCCTGAAACAGGGCAAGGGCACGGTATCCACCGAGAGTGGCGTCCTGAAGCAGAATCCCTATGGTTTCAACACACGCTTCGAGGGCGAACCGGGTACCAACCCCGAGGAGCTGATCGGTGCCGCCCACGCCAGCTGCTACTCCATGGCGCTATCGATGATCCTGGGTGAGGATAGCCTGGAGCCCGAGAGCATCAAGACCAGCGCCACCGTATCGCTTGAGCAGGATGACAGCGGCTTCACCATCACCGCGGTGCATCTCGAGACCCGGGCGAAGGTGCCCGGCGCCGATCAGGCCAAGTTCGACGAGGCGGCCAACAAGGCGAAGGAGGGCTGCCCGGTCTCCAAGCTGTTCAACGCCAGGATTACACTAGACGCCAAACTCGAAAGTTGAGGTTTCTTGTCGAAGAGGTGGGACTTGACGCCGGCCGCATGGCCGGCGTCGTGGTTCGTGACGGCTACTCCACGCGGGTATCCATTCTATCCGATGAGTACTCACTGGCGGCGTTGACCAATGCCCGGATCAGGCGCTGTTGAGGGCGATTGAAGATCAGGAATTCGGGATGCCACTGCACGCCGATGAGGAATCGGTGATCGCGGCTCTCGATGCCCTGTACCAGGCCGTCGCGGTCCCGGGCAACGACATCGATGCCTCGGCCGGTGCGGTTGATCGCCTGGTGATGCAGGCTGTTCACCTGGCACCAGCTGACCTCGAGGAGGTCATGCAGGCGGCTGCCGAGGGTGATGTCGACGGTCTTGCGTGGCAGTACCGTGCGCCGTTTCTTGATGTGATCGAAGGAGGTGTAGATATCGCTGACCAGGGAACCGCCCAGATGGACGTTGATGATCTGGGCACCGCGACAGATGCCCAGCACCGGGCAGCCGCTGGGCAAGAGCCGTTTCAAAAGCGACAGTTCCAGGTTGTCCCGTTCGGGGTCGACGCGCACGTCGAGCTGCACCTCGCCGCCGTAGAGCTGGGCGCCGATGTCGTCACCCCCACCGACCACCAGCCCATCGAGGTCGTCGGGGACGGGGCGCGAGGGTGACAGACGCATCGGCCTCCCGCCGGCACGCCAGACCGCCAGCCAGTCACACCACCAGGCCAGCAGGCTCTTGTGATCCGAGGTCGTGATACCGATCCGTGGTCGTGTCATGAATCCTTCATCCACTCCTTGAGCCGATTCAGCCACTGGGTCACCGAAGAGCGCCGATGGTACTCGACATAGGCCGCGCCGCGTTCGGCCAGAAGGTCGGCGTCCGCGGCCAGGCGCTCAACCTCGACCCAGCGGTTCCATTCCGAGACCGCGCTCCAGTCGGGTTGCGAAAGCTGGGCATTGGGCAAGCGGTAGTGGAAGGTCGGACGCGGCTTGACCAGTTCGTCGGCCAGCAGCGGGCTGGGATGCCCGGGACGCAGATAGGCGAACAGCGGGAACAGGTCGAGTTCTCGATTGCGGCTCGGGTTCGCGACCAGATAGTCGTCGATCAGCGTATCCAGGTCCGGTGCATACCCGGGGTCGAGTATCTTGAGGGCATACTCCTTGGTGAAGGGGTTGGCGTGAGGCAGCACCTCCCGGGTGATATCGATGTCGATCTCCTCGCGCAACCAGGCAGCCAGGATCATGTAGGCGCGCAGTTGGGCGAGCAGGTCGCTGGCCTCGGCGCTGGCCACTTCCGGATTGAGGTGCAGGCCGAAACCGTACAGCAGGCTGTCCCGGGTATCTCGGGCGCCCTGCAGGCGCAGCGCGTCGAACAATGCGTCGAGTTCGTTGAGGGCAAGCCAGGGAATGGGGGGGCAGACGATCTCGGTGGGAACGATGCCGGCCACCGCATCGCCCAGCAACCGGCGCGTACGCTGATGGAGCTCCAGGCGCAGGTGCTGCCACTCGTCGTCCTGGGTGCCGGCCTTTTCCACCACCTTGTGATCCGGATGAACATACTTCGAATCGAGCTCGATGGTGAAATCGCCCCATTGGCTACCGCTGACCTTGAGCCGATGGGGGCTGAGGTGCTCGAGGGTGCCGCCGAAGTGCGCGCGCACGAGCTCCGCCGCCTTCGAGGGCGCGATGGCAGCGAATTCGATCTCGACCCCGACGCGGCGCAGGTGACCTGACTCGGTACGAGGATGGGGTGGGGCTTCGGGGGTCACGGCAACTCCTTCTTCGCTCGTGACGAGCACGGGCATCCATGAGGGCGAACAGGCGAGACCTTGCCTCGTCGTCAAGAGATGCGCGGTCCGATAGCCACCCCTTGTCGTACGTGCTCCGCCAGGCCCAGGCCCGCCTCGTGCATGGTCAGATAGGTCTGGTCGGCGCCCGCCTCATGGATCGACTGTGCCTCGTCCTGGTAAAGGCTATGCGCAACGATGGCACCCGTAAAGCCGTGACTGCGCAACTGGCGAGTGGCAAAAATCTTCGACTGGGCGTCTGGCAGGGTCAGGACGACGGCCTGGATGCCTCGAAGATCGATGGCATTCCAGAAGCTGATGTCCTCGCCGTCGGCATAGACGATATGCCGGCCCTGGGCATTGTGACCCTCGACGCGGCTGGGGTCGGCATCGATACCGATGACCGGGATGTCATCCTCGCGCAGGCGGTCGTAGGTGGAGGTGCCCGTGCGTCCCATGCCGATGACCAGCACCCGGGCCTCACCCAGAGAGGCGGGCTGTTCGTCCGGATGCCAGTTTCGCGTCTCGAAGCGTGTCAGCCAAGGCTCGACGCGCACGAACAGATAGTGCGCCTTGCGCTGCAGCGGCGAGGCCACCAGAAACGACAAGGCCACGGCAAGTGCCAGCCCCACCAGGGCATCGGGCACCAGAGCCGCCGCCACGATCAGGCCGAACTCGCTGTAACTGCTGAGGTTGACGGCGGCCTGGAAGGCGTTGCGTGCCCTGAGGCGAAACAGGATGAGCAGGAAGAAGAACAGCGCTGCCTTCAGCGGCAACAGGGCGACGAAGGCCACCGCAAACCCGATGGACTCCCAGTCCGGGAAGCCGGACATGCCGATTTCCAGGAAGAAGCCGACCAGGAACAGCTCCTTGAGTGCCCAGAGCGACTTGCCGATCTCCTGGGCGCGCGGATGCTGGGACACCATGGCCCCGAGTACCAGGGCGCCGACCTCGCTGGAGAGGCCCAAGGCGCTGAAGCCGGCGCCACCGACCACCACCGCCAGCACCAGCCCCACCAGGAGCAGCAATTCATCATGCCCGCTGGCATCGATCAGGCGATGAAGTGCTGGCCGCAACAGCGGCAGACCCAGCAGTATGAGTGCCCAGGGCGAGGGTGTCTGTCCGATGGAAAACGCCAGCACGAACAGAGCGATGAGGTCCTGAATGATCAGGATGCCGATCGTGACGCGGCCGTGAAAGGCACGCAGTTCACGACGTTCCTCGAGATTCTTGGCGGACAGCACGGTACTGGAAAAGGCCAACGCAATCGCCAGAATGAGCGAGTTGGCCCAATCGACACCGCCCAGCCAGTGCAGGCCCAGGGCGAACACGCTTACCGTGACCATGAAGTGCGCCAGCCCGCCGCCGACCACCTCGGGTTGCACGAGACTCTTGAGCTTGAGCTTGAGCCCCACGCTGAATAGCAGCAGCAATACCCCGAGGTGGGCAATGTATTCGAGGATTTCCGGGGTCGCGGTGGGCAGCGCCAGGGTGTCGCGCAGGGGGTTGATCAAAAACCCGGCCCCCAGGAAGCCGACCAGGGGAGGAAGGCCGAAGCCGCGGGCGACCAGGCCAAGCAACAGGGCAAAGGAGAGACAAACGACTTCCAGCATCAGAGCGGACTCCCGGGGTTTTTCGATGCGGTCACAGGATATTCTCGGGCAAGATACCGCGCGTCGTTTTACCCGATCGACATGACGGTTGCCAGTCCTGACACGAGAGGCGTCGTCATCTTGTCAGAAAACTGGCATCCCGAGGTATGATTTCGAGGAAAGAACCGAGTCGACCAGGAGAGACCATGACGGATTCCATCGAATTCGGCGCGAGGCGTTGGCAGGATATGACGTCGCCGGAACTGAGTGGTGTCATCACCGAAGAGAGTGTCGCGGTCTTGCCCCTGGCGGCCATCGAGCAGCACGGCGCGCATCTGCCGCTCTCCACGGACCTGGATATCGGCCTGGGTCTGCTGGCAGCGGCCACCGCACTCTTGCCCGAGACGTTTGCGCTGTTCGAGCTGCCGCCCCTGGCGATCGGCAGCAGCCAGGAGCACGGCAGTTTTGCCGGCACGCTCAGTCTGCCGCCGGAGACCGCCATCGCGGTCATCGAAGCCTATGGCGATTCACTCGCCCGCTCCGGCGTGCGGCGTCTGGTGCTGCTCAACAGCCACGGCGGCAACAAGGCAGTCGCCGACATCGCCGCACTCAAGCTGCGCGAGCGCCGGGGCATGCTGGTGGTCAAGGCCCACTACATGCGTTTCTCGCCACCGCCAGGCGCGCTACCCGAGAAAGAGTTGCGTCATGGACTGCATGGCGGCGCCCTGGAGACGGCGATGATGCTTCATCTGGCCCCTCACAAGGTGCGACGCGAGCATGTCGGCCACCCACCGTCCCGGGGCGAGGCAATGGCTGCCCGCGGGAAATGGCTGGGTCCCGAGGGCGAGGCGGCCTTCGCCTGGCTGGCCGAGGATCTCCATCCAGGCGGGGTGGTGGGCGATGCCCGTCTGGCCGATGCCGAGCTGGGAGCGCGCCTCGTCGAGCATTACGCCAGCAAGCTGGCGACTCTCTTCGAAGAAGCCAGCACCATGGGCATCGACGACTTTCAGTCCCGCGAGGGGCGTTCGTAGTTCTCCAGCACCGCCTCGAGCATGTGACCGGCACGCTTGGCCTTGGCATTCAGGTAACGATAGTTCTGCTCGGTCAGACGGCCGTACAGCGCCTGGCGATCGGTCACCTCGATGCCGCCCTCGATCAGGGCGGTGATCTTGATCGGGTTGTTGGTGAGCAGCTGCACGCGACGGACCTCCAGGGCGGCCAGCATGTCCACCGCCACGCCATAGCGACGCTCATCCTCACCGAAGCCCAGTATCTGGTCGGCGTCCAGGGTGTCGAGCCCTTCGTCCTGCAGCGAGTAGGCTCGCAACTTGTTGGCCAGTCCGATACCACGCCCTTCCTGGGCGAGATAGAGCAGCACGCCGCCGCCCATGGCCTCGATATCCGCGACTGCATTGCGCAGCTGTTCGCCGCAGTCGCAGCGCAGGCTGCCGAACAGGTCGCCGGTCAGGCAGGCGGAATGCAGGCGAAGCGGCACCGCCTCACGCCAGTCGGCGGGCTCCCCGATGACGATGGCGACATGCTCGCGCAAGCCATCCGGTTCGCGGAACAGGATGAAACGGCTCTGGGCGGCTTCCGCCAGAGGAATACGTGCCTCGCTGACCCGCTTGAGCAACCCGCTGGCGGCCTCGAAGCAGCGTTCGGCCTTGGCAGCCTCCACGGCCAGCAATTCGCCTCGCTCGACCAGGGACTCGACCAAAGCGCGAGAGCCGCTGGCCACCCGGGCGGTGAGGGCAGCGGGAATCAACAGGGCGCGCCGCATCAGGGTCAGGGCCGCATGATCGGCGCGGCTGGCGGAAACGACCGGATGCGTGGTCCCCGGCACGTCGACCCCGAAAGCCAGCTCGCCAAGATGCCTGGCATCCAGGGAGGAAGGCTTGTCCAGCGACAGGCGCGCGGTCTCGGCCTCGATCGGCTGGCCCAGCAGCGCCAGCCGATGCCGACTCAGCACCAGGCCCGGCGCTTCCCCCGCCGTAGCGACGAGACGCTCCAGGGTGCCGTCGTCGACGCTTTCGATCGGCTGGACGAGAATGTCCTGCTCCTCGTCGCGCAGCAGTATCGGCAACCCCCGGCGGATATCGAAAATGGCGCGTTCAACCTGGTGCATGAGCTTCTCCTTGTGGGCCGAGGTTGTTCTTGTCCGGGACGCTGCGCATGATAGGACTCCTGCCCCTGTCCATGAGAAGCCTGAGCGACGTATTCATGAGCGATCCCTTCTGTGATGTCGACCTGGCCTGGTCCTGCCTTCGCAGGGCAAGCGATCACGACTGGTCATCGTCCTTGTCCTTCACTTCCGGTGTGCCTGGCCTGAGCCTTCGGCAAGGTGGTACCTGGGCGTACGACGGCGCCGTCGCCGACGACGTGCGTCACCTGCTCGACAGCCTGGTGCCCCTGGTGGTGCGGACTCGGCCTCTGGCGATCGCCCAGCTCGGCCAGAGCCTGGACGGTCGAATCGCCACCGTGACCGGCGCATCGCACTATGTGAACGGGCTCGAGAGCCGGGTTCATCTGCACCGCCTGCGCGCCTTGGTCGATGCCGTGCTGGTGGGGGCCGGAACGGTCGAGGCCGACGACCCCCGGCTCAGCGTCCGCCATGTCGCGGGGCGACACCCGGTGCGCGTGGTGCTCGACCCCCGGGGGCGACTCAGCGCCACCCATCATGTCTTCCAGTCCGCCGAGACACCGACCCTGCATCTGGTCGGCTGTCACGCGGCTGTCGCGGGACCTTTCGGTAGCCATGTCGAGCGCATCGCCCTGCCGATCGATGATGCCGGCATCGCCCCGCGCAGAGTGCTCGACACGCTGGCCGCACGGGGGCTCGAGCGGGTGTTGGTCGAGGGCGGCGGGGTGACTGTCTCGCGCTTTCTCGAGGCCGGCGTCCTGCATCGCCTGCACATGCTGATCGCGCCTCTGCTGATTGGTTCGGGGCGTCCCGGGCTCGACCTGGCGCCGATCGCGACCCTCGACCAGGCATTGCGACCCCGCGCCCGCACCTTTCCCTGCGGCGACGACACCTTGTTCGACCTGGCGCTCGCGTCGGCCGAGACGCCGTGATCGCCGGCTCATCAGGAACAGGGCACCGGGCAGGCTCGAGACCAGCACCAGGCCACCGTAGGCCATCGACACCGCCACTCCCTGGGCCGGGGCGAGACCGGCGGCGGCCCACACCAGCGCCGCCGCTCCCTCCCGCAAGCCCCAGCCCGCCACGGAGAGAGGGATGGCCATCGCCAGCAGCACGGGCGGGATCAATGCCAACAGCGTCATCAGCGGCAACTCGGTACCGATGGCCCGGGCGGCACAGACGAACACCGCCACGTAACTGCCGACCACCAACAGCGACCCCAGCAGTTGACGCGGCCAGGCATGGGAACTGAGCAGGGTAAGAAACAGGTCGCGGCCCAGCCCCCTGGTCAACGTCTCGAATAGGCGAGGAGGGCGGGTGTAAAGCCGATAAAGTGCCAGGCCCGCGACGAGCAGAACGAACGCCAACGTCAGCCAGACCAGCGTACCGGTGGCTGCCAGTCGATCGAGCCCATCGCCGAGGGCCGCGCTGAGCGGGCGGTGCCAGAGGGGCGACAAGAGCACCGAGGCGGTCATGACCGCCAGTACCAGTTGGCCCGAGACCCGCTCGATGATGACGGCACGCAGGGCCGCGGCGCGTTCGCCGCTGGCACGGGCATGCCGCCAGGCGCGGGCGGCATCGCCCATGACGCCACCGGGCAGAAGCTGGTTGAGAAAGGTGGCCAGGTAATAGTCGCCCAAGGCCGCGCCCCAGGCCAGGCGAATGCCCAGCAGACGCGCGGTCAGGCGCCAGCGCCAGGCGGAGACCGCCACCTGGGGCAGGGTCAAGGCCAGGGCCAGCATCACCCAGGAGGCCGACAGTCCCTGGAGTTCTGCAGCGATGGTCGACATGTCCAGCCACCAGGCGAGAAGGCCCAGCAGGACCGCGCTTGCCAGCAAGCGAATCCATGCATGGGGAGGAAGCAGTCGCGCCATTCAGGATTCCTCCCGGGGGCGGGCGAAGAGGTCGACATGACCGACGCTCAGCCCCAGCGATCCGTCATTCAGGGAGGTCAGGCGGTTCGCCAGCCAGGCGTCGGCCCGCGAGCGTTGCCCGGGTGCCTGTTCGTGCACGGCGGTGGCCCAGCCCTCGAGCAGTTGGCTTCCCAGCGCCAGGGTCTCAGGCCGGCCTGGCGGCAGTCGCCAGGGGCTGGGGGCGCTCATCACGTGGTAGCCGCGCCTGGAAAAGGCATCGTGAAGTACCTGGGGGGCGGTTTTCCCCAGCGCCTCTCCGAACCCTTTTTCACGGCGTTGGTGGGCATTGACCTGATCGCGAACCCACCGGTCCTCGGCGTCATTCAGGGCCCTGGTATCACGATCGTAAAACGCCCAGTCGCCATCCACACTGAGGGTGAACAGCACCGCCGACTTCCGGGCCACGCAGGCCCCGGCCAGTCGTTCCACCCATGACGCCGAGACCAGGTCGAAGAGTGCCGAGGCACAGACCAGATCGCTGCCCCCCAGCATGTCGGGATCGAACGTCACCAGGTCGCGACAGTGGGCTGTCAGTTCGATGGAGGTGCCGTCGCTGTCGCGAAGTCGACGAAGGCGCGATGTCGCCTCGTCCAGCAGGCCGGCGTCGTGATCGATCAGATGCCAGCGTTGCGGGCCGGGCAGGCGGGCGGCAAGAAACTCGAGGTTACTGCCGGCACCGCTGGCAAGATCCACCAGCGAGAGAACACGCCCGGATTCGCCACCCTGGCGTCGCAGCAGCCAGCGCCCTGCACCCCGGGTCAGCGTGGCATCCCGCGCCTTGGCGTCCGTTGCCTGGCGCAGGCGTAGCCATTGTGTATCGAAGGTGCTGCCGGGGGCGGGTTGGTTCATGTTCCGGAGGCTTCCGTGCGGGTGCTGATATCGGGCGAGTCGCCAGGCTCGCGCAGCAGGGCCGCGGCAAAGGCCTGCCCGGCAGCGTGCCAGTCCTTGAGCGCCGAGCGCGCCTTGCCGGCACCGTCACGCAGGCGGGTGCGCAGCTCGGGGTCGTCGAACCAGCGTTGCAGCGCGTCGGCCAGTGCCTCGGGGTCGTCCGGGGGCACGCTCAATCCCGCTTCCTCGGGCAAGGTATGGGCCAGGGCGCCGCCAGTGGTGGTGATGACCGGCAGGCCACGGGCCAGCGCTTCGGTGATCACCATGCCATAGCCCTCGTAACGGGAGGGCAGGATGAAGAGATCGGCATTCTGGTAAGCCTCCCTCAAGGCATCCGGGGATCGCTCGCCGAGCAGTCGGATGCGTCCCTCGAGGCCCTGTTCCCGGAGCTCGTCGGCGATGGTGGCGGCATGATCCTTGTCGCGGTCGAGCGCCCCGATGCAGTCGCATTGCCAGTCGCGATCGCGCAGCCGGCTCAGGGCTTCGAGCAATACATCGTGGCCCTTGCGGGGAATGACGGTCGCCACGCACAGCAGATGCTGGCGAGTGGTCGGGTCGTCGGCGCCGCGCCTTGCCAGCGGGGCCGGTTCGACACCGGGCTCGATGACGGCGACGCGTTCGGCCGGCACAGCGAAGTCGGCCAGGCGCCTCGCGGTGTAGGGGCTGGTGGCGATGATTCGCCCGACGGCACCCAGGGCGAGGGTCTCGCTGAGGGTGAATCGGGTACGTTGTGCCGGATCGAGACCGGTTTCGTCGGCGAGGGGATGATGAATCAGCGCGGTCAGCGTCAGGCGTTCACGATGAGCGGCGACGATCTCGGGCAGGCCGCCCATGGCCAGGCCGTCGATGACCACGCGAGTGCCGTCGGGCTGTCGGGCAAGCGCTTCCTCGAGTGCCTGAGCCGCGGTCTCGTCGGGTTCGGGGAAACTGCCCTCGAGGCCGATGACCTCGACGTTCCAGTCCTGGCGACGCAGCGCTTCGACAATGCGCGCGTCATACAGGTACCCGCCGGTGAACTGCTCGGGATCACCGGCAACGATCAATGTCAGCGAAGGACTCACAGCGCCCCCTCGAAGTCGGCCCAGGCGACATGCGATTCGTGCAGGGTCACCTTCAAGTGAGACAGGCCCGAGGCGGCCTGGCCCAGGCGGCCCTCGTCGATGGCCCGCGCAAGCCGGTCGAAGACTGTCTTGGCCATGAACTCGGTCGTGGTGTTGCGGCCCTGGAATTCGGGAATTTCATCGAGGTTGCGAAAATTGAATTCGGCCAGGGTCTCGCTCAAGGCCGAGCTGGCCAGTCCGATGTCGACGACCAGGTCGTCATCGTCGAGACACGGGCGCCTGAAGGTGACATCCACCACGTAGGTAGCGCCGTGCTGTCGCTGGGCCGGGCCGAAGACATCACCCTTGAAGCTGTGGGCGATCATGAAATGATCGCGAACGGTCAAGCTGAACATTGCGTCGTTTCCTTGATGAATGAAACCCATCTTCAGTAGCGCACCCGATGGCACAGCACGTCGGCTGACCCGGACAGCACGCGTGGCATCGAGACGGGCAGGTCCTGAAAATTGCTCTCGCCGTCGATCAGGGCGTCCAGGCGTTCGTCCCGCAGCAGATCCAGGGCCAGGGCCAGGCGTCGGCGATGATCCCAGCGCGCGCGGTGACCGGGTGCCACCGTGCCGACCTGGCTCGAACGAAGCGTCAGGCGCCTGGCGTGGAAGGCCTCGCCCAGCGGCAGGCTGACCTCCTGCTGGCCGAACCAGCTCATCTCCACCAGCGTTGCTTCCTGTCCGGCGAGTCGCAACCCGGAGCGCAGGCCCTGAGGGGTACCGCTGGCATGAATTACCAGGTCGTTCTCGCCTGCGGCGTTTTCCGGCGTGCAGAAGGGGATTCCCAGCGTATCGGCGAGTTCGGCCCGTTGCGGCGCAATATCGATCAGCTGTACCTCGGTGCCGGGGATCCGGGCACACAGGTAGGCGATCAGCGCGCCGACCACCCCCGCGCCGATGACGGCAATGCGATTGCCGATGCCTGGGCCGGCATCCCAGAGCCCATTGATGGCGGTTTCCATGTTGGCGGCGAGTACCGCCCGTTCGACAGGCAGTCCTTCGGGCAGGGGCAGCACGGCATCGGCGGGAACCACATAACGATCCTGGTGGGGATACAAGCAGAAGACATTGCGGTCCAAGAGATGTGCCGGACCCTGCTCGACGACACCCACGCTGGCATAGCCATACTTGACCGGCCCCGGGAAGTCGCCCTGCTGAAAGGGCGCGCGCATGCGGACATGCTCACTGGCGGGAATGCGACCGTCGAACACAAGGCGTTCCGTCCCGCGGCTGATGGCACTATAGCGCGTACGAACGCGCACATCGGTATCGCCAGCAGGGGGGAGGGCCTCTTCTCGCAAGGCCCCCTGACCGGGTGCGAGTACCCAGAAGGCCTGGGCGGTGTTCGCGGGCATGAGCTCTTCCTTCGGGAACGCCTGGATCATGTGAAACTTATTGACCGCGCCAGGGTCGACACGTTCAATTATTGTACAAACATTGTATTAATGCATCCTGCTCGTCCATGTGCAGGCTTTACCGATTCTGGCAAGGCGCGGACCGAGCCTCTAGCCTAGTTAAATTCAGTGTTTATCGGTCGATGCGTCAAGTGTCGCCGCGACGGGGACCGTAGGGGTTGAAACCATGCCGGATAGACACAGTCGGACATTCCTGGGAGGCGGCGGTCAGATCCATGCCCTGGCGTTTGCCGAGTTCTGTGCCGCCCTGGTGATGTTTGCGCTACTGCTGGAAGGCGTGCTGGTGTGGCTGGCCGCGCCGGTGGGGTTGCGCATGAGCGCAGGTGCGGTCTACGTGGCGATGGTGGTGATCGTGCTCAAGACCTGGCCTTCGACGAGTCGCTGGCTGGGCTGGGCCAATCGCGTCACCCTGCTGCGCGGCATGCTGATCGCCATCTTCGCCGGTGCGATCATCTTTCCCGATTTCATGGCCCGTCATGTCGATGTCATGGCCCTGCTGGCTCTGCTGGCTCTGCTGCTCGATGGCCTGGACGGCTGGATTGCACGCCTGACCCGATCGGCCTCGTCGTTCGGTGCGCGCTTCGACATGGAGCTGGATGCGTTCTTCATCCTGGCGTTATGCGTGGCCCTGCTGGTGCTCGGCAAGGCGGGGCCCTGGGTGCTGCTGATCGGTCTGATGCGCTATGGCTTCGTGCTGAGCATTCGGCTGTGGCCCTGGCTGGGGCGCGAACTGCCCGAGAGCCGGCGGCGCAAGATCATCTGTGTGTGGCAGGCGGGGTCGCTGCTCGTCGGGCTGCTGCCGGCAGTCGCGGATGCCGTGGCGGCACCGATTGCGCTGCTGTCGCTGCTGCTGCTGTCCTTGTCGTTCATGGTGGACATACACTGGCTGGCGCGTCGCAGGAAAGTGGCGCTGCATGGCTGATCCTAGCCGTTCAATCAGGAGATCCGAGATGATTACTGCACTACGTGGCTCCATGGCGGCCCTCGCCCTCAGCGGCGGGCTTGCCTTGGGTGTATTGCCGGCCCAGGCCGAACCGCATACCTATCGTATCGACCCCGAACACTTCTCGATCGGCTTTTTGATCAGCCATATCGGCTATCAGAAGCAGCTGGGCATGTTCCTGGAGGGCGAGGGTGAGTTCGTCTACGACGAGCAGGCCCAGGCGCTCTCGTCAGGGCGTGTGGAGATAGCCGCCGACAGCCTCTTCACCAACCACGAGAAGCGCGACGAACATGTGCTCAGCGACGATTTCCTCGATGCCGAGGCGTATCCGGACATCGTGTTCGAGGTCACCGACTTCAGCGCCGAGAGCGATACCCAGGGCACCCTGACCGGCGATCTCACCCTGCTCGGGGAGACCCACCCGGTGACTCTCGATGTGACCCTGAACAAGGCAGCAGAATACCCCTTCGGTCACAAGCAATACACCCTGGGGTTGTCGGCCCGCACGACACTGTCGCGCAGCGAGTGGGGCATGACCTACGGGGTCGACAACGGCATGGTCGGCGACGAGGTGGAGCTGATCTTCGAATTCGAGGCGATTCGCCAGTAATCTGGCTGGGGAATCCGCTCTGCACCCCCGGCATTTGGCCGAAAGGCGGGCGAAAGGGTCGTCATCGGGCGCGTCACGGCGTATAAAGAAAACGCTGTTTCGTCAAAGGATGCCTCGATGGCTCGACCTCCGTTCGAACTTGCCGGCGTGCGCGTCGCGCCCGGCTCGCGTACCCAAATCGACGTGCCCGTCGCCAAGCTGTACACCCACGCCCCCTTGCACATCCCCGTGGAGGTGGTGCACGGGAGGCAGTCCGGCCCGGTGTTGCTGGTATGCAGCGCCATCCATGGTGACGAGATCAATGGCGTGGAAATCGTTCGCCGCCTGCTGCGCTCGTCGGCGATACGACGCCTGCGCGGAACCCTGATTGCCGTCCCCATCGTCAATGTCTTCGGGTTCGTCCAGCACACCCGCTACCTGCCCGATCGTCGCGATCTCAATCGCTGCTTTCCCGGCCTCGAGGCGGGCTCGCTGGGCTCGCGGGTCGCTGCCCTGTTTCGGGAGCAGATCGTCGATCTGGCCAGCCATATCATCGACCTGCACACCGGGGCCATTCATCGTACCAACTTGCCCCAGATCCGCGCCCAGCTGAGTCCCGACAGCGAGACGTCGATGATGGCGGATGCCTTCGGCGCGCCGGTCATCCTCAACGCGGAGCTGCGCGAGGGCAGCCTGCGCGCCTATGCCCAGAGCCGAGGGGTGCCGGTGCTGACCTACGAGGCAGGCGAGGCGTTGCGTTTCGACGAATGGTCGATCGCCCCCGGGGTGCGGGGCATCCTGCGGGTGATGCGCAAGCTTGGCATGCTGGCTCCGAGCCGCCGACGCTCGGCCCCGATGTCGGCCGAGATCGCCAATGGCTCGAGCTGGGCGAGAGCCACCGGGGACGGCATCCTGCGACCCCGGGTGCGACTGGGGGCGCGTGTCGCCAAGGGGCAGCTTTTGGGGGTGGTGGCCGATCCTTTCGGGAACGCCGAAGGGGAGGTCATCGCCAATGCCGATGGCATCATCATCGGCATGAGCAACTTGCCGCTGGTCAATGAAGGCGAGGCCCTGTTCCATGTGGCGCGCTTCGACGCCATCGAGGAAGCGGAAAACGCGGTGGAGTCGTTCCAGTCGGACTTCGAGCCTAGCCTCGACACGCTATAGAGTCGCGACCGGCGCCGCCGCTGTCGATGCTACCAGCCCCAGGGCATCGTCGAAGACCTGCAGGCCGGCGCCATCGCGATGGGCATTTTCGGAGAGGTGTCGGCGAAAGCGTCGTCCGCCCGGGCAGCCCTGGAAGAGCCCCAGCAGATGGCGGGTCACATGGTTCAACCGGGCGCCTTCTGCGAGGCGTTCCGCGATGTAGGGGCGCAGCGCCTCGGCGGCCTCATGGCGCGTGCGCGCCGGTCCCGGCTCGCCGTAGAAGGTCTCGTCCACCGCGGCGAGCAGCCAGGGGTTCTGGTAGGCCTCGCGACCCACCATCACGCTGTCGACCTGGGCGAGCTGCGCCTGGCACTCGGCCAGGCGCTTCAGGCCGCCGTTGATGCCGATGTGCAATTCGGGATGCATCGCCTTGAGCCGGTGTACGCGAGGGTAGTTCAGCGGGGGGATGTCGCGATTCTCCTTGGGCGACAATCCCTCCAGCCAGGCCTTGCGGGCATGCACGATGAAGGTGTCGCAGCCGCCCTCGGCGACCTTGACGACGAAGCGTTCGAGATCGGCATCCTCGTCCTGGGCGTCGATGCCGATGCGGCACTTCACGGTCACGGGGATGCGCACCGCCGCCTTCATCGCCCTGACGGCGGCGGCCACCTTGTCGGGGTAGGCCATCAGGCAGGCGCCGATCAGGTTGTTCTGCACCCGGTCGCTGGGGCATCCCACGTTCAGATTGATCTCGTCGTACCCCCAGGACTCGGCGATGGCAGCACATTCCGCCAGTTCACCGGGGTCGCTGCCGCCCAGCTGCAAGGCGAGCGGATGCTCCACGGCATCGTGCCCCAGAAAGCGCTCCCGGGGGCTGCCGTGCAGGATGGCGCCGGTGGTGACCATCTCCGTGTAGAGCAGGGCACGACGCGTCAGCGTACGGGCGAATGCCCGGTAGTCGCGGGTCGTCCAATCCATCATGGGGGCCACGGAGAAGGTTCTGTCTAGTGCGAAGCACTTATTTTCAATGGTCATAGCGAGTTAGGCATTGTCAGGCTTGTC
>NZ_FQUJ01000006.1:35387-285042 GCF_900128925.1 Modicisalibacter ilicicola DSM 19980
ACAAAAAAATGCCAGCAGCTGAATGCTGCTGGCACATATTTGGCACTTGGGGGCTGCGAAGCCTGCCACTACGGCATTAGAGTCCAATCCATCATGGGGGCCACGGAGAAGGTTCTGTCTAGTGCGAAGCACTTATTTTCAATGGTCATAGCGAGTTAGGCATTGTCAGGCTTGTCATATCTGTTCATATTTACAGTGCTTTTTCTGCGTTTTACTTGTCGCGTTGTCACATATTTGGCACTTTGTGCCGCTGGAATTTGTCACATTGAGGGTTGGCAATGGCAACGATCGTCAAGCGCCGTCGAAAGGACGGCAGTTTCTCATACCTGGTTCGCCTTCGCATCGCTCGCCAAGGGCAGCCAGACTACTCGGAATCCAAAACGTTCCCGAGGAAGGCGATGGCTGAGGAGTGGGCGCGACGGCGCGAGACCGAGTTGCTTGCCCCCGGTGGGCTGCTGGTGGCGAAGTGGCGAAATGTCACTCTGGATGATGCCATCGAGCGCTACATACATGAGTTTGCCCAGAATGCTGGGCGCAGCAAGCGGGCCACCATCCAGCAGCTGCAGCGCTTCCCGATCGCGCGGGTACAGATAACCCAACTGAGCAGCGAGGATATCATCGGGCATGCGGTCATGCGCCGCGATAGCGGTATCAAGCCGCAGACCGTCGCTCAGGACATCACCTGGCTGGGCATCATTCTGCGTACGGCTGCGGCAGCCTGGAAGATGCCGGTGAATCTTAACGAGTTCGAGTCGGCGAAGCTGCTGATGCGCAGCAAGGGGTTAATCGCACGGCCTGAAAAACGCGAACGGCGACCCACAAATGCCGAAATAGAGGCGCTGCGAGCCTACTTTCGGCGATCGCAGAAGATCCGGCCCAGCGCTGTCATCCCCATGGAAGACATCATGGACTTTGCGATAGCGTCATCCCGCCGGCTGGGCGAAATCACGCGCTTGCTGTGGTCGGATCTGGACGAGAACGCCAGCACATGCTGGGTGCGCGATGCCAAGCACCCACGGCGCAAGGAAGGCAATCACAAGCGCTTCAAGCTAACCCGGGCAGGGCTCGATATCATTCGCCGGCAGCCTCGCGCCCAGGGGAAGGAAAGGATATTCGCCTACAATGAAAAATCGATTGGCACACGCTGGCAAGCGGCCTGCGCGGCCTGTGGTATCGAGGATCTGCGGTTCCATGATCTACGTCATGAGGCGACGTCGCGGCTATTCGAGGCGGGGTACGAGATAGTGGAAGTGCAGCAATTCACGCTGCATGAGAGTTGGGACGTGCTCAAGCGCTACACACACTTGCGCCCGGAAAACCTCGTGCTGCGGGAGGCTCCGGGCGCGTAGTGGTCAGCTATTGGAGATTAGGGGCTGGCTGGTGTCGGGCGAGTGCCATTTCTCAAGCGGCTCCGTGGGGATGCCCAGGCAATCGTTCACCTGGCGCAGCGTGCAATGCGTATTGAATCGCTCGTTTGGGTTGTCGCAAGTCGCCAGTTCGCGGGCCAGCGTGCGGCTTTGTTGTTGTAAAAGAAAGAGATAGTGGAACTTCGGGTTATCCTTGATGCGCTTTTTCACCTGCTCGATGGGCTGCACCTCGGTCGCCTGTTTTTCCAGCAGTTCGATGGCTTGGCGCTCGCGCTGGATGAAGTAGCGGCGAACCCGCCGGCCCATGGCGTTGTTCTCGATCATGGCCAGTTCCTTGGCCATGTCCATGGTCAGGTGGTAGTCGATGGCAGGACGACCACCTTTTGAGGTTTTCGCCAAATCGGGCGAAAACTCATCTTCGGAGGTTTTCCCCAAATCTGGGGAAAACTCATCTTCGCAGGTTTTCCCCAAATCGGGCGAATCAAACCTCGGTTTACGCCGTGATAATTTTTGATTCGCCAAATCTGGCGAACCAAAGTTATTCATCACGATATAGTCCTCGCCTTCAACAAAACAGTACTGATCGATACGGTCCTTCATCCAGGTGGAAAAATCCCGCCCCACTTCCAAAAACACATGAAGGTCGCGGGCGTTGCATAGCAGCTGCTGGCCGCTGGACTGAAAAACGGGAATCAGTTGGCTATTCACTTGGCGTTCTCCTTGAGGAAGTCGGTGATGTGCTGGGCGTTGCCGAGGCCGTCGTCGAGGAAGTGCAGGATCACCTGCAGCTGGGCAACGAGTTCTTCGGTGCTGACCTCGAGGCGTTCCCGATCGACGTTCATGGCGATCAGGCCTTCGAGGAAGCCGAGGCTGTTGCGGGCAAGGTTGAGGCTGTGCTGAGCGGCGCCATTGATGACCTGGGCGTCCAGATCGGGCAGGGAAATCGTGGAATGAGTCATGCGGTACTCCTTTGGTTTTTGGAGTCCGCCACGTCGCTGTCAATCGAGAGGGGGCGGACCGTACGCGGGTTGACAGACCGGCCCAAAGGAAACCGGCAGGCCCGAAGGCCTCCCACGCACGGCCCGCCATAACTACCTGCAGGGCACAAAAAAAGCGCCATTTCGGTAAGGGGGCGCTGTGCGCCTTTGGATTCGGGCTGTCAAACCCGGTCACGGAATTTGCCGTGACCCGATAAGCATAGCCCAAGCCATAGAGGCGCTGCAACAGTCTTGCCTTTTGTTCAGGCCTGCAGCCTGGAATGTGCCTCGTCGGCGCCGTGCAAAGGAAGGCTGAGCTGAAGTTCGCGTCGCCAATACTCGACGCGAGCTTCTAGCGGCTGTTTTTCATGTCGCCATTGCGCCAGACCTCGCCCCTGGGCGCTGGCCAGTCCCCGGCGATCGTCCAATGCCTGGCAGGCCTTGTCGAACTGCTGCCGGGCACTGATCTCCCCGCGCAGCAGTGAGTCGATGTGCAGGTCACACCAGACGGCAAAGTCGACGTCGAGCCAACGAGCGAAGGCAACAGCCAGCTTCGGATGAAGCCACGTCCCCTGCTGCGAACCACCTCTCTGAGTTCTAACAAACCCGTTGAACCCGTTACCAGATTTACTGGTATCGCCCGACCAGTGCCGGTCCAGAGCGTCTAGGTACTCCTTTGTGCTTGGGAGCAATATCCAATCGTTAGGCCGACGGCCAAACCGCTTGGCGATCTCCGTTGCATTGATCCAACCGGCCGTCGTGAACTGCACCGGCTGACCCTGATACTCGAATGGAACTGTTTGACTCATGGTCATCCCCGCACTGCTTGTTTTTTTGTGGTCGCTTAGCCGTTCACCATCCGCCACTGGCTGCGCGCCTGCTCGCGGCGCTCGTCCAGGTAGCGGGCGAGATCCACGGCGCTGACCAGCCACGGTGACTTCTGGCTGTCCAGCGCTCGGTAGGCGGGCACTGGCAGGGCCTGGGCCAGAGCGCGAGCCCCGGCGGTCTTGGCGCTGATGCCGAAGTAGCGGGGCGCGATCTCTTCTAGGGGGATCTCGGCGCGGCCGTTGAACTCGGCGAGTAGTCCAAAGTAGGTGTTCATGATTTTTCCCTTGCGTTCCAACGATTGAATCGGTGACGAATGGTGCGAAACATGCCGGCGGCGTGGCTGTTGTGATCCAGCTCTGCGCGACTTTCGATGCCGCAGACCTGGCACAGCCAATCCCGGGCGTCTTGTTCGTTGTGGGTGCCGTCGGGCAGGGCGCTCTCGGTCATGCCGAGCTTGTAGCGGCGCCGCCGATCCAGGTAGAGCTGGAAGCGGCGATCCTGGCAGAGCATGGCCGCCTGGCGGGCCAGCGGCCCGCCCTTGGGTTGCTGTTGGCTGTTCACGATTCCCCCGAGATTGGGCGGCGCAGTATGGCGGCTTTATCCTTCAGCAGACGGGCGCCTGCCTGATCGACTTTTCTTCTTTGCCAATCCTCGGCAACGGCTTCTAAAACATCGGCTTGCCAGCTCCGCTTGATGACCTTGGCCAGCAGTGCGCTTCGGCTGTTTGCTTTGAATCCGTAACTTGCCAGCACCTGGGCGCTGTCGTCAGCATGGGCGGCCATGTCTTCGAGTTGCTGCTTTGTCGTCTCTAGCTCGTCGCGCAGGGCGTCTTCTTCTTCACTGCTGAACAGATCCATCAGGCCCCCCTTTCATCGCTGATTCGAGCATCGTCACCAGGGCGAGGCCGGTAGCAGCAGGAAGGTTGTCGCCGGCGAATAGCCTGGCCTTGCGTACCTGGTCGCGCATCGCGTCGAGGCGCGCTTCCGTGGCATCTTTGGCTTCCCTGAGGGTGCTGCGCTCGTGGCGCAGATCCAGAACGGCGCTTAGCGTCTGCTGCAGGAGGGTCTTGGCTTCGTCGAGGTCGTCGCGCAGGGCGCGGTTCTCGTCGCAAAGCTCTTGGTAGGTCTTGTTCATTCCCCTTGCTCCTTCTCGAGGCCCCAGAAACGTTGCATGAGCCTGTTGCCGTCCGGCAGGTACTCGTAAAGCTCGCGGTCGCAGTCTGTCGACCACTCGATGACGATGAAGGCGGCGCGCTGCAGATCGCGGTCGAGCGTACGTAGCCGGATCAGCTCGAGTGGCCATGCGTAGCTGTTGTAGACGGCCAGCAGGATGCGACGGCAGTGCTGGGCCTGATGGCCATCGCCTTCGGCGGCCTCGACTAGCCGATTCAGGGCGTCGATGCCCTGGCCTGCGACTCTCCCTGCGAGCCGTGCAGTCAATGCGTTCATGTCTCTCTCCTTTTCTTATTCAGCGGCGGTGCCGCATCTTGTTTTCCCGAATCCCCTGGCACTCGATGCAGGTGGTCACCCAGGGGGCGGCCAGTCGGCGAGCCTGGGGTATCTCGATGCCGCAGTCTTCGCATTCCGGATCGGAGGCCACGGTGTCGGGAACGCGGATGTTGCCGATCGCGCCCTCGAGCCGGTTTTCGATGATTTCCGCCGCTCGGTCCGCGTTATCCGCCATGGTGGGTCTCCGTGCTCTGCAGGTCGCTCGGGGTCAGCGTGGCGACGTTGACGACGCGGTAGCCCTGCCACCACCAGGGAATCCAGCGATAGGCCGCCTGGGCGAGGCCGAGCTCCCGACCTGCCATGACGCTCATGAATCTCTGTACGGTGCGGGCCTTGCTGGGCTCGGCGATGCGGGCGATGACGTCGCCGCCCCAGGTGTTGCGGATGACGTAGAGGTCAGCCATTGCTCGGGCCCTCCTCGTGCATGCGCTCCTGGGCGGTGATGCCGACGCGATAGTCGAGGCGGCGGTGCCCCAGCGCCTGGCGCAGCTGGTCCTCGCTTTCGAACGAGATGACCATGGCGTAGCGATGGCGGGTCGGTTCGGCGTTCTCGGTCAGCACCGCCAGCTCGCCGGCATCCTGCAAAATGCCTTGCGGTGGCGTGTGGGAAACGAGGCGTTGGTGTGGCATGTTTTCTCCTGTCGTACCCGATGGTTTGGGTTTCTTGGTTCTATTGGCGCTTCGCGCTCTCGCTTTTGTCTTGCACAAACTCATATTGAACTCAAAACAGAATCTATTCAATACAAAACGAGTCCATAATTTAGAATGAACGGCTATATGAAGTCGCGTTTTGATTCATATTGCGTTTTCCGGCCGAGGCAAGGGGGTCGCCATCGGCTGGCAGTCGCTCGATGTCGATGCCCAGCCGATCGGCGATATGATCGAGCCCTGCATCGGTGATCTCGGTGCGGCCGTAATGGGTCCAGCCGATGATGGGGTGGTGGTAAGTGCCGGTTTCCACGCGCATCAGCCGGGCATTGCCGCGATAGCGCCCCCGGGGCAGGTTCCGACGATCCAGGATGCCGGCCTCGCGCAGCCGGCGGGCCAGGGTGTTGCGGCCCAGGTTGAGCAGCGCGGCGGCCTGGTCGAGGGTGTAGGTACGGGGCTTCATGGCGGCCTCCTTACTCGTCGCGGAAGATCCAGCACTTGACGCTGGCGTTGCCCAGGCGGACCTGGCTGCGCACGGTGCGGTTGGAATCGACGAACTTGCGCGACTTGCTGGTCTTGAGATGGCGTTTGAGTTCGCGGATATCCGGCACGCGCAGCTTGTGCTCGCCGCACATGCGCTCGAAGTCCTTGAGGTTCACCGCGATCTGCCCGGTGCCGTCGCCGTAGTGGTTCAGGGTGGGATCGGCGCGCAGCCCCTCGATGTAGTCGAACGCCTCCCAGAACTCCGCCACCATGGGGTGGTCCGCGTTGATGGCCTGCTGACGCTCCCGGGCCATCTGCCAGATATGCCCGGCGGCCTGGTCGATGATCTGCTCGTTGAACAGATCCAATCCGTCCGGCCCCAGGCAGTCCAGCAGCCCGAGCAGCTGGGCGTGACACTTGGCGATGCGCAGGTTGTGCACGCCCTCGTCGTCGATCAGGTTGCTCTCGTAGTCCTCGATGCCGCGCTCCATCAGCGCGAGCAGGGATCTCTCGCGCAGGGTGGCCTCGAGCAGGAAGCCGCTGACGTCCTCCATGGGCACGCGTTCAAGGGCCTCGGCCATCTTCTTGGTCTGGGCGTTCTGGCCTTCGCGGGTGAAGTGCAGGTGGGTGATGCGGGTCTGGATCGCCTCGCCGGCCTGCACGGCGGCGTTCTGGCTGATCAGGATCGCGCCGCGAAAGGGCGGCTCGTAGGTATCGTTACCGGAGTTCTTGACGCCCCGGGCGCGGATCGAGCGGCCGTTGTAGGCGGTCTTGAGCTCGTCCCAATCGAACTGGCGCTGCTTGGCGCCGCCTTCCTGTTCGCGGTCGGACTCGATGAGTACCACCGGCAGGTTGGAGACCTGGGCGAAATTGCGCGCCCGGGCCGGCATGGTCGCCTTGGCCGGGTCGAAGCCCTCGTAGTCCTGGCGTCCGCAGAGCTTCCAGAAGAACTCGATCAACGT
Source organism: Modicisalibacter ilicicola DSM 19980 (assembly GCF_900128925.1). Lineage (GTDB taxonomy): Bacteria > Pseudomonadota > Gammaproteobacteria > Pseudomonadales > Halomonadaceae > Modicisalibacter > Modicisalibacter ilicicola. Next base: position 42,161 of record NZ_FQUJ01000006.1, read on the forward strand.
GGACTTGCCCGCGCCGGCTTCGCCGATCACCTCGAGGAACGGGTAGCTCTTCTGGCGTTGGCGAATCTGCTCGGCGAACAGCGAGCCCAGCCACCAGGCCAGGGCCACCACGCCGCGGGCCCCGAAGGCGCCGTAGAGGTTGTTTGCCCAGTCGCGGCGATACTCGTCGCGCTTGGGATTGATGGCCAGGGTGACGGATTGGCTCAGGGTCTTGAGCTGCAGTTTCTTGAGCTCGAAGTAGTCCTCGCTGTTGATGGGGTAGAGCGTGCCGTCGCTGACCGCCAGATCGCCGAACACGTAGGCACCGTGTTCGCGGCTGTAGCCGATGTAGTCGATGGTCTCGACGGTCTTGATGTTGCTGATCTGGTCCTGCAGCAGGCTATCCAGCTGCTGGCTGGTCCCGGTCCAGAGGGCGCCGGCGGCGACGCCCATCAGGCGCTTCTTGAACTCCGAGGCGCTGGCCAGCTGGCCGCCGGAGAAGGTGTTCTTGATCGAGGCCTTGCCGCTGGGGAAGTCCACCCGAGCGTAGTACCAGCTCTCGTCGGTGATCGCGTTGGCCTGGTAATAGAGGAATTCCGGCAGGCAGGTGCAGATGCGGCTGACGGTGCCGGCCTGTTGCAGGGCGGCGTCGCGCTGCTGCTCATCCAGCAGCTGCATGTCCTCCGGATCGGCGGAGCCGGTGGCAGACCTGACCGCACGTTCGAATGCCTCCTGGCTGAGCTTGAACCACCACACCTGATGCTTGTACTCGAACCAGAACTCCCGACGCTCGGTGCGCTTGTAGATCAGCAGTGCCTTGGCGGTGGGCGATTCGGCCAGCAGTAGGGCGCCGTGATAGCGGTAGGTTTGCAGGTGCTTCTGGCTCAGGCGATCGGCCTGGTGCTGGTCGTTCCAGTCCTGCTTGCCGGGGATCTGCGCCGCCTGGCAGTCCCAGCCGGCGGCCCGGGCCCGCTCGACATGCTTGAGGGTGCCGTTCTGGCCGGCCCGGTTGCTGTCGAGCGCCCATACCAGCGTCGGCCAGCCGTGACCGGCGGCGTGCGCGGCATCCGCGACGCGTTTGAGCGCCGCGTCCGGGTAGTTCGAGCAGCTCATGGCGGAGACGGCGGCGATGCCGTGATGCAGCAGGGCGATGGCGTCGAAGATGCCCTCGACGATCCATATCTCGTCGCTCTCGGCGAGATCCGCGTCCGTCAAGGTCGGCGGCTGCCACCACTGCCCCTTGTAGCGCCCGACGAAGTTGGCCTTCTGCTTGCCGAAACGCTCGGGCTTGTCGAGGATGCGCTCCCAGTAGGCCCCGCCGGGCAGGGCGAAGCGCACCGTGGTGGAGCCGGCGCTGTGCTTGTGGCTCCAGTAGGTCTCCTGGGTATACCAGCCCTGGATGCGCTCGAGCTCGAAGCCGCGGCCGTCGGTCAGGTAGCCATCGGCCACTGGCGTGGTGCTCTTCGGCTTGCCTGGCGGCGGCGGTAGATCGGCGTAGCGCTCGGTCCAGCTCTCGAACAGTTCCGGGAACAGCTCTTTCACGTGGTGCTGGTCGCCGCAGTTGTTCTCGCGTCCGCATTTCAGCATCCACGGTTTGTCCGTGGAGATATAGGCCTCTCGCTTGCCGCAGCCCGGGCAGGTGACCCGCTGCAGGTAGGCGCCGTTCTCGACCGCATCCATGTCACGGGTCAGGCGGCCGATGATGTCCGCGCGCAGCGATGGATTCATGCCGTGCTCCCTTCGCTTGCGACGTTATTGGATGACGACCGGGCGACGGGTATCGCTGTTGACGACCCGGGCGCGACCTTCCTCGCGGGCGCTCTGCAGGACCTTCATCAGGTCGTCGGCGGTGAACATCACCGGCCGACCGCCCTCGGTGCGCAGCACGACGACATGGGCGGTGGTGGCGTCGGCGTCGATGATGGCGGTCTGGTTGAGGCAGTTGAGCTCGGCATAGGCCTGAATGGCATGCAGTTCGGCGTTGCGCTCGCTCAGATCGTTCTGGCTCATCAGGTGGACGATGCAGCTTTCCAGGGCATCGACGCGATTCAGGTGCATCGCGTGGCGCATCAGATAGCTGGTGGCGGCATTGGTGGGGTCGAGCAGATGACGTTTGTGCGGATTTCTCATGATGTTCTCTCCTGGTACCGAGTTGCCCGTTGGCGGGCTTGTTCTGGTTTTCAGTCTTTCTTGGAATGCAGCTGTGCAAGCAGCGCGATGCGCGCCCGGGGCGACATGAACAGGCGTACATCTGGATTGGGTTGCCGCGAGGGGTTGTAGGTCTCCGCTATCTCGACCCTGGCCTTGCCGGACCAGCCGCACTCGGGTGCGGTGCACTGCACGTAGGCCTCCCGGTAGATCGGCGATAGCGTCTTGGTGGTGCGGATGCGGGTCTTGTCGCCGCAGTGGGGGCAGATGAGTCTCATCGCGGTCACCTCAGATGCGGTCGTCGTGCTGACGGTGGTAGTCCTCATCGTTGGCGCGTTGCAGCGCATCGAGGCCACAACGGCGGTACTCTTGTAGCCCGATGAGGATGAGCAGCCGCGAGGTGCCGCCGATGGAGTAGCGAAGCAGATCGGCGATGCCTTCGATTTCATCGCGCTCGACAGGGCGCAACTTCAAATAGATCGGTTTGGCATTGCAGCCGTTAGGCGAGCGCGAAATGCGTTTTGTGGAGGAATCTGATGAAGCCATCTAGTAATATCCCTGGTGATTGTCTTGCACAATGTGATGATGAACTCAAAACAGAATATGTGCAATTCAAATTGCAACCTTCTCTTATATCGAGTTGTTATATGGACTCAAAACAAAATGCAGACGAGGTAATAACTCGTTTGAAATCGGTCGTGAATGTAAAAAGCGACCGGGAGTTGGCGGGATATTTCGGCATGGGTTCCACGACCATCACCAGCAAGCGGCAGCGCGGCAGCGTGCCCTATGAGGAATGCGTGCAGCTGGCCCTGGAGCGCGGCATCAGCCTGGACTGGTTGATCCTGGGAAAAGGCGCCGCGCCCGAGGGCATTTCGTCGCCTGCAGGCGATGAGGGACTGCGTACACTGGTGCCCAGTGGCCAGCCTGATGGCCCCGGTTACACCTCGGTGCCGATGTACGACATCGAGGCCGCGGCGGGACCGGGCCGGCTGTTCGAGGCGGAGAACATCGAGGCCACGGTGTATTTCGAGACCGATCAATTGACACATGAAGGGCTCGACCCGGCCCAGGTGGTAGGGGCCAAGGTACGCGGCGACTCGATGGGCGAGACGTTGCGCGACGGCGACAAGGTGCTGATCGACCGCTCGCAGCGCAAGCCGGACGGGGTGTTTCTGCTGAGAATGGGGCAGGAGCTGCGCATCAAGCGGGTCCAGCGGGTGGCCGGCGGCGCGCTGATGCTGATCAGCGATAACCCGCACTACGAGCGCGAGATGATCCGGCCTGAGGAGATGGGCGACGTGGAGCTCATCGGGCGCTGCCAGATACGCATCGGGCGGATTGCGTGAGCTAGGTGGATCGAGTTCTAGTTGACTTAGGAGAAGATATGGGAGAGATGGTGTTCTTCTGGGGGCTTGCCGGTCTCTTATTGGTATTCATGGTCCGCAGAACCAAGCGCAAGGCCCGAGAGATCGATGCCCAGTCTTCTCTGAATACTGATTCGGGATGTTCACCGCAGTCTCCTTCCAGTGAGACAAAACTTGAGTCGCCTGCCGAGCGCCTGTGCTTCGTCTATGAAGACGCCCAAGGCAACGTCACCACCCGTGAAATCTCGCGCTTCGCTGACGATGGCGTCTATCTCAAGGGCTTTTGCCACCACGCCGGGGAAATGCGTACCTTTCGGCGCAATCGCATTGTTCGGTTCCTCGAAGGCGAGCATTTATTGGAGCCGATTGTTCAACAGCTGGCCGGACGTGACGGTGCGCCCATGGAGATATTGTTTACCGGCTTCAGTGAAGACGACCGCTTTGATCTGGAATGCGAAGCCGAAGACGCGGGGATGATCGTGCGAAAAACAGTGACGAAAAACCTGACGTTCGTGTGTGCTGGCTCCCGAGCGGGTCAGGCCAAGTTATCCCAGGCGCGGGCGCGAGGCTGCACGATCATGAACCAGGACCAGTTTGAACAAATGTTGGCCACCGGAGAATTGCCGAGCCGAGCAGTGATGTAGTGCTTTCTGCTTAGCGTGCTCATCCTTTACAATCGCTGTATTCGTATACAGTAAAAGCCAAATAATGCCATGCGTGTGAACTATGTTGGGCCGCTCGTCGCCGGCCTTGGTCATCCGGCCCTGGAGGGCTACGACACGACGTGCTTCGGTACCAGCTGCTACCTGGTCGAAGTGAGCGAAGAGGCGGGGGTCGATGGACCCCTGATCGAGGGCGATGTGCTGGTCGTCGATGAAGGCAGGGTGCCGCAACACAATGACCTGGCGGTGGCCGTGGTGGAGGGCGAGCAGCGGCTGTTCAACACGGTGCGGATTGGCAATAGCCTGTTGCTGGTTCCACCGCTGGACAAAAGCGGCGCGGTACCGGCCCGCTGGTCCGATCTGCGCGGGGTCGTGATCCGCCAGGCCCGTCGTTACGCATTTTGACAGCCCAGTTTTAAAATCTGAGGGCCTTGCTGTACGTAGCCCCGCTGCTTTTCAAGAATAGCGCCCCATCAATGGGGCGCTGTCGTTACTGGTGGTGCAGCTTTTCCAGGGCGGCGCTGGCAATAAACGCGGAACGGCTCTTGACGCCGTGCAGGCTGACATACTCGTCGATCTGGCGAATGACGAGGCCGGGCAGGGTTACGTTAACCTTTTCAGTCTTACCCAGGTAGGGGGTAACGTCGATGTCGATGATGCCCCAGCCCCATCCGGCGAACTCAGGATTCTGACGATGCCTGGCGATATCGCCCGGGGTGGGAATCGGCTCGCCGCTGGCGGCAAGTTCCTCAAGCTGGATATGTGCAACCTCCACGGCGGCTTCATAGGCCTGCTCGATGGTGTCGCCGGCGGTGGCGGCACCGGGAATATCGGGAAAGACGATGCCGGTGGCGGTGGTCTCGTCGCCCCATTCGATGGCGATGGGATATTGCATGATTATCTCCTCTTTCGACCGGGCTACTTGAGCCCGGCCTGCTTGCGTATGCTGTTGATGGTGCCCTTGGGTAGGTCTTTCTTGGGGTGCGGTACGGGCACAGCGCCGGGGCGTGTCGGGTGCTTGAAGATATGGTGGCTGCCCGTGACGCGGTCCAGCCGCCACCCCGCCGCTTCCAGTTCCTTGATGATCTGCTTGCTTTTCACCGCATCCCCCCTAATCGACGTTAATCAATTATACCTCTAGGCGCATATTTTGGCAACTATAAAGGTGCGCCCAGAGGTATATTGCAGGAAACGGCTATTACCTGGGGCTATGGCCACCGCGGGCTATCAATACGGCGCTTGCTGATCCGTATTGCGGATCTCGAACTGCAGGCTGGCAGTGTAGGCGCTGTCGCTGATGTCGTGGATGACTTCGGTGATCAGCCAGGGGGTTTCCTCGACTTCACGTTTCCAGCCGAGCAGCCAGGCCGGGGTTTCCGGGTAGAGGTCCGGCCTGCCTTCGGCCAGCGATAGGGTGAACTCCGCGTGACCGCGCTGCAGGCGCTGCCATTCGCCCTGGGCGGCGGCGATGGCATCTTCTGAGCTGGCATAGGTAGGGCGCAGGCGCTTGGCGTTGTCGTCGTCGCCGGCGATCACTTCCTGACGCTTGGCCCCGGAGACATCGTTCCAGTAGGCGATGACGCCGGTGTAGCTGTCGCGATCCGTGACTACATAGCGGTGCTGGTCGCCGTCCTGGCGGCGCAGCTGGATGGGTGTGATTTCCAGGCCGCTGGCGGTGGTGGCGGCGCCCGCGGGGATGAGCAGCAGGTTGCCGGCCTTGACCGTGGCCACCGCGTCGAAGCGCTCTGCCAGGCGGGTGAGGAAGTTCAGATCGCTCTCGTCGGTCTGGTCGATATGACTGACGCGGATACCCCCGAGGTGCTTGCCGATCTTCGGCGTCAGCTCATGGCGTTTGGCAATGGTGGTCACGATGTCGTCAATGGTCAGTTGGTGCCAGCTCTGGGTGCGCTTGCCGGGCAGGCTGCCGCGCATGTCGGCGCTGCGGGCGCGAATGCTGAGCTTGTCCGGTGCCCCGGAATGCTCCACCTCGTCGACGATGAACACGCCACGTTCGACCAACGCCTCGCCTTTCCAGCCGATGGCTAGGGTGAGTTCCGCGCCGCGCGGCGGCAATGCCAGCGCGCCGTCATCGTCGGTCAGTACCAGGTCGAGCTGATCCGCTTCGAGGCCTCGTCGATCCGTCAGGCGCAGGCTCTCCACGCGCCCGCGAAAGCGTGGGGTGATCACCTCGCCCTGCAGGCTGATGCGATAGTCCGGCATTCGGGCCGGGCGGGCCATCTGCTGTGTCAGCCAGCTCATGCCAGGGCCCCGGTGATACCGCGCAATGTCTGATTGGTCAGCGTGCCGAGCAGATCGGTGCGCTGGTCGTCGATGCGCTGCAGGGTGATGTCGAACTCGATCTGCTGGGCGGCGCCGTCCTTGAAATGGCGCCGCTTGCGCTCGTTGAGCGATTCGATCACGTAGACGCCGTACATCGTGCCGGTGCCCTCTATCAGCGGCCAGGCCGCCCCCTCGTCCGCCATCTGGCGAAGCTGGTCGAGGTTGGACTGGCCGCCGGTGAACTCGGGCAGCAGGGTGCCGGTGAGGGTAATTGTGTCGTCGCCCACGCCCAGGAACTGCCGTGCCGGTCGGGCGCCGATGCGCGATTGGCTGGCATGACGCCACTGGGTCTGGCGTTGCAGTTCCTGGTAGGCGGCGGTGTTCAGCGAGAACACGAACATGCCGTAGACCATCATCATGGCGATTTTCCTCAGTCGGTATCGTAAAGCGCGGAGCGACGCCGCGCGCCGGCATCGCGTTCGGCCTGGGCGAGGGCGCGCTGCACCTCGCTGGCCACATAGCGGGCCAAGGCCTGCTCGTCCATTCCGGGGGCCGGGTGGACGTTGATATCGCCAATCGTGATCGTCACGGTGCCACCCGACGCGGCGGACATCGGCGCCCGGGTATCCAGCGGAATATCCGCCACGGCAGGCAGGCTGGCTGCGCCGATCGCCAGGCCGGCCCCGGCCTGCTTCATGCGCTTGCCGAAGGCCCCGATCTGTTTCAGCGGGGCATTCTCGTTGGCCGCCAGGCCCTTCTGATAGCCCGCCAGGGTATCAGCGCCGTGGCCCATGAACACGCGGCTGGGCGACTTGATGCCGAGCTTGTCCTTGAACCAGCCCGAAACACTGCCGGCCACGCCGGTGATCTTTTTCTTGAGCGCGCCGAACTTGGCGCCGATGCCGCCGATCAGGCCGTCGATGATGGCGTTACCGAGGTACTTGAAGTCATCGCTGATCGTCACGCCGGCGGCTTCGAGCCCCGCGGTTATTCCCCGATAGATCCACGCGATAGGGTTCCAGTTCATCAGAAGCCTCAGCGTGTCGCCGATGCCGTCATCGAAAGCATCCTTGACTTGCTGCCATCGCTCGCCGAACCAGGCGCTGATGCCGTCCCAGTGCTTGTAGACGTAGTAGGCCCCGGCGGCCAGTGCGGCCACGGCGGCGACGATGGCCATGATGGTCAGCGACACCGGATTCAGCGACAGCAGGGTGAGGGCGTAGCGCACCGCGGCGATGGGGCCGAGGATCGAGCCCAGCAACACCAGCAGGCCGCCTCCGACCGCTACGGTGGCAGCAAGCCCCGCCGCCACAGTGGCCAACGTGCCGGCAAGCTCCGGGTTTTCCTTCATCCAGTTGCCGATGCCGCGGGTGATTTCGGTCACGTTCTGGATCAGCTCGCGGAGCGGGCCCTGGTTGGTGTCTGTGATGGTGATGCCGATCTCTTGCCAGGCGCTGTTGAGGCCCTGCAGATCGCCCTGGATGTTGTCAGTCCTAGTTTTGGCGACTCGCGCATTTTCGCCAGCAGCGTTTTTCAAGATAGCAACGAACTTATCAACCCCTGCCTGGCCTTGCTGAGCAATAAGCTCCGCCATGCCGGAGCCCGCTTCCTCGCCAAAAATGGCCTTGAGGTAACCAGCGCGCTTGGCATTACCCATGTTCTCGGTGGCCTCGGCGATATCTGAAAGAATCTCGGGTATCTGGCGCAGATCGCCTTGACTGTCGGTCAGCTCAAGACTGAGCTCGCTTACGGCGTCCTTGGCCTTACCAACGGGTGCAGACAGACGGGACATCATGGCGCGCAGGGTGGTTCCCGCCTGGCTGCCCTGTACGCCGATGTTGCCCAGCAGTCCGGCCATCGCCGCAGCCTGTTCCATCGTCAATCCCAGGCCTGACCCTGCGCCCAAGTACTTCATTGTATCGCCGAGCATTTCCAGATCGACATTGGCCCGGGTGGTGGTAGCGGTCAGTATGTCTCCAACGCGGCGCATATTGCCCTCGACTTCCGGGTCAATCTTGAAGGCGCTACTGATGTTGGAGCTGATGTCGGCGGCACGATCGAGCTCGGTTCGGTTTGCCAGCGCGAGATTAAGCACCTCTTGCATTGACGACTTTATCGCTTCAGGACTGAAGTTGGCTCGGGCAAGAAACTCCTGTCCAGCCCCTACCTCTCCAGCGCTGAATGCAGTGCTCGCGCCGAGCTCTCGAGACTGATCCTTTAGCATCTTGAAGCGTGGGTCGTCTTTTTCCAGTCGGGTGACGGCCTGCACCGCGCTCATCTGCGCACCGTAGTCCACCCCGGGGGTGAGCAGCCGGGCACCGCCATAGAGCGCGGCACTGCCGCTAGCAAGGCCGCCGGCACCGGCTCCCACCATGCTGTTGGCCAGGCCTACGCCGCGCTGATATTTGCGACTTGCCTCCTGCACGCGCCGTTGCTGCTGGGCGACCTGCTTGAGCTTCTGTTTCTGCTGATCCAGGTGCTCGTTGGACCCGCGTATCTGCTCGGCCATGCGGGTTTCAGCGCTGCCAAGGTCCTTGGTACCAATACCGGCTTCTTTAAGGCGGCCGCGCACCTGGCCAAGCTCTCGGCGCTGCTCGCCTAGCTTGTCGGTCAGTCCGTCCACCTTGCGCTTGGCCTTGAGAAAGTTCTCCTGGAATTGCTGGCTGGGGGCGTCGGTACGCTTCAGCCCTTCGCGCATGCGCTTCAGCTGCTCCTGCGCAGCGGCGAGGGCCTCGCCATTTTCGCGGGTGGCATCCTTGAGCTTGCGGAAGGAACTGATGTCGCGCTGCTGCTGGTTGAGCCGTTTTAGTTCCTCTCGGCTGGCCTTGAGGGCCTCGGCGGTCTTGCCGCTGCCGCGGGTGATGTTCTTGAGCGGACCGGTGACCCGGTCGACTGCGTCGAGGATGACTTGCAGCTTGAGATCGCGGGCCATGTCGGTCCTTAGCGTGTCGGTTGATCGGTCTGGCTGCGGATTCTGGCGCGTTCACGCCACTCCATCAGCTCGGTGAGGGGCATGGCGGCCATGTCCTCCGGCCGCCAGTGGAACACCATGGCAAGGTCCGCCATGGCGTCGTCTACGCTTCGAGGTAGTCCGGGTTCTCCCCCTTGGCCCGCTTCGGCAGCAAAAAACCCGCCACCACGCCGCCCAGCTGCACCATATCCGCCGGGTCCAGGTTGCGTAGCTCCGCATCGGTCAATGCGGGATCGGTGATACGGGGCAGCACCTTGCATAGCGCCGACACGTCCATCTGCAGCACGTCCGTCAGGCTGACGCCGCGTAGGGCGCCGGACAGCGGTTTGCGCACGGTGATGGTGGCAACGCTTTGCTTGCCGCGCTGGATGGGCGTGTCGAGCTCCACGGTTTCGGTGGTGACGCTGGACGCTGCGGGGGCTTGCTTCTGTTCCTGCTCGCTCATGGGTCTCTCCTGGGGGTTGATGATGGCTTGTGTTGCTGGGCCGGCCTGCTGGCCGGCGCTGGATGGATCGATGGGCGCTTATACGCCGAGATTCCGGCGGCGTTGGGCGTAGCGGTCTACGCCGCGCACCTTGAACACCATGCCGGGCACGTCGCGCTCGATAAGCTCCTCGCCGTCGACGGTCAGTTTGTAGTAACTGACGGTGGTGGTGACCGAGATAGTGTTGTTGTCGCCCTTTGATGCTTCGCCCATGGCGATTGTCTTGTGGCGTCCGCGCACGACGATCTCGACCGGGACGGTCTCGCCGGTCTCGTCGCTCTCATAGCTGCCGGTCATGCGCAGCAGCGCCGCGTCATGGATGGGCGAGCCAAAGCTGTCGAAGATCTCGGCGATCATGCCGCCGGCGGTCCAATCGAACTCCTGCAGCTGGGCGCCCTGGTCGACCTCGATCGGGCCTTCCATGCCGCCGCCCTCGTACTCGACCATGCGCCGGGCGAGTTCCGGCAGCGTGAGGGACGGAATCTGGCCCTGCCAGTTGTTGCCGTCGCCGAACAGGTTGAAATCTTTCAGAATCTTGGGAAGTGCCATGGTCTATCTCCTGTTTAAGCGGCGGCGACACGGTCGGCGAAGTCGACCAGGTAACGGTCGGTGATGCGCTGCTGCAGCATCAGGTTCTCGAGCGGTGGTACCGGGGTGTAGTCGTAGTCGATGTAGAGCTTGCCGGCCTTGAGCACCTCGGGGCTGTTGATCTCTTCGTCGAACCAGGCTTCACCGCCCAGCAGATAGCCGAGACGAATCAGCTCGCGGAACTTGGCATTGATGCCTTCGACGATGTCCTTGACCGGGCTGGGGTGCATGGGCTTGTCCACGGCCCAGAGGTGCGCCTCGGCGATGGTGTCGGCGAGTACCTGGGCGGTGCGGGTGTAGTTCTCGAACGCAAACAGCGGATCGATGGAGCAGGTGCGCGAGCCCCAGAAGCGGTAGCCGCCACGGTTGATCAGCGTGGTGACCTCGTGGCTGTTGAGATAGCCCGCATCCGTGGCCGGGTCCTGCAGATCCCAGAACACGTCCTGGCTGATGCCGCTGACGCCGTTGACGGCGATGTTGGAAAGCGTCTTGTGCCAGCCGATCTCGTTGTCCAGCTTGGCGCGCAGGCCGAGGGCCCGGGCCACGGCACTATGGTTGCGGGTGGACTGGGTGACGGTGTCGAAGCCGGTGAAGTCCGGCCAGATCACCATGACCTCGCGGGCGCCGAAGTTCTCGCGGTACATGGCCGCTTCTTCCTTGGTCTTGCTGTCGCCGGCGGAGGCGTAGACGAAGGCGCGCAGCTTCTGGCCGATGGCGATCAGCTCGCTGGTCACGTCCGCGTCGTCGAGCTCCGGCACGCCGAGTATGCGCGGCTTGACGCCGAAGCGCTGCTCGGCGGCCAGCAGCGCCTGCATGCCGGTCTTCTTGCCGGTGAGTGGGTCGACACCGCCGATGACATTGGCCTTGGTCTCGGCATCGTCGACACCCTCCGCGACCCGAACCACGACCACCAACGTCTTGGCCTGCTTGACGATGGCATCCAGCGATCGGGCCAGGGTGCCTTCCTCGCCGGCATTGCCGATGGCGGCGTAGATATCCGTGACCAGTACCGGCGTATCCAGCGGCAGGGGTTCGTCCTGGCCGCCGGTCAGGTTCTGGTAACCGATGGCGGAGACCACGCCCGCGCCGGTGCCACTCTCGGCGGCGGTGACCAGGGCCGCGGCTTCCGGCGCGCCGTTGATTGCCGTAGCTACCTCGGCGGCGGTGCTGGTAATGGCGCCCTCGATGTCGGTCGCCAGGCGGACGTTGATGTCTTTGCCGCTGACGCTGACCGCCAGCGCTTGAGAGACGTCGGCGGGATCGAGATAGCGAACGCGGATGGCGTTGCCGTCGGTGCCTGCCGAAGCGGCAGTATAGGAGACGCCTGAATTGGCCGCGGCGAAGTCGAGGGTCAAGGCGGCAGCCACACCGGCGGCGGCTTCGGGGGCGGTGCCTATCAGACCAATGACCGCGGTGGAAACGGTGCGAATCGGGCGGGTGCCCTCGTTGATTTCGACGACGCGGACGCCGTGATGGTAATCCTGGGCCATGATGGGCTCCTGCGCAGGGTGAGCGATTGGCAATGCATTGCGTGCTGCCATGCTTGCCCGCGCGGGCGCGAGGCTCTAGTAAAACGGGTTGTAACGCGGGATTTTACAACATTGGGCACGCAGAAAGCCCGCCGGGCGGCGGGCATCGGGTGGGTTTGGGTCAGTCTAGTGCTACCAGGAGATTGCCTCGAGCGCGGCGCGATCCTCGGCGGCGAGCGCCGACTCTATCTGATCCTTCAACTCCCAGGCATGCGCATACTGTGCGCTGACGTGCTGCTGGGCGGCCTGGGCGAGGTCGACGATCTCTTGCGCGGTGAGCTGATACGTCGTGTCCGACTCGGCTCGGAACGGCAGCGTACTGGTCGTGTCGCCGTTGGTAAGCATCAGCTGCGCGGATACCGCCAGGCCGGTGATGTTCTCGCGGTCGCGAGCGCGTGTCTGGACGACATCTTGAGTGCCGTTGAAATCGTGCGTGAAGCCGGCATCGATCGCCGCTTCACGTGCTCTATCGATAGCATGGCGCTTTATCTCGGCGATCTCGCTGAGCGTCGCGCCGGCGGGCGGCGTGAATTCGTTACCGTCATAATGCCAGCCAATCTGTATGTTCGTGCGTCCATCGAATTCTACCCACTCAATCGATGGGTGAAATCGCCCTTTGGGATCGATGTCCGTGATTTCGGCCACAGTGCCGTCATTAATACGTGCCCACATAATTACCACCTCACTATTACGATACCGTCACCACCCCGGCCACCAGAACCGCCGCCCGATCTCGCGCCGCCACCGCCACACCCTGACGTGCCAGCGGACCCAGAAACTCCGGTTGATGCTGATCCGCGACCGATGCCTGAGTAGAAAGACGCACCTCCATTACTGGATGCTATCGTGCTGGCCGATGGCGAAGACGCATCGCCGACAAGATTTACATCTCCTCCCGTCGCGATCCCGCCGTCGGCGCCGTCTCCAACCTCTCCGTCGTGGTCACCACCATTGCCGCCCGTCGCGGTAATGTAAGGCCCGAATGACGATGTCCCACCAGAGTGTCCGTCTTCAATTGAGCCAGCACCACCGGCGCCAACGGTGACCTGGACGCTTTCAACGCCGGTTAGATCGATCAATCCGATACCTGTACCACCGCCAGCGCCGCCTGAACCGGCTGAACTGCTGGCCGGTCCCGCTCCACCACCGCCGGCTCCGGTTACCGCAACGAACGCTTTCCGACGACCATCTCTCAGATCTTGAGGTACATTCCACGTCGACACACCTGGCGACGTGAACGACGCAATATTCTGGAATCCCATGCCGGCATCAATAGCGGCGCGAACACCAGCTGGGTGAGCAGATCGATCATCTAGCTCACCGTATAAATGTTCGCCGATACTGGCCATTTCAACGATACCGGCAACATCTACTGTCGCGGCGGTGGTGTTTCCCCGGGTTCGAATTTCTGTCCATTCTTGCCAGTTACCAGGGCCACCCGTCCTATACATGAGGTTATTATTATAAGAACTGCTAACCAATTGAGTGGCTGACCCACCAAATCCCGCGGAAAAGACAATCAGTGCCGCACTGTTGTCACCATGAGGATTACCATTGGAACTCGGTAGCAACCTATAGAATCCCGGCGTGGTGGCCTGATCGGCATCGTTGATGACCGGCATCATGTCGGCTGGTCTGCCCAATCCGTATTGGCTGAATGCCTGGAATGTACCCAACGCCGTCATCGCATCGGCATTGTCGTCGCCGGCCAATGCCGTTTCTTGGTTTGCTAGCTTTATCATGCCCTGTAGCGACTCCGTCGCGGACGGATGGTTACGGCTCTGCTCGTGCTCATCGAGCTGGGTGTCGACATACTCCCGCGTCGCGAGCACCACGCTGGGATCAATTTTGAGCGTCACGGCGGCGGTGTCGGAGACTTCGAGCACGAAACGCACGGTCTGGGTGCGGCTGGAACCCTCTGACAGCACCGGCTTGTAGGTCTCCGGATAGTTGCCGATGCCGATCAGGTCGCCGTCGGCGTCGATGATGCCGATCTCGCGAATCGTCCAGCCGCCCACGTCCGGCGGCAATACCTGCTCGACGACAATCCATGATGGATTGTCCGGGTCGATTTCACTGGTGTTGATGGGCGCGCGGCGCACCTCGTTGATCAGTGCCGTGGCACCACTATCGGGCTGGGGCAGCGTGCCGCCACCGTCGCCGACGGCCAATTGGGCGATGCTGATGGTGCTCCCGAGAGCCACGGCGTTGGCGAGTTTCGCCTGGCCGACATCGGTGAGCAGCGTGTAGAACTGAGCCATGCGGTGTCCTCGTTATTGCGGATAGACGGTTGTGGTGTCGATGCTGTCGGTGGCCAGGCCGACGAAAAACGGCCCGGCGACCCGGGATTCCGGCGCGATGAACGGGTAGACGGCGGTGACGTCGCCGTCGTAAACAGTCGTGCCGACGTAGGCGGTGCCACGCGACTCGCCGAGCAGGTCCAGCCCGGTGATGTGGCGCGTCAATGGCTTGGCATCATCGACGAGCCGGGTGAGCTCGGTGTACATGGCATCGGTGATGCCGGTATCGAGCACGCCGATACGTAACGCGAACGTCCCGGGCGCACCCTGGGGCTGCTGCTGCCACCACTCATCAACCTCGAGCAGGTAGCCGAGCGGCTCGACGACCCGACGCAGCGCCGAGATGGTCCCCTTGCGCTGGTGGACGTAGAACGCGGCGCTTATGACGCCGCGCTTGGTGGCTTCCGACCAGGTGGTGTCCCAGCGATCGACGCTGAATGCCCAGGCGAGGTAGGGCAGCAGGTGGGCGGGGCAGGTGGCCGGGCTCCACAGTTGGCGCAGCGGTACCGGGACGCGCTGAATCTCGGCCAGGGCCGTGGCGACATGACGTTCCAGCGGCGTGGCATTGGGTGGCAGCAACGAATTACTCATCGATGCCTCCGATCACGACACTCGTGCCGGTGCAGTGCGCGGCCTGGGTCTCGTCGAGCACCACATCGGCCAACGGTGCAGCGAGTTCGACCCGCTGCACCCCCTCGACGTGCAGCACCGCATAGAGGGCGCTCAAACGGATATCGCGGCCAATGCGCCGTTGCGTGGTGACGTAGGCCTCCAGGGCAGATTCGGCGGCGGCGAGGATCGGTTCCTGCTCCGGCCCCGGGTAGACGTAGAGGGTGGCATCGACGCTGTAGTTGACGATGGCGGCAGATTGCACAGTGAGCCGGTCACCGACCGGGCGCACATCCTCGGCGGACAATGCGGTCGTGACGGTATCGAGCAGATCTTGCGATGCGGTGCCATCGCCCAGCCGCGAGAGCACGGTAACCAGCGCCTCGGCAGGGGCCGGGCTGATCGCCGTGGCATCGGCGACACGACCATCGGCGCTCAGTGCATGGAATATGTAGGCGCCCCGCGGGCCGGCGACGCTCAAGCCCTCGAACGCCCTCTGCGCACGCAGGCGAAGATCGTCGTCGCTCTCGTAGGTGGCCGGTACCGGCGGCACGGCATCCGGGTCACCGGGGTCGATAGTGAGGCGCTCGACGTTGTAGTTGGCGGATAGCTGATCCAGGTCGCTATCGCGGCTGAACGCGAGCATTACGGCTTTTGCCGCCTCGTTGACGCGCTGCCGCCAGTGCAGTTCTCGGTAGGCGTTTTCCTGGCATAGCTTGGTCAGGGGTTCGGATTCGATTTCCAACAACGCGGCGATGGCGTCCTGCTCGTCGGCAGGGTAGAGCGCGACCAGGGCGGCCTTGCGTTCGGCGAGGATGGTCTCGTAATCGAGGGACTCGACGACATCCGGGGCCGGCAGACGCGAAAGATCGATGGGGTTGCTCATGCGCTGGCTCCTGTTACCGGTATTGCCAGCGTGATCTCGTCACCCTCGGCGGTGATGGCGTCGAGTTCGAGGGTCGCGGTGCCGGGCTGGGTGGTGCTGACGCTCTTGCGGATGGCCTGCACGCGGATGCGCGGCTCCCAGCGCAGCAGGGCCATGATGGCGGCGCTATAGGCTTGCAGCAGGGTGGCGTCGTGCAGCGGCTGGTCGATGAGATCGGGCAACAGGCTGCCGTAGTCGCGGCGCATCACGCGGGTGCCGATGGGCGTAGTGAGGATGTCGCGCACGCTCTGGCGGATATGATCGAGGCCGTCGATGCGGCGGCCGGTTTGGGCGTTCATGCCGGGCATCACACGACTCCTCCCGTCTTGCCACCGCCGGTCTGCACGCCGCTGTGCTTGTGGCCTGAGCTGATGTCCTTGCCATTGCTGGTGACGGCGCCGGTGAAGGCGACATCGCCGGCCATGGTGGCGCTCTTGCCGCTGGGCTGGCTGAAGTTGCCGTTCAGCGTCAGGTTGCCGTTGATGATGGTGTTGGCGTTGAGCGTTGCGCCGCCGCTGGCGGTGGCGGTCAGGGTCGCGGCGGTGGTGATTTCAACCGCGCCCTGGGCGTTGATACCAGCAGACCCCGGGAGGGTGGCCTGCAGGTGGCTTGCCGCGTGATCGTATTCGATCACCGCGCCGTCGGGGAATGCCCGCTGCCATTTGTCCGGGCTGTTCGAGGGGGCCGGGTGAGCGGCGCTGCTGATTCCCGATAGCGCCACGGCGGCGGCGATATCGCCCCCGGGGGAGAACACAATGACCTGCTCGCCGACGGTCGGCGGATCCCAGTCCAGCGTGGTGCCGGCGCGCTGCTCGACCCACGGCAGCCAGTCGGTCAATAGCTCGCCGATGGCGACGCGCACGCGCACGGCCGCATGGTCCACCTGGGCGACGGTGCCCAGACGGATCAGGTTATGAATGAGGCGCAGTAGTTCGGCGGCGCTATGCGAAGGATTCGGTGTCATGTCGCCATGCTTGCCCGGTCGGGGCTGCAGCTCTAGTAAATCGGGTTGTAACGCAGGGTTTTACAACTCGGTAAGGTGCTTGAGCAGGGCGTCTTGTATCAGTTCGCGATCGGACGCACTGAAACCGATCAGGCGGCGCTCGGGATAGTCGTAATGGGGGCCGTCTTTATCCACCTTGGCGCGCAGGCCTTCCTGGTGGATACGGGCGATGTGCGCGACGCGCCCGACGAAGCCGACCTCGGCGCTTTCCAGGCTGCCCTTGGCCTTGAGGTACTTGGCGGTGCGGATCTTCGAGAACATTGCCTTGCGCCGAATCGCACCCTGCTTGGCGCGGTGCTGCGGCTTGCGTGGGGCGTAGGCGGTGCCGTCCGGGTTCTGCTGGGCCTTGATGCGTTCGCGCTGGCTACGCCGAAGGTCGCGGGCGACCTTGCGGGCCAGTGCACGGCGCTGCTTGGGTTCGACCTTGGCAAGTAGCGGTGCGACCCAATCCGCCAGGGCGTCGAGATCGTCCATCAGGGCGATTGCCATTCGCTGGTGAGCTGATAGGCGTCGTCGTGTGGGCCCTGGGTGTAGAGCTGCCAGTCGGTACCCGGGCAGTGCTCGATGGGAAACTCAGGCATGCGATGATCGCTTTTGATGCTGCCGGCCTCGCAGTCGACCCGGGCGACGACGCGCTCGGTGAGCGTAACGCTCAAGGCCAGATCCCAACGGTCGTTGGCGAGTATCTCGGCCTCGAAACGCACCGCCTCATCCGGGTCGAGATCCGGCTGGTAGTGGGAGAGCCACTGCAGCAGCGGGATGATCACCGCATCGAGCTCGCCGCTGTAGTCGGTGAGTACGATCTGGGCGGGCACCTGATACTGGTGCGACAGGTGTTGGCCGCGGTGGAACTGGATGCTGCCGTCCTGGACGAAGGTGAGCAGCCGGTCCGGGTCGTTGGCCAGGCCAGGGACGCTGGCCAGCAGATGGTTGCGCAGGGCGGTGAGCTTTTTCATCGGGTATCTATCCTGTCCATCAAGCCGCCTGGGCGCTTGAGTTTATCGGCGATCTTCTCGCCGCTGCGTCCGGCGATGTAGCCGCCGACGCCCAGGGTCATCAGATCCCATAGACGATCCGGCAGGGCGAGCTGCAGGCCGATGCCGAACATGGCGCCGAGATAGGGTGCGATCAGGTAGTTGTTGGTGACGATGGCGGCAATGATGGTCATGAGCAGCGGTCGCCAGTTGCGTTGTAGCCAGCTTTCGCCGGTGGCTTCGGCGAGAATGATCTTCATCCGAGCTTGGAGTCTGGCATCCTGCTGTTCGATCAAGCGCTGCTGCAGCGCCGCCTTGAGCCTGGCCGCCTCGTCCTTGTCCGTCACCGCCTTGTCGATGACGTCGAACACCGGGCCAGTCACGGCGCCGATCAGGCTCTTGATGAGGGTCATGCGGCGATCTCCAAATGTTGGCTGTGACGCCGATAGGCGGCGGCCAGGCGGGTGTCGTAGTCGTTCTTGGCGTAGGCCGGGCCGTTGTAGCGCCGGGCGAAGTCGCGCCAGTCCAGGCGCTTCAATGCCGCGTGCATGGGGCCGTTGAACTCAATGAATCGCACGAAGGCGTCCAGCTGGGCTGCCTCATCCTGACGCATAGCGGTGACGAAGGCGGTGGCGGAATCATAGCCCAGGCGCGGCCAGTGAAAACCCATGATCTGGAAGAGCCCCCAGCTCGCGGACTCCAATGCCGCCGGGACGTGGATCTCGTAGGCCTTGACTAGTCGATCGTGCTCACGAATGCCACCGAAATAGCCGCCGGCCCTGTCATTGACGATGTTGGGCTGTTGTTGCTGGTAGGGCACCGGATTGATGCCGTGGCTGATAAGGCGCCGGCGCATGATGTGGCGCTCGAACAGGATCACCGGCTCGCCGGTGGGGTGGAAGCCACTACCCCGCGACTCGATCTCGTTGACCGCCATGATGGTGGCCACCTCGACGCCGAGGTATTCGGCAGCCAGCACCAGATCGAGCTGGCGTAGCGCCTTGGCATTGGACGTGCCCTTGTGCAGCGCTTCGCGGGTCTTGGGTCCAGCGATGCCATCCAGCACCAGGCCGTGATCGAACTGCACCTGGCGAACGGCGGCTTCGGTGTTCTCGCCGAACCAGCCATCGACGGAAATGTCGTGGCCGGCACGGACGAGGTCGCGCTGCAGGGATTCGACGCGATAGCCGTGATCGCCATATTTAAGAATCATTGGATTTACCCTCGATGACGGTGATGCGATCCCGCAGGCCGGACAACGAGGATTTGATGCTCTCCACGGAAGACTTCAGGCTGCCGATCTCTCGGTCCGCGTCGCTCTTGGTGTAGTAGACGTTGCTCCAGTCGCGCAGGTCGCGGCGTAGCCGTTCGATCTGCTCGCCCTGGTAGACCAGGCGTTCGCGCAGCACGGCGCTGCTCTCGCCCAGGGTGACCAGCTTGAGCCCGGACCAGCCGAGCAGCAGCACCAGGATGACTTGAATGCCGGTTTGCAGATGACGCTCGAATACAGAGGGTTTCACGGGTTGAACCTCGTCGTCGGGATAGGTTGATGTCATTGTTTCCTCTGCGTATGTCTCGCGCTTATCCAGGTGCTGGGCGCTGTCGTTAGTCCCACAGCTGCACGCTGCGCGTGCGCCGTGGTTGTTGTGATACTGCATCCGGGAGCGCGACGGGCGTGCCCTGGGGAAGTACCGGCCCGAACTCGGCGAGCCCGGGATTGAGTTCTAGCACCTGCTCGACGAGGCCGGCGATGCGTCCGAAGGTGCGATGACAGATCGCATCGACGGTGTCGTGTTGGTGGGCGCGGACGATGCGCGGCATCAGATGAGCTCCACCGTGGTGTGGTTGCGCCCGACGATCTCGGCGACGGCCCAGCGGGCATCCCGGCGGTAGTCCTCGGCGGCATCCACCTTGGCCTCACCCCGCTCGTCGCCAACGTCCGTGGCGCTATGGTCCCGATAGCGTTCCAGCAGCTGGGCGTGGGCCTCGGCGAACACGGCGCGGACGTAGAGCAGGGCGTGATGGCCGGGAATCTGCCAGGGTTCGATGGGGATGAGATCGGCGGTGCCGCGCTGGGCAGCGACTTGCTCAGTCTGAAAATCAGCCAACTGGCGGTTGACGCTGGCCATTGCGATGCTCAATGCCGTCACCAGGCGCGGCTGGGTGACGGTGGTATCGAGCCGGTGCTGCTCGCGGAAATCGTCCGGGTCGAGATCCGGCCAGAAGCCGTTGTTGGCAAGCTCCGGGGCATCCGTGGAAGCGGCGGTGCCGTAGGCGACCAGTGACATGCGGATTCCTCCGGTGGTGTAAGGAAGGGGGTGGGCGACGGGTCGAGCAGGGAGAGGGTCTACTCTCGCGTCGCGCCCCCTTGACGTCGGCGTGCGACTCGGTATCAGCCCTGGGCGTTGTCGCCCTGGCTGGTGTTCTGCTGCTTGATGAAACGTTCGAGTTTCTCGATGTCCTTCTTCACGCCGACACGGTCGTTGAGCGACAGGGCGCGCTTGAGGTGATCGAGGGCGTCCTCGGCGGCGCCGGCGTCGCGCAGGGCGTAGCCGATCGCCTTGTGCAGCTTGGCGCGGATCGGGTCGTGCATGTCGGCGGCCTGGGTGATGGCCTCGGCACGCGTGAGCTGATCCACCAGGCCAGTGGCATTCGACTCGTCTTCCTCGAGCTGCTTGAGGGCTTCCTCGGCGACTTGTTCGGCGACCAGCGAGGGCGTATCCCGCTCGAAGCGGTCCGGGGTTTCCAGGCCGTTGTTGATGGCGTACTCGGCGATGGCCAGGCCGCCGTCGAGGTCGCCGATGTCGAAGCGCCACAGCATGACGGTCATCAGCACGTCGTCCTGGGCGCCGTTGCCGGCGTCCAGCACGCCGGCCACGTAGGCGTCGAACTCCGGCAGCAGCTCGCGCTTCTTGGCGATCTTGGCCTCGGTGCTCTTGATGCCCTTGAGGGTGCGCCGTGCTTCCCACAGCGCGGCGGCGTGCAGCTCGTACTGATCGCCGCCTTGCGGCTGGCCACTCTGGGCATCACCCGCCGCTTTCGCGGCGGTGATGCGCTGGTAGTGGCGACGGGCGGGGCTCGTCATGGGCGTTCCTTATACGAAGGTGATGTTCTCGACCAGGCAGCCGAAGCCGTAGTCCTCGATCACGTAGGCGTCGTTGCTGGACTCGTAGTTCTCGACGCGCTTGCGCTCCGGCTTGTCCTTGATGTAGCGGCGACGGCTGCCGAGCTGATAGTACATCGAGAGGTTTTCGAGGCTGGTGACGAAGATCGAACCGTCCGGAACGAAAGGCGCGCGGACCGCTTGCAGACCGCCGACGCGCTTCTGGCTGACGATCATGTCCATGGCCCTGGCTTCCGTGGGGGTGTCGGCGTGCTGGCTGATCAGCGGGAAATACTTATCCGCGAGCAGCTTGCGGCCCATGATGGCGACCAGGTCGGTGGACTCCCGGAACCAGGGCTCGATCATCTCGTTGACGGCGTCGAAGACCAGGGCGTCGAGGTTGGCGTAGTCGCCGGTATCACCGACGGTGACCTGGCCGGCGGTGGCGCCTTCGGCGAGCACACGCGCCGGGGCGTCGGTGCGGTACTTCTGCAGCCAGCCGATGTTGACGTCCTGCAGCAGCGGGTTGGCGACGCGATCGGTCTCGACGGCAGCGGTTGTGCCGTTGAAGCCGATCATGATGCGATCCAGGGCCTGCTGGCGAATGATGGCGTTACGCACACGGGTCTGGAAATCCGGGAACTTGGCCCAGGCGTCCAACTTCGACCACGGCAGGTAGGTGTCGAACTCCGTGGAGATACACTCGTAGCTGTTGGCGTCCAGCCCGGTGATGTCGCGGGGCTGGCGATCCTTGGCGCTGACGTCGGTGCGCGCGGCGATGGGGCCGGACACGCCGAGGCCGAGCTTTTCGCCCTTGAGATCGTCGACGCCGACGATGTTGATGCGACCGAGGAACTCGCTGGATTCCTGGATCTTGGATTCCAGCGTCTGCTGGACGCTGGGCTCCACCGCGAATGACTCGGTGGCGGAGGTGACGCCAGAGAGGTGCGCGATGCGCTCTTTCAGGCGATTGAAGGCGATTCGGGTATCGTTGCGCATGTGCGGCGGTCCTTAGCAGTCGGTGAGTTCGGCACCGCCGTGGCCGCCGGTGGCG
The DNA here is from genome assembly GCF_900128925.1 of Modicisalibacter ilicicola DSM 19980. Lineage (GTDB taxonomy): Bacteria > Pseudomonadota > Gammaproteobacteria > Pseudomonadales > Halomonadaceae > Modicisalibacter > Modicisalibacter ilicicola. The sequence continues at coordinate 64,137 of NZ_FQUJ01000006.1, forward strand.
GTGGGACGGTTGGGGGTGTCGGGGGTGTCGTCGAGTCGGGTGTAGAGCTCGTCGAAGCGGGTATTCAGCTCGTCGTGCGCGGCGCGCAGCTCATTGAAGTCGTTCTCGTCCGGACGCCTGTCGAGCTCGGCGGCCAGGTCGGCGTGCTTCTGCACGAAGAGCTCGAGGGTCTGCTCGAGTTCGCTGCGGAAGTCGGCGAAGCCTTGGGTGGTCTTGGCGTCGTGCTTCTTGAACAGCGCTTTGACGCGATCGGCGAGGCTCGGGCCCTTGTCGGCGTCGGGGGCCTGCGCGCTGAAGTCGAGCTGGGTCTCGACCGCTTCGGAGAAGACGTTCTCGGGGTGTTGCTTCTTGTGGGCCAGCGGTGAGGCAGCGCCTGCACTGCGCGAAAACTTGAGCATCTCGGTGCCCAATGATGCCGGGGAGTCGGTGACCGCCAAGCCTTCGAGGTAGGCTTCACCGGTGTCGGCGAAATTGGGATTCACTTCGATGCTGGTGTAGACCTTCTGGCGTTTGCCGTTGATCTCCTTCAGCTGGTCGGTGGGGTCGATGTCGGCGAACAAGGCGAGCTTGCCGTCTTCGACTTCCTCGGCCTTTAGGGCTTTGATATCGCCCAGGGCCGGGAAGGGGCCATCGGCGAACAGGCCACGCATGTGCTCCATCCAGACGCGGGCGCCGTATTTCTTGGGGTCATAGTTGCCGGCCATCTGCGTGATCCAGTCACGCGAGATTTCTCGACCGTCGGTGGTGGCGCCTTGGGTGGCGACTCGGAACCAGGGCATGGGCAGTCCTCGGATTTCATGGGCGATTGCTGCCGTCAGGTTCCGCGCCTACGCGGGTGGGCTCAATAAAAGCTGGTTGTATATCCACGTTTTACAACCCTTTGCGCGATGGGCATCTCGCGCGCGCGGGTACGCTGGCGACATGACGACGATGCCCCCCGACACTCTCGATTCCCCCCGGGTGACCGCCCGCCACCTCTACTGGCAGGGGTGGCGGATCGCCCGTATCGCCGAATTCCTGGATGAGAAGGCGGCGACGGTACACACCTGGAAGGCGCGGGACGGCTGGGCGGAGGCGAGCCCGACCCAGCGGGTGGAGGGTGCGCTCGAGGCGCGCCTGGTGCAGCTGATCGGCAAGGAGCAAAAGGAAGGGCGGGATTTCAAGGAGATCGACCTGCTGGGCCGCCAGATCGAGCGGCTGGCCCGGGTGCACAAGTACCAGGGAAGCGGTAACGAGGCGGACCTCAATCCGAACATCGAGGCGCGCAACGCGGGACCGAAGAAAAAACCGCGGCGCAATGCCCTGGACGACGAGCAGATCGCGGCGCTGAAGACGGCGTTTCTGGAAGGGGCCTTCGATTACCAGCGGCAGTGGTACGACGCGGGGCAGAAGCACCGCATCCGCAACATCCTCAAGAGCCGGCAGATCGGCGCGACCTACTTCTTCGCTCGCGAGGCGATCGTCGATGCCTTCGAGACCGGGCGCAACAAGATTTTCCTCTCGGCGTCCAAGGCCCAGGCGCATATCTTCCGCAACTACATCGTGCAGTTCGTCAAGGAGATCACCGACGTCGACTTGAAGGGCGACCCGATCGTGTTGGACAACGGCGCGGAGCTGCACTTCCTGGGCACCAACTCGAAGACCGCCCAGGGCTACCACGGCGATGTGTATCTGGACGAGTATTTCTGGATTCACCGCTTCCAGGAGTTCCGCAAGGTCACCAGCGGCATGGCCATGCACAAGAAGTGGCGGCAGACGTATTTCTCGACGCCGTCGAGCATCGGCCATGAAGCCTATCCGTTCTGGACCGGGGATCTGTTCAATCGGCGACGGGCAAAGAAGGATCGCCAGGAATTCGACGTCAGCCATGCGGCGCTGGGCGGTGGGCAGCTATGCCCGGATGGCCACTGGCGGCAGATCGTCACGGTGGAGGATGCCATCGCCGGCGGCTGCGATCTATTCGACATCGAGCAGCTGCGCCTGGAATACAGCCCGGATGAGTTCGACAACCTGCTGATGTGTCAGTTCGTCGACGATAGCCAGAGCGCCTTCCCGTTGTCGGTGCTGCAGGGCTGCATGGTCGACAGCTGGGAGGTATGGGACGACTACCGGCCCTTTGCCCCGCGCCCGGTGGGGGATCGAGGCGTGTGGATCGGCTACGATCCCACCGGTACCGGCGAGGATGGCGACGGCGCGGGTCTGGTGGTCATTCTCCCGGCCCGCTCCGCCGGCGAGAAGCATCGCATCCTCGAGCGGCACCGCCTGAAGGGCGACGACTATGAAGCCCAGGCGGACTTCATCAAGTCGTTCCGCGATCGCTATCGCATCGAGCATATCGGTATCGATACCACCGGACTGGGCGGGGCGGTCGCCGAGTACGTGGCCAAGTGGTTCCCGTTGGTCGAGCGCTACCGCTACACGCCGGAACTCAAGTCCACCATGGTCATGCAGGCCCAGCAGATCGTGCGCAAGAACCGCCTGGAATTCGACGCGGGTTGGGCGGATCTGGCCCAGTCCTTCATGGCGATCAAGAAAGAGCTCACCGCCAGCGGTCGCCAGTTCACCTATACCTCGGGGCGCAACAAGCAGACCGGCCATGCCGACCTGGCCTGGGCCACCATGCACGCCCTGCACAAAGAACCGATCGAGGGCCCGGATGATTCCGGTACCGGTCAATCAATGATGGAGATGTACGACTGATGAGCGAGACACCAGCAGACAAGCCGCGCATCCGCGTGCCGGCGTACAGCAAGCAGGCCGAAGCCGCGCCGGAACCAACGTCTGGCAAGGCGAGAGCCGAGGCATTCTCCTTCGGCGATCCCGAGCCGGTGACCAGCCTGCGCGATGTGTTCTACGAGGGCGTGTGGCTGAGTCCGGATGAATGGTACGAGCCACCGGTGCCGTTCAGCGTGCTGGCCCAGTCCTACCGCTCGACCGCGCATCACGGATCCGCGCTGCAGGTGAAGCGCAATATCCTTCTGCGGACTTTTCGCCCGCACCCGCTGCTGAGCCGCCAGGCCTTCAGCGCTTTGGCCCTCGATCACCTAGTGTTCGGCAACTGCTACCTGGAAGAGGTGAAGGGGCGGCTGGGCAAGCGCCTGCCGTTCCGCCATCTACCGGCCAAGTACATGCGGCGCGGCGGCAAGCAGGCGAACCGCTACTGGTGGGTGCCCAGCTACCTGGACAAGACCGAGCTGCCCAGGGGGCGCGTGGTGCACCTGCTCGAGCCGGATATCGACCAGACCGTCTATGGCCTGCCGGACTATCTGGGCTCGCTGCAGTCCGCCTGGCTCAACGAGAGCGCGACGCTGTTTCGCCGGCGCTACTACCTCAACGGCAGCCATGCCGGCTTCATCATGTACGTCAACGACGAGGCCCATGATCAGAAGGACATCGATGCCATGCGTCAGGCGCTGCGCGAGAGCAAGGGGCCGGGCAACTTCCGCAACCTGTTCCTGTACTCCCCCAAGGGCAAGAAGGACGGGGTGCAGATCATCCCGGTCTCCGAGGTGGCCGCCAAGGACGAGTTCTGGAACATCAAGAACATCACCAGGGACGATCAACTCGCCGGGCACCGCATCCCCCCGCAGCTGATGGGCATCATCCCGCAGAACACCGGCGGCTTCGGCGACGTCGAGAAAGCCGCCCGGGTATTCGTCGCCAACGAGCTCGAACCGCTGCAGGCCACCTTCCTCGACATCAACGAGCGCATGGGCGAAGAAATCATCCGCTTCAATCCCTACTCGCTGGACGCTCCCGGCGGATCCGGCTTGGATCCCAGCCGCTGAAACCAGTCTCCTTACTTGCCGCCTTAGGGCGGCTTTTTTGTGCCACAAAAAAGGGGTGAACATTGCGTTCACCCCTTTTACCTGGGCTCTGGTTACTCCTCCAGGGAGAAGGTCCAGCACTTCACCGAGCGGCCTAGTATCCGGCTATGCACGGTGGTATAGCCGATAAGCCTATGCCGCGCGTTCGTCTTGAATCCCCGACGCAGCTGAGAGGGCGCAGGGAGCGGGATCCCGTGCTTCTTGGCCAGGCGCTGAATCTCCGGCACGTTAATCGCCAGGCGATCCGTCTCATCGTAGTGGTTGTAGGCAATCTCATTGGCCTGGAAATAGTCCAGCGCCTCCCAGAAGCTGTCGATATCCACCGTGGGGTTGGTGTGCAGGCGAGTGCCGATGGCGTCGAGTGACGGCGCAGCGATGCCCATCGCCTCATGAACGACTTGCAGCTGAGCATACAGGGAGTGGCGTAGCTCTTCGTTCGGCTCTCGGCGAATCCGCTCCGTCAGCTTGTGAGCGAGATCGATATTGCGATGCAAGTTTTTCTGATCTTCAAGATGCTGCTTGTGCTGCTGACCTTTGACGCTATAGCTACCAGTGCGAAACAACTCCGGCAGCATCTCATCGAATAGCCAGCCTTCGAACTGTTCGGCACTTGGGAGCTTTGAACGTGAAATAAGACGGTAAACATCACCATTAGGAATAATTTGAACGTGGCGGACCTGACCTCCCATTTCGGTAGGGCAGGTCTCTACTCGTTTGCAGTGCGTGTTCACCGCCTTTGATGTGTTGTTATAGCCAAGAGCGTCAGCAATATCCTTGGCCACGAACCACGGCTTCCCCTCTATTACGGTAGATCGGATCAGGTTGTCACCGAAGTTGAACGGAATCAGGGCGTTAGTCATTGGGCGCTCTCCTTGAGAAAGGCGGCGATATCCTGGCTGGCGTTCAGGCCATCGTCGAGGAAGTGCAGGATCACCTGCAGATGGGCAACGAGCTCTTCGGTACTGATCTCCAGGCGATCGCGGTCGACGTTCATGGCGATCAAGCCTTCGAGAAAGCCGAGGCTGTTACGGGCAAGGTTCAGGCTATGCTGGGCGCCGCCATTGAATACCTGGGCGTCCAGATCCGGCAGGGCAATGGCAGTGAGGGCGTTGCGGGTCATGTGAGACTCCTTCTTTTGATGGAGTCCGCCTACCGCTGTCAATCGATGGGGGCGGACCGTGCGCGGGTTGACAGACCGGGGAAAGAAGGAACCCGGCAGGCCGTAGCCTCCCACACACGGCCCGCCATAACTATCTGACAGGCATAAAAAAAGCGCCATTCAGATAAGGGCGCTGTGCGCCTTCTTTCTATTCGGGCTGTCAATCCCTTAACGCCATACTGCCACCACCCCGCACATTGTTCAAGCCTCGAAAAGAGAGGATAAAGCACCGTTATTCCCTTTTTAGGCCAACCAAACCAAAGGGGTGTAAGCACTGCTTACACCCAGATCCGAGCAAGGCGCGTACCAGCTCCCGGACGCTGCCAGCGCGCCCCACCGCGCGCCGTCGACACCCCGCCCCGCCTGCGCGCTTTACAGGCCATTTTTTACTCACTTCTTCAATGTCCGCTAGATCGCTCAGACAAGGCGGTCAGCGATGTTTCATAAAGCATTGTTTTTGCTTCGAAATCATTCGTTTTCAGCGGCTCACGGGCACGCAATGGAGGCTGGCAGGTGGTTTATAAGCCAGGGGGGTCGTCGGAAAAAGGTAACGGAGGTAACGCGCCATGCTTTCAAGAATTAAGTAACTGATATTAAAGGGGTAAAAAAATACCCTGAAAAGGTAACGTTTGGTACTGCAAAAGGTAACGCTTTCCTAAGTTGTTGATATATATAAATTTATAAAAATACGATAATTACCATTTAAAAAGGTAACGCAATACCTTTACATTACCTTTATGTTACCTTTTGAACGACCGTTTTAAATATATATAAAACAATGGGATATGATGATATTTGGGAAAGCATTACCTTTGTTACCTTTTTCCGAGCCCCCCAAACATTCTGAGAGGCCGCCAACACGCATGCGCACACGCACGTCATGTACGCCTCTTCTATCGCTCCTATCGCAGCAATCCTCACTCAGCCCTCAAAAGACAAAAAAATGCCAGCAGCTGAATGCTGCTGGCACATATTTGGCACTTGGGGGCTGCGAAGCCTGCCACTACGGCATTAGAGTCCAATCCATCATCGGCGCCACGGAGAAGGTTCTGTCAAGCCCGCGACGCAGGGGGCCTGGGCATGCATCGAGGGGCATATCGGTCTGGCGAAGTGAAGTCATCCTGATGGGGCGATCGGTCCGGGAATGTGGCGCAGGATTATCGCATGGATAGCCGAGCTTCGCATTGCCTGCCCGGCGTGGTCGCCGTTGACCAATATTCCCGTTGACGCATGTCTTGTAAGAAATAGCTTACAAGAATTGCCTGAAAATGCTTACAAGGATTCTGCTTCGGGGTTGCTCTGGGTTAAATCGAATTCGGTCTTGATGCGGCACAATGCCTCTTGTCGAGCAAGGAGTCGTTCGATTTGCCTGCAGGATGCATGGCACTAGAGCAAAGCGGCCGCTGGTCGCTTTCTACCCGATGTCGCTCGGGAAACGCCACGGACGGCGGCGATGCTTTCAAGCATCTGTTTTGCAAGGTTTTGCAAATTTCCATCGAAGCGGTTAGGGTATTTCACGTGGAGAGCAGTAGCCAACGACCGGCTGCAAGCACAGGATGTGCGTGATCAGGACGATCAGTGTGGGGATGAAGACGCTCGAGGCAGGGAGCCTGCAACGTCAAGGAACCCGAAGACTCTCCACCAAGCAGAGCATGTTACTCTGCAAGGCCCGGCCAGTCATGGCCGGGCCTATTTTTATGGATGTGATTTTGCCCGGCAGCAGTGGTATTCCTCGCGATGTCGCCTTCTCTTATTCGTCGTAGAACCTGTTCCTGTCGATCTCCGTGAGCTGCCAGAGGGCGCGCACCTGACCGAGCAACTTGAAGGGCATATCTCCGAGTTGCGCTCTTTCCAGGCGTTGGGATTCGTCGCTGATATCGATCTCGCCATTATCGGTGCGGGAGAGATAGCGAACGAGCAACTGACCGAAACGATCGAGTATGTAGAGGCCATCCTGCATGAAGGAGTTCGTCGGCTTTACTGCGGCCAGGTCGCCTTCCTCGATAAAATCGAATTCCTCCCCCAAGGCCGGCGTGACCAGATGGCAGTCGCCGCTCAGGTTCGGCACGGGCAGCTCCCCGAGTATCGTGACCGGTGCCGCGCGACGCAGCCACGGGGCCGCCTGATGTACCCGAATGAAGAGTACCGGCTGCGATGTGGGGGGCGGGGGCGGGGCGTCCAACAGGTCCTCGAGACTGCAATTCAAGGCCTCGGCCAATGCAAGAAGGCGCTCATGACCGATCTGCTTGATGGCACCGGACTCCCAATAGGAAACCGAGACATCGGAGACACCGACCCTGCGCGCTAATGCCGCTTTGCTGAGCTTGGCTCGTAATCGTAGTTGTTTTATTCGCGTTCCTAGAGCTTCCATCAATGCGTCTCACGAGATATTCGCGATAGCATAGTGAATGCCTGGCTAAGTTTGTTTAGGATTATCAGCCTTCTAGAGGCAATATCAGTCAGGAGGTGCTATCGCAGCGAATGACAAGGGAGGGGGAAAGCGCTTTGACAGGTCTGTACATTCAGTGAAGCACATGAGCGGCATTCTTACCAAGGAACGGGGTCGCCGGCCCAGTCCCAGAAGCTTCCACTGTCGTCCGGTGTGCGCTGGCTCATGACCTCGAGGAGACGCTCGGCCACGAAATCCGCCGTGAACAGCTTGCCCTCGGGAACCCGGGCCTGGAAGGGTTGCGACAGGGCGGTGTCGGTGGTGCCCGGATGCAGGCACAGCACGATGGCATGCCGGTTGAGTCGCCGGAGCTCCACGGCGGCGGTCTTCAGCAGCATGTTGTGAGCCGCCTTGCTGGCACGGTAGGCATACCAGCCCCCGAGGCCGTTGTCGTCGATCGACCCGACCCGGGCCGAGAGGCTCGCGAAGATGACCGGGTGCTTGCCCTTCAAGGCGTGCCTGAGGGTCTTGAGCAGCATGGCCGGGGTGGCGGCATTGACGTGGAAGAGGCGCTCCAGGGAAGCGAAATCCAGATCCTCGAGTCGCTTTTCCGGGGCGATGCCGGCATCGTCGTCGTGCAGCATGCCGACGGCATTGAAGACCAGGTGCAGTGGCATGTCCTGCAGGTGGACCGCAAGCGTCTCGAGGCCTTCCCCGGTGGTGACGTCCAGCGTCAGGGACTCGAGCCGCGGGTCGTCCCGGGCGATTTTTCGGCGGCTGACCGCGACGATGCGCCCAGGGCGCGGGCTGGCCAGCAGCGCCTCGAGAAGGGCGTGGCCGATGCCGCCAGAAGCGCCGAGCACCAGGGCGGTAAAGCCTTCGGGGAGCTGGTTCAGCATGACGCGTCCTCCTGGAGGGTGTTGAAAGAGAGGGGAGCTTCGTCGCCACGGCTGTCGAGCCCGGACCAGGTGCGTATAATGCGGCCACCACTTGAGTCAACGGAACGGATGACATGACCACCGTACGTACCCGAATCGCGCCGTCACCCACCGGCGATCCCCACGTCGGTACCGCCTACATCGCCCTGTTCAATCTCTGCTTCGCGCGTCAGCATGGCGGTCGATTCATCCTACGCATCGAGGACACCGACCGCCAGCGCTCCACTGCCGAGTCCGAACGGATGATCCTCGATTCCCTGCGCTGGCTGGGGATCGAATGGGACGAGGGCCCGGATGTCGGCGGCCCCCACGGCCCTTATCGGCAGAGCGAGCGTGGCGACCTCTATGCGCGCTACGCGCAGCAGCTGCTCGACGCCGGGCATGCCTTCAAGTGCTACCGTACCAGCGAGGAGCTGGATGAATTGCGCGAGGCGCGCAAGGCCGAGGGGCTACACATGGCGCTCAAGCCCGAGGACCTGGCGCTGCCCCGGGACGAGGTCGAACGGCGCGCCTCCCAGGGTTGGCCGCATGTGGTGCGCATGAAGGTGCCCGAGGAGGGCGTCTGTGTCGTCGACGACATGCTGCGCGGCAAGATCGAGGTGGACTGGGCCCAGGTGGATGCCCAGATCCTGCTCAAGTCCGATGGCATGCCCACCTACCATCTGGCTAATGTGGTCGACGATCATCTGATGGGTATCACCCATGTGCTGCGTGGCGAAGAGTGGATCAACTCCGCTCCCAAGCATCAGTTGCTCTATGACTACTTCGGCTGGCCGATGCCGGCGCTCTGCCACATGCCGCTATTGCGCAATCCGGACAAGTCCAAGCTCTCCAAGCGCAAGAATCCGACCTCGATCAACTACTACCGGCGGATGGGCTTTCTGCCCCAGGCGGTGACCAACTATCTGGGACGCATGGGCTGGTCAATGCCGGATGAACGAGAGAAGTTCAGCCTGGACGAGATGATGGCAAGCTTCGACATCCAGCGCGTCTCCCTGGGAGGGCCGGTGTTCGACCTGGAAAAACTGACCTGGTTGAACGGCGTGTACATTCGCGAGGATCTCGACGATCAGGCGTTGCTGACGGCGCTGCGCGAATGGGCCTTCAACGAAGAGTACGTCAGTCAGATCCTGCCCCAGGTAAGGCCGCGCATCGAGACGCTGTCCGACGCGGCGCCTCTGGCCGGCCACTTCTTTGCCGGGTTGCCGGCCATCGACGAGCACGACTTCGACACGGTCCCCCTCGAGCGCGACGAACTGCTCAGGCTGCTGCAGTTCCTGGTCTGGCGCCTGGAGAGCGTCTCGCCCTGGGAAAAGGAGCGCCTGCTGCCCGAAGTGAAGCGCCTCAGCGAATACTTCGGCTTGAAGATGAAGGCGTTTCTGGCGCCGGTCTTCATTGCCATCACCGGGTCGACGACCTCGACATCGGTCATGGATGCCATGGCCATCCTCGGTTCGGACATGACCCGGGCCCGCCTGCGTCACGCCATCGCCGTGCTGGGCGGCGTCTCCAAGAAGCAGGCCAAGCGCTTCGAAAAGGAATTTCGTGAAATTTGACGCCAGAAACCGTTGACCTTTCAGGGGCATATGGGTAGCATGTGCCCCGTTCTCGCAAGACGCTGTCTTGGACAGGGGCCTTAGCTCAGCTGGGAGAGCGCGACGCTGGCAGCGTCGAGGTCACCGGTTCGATCCCGGTAGGCTCCACCAAATTACCTGTCTTGCGAGCGTTCATCGATGCGTCCCATTCGTCTAGTGGTCCAGGACACCGCCCTTTCACGGCGGTAACAGGGGTTCGAACCCCCTATGGGACGCCACTCCTTTCTTGCTCGATCTCCCCTCTATTCTTTCCCATTGCCAGGCAAGGTCTTGCCGGAATTCTGCGGCGCGTCATAAGCAAGAGCCTCATGCCGTCAAGACGATTTGGGTGGTATTTAGGTGTCTTTTTTACCTATCGAAGGCTTGACAAGCTCACCGGGTTTTCCCCACCAATGCCTGGCTTATCGGTGCCTTGTGCATAATGCTCCGCGCAGCCCCGTGGTTATGGGCTTCTCAAAAAAATCCAATAAAATCAAAAGCATATACGTGGTTAAAAATTAGCCAATTTGTAGCCAGCCCACTGATCATGGCGATTGGGTGACGTTTTCTAGGGGTTGTGAACAGCCTTATCCACAGAAAGTGTGGACAAGGAATGAATTGCACATAAGAGTTTTTTGAAACACGTGAATTGCTCCTCCGGTGCCGCATCGGTGCTTCCGGAAAGGCGGTTCATCACGATCCTTGCAAGCGCTTCAACAGCGATGAGGTATCCCACCGACCACCTCCCATGGCCTGGATATCGCCGTAGAATTGATCGACGAGGGCGGTGACCGGAAGGCGCGCACCGAGGCGACGTGCTTCGGCGAGGCAGATGTCCAGATCCTTGCGCATCCAGTTCACGGCGAAGCCGTGCTCGTAATGATCGGCGATCATCGTGGCGTGGCGATTCTCCATCTGCCAGGAGCCGGCGGCCCCCTGGGAGATGACCTCGACCAGCAGTTCGCGATCGAGCCCGGCACGCTCGGCAAAATGAAGCCCCTCCGCGAGACCTTGCACGAGACCCGCGATGCATATCTGGTTGACCATCTTGGCCATCTGCCCGGCACCGACATCGCCCATCAGCGTGACGGCCTTGCCGTAATGCTCGAGGGCAGGGCGGATGTGCCGAAAGACTTCCTGTTCGCCGCCACACATGATCGTCAGTGCCCCGTTGACGGCGCCTTGCTGGCCGCCCGACACCGGGGCATCGATGAAATGGCAGCCTTTCTGACGGCAGGCCTGATCCAGCTCGCGCGCCAGTTCGGCGGATGTCGTGGTGTGATCCACCAGTACGCCTGACGATTGCATGCCGGCCAGCACCCCGTCGTCCCCGGTGACCACCTGGCGGACATCGTCGTCGTTGCCGACGCAGACCAGCACCAGGTCCGCGCCCTCGGCGGCCTCTCGCGGCGTGGCATGATGGCTGCCGCCATATTCCGCCACCCACTCCTCGGCCCTGGCTGACGTGCGGTTGTAGACGCGTGCGGCAAGGCCGGCGCGGGACAGATGGCCGGCCATGGGAAAGCCCATGACGCCAAGGCCGATGAAGGCGACGGTGGAAAACGTATCGTTCACGTGGGTGCTCTCTTCGCAAGGGTGGCTTGATGACATGCTGAAGAGTAGCAAAACACGGCGGTGAGGGGGCAGGCAGGCAATGAAACGGGCCGCCCCTGGCGGCCCGGTGCCCTCTTACTTCGTCGGGTAGTCGCGTTGCGTGTGCCCGATGTAGAGCTGGCGCGGACGCCCGATGCGGAAACCGTTGCTGTGCATCTCGTTCCAGTGGGAGATCCAGCCGATGGTGCGTGCCACGGCGAAGATGACCGTGAACATGTTGGTCGGGATGCCGATGGCGTTGAGAATGATGCCCGAATAGAAGTCGACGTTCGGGTAGAGCTTGCGCTCGACGAAGTAGTCGTCTTCCAGGGCGATCTGCTCCAGACGCTTGGCGATCTTCAGCTTGGGATCGTCGGCCTTGCCCAGCTCGGCGAGGACCTCGTCGCAGGTTTCCTTCATGACCTTGGCCCGCGGATCGAAGTTCTTGTATACACGGTGGCCGAAGCCCATCAGCTTGAACGGGTCATCCTTGTCCTTGGCCTTGTCGATGAAGCGCTGGATGTTCTCCTCGGATTCGTCGCCGATCTCGTCGAGCATGTTGAGGACGGCTTCGTTGGCGCCCCCGTGGGCCGGACCCCACAGCGCAGCGATGCCGGCGCTGATGCAGGCGAAGGGGTTGGCGCCGGTGGAGCCGGCCAGGCGCACCGTCGAGGTCGAGGCATTCTGCTCATGATCGGCATGGAGCATGAAGATGCGGTCCATCGCCTTGGCGAACACCGGGTTGATCTTGAACTCCTCACAGGGGTTGCTGAACATCATGTAGAGGAAGTTCTCGGCGTAGTTGAGGTCGTTGCGAGGGTAGTTGAAGGGCTGTCCGATGTTGTACTTGTAGCTCATTGCCGCGATGGTCGGCATCTTGGCGATCAGGCGGATGGCGCTGACGCGACGCTGCTTCTCGTCGGAGATGTCGAGGTTGTCGTGATAGAAGGCCGCCAGGCCGCCGACGACACCGCACACGATGGCCATCGGGTGGGCGTCGCGCCGAAACCCCTTGAAGAAGTTGACGATCTGTTCGTGCACCATGGTGTGGTTGGTGATCAGTCCCTTGAAGGTCTCGTATTGCTCGTCGCTGGGCAGCTCGCCGAACAGCAGCAGGTAGCTCAACTCGACAAAGTTGGAGTTGTCAGCCAGCTGGTCGATGGGGTAGCCGCGATGCAGCAAGACGCCCTCGGCGCCATCGATGTAGGTGATGCCGGATTCGCACGCCGCAGTGGCCACAAAGCCAGGGTCATAGGTGAAGTGGCCCTTGTCGACCAGGCTACGCACGTCGATGACATCGGGGCCGACGGTGCCGGGGTACACCGGGAATTCGATGGCCTCCTCCACCCCGTCTATTGTCAACTGCGCCTTTTTATCAGCCATGCTGGGTCTCCTGCGGTTATCGATTGCTTACGAGAATCGCCTCTCGTTGCTGCGGGGCAGCAAAGGTCTGCCTACTATAAAAGTGGCGAAAGGTTTGTCAATTAACAGATGGTGGCCCTCGTCCCGAAGTTCCTCGAAGGATGCACATCGTTCGTGGCCTGTCTGGTGACGTCTTCCAGGGCCTCTCCCGGGTGCTGGAAGCCGTTTCTCGCTGATGTTGTTACTCAGGGTAACACCATGGTCGCAGAGGTGCGGTAACGATTTGTCATACCCCCGTCTAGTCCCTATAATCCTAGCCACGCGACTGGCAGGAAATGGAAATCGGTCGTGCCATCTGGCGTACTGCTGAAGTCCTTCCTCAAAACCACTGCCCACTCTGGCCAAGTCCGGCCCAGAGACGAGTGGGCCAATAGAGTGTGTGAAGAGCCGTGAATAGCAAAAGACCCGTAAACCTCGATCTTTCCACCATAAAGTTCCCACTCCCTGCTCTAGTTTCCATTACCCACCGCATCACCGGCGTGATCCTCTTCGTCGGCCTTATCTTTGCCTTCTGGGCACTGGATGTATCGCTTTCGTCGCCTCTGGGGTTCGAAACGGTGCGTGAGGCCCTCGAGACCGGCTTTCTGGCGAAGCTGATCGCTTGGGGGCTGTTGTCTGCACTGTCGTTCCATTTCGTGGCGGGCCTTCGCCATCTGCTCATGCACTTCGACATCGGCATCGAGCTCGAGGGTGGCACGCAAACGGCAAAGATAACTTTCGTCACAAGCGCGGTTCTGGTGATTCTGGCAGGGGTCTGGGTATGGTAACCAACGTAACGAACTTTAGTCGCAGCGGGCTGTCCGATTGGCTGGTCCAGCAAGTTTCGGCAGTCATACTGGCGCTCTATGCCCTCCTGATGGTGGGCTACTTCCTCTTTCACCCGGGGTTGGATTACGCCACCTGGCACGGGTTCTTCTCCCAGACCTGGATGCGCATCTTTTCCCTGCTGGCGTTCATCGCGCTGGCCGCGCATGTCTGGGTGGGCGTGTGGACCGTCATCACCGATTACATCAAGCCCATCGGGATTCGCTTTGCCGCTCAAATCGTCTTGATCCTCGCCATCTTCGTTTTCCTGGTGTGGGGCGTACAAATCCTCTGGGGAGCCTGAACCATGTCCACTATGCGTAATCTGTCTTTCGACGCCATCATCATCGGCGGCGGGGGGTCCGGCTTGCGTGCCGCACTCGAGCTGGCCAAGTCCGGCAAGAAGACAGCCGTACTTTCCAAGGTGTTCCCCACCCGGTCGCACACGGTATCGGCCCAGGGCGGCATCACCTGTGCCATCGCCTCCGCCGACCCCAACGACGACTGGCGCTGGCACATGTACGACACCGTCAAGGGCAGCGACTACATCGCCGACCAGGATGCCGCCGAGTACATGTGTACCGAAGGCCCCAAGGCAGTGTTCGAGCTCGAGCACATGGGGTTGCCCTTCTCGCGTTTCGACAACGGCCGCATCTACCAGCGTCCGTTTGGCGGGCAGTCCAAGAACTTCGGTGAAGGCGGCCAGGCGGCGCGTACCTGCGCAGCCGCCGACCGGACCGGTCACGCGCTGCTGCACACGCTTTATCAGAATAACCTGAAAAACAATACGGTCTTTCTCAACGAGTGGTATGCCATCGACCTGGTCAAGAACGCCCAGGGCGATGTGGTCGGCTGCATCGCGCTGTGCATCGAGACCGGTGAGATCGTGCACGTCAAGTCCAAGGCCACGGTACTGGCCACCGGCGGTGCGGGGCGTATCTTTGCCTCCACCACCAATGCCCTGATCAATACCGGCGACGGCATCGGCATGGCGCTGCGTGCCGGCTTCCCGATGCAGGACATGGAGATGTGGCAGTTCCACCCGACCGGCATCTACGGCGCCGGCACGCTGGTGACCGAAGGCTGTCGTGGCGAGGGCGGCTACCTGATCAACAAGGATGGCGAGCGCTTCATGGAGCGTTACGCGCCCAACGCCAAGGACCTGGCCGGTCGCGACGTGGTCGCGCGCTCCATGGTCATGGAGATGCTCGAGGGCCGCGGCTGCGGCGAGAACGGCGATCACGTGATGCTCAAGCTCGACCACCTGGGCGAGGAGGTGCTGCAGAAGCGCCTGCCCGGTATCGTCGAGCTCTCCAAGACCTTTGCCCACGTGGATCCCGCGAAGGAGCCGATCCCGGTGGTGCCGACCTGTCACTACATGATGGGCGGGATTCCCACCAACGTGCATGGCCAGGCCATCATGCAGGATGGCGACGGCAACGACCAGATCGTCAATGGCCTGTTCGCCTGTGGCGAGGCGGCGTGCGTCTCGGTGCACGGAGCCAATCGCCTGGGTGGCAACTCGCTGCTCGACCTGGTGGTGTTCGGTCGTGCCGCCGGCATGTTCATCGAGGGGGCGCTCAACGAGGGCATCGACTACCTCGCGGCTTCCCAGAGCGACATCGACGCCTCCATGGCGCGTCTCAATCGCTGGAACGAATCCAGTGGCGGCGAGGCCGTGGCGGAGCTCAAGGCGGAACTCCAGGACGTCATGCAGAACGACTTCGGGGTCTTCCGCAAGGAAGAGAACATGCAGAATGGTGTCAGGAAGCTCAGCGACCTGCGCGAGCGCATCGCCAACGCCCATCTGAGCGACAAGTCCAACACCTTCAACACGGCGCGAGTCGAGGCGCTGGAACTCGACAACCTGCTAGAAGTGGCCGAGGCCACCGCCATCTCGGCGCTCGAACGCAAGGAAAGCCGCGGTGCGCATTCCCGTTACGACTATCCGGACCGTGACGACGTCAACTGGCTCAAGCACTCCATCTACTTCCCGGTCGAGAAGAGGCTGGGCAAGCGCGATGTGAACTTCACGCCCAAGACCGTCGATACCTTCGAGCCGAAAGTCCGGACCTATTGAGGAAGAATGCCCATGCTTCAGGTATCCATATACCGCTACAACCCGGAGACCGACTCCGCCCCCTACATGCAAGAGTTTCAGGTGGATACGCAGGGCCGTGACCTGATGGTCCTCAACGTCCTGGAGCTCATCAAGCAGCAGGACAGCTCGATGGCCTACCGTCGCAGCTGTCGCGAGGGCGTGTGCGGCTCCGATGGCATGAATATCAACGGCACCAATGGTCTGGCCTGCGTCACTCCCTTGTCCGACGTGGTCAAGAGCAACAAGCTGGTACTGCGTCCCTTGCCCGGCCTGCCCGTCGTTCGCGACCTGGTGGTCGACATGGGGATCTTCTACAAGCAGTACGAGCGCATTCAGCCGTACCTGCAGAACGATACCACCCCGCCGGCCATCGAGCGTCTCCAGTCGCCCGAGGAGCGCGATAAGCTCGACGGACTCTACGAGTGCATCCTGTGCGCCTGCTGCTCGACGGCCTGCCCGTCGTTCTGGTGGAACCCGGACAAGTTCGTGGGACCGGCCGGACTGCTTCAAGCTTATCGCTTCCTGGCCGATAGTCGGGATACCGCGGCCCGGGAGCGTCTCGCCGAGCTCGAGGACCCGTTCAGCGTGTTCCGTTGCCGCGGCATCATGAATTGCGTGGCCGTCTGCCCGAAGGGGCTCAATCCGACCCGCGCGATCGGTAAAATTCGCGAGCTGTTGCTGGAGAATGCCACTTAAATCGTGGCCCGCAGCTTGCTATCATGGGCGCCTCTTTCACTGCGGCCAAATGCCGCGAAAGGGAAAGACCCAAGCGCCAAGAGCCGGTGCCCTGGTGCACCGGCTCTTGACGATTACCGCCACGCCGTCGAGGACGAGGCATCGTCCTGGTGGCAGGGTAAGGGTGTCGTCGATGCGAACTCGTACCTGGCGACGACAATGCCCCATCAGTGCAGGGTGACCGAGTGATGCAAGAAGGCATAATGGAGTTGATGTGGCGCACTTCTCATGTGAGTGGAGGCAACGCCCACTATGTGGAAGCGCTTTACGAACAGTATCTGGTTGATCCCAATGCGGTTCCTGATGAATGGCGTAGTTATTTCGACAAGTTGCCGCGTCCGGAAGGGAGCCCCACCCACGACGTTCCCCTGAGCCCGATCCGCGAACAGTTCTACCAGCTGGCCCGCAACCGGCGTAACGGTCAGGCTGCCGAGAGTGCCGACAGCGGCGAGAACAAGAAGCAGGTCAAGGTTCTTCAGCTGATCAATGCCTATCGCTTCCGCGGCCATCAGAAGGCCGATATCGATCCTCTCGATCTGCGCAATCCTGTCCCGGTACCCGATCTCGATCTCTCCTTCCACCAGCTGTCGAAAGCCGACATGGATACCGAGTTCCAGACCGGCTCCCTCTTTCTGGGCAAGGACAAGGCGACCCTCAAGGAAATCGTCGAGGCGCTGGAGCGGACCTACTGCCGCAGCATCGGCTGCGAGTTCATGCACATCGTCGATACCGAGGAAAAGCGCTGGCTGCAGCAGCGTTTCGAGTCGGTGCGCTCCAGCCCCAAGTTCAGCGACGACGTGCGCAAGCATGTCATGGAGCGTCTGACCGCGGCCGAGGGCCTGGAAAACTACCTGGCCTCCAAGTATCCCGGCACCAAGCGCTTCGGCCTCGAGGGCGGTGAGAACTTCATCCCGATGATGGATGAGATCATCCAGCGGGCCGGCGGCTACGGCACCAAGGAAGTGGTGATCGGCATGGCCCACCGCGGCCGTCTCAACCTGCTGGTCAACATCCTTGGCAAGAGCCCCTCGGAGTTGATCGAGGAGTTCGATGGCAAGAAGGTCATCGAGTCGGGCTCCGGCGACGTCAAGTATCACCAGGGTTTCAGCTCCAATGTCATGACCCCGGGGGGGGAGGTGCACCTGGCGCTGGCGTTCAACCCGTCGCATCTCGAGATTGTTTCGCCGGTGGTCGAGGGGTCCGTTCGCGCGCGTCAGGATCGCCGCGAGGATGCCGAGGGCGACAAGGTCCTGCCGATCAATGTGCATGGCGATGCCGCCTTCGCGGGCCAGGGCGTGGTCATGGAGACCTTCCAGATGTCCCAGACCCGGGCCTACCGGACCGGGGGCACGGTGCACATCGTCATCAACAACCAGGTCGGTTTCACTACCTCGCACCCCGAGGACACGCGCTCCACGGAGTACTGCACCGATATCGCCAAGATGGTTCAGGCTCCGATCTTCCACGTCAACGGCGATGACGCCGATGCGGTACTGCACGCGACCCAGGTGGCCATCGACTATCGCCAGCAGTTTCACAAGGACGTGGTCATCGACATCGTCTGCTATCGTCGCCGCGGCCACAACGAGGCCGACGAGCCTTCCGGCACCCAGCCGATGATGTACAGCAAGATCAAGAAGCACAAGAGCGCTCGCGAGCTCTATGCGGATCGCTTGATCAAGGAGGGCGTGATCGACGAAGAGACCGCCAAGGCCATGATCGAAAAGTACCGCGAGGATCTGCTGGCCGGCAATCATGTGGCCGATGCCCTGGTCAAGGAGCCCAACAAGGGCCTTTTCGTCGACTGGACCCCCTACCTTGGTCATGAATGGACCGGCGATGCGGATACCTCCATCGACATGAAGCGCATGCAGCAGCTTGCCGCGCGCATGTGCGAGATCCCGGATGGCGTCCAGGTTCAGCGCCAGGTCGCCAAGATCTACGAGGACCGCCGCAAGATGCAGGCCGGCGGCATGGCCGTGAACTGGGGGTTCGCCGAGACCCTGGCCTATGCGACCCTGCTCGACCAGGGGCACCCGGTGCGTCTGACCGGTCAGGATTCGGGGCGAGGCACCTTCTCCCACCGCCACGCCGTGATCCACAACCAGAAGGATGGCACCACCTACGTGCCGCTGGAGCATATTCGCGAGGGCCAGCCACGCTTCACCATCCACGACTCCTTCCTGTCGGAGGAGGCGGTGCTGGCCTTCGAGTACGGCTATGCGACGACCATGCCCAATGCGCTGATCATCTGGGAGGCCCAGTTCGGCGACTTCTTCAACGGCGCTCAGGTGGTGGTCGACCAGTTCATCTCCTCCGGTGAGTCGAAATGGGCCCGCCTGTGTGGTCTGACCCTGCTGCTGCCCCACGGGTACGAAGGCCAAGGGCCCGAGCACTCCTCGGCGCGCCTCGAGCGCTTCCTGCAGCTGTGTGCCGAGCACAACATGCAGGTCTGCGTACCGACCACCCCGGCACAGATATTCCACCTGCTGCGTCGCCAGGTGATCCGCCCGATTCGCAAGCCCTTGATCGTGATGTCGCCCAAGAGCCTGCTGCGCCACAAGGAGGCCACCTCGAGCCTCGAGCAGCTGGCACAAGGGCGGTTCGAGATGGTGCTGGCGGATCAGGGCAAGCTTGCGGCCGAGAAGGTCAAGCGCGTGGTGCTGTGCGCGGGCAAGGTCTACTACGACCTGGCCGCCTATCGCAGCGAGAAGGAGCGTGACGACACCGCCGTGGTACGCGTCGAGCAGCTCTATCCGTTTCCCAAGGAGGAGCTCCATGAAGCACTCAAGGGCTACGCCAACCTGGAGCAGATCGTGTGGTGCCAGGAAGAGCCTCTCAATCAGGGGGCCTGGTACCAGAGCCAGCACCATCTGCGGGTGGTGGCCGACATGCTGTCCGAGGGCCTGGGTCGGGAGCTCAAGTTTGCAGGTCGCCCGGCCTCTGCGGCCCCCGCGGCCGGCTACATGTCCGTCCATGTCGAGCAGCAGCGCCAATTGGTCGAAGACGCCTTCAACGCCTGAGGCATTCCACCGGGACGAAAGAACACATTAAGGAAAGGAAATGGCTACCGAGATCAAAGCGCCCAGTTTTCCAGAATCCATCAACGAGGGGACCGTCGCTACCTGGCACAAGAAGCCCGGTGACAGTGTCGATCGTGACGAACTGATCGTCGAGATCGAGACCGACAAGGTGGTTCTCGAGGTCGTGGCACCAGAGGCGGGCACGGTATCCGAGATCAAGGTCGAAGAGGGCGACACCTGCGAGTCGGAACAGGTGCTCGGCATGCTGGGTGACGCGGAAGAGGGTGGCGCCGATAAGGAGCAGGATGACGCCGAGAAGGCATCGCCGCAGGATGACGAGGACGAATCCAGCGGCGACGATGACGCCGCCGAGGATGACAAGGCCGAAGAGAAAGAGTCGGAAGAGAAGGCGGAAAAGAAGCCCGCCGAGTCTGCTGGCTCCGGCAAGAAATATGACGTGAAGGCGCCATCCTTCCCCGAATCCGTTCAGGAGGGCACGGTCTCGACCTGGCACAAGAAGGTCGGGGAGTCGGTCAAGCGCGACGAGGTGCTGGCCGACATCGAAACCGACAAGGTGGTGCTGGAAGTCGTGGCGCCGGCCGATGGCGCGCTTGCCGAGATCAAGGTCGAGGAGGGCGAGCAGGTTGAATCCGAGGCCCTGCTGGCCATCTTCGCCGAAGGCGGGGGTGGAGAAGGCGAGTCCGAAGGCGACTCCGACAAGCAGCCGTCGTCCAAGCCGAAGGGCGACAGCAAGGAGAATGACGACAAGCAGGACGAGGATGACGCCAAGCTGGGCGAAAAGATCGTCGCCCCGGCGGCCCGCAAGATGATCGCCGAGCACAACCTCGACGCCAGCAAGATAGAGGGCACCGGCAAGGGCGGGCGCATCCTGAAGGAGGATGTGCAAAAGGCCGTCTCCCGGGGCGACGCCAAGAAAGCCGCCGAGTCCAAGGCGCCTGCAAGCAAGGCGCCCGCGAGTGGCGGCGGCAGCGATACCACCAAGGCAGCCGCCCAGGCGGCACCGGAAGTGGAAGGAGAGCGTCCCGAAAAGCGTGTACCGATGAGTCGCCTGCGCCAGACCATCGCCAAGCGCCTGGTTCAGGCCCAGCAGACGGCGGCGATGCTCACCACCTACAACGAGGTGGACATGACCGCGGTCATGAACCTGCGCGCCCAATACAAGGAGACCTTCCAGAAGGCGCACGACATCAAGCTCGGCTTCATGGGCTTCTTCGTCAAGGCGGCCTCTGAGGCTCTCAAGCGCTTCCCCGATGTGAATGCCTCAATCGATGGCACCGACATCGTCTATCATGGCTACCAGGATATCGGTGTGGCCGTGTCCACGGACCGGGGGCTGGTCGTGCCGGTGCTGCGCGATACCGATAGCATGAAGATTGCCGATGTGGAGAAGACCATCGTCGACTTCGGCAAGCGTGCGCGGGATGGCAAGCTGGGCATCGACGAAATGCAGGGCGGTACCTTTACCATCACCAATGGCGGGATCTTCGGCTCGTTGATGTCGACGCCCATCATCAACCCGCCTCAGACGGCGATCCTGGGCATGCACAAGATTCAGGAGCGCCCGATGGCGGTAGATGGGAAGGTCGAGATCCGGCCGATGATGTACCTGGCCGTGTCCTACGATCACCGCATGATCGACGGCAAGGATGCGGTGCAGTTCCTGGTCACGATCAAGGAACTGCTCGAAGATCCGGCACGTCTGTTGCTCGACGTGTGATGCGCCGCCAAGCCAATTAGACCAAACAGGAAGAGTTCATGGCCGAAAAATACGATGTGATCGTCATTGGCGCGGGCCCCGGAGGCTACGTCGCTGCCATTCGTGCTGCCCAGATGGGTCTCAAGACCGCCTGTGTCGAGAAATGGGTCAACAAGAAAGGCAAGACCGTGCATGGCGGAACCTGCCTGAATGTGGGCTGCATTCCCTCCAAGGCACTCCTGGAGGCGTCGCACAAGTATGTCGAAGCCAAGCACGATTTCGCGGATATCGGCATCGAGACCGGTGACGTCAAGATGGACGTCAAGAAGATGATGGCCCGCAAGGACAAGATCGTCTCCAACCTGACCGGTGGCATCTCCAGCCTGTTCAAGGCCAACGGTGTCACGCCCCTGGAAGGCACCGGCAAGGTGCTCGCCAAGGGCAAGGTCGAGGTAGCCGACAAGGAAGGCAAGAAGGCCACCTATGAGGCCGACAACATCGTCATCGCCACGGGGTCGGTGCCGGTGGAGATTCCCCCCACGCCGCTGACCGAAGGCCTGATCGTCGATTCCACCGGCGCCCTGGAGTTCGAGGAGGCCCCCAAGCGTCTCGGCGTGATCGGGGCGGGGGTCATCGGCCTCGAACTGGGCAGCGTCTGGAATCGCCTGGGTAGCGAGGTCACCATGCTCGAGGCCATGGACACCTTCCTGCCCATGGTCGACAAGGACGTGGCCAAGGAGACCCAGAAACTGCTGACCAAGCAAGGGCTCGACATCAAGATGGGGGCTCGGGTCACCGGTTCCGACGTCAAGGACAACGAAGTCACGATCCAGTACACCGACAGCAAGGGTGAGCAGGAGCAGACCTTCGACAAGGTGATCGTCTGCGTCGGTCGTCGCCCCTACACCAAGGGCGTGCTCGACGACGATGCCGGGGTCAAGCTGGACGAGCGGGGCTTCATCTTCGTCGACGATCACTGCCGTACCAGCGTGCCGGGCGTCTACGCCATCGGCGATGCGGTGCGTGGCCAGATGCTGGCGCACAAGGCTTCGGAAGAGGGCATCATGGTGGCGGATATCATCGCCGGTCATAAGGCCGAGATGAACTACGACGCCATCCCCTGCGTCATCTACACGGCGCCGGAAGTCGCCTGGGTGGGGATGAACGAGCAGGAGGCCAAGTCCGAGGGCATCGAGGTCAAGAGCGGCACCTTCTCGTTTGCCGCCAGCGGCCGCGCGATGGCCAACAACGCCACCGAAGGGTTGGCCAAGGTCATTGCCGACGCGGAAACCGACCGCATCCTCGGGGTGCATATCGTCGGGCAGCATGCCGGCGAGCTGATCGCTCAAGGGGTCATCGCGATGGAATTCGGTTCCAGTGCGGAAGACCTGGCGCTGACCTGCTATGCCCACCCGACCGTCTCCGAGGTCGTGCACGAGGCAGCCCTGGCGGTGGAAGGCCACGCCATCCACATGGCCAATCGCAAGAAACGCAAGTAACAAGAATACCGGCAGGAATCACCGGAAAGGAAAGAAGCGCCAGTTACTCAGAGGCGCATCGCTCGTCCTGGAGAGCCCCTCTGCAAGCAACCTCGCAGCGGCGCTCCGGGCGGGCGAAGGGGATGGCCAGGGCAGGCTGAAAGGTCTTGCTCTCGGTCATCGTTCGAGTCACATGCAACCAATGGCATGACACGATGAACCTTCACGAATATCAGAGCAAGCAGCTGTTTGCCGACTATGGCCTGCCCGTTTCCAAGGGCTTTGCCGTCGACTCCGCCAAAGAGGCGGCCGAGGCATGCAAGAAGATTGGCGGCAATACCTGGGTCGTCAAGGCCCAGGTCCATGCCGGCGGGCGCGGCAAGGCCGGCGGCGTCAAGCTCGTCAAGGATCCCGCCGAGGCCAAGGCGTTCGCCGAGCAGTGGCTGGGCAAGAACCTGGTGACCTTCCAGACCGACGAGAAGGGCCAGCCGGTCTCCAAGATCCTGGTCGAGACCTGCACCGACATCGCCAACGAGCTCTACCTGGGTGCCGTCGTGGACCGCGCCACTCGTCGTGTGGTGTTCATGGCGTCCACCGAGGGCGGTGTCGAGATCGAGAAGGTCGCCGAGGAAACCCCCGAGAAGATTCTCAAGGCGGAAATCGATCCGCTGGTCGGCGCACAGCCGTACCAGGCGCGGGAACTGGCCTTCGCGCTGGGTCTTAAGGGCGATCAGATCAAGCAGTTCACCAAGATCTTCCTGGGGCTGTCCAAGATGTTCCAGGACAAGGACCTGGCGCTGCTGGAGATCAACCCGCTGGTGATCACCGAGCAGGGCAATCTTCACTGCCTCGATGCCAAGATCAATCTCGACGGTAACGCGCTCTATCGTCATCCGGACCTGCAGGCCATGCGCGACCCTTCCCAGGAGGACGAGCGCGAGTCCAACGCCCAGAAGTGGGACCTCAACTACGTCGCCCTGGATGGCAACATCGGCTGCATGGTCAACGGTGCCGGTCTCGCCATGGGCACCATGGACATCATCAAGCTCAATGGCGGCCAGCCGGCGAACTTCCTCGATGTCGGCGGTGGCGCTACCAAGGAGCGCGTCGCGGAAGCCTTCAAGATCATCCTGTCGGACACCTCCGTGAAGGCCGTTCTTGTCAATATCTTCGGTGGCATCGTGCGTTGCGACATGATCGCCGAGGGCATCATCGGTGCGGTGGAACAGGTCGGCGTCAACGTGCCGGTCGTGGTGCGCCTGGAGGGCAACAACGCCGAGCTGGGGGCCGAGAAGCTGGCATCCAGTGGTCTGAATATCATCGCGGCTACCAGCCTGTCTGACGCTGCGCAGCAGGTGGTCAAAGCGGCGGAGGGCAAGTAATGAGTATCCTGATCGACAAGAGCACCAAGGTCATCTGCCAGGGCTTCACGGGGAGCCAGGGCACCTTTCACTCCGAACAGGCCATCGCCTACGGCACCCAGATGGTCGGCGGCGTGACGCCGGGCAAGGGGGGTCAGGAACACCTGGGCCTGCCGGTATTCAATACCGTCAAGGAAGCCGTCGAGAAGACCGGCGCCGAGGCCTCGGTGATCTACGTGCCGGCACCGTTCTGCAAGGATTCGATCCTCGAGGCCGCCAATGCCGGCATCAAGCTGATCGTGTGCATCACCGAAGGCATTCCGACCCTGGACATGCTCGACGCCAAGGTCAAGTGCGACGAGCTGGGTGTGCGCCTGATCGGTCCGAACTGCCCGGGGGTCATCACGCCGGACGAGTGCAAGATCGGCATCATGCCGGGGCATATCCACAAGGCGGGGCGCGTGGGCATCGTCTCCCGTTCCGGCACCCTGACCTACGAGGCGGTCAAGCAGACCACCGACCATGGCTTCGGTCAGTCCACCTGCGTGGGGATCGGCGGTGACCCGATCCCGGGATCCAACTTCATCGACATTCTCGAGCTGTTCGAGAAGGACCCGAAGACCGAGGCGATCGTCATGATCGGCGAGATCGGGGGCACTGCCGAGGAAGAGGCCGCGGCCTACATCAAGGAACACGTCTCCAAGCCCGTGGTCGCCTATATCGCCGGGGTCACCGCGCCTCCCGGCAAGCGCATGGGTCACGCCGGCGCCATCATCGCCGGTGGCAAGGGAACCGCGGACGAGAAGTTTGCCGCCCTCGAAGAGGCGGGCGTCAAGACGGTTCGTTCCCTGGCGGAAATCGGCGATGCCCTCAAGCAGGCGACAGGCTGGTAAGTCGCTGCGCACCGCTCGAGAAAACGAAGAAGGCACCCGCGGGGTGCCTTCTTTGGATCTGAACTTTTATTATCCCATCAGACTATCGACGGCCTGGGCACTCGTGCCGATCAGTTGGGTATCGAGGGCGCTACCGTCGGCATCCCGTACGGAAAAATCGCTCGGAAGCGCCTTGTCGTCACCATAGGCCTTGTAGGAAAAACGCCAGGTTTCCCCGGCTTCCAGAGTGTTGGAATTATTGTCGGTGAGCCGGTAGCCGTCATCGTCCTCGATGATCCGAGCATTCCACACCCTGTCGATGTCATCGGGCAGGTCGAACTGGATTTCAGGGTCGACGATGTCGCTGTCCGAGGTGTTCTTTATGACGACCTGAGCGACATAGCCGGTGGACCAGCCGCTGATCTTCGAGCTGGCCACTGCAACGCCGGCATCCGGGTCGGCTTCTTCGGAAGCGCTCGATCCCTCGCCGAGAATATCGGAAGGGCTGGGACGATCCAGTGCACTGCCATCCCGAATGTCCTTCGAGTCGGTATCGAGCACGGTACCATCGCCAAAGACGATTTCCTCGATGTTGTCCAGGGTATCCTTCTGGCGCTTGTCGTCGGTGACGTAGATCTTGCCGTTCTTGAACGATATGTCGAAGGTGTCGTAATCCTCGGTGTAACGCACGATGTCGTCGCCGTCACCGCCATCGAGAATGTCGTTGCCATCGATCCAGCTGTTGCCTGGGCCGCCCTGCAGGATATCGTCGCCCTTGCCACCGGTCAGGGTGTCGTTCCCCAGGCCGCCGTTGAGATAGACGCCATCGTCGGTGCCCTCGATCACGTCATCGCGCCGGGTACCGATGAGGTAATCGAAGGTCACCTCGTTGGCATCGGCATCGGTGATGGCGCCGAAGCTTTCGCCGCCGGAGTTGACCCACAGTGCCGGCGAGAGCTTGTCGGCGTCGCCATCGCGGATGGATTTTTCCACATGGACGGTGTTGCCATGGTCCCGTCCGCCATGGAAGTTGATGTCCCGGTCGGTGGACGCCACATGGATGTCATTGTCGACGGAAGAACGCCAGGACGCGAACAGCAGGCCATGGCGCATGCCGCTGTCCTCGAGGTTGGCGAACTTGCCGTCGTAGCTTTCATGCAACTCGTAGGCGTAGCCGTTGCCGCCGCTGCCCTTGTTGAAGGCGCCCTTGGCCTCGATGTTGTCCACGTCGCTATCCAGGGTCTTGGAGAAACGAAATGCGGTCGAGGGGCTATCGACGACGCGAATATCGGAAAGCTCACTGTCGACGGTACCATCGAGGGAGAGCGCCTGATACTTGGTGAGTTCCGACATGGTGTTCTTGAAGACGCTCGGGTCGGGATCGTCGGGCTCGAAGTCGATGGTGAAACCCTTGAGGGTGACGTCGTCCACCGTTTCGAGAAGCTCGACCTGGGTATCGCCGGCATCGAAATCGAAATGCACGCCGCGGTCCAGCTTGATGCTCTTGCCATCGACGGATTCCACCTTGGCCATGCTGGTACGCAGCTCGGCATACTGTACCTTGCGCCAGGAGGTGTCGCCGATCTCTTCGAAGAAATCGTCGTCGTTGTCCTGCCAGATCCGCACCGTGTCACCCACCTTCAGGTCGTGGTCCCGATCCAGTTTCAGGGTGCTGGAGCCTTCATCGACGCTCGAGGCGAGCCGGCCCATGTCCCAATTCTCGCTACCATCCAGGCGCAGCCCGTAGTCGTCGTTGCGATCGAGGGCCGTGTCGCTGAAGGTGAGGGTGGTCTTGCTCGAGCCGGCGCCAATCAGGGAGATATCGGACCGAGAAATGGTGACCGAATCATTGAGCGTGTAATTTCCCGATGACAGCTGGATGGTGGCGCCCGCCGGCGCATCATTGATGATCTTCTCGAGTTCCTCGGCGCTGGTTCCGGTGCCGACGCGGATCTCTTTGTCACTACTCATGCCCTGTCTCCAGTAACAGTGCGGCACAATGCGAAGGGTAAGGTTGTGCCTGATATCATTGAATGCTCATGTTTTTCAGAGATTCTGCGTACGAGATCGCGCGAGGCTGTCGCGGATCGAAACCTGCCTTCTTTGTGCCGCTCCCTGGAGTGAAGGCGAAGCCGCTGCGGATGCTACCCAGCAACCGAAGTCGTTGGCAATAGGCGGCTTTTTCATGAAAGGTGAGGTTTTGATATGGCGCTCATCATTATGGACAAAATGAGATTTTTAACCTTTTATAGATTACTGAAATAATTGAATTTTAACCCTGGTTAAACGAATAGAGTAATGCTTGAAAAGTGCTGAAACACCGCTTGGTGTTACAAATTAATTAATAAAAAATCATAAAATAACGCGCAAAGAGGGGCCGCAATCGACAGTGCTCGGCCATGCACGAGTCGCGGTGGGGGAGAGCATGCAAAAAAACGGCGAACCCGGGCAGTGCCCGACGTTCGCCGTGAAGAAGACGGATGGGGTTAGAGCGCGGGGCGGGCGACCAGCGAGCGGGTATCCTCGCGTGCCTCGGTGAGCACTACCTGGATGGCGTCGCCGAGCTTGTAACGCTCTTCGCCGTCGACGCGCACGCGGCCTTCCTTGTCGTCGATGACCACCTTGTCGCGATCGCTGTGCAGCAGGGGAGCGGGAACGAAGACGGTCGCGCCGTTGGCGACGAGGCGCGCGCGCAGGCCGCCCCGATTGATATTGATGATCTCGGCCTCGAACGCCTGCTGGGCCTCGGCGGCCGGGGTCAGGTAGCGCACGTAGAGCCAGTCCTTGACGTCACGCTCGGCCATGCGATTGAGCTTGCGGCGCTCGGTGAGCTGCTCGGTCAGTGACTGGCTGGCTTCGGCCGGTGCCTGCTCGTTCTTGAGCACGCGCTTGATGAGTCGATGATTGACCATGTCGCCGTACTTGCGGATCGGCGACGTCCAGGTCGCATAGGCGGCAAGCCCCAGGCCGAAGTGGGGGCCGGGTTGAGCCGACATGCTGGTATAGCCCTGGAAGCGGCGGAGCCGCGCGTCCAGCCAGGCGTCGTTGCGCGCTTCCAGCTCACGCTTGAGTTCCCGATAGCGTGGCAGTTCGAGCAGTGCCTCGCGCGGGACCTCGATCTCCTGGGCGGTGAGAAACTCCAGCGCCGCATCGGCCTTCTCGGGTTCGAAGGCCCGGTGCACGTTGAAGATGCCGTGGCCGATCCTGGCGGACAGCAGGTCGGCGCAGCAGGCGTTGGCGGCGATCATCGACTCCTCGATCATGCGATTGGCGATGCGGCGCTCCTCGATACGTACATCGAGCACGTTGCCGGCATCGTCCAGATCGAAGACGTAATCCGGACGATCCTTGCCCACCAGGGCATGCTTGGCACGCCAGGCGGCGCGCGCCTCGGTCAAGGCAGCCAGGGCCTGGAGCTGTTCGGCGACGAGGCTCTCCGGCCGCCAGTCGCCCTTGCCCTCGAGCCAGTCCGACACCGAGTCGTAGACCAGTCGTGCGTGGGAGCGCATGGTGGCGGCCAGGAAATGGTAGTCGCCGAGATTGCCATCGGCATCGATGTCCAATTCGCAGACCAGCGCAGGGCGCTCCTGGCCTTCCCTGAGCGAGCACAGGTCGTCGGCCAGGGCTTCCGGCAGCATGGTCACGTTCTGGCCGGGGAGATAGACGGTGAAGGCCCGGGTTCGCGCTTCCAGGTCGATGGCATGACCCTCGGCGACATAGGCGGTGGGGTCGGCGATCGCCACGCTCAATCGCCAGCCGCCCTCCGGGCGCGATTGGACATAGAGGGCGTCGTCCATGTCCCGGGTCGTGTCGCTGTCGATGGTGAAGAAGGGGAGTGAGGTCAGATCCCGGCGCTCCAGACCTTCGTCGGCCAGGGCCCAGTCTTCCCTGGCCTGGGGCGAGGCCTGCTCCAGTGCATGGCGCGCCAAGGTCACCCGCCAGGGCACCGCCGGATCGTCGCTCTTGGCGATCAATTCATCGATCTGGCTGAAGAAGGCGCGATCGTCGGGCTTGAGCGGGTGGCGCACCAGGCGTGCGACGACCCAGTCGCCATCGCCGATGCTGTCCTCATCGAGACTGCGCTTGATACGCGCCTTGAGCGCATTGTTGATCAGGGGATGATCGGGGATCACTGCCAGACGCCCGTCACGCTTCTGGACCCGGGCGATGAAGCGGTCCAGCCCCGCCTCCAGGAGTGTCTCGGGCTCGACGGATGTCTTGTCACCCTCTTCCTTGAGGACCGCCTCGACCCGGTCGCCGTGCAGGACCCGCTTCATGGCGGGCGGGGGCACGAAGTAGGACTCGCCTTTGTCGGTTTCGAGAAAGCCGAAACCACGATCGGTGCCCTTGATGACACCTTCCACGCGAGGGGTGGTTTCACGGATCTGTTGCTTGAGCTGCGCCAGCAGCGCGTTGTTCTGCAGCATGAGGACGTCGTCATGGTTGGCGAGAATAGGGCGCTACTATACGGATTCGGATCGCCGTCGCCAATCATGATGGCTATGGTGTAGTCGATAGCCGTCGGCGGGAGGCTCCCCCGACGTTTCCTCATGTTACAAGGATGTCCTATGCCGGAAGCAAGCGAAGGTCGCTCCAGCGACTACAGTCGTCGTGTCTGGATCGCCGTGGGTGCCGGAACAACCATGGCCGTCCTGCTGATCGGGCTATGGTTCAGCCTGGGTGTCCTGCTGATGGTCTTCGCCGGATTGCTGCTGGCCACGCTGTTTTCGCTGCCGGCGAATTGGTTGCATCGGCATACCTTTCTGTCACGGCGGCTTTCCCTGGTGATCGTGCTGGTCACCTCCGTCATGGCGTTGATCACCTTCGGCCTGAATTTTGCCTTGAATCTGGGCCAACAGTTCGAGCGGCTGGCCGAGGTGCTGCCCGGCTCTATCGAGGGGCTGGAAGGCTGGGCAAGGGGGCATCCCATGGGGGCCTGGATGGCCGATCGCGTCGAGCAGATACCACCACCCAGCGAAGCCCTGGGGAGCTGGTCATCGCGAATTTCATCGATGTTCTCGACGACCCTCGATGCGCTGCTGAATCTGCTCGTCGTGTTGTTGATCGGACTGTTCATCGCCTTCGAGCCCGACCTGTACAAGCGGGGGGTGCTTCGGCTCATCGTCCCCGCCAGGCGTCATGCCGTCGCCGATTTCCTGAGGCTCGTCGAGCGCAAGATGGCCTGGTGGTTGCTGGGCCGGTTGGTGTCGATGACCATCATCGGGCTTCTGTCGGGGGGCGGCCTGTGGCTGCTGGGCATTCCCATGGCCTTTTCCCTGGGCCTGCTGGCGGGCCTGCTGTCGTTCATTCCCTATCTGGGGCCGTTGCTGTCTGCGGTGCCTGCCCTCCTGGTGGCCTTTTCCCAGGACCCTACGTCGATGCTGCATGTCGCCGTGCTCTATCTGGGGATCCAGTTCCTGGAGAGCTATCTGGTGACGCCGCTCGTGCAGCGCGAGGCCGTCAGCATTCCACCGGGGCTGCTGCTCGTGGTGCAGCTCTGGCTGGGACTCTATGTCGGGTTGCTGGGACTGTTGCTGGCGGAGCCGCTCATCGTGCTGGGCATGCTGGCGGTTCGACGTTTCTACGTGGAGGGCTGGCTCGAGAAAAGGGCAATGTCGCGAGAAAGGCAGCCCGAAGAAGGAGGCTGAACGACGTCAGCCTCCCGCCCCGGACCGGATGTTTCAATGCACCGTGATCACGCTGCACTGCGCGGTATGCGACACCCGGTGGGAGACGCTGCCGATGATCAGCCCGGTGATGTTGCTCAGGCCGCGGCTGCCCATGAAGATGGCGTCGGCACCGATTTTCTTGGCCTCCTCGACGATGATCCGGGCAGGATCGCCTTGGCGAAGGGTGCCCTCGACATCGGTCATGCCGCGTTCGGCGGCTGCCTGCTTGGCAGCGTCCAGCGATTTTCGCCCGGCCCGCTCGAGCTCTTCCTGTGAGGCATCGATGGACACGGCGGCCATGCCCCATACCAGCATGGTATCTCGGGCAAGGCGTTCAGGAATGTGCAGGATATGCAGGGTGGCATTATCGATGCGTGCTATCTTGCAGGCCAGATCCAGCGCCTTCAGGGCGCTTTCCGAGCCATCCACGGGCACCAGAATCTTCTTGAACATGACGCTTCTCCTTTCATTGGTATCATCGCTGGAACCATTGTTGAGTGTAATACGCCGATTCTCTCGGCGCCGTGATTCGGGTCAAGGGGATGGCCCCCGCCTGCCTTCTGGCGAGGCGGGCGTTTCCAGACGCCTGAGTCGTTGCCAGAGCTCGCTGCGTAGATCCGCCATGCGTGGCGCCTGTCCCTCGGCGAACGGAAGGGGGCGGGTCAGGCGCAGGGCACGCAGGCCGAGGCGTGCCGATAACAGCCCGATACCAAGCCCCTGGCCGGCCCGGGTCGACAGCTTGCCGGCCAGGTTCATCGAGAACAGGTCCATGCTGGTCTCGGCGGCCATCTCGCTGGCTCCGGCGAAGGCCATGTTGGACAGTACGTTGCGAAACAGGCGAAGGCGACTGGCGTAGCCTAGCTCGAGGCCGTAGAGGGCGGCGATGCGATCCAGCATCGCCAGGTTGCGCCAGGTCACCAGCATCATGTCGATCAGTGTCAAGGGGCTGATTGCCACCATGACCGCAGTCTCGCTCGACATGCGCGAGATCAGGCGCCGGGCTTCTCGATCCCGCGGGGCGAGCAGGTGATGTGCCAGCAACTGGCGGGTCTCGGCCGCATCGTGATGCGGCTGATGCGCCTGAAGGAAGGACTGCCAGTGCGGGTGATCCTCGTCCAGGCCCATCTGCTTGCGGAGCTGTTCGGCCAGCCGCTTGGCCCCGCGGTCGGCGCCCCTGTCCAGCTGTTCGAGACGCTGACGAAGGGCGGCGTGTCGGCGCAGGCGACGCAACCGCCACAGTTCCCGCATCAAGGCCATGCCCCCCAGCCCCAGGGCCAGCAGCCCGAGCAGGCTCCAGGCGCCACCGAGCAGATCACCGCCCAGCGTCGCCAGATAGATGGTTTCGCCCATCTCCAGGATGCCCAGAGACAAGGTGCCGCCCAGCAAGGCGAGCAGGCCCCAGCGACGCTTGCGAGGGCGGGCCAGGCTGCGTGTCAGGGCCTCGTCCGTCTCTTCGGGGGGGCGTTCGTCCTCCACCGGCGTCGAGCTCAGCTCGACGGCGTAGTGCTCGGCAGGGCGAGGATCGAACCCGACGGACGTCTCGGGCTCCTCCAGGGTGAAGCGTCGAGGTGGGCGCGGGTCGTTCATGTCAGCTTGTCTCCGATCAGCCAGTCGAGGGCGGCGTCCATGCGGATGTGGGGGAGCCCTTCGCCACGGGCATCCCGGGAAAGGGGGCGAAAGGCCTGAAAGGCAAAGCCCTGCCGTGCCCAGAAATCGTGCCGGGGAAGGCGAGGGGGCACCTCGCCGGGAAACATGAGTGTCTCTTCGCCCTTCAGGGTCATCCCCCGCAGGACGGTCTCGTGCTTGCCCTGGTGCTTCACTGCTTGCACCTGAGTGGCACGAATCGAGGCCAGGGATAAGGCGCTCAGCGGAACATCGGCGAAGCGCAGGTCCTTGATCGGCTCGGCCAGCAGCGCCTCGAGCAGGGCCACCAGATTGGCATGCTGTTCCGGCGTCACGTGGTCCGCCTTGGTGGCGGCGATGGCCAGGCGGTCGATGCGTGGCGAGAAGAGCCGCGAGAGCAGGCTGCGCTGACCGTAATCGAAGCTTTGCATCAGCGTGGCCAGGGCCCGGGAAAGGTCCTCGAAACGCTCGGGACCGGCATTGAGCGCGCCGAGCACATCGACCAGCACGATCTGCCGGTCGAAGCGGCGAAAATGCTCGCGGTAGAAGGGCTTGACCACATGCTGCCGATAATGGTCGAAGCGCCGGGCCAGGGTCTGGTAGATGCTCTGCTCGGGAAGCGCCTCGAGACGCCGGCGATCGTCTTCGTCGAGCCCCGGAAGCGGAAAGAACTGCAGCACGGGGGCGCCTTCCAGGTCGCCGGGCAGCAGGAAGCGCCCGGGCTGCAGATCGGAGAAGCCTTCTTCCCGGGCGCTGCGCAGGCCCTCGGCGTAGCGCTCGGCAATGGCGGCGAGTTCGGCTTCGTCGGCATCGGCTGCCGGGTCGAGCCGGTCGACGGCCTCGAGCCAATCCTTGGCCAAGGCGCGGCGCTCGGGGCTCAGGGTTGCCTGCTGGCGTCGGCTCCAGCTGAGGTAGTCGTGTTCCAGCAGGGGAAGGTCCAGCAACCACTCGCCAGGGTAGTCGAAAAGATCCAGCGTCAAGGTGGCGCTGTCGCTGCCCAGGCCCTTGAACAGGCCGTTGCGCTCCGGGCGGTAGCGGATATGCAGGCGTAATTCGCTGATGCCCCGAGTCGGTTCGGGCCAGCGCGGCGGCGTGGCCTCGAGGGCCGCCATGGCCTGGTCGTACGGAAAACGCGGCACCCCCAGGTCCTTCTGGGCGACACGCTGGGCGCCCAGCAGGCGTCCGTCCCGGGCCGCCGGCAGAAGATCCAGGCGAGCCTCGAGCCCGGCATGGCGCAGCTGATAGACCAGAGAGGTAAGGAAGGCCGTCTTGCCGGCCCGGGAGAGGCCGGTGACCGCCAGGCGTAGCTGGCGATCCCGGCCCCGTTCGATGAGATTGTTGAGTTCGCGTGCCAGGGTCCGGCGCATGGAGCCAATGTTCCTGTTCCGAATCGAAATTCAGTGTCTAATCTGCGGGCGATGCGCGTCCTTGGCAAGCCATTGCCAGAGAAGTGCAACGAGAGGCAGCAGCGACAAGGGCAGCAACAGCGCATTGAGCCCTGCCCAGCCCAGGTAGGCCTCGAGCGGTCCGGCGAGCAGCGCCGTCACGCCCACCGTCGAGAAGATCAGGAATTCGTTGGCGGCCTGGGTGCGTGCCTTTTCCGCCGGCCGGTAGGTTTCGGTCAGCAGTCCCGTGGCGGGCAGGAAGGTGAAGCTCCAGCCCAGCCCCAGCAGGATCAGTGCCGTGTAGTAACCCGGCAGGCTGGTATCGAACTGGACGACGATCCCGCAGCCGGTCAGCATCAGGCAACCCAGCACGATGACCGGTCTCGGTCCCATTCGAGCCGTCAGCCACCCCGTGAAGAACGCAGGCAGATACATGGCCAGCACGTGCCACTGAATGGTGGTGGCGACGTGATCGAAATGGAAGCCTTCTCGCTCCATCGCCAACGGGGTGGCCGTCATGGCCAGGTTCATTACTCCATAGCCGATCAGGCCGGTGAGTACCGCGATGATGAAGGCGGGCTGGCGCATGATCGCTGCCATTGGGCGTGCCGGCCCGTCGCTGTGGGTCGCTTGGGGTGGCGGCAAGCGCAGCAGCAGCAGAATCACGAGCGCCAGCAGGTAGAGCATCCCCAGGCCCAGGAAGCTGCCGAGAAACGGGGTATCGACAAGTGCGCGGCTGGCGCGGGCCAGCCAGGGGCCGAAGAACGCCGCCAGTACCCCACCACCCATCACCAGGCCGATGGCACGGTCGCGCTGTTCCGGTGCGGCGGCTTCCACTGCGGCGAAGCGATACAGCATGCCGAAACCGATACCGATGCCAAGCAGCCAGGTGCTCAGCATGAAGAGAAGGAATTGCTCGTTGATCAGGGCCAGGCTCGCGACGCCGACGCCACCGAGCCCGACCAGGTTGCCGAGCACGAAGCCCCGCTTGCGGCCCAGCCGCGCCATGATCAGCGAGGCGGGAATGGTGGCGCACATCAGCCCGAGCCATTGCATGGCCACCGGCGCGGTGGCCCAGCCGGCCCCCGGAGCAAGCTTGGCCCCGATCAGCGGCGACACGGCCACCAGCAGGATGTTGCCGCTGACCAGCAGGGCCTGACACAGCGACAAGAGTATGACGGTCACGGGCACGAACGGCTTCCCCGGGCGAAGGCGGATCAGCCGGCGAAGGCAATATAGATCGCAACCACCAGGATCACCAGCACGATGCCGGCGGGTATCGCTCCCTTCCAGGGGGTGAGATCGACCTCGCCGCTGTCCTCGTGGACCCAGGCGGTGGCGCGGGGGCGCAACTTGCCCAGCAGCAGCATCATCGCCACGAGAAGCACGAAGACCAGGGCCACGAAGTGGAAATCATGGATGACATCCAACAGCCCGGTGAAAGGCGGCACGAAATAGACCAGGCCGATGATGGCACAGCCGCCGACCAGCGCGAGCTTGGCGGCGACGGGCGGCACCCGCTTGGTGAGCAGGCCCACCAGCACCACGGCGAGGATGGGGATGAAGTACATGGCGTTCATCTTCTGCAGATAGCCGAACAGGCTCTCCTGACCGGCCAGCAGGGGGGCGATGGTCATCGAGGCGGCGGCCAGGATCCAGCCGAAGATCTTGCCCGTGCGAACCACCTGCTCCTCGCTGGCGTTCTTGTTGAGCACCTCCCTGTAGAGCCCCAGGCTGAACAGGGTGGTGGTGCTGTTCAGGGCCGAGTTGAAGGAGGAGAGAATGGCGCCGACCATCACCGCGGCGAAGAAGCCGGTCAGGTAGGGCGGCAGCACGTTGAACACCAGGTGGCCATAGGCCTCGTCGGCACGAATGCCGTCATTGGCATAGAGCTGATAGGCGATAATGCCCGGCAGCACCAGATACAGCGGGCCGAGCAGCTTGAACAGGCCGGTCAACAGCACGCCCTTCTGTCCCTCGGCGAGATTCTTGGCGGCGAAGGTCCGCTGGATGATCTGCTGGTTGGTGGTCCAGTAGAAGAGGTTGATCAGGAAAACGCCGGTGAACAGCGTGGCGAAGGGCACCTGCTGGTCCTCGCCGCCGATGGAGTCGAGCTTGTCGGGATTGCTCTGCTTGAGGGTTTCCCAACCGGCGAGGATCCCGCCATCGTCGCTCACTGCCTGCAAGCCGAAGTAGACGATGACGAAGCCGCCGACCAGCAGGCCGACACCATTGAGAGTGTCCGAGACCGCGACGGTGCGCAGCCCGCCGAACAGGGCGTAGACCGAACCGATCAGGCCGACCACCCACACCGTTCCCCAGAGTAGGGCGGTGTCCGACTGGATGCCGGTCAGCCCCTGCAGGTCGAGCATGCCCTGCAGGCCCACGGCGCCGGAATACAGGATGATCGGCAACAGGATCACCGCGTAGGCGATCAGGAAGATGATGTTGCAGATCAGCTGGGTCGTTTCGTCGAAGCGGATCCTCAGCAGTTGCGGCACGGTGGCGATGCCACTGCGCAGAAAGCGCGGCAGGAAGAACAGTGCCAGGGCGACCAGGGCGATGACCGCGACGACCTCCCAGGCCATCACGCTTAGCCCGTCGGTGAAGGCGGCGCCATTGAGCCCCACCATCTGCTCGGTGGAAAGGTTGGTCATCAAGAGCGACCCCGCGATCAGCGGGAAGGTCAGGCTGCGTCCGGCGAGAAAGTAGCCGCGGGTACTGTGGTGGTCGTCGCGTCGCG
Source organism: Modicisalibacter ilicicola DSM 19980 (assembly GCF_900128925.1). Taxonomy (GTDB): domain Bacteria; phylum Pseudomonadota; class Gammaproteobacteria; order Pseudomonadales; family Halomonadaceae; genus Modicisalibacter; species Modicisalibacter ilicicola. The sequence continues at coordinate 100,550 of NZ_FQUJ01000006.1, forward strand.
TGATGAGCCAGGTGATCAGGGCGACCAGCCCTGTGAAGAACAGAAACGAGGCTAGGGTAAGGGCATGCATGGGTAGACGTCCTTGTGAGTTCTTGTCGGCGTAGGAACCAGTCCTACAGCATATCGATGTTCCGGCAGGCACGCGAATCGCCCGGAATATTCAGCCCGGCAGGGGCGTGGGGGCCATGGCTGGGGGCGGCACGAGTCCAAGGAGCTGGGCAAGCAGCGGGCTGGCCGCGAGCAGAAAGCCCAGGCCGGCCAGGGCGTAGCCGAGTGGTCGGCGTGAGGGGTGTCGAGCCAGGGTGAGGCCGGCGAGGCAGGTGACGATACCGAGGACGTTCAGCAGATAGCCGGCCATTTCCAGGAACTGGGCAAGGGACATCATGGCTCCTCATGTCAGAAGTATTGTGGTCGAATGCGTTGGGTCCGCGAGACGCTTCGACTAATCTCATTGCTACCCACCCGTAAATCGGCGGAGCACTCCCTAGATGACCGATACCACCGCGCAAACGGTACTCCACTTCTGGTTCGACGAGGCGACGCCACGCCAGTGGTTCGCCAAGGATCAGGCATTCGATTCCCAGGTGGCCGAACGCTTCTCGGCCCTGCTCGACACAGCCATCGCGGGTGAGTTGTGGATGTGGCGACGCTCGCCTCAGGGGCGTCTGGCCGAGATTCTGGTGCTCGATCAATTCTCGCGCAACATCCATCGCGATCGTGCCGCCTCGTTCGCCCAGGACCCCCAGGCCCTGGCGCTGGCCCAGGAGGCGGTGGCGGCACGTGCGGATCGCCATCTGAAGGTGGGCCAGCGGGCCTTCCTCTACATGCCCTACATGCACAGCGAGTCGCTGCGGATTCACGATGAGGCACTGCGACTCTTCGATCAACCGGGGCTGGAAGACAACCTCCATCATGAGCGTCGCCATCGCGCGATCCTCGAACGCTTCGGGCGCTACCCTCATCGCAATGCGACCCTGGGCCGTGATTCGACCGCAGAGGAAAAAGCCTTTCTAGGCCAGCCCGGCTCGTCATTCTGAGCCGCCTTGTGGCAGGCTTCACTGGTTACCCCCTTCATGGACGATACAAAGGAGAAGAGAGATGGGTTTCATTCTATGGTTGATCATTGGCGGGCTGGCGGGCTGGATCGCCGGCAACATCATGCGTGGCGGTGGCTTCGGGCTGCTCGGCAACATCGGGGTCGGCATCGTCGGCGCCCTCGTCGGTGGCTTGCTCTTCCGGCTCATAGGCCTGGCCTCCCAGGGCCTCATCGGCTCACTGGTCATGGCGACCGTGGGGGCCGTGCTGCTGCTGTGGGTCGTGGCCAAGCTGCGCAAGTGACGGCCGCCGATTGACGGTGACGTCATTCCTGTCATTTGATGAAGGACCGAAAGAGAGACTAAGGTTTCAAAGGCCGCTACCTTGCGGCCTTGCCCCGTTAGGCGCTGTCTGAAAAGTCGGTGAGCGAAGTCCAGCGCTAAGCCCGCTCCTGCGGGCTAACGCATTTCCCACATCCGTGTGGGTTACAAAGCAAAAATTGGTGAAAGAACGGAGTTTACGTGTTGTAAATGAGTATCTTGAGACAATTTTTTAACGCCGTATGGGCAAGCGCAGACACTTTTCAGACAATGCCTAGCGGCATGACCGTAGATGCGAGCAGAACGGCTCCATCGAGGGCGTTCCTGCCTCAGTGAACAAGGAGTGTTACATGGCGAAGACACCTTACACCGAACCGAACGACGACGGACCGCACGACACCGAGTTCAAAACGGATGCCGGCAGCAAGGACCAGAGCCTGGAGTCCCATCGCAGTGATGCGAGGGGCCACGATCTGCGCACCAACCAGGGCGTGCGCATTGCCGACAATCACAATTCGTTGAAGGCCGGCGAACGAGGCCCGACCCTCATGGAGGATTTCATCCTCCGCGAGAAGCTCAATCATTTCGATCATGAGCGTATTCCCGAACGAATCGTTCACGCCCGGGGCGCGGCGGCACACGGCTACTTCGAGGCCTACGACAACGCCGCCCAATACTCCAAGGCGGCGCTGTTCAGCGAGGGCGGCAAGCAGACCCCGGTCTTCGTGCGCTTCTCCACGGTACAGGGGGGGCGTGGTTCCAACGACACCGTTCGCGACGTACGCGGCTTCGCCACCAAGTTCTACACCGAGGAGGGCAACTGGGACCTGGTCGGCAACGACATGCCGGTGTTCTTCATGCAGGATGCCGCCAAGTTCCCCGACTTCGTGCATGCGGTGAAGCCCGAACCCCACAACGAGATCCCCCAGGGGCAGTCCGCCCACGATACTTTCTGGGACTTCGTGTCGCTGTTTCCCGAGTCTGCCCACATGGTGCTATGGACCATGTCGGATCGCGCCTTTCCCCGGCATTATCGCAACATGGAAGGCTTCGGGGTGCACTCCTTCCGCCTGATCGACAGGCAGGGCACGTCGCGTTTCGTCAAGTTCCACTGGAAGCCGCTTGCCGGCACCTGTTCGCTGATCTGGGACGAGGCGCAGAAGCTCTGGGGACGCGACCCGGACTTCAACCGTCGGGCCATGTGGGACGATATCGAGAACGGTGATTTCCTGGAGTACGAACTGGGGATCCAGGTGGTCGAGGAAGCCGACGAACACAAGTTCGATTTCGATATCCTCGATGCCACCAAGCTGATTCCCGAGGAGCAGGTGCCGGTCACCCCCATCGGCAAGATGGTGCTCAACCGCAATCCCGACAACTACTTCGCCGAGACCGAACAGGTGGCGTTCAGCCCGGGCCACGTGGTGCCGGGGATCGACTTCAGCAACGACCCGCTGCTCCAGGGGCGGCTGTTCTCCTATCTCGACACCCAGATGCTGCGCCTGAGTGGTCCGAACTTTCACGAGATCCCCATCAATCGTCCCGTGTGCCCGTTCCACAACAACCAGCGGGATGCACCGCATCGCCAGACCATCAACAAGGGGCAGGCGTCCTACGAGCCCAACTCCATCGACGACGGTTGGCCCAGGCAGACCCCGGCGGCGGAAGAGAATGGTGGCTACGAGACCCATCACGAGCGAATCGATGCCCACAAGGTACGGGCGCGCAGCGACTCCTTCGGCGATCACTATTCCCAGGCGCGGCTGTTTTGGAACAGCCAGACCGAGGTCGAGAAGGAACACATCATCGCTGCCTACACCTTCGAGCTTTCCAAGGTGGCGCGGCCCTATATCCGCGAACGCCAGATCAAGGAGATCCTGCCCAACATCGACCCAGAGCTGGCACGGCGCGTCGGCGAGAATCACGGCATCGAAGCACCGAATGCTCCTACTGCGCCGGAAGGCGAACTGGGCAAGAGTTCCCAGGAGAGTTCCGAGGCCTTGAGCCTGATGGCACGCTTGCCGGGCAACATCAAGCACCGCAAGGTGGCCATTCTGGCGGCGGACGGCGTCGATGCGAAGCAGCTCGATGCGCTGGCGGCCAAGCTCGAGGAAGGAGGCGCGCAAGCCGTGATCGTTACCCCTAGCATGGCGCCGGTCACGGCAAGCAATGGACAGAGCGTGCTGCCCGACGCCATGCTCAACGGCCTGCCCTCGGTGACCATGGATGCGGTGATCGTTGCCGGTGGCGATGGCAGTGCGACGAGACTCGCCGATTCCGGCCAGGGCCGCTACTACGTCCAGGAAGCCTACAAGCACCTCAAGGCGATCGCTGCCCTGGGAGAAGGCAAGCGGCTGCTCGAGGCGGCGGGCGTGCCTACCGAGGAGGAAGGCATCTACCTGGGCGAGATGGTGGAGGAGGTGTTCGACGCCTTCGCCAAGGCGCTGGGACAGCACCGTGTCTGGTCCCGCGACTCCCGGGCCAATGACATGCCGGCCTGATGGAACGCTAGGATTTGCCCTGCACCCAGTACAATGCCCCGCCTAGGCGGGGCATTGTCGTTCGGCTGGATCGACGGGTCGGGGCGTCAGGCGCTGGCGGTCTGCTTGCTTCCGACCAGTTCCTTCAACGCCTGCTCGATGATGCCGAGGCCTTCCTCCAGCACATCGTCACCGATGGTGACCGGCATCAGGAAACGGATGGTATTGGCGTACATGCCGCAGGAAAGCAGTATCAGGCCATTCTCCCGCGCCTTCTTGCACAGCGCGCCGGCCAGGTCTGCGTCCGGGGTATGGCTGGCCTTGTCGGATACCAGTTCGAAGGCGGCCATGGCGCCCAGGTTGCGGACATTGTCGATGCAGTCGAAATCCTGCTGCCACTGGTGGAAGCGCTTGGCGAGCTTGTCGCCCAGTGCCTGGCTCTTCTCGAGGATGTTCTCCTCTTCGAAGACTTCCAGCACCGCCAGGGCCGCTGCACAGGAGACCGGGCTGCCGGTGTAGGTGCCGCCCAGGGAGTTGCCGCCGGAGGCATCCATGTGCTTGTCGGTACCGACCACTGCCGAGATCGGCATGCCGTCCGCCATGCTCTTGGCCATGGTCATGATGTCCGGCTCCACGCCGCTGTGCTCGATCGCGAACATCTTGCCGGTACGCCCGAAGCCGCTCTGTACCTCATCGACGATCATCAGCATGCCGTGCTCGTCGCAGATCTCGCGAATCGCCTTCAAAAAGCTCGGCGGCGCCGCGTAGAAGCCACCTTCACCGAGTACCGGTTCCAGGATGATCGCCGCGGTGTCCTTGGGATTGGCGTCGGTCCGCAGGGCCATTTTCAGCCCGCGCAGCGACTCTTCTTCGCTGACCCCGTGATAGGGGACCGGGTAGGGGGCGCGGAAGACCGTGCCCGGCATGGGGCCGAAATCCGTCTGATAGGGGTTGACCTTGCCGTTCATGGCCATGGTCATGAAGGTACGGCCATGATAGCCGCCATCGAAGCAGACCACGTTGGTCTTGCCGGTGGCGGCACGCGCCACCTTGACGGCGTTTTCCAGCGCCTCGGCACCGGAGTTGGCCAGCATGACCTTGGCATGGCCACGGACCGGGGTGATCTGGCTGAGCTTTTCCGCGAGTCGCACATAGCCTTCATAGGGCATGACGGTCTGGCAGGTGTGCATGACCTTGTCGAGCTGGGCCTTGACCGCCTCGACCACCTTGGGGTGGCGATGGCCGATATTGAGCACGCCGATACCACCGGCGAAATCGATGAAACGTTTGCCGTCCGCATCCCAGACCTCGGCATTCTCGGCACGATCGGCGAAATGGGCGGCGGGGCTTGCAGCGCCGCTGGCGACATAGCGCTGCTTGAGTTCGTTGAGCTGTGCGTTGTTCATGGTTGAACCTCCTGTCTCGGTGAGAGCGCTGTACGGGTCGCTGGGCGATGATCATGTCGAACGCAGTGTGTATTATTTCGAACGAGTCGCCAAGCTTTTCACGATGATGCTCATCAAAGTCCTTGTACTACTTTCGATGCACGAAGCGATGAGTGCAAGGGCATCGGCTCGTTCGATGCTTTCCGCTACACTATATCGCTATTTCTTTCCTATCGTTACAGGCGTCAGAGGTGTGTCTTGGTCGATCCGCTGAATGCATGGTGGTCACAGCAGTTGGTGCTCTGCGGCTGGGCGTTCGAACCGGATCCGACCAGCGTGGAGCCGGTCGAGGCCGTGGAGCGGCTGTCCCGGCTCGGCATCGCCGAACGCGGCGAACTGGGCTGGCGGCTGCTCGAGGCGTTTCCGCCCGGTCTTCCGGACCCCCAGCAGCAGTTGGCCGCCTTCGAGTTGCTGGCCCTGGCGGTGGCGGCCGACTGGCTTCCCCCGACTCGCGCGAGGGCCTGGATGCTGCGCCTGGCAAGTACCCTCCAGGCTCGTTACGCCAGTCTCGATGAATGGCTGTCGGCGCTGCGCGAGGCAAGGCTCGAACAGGGGTGGGTTCAGGGCGACGAGGCGTTCGCCCTGGCCAGCGAGGCCCTGGCTAGGCTCGAGCACGAGGAGTGCGGCATCACCTGGGGATTGCTTGGTGATTACCTTGCCCGTTGCGAGGCCGAGCCGCTGTGGCCTGAACAGGAGACGATGCGACCCTGGCTGCCGAGGGCACTGTTCTCGCCACTGCTCGTCGAGTCGCCGGATCACCTGCGCGACTGGCCAGATGCCGCCGCCTGGTTGGGTGAGGCGTGGCAGGTTCACGGGCGAGACGATCTGATTCGCGTCTTGCTGTGGCTGGCTTCCCAGGGGCATCGCTACGGCTGGGACCTGGACGTGGCCAGGCTGCTGGAGCAGGACCCCCCGGCGCGGCAGGCCTGGGTGACGGGCCTCGGCGATCAGCGCCGTTACGGCGAGATCGTGCTGGAGTTCATCGAGCGAGGCGAGCCCCTGGAGTGGGCCGCCTGGGACTGGTTGCGCCTGATCGACCTGGCCTACGCCGGTCTGGCCCTGGGCTGGCTGGAGGAAATCGAGGCAGAGCATTTCGCCACGCACGCCTGCGATCTGCTCACCCGTCGATACAGCGACTGGGTTGCCCTGGTCCAAGCCTATCAACGTGGGCGTAGCCTGTTCGAGGGGCGTCGCCATGCCGGTGAGCCCCTTGCCGGCGAGCTGGCCTTGCTGCTCTACTCGCCGGTCACCCCGTGGCAGGCCCCGCTGCAGGAGCTGATCGGCGACGCCCAGCGCGAGTCCTCGCGAATCGCCATCCGCGCCTGGCGCCGGGACGCCCGCCACTGGGTACTGGCCTTGGCTTCGGTTCGGGAGCCCGAGCTGCTCTACCGGCAGGGGATCCCGGCCGAGATACCCGCCGCGCGTCGTCGGGATGCCCAGCGCTATCTCTCCGAGACCCTGGGCCTGTTCCCGGACGAGGGGGCGGCAGGGCTGGCGCGCTATTGGCTGCCGGCCCAGTCCCATCATCTCAATCAACTGGCCGCGGACGCCGCCCACAACACCTTGCCGCCCCTCGTGACCGCATTCGGGCAACCGACGGCAGAGGCGATCCGCTCCCGGGAGGCGCTCAAGACCTGCGTGCGCCATGCCGCGACCATTCACATGGCCGAGAAATACGCCTTCTACCTGCTGATGGCCGGCGATGGCGGGGACTTCGACGCCACGGCCCTGGCCGGCCTGGCGCAAGCGCTGAAGAGCGTGCTGTGTCACCTGTACGCGGATTCCCGGCGGCTGCTCGATGCCTGGGCAGCCTGGGAGGCGGTCTTGCCCGAGGTGCCCGACGACACCCTGGTGCACGAGATACGCTGGCACCGGGACGACCCGGGGAGCTGCTTCCACTGGCTCGACTGGCAGCAAACTGCCTGGCAGGAACCCGGCCCCAAGCCCACGCTGTCGCGCTTTACCGCGTTGTCGCTGACCGGTCCTCTCAATCCCGGCATCTGGGGTGAGCCCCAGCGGGAAGGAGTGTTCGAAAGCGAGGCGGCACGTGAGTGGCTTGACAGCCATTACGGCCTGCACAACGCCCAGGAGCTGCGCGACTTTCTCGACTTCCTGCTCGACGCCGGCGATCGTCAGGAGTATCAGATCAACTACGCGCCCTATACCCTGAATCGTACTCGTCTCGAGGAGGAGATCGCGATCTTCGAGTCCGGCGAATGCGCCGAGGAGGAACGCCACCATCTTCTGCGCTTGCGGCGCGTGCGCGATAACGACAACCGCTGCAACGAGGTGGACATGGCGGCCTGGGATCTGGCGCAAACCGTCGATCTGGCGATCGCCGGTCGCAATCTGGGCTGGCTAGACGAACCTGCCTTCGACGACGTGCTTGATCGGGCGGTGCGTGAAGCCCAGCGTCATTATGCAAGCTGGCACGGCTACGCCGAGGGGCTCTATGCAGGATTCGCCTTCTTCATGGGAGAAACCTCGGAGCGGGAGACTTTCCTGAGCGACTTTCGCGAGGGGCTGGTGGCCTGGTTGACCGGGGCGCCTCCGCTCGCCGGTCCCTGGGCGAGTCTGGATTACCCGGGGGCGAGGCCACGGCATTGGGCACCGCTGCACATCGATACCCTGACGGGCGACAGCAAGACGCTGCATTGAGGCGCGTTGCCCGGTCATGTGCGCCTTTCCGGTCGGCGCCGTGGCCCGAGTGACAAAATTCCCTGGCTGGCCTATTATCGCCGCTCATGTCAATGAGGTCGCTGAATGCGTTATGCACGGTGGTTGTGCCTGGCTTTGAGTGCCATGCTGGCAGGTTGTGCCAACGGCCCGTCGACCTCCCCGTCTCCCCAGCCGTACACCAGCCGTCTCCAGGCCGAGGCGAGTCGTGCCTCTGTCCTGCCTGGTTCTTCGCTCCATTCTCTTGACCGGCAGTTCAGCGCGCTTCGCCAGGACCCCTTCATCACGATTCGGCAGGCGTTGCTGGACGAGTATGAGCGCTGGCGGGGAGCACCCTATGCGCTGGGAGGTGAGAGGAAGAGCGGCATCGATTGCTCGGCATTGGTCCAGCAGGTCTTCGATACCCGCTTTGCGCTTGTTTTGCCGCGCACGACCCATGGACAGGTTCGTCAGGGGGTGCGCATTGGGCGTGATGAGCTCAAGGCCGGCGACCTGGTGTTCTTCAGCCCTCCCGGGGCCTATCGCCATGTGGGTATCTATGTCGGTGAGGGGCGTTTTCTGCATGCGTCCAGATCGCGAGGCGTCATGCTGTCGCGGCTGGATAACGTCTTCTGGCGACGTTACTACTGGCAGGCGCGCCGACCCTTCGACAATACCGAACTGGCCCGCAACGCAAGCCGGGGCAGCGAAGGCTAGCCCTTTCTCCTTCTATCCTTTCGCATGCTGGCGGAAGTCGCGACTGGCCATGACGCCTCGCGATCTGGCCGGGAAGATATGGTCCAGGCTACTTGCTTCCGGGGAGTCCCGCCTGGGTGCCCCAGATTTCCTCCAGACGCTCCTCACGGCCGCAACCGGCCTTGTAGAAGCGATACCGTACCGGGTTCTTCTTGTAATAGTCCTGGTGATACTCCTCGGCTTTCCAGAAACGCCCGGCTGGCTCGATCTCGGTGACGATCTCTCGGCCCAGCTGTTCCTCGCGCTCGGCCTTGGTCTTCTCGGCCAGTTGCTTCTGTTTTTCGTCATGGTAGAAGATGGCGCTGCGGTACTGGGCACCGCTGTCGCAGAACTGGCGGTCCCGGGCGAAGGGGTCGATGTTGTGCCAGAAGGCCTCGAGCAGCGTGGCGTAGTCGACGGTCCCGGGATCGTACTCGACCTCGACGGCTTCGGCGTGGCGGGTCTTGCCCCGCGATACCTGTTCATAGCTCGGGTTGGCCTCCTCGCCGCCGATGTAGCCCGATGTGGTAGCCTTGACTCCCTCGATTTCGTCATAGGCTTCCTCCATGCACCAGAAACAGCCGCCCGCGAAGGTCGCCCTGGCGCTTTCGGGCTGCGCCAGCGCGGGCAGCGCCAGGCTCGCGAGTGCCAGGGTCAGGGGGGCCAGCAATTTGCGCATCATGATTCTCCCGCGGTGTTCGTGACTTGAGGTTGGAGGCTTTTCGCGTCCGAGGGTTCCGCGCAACGACCATCGAACGATCCGGGGCGCTTCGTAAGGTTGATGCGCGACACACGACTTCACTACAAGCGGCCCGGGCTTCACCGCTCGCGACGCGCCCGATAATCCGGTTTTTCAGGGAGAATACCCATTGAATCGCAAGCGCCTGATCGTCCTGGCCGTGGTCGCCATTGCGATCATCCTGTTCTTTGCAAGCGGCGCCAACGATGCGCTGACCCTCGATAACATCAAGCACCAGCAGGCCCGTTTCCAGAGCTGGTTCGCCGCGGACCCCGGGTTGGTGGCGGGTGGGTTCTTCACCCTCTACGTGGCCATGGCGGCGTTCTCGCTGCCCGGCGCGGCGCTGTTGACACTGCTTGCCGGGGCACTGTTCGGCCTGGGCTGGGGCATGCTGATCGTCTCCTTCGCCAGCACCATCGGCGCGACCCTGGCGTTCTTGATCGCCCGGCTGGTTGCGCAACGCCCCCTGGAGAAGCGCTTCTCTCGTCAGCTTGCCAGTATCAACCGCGGCATCGAGCGGGAGGGCGCCTTCTACCTGTTCACCTTGCGTCTGGTGCCGATCTTTCCGTTCTTCATCATCAATCTGGTGATGGGGTTGACGCGCATGCGGCCCTGGACCTTCTACTGGGTCAGCCAGCTGGGCATGCTCCCCGGCACCCTGGTCTACGTCAACGCCGGCCGGGAACTGGGCGAACTGGAAAGCCTGGGCGGTATCCTGTCGCCGGGGTTGATCGCCTCCTTCGTGCTGATCGGCATCTTCCCGCTGCTGGCGCGCTGGTTGGTGGAGTTCGCCAAGCGCCGTCGCGTGGCACGACGTTTTTCCAGGCCGCAGGGATTCGACTATGACATCGTGGTGATCGGTGCCGGTTCGGCGGGACTGGTGGCCAGCTACATTGCCGCCGCATTGAAGTCCCGGGTGGCACTGATCGAGCGCGAACGCATGGGGGGGGATTGCCTGAACACCGGCTGCGTGCCCTCCAAGGCCCTGATCCGCGCCTCGCGCATCGCTCAGACGGTGCGCGAGGGGAAGCGTTTCGGCATCGACGCCGACGAGCCGCGTATCGACTTTACCCGTGTCATGGAACATGTGCACCGCGCCATCGACGACGTGGCGCCCCACGATAGCCGGGAGCGCTACGAGTCCCTAGGGGTCGAGGTGATCGCCGGGGAAGCCTGGTTACAGACCCCTTGGGAGGTGCGAGTCGACGACCGGGTGCTGACCACGCGACACGTGATCATCGCCAGCGGTGCACGACCGAGAGTGCCTGAGCTGCCCGGACTCGATTCGATCGATGTGCTGACCTCGGACAACCTCTGGCAACTCGATGCCTTGCCCGGGCGTCTGTTGATTCTGGGCGGTGGGCCGATCGGCTGCGAGCTGGGCCAGGCCTTTGCCCGTCTCGGCAGTCGAGTGACGATCGTGCAGCATGCCACGCAGCTGCTGCCGCGGGAGGATGCGGACATCGCCGAGGTGCTGGTGCAGCAGATGCGCGAGGAAGGCATCGATGTGCGTCTTGGCACCACGGCGTCGGGGATCGAGCCGGGGCCGAGCCATGGCGACGATGGCAAGGTGCTGGTCGTCGAGCGCGACGGTCTCACCGAACGTCTGGTGTTCGATCGCCTGCTGGTCGCCGTGGGCCGCGAAGCCAACGTCGCCGGCCTGGGGTTGGAGGCCCTGGGTATCGATACCAACGCCCGGGGCACGCTGAACGTGGATGGCACCCTGCGCAGCCTGTATCCCAACATCTGGGCCTGCGGCGACGTCGCCGGACCCTATCAGTTGACCCACGCCAGCGCTCACCAGGCCTGGCATGCCACGGTCAACGCACTGTTCGGCGGCATCAAGCGCTTCACCGTCGACTATCGCAACCTGCCGGCGGTGACCTTCACCCAGCCCGAGGTGGCGCGGGTGGGCCTGAACGAACGCGATGCCAGGGCACAGGGGGTTGCGTTCGAGACGACGCGCTACGACTTTTCCGAACTCGACCGGGCGATCGCCGAGGGCGAGACCGTCGGCTTCATCAAGGTGCTGACGGTGCCGGGCAAGGATCGCATCCTGGGGGCGAGCATCATCGGCGATCATGCCGGCGAACTGCTTGCCGAGTTCACCCTGGCCATGACCCAGGGCATCGGTCTCAACAAGCTGCTGGGCACCATTCACCCCTATCCGACTTTCTCGGAAGCCGCCAAGGGCAGCGCCGGTGCGTGGAAGAATGCCCATAAACCCGAGCGCGTGCTGGGCTGGCTGGAGCGCTACTTTGCCTGGCGTCGGCGCGGTCGCAGTCGAGCATAGGGGGCAAGATGCTGGATCGCTGGACGTCACGATGGGTACAACGGCCGCTGACATGGCTTGCCGCTCGCGTCGCCCGTCGCCGGATCACGCCCGATCAGGTCACCCTGGGCGGCTTCGCCGTCGGCATGCTGGCGTTGCCGCTTCTTGCCATCGAGGCCTATGGCCTGGCATTGATCGCCATCCTGCTCAATCGTCTGGCCGACGGGCTGGACGGCGCACTGGCACGCCATCTGCAGACGAGCAGCGATGCCGGGGGCTTTCTCGATATCGGCCTGGATTTCGTCTTCTATGCCGCGGTGGTGCTCGGGTTTGCCCTGGCGGACCCCGCCGCCAACGCCCTGGCGGCAACGCTGTTGCTGTTTGCCTTCGTCGGCACCGGCAGTTCGTTTCTGGCCTTTGCGATCATGGCCGCCAAGCATGGTCTCACGCGGCCAAGCTTCACCCGCAAGGCGTTCTTCTATCTCGACGGGCTTACCGAGGGCACCGAGACCATCCTGGCCTTCGTGGCCTTCTGCTTGTGGCCCGAGCGTTTCGCGTCGCTGGCGCTCCTTTTCGCCGCGGCCTGCCTGGTCACCACCACGACCCGGCTGTGGGGCGGGTACCGAACGCTCAAGTACCGCGAGGCGATCGAGGAGGCGAGGGGATGACGAGCGCGCGCGCATGGCGACGGCGGATGGCCGGGATGATGCTAATGGTCACCCCGCTGGCAGTGGCGCAATCGCTCGATTTCAGCGCCGCCGAGATCGCCGGCTGGCCGACCCGCTCCTTCGAGGGCGAGACCCGGTATTCGCTGGTCACTCAATCGGGACGTCGAGTACTCCAGGCGCGGGCGTCCGGCCAGGCCTCCGCCAAGTATCTGGAGCGCGAGATCGATCTGACGCAGACCCCTTACCTTGGCTGGTGCTGGAAGGTGGGAGGCGTCTACGCCGGCCTCGATGAGACCACCAAGTCGGGGGACGACTACCCGGCGCGGGTCTATGTGGCCCACAAGACGGGATTCTTGCCCTGGCAGGTTCAGGCGGTGAATTACGTATGGTCGAACGGCCGGCCCGTGGGCTCGCAGTGGGCCAACGCCTTCACCGAGCGTGCCCGGCTGCTGGCCCTGCAAAGCGGCACCCGGAAAATCGGAAAGTGGGTCGCCGAGGTTCGCGATGTCCGCGAGGATTTCGCCAGGCTGTTCGGCAGCCGGCCGGAGAAGGTGGACGGAGTCGCCGTGATGAGCGATGGTGACAACGCCGGGGGAGACGCGACTGCCTGGTTCAGCGGACTGCACTTTACCGCCTCGCCCGAGCCACCTGTCTGTCCGGGGCAGTAGTCCGCACACGAAAGAGGGTAGCCCTTGGCTACCCTCGGCAAAGGCCGTCATCGCTGCTGCGGCCTTCCGCTATATGCTGTCTGAACGGCTCAGTGCTGATGACCGCCTTCGCCATGCACGTGACCGTGCTCGACCTCTTCCTCGGTCGCTTCGCGCACCTCGGCGATCTCGACGTCGAAGTTCAGCTTCTGGCCAGCCAGCGGATGATTGCCATCCACGGTGACGGTGTCGCCTTCCACCTTGGTCACGGTGACCATCAGGGGGCCGCCTTGGGTTTGCGCCTGGAACTGCATGCCAGGCTCGACCGATTCGACACCCTGGAAGGCATCCCGCGGCACTTCCTGGACGAGTGCCGGCTGGTTTTCACCGTAGCCTTCCTCGGGGGCGACGCTCACCTGCAGCTTGTCGCCATCTTGGTGTCCCTCCAGCTTCTTCTCCAGGCCCGGAATGATGTTGCCGGAGCCATGGAGGTAGGTCAGCGGTTCGCGACCTTCCGAGCTGTCCAGCACCTCACCGGCATCGTTGGTCAAGGTGTAGTGGAACGCGACAACGGAATTTTGCGCAATCTGCATGTTGTGATGGACCTTTGAACGAAGTATGTAGCCATGATGGTAACGTGCCATCTTTCCACTGTCAGGGGTGTGGAGGAATTTTCATGCATCGAAGGGCGAAGATGATAGGCATTCAAGCAGCAGGCCGCCCTGCACCCGGCTCGGTTGCATGGCAAGGGAGGTGGGCGGTACTCTGCACAACTATCCGATTGTGCGGCATATTCGTCGCATTCGTCGCACGTCGATCGTTTCCTGTAGTCGAAGCGACGACGTGATTTCCATCTCGTGGGTAAAGGCGCGATAGCGCCGAAAACACGAATGACACGAAGATTCTTTCAATAGTGATTTTCTCAGGAGCAATGCCATGACCGAAACCCTGATTTGGCTGGTCGTCTTCGCGGTGATTCTGATCATGACGCTGAGAAGCTGGAACGGTGGGCTGGGCAGGTTCTTCGAGCGCAGGACGCCCCAGGCATTCAGAGGAGGCCGGGATGATCGCTGGATCTGGTGCATCGCGCTGGCGGTCCTCGGCGCTACCTTCATCGTGAAACCGATCTCCATGTTGATGACCCTGCTGCTGCTGGCGCTGATCATCTGGATAGGGTTCAAGGTCGTGCGCTGGGGCCTTTCCAAGACCAAGACCTACTGAGGCCCGAGGCGATACGCTCTGCAGGAACGCAAGAAACCCGTGGCGGTCGCCACGGGTTTCTTGCAGTGAGCCAAGCCCGGGATCAGTAGGGAGCGACGCTCATGTTGGCGCCGCTGCCGATCAGGCGCACGCGCTGCCCCACCTGCCAGTCCCGGTCTGCCTTCTGGACCACGATCACCGTGTCGCCGGTATCGCGGCGCACTTCCATTTCCCAGGCGTTGGCCTGGTTGGCGCGGTCCTCGATCTTCTTGCCGGCAACGCTGCCGCCGATGGCGCCGGCGGCAGTGGCAATCGTCTGCCCCGAGCCGCCACCGATCTGATTGCCCAGCAGACCGCCGATGACAGCCCCGCCAAGCCCCCCGATCACGCCGCTGTTCTGATCGTCGGCCTGGATGCGTACCGGGCGCAGTGCCACGATGGTGCCGTAGGTGACCGATTGTCCCGTCTTGGCCTGGCTGCCCCGGTACACATCCCCGGAATAGAGGTCGCTGTTGGCACAGCCGCCCAGTGTCAATAGCCCCAGGGCAAGTACGGAAAGATAACGCGTCGGCTTCATAGCCACATCTCCAGAAGCGAATTAATTTGGAAACGCTGTTCTTTAATTAGTCTATCCCAGCCGTCCAGGATTGGCCATAGTCGATTGACCACGAACGAACGTTTTAGTGCCGGGGCCAGACTACGGTCGGCAGGACAGGAAAAAGGGAGGCAAGAAGCCTCCCTTGGAAACCCGGTGTAGGGGGTACCCCGAGTAGCGTAGCGGGCAATTCCCTAGCCGAACTGGCCCATGGTGTTGTCCTTGCCGCCGGCCTTGAGGGCGCCTTCTCCGGAGAAGAACTCCTTGTGATCGTCGCCCAGGTTGGAACCGGCCATGTCCTGGTGCTTGACGGTGGCGATGCCTTCCCGGATCTCGCGACGCTGCACGCCGGCGACATAGGCCAGCATGCCCTCGTCGCCGAAGTAGCCCTTGGCCAGGTTGTCGGTGGAGAGCGCCGCCGTATGGTAGGTCGGCAGGGTGATCAAGTGATGGAAGATGCCTGCCTCGCGGGACGCATCCTTCTGGAAGTTGCGCGTCCAGCGATCCGCTTCCGCCGCCAGCTCGCTGTCGTCGTACTCGACGCTCATCAGGTCGGCACGGTCGTAGGCCGAGACATCCTTGCCTTCCTGCTGCCAGGCATCGAAGACCTGCTGGCGGAAGTTGAGCGTCCAGTTGAAGGACGGGCTGTTGTTGTAGACCAGCTTGGCGTCGGGTACCGCTTCGCGGATACGGTTGACCATACTGGCGATCTGGCCGACGTGGGGTTTCTCGGTCTCGATCCACAGCAGATCGGCCCCGTGCTGCAGGCTGGTGATGCAGTCCAGCACCACGCGATCCTCACCGCTGCCTTTCCTGAACTGGTAGAGGCTGCTGGCCAGGCGCTTGAGCTTGACCAGCTTGCCGTTCTGCTTGATGACCACGTCGCCGTTGTTGATGTCCGATGCGGAGGCGATTTCGTCACCGTCCAGGAAGCTGTTGTACTGATCCCCCAGGTCGCCAGGTTCGTTGGTCACGGCGATCTGCTGGGTCAGCCCGGCACCCAGGGAGTCGGTGCGCGCGACGATGATGCCGTCGTTCACCCCCAGTTCCAGGAAGGCATAGCGCACGGCATTGATCTTGGCCAGGAAATCGGCGTGGGGCACGGTGACCTTGCCGTCCTGGTGGCCGCACTGCTTGACGTCGGAGACCTGGTTCTCGAGCTGGATGGCGCAGGCACCGGCCTCGATCATCTTCTTGGCCAGCAGGTAGGTGGCCTCCTCGTTGCCGAAGCCGGCATCGATGTCGGCGATGATCGGCACCACGTGGGTCTCGAAGTTGTCGATCTTGCCTTCGAGCTCCTTGACCTTCACTTCATTGCCGGCCTGCTGGGCTTCTTCCAGATCGCGGAACAGGTGGTTGAGCTCCCAGGCATCGGCCTGCTTGAGGAAGGTGTAGAGCTCCTCGATGAGTGCCGGTACCGAGGTCTTCTCGTGCATGGACTGGTCGGGCAGGGGGCCGAACTCGGAGCGCAGCGCGGCGACCATCCAGCCGGACAGGTAGAGATAGCGGCCCTTGGTGCTGCCGAAGTGCTTCTTGATGGAGATCAGCTTCTGCTGGCCGATGAAACCGTGCCAGCAGCCCAGGGACTGGGTGTACTGCGAGCTGTCCGCGTCATAGGCCGCCATGTCCTCGCGCATGATCCTCGCGGTGTACCTGGCGATGTCCAGCCCGGTGTTGAAACGGTTCTGGAGGCGCATGCGCGCTGCATGGCGAGGATTGATGCCTTCCCACTTGCCCGACTGCGCCTCGCGCAGTTGGGTGATGGCTTTGATTTCATCTTGGAATGCTGACATGGACCCATCCTTCATCAGTAGGAGAATATCGCCTGGGCGATGCAATTCCGTGGCTCTAACCGGTCGATGCAGAATAAAACGAAATGTCATGCTGCACCAGCGAAGCCGTGGTTCCTCGGCTGTCACGGATACCATGATCGGCAGCGAGGGAAATGCCGGGAGCAAGTATCGAATCGAGGCGATCTGGGGGCGTCAGAAAGCAACCCAATGACCGGCTGCCTCGATGTGCCGACCTTGTCCTATCCAGCACTATCGCCCACGGCATCGGGTCTTAACAATCATTACTTTGGGGGATGGGGAGTTGTAGTTTGACTACAGGCCGCCGAATCGCGGGAGGGTCCTGTAGTCAAATTTCCGGAAGGGCAACGACGCGAGGATGTCACTCGCCGCGGAGGGAGAAGCGCATGCTGCGATGCGGTATTCCGGCGTCGAGAAACTCGTCGCCAAAGGCCTCGAAGCCCAGCTTGCGATAAAAGGCCAGGGCATGCACCTGGGCATCCAGCACCACCTCGCGATCACCACGCCGTCGTGCTGCCTCGATGGCCTCGCGCATCAGCAGCAGGCCGATTCCACGACCGCGTCCTTCCTCGAGCACCGCGACGCGACCTATGTGACCGTCCGGCAGCAGGCGTGCCGTGCCGATGGCGTGGCCATCGCGCCAGGCGAGAAAGTGCAGGCATGCCGGATCGCGGCCATCCCACTCCTCTTGCTGCGGGACGTCCTGCTCTTCGATGAACACGCGACGGCGGATGTCGCTGGCCAAAGCGGCTAGTTCCTCCCAACTGCTTTGGCGAATCTCGATGGACTGATCGCTCATCCCTGCACCTCATTGGGCTCGTGGTTATCGGGCCAGCTCAGGCTGCCGCGATCGAGCAGGCGAGCGAGCAGCTCGGCGCCATCGGGATGGGCCAGGGCGTCGGCATCGATCGGCTGGTCGCCGGCCAGCAGGGCGGCGAGTCCGGCCTCGCAGGCCAGGCCGTCGCCATCGACGAAGAGGGTGGCCTGGACGCGGATCGCACCGCCTTTTTCATGGACGCGGTAGGCGAAACGTGACCCCGGTGTGCGTTCGAGGGTGGAGCCTGCCTGTAGCGCAGCAACAAGAAGATCGGGATCCGTAGGCGTCTCGGCGGCAATCGGTTGGTCGACGTACTTGGGCTGGGTCATGGCGCGACCGAACCATTGCAGCATCTGCGCCGGGTCATCGAGGGTGCCGAGGATCAAGGCGCGCATACGCGCCAGGGCGGCATCGTCGATCTCGCCGGGATGGGCCGGAGGGGCCAGGTCCGGGTCGGCATAGCGTCGCGAATCGGGAAGCTGCTCGCCCAGATAATCGGCGAAGGAGGTGATCGCCTCGTCGGCGGACAGCGCGCGAAAGCCCACCGAGAAGGTCATGCAGTCCGTGGACTTGCTGACGCCATGATGGGCCATGCCCGGCGGCAGGTAGAGCATGTCGCCCGGCTCGAGCAGCCACTCCTGGCCAGGCTGGACCTTGAAGCGTTCGAGGATGCGCAGGTCGATGCCGGGGAGGATCGGGGCATCGTCGGGCACCTTGCCGCCCAGCTGCCAGTGGCGCGTGCCGCTGGCCTGCAGCAGGAAGACATCGTACTGGTCCACGTGCGGGCCGACGCTGCCGCCCGGTGGCGCATAGCTGATCATGATGTCGTCCAGGCGCCAGCGGGGCAGGAAATGGAAGTGCTCGAGCAGCGCGTCGACCTCGGGCACGTAGTGATCCACGGCCTGGACCAGCAGCGTCCAGTCGCGTTCCCCCAGTCGCGCGAAGGTCGTCTCGTCGAAAGGGCCGTGGCTGACCTGCCAGGGCCTTGCCTTGCCCCGGGCGTCCTGGCCGCGCTCCTCGACCAGGCGCGCCTCGATGCCGTCCTCGCAGGCCAGCCCGGCCAGCTCGTCCGGCGAGAGGGGCGAGACGAAGTCGGGGAAGGCGCCCCGGATCAACAACGGTCTCTTCTGCCAGTAATCGGCCAGGAATCGCGCGGCGGTCAGGCCGCCGAGCTGAGGCAACGGAGTATTGGCGGACATGGTGCGCCTCTCTATCTTTGCGTTCTTTGCGTTGGCTGATGGAGCGTGGCCTGGTCCATGACGCAGGCTGCTTTCGCGCCTAGAGCGCCCTGGCCTGCCGGGCGGCGTTGCCGATGTAGTTGGCCGGGGTCAGGGCCTTGAGTTCGGTCTTGACCTCGTCTGGCAGTTCCAGGCGATCGATGAAGGCGGCGAAGCCTGCCTGGTCGATGCGCTTGCCGCGGGTCAGTTCCTTGAGCTTTTCGTAGGGCTGCTCGATGCCGTAGCGGCGCATGACCGTCTGGATCGGCTCGGCGAGCACTTCCCAGCTATGCTCGAGATCGTCGTTCAGGCGGGCGGGATTGGCCTCGAGCTTGCCGATACCCTTGAGGGTGGCGTGATAGGCGATCAGCCCGTAGGCCAGCCCCACGCCCAGGTTGCGCAGCACCGTGGAGTCGGTGAGGTCGCGCTGCCAGCGCGAGATGGGCAGCTTCTGGGCCAGGTGCCCGAGCAGGGCATTGGCAAGCCCCAGGTTGCCCTCGGCGTTCTCGAAGTCGATGGGGTTGACCTTGTGCGGCATGGTCGAGGAGCCGATCTCGCCGGCCACGGTCTTCTGCTTGAAGTAGCCCAGCGAGATGTAGCCCCAGACATCACGCTCGAAGTCGATCAGCACGGTGTGGAAACGGCAGAAGGCATCGAACAGCTCGGCGATGTAGTCGTGGGGTTCGATCTGGGTGGTATAGGGGTTGAAGGTGAGCCCCAGACTCTCGACGAACCGGCGCGCGTTCTCCTGCCAGTCGATCTCGGGATAGGTCGCCAGGTGGGCGTTGTAGTTGCCCACGGCACCATTGATCTTGCCCATCACCTCGACGGCCCGGATCTGCCTGAGCTGGCGGCGCAGGCGATAGGCGACGTTGGCCATCTCCTTGCCCAGGGTCGTGGGGCTGGCGGTCTGGCCGTGGGTGCGCGAGAGCATCGGCTGTTCCGCATGCTCGTGGGCCAGGCGCTCGATGGCCGTGGTGAGATCCTGCATGACCGGCAGCAGGTCGTCGAGCCCCTCCTTGAGCATCAGGGCGTAGGAGAGATTGTTGATGTCCTCGCTGGTGCAGGCGAAATGAATGAATTCCGCGATCGCCTGGAGTTCGGCATGCTCGGCGGTGCGCTCCTTGAGGAAGTACTCGACCGCCTTGACGTCGTGATTGGTGGTGCCCTCGATCGTCTTGATGCGCTGGGCGTCCTCCACCGAGAACTCGGCGACCAATCGATCGAGAAAGATTTTGGCATCGTCGGAGAGGGCGGGCACCTCCGGTATGCCGGGATGCGCTGCCAGGCACTCGAGCCAGCGTACCTCGACGGTGACACGAGCGCGGATCAGGCCGAACTCGCTGAAGTGCTCGCGCAGGACCTCGGCCTTGCTGGCGTAGCGACCATCGACGGGAGAGAGAGCGGTAAGCGAAGAGAGTTGCATGGGTATCTTCCGGTAAGTCGGACGCCGGGCGTCCGAAGCCTGTGTTGTCGATCGGGTCAGAGCAGACGGTCCAGGGATTTCTTCATCGCGCCGCGCTGGAACAGGAGCTTCCAGCGCCGTCCGCCCTGCTGATGCCAGAGCAGGGCGAATCGGATGCCCGACAGCAGCAGGGCGCGTACCCGTTCCGGCATCATGCGTTGCTGAAGCAGCGTGGGATCGCCCTGGACCACGATACGCTGGCGAAAGGTGGAGATGGTGTCCTGGTACAGCTCGCCGAGACTGGCGATGACATTCTCGTGGGTCTCGCCGAAGTGCTCCGCCTGTTGCTGAATGCGGGCGAGCCGTTCGCCCAGGGTGTTCATCATCTGGGGCTGTTTGCGCACCCTCTGCATCAGCATCAGCAGCGTGAAGCCATAGCGCAGCACGGCAGGATCGGCGCGATCCCGCCCCACCACGGCATTGAGTGCCTCGAGCCCCTGGCGCAGGTTGTTGTGGTGTCCACCGTAGATGGCTTCGAAGCTTTCCGGGTTGGTCTCCACCGTGGCACGAATCTGGGTCTGCCAGGCACGCTCGTCGCATTGGCCCGTGCGTGCCAGCTGATCGACCAGGGCGGCGGCCTGGAACACGCCGGCCAAGGCGATGGCCTGGCGCGTCGTCGGGTCGTTGGGCGCCGTTTGAATCGGGATCGCGGTCATGCGGCGCAGGCCTCCTGTCGCCAGGCGGCGCGAATCACGCCGCCGCCCAGGCAGATTTCACCTTCGTAGAGGACCAGCGACTGCCCGGGGGTCACGGCCCACTGGGGGGTGTCGAAGCTCACCTCGACGCCGCCGTCGCCCCGGGCGTTCACGGAGCAAGGCACGTCTTCCTGGCGGTAGCGCGTCTTGGCGGTCAACCGCATCGCGCCACCGGCAGGCGGCGCCCCGGCGATCCATTCCATCGTCTCGGTAGCCAGGGCATCGGTGTAGAGCAAGGGATGATGCTTGCCCTGCACGGCTACCAGCACGTTGCGCTCGAGGTCCTTGGTGGCCACGTACCAAGGGGCGTCGGGGTAGTCGGCGAGACCACCGATGCCCAGCCCCTGGCGCTGGCCCAGGGTGTAGTACATCAGTCCCAGGTGCTCGCCGATGACGTCTCCTTCGGGGGTCTCGATCCGCCCCGGTCGTGCCGGCAGATACTGCTTGAGGAAGTCGCGAAAGCGGCGTTCGCCGATGAAGCAGATGCCCGTGGAGTCCTTCTTTCTCGCCGTGGCCAGGCCGTGGCGTTCGGCCAGTCCGCGCACCTGGGGCTTCTCCAGCTCGCCGACCGGAAACAGGCTGCGGGCGATGGCGGCCTCGGGCACGGCGTGCAGGAAGTAGCTCTGATCCTTGTTGGCATCGAGCCCCTTGAGCAGCCGCGGCCGTCCACCGTCTTCGCCGCGACGCACATAATGGCCCGTGGCGATCCTCTCGGCGCCGAGCATCTCGGCATACTCGAGGAACACCTTGAACTTGATTTCGCGGTTGCAGAGGATGTCGGGGTTGGGCGTGCGCCCGGCCCGATATTCGGCGAGGAAGTGCTCGAACACGTTGTCCCAGTACTCGGCGGCGAAGTTGGCGGTGTGCAACTTGATGCCCAACCGGTCGCACACCGCCTGGGCATCGGCCAGATCCGCCCTGGCGGTGCAGTATTCGGTGCCGTCGTCCTCGTCCCAGTTCTTCATGAACAGGCCCTCGACCCGGTAGCCCTGCTCGAGCAGCAGCAACGCGGACACGGAGGAGTCGACACCGCCGGACATGCCGACGATGACCTTGCCTGCGGCAGGGGAGCTGGTGACCGGTGAATCCATGGCGTGAGATCCCGGAACTTGAGACATAGTCGCTCTCGAATGGGAAGGTGAAGAGGAAAGGGTGAAGGAATCGATTGCGCGGGAGTATACCCGAAACCGGTCCGGGGCTTCGAGGCCCCCATGGCCCGTCGATGCTCTGGCAAGTCTCGGAATCACTGCATGAATGCCTGCACGAATGCATGGTCGCGTTGTACCGAGCATGAGGTTGCGCTCAACGTTCTCGGATCACATCGAGGGGGTACAAGCGACCACTGCGCAGGTCGCGCAGGCGCTGCATGACCAGCGGGCTGCGCAGGCGGCCGGCGCGTTCCAGGTCGTCGATCTCGTCCAGGGTGAGCCAGTGCGCGGCGACGATACCCTTGTCGAGAGGCGTGCCGAGACGGGCCAGGGGCAGCCCCACGAAGGCGTGGCTGTGAAAGACCAGGCCATCTCGAGCGGTGAAGATGTAGAGCCCCAGATAATCGGTGATGGCGACCTGCCAGGCGGCCTCTTCCTGGGTCTCGCGTACCGCTGCCTGGGTCAGGCGTTCACCGGGCTCCAGATGGCCGGCCGGCTGGTTGAAGAGGCTGAAGGGTCCACCGCGATCCTCCTCGACCATCAGGTAGCGACCGCTGCGCTCGATGACCGAGGCCACGGCGACCCGGGGTGTCCAGCGTTTCATGAGCGTCTCCTTGTGGCTCGGGCAGAGGATGGTCGAGGTTTCATCGGTGCGTGCAGTGTCTCGCTGCGCCACTGCCCGGGGGCCAGCCCCTCCAGACGCCAGGCGCCGATGGCTACCCGGATCAGGCGCAGGGTCGGGTGGCCGACATGCGCCGTCATGCGCCGCACCTGGCGGTTGCGCCCCTCGGTGATGACCACTTCCAGCCAGGTGGTCGGTGTCTCGATGCGCCGGCGTATCGGCGGCTGGCGCGGTGCGACTCGCGGGTCGCTCAGTCGCCGAACCCTGGCCGGGCGCGTCACGCCATCCTTCAATGTTACACCCTGGCGCAGGGCATCGAGCGCCGTGTCGCCGGGTTCACCTTCCACCTGGACCCAGTAGGTCTTGGGCTGCTTGTGCCTCGGGTCGCTGATGCGATGAATCAATGCCCCGTCATCGGTGAGCAGCAGCAGGCCCTCGGAGTCGTAGTCGAGCCGGCCGGCAGCGTAGATGCCCGGCATGTCGATGACGTCCTTCAGCGTGGCCCTTCCTCCTCGTTCGTCGGTGAACTGGGAGAGCATTCGATAGGGCTTGTGCAGCAGGTAGAGAGTGCTCATGACAGGGGAGGATCTTCGCCTAAAGATTGTCGACAAATGAGGTGAAAGCCTACTCGGCGCCGCCAGGGCGATGCTATACTTCCGGCTCTATCGATTACACCACAGGGGAGTCATCAATGGGGTTCCAGAAAATTGTCGTCCCTGAAGGCGGCGAAAAGATCACCGTCAATGCCGACAACACCCTGAACGTGCCCAACGAGCCGATCATCCCGTTCATCGAGGGCGACGGCATCGGGGTCGACGTCACGCCGGCCATGAAGATTGCCATCGACGCGGCCGTCCAGAAAGCCTACAACGGCGAGCGCAAGATCCACTGGATGGAAGTCTATGCCGGTGAGAAGGCCACTCAGGTCTACGATGCGGACACCTGGCTGCCCGAAGAAACCCTGGAAGCGGTCAAGGATTACGTGGTTTCCATCAAGGGGCCGCTGACCACCCCGGTAGGCGGCGGAATCCGTTCGTTGAACGTGGCGCTGCGCCAGAAGCTCGATCTCTATGTCTGCCTGCGCCCGGTTCGCTGGTTCGAGGGTGTACCGAGCCCCGTCAAGGGCCCCAGCGATGTCGACATGGTCATCTTCCGCGAGAATTCCGAGGACATCTATGCCGGCATCGAGTGGAAGGCCGGTTCCGCGGAAGCCGAGAAGGTGATCAAGTTCCTGCGCGAGGAGATGGGCGTCACCAACATCCGCTTCCCCGAGATGTGCGGCATCGGGGTCAAGCCGGTTTCCGAAGAGGGTACCCAGCGACTGGTCCGCCAGGCCCTGCAGTACACCGTGGACAACGATCGTGATTCCCTGACCTTCGTGCACAAGGGCAACATCATGAAGTTCACCGAGGGCGCCTTCAAGGACTGGGGCTACCAGGTGGCGCGGGACGAGTTCGGTGCCGAGCCGCTCGATGGCGGCCCCTGGATGACCTTCAAGAACCCGAACACGGGCAAGGAGATCGTGGTCAAGGATGTCATCGCCGATGCCATGCTGCAGCAGATCCTGCTGCGTCCGGCGGAGTACGACGTCATCGCGACCCTGAACCTCAACGGCGACTATCTTTCCGACGCCCTGGCGGCAGAGGTCGGCGGTATCGGCATCGCCCCGGGGGCCAACATTTCCGATGCCGTGGCGATGTTCGAGGCAACCCACGGTACCGCGCCCAAGTATGCCGGCCAGGACAAGGTCAACCCCGGCTCGCTGATTCTCTCTGCCGAGATGATGCTGCGCCACATGGGCTGGGTCGAGGCTGCCGACCTGGTCCTCAAGGGCATGGAAAAGGCCATCGCCAAGGGGGAGGTCACCTACGACTTCCATCGCGTGATGGAAAAGGCCGTGTTGCTCAAGTGCTCCGAGTTCGGCCAGGCGGTCGCCGACAACATGTGATCCTAGCCTGTGGCACGCGACCCCCGTTCGCACCGCGATCGGGGGTTTTTTCGTCCTTGCCCTTGCAAGCTTGGCTTTCCGGACGCATCTTTCAACTGAACCCCGAGTGCTCCTTCACGTCTAATTGACGACATCGCTGGCACTTCGGCTTGTATTGATGGATTCAGCCTCTTATGTTCAATAGTGACGAGAGATTATTGATGACTGCCGTGGCGATGCCCTTCTGGGCAGGGATGACCCGCCCTCCTGGCACGGAAGAGGATGTCGAGGGAGATCTGTCGGTCAGACCGGCGGATCCTGAACTGGAAGAACCACCGCGCTACAAGGTGGTCCTGCACAACGACGACTTCACGCCCATGGAGTTCGTTGTCGAGGTGTTGCAGACCTTCTTCTACATGGACAGCGAGAAGGCCGTACAGATCATGCTGGCGGTGCACACCCAGGGCAAGGCGACCTGTGGCATCTTTACTCGCGATATCGCCGAGACCAAGAGTCATCTTGTCAACGAATACGCGCGAGAATGCCAGCACCCATTGCTGTGCGATATCGACAGGGCCGACTGACGCCTGGCAACGTGACAGTCCGGGGTTGCTAATTGACCCGATGTGCCCGATTGTGAAAGTGCCGACGATGCCCGACGCGGCGAAAAGGGGACTGCCATGCTGAGCAAAGAACTTGAACTGACCCTTAACACGGCCTTCACGGTGGCGCGCTCCAAGCGTCATGAATTCATGACCGTCGAGCACCTGCTGTTGGCCCTACTGGACAACGCCTCCGCGGCGGATGTGCTGCGCGCCTGCGGAGCCAACCTGGACAAGCTGCGTTCCGACCTGCAGGACTTCATCAACTCCACCACGCCCCTGATTCCGGAAGGGCAGGATGATCGAGAGACCCAGCCGACTCTCGGCTTCCAGCGAGTCCTGCAGCGTGCGGTCTTTCACGTGCAATCTTCCGGCAAGAGCGAAGTGACCGGCGCCAACGTGCTGGTGGCAATCTTCTCCGAGCAGGAAAGCCAGGCGGTCTATTTCCTCAAGCAACAGAATGTGGCCCGGGTGGATGCCGTCAACTACATCGCGCATGGCATTTCCAAGGTGGCTGGCCACGGCCAGCACTCCTCACCCTCCCAGGACGCCGAGGAAGGGGAGGAAGGCATGAGCGAAGGCAACGCGCATCCATTGACCGGCTATGCGACCAACCTCAACGAGCAGGCACGCCTCGGCAAGATCGACCCGTTGATCGGCCGCGACCATGAGCTCGAACGCACCGTGCAGATCCTGGCGCGCCGGCGCAAGAACAACCCGCTGCTGGTAGGCGAGGCCGGGGTCGGCAAGACGGCCATCGCCGAGGGGCTGGCCAAGCGCATCGTCGAGGAGGACGTTCCCGATGTGATCAGCGACGCCGTGGTCTACTCCCTGGACATGGGCGCGCTGCTGGCTGGCACCAAGTATCGCGGCGACTTCGAGAAGCGCCTGAAGAGCCTGTTGGCCGAACTCAAGAAGCAACCCAACGCGATCCTCTTCATCGACGAGATTCATACCGTGATCGGCGCCGGCGCCGCCTCGGGCGGAGTGATGGATGCCTCCAACCTGCTCAAGCCGCTACTCTCCTCCGGCGAGTTGCGGTGCATCGGTTCGACCACGTTCCAGGAGTTCCGTGGCATCTTCGAGAAGGATCGGGCGCTGGCCCGGCGCTTCCAGAAGGTCGATGTGGTGGAGCCCTCGGTCGACGACACCATTCGTATCCTCAAGGGGCTGCGTGGTCGTTTCGAGGAACACCATCAGCTCAAGTACACCGACTCCGCACTGGACAGCGCCGTGCGGCTTGCGGATCGCTACATCAATGATCGCCATCTGCCTGACAAGGCCATCGACGTGATCGACGAGGCCGGCGCCCACCAACGGCTGCTGCCGCCGGAGATGCGTGTGCCGACCATCGATGTCGAGCAGGTCGAGGCGGTGGTGGCGTCGATTGCGCGAATCCCGCCGAAGAGCGTGTCCAGCTCCGATCGCAAGCTGTTGTCGAACCTGGAGCGTGATCTGAAGATGCTGGTGTTCGGTCAGGATGAGGCGATCCAGAGCCTGTCCGCGGCGATCAAGCTGTCCCGGGCCGGTCTCAAGTCGCCGGACAAGCCGGTGGGCAGTTTCCTGTTCGCCGGCCCGACCGGGGTCGGCAAGACCGAGGTGGCAAGACAGCTCGCCCAACTGATGGGTATCGAGCTGGTGCGCTTCGACATGTCCGAGTACATGGAGCGGCACACCGTCTCACGGTTGATCGGCGCGCCTCCCGGTTATGTCGGTTACGACCAGGGCGGTCTGCTCACCGAGGCGATCACCAAGCAGCCGCATTGCGTACTGCTGCTCGACGAGATCGAGAAGGCGCACCCCGAGGTCTTCAACCTGCTGCTGCAGGTCATGGATCACGGCCGGCTGACCGACAACAACGGGCGCGAGGCGGATTTCCGCCATGTCATCGTGATCATGACCTCGAACGCCGGTGCCGAGCAGATCTCGCGGCGCTCCATCGGCTTCCAGTCCCAGGATCACTCCACCGACGGCATGGAGATCATTCGCAAGACCTTCTCTCCGGAGTTCCGCAACCGGCTGGATGGCATCATTCAGTTCCACGGGCTGGCACCGTCGATCGTGCGCAACGTGGTCGACAAGTTCCTGGTCGAGCTTCAGGCACAGCTCGACGAGAAGCGGGTCCAGCTCGATATCGATGAACAGGCCCGGGCCTGGCTGGCAGAGAAGGGCTACGACCCGGAGATGGGCGCACGCCCCATGGCCCGGGTGATTCAGGAGAAGCTGAAAAAGCCCCTGGCCGAGTTGATCCTGTTCGGCGAACTGGCGGAAAACGGCGGCCTGGTGCATGTCACCGTGGAGGGCGACGAGCTGCATCTGGCCACGGAGGCAGAGCTGGCGTGATGCCACAGCAAGTGGCCTGTGCGGTCTGAATTGCCGTACAGGTCACTGGAGCTGCGAGAACGAGAGCCTCAACAATGCAACGCTCTATCGACGATAGGGCGTTTTTTTAGTGCGCGAGGGAGGTGGCGTATCAAGACCAGACGGGCGCCTGTCCGGAAGGTCGGCGAGCGCGGGCGCTTTCCAGGCGGCAACTAGCGTGAGCGATAGACGATACGTCCCTTCGACAGATCGTAGGGAGTCAGCTCCACCTTGACCTTGTCACCCGTCAGGATGCGGATGTAGTTCTTGCGCATCTTGCCCGAGATGTGGGCGGTTACCACGTGGCCGTTCTCAAGCTCGACGCGAAACATGGTGTTGGGCAGGGTGTCGACGACGACGCCTTCCATTTCGATATGGTCTTCTCGTGCCATCTAGGCCTTTCCTCAGGTAGTGGTCATCCGGTGT
The DNA here is from genome assembly GCF_900128925.1 of Modicisalibacter ilicicola DSM 19980. Classification (GTDB taxonomy): domain Bacteria; phylum Pseudomonadota; class Gammaproteobacteria; order Pseudomonadales; family Halomonadaceae; genus Modicisalibacter; species Modicisalibacter ilicicola. The sequence goes on from NZ_FQUJ01000006.1 coordinate 128,432, forward strand.
CGATCATCAAGACGCCTTCTAGAGGACGCCTTTGCTGATCAAGATAGCCCGCTATTGTGCCGCATGCCGCGCGTCATGGCAAAAAACCGCAGGTCAAAGAGGAATCGAACGTCGCCAGTGGCGCCCGTCAAGGAATTCGAGAGGCTGGAAGGCACGTTTGTAGTTCATCTTGGGCGATTCACGGATCCAGTAGCCAAGATAGACGTGCGGCAGTCCACGCGATCGTGCCAGTTCCACCTGGCGGAGCACTGCAAAGGTGCCCAGCGATCGCCGTTCGTGATCCACGCCTGGATCGAAGAAGGTATAGATGGAGGAAAGGCCGTGACTGAGCAGGTCGATGGCTGCCACGGCCATCAGTTGTTCCCCGAGACGAAATTCCAGTAGTCGAGCGTAGGGGTGTTCGAGGGTGAGGAAGGTGCGATATTGCTCGTGGCTCGGCGGGTACATGTCGCCGTCGGCGTGCCGAGCACGAATGTAACGCGCGTACAGCGCATAGTGTTCACTGTTGAAGGTGGCCGGCAACTCCCGCACCTGCAGGTCGGCGTTGCGTCGCATCAGCCGGCGCTGGGTACGGTTGGGCGTGAAGTCATCCACGGGGATGCGCACCGAAATGCACGCGTTGCACCCTTCACAGTGCGGCCGATAGAGATGCCGTCCACTGCGGCGAAAGCCAAGCAGCGCCAGGGCGTCGTAGACGCCCTGGCCGGGTGACTCCTGGGGATCCAGAAACAGGGTCGTGGCCTCGTGGTTGGGCAAGTAACTGCAGGCATGCGGGACGGTCAGAAAGAAGCGCAGATCCCGCGTCGGCTGCGGCGGAGCGCTGCTGCTCACGATGTTGGCCTCCTGGGATGCTCGATGGTAGGCGTGGACGTATTCCAGTCCGCTACCGGCTGGTTCGTATACTGCTCAAGATAGTCGAGGAATTCAGCACGAGCGACGTCGCGAGCTCCCAGGCTGACCAGGTGCGGCGTGGGCATCTGGCAGTCGATCAACCCTCCTCCCCGGGCCTCGAGGTGGCGCGCCAGATGAACCAGGGCAACCTTGGAGGCATCACGTTCGAGACTGAACATGGATTCGCCGAAGAATACGCGTCCAAGGGCGACACCATAGAGACCGCCGACCAGGCGCCCCTCGAGCCAGACATCGACCGAGTGCGCGTATCCCATGCGATGCAGTCGGCGGTAGGCTGCTTCCATCGTCGCGGTGATCCAGGTGCCCTCGACATCGGCGCGAAGAGAGGCGCAGGCCTTGATGACGGCATCGAAGTTCCGATCGAAAGTGACCGTGAAGCCTGCATTGCGCAGGCGTTTGGCCAGGCTGCGTCGCACCCGGATTTCTTCGGGAAAGAGCACCAGGCGTGGGTCGGGGCTCCACCACAGGATGGGCTGATCCTCGGAATACCAGGGGAATATGCCGCGCCGGTAGGCGGCCAGTAGCCAGTCCGGGGTAAGGTCACCACCCGCCGCCAGCAAGCCGTTGGGGTCGTCCAGGGCGCGATCCGGATCCGGGAAGTGAACGGGGCGAGGCGGGAGCCAGGGCAGCATGGTGTCGTCATGTCGTCAGGAGTGGCGGACAGTCTGCCGCTGTTGATCGATGATCTCAACGGCATATCGATGACCTCATCGCTCATCCAGGTTGCGCGTCCCCCTGTGCCCCACCGTTCATGCTCGGTATGATGTCCAGCGAAAAGGTCAATCTCCCTGCGCGTGAGATGTATGGTCCTTTGGATACGAGGGCGTTGGCGTCTGTATGCGAGGTGAAGAGGAATAGTCATTTGAGTACCAAGAAAAAACCTGTGAACCGTCGGCGTTCGACGGCCCAGGCCAAGGAGAAGGCGCGACGCTTTGGTCTGCGCCTGCAAGGCTCTACCCGAGAGGGCGTGGTCATCCTGCTGCTGGCGGCCTGCGTGTTCCTGCTGCTGGCACTTTTCAGCTATACGCCTCAGGACCCCGGCTGGTCCCACAGTGGGCCCGAGCAAGATGTCGCCAACTGGATGGGGCAGATAGGTGCCTGGTTGTCGGATGTGCTGTACTCCCTGTTCGGTGCCAGTGCGCTCTGGTGGCCGGGCATGCTGGGGTTCGCCGCCTGGCGGCTGATGATGCAGCGGGAAATACGCCTCGAGTGGGATGCCACTGCCATGGCGGTCAGGGCCGGTGGCTTCATCCTGCTGCTGTTGGCAACCACCAGTCTGGGAGCATTGCATTTCTACAACCCGGCCAGCGAGCTTCCCTATTCCGCCGGGGGCATCCTGGGCGAAGGGCTCAGGGATGCGCTGGTGCCTCTGGTGGGGCTGCGCGGTACGACCTTGCTGTCGCTGGCTTCCTTTCTTTGCGGCTTTCCGCTGTTTACCGGTCTGTCATGGCTGACGGTGATGGACGAGGTGGGAATGCGTACCCAGCGCCTGCTGAGCTGGATTCATGGCCAGTTCGGCGGCGCCCGTGAGCAGCTGGCCTCTGGCCGTGACGAAGGACAGGAACGACGCGCTGCCCGGGAGGAAGCCAGCACCGCCGAGACGCGCGACATGGCCGAGCCCCAGCCCTGGTGGCGGCGCTGGTTTGGCCGTGGCAAGGGGCCGCAACTGGCCCACTGGGATGCCGAGCCGGCGCTTGCCGGTGGAAGGCGTCTGGAGCCGCGGTTCGAGGAAGAGCAGGAGCAGGAGCCGTTGCCATCCCGCGATCCCGGCATGACGCTGCGTGCCGAGCGCGACTCGGGAACCTCCATTCCCTGGGAGGTGCCTGAGCGCACGCCGTCTGCCAAGCAGCCGGGAGCCGCCTACACGGCGCAGGAGGAACGTCTCCAGACCGCCTTCGCCACTTCACCCTCGCAGCCGGCGCCCGGGGCTGCCTCCTCGCGCGATTCTTCCGTCGACGATTCGCGCATCCCGGCCAGTCTGCGACGCCCCGTCGATCCGGAGCCCGAGAGGCCGCCTCGGGAGCCCTCGCACAACCGGGAGCCGGAACCGGCGGTAGAGGCATTTGATGATGAACCCCATGCATTCGCCTCTTCGGCGTCATCACCCCATTCAGCGGCACGCCAAGGTCCACCCGACATCAACTGGGACGAATGGGACGATGGCGAGGAAGAAAAAGAGAAGGGGAGCGAGCCGCGCCTGACCTGGAGCGATGCATCGGCCTCTTCAGCCGATGAAGAACTCCCCCGGCTGCACGATGCCCCGAAAACGGATGACGAATCCCCTCAGCGCGTGGCGAGTGCCGAGCAGGCGCGCGAGGCCGCTGCGGACCCTCAAGGGCCGACACTCTGGACGGTCGAACATCTGCAGAATCAGCGGCCGGCCATGGACGATCTGGCCGAGCCCGATGGCGATCTGCCTTCGGTTCGCCTGCTGACGCCGCCGGAGCCCGCCAAGCCCAATTATTCGCCCCAGCAACTCGCCGACATGGCGGAGCTGCTGGAGACCCGTCTGCGCGAATACGGTGTCAAGGCCGAGGTCGTCGAGACCTGGCCCGGGCCAGTCATCACCCGCTTCGAGATCAAGCCGGCGGCGGGTGTCAAGGTGTCCAAGATCAGCAATCTTGCCAAGGACCTGGCCCGTTCGCTGATGGTCAAGAGCGTGCGAGTGGTCGAGGTGATTCCCGGACGTCCCACAGTGGGCATCGAGATCCCCAACCCTCACCGCGCGATGATCCGCCTGCGAGAGGTCACCGATTCCGATGCCTTCCAGCAGGCCGCCTCGACTCTGACCCTGGCGCTCGGCCACGACATCGGGGGCGCTCCGGTGGTGGCCAATCTGGGCAAGATGCCCCATCTGCTGGTGGCGGGCACCACCGGTTCCGGCAAGTCGGTCGGGGTCAATGCCATGCTGATCTCGATGTTGCTCAAGGCGACACCGGACGAGGTGCGAATGATCATGGTCGATCCCAAGATGCTCGAACTCTCGGTCTACGATGGCATTCCGCATCTGCTCGCGCCGGTGGTCACCGACATGAAGGAGGCCGCCAACAGCCTGCGCTGGTGCGTGGCCGAGATGGAGCGCCGCTACAAGCTGATGGCGGCCATGGGGGTGCGCAACATTGCCGGCTTCAACGCCAAGCTCGATGAAGCCGAGCGGGCCGGTGCCCAGGTGGCCGACCCGCTGTGGGAGCCGCAACCCTGGCAGATGCATGAGCAGCCGCCCGTGCTGGAGAAGCTGCCCTACATCGTCGTGGTGATCGATGAATTCGCCGACATGTTCATGATCGTCGGCAAGAAGGTCGAGGAACTGATCGCACGCCTGGCCCAGAAGGCGCGTGCCGCGGGCATCCACCTCATTCTCGCTACCCAGCGGCCCTCGGTGGATGTGGTCACCGGCCTGATCAAGGCCAATATTCCGACCCGCATGGCCTTCCAGGTGTCGTCCAAGGTCGATTCGCGCACCATCCTCGATCAGGGCGGGGCCGAGGCGTTGCTGGGACACGGCGACATGCTCTATCTGCCGGCGGGCTCCGGCATGCCGACCCGCGTGCACGGCGCCTTCGTCGATGACGACGAGGTGCACCGCATCGTCGAGGACTGGAAGCGTCGCGGCGAGCCGGAATATATCGAAGAGATATTGACCGGTGGCGTGAACGCCGACGCCCTGACCGGGCTGGAGGCCGAAGGTGGGGGCGATGGCGACGATGCGGAGCAGGATGCCCTGTACGACGAGGCGGTGATGTTCGTCACCGAATCGCGCCGGGCCTCGATCTCCGCGGTGCAGCGCCGTTTCAAGATCGGCTACAACCGTGCCGCGCGGCTCGTCGAAGCGATGGAGGCGGCGGGTGTCGTCTCCTCCATGGGCAGCAATGGTAGCCGCGAGGTATTGGCACCGCCGCCGGTCGGTGACTGAGAAACGTGCAGTCACTGAGGAAATCAGGGGCTTGCTGCAGTAATTTGCCCATTGCGGCGGTCCATGAATCGACACGGTCGCACGCGGCCGCTCGACATCCATCGAACCAAGGAGAAGGCATGCAGCCATTGTTCAAAGGGCTGGCAGCAGTGGGGGTGGCATTGTTGATGCCGCTGGTCGTGAAGGCCGACGAGCAGGCCGCCTCGCGGCTGACCCAGTTGCTCGAGCCCCTCGAGACCTATTCCGCCGATTTCGAACAGCAGATTCTCGACAGCGGCGGTGCTCGATTGCAGAGCGCCAGCGGCACGATGTGGCTGTCGCGCCCCGGCAAGTTTCGCTGGGAGGTCGATGAGCCCTACGAACAGGTCGTGGTCTCCGATGGCGACCAGGTCTACCTGTACGATCCCGATCTTGCCCAGGTGACGGTGCAGCCGCTGGATACCCGGGTGACCCATACCCCGGCGCTGCTGCTTTCAGGTAGCGCCGACGCCCTGGCCGAGAGCTATGAGGTGACGCGCCGGCAACAGGGCACCCGCGAAACCTTCAGGCTGACGCCGAAGAGCCCCGACACGCTGTTCGAGCAACTCCAGCTCGTGTTCGATTCCGAACAGCTGGCCGGGTTGCGCATGGACGATAGCACGGGGCAGCAGACCGCCATCGGTTTCGACGCGATCGAGCACAATCGGCAGATCGACCCGGCCAAGTTCGAGTTCGAGATCCCCGATGATGTGGATGTGATTCGCGAATCGCGCTGATTGCCTTCCTGTCCTCTTGGCTAGAACCGTCCGGGCCTCTCGGGCGGTTTTTTTAGGTTCATTGCAAATTAGCGCCGGCACCACTACACGGCATTCGCCCGATGAATCGGGCCCCCGCCAGCACCCGAAATCTGGGCTTTTGTGGGAGCTCGCTTCAGCGAGCGAGGGGTTGGCCGGAATCGCCCGATGAATCGAGCTCCTGCCACCCCGCAGCCATTCACGGAAATCCGTGAAGATCCTTTTTTTAGCCATTGTTTTCCTGGTCCGCCTGACTGTCCAGCTCGGCTCGATACTCCAGCATCTGCTTGAAGCGCTTTTCCTGGCCCTGTTCGCCGGGCTCGAAGAAGCGCGCTCTCGGCAGTTCGTCCGGCCAGCAGTCGTGAGCGCTGCCTGCCGGGTAGCCCTGGGGTTCGTTGTGGGCGTAGCGATAGCCCTCGCCATGCCCCAGCGAGGCCATCAGCTTGGTCGGCGCATTGCGCAGATAGGTGGGCACTTCCAGGTCCGGGTGTTCGGCGACGAAACCCCTGGCCCCCTTCCAGGCGCGATCGATGGCGTTGCTCTTGGGGGCCACCGCCAGATGGATGGCGGCATGGGCGATGGCCCGTTGCCCCTCGTAATCGCCCAGCCGCAGATAGGCATCCCAGGCGGCCATGACCAGTGGCAGGGCGCGAGGTTCGGCGTTGCCGACGTCCTCGGAGGCGATGGCCGCCAGGCGGCGTATGACATCGAGGGGGTCGCCGCCCCCCTGCATGAACTGCGCCATGTACAGCAATGCCGCATCGGGACGCGACGAGCGAACCGACTTGTGAATGGCGGAGAGCAGGTCGTAGTAGTGATCGCCCTGCTTGTCGAAGGCGCTGGCCCGATGGCCGATCACGGCTTGCAGGGCGTCCTTGTCCAGGCGCTCATGGTCGCCTTCCTGGCGTGTGAAGTCGCTGGCGGTCTCCAGCAGGCCCAGGGCGCGGCGAGCATCGCCACTGCTGGCCCGGGCGAGTACGGCCAATACCTCCTCGTCGACCTTGATGCGCCGGCTGCCCAGGCCGCGCTCCTCGTCTTCCAGCGCCCGGCGAAGCACATCGATCAGGTCGGCCTCGTCGAGTTTCCTGAGGACATAGACCCGGGCCCGGGAGATGAGCGCCGAGTTGACCTCGAAGGAGGGGTTCTCCGTGGTGGCGCCGATCAAGGTCAGCAGCCCGGATTCGACGTGCGGCAGCAACGCATCCTGCTGACTCTTGTTGAGGCGGTGGATCTCGTCGAGAAACAGCACGGTCGGGCGTTGCTGGCTCAGGCCGATCCGTGCCCGTTCCACGGCAGCACGGATCTCCTTCACTCCCGCCATGACCGCCGAGAGATGTTCCAGTTGTGCCCCGGAGGCCTCGGCGAGTATTTCGGCCAAGGTCGTCTTGCCGACCCCCGGCGGCCCCCACAGGATCATCGAGCGCAATGTGCCGCTCTCGACCATGCGCCGCAGAGGCTTGTCGGGACCGACCAGGGCTTGCTGGCCGATATAGTCGTCGAGCCGTCGGGGGCGCATGCGAAAGGCCAGCGGAGCATTGTCCTGTTGAGCGTCTTGACTGAATAGATCCATGATGTTCGGCTCGCATGTAAAGAATCAGGGCCCGGCCCTTGCTCGATGTATCGCAAGATCCTGAAGGGCCTGTGAATATGCGCGCAAAATTTTTACGGGCGTAATGGTGTCGTAACGACTAGGGTAAACATTTGGACCAGGACACGCGGCGTGGCCACTTTTCTGTTTGACCGCGAGGCTCGCCATGCTGCCGGTAATGGACGGCGAGCCCCGGGTACGGTATCCGTGTCATCTACATCGGCGATAATGCAGGGCAGCGCATCGACATGCCCTGCTCAAGCATAGGAGACTTCCCCATGCCCATGCTCACCCAACTGCGACAAGATCATGCCAACATGGCGCGGTTGCTGCACGTGCTGTCGCTCAAGCACAAGACGCTGGAACAGGGCGAGCGTCCCGATTTTCATCTGGTTCGAGAGGTGGTGGATTACATTCTCGACTACATGGATACCTTTACCGTGCCGCTGGAGCGCCTCTACAGCGAGCACCTGCTCGCCAAGGTGCCCGAGGCCGACGAGTTGAGCCGCCATCTGGCCGAGGATTATCAGGCGTTGCACGAGCGCCTCAACCAGCTTTCCCAGAACATCGACATGATCCTCATGGACGCAGTCGTACCCATGGATCGTTTCGCGGACGATCTCAAGGCCTATCTCGACGCTCACCGCGCCTACCTGCGGGCCGAGCGCGAGCAGTTGTTTCCGCTCATTCGCGAGCATCTGACCGACGAGGACCAGATGCGTCTGCTCAAGATGCTGCCGGAAGGAGCGGAAGCCAGTCTATCGCGTCTTCAGGAGGCCTACCCGCAATTGTATGCGGAGTTCAAGGAGGCACCCTCGCCCTTTTCCTGAAGGTGGTCCGAGAACGCTTTCATCTGGCGCGTACCAGGGGCAGTTCATCCCAGCGAGTCGTGTAGCGCGGCGAACGATAGCGGCTGTTCATGCGCCAGGCCCCTTGGTGCTGCTGGACACCGAGTGTCAGTGCCTCGCGTCCGTAGCGCTGGCGAATGGTGTCCCAGGTCTCCATCAGCGCCTCCTGGCGGCGCGGTTCGGCCCCCTCGAGCAGGGAGGCCTGGCTGTAGCGTCGCGGGCTCAGTTCCGCGAGCATGATGCCCAGTTTCTGATAGGCATGCCCCGGACGCCAGAGCTGCTCCAGCAGTCGCTGGGCCTGCTGGTTGATGCGCAGGGTGTCGGCGCTGGGAAAGGGCAGTGTCGTCCATAGTGGATGGTGCTGCTGGGGGCCGGCGCGATGCCGGCTGGTACGCAGGAACACGCCGACGGCACCGGCCAGCAGGTCATCGCGGCGCAACTTTTCGCCGGCCCGCTGGCAGTGATGACGCAGGGCCTCGCTGAGTTGATCGCGGTCGTTCAGCAGGCGCCCGAAGGAGCGCGAGCAGAGTATGCTGCGTCGAGGCGTTTCCAGGTCCTGAGCTTCCAGGCAGGGTATTCCCTTGAGTTCCCGGGCCGTGCGTGCCACCACCACGCTGAAACGCTTGCGCAGCCAGGGTTCGGGGGCGTCGCGTAGCGCCGCGGCGTCGTGGATCTCGAGAGCGGCCAGCTGCAGCGCCAGGCGTGCCCCGATCCCCCAGATCGCCTTGACCGGCAGTTGCCGCAGGCGCCGGTCGAGAGCCGGGTCGCCGGCGTCCGGCCAGACGCAGACCTGGGGGCGATGCGGCATGCGCTTGGCCTGGCGGTTGGCCAGCTTGGCCAGGGTACGCGTCGGGGCGATGCCCAGCGATACCGGCAACCCCACGTGGCGCTCCACGCTCCGTACCAGGTCGCGTCCCAGGGAATCGAGATCGCCGGTGAGACCTCGCAGATCGAGAAAGCACTCGTCGATGGAGTAGGGATCCAGGGCGGGGACGCATTCGGCCAGCACGCGCTGGACGCGTCCCGACAGGTCGCCATAGAGGGCGTAGTTGGAGGATCGGAGCACGATCCGGCGGCGCTGCGCGGCGGGAATCTTGTGCGCCGGCATGCCCATGGCGACCCCCAGTGCCTTGAGTTCCTCGGAGCGGGCGATCACGCAGCCGTCGTTGTTCGACAGGACGCCCACCGGGAGGCCTTCCAGGGCAGGGTCGAAGAGTCGTTCGCAACTGACGAAGAAGTTGTTGCAATCGATGAGTGCGTACACGGTCAGCTCGCCCGCCGGCAGTCATGGATGACATGCGAGACAAGCCCCCACAGCCGGCAGTCATCGTCACCGTCCAGCGGCAGGCGCGCCTTGCGCGGGTCGCCACCGCGCAGCCACCAGCGCACACCTTGGTTCTCCACTTGCTGGAGGGTCAACTCGCCATCGATGATGGCCACGACCCACTGGCCGGCCCTCACCGTCTGGGAGCGGTCGACGATCAGCAGATCGCCGTCATGGAAGCCGGCCGTTGCCAGGTGGCCACCGGTCACGCGCATGATGAAGGTCGAAGCCGGGCGCGGGATCAGGTACTGGTTGAGATCCAGCGGGGCTTCCCGGTAGTCGTCCGCGGGAGAGGGGAAGCCGCTGGCGCCACGGTGTTCCGTCTGGCAGGGGGTGATCGATGTGTTGCGGGACGGGGTGCAGGCGACGTGACTGATGCCCATGCGGGTCTCCGGGACGAGAGTTGAGTATCGATGAAAACATGCTGTAAAAATAAACAGTATCCTGTCCGCTGGCAAGCCCCACCCCGGGACCCGTTCGCCCGAAGCCGGGCAGACATCGTGGTAGCGGTTGCATAGAATGCGCGGTAGCCCGCCTGGAGAGGCAGGACGTCAAGGCGTGAAACCCGCAGTAGGTGGAAACCCGCAGAAGAGAGGCCCGATGAGCGGTCCGATTCTTGTCTTCGATTCCGGTGTCGGTGGCCTGTCGGTCGTGGCCGCGATACGCCAGCGCCTGCCAGGGGCGGCACTGGCCTATGCCTGCGACAATGCCATGCTGCCCTACGGCACCAAGCCGGATGCCTGGCTGGTGGCGCGTATCGCCGATGTCTGCTGTGCCGCCGCCGAGGCCAGCCGTGCCGTGGCGCTGGTCGTCGCCTGCAACACGGCCAGCACCCTGGCGCTGCAGGAGTTGCGCTCCCGCCTGTCGATACCGGTGATCGGCACGGTGCCAGCCATCAAGCCGGCAGCGGCGGCGACACGCAGCGGCGTCTTCGGTCTGCTGGCGACCTCGGCGACCGTGCGACGCCCCTATACCGAAGCGTTGATCCGCGATTTCGCCGCGCATTGCAGGGTCGTCAGGGTGGCTGCCGACGGCCTGGTCGCCCAGGCGGAGCGCAAGCTCAAGGGATTGCCGCTGGACCGGCAAGCCATCTGCCGCGAGCTGGCACCTTTCTGGGAGATCGCCGCGCTCGATACCGTGGTGCTCGGTTGCACCCATTTCCCATTGCTGACCGACGCATTGAGCGCCTGTGCCCCCGGGCCGGTCGCCTGGGTCGACTCGGGGGATGCCATCGCCCGGCGTGTCGCGAGTGTCGTGGCCGAAATCGCGATCGCTCGGGGCGCCGGGCCGGCCTGGGCCACCGCACCGGAGCCGGGCCTCGACAAGGCCCTGAATGCCCATGGATTCGCCGCATCGCGTCCACTGGCAGCCTTGCCTGCCCCCTTGTCACTACGCTGATGTCATCTCCATCCACCTTTCCATCGAGGAGACCTCGTGGCCGTACCCGTCGTCGAACCCGACCGCTACCCGCAACAGCTGCAAGCCAAGCGCGACACCCTCGAGCGGCGCTTCGAACACCTCGATCCACCGGCGCTGGAGGTCTTTGCCTCGCCGCCCAGCCACTTTCGCCAGCGCTGCGAGTTTCGCCTGTGGCATGAAGGTGACGATCTCTACTACGCGATGTTCGAGGTCGACCCCGCCGATCCGAGCAACAAGACGATCGTGCGTCTCGACCAGTACCCGGTCGCCAGCCAGCGCATCAATGCCTTGATGCCCGTCCTGATCGAGGCGCTGCGTGGCAACCCGGTGCTGCGCCGCAAGCTGTTCCAGGTCGAGTTCCTTACCACCCTGGCCGGCGAGGCGCTGATCACCCTGATCTATCATCGGGCACTGGACGAGGCGTGGGAGCGGGAAGCGCGAGCCCTGCAGGCACGCCTGGACGTCATGATCATCGGCCGGGCGCGCAAGCAGCGCCTGGTGCTCGAACGCGACCATGTCTGGGAACGCCTCGCGGTGGAAGGGCGCGAGTTCGTCTATCAGCAGGTGGAAAACAGCTTCACCCAGCCGAACGCGGAGGTCAGCCGCAAGATGCTGGCGTGGGCGAGGGACGTGACGCGAGACAGCCAGGAGGGCGATCTGGTGGAGCTCTATTGCGGCAACGGCAATTTCACCGTCGCCCTGGCGGAGAATTTCCGCCGGGTGCTGGCCACCGAGATCTCGCGTACCTCGGTGGCCTCGGCCAGGATCAACCTCGCCGCCAACGGCATCGACAATGTCACGGTGGCGCGGATGTCCGCCGAGGAGTTCGCCCAGGCCCTGGCTGGCGAGAAGGGGGGGCGGCGGGTGGCCGACATGGCCCTCGGCGAGCATGCATTCACCACGGTGCTGGTCGATCCGCCCCGGGCGGGGCTGGACGAGCGCAGTTGCGAGCAACTGCGCGACTATTCGCGCATCGTCTATATCTCCTGCAATCCCGACACTCTTCTGGCCAATCTCGAGCAGTTGCAGGATACCCATGCCATTTCACGGCTGGCGCTGTTCGACCAGTTCCCCTGGACGACTCACTGCGAATGCGGGGTGTTGCTCGAGCGACGTCACTGACGCTCGTGGGGTTTGCTCGTGTCGAGGCAATGTCAATGGCTGATGCGCATCCGTCATGCGCCATGAAGAAAACGGCATGTCGATAGGGTCAGCCGAGTAGGCTAGAGTAAGCTCATGCACGCTTACAAGAAGCGCGCTCGCAAGGATCGCGCCGACGAATATCTCCCGGACGCAGGCGGCGCCCGGATGCAGCCGAGGTGATTGATGCAACACGTCGCAATCGATGACAAACAGGAGTTTCTGGCTCAACTTCGCGAGCAACTCGCCAGGCGACTTCCCCAGGACAAGGTGAAGGCGATCGCGTCCTTCGCCGAGGATTTCTATGCCAGCGCGCCTTTCGAGGATCTCGCCGAGCGTCATCTCGACGACATCTATGGTGCCACGTTGTCCATCTGGCACTTCATGCAGCAGCACGACCCGCGCGAGCCGAAGGTGGGCGTCTACAACCCCGATTTCGAGAAGCATGGCTGGCAGTCCACGCACACGGTGGTGGGCGTGCTGCATGAGGACATGCCGTTTCTGGTCGACTCGGTACGTATCGAGCTCAATCGCCGGGGCATCACGGTGCATGCCATCCACAACGCGGTACTGGCCGTGGAGCGTGACAAGCAGCATCGCCTGAAACGGGTCACCTCGGTCAAGGCCAAGGATGCGCCCGAGACCCGCGAGTCGGTCATCGTGATCGAGATCGATCGTCATTCCGACGAGACGGTGCTCGAAGACCTCGAGCGCAGCCTGGAAGACGTGCTGGTGGACGTGCGCACCGCCGTCATGGATTTCGAGGCGATGCGCGACAGGGCCAGGGAGGCCCTCGAGGAGCTCAAGGCAGCCCGACCCGGCCCCGTCGACGCGGCGGACCACAAGGAGACCATCGCCTTTCTCGAGTGGTTGATCGACGATAACTTCACCTTCCTCGGTTACGACGAGCATGAAGTGGTCGGCAAGAAGGACCAGCTTGAACTGCGTCATGTCAAGGGGAGCGATCTCGGGGTTTTCAAGCTCGATCAGCCGCGCTATCGCGAACACATTCGCAGCGAAAGGGATATCGTCGGCGATCATGCCCGGACACCGGAACTGCTCTCCTTCGCCAAGAGTGCCCATCACTCCAAGGTGCATCGCCCGGCTTATCCGGACTACATTGCCATCGACCGCTACGACGCCAAGGGCAACGTCATCGGCGAACGCCGCTTCATGGGCCTGTACGCGGCAACGGTCTACAACGATTCGCCCCGTAACGTGCCGGTGCTGCGCAAGAAGATCCAGGCGGTGATGCAGGCTTCGGGATTCAACCCCAGCGGCCATAACGGCAAGCAGTTGATGAACATCCTCGAGGTCTACCCTCGGGACGACCTGTTCCAGATCGACACGGAAGAACTCACCCGCACCGCCCTGGGCATCCTCAACATCCGCGAGCGCCGCCGAGTGCGCCTGTTCGTGCGCGAGGATCGCTTCGGCCGCTTCTACTCCTGCCTGGTCTTCGTGCCACGGGACGTGTTCTCCACCGACCTGCGGGTGCGGGTCCAGAACCTGCTCTGCGAGGAACTCGACGCGGAGTTCGGCGATTTCAACACCTATCTGTCGGAGTCGGTGCTGGCGCGCATCCAGTACATCCTGCGCTTCAATGGCGACGCGCCGGTCGAATACGACCTGCGCAAGCTCGAGAAGAAGATCGCCTCCCTGGCGCGCAGCTGGAAGGACGACCTGCAGAATGCGCTGATCGAGGGTTTCGGTGAAGAGCATGCCAACTCCCTGCTGGGCAGCTACCGGGATGCCTTCCCGGGCAGCTACCGGGACGACTTCACGGCACGCACGGCGGTCTACGATCTTCATCATATCGGCGAGCTCGAGGCGGGCTCGCCGATCGCCCTGAGCCTCTATCGTCTGGTGGAAGAGGACGAGGACGGCATCAATCTCAAGCTGTTCCATGCCGATCAGCCCATTCCCCTCTCCGACGTGCTGCCGGTCATGGAGAACCTGGGGCTGCGGGTGCTGGGCGAGCGGCCCTACGGCATTCACCGGGAGGACCGTGCCTTCTGGATCCACGACTTCACCCTGGAGCACCATACCAGCGAGATCGTCAATCTCCAGGAGATGCGTGAAGTCTTCGTCGACGCCTTCAAGCGCATCTGGACCGGGGAAGCCGAGAACGATTCGTTCAATCGCCTGGTGATCGGCGCCAACCTGACCTGGCGCGAGGTCTCGATGCTGCGGGCCTACGCTCGCTATCTCAAGCAGCTGCGTTTCGGTCTGTCCGAGTACTACATCGCCAATGCGCTGGTCGGGCATCCCGAGATCACCCGGGAACTGGTCACGCTGTTCGAACTGCGCCTCGATCCGGAGCAGAAGGGACGCGACGAGGAGACCGAGGCCTGCCTTGCGCGGCTCAGCGAGCTGCTCGACGGGGTGGCCAGCCTCAACGACGACCTGCTGTTGCGGCGCTACATCGAGTTGATCCAGGCGACGCTACGCACCAACTACTACCAGGCCGGTGACGACGGTGAGTTCAAGGGGTATCTTGCCTTCAAGCTCGAGCCGACGAAGATTCCCGACATGCCCAAGCCGCGCCCCGTCTACGAGATATTCGTCTACTCGCCGCGGGTCGAAGGGGTGCATCTGCGCGGTGGCAAGGTCGCTCGCGGCGGGCTGCGCTGGTCGGACCGGCACGAGGACTTCCGCACCGAGATCCTGGGGCTGGTCAAGGCCCAGCAGGTCAAGAATGCAGTGATCGTGCCGGTGGGGGCCAAGGGTGGCTTCGTCTGCAAGCGCATGCCGCCGAATGCCGACCGGGACGCCGTGCAGAAGGAAGGGATCGCCTGCTACCAGATATTCATCCGCGCCCTGCTCGATGTCACCGACAACCTCAAGGGCGGGGAGGTCGTGCCGCCGAGGGCGGTGGTGCGGCATGACGAGGACGATCCCTACCTGGTGGTGGCCGCCGACAAGGGGACGGCCTCCTTCTCGGACATCGCCAACGAGATCTCCCGCGAGTATGGCCACTGGCTGGGAGACGCCTTCGCTTCCGGCGGCGCCCACGGCTACGATCACAAGAAGATGGGAATCACCGCCCGCGGGGCCTGGGAGTCGGTGAGGCGTCACTTCCGCGAGCTCGGCGTCAACACCCAGCAGGACGAGTTCAGCGTGGTGGGCATCGGCGACATGGGCGGCGACGTCTTCGGCAACGGCATGCTGCTGTCCGACAAGATACGCCTGGTCGGAGCCTTCAACCACCTGCACATCTTCATCGATCCCGATCCGGATGCCGCCAGCTCCTTCAAGGAGCGCAAGCGACTTTTCGAGCAACCGCGCTCGAGCTGGGAGGACTACGACAGCTCGCTGATCTCGGAGGGTGGCGGCGTCTTCAAGCGCAGTGCCAAGTCGATCAGCATGACCCCGCGGATGAAAAGCGTCTTCGGCATCAAGGCGGACAAGCTCTCGCCCAACGAGCTGATCAGCGCCATGCTCAAGTCGAAGATCGACCTGATCTGGAACGGCGGCATCGGCACCTACGTCAAGTCCAGCGAGGAGTCCCATGCCGACGTGGGCGACAAGGCCAACGACGGGTTGCGTGTCGATGGCCGCGAACTCAGCTGTCGCGTAGTCGGCGAGGGCGGCAACCTGGGGCTCACACAGCGCGGCCGCATGGAAGCCGCCTGGCGTGGCGTGCGGGTCAACACCGACTTCATCGACAATGCCGGTGGGGTGAACTGCTCGGACCATGAGGTCAACATCAAGATCCTGCTCGACGACATCGTCAAGCAGGGCGACATGACCGACAAGCAGCGCAACCGGCTGCTGGCCGAGATGACCGAAGATGTCGCCAAGCTGGTACTCTCCAGCAACTATCGCCAGGCCCAGGCGCTCTCCCTGTCGGTGATCCTCGCCAAGCAGAACATGGGGCCCTATCGCCGCTTCATCAATGAACTCGAGGCGAGCGGACATCTCGACCGCGAGCTGGAGTTCCTGCCGGACGACGAGGCGCTCCTCGAGCGCTCCAACGCCGACGAAGGCCTGACCCTGCCGGAATTGTCGGTCCTGATGTCCTATGCCAAGAGCACCTTGAAGGGCGATCTGATCGAATCCGAGGTGCCGGACGATCCCTACATCCAGTCCTACATGGAATTCGCGTTTCCCGAGGTGCTGATCAAGCGCTTTCACGACCAACTCTATGCCCACCGCCTGAAGCGCGAGATCGTCGCCACCCAGATCGCCAACGATCTGGTGGATCACATGGGCATCGTCTTCGTGCGGCGGCTGCTCGATACCACCGGCGCCGGCAGGGCCGAGGTCGCCCGGGCCTACATCGTCGCCCGGGACAGCTTCAATCTGGGCAGCCTGTGGCAGCAGATCGAGGCGCTGGACAACAAGGTCGACTGCCAGGTGCAGTATCGCATGATGCTCGAGCTGCGAAGCCTGATCTATCACATGACACGCTGGTTCCTGCGTCAGCGTTCCGGCCTGTCGACCAAGGAAAACATCGAGTACTTCGCACCACGGCTGACGCAACTGCAGGAAAGCATGGGCAAGCGACTGCGTGGCGACGATCTCAAGGCCTGGAAGAAACGCTGTGACGAGCTGGAAAAGGCAGGGGTGCCCAAGGCCCTGGCGGAGGCCGTTGCCGCCACCAGCAACCTCTATGCAGGACTGGGCATCATCGGGGCGGCACGGCAGACCGACGAGAAGATCCAGCGCGTCGCCGATGTCTACTATGAACTGGGTCAGCGCCTTGAATTGCCCTGGATGACCGAACAGGTCAACGCCCTGGAGGTTCGCGATACCTGGCAGACCCAGGCGAGGGAAGCCTTCCGGGACGATCTCGACCGTCAACAGCTGGCTCTCACGGTCAATGTGCTGAACATGGAGGATGCACCGAAGGAAGCCGAGCCAAGGGTCGATCAGTGGCTCAAGCAGAATTCGGACCTGCACGATCGCTGGTGCAAGTTGATCGGCGAGGTGCGCTCCGGCACCCAGGGTGGCTTCGCACTGTTTGCCGTGGCGATTCGCAAGCTGGTCGATCTCTCCGAAAGCAACGCCGAGAGCTGAGAGAGAAGAGAAGCCCCTGTTCGGCAGTCGCCGGACAGGGGTTCCGTGTTTTCACGTGCGCGGCACGCCCTCTCTGGTATGCTGTGCCACGACCGGTCGACATGACTGACCAGCCAAATGTCATCGTAGAGAGGCCCCATGAAATATCGCGCTTTCCCTATCGTCGTGGCCCTGGGACTGTCTGGAGCGGCGCTGCCCGCGCTGGCGGACAGCCCTGCGCTGCAACGGGCCGAAAAGGCTGCGGCTGAGGTCGACCTCAGTCGATTCTTCACCTCGCGCACCGATGCCCGTAGCCAGAGTTTCGGTTTCGGCGGTACCCACGAGCACCCGTTCAGTGTCGAAAACGCCGGACGCTACGTGTTCACCAGCAGTACCTTCCCCGGGGAGTCGGTCGACTATCGGATCGAGGCGGCCCTGCTGGATGCCCGGGGCAATGTGGTGGCTTCCGGCAAGGGGCTGGGCCAGAACGGTGGCCTGCGGCTGGTCGAGGAGCTCGAGCCGGGCGACTACGTGCTGCGTGTCTCCGCCAACAAGTTCGGCAGCGAGGCGAGCGGCGGCAACCGCTTCAACGTCGAAGTGGCGGGCCTCGATGCCAGCGGCCGGCGCCTGGACAGCGACGCCAGCGGCATCGACAGCGGATCGGGCATCCAGTTCGGCGGCCCGGGGCGCGATGGCCGCACCACGGCTTTCGTCGACAAGAACGATGACGTGGCGGCGATTGCCGCGCCCCGGACCGGCGGCACGGCTGCCGAGTCCCGATCTAAGGCAGCCGACAGCGAGGCTTCCGCCCCGGTCTTCGGTGACCAACCGGAAAGCCTGTCCTCCCAGCGCCAGAGCGCCCTCGACGTTCCGTCACCGCGCAACACCGCGACAGAGGCCGGGAGCGAAGCCGCCACTGACGAGGCTGCGCGGGGTGCCGGGGCCTCCGAGCAGGCAATGCCCGATGCCTTCGACGAGATCGTGGCGGATATCGATATCCGCGCCAAGGGCGAGGTGCTGAGCTTCGATGTGGTCGAAGCCGGTACCGTCTCCATCACCAGTTCCACCTTCGTGGGCAGCGAGACCAGCTATCGCCTCGAGGCACGGGTGCTCGACGAGAACGGCAACGTGGTCGCCAGCGACAAGGCGAAGGGGTTCGAGGGCGACTTCGACATCGAAACGCGCTTGCAGCCGGGGCGCTATACCATCTGGGTCAACGGCCAGAAGTTCGGCAGCGCCAATAGCGGTGTCAACAACTACACGCTGCGTGTCCAACAGCTCGATACGCAATAGGGGCCGAGGGCCAGGGCGGCGCCATGAAGGGCGCCGCTGCTGACGCTTGTCGGTGTCTCGCCGCGCTGGATAGCCAGGAACATGATGTATAGCCTTGCCCGCTCGCTGCTTTTTCGTCTCGACCCCGAGACCGCTCATGCCTTCTCCCTCAGAACCCTGGATGGGCTGCAGCGCATCGGCATGCTTGGCGCACTGCGCGGGCGCTGTGTCGACGATCCTGTCGAACTGATGGGGTTGCGCTTCGCCAATCGGGTGGGGCTGGCGGCAGGGCTGGACAAGAATGCCGACCACCTGGACGCCCTGGGTGCCCTGGGATTCGGTTTCATCGAGGTGGGCACGGTGACCCCCAAGCCTCAGCCCGGCAACCCACGCCCCCGCATGTTCCGCCTGCCCGAGAGTCAAGCCATCATCAATCGCATGGGGTTCAACAACGCCGGGGTCGAGCACCTGATCGCCAATGTGCGCAGGAGCCGTTACGCCGGGGTGATCGGCATCAACATCGGCAAGAACCTGGCCACGCCGGTGGAGAATGCCGTCGACGACTACATGACGTGCCTGACGCGGGTGCACGCCCATGCCCACTACGTCGCCGTCAATATTTCCTCGCCCAACACCCCGGGACTGCGCAACCTGCAGTTCGGGGAGCATCTCGACGAACTGCTCGGTGCGCTGCGCGAGGAGTGTTCGCGTCTCGACCGGCAGAGTGGCCGGCGGGTGCCGCTGGCGGTGAAGATTGCGCCGGACATGGAAGCCGATGAGGTGGGACTCGTCGCCCGGGCCCTGTCGGCCAATGCCATCGACGCGGTGATCGCCACCAATACCACGATCTCTCGCGAGGCGGTGACCGGATTGCCCCACGCCGACGAGCCGGGGGGATTGTCCGGAGCACCGGTATTCGAGGCCTCCAGCCGGGTGATCCGCGAACTGCGCGAGCACTTGCCGACGTTGCCGATCATCGGCGTCGGCGGTATCGACAGCGGCGAGAAAGCAGTGGCCAAGCGGGAGGCCGGGGCTGATCTGGTCCAGCTCTATACCGGATTCATCTATCGAGGGCCGGCCCTGGTCGGCGAATGCGCCCGGGCCCTGCAGAGTGTTGGAAAGCAGAAAGGCCCGTGACGGAAGCACGGGCCTTAAAGGGTCTTTTTAACCGATCAGCGGATCGGAAAAAATCTCGCTGGAATCAAGTCACCATGGGGTTCTTATGGATACCGGAAACACCTGTCATTCCCGACCATTGATCCCCGCGACCTTCACGCCAACCGCTCATCCAGTATTCGCGAATGTTGACATCCTGACTGGGGCAGTCGTCACGGGAGCGGCCACCTATACCGGCCTTGTAACCGTGAACATAAGCACGCTGGAAGCGATCACGTTTCTGTCGTTTCATCGGATGACCTCTTGAAAGACCGAAATTTGGACTCGAGGCGTCCAAGTATGAAAGGTGCAGTAAGGCACCCTCATACACCCCAGGGTCCGGACAAGAAACGCATGCGTTTTTTCAGTAGCTACTAGACTTAATGTTTAGTTCAATTCACCCAGCGTTGTCGAGTCGGAAATTGTTACGCAAGCGTTACCGACGAATGAATATTGCAATCGAGCGCACCATGCCGGGATTCATCTTTCATGTCTGAATACCAAAATGCGGCCATGGCGACCTTCTTCGCCACCTGTCCCAAGGGTAACGAGGAGTTGGTGGCCGCGGAGATCACCGGCCTCGGCGGCCAGCCGACCAAGAGCACCGTGGCCGGTGTCTACTTCCAGGCGACCCTGGAAACGGCCTATCGCGCCTGCCTGTGGTCGCGCCTGGCCAACCGCATCGTGCTCTGCCTGGCCCGGGAGGAGGGCATCGAGCGCCCCGAGGCGCTACAGGCGGCTGTGCGACGCATCGACTGGACACGTCACCTGACGCCAGGCGCTACCCTGGCGGTAGATTTTCATGGCCAGTCCGAGCATATCCGGCATACCCGGTTCGGGGCCCAGACGGTCAAGGATGGCGTGGTGGATGCGCTGCGCGAGGCAGGCCGGGAGCGCCCCCAGGTGGAGCTTCGTCAGCCGGACCTGCGCCTGTACGCGCATCTTCATCGCGGTCGGCTGACCCTGGGTATCGATCTGGCAGGTATCAGCCTGCATCAGCGCGGGTACCGTCGCGAGCCGGGCCATGCGCCGCTCAAGGAGAACCTGGCGGCGGCGCTGCTGGTACGCGCCGACTGGCCGGCACGGACCAAGCGCGGCGAACCGCTCGTCGACCCTCTCTGCGGCTCGGGCACCCTGGTCATCGAAGCCGGACTGATGGCGGCGGATATCGCACCGAACCTCAATCGCGAGCGTTTCGGCTTTCACGGTTGGGCGGGGCATGACGAGACGCTCTGGCGTGAGCTCAGGCGTGAGGCCGAGGCACGGGCCAGCCTGGGACGCCGGCGCATCAAGTCGCGTCTCTACGGCATCGATCAGAGCCCCCAGGCCCTGTCGGCGGCCCGAAGCAATGCCATGCGCGCGGGCATTCCCGCGCTGATCGACTTTCGCGGCGGTTCCGTGGCCAGGCTCGTTCGGCCGGAGGGTTGCGACGGGCCTGGCCTGTTGATCACCAATCCACCCTACGGCGAGCGCATCGGCGAGTTGCCGGAACTGGTGCCGCTTTATGCGGCCCTGGGCGAGCGGGTGCGCCGCGCGTTTCCCGGCTGGATGCTGGCGCTGTTCACCGGCAACCCGGAGCTTGGCCATCGCACCGGGCTGCGGGCACACAAGCAATATGCCTTCAAGAACGGTGCGCTGGACTGCAAGCTGCTGATGATCCCGGTGCCCGAACCAGCCGGGGAACAACCGGGCGAGAAGGCGGACGAGGCCACACCGGAACACGCCTCGGGTGCGCAGATGTTCGCCAATCGCCTGGAGAAGAATCGCAAGCGACTCAAGAAGTGGCTCAAGCAGAGCGGCGAGACCTGTTACCGACTCTACGACGCGGATATGCCCGAGTATGCCCTGGCGGTGGATGTCTATGGTGATCGAGTGCATGTCCAGGAGTACGCGCCGCCGAAATCGATCGATGCCGCCCAGGCCCAGCGCCGATTGATGGATGCGCTGGGGGTTATTCCCCAGGTGCTTGAGGTGCGCCCCGATCGCGTCTACCTCAAGCAGCGCGAGCGTCAGACGGGCACGTCCCAGTATCAGAAGCGAGACAGCAGCGGCGAGCGCTTCCAGGTACGGGAAGGCAAGGCGCTCTTGTGGGTCAACCTGCGCGACTACCTGGATACCGGCCTGTTCCTCGACCATCGCCCGGTACGGCGCATGATCGCCGAGATGGCTGCCGGCAAGCGCTTTCTCAACCTGTTCTGCTATACCGGCACCGCCACCGTGCAGGCCGCCCTGGGGGGCAACGAGGGCGGCGCCAGCGACAGCGTGAGTGTCGATCTCTCCAATACCTACCTGGAGTGGGCCCGGGACAACCTGGCGCTCAACCGGCTCGATTCCAGCCGCCATCGAGTGGTTCGCGAGGATTGCCTGCACTGGTTGGAAACCGCCGGCAGCGAGTTCGACCTGATCTTCCTGGACCCCCCGACGTTCTCCAATTCCAAGCGGATGGAGGATAATCTGGACATCCAGCGCGATCATGGACGTCTGCTGGATCTCGCCATGGCACGTCTGGCACCCGGGGGAACGCTGATCTTCTCGAACAACCAACGCCGCTTCCGGCTCGATGACGAGGTGGCAAGGCGCCATGTGGTGGAGGACATCTCGGCGCGGACCTTCGACCCGGACTTCCAGCGGCGCCCCAACTTGCACCACTGTTTCCTGATTCGTCACCGCGAGGATGCATGAGCCGACTGACGCTTTATACCACCCTGGGTTGTCACCTCTGCGAGCAACTCGAGACCGAACTGGCGTGCCTGGGCAGCGGTGCCATCGAACTCGAACGTGTCGAGATCGCCGAGAGCGACGTCCTGATCGAGCGCTATGGTACGCGGATTCCGGTGCTCGTGGACGGGCAGGGCAACGAGCTGGAACGGGGATTCGAGAAGGAGCGACTTTCCGCCTGGCTCGAGGCCCGGGACTTGCTGGCGGCGGCCGTCGACGAAGCAGTGCGCGAACCGGATGAGCGCCCGGCAGGGGCGAGGCGAGTCAACGGGCGGCGCTTTCTCGGTTAGCCCCCCCCGAGGCTGGTTCCTCAGACGCCGAGTAGCGACAATTGACGCACTGCATTGCGCCCTTCGGGACTTTCGTCGCTGGTTTCGAGTACCTTGCGGAAACCGCGCGACGCCTGGATGTGCGCCACATCGTCCAGCCACATCAACGCCTGGGCATGGCTCTCCGCTACCTGGTGCCTGAGACCGCCGAACTGGGTGCCGATCTGCCCCCAGGCCCGACTGAAGATCCAGTCGCCGAACATGTCCTGATGAACATGCACGAGCACGTAGTCATGGTCACTTTCCCAGCGGACGATCACGGGGGCTCCTGTGGCGGTGGTTTACCCTTGTGGCGCTCGAAGGCGCGGCCTAAGATGGCGTGCAGTATTGTAACCGCCCGCCGGCCGTGAACAAGGAGCAAGAGAGGCGATGCGCATTCTAGTGGATCAGAACGTCCCCCTGGTCGAGGAATTCTTCGGCGAGCTGGGGGAGATCGTCCGTCTGCCGGGACGCGAGATCACTGCCGAGGCCGTGCGTGACAAGGATATCCTGGTCGTGCGCTCCATCACTCGGGTCGATGCCGGGTTGCTCGAAGGGTCGCGGGTGCGGTTCGTCGGTACCTGTACCATCGGCACCGACCATGTGGATCTCGACTATCTGCGGGAGCGGCAGATCGGCTTCGCCAGCGCCCCCGGCAGCAATGCCGAATCCGTGGTCGATTACGTGCTCTCCAGCCTGTTGATGCTGGCCGAGGAGGAGGACTTCGTGCTCACCGACCGCACGGTCGGCATCGTCGGCGCCGGCAGTGTGGGAGATCGCCTGCGACGGCGGCTCGAGGAACTCGACGTCACCTGCCTGATCTGCGATCCGCCTCGGGCGGAACAGGAAGGCCGCGACGATTTCGTCGACATCGACACCCTGATCGAGCGGGCCGATATCGTCACCCTGCATACCCCGCTGACCGACGAGGGCGAGCATGCCACGCGTCATTTGATCGACGCGACGCGCATCGAGGCAATGACGCCCGGGACGCTGCTCATCAATGCCGGTCGTGGCGCCTGCCTGGACAACGCGGCGTTGCGCCGGCGCCTCGAGCAGCGGGCGGACTTGCGCACCGTGCTCGACGTCTGGGAAGACGAGCCGGCCATCGACGAGGCCCTCTATGGCTTGGTGGATATCGCCACGCCGCATATCGCCGGCTACAGCCTGGACGGCAAGATGCGCGGCACGGAGCTGGTCTACCAGGCCATGATGCGTCATTACGGCCTGCCGGCCCGACGCAAGCTGGGCCAGATCAAGCCGGACAACTGGCTGCGCAAGATCGTGCTGTCGGGGTGGGCGCCGCCGATGGAGGCGCTGTCGCTATGCGTACGGGCGTGCTACGACGTGCGTCGCGACATGCTGGGCTTCGAGCGTTATCGCCGCCGGCTGGGGCTGGCCGAAGCCTTCGATCGCTACCGGGCCGAATATCCCGTGCGTCGTGAGTTCTCGACCCTGCGCGTGGACCTGAAGAAGAACACCGGCGACCTTCGCGATGCCATCGAAGGCTTCGGCTTCAAGCCCAAGCTTGCCAACAAGTAGCCCCTTGGGACACCCTTGAGTTCGTCGCGAGCATTCGCCCTGCCAGGAAGCATGTCCGATGGCCTCCCAATCGTCGCACCTGTCGGCGCTCTACCGTTACCCGGTCAAATCCACCGCCGGCGAGGCCCTCGAGCGAGCGCTCGTCGGTGAAGAAGGGCTCGAAGGTGACCGTCGCTTCATGCTGGCAAGGCCCGACGGCGTCTTTCTCACCGCGCGCACCCACCCCCAGCTGGTGACGATCCGCGGCCAGTTTCATGACGATGGCATCGTGTTGCATCATCCGGCACTGGAGCCACTGGCGCTCAACTACGCGCAGTTCGAGACAGCCCCCTTCGCCACCCAGGTATGGAACGATGGCTTCCGGGCGTTGACGACCACGCCCGAGGCGGATCGGTGGTGCGAGCAGGCGCTTGGCGAGCCGGCACGTTTCTTGTGGCTGGGCGAGCGCTCGCCGCGCTACCGGCAGGCGATCGGCAAGCGGGTCAGCTTCGCCGACGGCTATCCCTTGATGCTGATCGGCGAGGCGTCGCTGGCGGATCTCAATGAACGCGCCTCGGACGAGCACGTCATGGCCCAGTTTCGTCCCAACCTGGTAGTGACCGGCAGCCTGGCCTTTGCCGAGGACGGGTGGCATCTATTGCGTATCGGCGAGGTGGAACTGGCCGTGCGCAAGCCCTGCACACGCTGCGCCATGATCACCGTCGATCCCGGCACCGGCACCTTCATCGCCCGGCGCGAGCCCCTGCGCACCCTGGCAAACTATCGGCGCGGCCTGACCGGCGAGGTCGAGTTCGGCCAGAACCTGGTCGTGCTGACCGGGGGCGAACTCGAAGTCGGCATGCCGGTGGAGGTGCTGGGCTGACTCCCTGAAGCTTGTCCATAAGCCCTGTTCTTCCCCGACCTTAAAGCTCCTCGGTCTTGGGCGGCTCTCCCACCGTGATCTTGTTGATATGTTCATGGGTCAGGCCACGGAACAGGGCGATCATCATGATAAACGCGAGAATGAAGATCGGCAGGCCGATCACCGTGATGACCTGTTGCAGGGCGAGCAGGCCGGTTTCACCCGCGAGCACGATCAGCATGGCGGCCAGCACCCCTTCGGAGATCCCCCAGAACAGTCGTTGGTGCACGGGTCCGGGGTCCGGGGTGCCGGTGCACAGCATGTCGACGACCAGGGACGCCGAGTCCGACGAGGTGGCGAAGAAGATCGCCACGATGAGCACCGCCAGGCCTTGCACGATGGTCGCGAAGGGGAAGTGCTCGAAGAAGGCGAACATCGCCAGCGGGATGCTGTCCTGGACGGCCGCGGACAGCACGCCGGCCTGCTCGCCGAGGGCGGCCCGCGTATCCTCGCCGATGCCATCGATCTGCATTGCCGACCAGCCGAAGATGGAGAACCAGATCAGCGTGAAGATCGAGGGGGCGAACAGCACCCCGAGGACGAATTCGCGAATGGTGCGACCCCGGGAGATGCGCGCCACGAAGATGCCAATGAAGGGTGACCAGGTCACGGTCCAGGCCCAGTAGAAGACGGTCCAGTTGCCCTGCCAGCCCCAGCCGCCTTCTTCCTGGGTATACTGGGCCAAGGTGTCGTTCCAGAACGCCATCGGCACGAGGTTGGAGATATAGAGGCCGAAGGTCTCGACCACGGCGCGCAGCAGGAACACGGTGGAGCCGGTGAACAGCACGAAGAGCATCAGGCCCACGGCCATGCCGATGTTGATGTTGGACAGCCGCTTGATGCCCGCATCCAGGCCGGCCACGATCGAACTTACAGCGACGGTGGTAAGAATGATGATGATGATGACCTTGGGGGTGACGGCATTCGGGATACCGAACAGTTCACTCAAGCCGGCGTTGATCTGCTGGGTGCCCAGGCCGATGGACACGGCGACGCCGAACAGCGTGCCGAGGACGGCAAATACGTCCAGCGTCTTGCCGATGGGTCCGTAGATGCGATCGCCGATCAGCGGATAGAACACCGAGCTGTAGCGCATCGGCAGGTCATAGCGATAGATGAAATAGGCAAACGCCAGCCCCGGCAGGGTGAAGATCGCCCAGGTATGCAGCCCCAGATGGTAGATCGCGAAACCGATGGCGTCGTCGGCGGCTTCCACGGTATAGGGTTCGACGTCCGGATGGGGGGGCGTGGAGAAGTGAGAGATCGGCTCGGCCACGCCCCAGAACATCAAGACGGTGCCGATGCCCCCGGCGAACAGCATGGTGAACCAGGAGACGTTACCGTAGTCCGGCGTGGCGTTGTTGCCCCCCAGGCGGATCGCCCCGTAGCGACTCATCGCCACCCACAGTAGAAAGATCACCCAGCTGGTGACCCCGAAGATGAAGAACCAGCCGAGGTTGGTGACGATCCAGGTGCGTCCGGCGCCAAAGGCTTGTTCGATGGTTTCGGGGATCACGAGCAACGTGATGAGAAAGACCACCATGATGCCCGCCGAGACGAAGAAAATGGTCGGATCGGTTCTAAGTCTGAGCTTTCGCGCGAGTGCTTCCATCATCGTCTTCACCTGTCCTTGTCGACAACCAACCCCTGTCTTCTCGCGGCGTGGTATCGAATGGTTCGCCTTCAGCGCATACGCCTGGACGCTTGAAGTAACCATAGAAGTGGAAAGTCATCGCGTCGAGACGCGTCATGTCCTGGCCTGACGCATCGAAAAAAACTCCGGCACGAGGCCGGAGTCGGAAGGTGGGGCTGGAACCGCGGCGCCTACTGGCGGTAGGCGGACTCCTTCAGGGCGCGGATACGGTCGTCCAGCGGCGGGTGGCTGGCGAACAGGCGCTCCATGATCTTGCGGCTCTGGCCGGTGGTGATGGCAAAGGCGGTCAGCGTGTCGGGCATCTGGTCCGGCATCTGGGTCTCGGCCTTGAGTCGTGCCAGGGCGTTGATCATCGCACCGCTGCCGGCCAGTGTGGCGCCGGCGGCGTCAGCGCGGTACTCGCGGAAGCGCGAGAACCAGGCGACGATCACCGAGGCGATCAGGCCGAAGACGATCTCGGCAACGATCACCACCGCGAAATAGCCCATGAAGCCCAGCCCGCCGCTGTCGTCGCGACGCAGGAAGCTATCCACCACCTGCGCGACGACCCGGGCGAAGAACATGACGAAGGTGTTGAGCACCCCCTGGATGAGTGCCAGGGTGACCATGTCGCCGTTGGCGACGTGGCCGATCTCGTGGGCTAGTACCGCGCGCACTTCCTCGGGACGCATGCGGTTGAGCAGGCCCGCGGAAACCGCGACCAGCGCATCGTTCTTGTTCCAGCCGGTGGCGAAGGCGTTGGACTGCTGGGCCGGGAAGATGCCGACCTCGGGCATCTTGATGCCGGCCTGCTGGGCGAGTTCGGCAACGGTGTCGAGCAGCCATCTCTCGGTGTCGTTGCGCGGCGTGTCGATGACCTGGGTGCCGGTGCTCTTCTTGGCCATCCACTTGGAGATGAACAGCGACACCAGCGAGCCGGCCATGCCGAACACGAAGCAGAAGATCAGCAGGCTGTTCATGTTCAGCCCGTTGGCATTCAGGTAAGGCTCCACGCCGAGCAGGCGCAGGGTAATGCTCGCCACCAGGATTACCGCCAGGTTGGTGGCCAGAAACAGGATGATGCGCAACATGGTTTGCTACCCTCGTTTTTCTGAAATCAGGTCGTCAAGAAGCAGGGAATTCAATTTCT
This sequence comes from Modicisalibacter ilicicola DSM 19980, assembly GCF_900128925.1. Lineage (GTDB taxonomy): Bacteria > Pseudomonadota > Gammaproteobacteria > Pseudomonadales > Halomonadaceae > Modicisalibacter > Modicisalibacter ilicicola. Next base: position 156,029 of record NZ_FQUJ01000006.1, read on the forward strand.
TATTGGCCACTTAGATGCGTCCCGGCGTACCGAGTTTCAAGCCTCGCCTCACCAGTGAGCGAATTCATTGGCGATAGCGAGACAGGAAGCGGGCGAAGCGATCCAGGGCGTCCTCGAGCTGATCCGCCCAGGGCAGGGTGACGATGCGCACGTGATCGGGGGAGGGCCAGTTGAAGGCAGTGCCCTGTACCAGCAGGATCTTTTCCTGCAACAGGAGATCGAGCACCAGCCTTTCATCGTCGTGGATGTTGAATACCTTGGGATCGAGTCGCGGAAAGGCGTAGAGGGCGCCCTCGGCCTTGACGCAGGACACCCCGGGGATGGCGTTGAGCTTCTCATGGGTGATGTCGCGCTGGGCCCGCAGGCGCCCGCCAGGCAGGATCAGGTCGTTGATCGACTGATACCCCCCGAGTGCCGTCTGGATGGCGTGCTGGGCCGGCACGTTGGCGCACAGGCGCATCGAGGCGAGCATGTTGATGCCCTGGATGAAGTCCCTGGCCTGCTGTTTGGCGATATTGCCCGAGAGGATCATCCAGCCGGAACGAAAGCCGGCGCAGCGGTAGCTCTTCGACAGGCCGTTGAGGGTCACCACCAGTTGATCTTCCTCGGCCAGGGCGCCGGTGGAGACATGCTCGACTTCGTCATAGAGGATCTTGTCGTAGATCTCGTCGGAAAACACCACCAGGTCATGCTCTCGGGCGGTCGCCAACAGCTCCTTGATCACCTCCGGCGGGTAGACGGCCCCGGTGGGGTTGTTGGGGTTGATCAGCACCAGGGCGCGGGTGTGGCTGGTCACCTTGTCGCGGATGTCGGCGATGTCCGGTGTCCAGCCGGCCTGCTCGTCGCACAGGTAGTGCACCGGCCGTCCGCCCGAGAGGTTGGCCGCCGCGGTCCATAGCGGGTAGTCTGGGGCCGGGATCAGCACCTCGTCACCATCGTTGAGCAGTGCCTGCATGGCCATCACGATCAGTTCCGAGACGCCATTGCCGATGTAGATGTCCTCGATGCCGATTCCGGGAATGCCCTTGCGCTGGCACTCCTGCATGATCGCCTTGCGCGCCGAATAGAGCCCCTTGGAATCGCAGTAGCCCTGGGAGGTGGCCAGGTTGCGCATCACGTCCTGGAGGATCTCTTCGGGGGCCTCGAAACCGAACGGCGCGGGATTGCCGATGTTCAGTTTCAAGATGCGCTGGCCCTCGTCCTCGAGCCGTTGGGCATGCTCGAGAACCGGGCCGCGGATGTCGTAGCAGACGTTGTCGAGCTTTTGCGATTTCCTGAGGCGGGTTGGGGTAGGCATGAAGGTTCCATTGGCGACTTTAAACAGGGCGCGGGGCAGACACAGCATACTCGATGCGGCGATGTCGCCAAAGCACCAACTGGGCACGAGACCGCGCCTATTCCGCTGCGGCTTCCTCCAGGCGGGGGGCGGGAATGTCCGCGGGGGTTTCCAGGGTCAGGCGACCGAGCTTGCCGTCGCGCAACTCGTGCAGCAGCACCTCGGCGCCACGATGCAGGTCGATCTCGCCGCCCGGACGCAGACCGCCGCGCTTGCTGGCGATCTCCTTGACGATGGCCTGGCCATCGAAGCCGGCCAGGGCTAGCAGGTCGGCATGTCGCGGGCTGTCGACATCCACCTCGGCTGACTGAGAGGCGGGGCTATAGGGCGGCAGCGTCTTGAGCTTGAAACGCGCCGTCAGCTCGTCGGGGTAGCGTCTGGCAAGCTCCGCGGCGGTGACCATCGCCACGTCGAGGTAGTCGATTGCCGTATCGCGAATTGCCCCGCTGGCGGCCAGACGGTAGGCGCTGGCCTGGTCCTCGATCTTCGGCCATAGCACGCCCGGCGTGTCGGTCAGGGCGATGCGCCCGTCGATCCGGATCTTCTGCTGGCGCTTGGTGACTGCCGGTTCGTTGCCGGTCTTGGCGATCTTGCGCCCGGCCAGGCCGTTGATCAACGTCGATTTGCCGACATTGGGAATGCCCATGACCATGACCCGCACATCGCGGTCGGCACGTACCCGGCCGGCCAGTTCGTGACACAGCTTGGGGATGCGCTTGAGCTCGCGGGCATTGGTGGTGGTCACGGCCAGGGCGCGGGTCGCTTCCTGGGCATCGAAGTGGGTGACCCATTCGTCGGTACGTGCGGGATCGGCCAGATCGGCCCGGGAAAGGATCTTGAGTACCGGCTTGTGCTCGGTGAGCTCGGCGAGCATGGGGTTGGCGCTGGAGTAGGGCAGGCGGGCATCGAGCACCTCGAGCACCACGTCGATCTCGGGCAGCGCTTCCTTGATCTGGCGGCGCGCCTTGTTCATGTGTCCTGGGTACCAGCCGAGCATATCAGACCCTTGAGCAGCGCATGAGAAGACGGGCGCCTATCCTAGCAGATCGGCGCCCGGGTGTGATCGGCGGCAAGGCTATTCCCCAGCGTGGAAATCCAGCGCCACGGAGTTGATGCAGTAGCGCAGCCCGGTGGTCTCCCGGGGACCATCGGGGAAGACATGCCCGAGGTGGGCATCGCAGCGCGAGCAGACCACTTCGATGCGGCGCATGGCATGGGAGTCGTCGTAATGCTCCTCAATGGCCGACTTGGCCAGCGGCCGGTCGAAGCTTGGCCAGCCGCATCCTGAATCGAACTTGTGCTCGTTCTCGAACAGCGCCGCACCACAGCACACGCAATGATAGATGCCGTGCTCGTCGCTCACCCGGTGATCACCGCTGAACGGGGGTTCGGTACCTTTTTGCCTTGTGACACGGTATTGCTCCGGGCTGAGCTGTTCGCGCCATTGTGCGTCGTCTTTCTGGATCTTGTTGCCCATTGGGATTCTCCCGTTTGCCTGTCAGGTCCTTGGCACACCGCCATGAGACAACGAGAACGGGGTGATTTTCCAGCGGCATTTTTGCCGGCCGAGTCACGCTTGACACCCATCATCCCGCTAATTAATATACGCGCCACCTCGACGAGGCAGGCATGCGTCCCATTCGTCTAGTGGTCCAGGACACCGCCCTTTCACGGCGGTAACAGGGGTTCGAACCCCCTATGGGACGCCACTTCCTTCTCGAGGCGCCGGATCGGTGGAAGCAGTGCGGGAATAGCTCAGTGGTAGAGCATCGCCTTGCCAAGGCGAGGGTCGCGAGTTCGAATCTCGTTTCCCGCTCCATGCCTTCCATGTGTCCCGTTCGTCTAGTGGCCTAGGACACCGCCCTTTCACGGCGGTAACAGGGGTTCGAACCCCCTACGGGACGCCACTTCCGATCCTGCGGTTTCGCAGTAGCGTGCACAATTTTGCGGGAATAGCTCAGTGGTAGAGCATCGCCTTGCCAAGGCGAGGGTCGCGAGTTCGAATCTCGTTTCCCGCTCCATGCGTCAGCGGCAAAGAAAGGCAAGCGAGGGTCGCGAGCTGGGGCGCCAGCCCGGTGGAGCGCCACCCGGTCGAATCTCGTTTCCCGCTCCATGTCTTCCATGCGTCCCATTCGTCTAGTGGTCCAGGACACCGCCCTTTCACGGCGGTAACAGGGGTTCGAACCCCCTATGGGACGCCACTTCTTCTTCGTGCCCCTGCCTCTCTGTTTCAGAAGCGTGCATCTAGTACGCCCAGGCGATCGCGATCAGCAATCCCCACGCCAGCACGCTGGCGGCCATGATCGTGTAGGTGGCCGACAGGGTTTCCATCTCTTCCTGCTTGCGTGCCAGCCCTTGCAAACCGTGGTAGACGAGACTGCAGGATATCCCCAGCGCCACCAGGGCCACGATGACGTTGAAGGTCAGGCTGGGTATCAGCAGGGCCAGGGCCGAGAGCCATAACGGGATAGGGGCCAGGGCTGCCAGCAGGTAGGCGTCATGGATACTGATGGCCTGCTTGCCGGTGTTGGTGACCTCATAGATGAGCCAGCCCATCACCGCAAAGGTCAGCAGTTCCGCGAGAAAGAAGATCGTCGTGATGAAGCGCCACTGCTTGTCGCCGAAACCTGCCAGAAAGGCGTCGCCATAATGGGTGCCGGCATAATAGAGCATGAGGGGTGGAATGAACGACATCGGCAGTACGAGAAACAGTACCAATCGAGTCACGGAAGGTTGTCGCTTCGACAACTCCGCCCAGCCATGAGTGGATGAAAAGGGTAGCTGGAAGAAGGTTGCAGGCGTCATGAGTCACCTCGATCGATTTTTGTATCATAATATGATATGTCTAGACCGGCCCACGTCACCTGTCAAGGAGCACAGCATGTCTTCGGCTATCCCTGCGACCCGGCCCTCATTGGCCAAGGATGATTTCGAGCGTCTCTCGCACTTCCGTTACCGACTGCGCTGCTTCCTGCGCCAGAGCGAGGACATCTGTCGAGCCAGCGGGCTGACACCGCTGCAATACCAGTTGCTGTTGCACCTGAGAGGCTTCGCCGGGCGTGAATGGGCCACGGTGGGCGAACTGGCGGAGCGCCTGCAGGCCAAGCATCACGGCGCCGTGGCGCTGATCGATCGCTGCGAGGAGGCCGAGCTGGTGGAGCGGCGCCAGGGGCAGGGGGATCGTCGCCGCATCGAGGTGCACCTGTTGCCCAAGGGGGCCCGCCTCGCCGAGCATATCGCCGAACTGCACCAGCCGGAGCTGCACCTTCTACAAGATGAATTCCAGTTACCGGGCTGGCCGAATCCATAAGAACCTTGAATTTTGTCACTATGCCCTGATGTTATCAGGCTCACCGTCCAATCATCATGCGACAGGGATTTTCCCCATGGCCGAACCGGCACTGTCCATTCGTGGGCTGACCAAGGTCTATGGCAACGGCTTCCATGCCTTGAAGGGCATCGATCTGGACGTGCCCGAGGGCGATTTCTTTGCCTTGCTGGGCCCCAACGGCGCCGGCAAGTCCACCACCCTGGGCGTGGTCTGTTCTCTGGTCCAGAAGACCGCAGGCAAGGTGTCGATCTATGGCATCGACATCGACCGGGACTTCGCCCGGGCCAAGTACCATCTGGGCGTGGTGCCCCAGGAATTCAATTTTTCCCAGTTCGAGAAGGTCGAGGACATCATCCTGGCCCAGGCAGGCTACTACGGCATGCCGCTGCGCGAAGCCAAGCCGCGCTGCAATCAGCTGCTGAAGGACCTGGGCCTGTGGGACAAGCGCAACGGCCCGGCGCGCATGCTCTCCGGCGGGATGAAGCGCCGCCTGATGATCGCTCGCGCGTTGATTCACGGCCCCCGCCTGCTGATCCTCGACGAGCCCACCGCCGGCGTGGACATCGAACTGCGCCGCAGCATGTGGGAGTACATGCGCCGTATCAACCGCGAGGAAGGCACGACGATCATCCTCACGACCCATTATCTCGAGGAAGCCGAGAGCCTGTGCCGCAATATCGCCATCATCAACAATGGCGAGATCGTCAAGAACACCTCGGTGCGCAGCCTGCTTACCGAGCTCGACACGGAAACCTTCGTGCTCGATCTGGCCGAACCGATCGAGCAGGCGCCCATGCTTGAGGGTTTCGAGGTAGGGCAGGTGGAAAGCGCCCAGTTGACGCTATCGGTCAGGAAAGGGCAGCGCCTCAACGACGCCTTCATGCAGCTCTCTGAACAGGGCGTCAACGTGGTCTCGATGCGCAATCGCGCCAATCGGCTCGAGGAGCTGTTCGTCTCCATGGTCGAGGGCGACAACGCCCGGGTCCGGGAAGCGGCGAAAGCGGAGGTGCAGTCGTGAATCCTCGCCAGATTCTGGTGTCGCTGTGGACCCTGGTGGTCAAGGAAGTGCGACGCTTCACGCGCATCTGGCCGCAGACGCTGCTGCCGCCGTCCATCACCATGACCATGTACTTCATCATCTTCGGCAATCTGATCGGCTCGCGTATCGGTGAGATGGATGGCATCAGCTACATGGCCTATATCGTGCCCGGGCTGATCATGATGGCGGTGATCACCAACAGCTACTCCAACGTCGCCTCGTCGTTCTTCTCCAACAAGTTCCAGCGCAGCGTCGAGGAGATGATGGTCTCGCCGATGCCCAACTGGGTCATCCTGGCCGGCTTCGTGCTGGGCGGCATGGCCCGAGGCCTGGGTGTTGGCCTGATCGTCACCGGGGTGTCGTTCTTCTTCACCGAGATGACGATCCACCACCCCCTGGTGACCCTGGGCGTGGTGACCATGACCGCAGCGCTGTTTGCCATCGGCGGCTTCATCAACGCGCTGCTCGCCAACAAGTTCGACGACATCTCCATCGTGCCGATCTTCGTGCTCACGCCGCTGACCTATCTGGGTGGCGTGTTCTATTCGATCAACATGCTGCCGGAATTCTGGCAGGGTGTGTCGATGGCCAATCCCATCCTCTACATGGTCAACGCCTTCCGCTATGGCATCCTCGGGGTCTCCGACATCCCGGTCGGCGGGGCACTGCTGGCCATCGCGGCCTTCATCGTCGTGTTCTTCGTGATGGCGTTGTGGATGTTGAAGCGCGGCAAGGGCATCCGCAGCTGATGCCCGGGCGAACACTTCGCCCGCTTTGTCCGGCGCCTTTCTGCCCCGAAAATGAACAAGGAATCCATGAACACCGATCGACCCGATACGTTGCGTGACGCACCCCTGGGGCGCGAGTCCGCCTACCCGGAGCGCTACGACCCGACGCTTTTGTACCCCATCGCCCGGGCCGCCAATCGGGCGCCGCTGGGCATCGACGATGCCGATCTGCCGTTCGAGGGCGAGGACGAATGGCATGCCTTCGAGCTTTCCTGGCTCGACCCCAAGGGCAAGCCGATCGTCGCCGTGGCGCGCTTTCGCCTGCCGGCGAGTTCACCGAACCTGATCGAGTCGAAGTCCTGGAAGCTCTATCTCAACAGCTTCAACCACAGCCATTTCCCCGGTCGCGACGAGGTGCGGGAGGCGCTGGTTCGCGATCTGTCCCACGCCGCCGGGGCGGACGTCGAGGTCACGCTTCTGGGAGTCGACGATGAGACGCTGATGCCGCGCCGCCTGCCGGGGGAGTGCATCGACGGCCTGGATGTCGAGATCCGCGACTACACGCCTCGACCCGAGCTATTGGTCACCGGCGACGCGATCGTCGAAGAGAGCCTGCACTCACATTTGCTCAAGTCCAATTGCCCGGTCACCGGCCAGCCGGATTGGGGCAGCGTGCTGATCCGCTATCGCGGCCCGAGGATCGATCGTGAGGGCTTGCTCAGGTACCTTGTTTCCTACCGCCAGCATCAGGACTTCCACGAGCACTGCGTCGAGCATATCTTCACCGACCTGATGGCGCGGGTGCGGCCCGAGCGGTTGCTGGTGCTGGCACGTTACGTGCGTCGCGGTGGCCTGGATATCAGCCCCTGGCGTGCCACGCCCGGCGAGCGCCCACCGCAGCCGTTGCGGCTGGCAAGGCAGTGACGACCTGCGTTAAAGTCGTTTGCAAGAGCTGAGAAATATTCTCGTCTAGTCTAAGGGAGACGCCATGGATGCGATGACGCTGCTGCACGAGCGCAACTCGATGGGCAAGCTGACAGGGCCGCCGCCGGATCGCCAGCAGCTCGATGCGCTCTACCGCGCCGCACTGCGTGCTCCGGATCACAAGCAGCTCACGCCCTGGCGCTTCATCGAGTTTTCCGGCGAGGGTCTCGATCGGCTGGGCGAGCTGTTCGCCAAGGCCGAGTACCAGGCCAACCCCCACACCGATGACGGCACCATGGACGCGGCGCGCAAGAAGGTCCGCCGTGCGCCCATGATCATCGCCGTGATTGCCAAGGTCACGCCGGATTTTCCCAAGGTGCCGCCTATCGAGCAGATCATCTCGGCCGGCTGTGCCGCCCATGGCATTCTGCTCGCCGCCCAGGCGCTGGGCCTTGGCGGCATGTGGCGCAGCGGCGGCTATGCCTTCGACACGACGGTGCGCCAGGGCCTCGGGCTCGCCGAGCACGACCAGATCGTCGGCTTTCTCTACCTCGGCCAGCCCGGGGGTCGCAACAAGCCGCTGCCCGAGCGTGACCCCGATGACTTCGTCGAGCGCTGGGATTGACCATGGTGCGCAAGGCCGGTGTACCACACCCACGTTTGCCGCTACCTGCAGCGGGGCAGGGCGACGATCTCGCCGTGTTTCAGCGTTGGCTGGGGGAGGCCATCCCCTTGGTGCGCCAACTGGGGCTGAACGGCATGGCCTGGCAGGGCGATGCACTGGTCTGGAACCTGGAACTCGAACCCAACCTCAACGACAAGGGCACCGGCTTCGGCGGCTCGCTGACCGCCCAGGCCACCCTCATTGGCTGGTGCTGGACGACGCTGTGGTTGCGCTCCCGTGGCCTGTTGCAGGACGTGGTCGTGGCCACCGCCAGCCAGCGCTTCCTCGCCCCGGTGACCGCCGATTATCGCCTGGAATGCCTGCCCCGGGACGCCGAGGGCCCCAGGGGCCTGCAGGAACGCCTGGACACGAAGGGAAAAGGGCGGATTGTCCTGGTGCAGCGCCTCTATGCCAACGACACCTTGTGCCTGGAAGCCGAAGGCGACTATGCCGTTCTTCCAGCGCCGCCATCGGCCTGAACCCGAAAAAGCGGCTTGCAATCGCGGGTTTAGCTCGCTACCATGTGCGCCGTTCTCAAGGAGCGGAAAACGCTCGCGAAGGAACCAAAATGCGGAGGGGTGTCCGAGTGGTCGAAGGAGCACGCCTGGAAAGTGTGTAAGTCGAAAGGCTTCGAGGGTTCGAATCCCTCCCCCTCCGCCACGAATATTGATTAAGCCGCTGATTTCAGCGGCTTTTTCTTTGTCTGTATCTTTTTGACCCACACTTTGACCCACACCTAGCACCTGGCTTCCATAGGCTCCTTCAAGACGTCCTTGAACGGTCTTTCTCCTCGTGCTGTCGCTCTTCCTGCCGCCATGCTTCATCTGGGTAGCCATTTCCTAATTCAGGCATGACAGCCGTTCAGCCTTTCGGTACTGTCGTCCTAAGTGTTGTGAGCAGCCATGAGCTTGGGAGTGGTGACATAGCGTTTCTAGCTTTCTCTTCGGATACACCCACGCAGCTGACACAGTGGGACTGGTGTTGGTGTCTCGGACAAGAGGACGAGTTGCAGTCGCGATCTGCCCCACGTAGGCGTTCCTCTGCTCGTGCATGGCGAGAGGCTTATCAAGCGCGGGCAGCGTGTGGCCTGCGGCGCCTGGCTGCTGATCAGCGACAACCTGCGCTACGAGAAGGAATGGATCAAGCCGCAGGACATGAAGGACATGGAGATCTTGAGGCGGTGTGAGATTCGGATTGGGCGGATAACTTAGTTCAATACGCTGGAAAATCCTTTGTCTCGTTCCGATATGTTTGTTTGTAAAAAGTTATAAATTTTAGGCGTTCAGGGAAGATATGGCACTCGAAAAGGCTACTCTAACTTTCTATAAAGTTGATTCTTGTGGGTTGTACAAATGGGGAGATCATACTCCATTCCTAGGTGATACTGTTGACATTTTGGATGACCTCCTTTCATGGTCGTCAGGGAAGGGGGTCGCTCAAACGGCCACTTATCAAGTTCCTAAAGGTAATGATCTCTTACCTTCGCTTTTGCTGGATATCAAAAAAGCTGGTAATAACTACCTTTTGACTCTTTGGAATCAGACGCCTACTCAGCAAGGATCTGTCCCTTCTGTTGATCCCAACTCAAGCGTGGGTTCGGCAAGCGTTACAATGAATGGTACTAAGAAAGGGACTATACCAGGATTTGCAACGTATTTCTGGTTTATCCCTTCAGAAAGAGTATTTGCCTGTGTTCAGTTTGATCACTCTACAACTGGGCATAAAGTTATGGAAAAGTATGTAAAAAGCTTTATTGATCCTTTCTCAAAGCATGTGGTTTTTAATCTAAAGGCTGACGGCACATTTGAGTCTAAAGGTTACGCTGGTCACCTGTCTGATAAGCATCTGAATCTACATCCAAAGTTTTCGTCAAGCTTGTTTAGAAAGCCAGGAAATACCGATCATATTCTTGATAACCATGCTATGATTGAGCAGGTCGTCAGAAAGACTAATCTTGAAATGAAGAATACTGCCGATAAGCAGTTGCTTCAGAGAATGATGGATGCTTTCCGTAGGGGGATAAATATTTCTTCCAAGTTGCCTGCTAGTGGTATAAATGTTAACTATCAGATGCCAATTGATTTGACGCGCCAAGAACTCGAGGCGCTTATCAAGGACTGGGAAAAGAGTAACTCTAATAGCAAGGTCCAGTGGGATGATTATGGGTTTAAAATCAAGGGTGAGATGAATAAAATCTATTGGCTGAGCGGTTCAATAGCTAGAGATGGCTTTGATCTTGATGTGAGTAGGCAAAATGCCGAGGTTATCGATTCCAATAGTCTTATTCAAGAGTTGAATAAAAAGTCACAGTATATCCTGAGGCTTATAAAGTGAATATTTGGCTGAGAGTTATAGCTTTGTTTCTTCTTGCCTCAGGAGGGTATGCAGGCTGGTGCTTAGGGGGAGGCATTCCTTTTTCTGAGCAATGGCCTCTTTTTGAGTCTTTGAGAACTACAGCGGCTATTATTTTTGCAGTTGTAGGTGCTTGGTTTGCGATAATATACCCGGAAAGAATGAAAGGGATTATTAAGGAGCCCTTTGGCGAAAAAGTGAAAGTTGGTGAAGGTATTGATAAGTTGTTTTCGCCTATCGTTCACTCTACTGTTATTTTGTGTGCGGTTTTGTTTATTGGTGTTCTGGCGCCAATCGTTAAAGAGATAGACTTTTTTCTTCAGCACAAGGTTCTTATGAGGAAAGCTTCTTATGGAATCTTGATTACTTTGACATTCTGGCAGATTTGGACGGTATTGGTTACTCTGATACCAGCGCTTCTGCTAAAGAATGCATCAGATCAACAAGCTTTAGATGACGCAAATGCAGCCGCATATCTTTCTAATAAAAAGAAAAAATAAGAAGCTTGTCTTTGAATAAAATGAAAGGCATTTTGGGTTTTGATTCTTTAGGTAAATAAAGTACTTATGCTCCCATATGGAAATCAGCAGATTTAGGAATTCTAAATGTGCGGCCGCTTCGCTCTCTATAGCCCCTATCCCAAGCTCTCCCAGGCCCTCCGCTTGCCGTTGGAGCCTGAGGAGCTTACTCCGCGCTATAACGTGGCGCCGGGCGCCTGGATCACCGCGGTGCGCCATCCCAGCGATGACACGCCGCTGGTGATGGATGAGGTGTGGTGGGGCTACCGGCCGCACTGGGCGAAGGACAAGGCGCCCGAGCCCATCAACGCCACTATCGAGAAGGTGGCTACCTCCAACTACTTCCGCGGGGCGTTCGCCCATCACCGCTGTCTGGTGCCGGCGGATGGCTGGTACGAGTGGCTGCCGGTTGATGGCAGGAAGCAGCCGCATTTCCTGTGCCGCGGGGATCGCAAGCCGATCTGGCTGGCGGGCATTTGGAGCGAGCGGCCAGACGGCAAGCCCGGCTGCGCGATCCTCACCGAGCCGGCTCGCGGGGTGGCGGCGGAGATCCACTCGCGCATGCCGCTGGCACTGGACGCGGATAGCCTCGAACCCTGGATTGATCCCCACCTGACCGATCGCGAGACGATCCGTCATGTCGCCCATCATCTGCCCGCCGAGCGGATCACCCACTGGCCCGTGAGCACGCGGGTCAATCGGCCGGGCAACGACAACGCGAGCCTGATCGTTCCTGCATAGTATCGCCTTACCTTATATAGCCGCTTGACTGTTGTAGGCATTCCCTTCCAGTGAAAGACATTATAAGGTTGGGGCTAAGGATCATTCGACACAGGATGACCCTGTTACAAAATTATTAGCAAAGCGCACATCATCTACGACAGGGCTGTTGGCATGAGCATGTACTTTCAACCATTCGCAGAGATTAACTTTTCTGACCCCTTCTTTGATTCGCTGAAGCAAGACTACTCGGAATTTTCCGACTGGTTCGCTCGAAAGGCGGCACAAGGGCACTCCGCTTATGTTTTCTATAACGATTCAGGGATGATCGATGGCTTTCTCTATTTGAAGAGAGAGGATGAAGCGGTTGATGATATCAATCCTGCTTTGCCTGCCTCGCCCAGGCTTAAGGTTGGCACCTTTAAGATCAATGCGCATGGCACGCGGCTTGGCGAGAGGTTCGTGAAAAAGATATTTGATCATGCCGTTGAGAATGGACTTGCCGAGATATACGTCACGGTGTTCGAGAAGCATGATGGGTTGATTAATCTTCTGCAGCGCTATGGGTTTGATGACTATGGTGAAAAGCCGAGTCACAATGGTGTTGAGCGCGTTTTTCTAAAGCGAACATCCCTAGAGCATCCGACTCCTCTCCAGAATTATCCGATGCTGGATATGAGGCATGGGCGCTGCTTTCTACTAGCCATCCATCCTGAGTATCACACCCGGATGCTTCCCGACTCGATTCTGAATAATGAAAGCTTCGATGTCGTGAAGGATATATCTCACTCGAATAGTATTCACAAAGTTTATCTTGCAGCAATGCGAGATATTACGCAGTTTCGTCCAGGTGACGTACTTCTTATGTACCGGACGTCCGACCAGCGTGGTCCAGCGAGGTATCGCTCCGTCGTGACTTCTGCGGGCGTGGTCGAGGAAATTAAGAATATACATGAGTTCTCTGGCTATGATGAGTTTCGTCGATATTGCAACCCCTATAGCGTTTTTGATGAAGACGAATTGAAGAATCTTTATGCTACAAAAAGGTATCCTTTTATCGTCAGATTCAGCTATAATGTGGCTATGAAAAGGAGGATCACCAGGGGGAGTTTGATTGACAATCATCAGATTCCTGAAAATATTTACTGGGGTGTTGTTTCTCTCGACGCTGAAGTTGCAAGAAGCATTCTTCTTGAAGGTGGTGTTAATGAAAGTCTTATTGTCAATTAAGCCTGAATATGCTGAGTCAATTTTGGATGGCAGTAAGCATTTTGAGTTTCGTAAATCGATCTTCAAACGTGAAGGTGTTGAAAAGGTAGTGATCTATGCTACTATGCCCGTGGGCAAAGTTGTGGGCGAGTTCGATGTGGATGGCGTCCTTGCCATGGAACCACGGAAGCTCTGGAAAGAAACGAAAGAAAATGCCGGTATCAGCCACAATTTCTTCCGTTCCTACTTTTCTGGCAAAGACAAAGGGTTTGCTATCAAGGTCAAAAACCCTCGTCGCTATGACACGCCTTGCGCATTGAACGAGGTGATCCCTAACGGGGTGGCGCCTCAGTCGTATCGTTATCTCTGATCCAAGCTTGCTTCTTCCCTTTAACCCCGATGATTCATCGGGGTTTTTTATATCCCGCCTGTGCGTTTGGTAGCTCGCTCCACTGTGTTGTCCACCGCGGCGTGCGGTGCGCGCAGCGCAGATGCCAGGCGGCGTTCTTTCGCGGCACGCCCAGGCGCACTGTGCCCTTGCCCATCTTCCCATTGAGCTCGTCCAGGGTGGTCATCAGCTTGTGGTCGCGCTCGCGCTGGGCTTCTCGCTCGGGTGTGTCGAGCAGCGAGAGTTGCTCGCGGTTGACATCTACCAGATCGAGCAGCATCACGCCGGCCTTCATGAAGCGATACCCGCGGCGATAGATCACCTCGAGCCCCTGCTGGGCGGCGGCCAGGATCGGCCGGCTGTCGTCGGTCGGCTCTGGCAGTTCGACGACCACGCTGGGCGAGTACTGGGGCAGGTCGGGCCGGTGGCGGTTGGTCTTGAGGAACACCAGCACGGCGCGGGCGTGACTGTCCTGCTGGCGGAGCTTCTCGGCACCGCGCTGGGCGTGCTGGCGGATGGCGTCCTGTAGCTCGCCCAGCTCGCCTGTCAGGCGGCCGAAGGAGCGCGAGGTCATGATGCGCTGGCGGGGCTCGCTGTCGTCGTTGAGCTCGATGCAGGGCGTGCCCTGGAGCTCGCGCACGGTGCGCTCGAGGGTGACGGAGTAGCGCCGGCGAATGGTCTTGGGATCGGCCAGGCGGAGATCCCAGGCGGTCTCGATGCCCTGGATGGCCAGCCGCTCGACCAGCCGGCGGCCGACGCCCCAGACGTCGCCCAGGGCGGTGCGCTCGAGCAGGCGGCGGGTGTCGTCACCGTCGGCGTGCATCACGCACACGCCCTGGAATTCGGGCAGCTTCTTGGCAGCGCGGTTGGCCAGCTTGGCCAGGGTGCGGGTGGGCGCCACGCCCACGCAGACGGGGATGCCGGTGAACTGGCGCACGTTGCGGTAGAGCGTGCGCGCCAGGGCCTGGGTGGTGGCCGTGTCGAAGCCGTCGAATCTCACGAACATCTCGTCGATGGAGTAGGGCTCGACGCCGGCGGAGAACTCCTCGAGGACCTCGCGCACCCGGGCGCTCATGTCGCCATAGAGCTCGTAGTTGGACGAGAGCAGATGGATGCGGCCCTGGTTGACCCACTGCTGCAGCTCGAAGGCCGGGGTGCCCATCTCGACGCCCAGGGCCTTGAGCTCGTTGGAGCGGGCGATCACGCAGCCGTCGTTGTTGGACATCACGCCCACCGGCAGGCCCTCGAGCCGCGGCTGGAAGACGCGCTCGCAGCTGACGTAGAAGTTGTTGCAGTCCACCAGCCCGATCATACGGCGTACTCGTGGATGACCGAGCGGACCACGCCCCATACCTGGCAGTCGAGGTTGGCGAGCGGGATCGGCGCGTACTGGCTGTTGCCGGAGCACAGGTAGGGCCGCTTCCCGATCATCTCGTAGCGCTTCACGATCACCTCGCCGTCGACCAGGGCGACGACGATGTGCCCGGGGCGGGCGTCGATCGAGCGGTCCACCACCAGGGTGTCGCCGTCCTGGATGCCGAACTCGACCATGCTGTCGCCGGTGACGGTCATGAAGAACGTTGCGGCGGGGCGCTTCACCAGCCGCTCGTTGAGGTCGAGTGTGCGGCCGACGTAGTCCTCCGCCGGCGAGGGGAAGCCGGAGATGCCAGCGCGGATGGTGGCCAGCGGATGGGGCAGGGCGCGGTACGGCGGTGCCGGGTGCGGATGGCGGATCTCGGGATCGCGCATGGCGGTGCCTCTTGTCAAAGACTGTTCGTTTATACAGTATTCGACAACAGCACACCTTTAGGCAAACGCTAATATGAACAACACGCCGGGGGCGCAGGCGGCCGGGTCCGGTATGGCGCGGCTGGTGGCAGGATCACGAATTGGCAGGAAGAAATGTTTATCGGGTACTGGATAGATATCCAGCACCCTTTGAGACGACACTAGACACTGTCATCTTCATCAATGTATACATCTTTATCGTAGTTTTCCTTAATATAATCTTCAATCAATTTAATCAGATCAACTGTCAGCTCGTCGTCAGGAATTTCTGCTAACCCCAATGCTCTCTTGGCTTCTTGCCATACGTCTGGGTGGATCGTGGCCATTGCGTATGCCTCCTAACAAAGGAAATGTTTTAGTTGAGGTGCGAGTCGTTGGGGCAAAAGCCGGAAAATTCAAGTTTTCTAATAAAAAAATATTTGTTGAGCATCTAGCCCCTCCATCAGGGAGGGGCTTAACGTATGCACTTTACACAAGGTCTTGCTCGGCAAACGACACGCAGGCATCCAGGCCGATCACCAAATGATCAATGACGCGAATCTCCATCAGTCCCAGCGCTTCCTTCAGCCGCTGGGTGATGCGTCGGTCGGCATCACTGGGTTCGGGGTCGCCCGAAGGGTGGTTGTGAACCAGGATCACCGCGGCAGCGTTGCAGGCCAGGGCCCGTTTGACTACTTCACGCGGGTAGACGCTGGCCGAGTCGATGGTACCGCGGAACAGCTCCTCGAAGCTGATCACACGGTGCTGGCTGTCGAGGAACAGGGCGCTGAAGACCTCGTGCTCGTAGTCCTGCAGCAGCACCTGCAGGTACTCGAACGCGAGAGCTGGCTGGGTGATCTTGCGTCCTTTGGCCAGTCGGCGACGAGCGAATGCCTTGGCGATGTTTAAGAGCTCCGATTCAGTCACCGTGTCGGTGATGCGATAGGTGCCGGCGGTCTCGCCGGCACTCAGCTTGCGGTGGTTCATGGTGTTGCTCCTCAGGCCGCCATGACCATGGCCATGCGGCGCTCCAGCTCCTCGTGGAAAGCCTCGACGCGCTCGGCGATGGTGCGGATCAGCGCCTCGTCACGATAGGCACGCTTCACGAACAGCGGCATGCCCGGCCAGTAGCTGACGAAGTCGATCCACTCCCGCTCGCTGACCCATAGCCCGCCTTGGCACTGAGCGACGTGCTCCTGGGGCAGCTCGTCGGCCAGCAATAGCTCGATCTGGTACTTGGGCAGCTTGGTCTTGATCTCGACGAGGCCGTTGCTGCCCACCAGGCAATCCGGCGAATAGCCCACCCCATGATTGAGGATGATGCCGACCTGCTCCAGCTGGGGCAGGCCGGCGGCCTCGTGATAGAGCTCCCGGGCCACTGGCTCCAGCTCATGCCCGCGCTGGGTATGAGCATTGCCCTGGAAGGTATCGGAGGGCTCGCCGGTGATGCGCTCGCCGATCAGCTGATGCATGTAGCTCATCGCACCGGTACCGAAGCCCCCTGGCCCCTTGCCCTTGACCAGCAGGGTCTTCAGCTCGGACATGGTGACGATGCCGAGCCGGGCGGCATGCCATGCGGGCGTGCCCTGTTCCAGTGTCAGGATCTGCATGACGATCTCCTTCTCGATAACATGGTATAGACCAGCGAGGGACCTCCCCTCGCTGGCCGGTCAGTGATGTTGATGGTTGGGCTGCGCCCGCTTCTGCAGGGAGGCACGCAGCTTGTCGAAGTCGCTACGGGGCACCTGCTCGGCGTCGCTGTATTTGCCGACGAACCATTCCTGAGTCGCCGGGGGACAGGCGGCGATCAGCTGCCGGATCTGTCCGGCCTGGAAGGGGGTGACCAGCTTGACCGGGGCGGCGGCGTGACCGTTGTCGTCCTGGCCGCGGGTGGTGATGTTGAGCAGGGCACACAGCACGTAGCGCTTGCCGTAGCTGGTGGAGGAGCCGAACGCCTGGACGGCGTTCTTGCTGCCGCTGGTATCGGCCGGCAACAGCATGCTGGTCTCCTCGCGGTGGCCGTCTTTGTGCATCAGCACACCGGTCACCTGGATGCCCCGCTCCTGGGTCTGGATACGGAAGCTCACCGCGAAGCCATGCTTCTTCATGATCGGCCTGACGGTGTCGACGATGTCTTCCAGGGTGGCGTAGTGGCCGTTGTTGGTCTTGCCACGCTCGGCGATGCTCGGCAGCTCGGTCTGCATGGCCGCCATGGCGGCGCTATAGGCCATCAGCGCCTGGCGGTCGAGCACCCGCTCCTGCATTTGCAGCAGGCGCTCCATCTTGTCGATATCGACCTCGGGGTTGAGGGCGGCCCGCTCGATCACCTGGATGATCGCGGTGCTGTCCTGGGTGGCTTGAGCGATCGGTGCCTGCTCGGCGGTCTTGGGATGAATGGGGGTTGCCATGGTGGCCTCCGTTATCGATAGCGTTGGATGACGTCAGGGAGCTCCTCGGTCGGGACCGGCTCCAGGGATACGGCCACGCGATAGACCTGACCCTTGGCCAGCACGTGGGTCTCGGTCGCGTGCTCGTCAGCCTCCAGCAGCTGACGGGTCAGTTGAGTCAGGGCGTGGCAAATCTCGAGTGTCATGGGCGATTGCATCGATACCTCCAGAAACAGCAACGCCCGGCCTTGAGGGCCGGGCGCTATGCCGTGATGAGGGAAAACAGGGGGAAAACGCAGGACGCCGTTCAGGCCACCAGCGCAAGGGCTGACTCCAACGCCTTGTCCTTGATGCCGGCGCCCTGGCCGAACCAGGCGGAGTCCAGACGGTAGTCGTTGCTGCGGGCACGCTTCTCGTGATCCACGTACTCGGTGACCGCGTTGAGCAGCCCCCAGGCGGTGCCTTGCGCCGTGCACAGCTGGGAGCCGCGCCCCTCGCCCTGATAGAGCTTCTGGACACGATTGAGGGCGCGAACGTTGGGCAACTTGGAGGGGTCTTCCAGCGGCGCCTCGGCGTTACAGATCACCGACTGGAAGTAGGTCCTCGCTTCCTCCTGGCTGACCTTCCGCTCGGCCAGGGTCTTCAGGCGGTACATGAAGTCGTCCCACTGGGACACGGAGATCCCCAACTGCTGCTTGACCAGCTGAGGGCGGAACTCGGTGCTGTGGGGCACCTTCACGCCCTGCGAAGTACCGTCCACGGCGATGGTCAGGGTGTTGTTGCAGACCACACGCACGGAGGTCGGGGTAGCGACGGTGGCCAGGGAGCCGTCGCAGGAGGTGGCCAGCAGCAGGTAGTCGTTGACCTGGTCCTGGCCCTTCAAGGCCCCGCCCAGGCCGCTGCGGGCCAGTGCCCAGAACTTTCGACCACCCTTGAGCACGCCTGCCGTCTCGAGCTCATAACCCGCGTATTCCGTGAGGTCCCGGTAGAACTCCAGGACCTCCTCCGGCTGGACCACCTTGTAGCGCTGAGAGACCACCGACAGCGGGGCCCGGGTGTCGGAGCGATAGAGCACCTTCTGCTCCGGGAAGGAGTGGATGCTGCCCAGATGGCCGGCCCCATCGGTGATGAAGCGCACTGGGGATTCCTCGATGTGCCAGTCCATGCCGGCTTGCTGCCGCCAGACCTCCAGCGGCTGGTGACGGGATAGCTGCTGGCCCAGGCCATGCCAGGGGGTATCGCTGACGTAGGCCATTTGTTCGATCAGGTGTGCCATGGGGAAAGCTCCTTGTGAGTCGCGCACGGCATAACAGCCCGCTCCCCAAGGAAGCAGGCCGACCGTGAACTTGTAGAGAGAAAATCGTGGGGTCATCGCCGCGCAGCGATGGACTCGTGAGACAGACCGTCAGGGATCAATCAACATGAGGACGAAAGGTGTGGCCGCAGGCACGGCACTCGAGATTGTCGAGCACCTGGCTATCAAGCTCGCTGCCCAGACGGGCCCCGGCGACGCCACCCGCCGTACCACCGACCAACCCACCGAATACTGCCCCGGCGATGCTGCCGACGGCGATTCCTACCGGGCCGCCTACTGCGCCAACCAACGCGCCGGCCTCGGCACCACTCCAGGCGCCGGCCGCGCCACTGGCGGTGCCGGCCACGGCACCCGTGGTGCCACCTACCTTCCGACCATGATGGCGCGACACGATCCGAGACGCGCCGCAGCTGGGACATGACATCGGCATTGCACTGCCTCCTAAGCAGGGAAAGAACGGGAATCGAAGCCATCCATCGATGGCTTCAAGGAGGTAGTACAGGGCTGAAAATTGGTTGAATCGTATCCAGTGGACGTCTCGGCGTAACGGCTGGAAACCCACTATCAGTGACACTAACTTTTTCAGCGGCTTGGGAGACGATGCCCTGCATTCCTTGTTCGTTCGGTATCGATTTCCCCTGAAGGCCTTGGTGAGGGGGGAGGCGGCCCTTTGGGAGTATATGTTATTGGTGTGAAAGGGGTATTCCTATTAGGTCATCTGCAGAGGAGGTGACGGCGAAGCCAAGTCACCTTCCAGGCTGGAAGAGATTACCAAGCGATCTTGTAGAGAGTGAGGCCCGTTATCGTCATAGCCCACTCATTGACGTAACTTTTTACATATCAAGGGGATGCTACGAGCAGAACACTCACGACCCACTTGCTTGGAGCCTTCCTCATGTACCTAGAGATCGACCCCGACGCTTTAACCGATGACGCCATGCTGGACCTGGTCCATGGCATAGGCGGCAATCACCCAATGACCAACGCTTGGGGGCAGGACACGGTCACATCGCCTGGCCATGACTGGCTGATGGACCTGATCAGTGCGGATGGTCACCTGAAGGAATTGTCCAAGACCCGTCACGTGCTGAATGGCGAACAGCTGATCCAGCCTGATGCATTTGGCAGCGGGTGGGTAAGGCTCGCGCCTGACCCGGTACTGGAAACGCTGACCACTGTCTACGCCGTGCTGGTCGCGCTATTCCAGGAAACGGAGATTGGCCAACACTACCGGCCAAGCCCCTACGCTGATCGCTTCCTGAGAGCCTTCGCCAGCTGCGCTTATCTGCATGAAGCCGCGTTTTATTGCCCGCCCACCATGAGTAGAGACGATGCTGAAGAGGTAGTCATGGAGCTCAACCAGCGTCTGGGGGCCTGGTACCACGCCCTGAGTAAGCCGGACTTCGCCTACGAATGCCGCCGTAACCAGCGCAATAGCCAGAACAACTACAAGCGGCTGTGGAATGTGATCCATTCGCTGTTCAGCCGTTACAGCTGCCTCCAGGTGATTCGCCTGGACCTCGCCTACAGCGAGATGGATGGCCCTGGTATTAACTACGATACTGCGCGGCATCACCGCGAAACTCTCTGTCGGCGCTTCCACGACAGTAGCCTATTTGAGCATCTGGTCGGTTACTCATGGAAACTCGAGTGGCGACCCAAAAAGGGCTTCCACTACCACTGGCTGTTCTTCTTCGACGGTCACCAGGTCAGAGAGGACATCAAGCTGGCTCAGCAGATTGGCGAGCTCTGGTCTCGATCAATCACCGGTAGTCAGGGGGTCTACTACAACTGCAACAGCAGACCCAATTCATACAAGCACAGCGCTGTGGGGAAGATCTGGTACCACGATCACACGAAGAAGGAAGGGCTGGATCACATCGCCCGCTATCAGACCAAGGTAGACGACTATGCGGTGATGGCGGTTCAGGGAAGGCTCTTTCAGAGCAGTGCTGTATCGCAGCTATCTGGAGGGCCTAGCCTCGGTCGTCCCCGTGAATCCGAAAGCGCCTTCTCGTCGCTGCCATTCTGAGCGGGTGGCCCGACGGCCAATGATGTGCACCACCCCCGCACTAACGGGAAAAACCCGGGAAATCAGGCCTCCGCAGGCCAAAGAGAGACATTTCGGTGACGTTGCACCTGGTTGCTCATCCGATCTCTAACCGATCACCTGGCCCGTCACGGCGGGCCCTCGCACCTCCTTTCGTAGAGAGAAACGTATGCACACTATCCCTGGCTGGCCAGAAGTTCTTGATACAGGCACCCCTCACCCATCCAGCAGCAGGCAAACAGGATCAAGTCGACTCGATCCTTCTGTCTACTCAGCGGACGATACCGCTCGTCTGGCCAAGCTTGAACGCCAAGAGCCCCTTCGACGCCTACTGCGAGATGCGGCGGCCCTGCGCAAACAACGTAGGATCACTCAAGCCCAGATGGCCGACGAGCTGGGCGTTCCCTGCCGAACGCTGGAAGAGTGGCTGCAAGGGCGTCGCTATCCGCGTGGGCCAGGTCAAAGCCTGTTGGAGCGCTGGGTCGATGAGTATCACTGTGAAAAATCGTGACCAGCTGGGAAAGGCACAGAGACCTGGCGCAGTGACAGAAATATTGGGGTTGACAGTAGCAGCTTTGTTCGTTCCTTGTTCTTTGGTGATGCAGCTATAGCCCTCATTCTCTGCTATACGCCGCTACAAGTAGCGCAATAGCCGGTCGATATGCCCTCTCGCTGCCCCTTCAGGTGGTTCTCGGTTGAGATCATGGAACCTTGGGCTTGTCAATAAATTTCTTTCGTTGTCTTTCGTCACTCGAGAGTGTGACGAAAAAGTCTCGGTGATTCAGTTGGTTATGTGCGCTAGCCTTCATGGCATTCCACTTCGATGTGGATGACCGTGAAGGCTAGATATGTTGGAGGTAACAGCATGGCACCGACGAATGAACCCTTGATTCTGCGTATGAGACAGCTGGCAACATTCATTGGCCTGTCTAGATCCAAGATTTACGAAATGTTGAATGAAAGCTCAGAGCGATACGATCCTGATTTTCCAAAGCAGATACGCTTGGGAGCTTCCGCTGTTGGCTGGGATAAAAGTGAAGTATTGGCATGGCTTGAAAAGAGAAGGCAACAGAGGGAATAAGGTAAAAGGTTTTTGGATGATTCGCTCTTTAAAAATTTGGGTATAGCTTTGGGGTGAGCGTGTTTTCTTGAGTTAGTCAAGAAAGCTTTTAGTCAACCATGAGCGGTTGACTCTCACCCCCATGCGAAAGGAAAAATTCTTCGTGACCGAGGTCCTAGTATGATGCTGCCTTCCGTAAACCGTGGGGTCTTTCCTCCTGTATTAGATGATTGCCCTGTAGACCTTTTTCAGGGTGCTCTTAATGATCGAGTTTATCAAGCAGGCATGGCAACTAAAGCTCCGCGAGCATTAGTAGTGCAAGGTGCTCTTTCGGCCATGTCGTACATGGTGCAAAACTTGGTTGATGTGGAAAAGCCAAATGGGGAAATCGTTCCTCCTGTGGTTTTTTTTATTGGCGTAGCAGAGTCAGGAGAGAGGAAGACAGCTATAGAGAAGTTCTTTTTTGATCGGATAGAGGAGAGAGAGCTGGAAATTGAGGTGGAAAGGGAAGCTTTGATGACGGAGTATGAAGTTGAACTGTCAGTTTGGAAGGAGCGAAAGAGGAGGCTAATTAAAGAGTGCTCGAAATTTGATGCTGAGGAGAATGAGGAGGCTGTTAAAAAATTATACGATCATGAGAAGAGCAAGCCTGCGTGTCCTTCTCTGCTTCCTTTTAAAACGTTGTCTGATGCAACCCCAGAAGCTGCGCTGAGTTATTTTTATAAAAATGGGGTGAAGTCGGCTATACTGCGCTCTAGCGAAGGTGAGCATTTCTTTACGGGGCGGGCATCTCAAAAGCTCTCCGTATGGAACAGTCTTTGGAGTGGAGATTCTATACGTGTTGATAGAAAAACAACGGAGAGCTTCGTTATACAGCCAAGGTTAACCATGTATGTTCAGGTTCAGCCGAGTGTCATGCGTCGATTTGTTTCACAGAAAGGTGAAAGTGCGCGTGGCATAGGTTTCTTTGCCAGGACGATGATTTGTTTTCCAGCTTCGACACAAGGCACTCGTCCCGTTGAGGCTATCTCTGATAGTTCGTCAGAGGTTTATAATGATTTTGTCGATTATTATTTAGACAGAAACGTCGATGCAAGCGAGGGGCGCGGCGGTGAACGTAAGAAAATAGCTTTTTCTTTATCTGCTAAAGAGCGTTGGTTTGTGATTGCCAATGCTATTGAGAGGGAGATTTTTCCAGGTGGAACGTTCGAGAAGTGTGGTGATCACGCATCGAAGCTAGCGGATAATATCGCTAGGGTGGCAGTGTTGCTACATTGTGCGGACAGTGGTTTGGAAGGAGAGGTCTCCCTAGATGAGCTAGAGCGAGCCATCATGGTATGCTTTTGGTTTTCTGACCAGTTTGTTCGCCTTTTCAAATCTTCTTCTGAAGAGCAGGAGGACTATATGGCTCTTCAAGCTTGGATGAACGATAAGCGAAATCAAAACGTAAGATATATCCAAAAAAATCATATCAGGCAGTATGGGCCCAATAGGCTAAGAAAATCTTCTAAGCTGGGTCTGATATTGGATATGATGATGAACAATGGAGAGATTGGGAGAGAGTTCTTTGGAAAAAAAGAAATAGTTGACCTTTTTCCAAACTGGCCGCGCAATGACCTGTGGCTTTGTAACTCCGCGAGGTGATGAATTAGTTGTGTCCGAGCCCTCTAGGGCTCGGATTTATTTTGTTTTCAGATTTTTTGGGTTACAATTGTTAGAGAGGATGTTTTTGGTTGTGGGGTTGAGATGTTTTCTAGTCGACAAGATGTGTGCCTTTCATTAAGTGAGGTGATGAGGGACTTTGCTGTCACAAAAAAGATGCTGCTTGAGTCAGTGTCTTCGAAAGGATTGACAGTGATTGTTTGCCCTTACGGAAAAGTTTCTTTGGGTTTTCGGTTAAAAGAAGATTGTAGGGGGCGCTGCTCTGGTGTTGGTCAGGAAGACCCATTGAGGCTGGACCTTTCTGAGTATAATGCTTTCACGCTATGTGATGAAGATGCTGTAGGTGTGGTGTCGACGGGATCGCTATATGCAAAGAAACCATTAAAGGCGGCTCGTATTAATCTTTACAGCAAAGAGGTCTCTATTGATTGCCCCGTGAGTGCTGTGTGTGAAAGAGGTGGTGATGTTTTTTCTTGGAAGGCATATGATGAGAATGAGTTCATCTTTACTGGTGGCAGCTTGAGCCAGAAGGGGATAGAGCTGGGGGAAGAAAGAGTTTTCTTTCTAAAGAGCGAGGTTGATGGGTTGGAGATTCACTGGGAACGTTTCTTCCCCGAGAAGGACAGCGTTTCTGAGTACGAGGCTGGGCCTTGGTCAACACAGCTTTTAATAGATTTAAATATTGCTTTCGAACATTTTTATAGCAACGGTGTATTGGAAGAGATAGAGGAAGAATGGAAAAAAGGAGAAGGTAAAAATACCATTGCGAAGTGGTTCGAAGAGCGTTGGGGCGATGGTGTGGCGCCAAAGTATTCAGTGGAAAAAGCATGTGAAATAATCGATCCGGATAACAATTGTTTATACGATTTAACTCTGTTTGGTGTAAGCGAAGAGGATTTGCGGCGTAACCAGTCGAAAGCTACAAAACTTATGGTGATGGTAGATGTTGCTGCGAAGAGGAAGTACGAGCGTGATCGGCTTTATGCGCAAGAGAAAACCCTGGTGCCTGAGTTAGGTAAGGCGGGTAAAGTTACACAAAAACTGGGCTATGCGATTTCCGGTATTGTTAAAAGAACCCCGTTTAGGGGAAGGAGTTGATAATTAAGCTCCCGCTTTTGCTTTACGTGTTTACGCGCCCTTTCATGTGGCGAGTGGCTGGCTCGCATCTGAATGATAAGGGCTCGGTCTTCAGCAAAAAGGTGGCAATAGCGGTGAGCCATGGCGGCGCAATGCAGGATGGAACAAATGTTGCACTTTCTCATTGAGGCTGCCATGCCGCCTCCTTGATATACTCTTGGGGGTATTGCCCAATCAGAATGATGGAACCGCCCGCAGAGGCGGCTAGGGAATCGCAAGGGAGCTGCTCTATGGAAATCGTCGACAACGTCAGCCGGCTGCTCGGCGACGACCTGAAGGATACCCTGCAGCCCGGTGCCCGGCTCAAGATCGCGGCCTCCAGCTTCTCAATTTTCGCCTACGAGGCGCTGAAGGAGGAGCTGGAGGCGTTGGACTCGGTCGAATTCATCTTCACCTCGCCCACCTTCGTCCCGGACCAGGCCAGCGATAAGTTCCGCAAGGAGCACCGCGAGTTCCACATCCCCAAGGCGGAGCGCGAGCGAAGCGTCCACGGCAGCGAGTTCGAGATCCAGCTCAAGAACAAGCTGACCCAGCGGGCCATTGCTCGTGAGTGCGCCGATTGGATGCGCCGCAAGGCCCGCTTTCGATCCAACCGTGGCCAGGCGGCCATGCAGCCCTTTGCCGGCGTTGCAGCCTCAGGCGGCGATACGGTCTATATGCCGCTACAAGGCTTCACGGCGGTGGATTTGGGCTACCAGCAGGGCAATGCGGTCTCCAACTTCGTTACCCGTTTCAGAGAGCCTGCCCACACCTCTCAGTTCATGGCCCTCTTCGACCAGCTGTGGCAGGACGAGGAGAAGCTCGAGGATGTCACTGAACGGCTGCGCGAGCATATCGCCTCGGTCTACCGGGAAAACCCGCCGGAGCGGATCTACTTCCTGATGCTCTACCACATCTTCCACGAGTTCCTGGAAGACATCAGCGAGGACGTGCTGCCCAACGACCGCACCGGCTACCAGGACAGCGTCATCTGGCAGAAGCTCTTCAACTTCCAGCGCGACGCGGCCACCGGGGTCATCAACAAGCTGGAGACCTACAATGGCTGCATCCTGGCCGACAGCGTAGGGCTCGGGAAGACCTTCACAGCTCTGGCGGTCATCAAGTACTACGAGCTGCGCAACCGCTCCGTGCTGGTACTGTGTCCCAAGAAGCTCGCCGACAACTGGCTGACCTACAACCGCAACCTGACCACCAATGTGCTGGCCCAGGACCGCCTGAACTATGACGTGCTCTGCCATACCGACCTGCAGCGCACCCGCGGCGAATCCTTCGGCATGCCGCTGGATCGCGTCAACTGGGGCAACTACGACCTGGTGGTGATCGACGAGTCGCACAACTTCCGCAACAACGACGTCTACAAGGATCGCGAGACCCGCTACCAGAAGCTGATGAACCAGGTGATCCGTGCTGGGGTGAAGACCAAGGTGCTGATGCTCTCGGCAACGCCGGTCAACAACCGCTTCACCGACCTGAAGAACCAGCTGGCCCTGGCCTACGAAGGCGAAACCGAGAACCTGACTCGCCATCTCAGCGGCGCCAAGGACATCGAGGGCATTTTCCGTCGCGCCCAGGCCACCTTCAATGAGTGGTCGGCCCTCCCGCCGGAGAAGCGCACCACGGGCGCCATCCTGCAGGCACTGGACTTCGACTTCTTCGAGCTGTTGGACAGCGTCACCATCGCCCGCTCACGTCGGCATATCGAAACCTTCTACGACACCAGCGATATCGGCAGCTTCCCGGAGCGACGCAAGCCGCTCTCGTTTCACTGCCCGCTTACTCACCGGGCCGACGTGATCGGCTTCAACGAGATCTTCCAGCAGCTCTCCCAGCTCAAGCTCTCCGTCTACGCTCCGATCAGCTACATCCTGCCCAGCCGCCTCAAGAAGTACGAGGAAATGTACGACACCGAAGTGTACAGCGGGAGATCCAGCTTCAAGCAGGTGGACCGGGAGAAGAGCCTGCAGGCCCTGATGACGACCAACCTGCTCAAGCGCCTAGAGAGCTCGGTGGCGGCGTTTCGCCTGACCCTGGAAGGGCTACAGGATAGCTACCAGACCATTTTGGATAAGATCGCGGCCTTCAAGCAGACCGGGCGCTCTGACAGCTTCGCGGATATCACTGCGTCCTTCGAAGACGCCGACCCCGACGACGACAGCATTCCCATGCCGGGCGATACCACGGTGGGCAAGAAGGTCAAGATCAGCCTGGAGGACATGGACCTGCCCTCTTGGGAGCATGACCTGAGCACCGACCTGGTTTGGATCGAACTGCTGCTGGAGGAAATGGCCAAGGTCACCCCAGCCGACGATGCCAAGCTGCAGCACCTCAAGACGCAGATCGCCAGCAAGCTGGCCTCACCGATCAATCAGGGCAATCGGAAGGTGATGATCTTCACCGCCTTCGCAGATACCGCCAAGTACCTCTACGACAACCTGGCGCCTGCTCTGCTGGAGAGCCAGGGCGTGCACACCGGCCTGGTAACCGGCAGCGATGCCCCAAAATCCACCATCGGGGCCATGCCCAACAGTCGCCAGCACTACGACTTCCAAGGCCTGCTGACGCTGTTCGCCCCACAGGCCAAAAGCAAGGCCGTGGTATACCCCGGTGAGCCCCGCGAGCTGGACATCCTGATCGGGACGGATTGCATCTCGGAAGGGCAGAACCTGCAGGACTGCGACTACCTGATCAACTACGACATCCACTGGAACCCGGTGCGTATCATCCAGCGCTTCGGGCGCATCGACCGCATCGGCTCGCCCAACGCCAGCATCCAGCTGGTCAACTACTGGCCGGACATCAGCCTGGACGAGTACATCAACCTCAAGGAGCGCGTCGAGAACCGCATGGTGATCGCCGACGTCACCGCCACCGGCGACGATAACGTGCTCAATGCCCAGTCCAACGACGTCGCCTACCGTCGCGAGCAGCTGCGCCGCCTGCAGGATGAAGTGGTGGAGATGGAAGACCTCAAGTCCGGCGTGTCGATCACCGACCTGGGCCTGAATGAATTCCGCATGGACCTGCTGGGCTATATGAAGGAGAACGGCGACCTGAGCCGTATTCCCAATGGGCTGCATACCGTGGTGCCAGCCCGCCCCGAGAGGGGCCTGCAGCCCGGGGTCATCTTCACCCTGCGCAATCTCAATCAGCATGTAGGGCACCAAGGGAGTGGCCTGCAGCAGCAGAACCGCCTGCATCCCTTCTACCTGGTCTACATCAGCCATACCGGCGAAGTGATCAGCGACTACACCGAGGTCAAGCGCCTGCTCGACCTGGCCCGCACTGCGTGCAAGGGGCTGGGCGAGCCCGTCGAAGCCGTCTATCGCGCCTTCAACGAGGAAACCCACGATGGCCGGGAGATGCGGGCCTATTCTGCGTTACTGGATCAGGCCATCCGCTCAATGATCGAGGTGAAGGAGGATAGGGACATCGATAGCCTGTTCAGCGGTGGCGAGACCACGGCACTGGTCGATACCATCGAAGGGCTCGACGACTTCGAGCTGGTTGCCTTCATCGTCATTCGTGACGCGGGCTCGACCATCGACATGGGCACGGAGCACCATACGGCCAGCAGGGAAAGCAAGAAAGAATCATGACGGCACCGCTCTACCAGTACCCTGCCAAGACCGTGCTCGGTCGTGTGGTCGCTAAGCAGCGCATCCTGGCGCATGTGCGGTCCACTACCAAGCTCAGGGACCGCCTGCGGGACGACGTCGCCCAGATCACCTGGCATGCCAAGCTGGCCCATAACACGCTCAACCTGCCTGGTACCCACGACGTGCCCGAACTACAGGTCTTCGTGGTCACTCTCAAGGGCGGGGACCTGCATCGAGACGTGCTTCAGGCCATCGACCGCGCCATTCCCTTCCCGATCCTGTTCGAGCTGCACGGCGCTCGCGGCATCCGTGTCAGCGCCGCCTACAAGCGGCCCAGCCAGGCTGACCCCAGCAAATGGGTACTGGATGACCACTACGCCAGCAGCGACTGGCTGCCAGCCGAGTCGCCCCGGCAGCCGCTTCCCACGGCCATCGACCTGAAGCAGCTCTACCAGCAGCTGCTGCGTAGCCTGCTTCCAGCGCCGGCTCGACAGGGCGAAGCCTTGCCGGACCAGCTGGAGCGCTTGAGGGCCTTGGACGCCCTCAAGAAGGACGCAGCCACCCTCGAGAAGCGCCTGCGCAACACGAAACAGTTCAACCGCAAGGTCGAGATCAACGCCGAGCTGCGCTCGATCCGCGAAAAAATTGCCGACTATGACACCTGATCACGACCGCAGAGGTCCGGAGACACGCGACACCATGGACAAGCTGAAAATGCACTCTCCTAACCTGACCGAGGCCAACATCGACAAGTTGGCCGAGCTGTTCCCCAGCTGCGTCACCGAAGCGCGGGATGAGCAGGGGCGGATGAAACAAGCCATCGACTTCGACCAGCTGCGCCAGGAGCTCTCTGACCATATCGTCGACGGTCCTCAGGAACGCTACCACCTCAACTGGCCCGGCAAGCGGGAAGCCCTCCTTGCGGCCAATGCTCCGATTGCCAAGACGCTGCGCCCCTGTCGCGAAGAGAGCGTGGACTTCGATACCACCAAGAACCTGTTTATCGAGGGAGATAATCTAGAGGCCCTGAAGCTTCTTCAGGAAACTTACCTTGCCAAAGTAAAGATGATCTATATTGATCCTCCATACAACACTGGCAATGACTTTGTTTATCGAGATGACTTCTCCTCTTCTGTCGAAGACTATCTTTTGTCGTCTAATCAAGTTGGCGAGGCACAGGGGAAGTTAGTCGCAAATCCTGAAAGTAATGGGCGTCGTCACTCTGACTGGCTATCGATGATGTATGGGAGAATCAGGCTCGCAAGAAATTTGCTGCGTGATGACGGGTTGATATTCATCTCTATTGACGATAATGAGCTGGCGAATCTAATAAAGATTTGTGATGAGGTTTTTGGTGAAGAGAATCTCGTTGCAAATTTCGTCTGGGAGAAAAGGACTAACAGAGAGAACAGAAAGGTTGTTTCTTCAAGGCACGATTATTTAGTTTGCTATTGTAAGAATGTTAGTCATGGTGGTCGTGTCCTCAAACAGCTGCCAATGAGTGAAAAGGCACTTGCGAATTATAAAAATCCAGATAATGACCCTCGTGGTCCATGGAAGTCGGACCCTGCTACGGCACAAGCTGGCCATGGTACGAAGAGCCAGTTTTATACTTTTGTTGCCCCAAATGGGACAAGGCATGAGCTCGAAAGTGGACGTTGCTGGCTTTATACAGAAGAGGTTATGAAAAAAGCGGAAGAAGAAGGTAGGCTGTGGTTTGGTAAGGAGGGGAATGGGGTTCCGAGGATTAAAACTTATCTAAATGATAAGGAAAGGGGGCTTACTCCTGAATCTATTTGGTTTGCTCAAGATGCTGCAACTAATGAGCAGGCAAAGAACTATCTGAAAAAATTGTTTGATGGTAAGTCGGTTTTTGATACCCCGAAGCCGATTGATCTTTTAGAGATTGCCTTAAGGGTGTCTACAGATAAAGATGATGTGGTTTTAGATTTTTTTGGCGGTTCGGCAACTACAGCTCATGCATTGATGAGGCTGAATAAATCAGACTCGGGTGAGCGTAAATTTATTCTTGTTCAGCTTGATGAGCCATGCTCTGAAAATAGTGATGCCTACAAGAATGGCTACAGAACTATTTCAGAGGTGGCTTTAGATAGGATTAAGCGAGCTGGAAGGGAGTTGTCATCTGGCTTGAGTACAAGCCATGGGATTGATTTTGGCGTAAGAGTGCTAAAAGTTGGACCGTCAAATATGAAAAGTGTCTACTATGAGCCGGGAGAGGTTTTACAAGAATCTCTTAAAGGAATGGTCGACAATGTTCGTGATGATGTTTTTCCCGAAGACCTTCTCTTCCAGGTCCTTCTGGACTGGGGGGTAGATCTTTCGCTTCCCATCTCCCGCCAGGAGCTTGATGGAAAAACCGTCTTCTTCGTCGATGGAGACGAGAAGCATATGGCCCTGGCCGCCTGCTTCGACCTGGATATCGACGAGGCATTCGTCAAGCAGCTCGCCAAGTACGAGCCGTTGCGCGTGGTATTCCGTGATGCCGGCTTTGCCAGCGACAGCGTCAAGATCAACGTCGAGCAGATCTTCGCCCAGAAGTCGCCCAATACCGACGTCAAGGTGATCTGATGAAGCTCCAGTTCAAGACGCAGGAATATCAGACACGGGCAGTTGAGGCGCTGGCGGACTGCTTTGCCGGCCAGCCCTTTAGTAGCGGTATCCGCTACCGTATCGATCCGGGCGAGGCCGCGCCCCTGGCGCAGCCGTTGCAGCGGGATATGTACGCCTCACCTGACCCCGACGACGCCGGTTTCAAGAACGCCGCGCTGGAGCTGACGGAGCTTGAGCTGCTGAACAACATCCGGACCGTGCAGCGCCGCCAGAACCTGCCGCTCTCCGACGGCTTGAAAAAGGATGACAAGACCGGCTGCCCCTACAATCTGGACGTGGAGATGGAGACCGGCACCGGTAAGACCTACGTCTACCTCAAGAGCATGTTCGAGCTGAAGCAGCGCTACGGCTGGAGCAAGTTCATCGTGGTGGTGCCCAGCATCGCCATCCGCGAGGGTGTGTACAAATCGCTGCAGATCACCGCCGACCACTTCCTGGAGAGCTACGGGGAGAAGGCGCGCTTCTTCATCTACAACTCGAAGCAGCTGCACAACCTGGAGAGCTTCTCCTCGGATGCTGGCATCAGCGTGATGGTCATCAACGTGCAGGCCTTCAACTCCCGTGGCGCCGATAACCGCCGTATCTACGATGAGTTGGACGACTTCCAGTCGCGCCGCCCCATCGACGTGATCAAGGCCAACCGGCCGATCCTGTTCCTCGACGAGCCGCAGAAGATGGAAGGGGGCAAGACGCTCAGCTCACTGAGCGAGTTCAACCCGCTGTTCATCGTGCGCTACTCGGCGACCCACAAGACGACCTACAACAAGATTCACCGCCTGGACGCCCTGGACGCCTACAACCAGAAGCTGGTGAAGAAGATCTCGGTGCATGGTGTCACCACCAAGGGCCTCACCGGCACCGATGCCTACCTCTACCTGGAGAATATCGAGACGGCCAAGAACAAGCCTCCTGTGGCCTGGGTCGAGTACGAGGAGAAGTCGGCCAGCGGCGTGAAGCGCAAGCGCCGCAAGCTGGGCAAGGGCGACAACCTGCATGAGCTGTCGGATGGGCTGGACCAGTACAAGGGATTCGTCGTCTCGGATATCGACGCTCGGGTCGATCAGCTCAGCTTCACCAACGGCGTCGAGCTCACCGCCGGGGAGGTAACCGTCGACGTCACCGAGAAGGCGCTGCGCCAGATCCAGATCCGCGAGGCGGTCAAGGCGCATTTCAAGAAGGAGCAGCTGCTGTTCTCCCAGGGGGTCAAGGTGCTCACCCTGTTCTTCATCGACGAGGTGGCTAAGTACCGCCAGTACGATGAGAGCGGTGAGGTGCTGGGCGAGTACGCCCGTATCTTCGAGGAGGAGTACAACCACCAGCTCAACCAGGTGCTGACCCTGGAAAACAGCGAGTACAACCGTTACCTGAAGGGCATCAGCGCCTCGGACACCCACAACGGCTACTTCTCCATCGACAAGAAGTCCAAGCGCCTCGTCGACCCCAAGACCAAGGCACGCTCGAACGAGACGGACGATGTCGATGCCTACGACCTGATCCTGAAGGACAAGGAACGCCTGCTGTCCTTCGAAGAGCCCACGCGCTTCATCTTCTCCCACTCCGCGCTGCGGGAGGGCTGGGACAACCCCAACGTGTTCGTCATCTGTACGCTGAAGCACAGCGATAACACCATCTCCCGGCGCCAGGAGGTGGGGCGCGGTCTGCGCCTGGCAGTCAACCAGCTGGGTGACCGCATGGACGATCCCATGACGGTGCACGACATTAACGAGCTGACGGTGGTCGCCAGCGAGAGCTACAAGGATTTTGTCACCGCCTTGCAGCGCGACATCAGCAATGACCTCTCTGAGCGCCCACGGGTCGCAGACGAGTCCTACTTCACCGGCAAGCTGCTCGTGTCGGATGATGGCGAGGTTGAGGTCACGCCCGCCATGGCCAAGGAGATCTACCGCTACCTGCTCAAGAACGACTACACGGATAACGCCGACCATATCACCGAGGCTTACCACCAAGCCAAGGAGGACGGCACCCTGGCCGAGCTGCCGGAGGCGCTGCAGCCCCATGCACAGCAGGTCTTCCAGCTGATCGACAGCGTCTTCAGCAACGCCCAGCTGCCGCACATCGAGGACGGCCGAAAGGCCAAGCTGAACCCGCTCAACGACAACTTTCACAAGAAGGAATTTCAAGAGCTCTGGGAGCGCATCAACCGCAAGGCGGCCTACTCGGTCAGCTTCGACTCGAACGAGCTGATCGAGAAATGCGTGGGCTATCTGGACCTGAAGCTCAGCGTAAAGCGCCTGGAGTATCAGGTGGAGCGTGGCACGCAGAAGGCCGAAGCCAGTTACCAGGACATGACTAGCGGGCAGGCCTTCACCGTCAACGAGAGCGAGCGTGTCAAGCATGATGGTTCGCTTCACTCGGCGGTCCAGTACGACCTGATCGGCCGCCTGGCCGAGGCCACGCAGCTGACGCGGCGTACCGTGGCGGTGATTCTCTCCAAGGTTCAGCCGAAGACCTTCAAGCAGTACCAGATGAACCCCGAGGACTTTATGGCCCAGGCTGCCAGGCTGATTAACGAGCAGAAGGCCAGCATGGTGGTCGAGCACATCAGCTACGACCCCATCAACGAGCAGCACAGCCGGGAAATCTTCACCATCGAGAAGCCGGAGAACCAGCTGGATCGAGCCTACAAGGCCAACCGCCACGTCTATGACTACGTAGTGACCGACTCCAAGATCGAGCGGGAATTCGTTGAAGAGCTCGATACCGGCAAGGAGGTAGTGGTCTACGCCAAGCTACCGAAGAGCTTCTTCATCCCGACGCCAGTGGGCAACTACAACCCTGACTGGGCCATCGCCTTCAATGAGAACGACGTCAAGCACGTCTACTTCGTTGCCGAGACCAAGGGCAGCATGTCATCGCTAGAGCTACGTGAAATCGAGCAAGCCAAGATAAAGTGCGCCACGGAATTCTTCGACACCATCGCCACGGCGAAGGTGAAGTATGATGTTGTGGACTCCTATGACAAGCTGATGAATCTAGTAAGATAAATAAATGTTGCCAGGCCCTGCTGTGGCCTGGCTTTATGCCGAAGTTGGGACAAGGAAAGTTGTGTGGCTAGAGTGATATTGGTCAGAAGCCCGCTTGAGTTGGCAAAAATAGATCAAGCCGGATATGGCTGGTCTCAAGTGAATTTTTCTGAGCACTCTTCTGCCGAATCTCTCATGACAGCATTTCGTGACCAAGTCATCGAGGTGGGTAGAAAGGGGAACCAAATTCGGCGATTCTTTAATATTCGTGCCGGTGACTTGATAGTAGTGCCCGTCGCTCGCGCTATCCTGCTTGCCCGAGCCACTGGTGAGAAGAGCTTTGGATTAGAGGTAGGCTATGGAGAAAACCGGGTTGGTGCAAAATACTTGCGAGGTCCAGATGGGACCATAAAACGGATTCCTCGCGACGATCTTTCTACCGCTCTTGAAACTCGATTGAAAATTCGGATGGCCGTTGCATCACTTGATGAGTTTTCAGACGAGCTGGAAACTCTATATGCGCGGCTAGAATCTGGTGGTTTTAGCAACATCAATAGCCAGCATGAAGCTGAGAACAGTGAAGCAATTGAAGCTTTCAAGAAAACTCTGCTAGAGCGTATCCGAGAAGGAAGCACCTTCCTTTCTGGAGGCGGGAATGGAATGGAAATGCTGGTGATGGAGCTCTTGAAGCTGGAAGGGTATGACGTTCACCGGCCTAGTAAGAGGCACTATGAAGGCATTGCAGATGCTGACATTGAAGCTTACCGGAAGGATCGGTTCAATCCTACCAAGCTCCTCATTCAAGTAAAGCATCATCAGGGTACTACTGGAGCTCACGGCATCCGCCAACTCGCCGCAATTGATGAGGACGACGCTCAGCGCTGGCTGATCACGACAGCGATCTCAGGGGAAAGCACCAAGGCATTGGCGGAAAAAGATGACATCCAGATAATGGATGGGGCTGACTTTGTCGATTGGCTCTTTGAACATTGCCAAAACTTGTCGGTTGTCACACGAAGTCGGCTTGGGCTATCCGATGTCCCCGTACTGCTTTAAAAATATTGCTTTGGAGGGAATTTAATGGGCTATGATTCGGAGTTCGACCAGCGTCGGCTAGACCAACTAGCATCGACATACCTTTCTGAAAGCTTGGCAGCCGGCTATGTCGTGTTTTTCGCTGATGACGATGGCCGGCTAGGAAAAGCGACCTGGTGCCTTGATGAGGGACACTACAAGTCCCTGAACGACTCAGGTTTCAAGTATCACTTGATGGAGTTGCTTGACTCCCTCTTGGTTTACCGTGCTCAGCATGAGCAGCCAAATGCTACACAAGGGGTGGTTAAGCTGAATAAGGAAAAGCTCAGAGTGGAGTGGGTCACGCCGGAGGAAGCCAGCCAGCTCGCGGAGTAATTTAGCCAGCTATCAAATAGCATTCAGGGTAAAGGTCAGGACTATTTTGATCTTTAAAAAATTGAATCCAAGCAGCTCCGATATCTCCAGTTGGCGATATGAAACAAATGACAACAGAGGGTTCCAGCTCGGATGCATAATCAGAATAGGTCAAAAGAACGCCAAGTCACGCCTCTCTCCAACATTTCTTTGGCTGAGGGGCGGGAGGTCGCCATGACATATGAAACCAAGGAGATGCTGGACTGTCTTCGAGCAGTAGCTGTTGCAGAGATCGAGAGAAAGCGCCGGCTTGGCCACTATGTTGTCGTTTGGCAGAACAAGCGACCGGTGCTGATCGGAGAGGATGCGCCATTAGATCCATGAGACTGCCGCATCACCTAACCTAATACGACCCATTCTCCGATGACTAAGCATGATTCGCTAAAATGGTCTACGCTAATTGAGCAAATCTGCTGATATGGAGAGCCTTATGGCACGATACTACGTGAATTCTAACGCCCAACCCAATGGAGATCACGAAGTGCACAAGCTGGAGTGCAGTTTTCTCCCAGATACGGCTAATCGGCGGTATTTAGGAGAGTTTTCAAACTGTGCCTCTGCGGTCGCGGAGGCTCGGCGGAGTCATTATAGGCAGTCTAATGGCTGCTTCTACTGCAGCCGGGAATGCCATACTAGTTAAGCATGTCGTTCGGGCCCACCAATACCAGGGTTGGCTAGAATCTCACCGGAGGTGGGCCGTCAACGATAATCT
Organism: Modicisalibacter ilicicola DSM 19980; assembly: GCF_900128925.1. Taxonomy (GTDB): domain Bacteria; phylum Pseudomonadota; class Gammaproteobacteria; order Pseudomonadales; family Halomonadaceae; genus Modicisalibacter; species Modicisalibacter ilicicola. The sequence continues at coordinate 191,988 of NZ_FQUJ01000006.1, forward strand.
TTTTCTTCCTTTCTGACCCACTGCTCTGTTATTGCTCATGACGCTCGCATGGTCCGCCTCACCTGTGCTGCCGAGATATAACGGTGATTTGGGGGAACCTGCTTCACCAGTGGAGTCGAGGAGGGTGGTGTAATGTCGGGGAAGGCACGACGTCAGCGTCAGGATACTTTCGATATCCTCTACCTTTGGTTGACTGGGTACGACTTTCAGGTCGAGCTGGGGATAAATCATCGGTTAAGAATGAACCCTCTATGGAGTGATCTCAATTCTCGCGTGATGGAAGCCCGTACCGAGCTGGAAGTGAGAGGAAAGTGCTTTTACCCCGAGGAACGGAAGGGAGAGAAGTTCGTGTTCACGCTGATTGCGACTCCAAGCCCCCCCGGCTTTACGGACACAGTGGAAGATATTCAGCAACGTGACTCACATGGTTCTCCGCGGTACCGCACGTATCGTGGCTACCCTGTGCCAGTCTTTGAGTGCCCGAAGGGAGTGGCAAGGCTCAGGCGTGAGCGTCGCGCCGCTGCTTGGAACGCTTGGATGCAAGTGCCTGAAGGCTATATCAGTGATTGCTTGTCCGTGCTGAGTGCCAAGGCAGCGCGGTATATCTACATCCACGAGCACATCGTCGAGAAAGAACGCTGGATAAATAGCTTCTCTATCCAGTCAAGCGATCCAGACGAATAACACTCGATGCCGAAAAATTTGTCCTTCGCTTCTCAAAGTTGCTTGAGCAGCCCTATGATTTGCCTGCATGCGGGAAGAGCAAATGCTGGAGTCGCTAGTTCAGGCAATATAGTCTGCCCATTCCTGCATCATCGCCCGGCGCTTCTCAAACAAATCGCCTCGGCGATAGGCGGCCTCCACCTTGTTCTCGATGGTGTGAGCCAGCGCCATTTCGGCCACATCGCGGGGATAGCTGGTGACTTCGCCCGTCCAGTCGCGAAAGCTCGAGCGGAAGCCGTGGGGTACGTAGTCGCCACGCTCGCCACCGACGCCATACCCAATGCCGCGCATCAGCTGCAGCATGGCCATGTTGGAGAGAGGGCGACCATAGCGAGCGCCGGGGAATACGTGTGTATTGCCCTGTACCTTCGGCAGCTGGGCCAACAGCTCCACTGCTTGCCGTGACAGCGGCACACGGTGTTCGCGGCGTGCCTTCATCCGGTCAGCTGGGATCGTCCAGGTTTCATTGTCGAGGTCGATCTCCATCCAATCAGCGCGCAGGACCTCTGAAGTGCGTGTAGCTGTGAAGATCAGGAATTGCAGTGCCTTGGAGGAGATGCTGGCTAAGCCTTGAAGCTCGGCCATGAAGCTAGCGACATCCTCGTAGGGCATGGCGGGGTGGTGTGTCACCTTCTTGACCCTTGCCGGCTTGGCCAGCAGCTTGTCGAGGTGACCACGCCAGCGGGCAGGATTTACGGGGTCCCGGAAGCTGTGCGCTGCGGCGTAGTCGAGAATGTTCTCAATACGGCCTTGCACACGCTTGGCCGTCTCGGTCTTGCTGGTCCAGATCGGCGACAAGATCTTCAGGACGTCCTGGGTGGTGACCTCATCGACCGGCATGGAACCGATCACCGGGCGGGCATAAGCCTTGAGCGTGCTGACCCACTGCCGCGCGTGCTTGGCGTTCCGCCAGCTGCGGCGGTGAGATTTGATGTAGCGAGCGGCACAGCTGGTGAAGGTGGGCGTCGTCTCGCCTGGTTGCTCCTGCTCGACGCTGACTTCCATGGGGTCTTGGCCGTTCTTGACCAGTTTGCGGTGATCCCCAGCACGCTCACGTGCCAAAGCCAAGCTGACGTCCGGATAGCTGCCGAGCCCCATGTAACGCTGCTTGCCCTGTAGCTTGAAGCGATAGATCCAGCTGACCGAGCCGCCGGCGGTGATCTGCAGGTATAGCCCCTGACCATCGCCGGTCATGCCTTTCTTGCCTTCCTTTGCGAGCTTCTGAACCGCCTTGCTGGTGAGCTTGCCCATGCGCTCCCTCATTACCCTGCTGCGTGATGCATAGCAGCCTACCACAACATGACCCACACTTTGACCCACACTCATGGGCTGGCTTCAACGTGACTGAATTAGACGTCTCTGGACAGAAAAAGGAGAATAATGCAAAATAATCAGTATGTTGGTGGTCTTAGCTGGAGCTTGCTGGATGCAATGTATGCGGACTCCCCCTCCGCCACGAATCTGGAATCAACCGGCTTAATGGCCGGTTTTTTCATGGCTGGAAAAAGACACGGTGAGGGGGAGGCAGATGAGAACCCTCCGGTTCGCACCGAGGCGCTCGATTTTTCGAGCGCCGACAAACGGCCTCGCGTAGCGAGCCGTTCATCCCGACCCCGCCACGAATCTAGAATCAACCGGCTTAATGGCCGGTTTTCTTCCCTTGGGTTAAAGGTCGTTTCGGCCTCAATCGTTACCCAAACCCATCCCGCATAGTCGGGATTAGCCAGATGCTGCTGGAAAGCTGCCAGCTCGGGGCTCTCCCCATGTTGCGACAATTCGTCCAGCATATCGCAGGCTGCCAGGAAACTTTTTGTTTATCATCTGCGCTCGCCGAGCCGTAGCAACCCGCGGCCATGTTCCTCGCTCACCCAGATGATGGTAATGCTACGACTCAGTTCCAGGAAATCGCTGCACCACTACTTTGCTGCCTATCTAGCACTTGCAGCGATGGCGATCGTTTTTCTGGGACCCTTGATCTCCCAAGTTCAAGCTGGAGATCGTCATGACAGTTCCATGGCAGGCATGTCCCATGCGGGCATGCCTGATCATGCTGCACCGGTAAACCCCCAAGCCGAAGTCGCGCTTACCTGGTTCGACCAATGTGGCTATTGCTCGTTCTGGCAGCACTTTCCCACTGCGCATGTAGTGACACCCAAGGTTGCTCGAGACGCCTTCAAGCCTTCTGATGGAGAAGTTGCTTGTCCTCGGCCATCGGCGGTTTGCTCCCCAAGCTTTCCCAGCGCTCTGGCCAGGGCTCCGCCCATTTCTCTTTGAACGTCATCATCTACAGCACATTCCGGTTCTCGGTCATCGATCGATTCGGCGACGCATGACCGGATGAAGTGAAGGAGTTCAAGGGGAATAGCATGTCCACTGAGAAAAATGGACACAAGGCATCTGCGCGTGTCTCAAATGAATCCAGACAATTGATGATTAGACCGCTGGCGCTTGGCGTAGCGCTTGCCTCGGCAGTAATGGCCTTTCCGGCCTTGGCGGCAATCACGGAGGTCCCGATCGGTGAACTTGAGCCCATGATCGTTACAGCCGTGCCGCTCAGTTCTCCGATCACGGTCGAGACCGACCCGCGACAGCCCAGGCAGCCTGCGCCGGCAAGTGATGGCGCCGACTATCTGAAGACCATTCCAGGATTTTCAGCTATTCGCAATGGCGGTACCAACGGTGACCCCGTTTTCCGAGGCATGTTCGGCTCGCGCTTGCGAATCCTGACCAATGGCAGCCAGATGCTGGGGGCGTGCCCCTCGCGGATGGATGCCCCGACTTCGTATATTTCCCCGGAGAGCTATGACAGCCTGATCGTCGTGAAAGGGCCGCAATCGGTGCTCTGGGGCCCCGGCGCTTCTGCCGCGACGGTGCGCTTCGACCGTGGCCCCGAGGCTTTCGACGACCCCGGCGTGCGTGTCGATGGCAGTGTCATGGCAGGGACTTACGGGCGATTCGATCGGCGAGTGGATGCCGCCGCCGGGAACAGGGACGGCTATGTTCGCGCCATAGGCAGCCAGTCCGAGGCCAATGACTACAAGGATGGGGATGGTAATACCGTGCCGTCAGCCTGGGACAAATGGAATGGCGATCTCGCGGTCGGCGTGACCCCCGATGAAGACACCTGGCTTGAAGTGACGGCGGGGCGCGGCGACGGCGAAGCACGATATGCCGGGCGAGGAATGGACGGTAGCCGGTTCCTGCGGGAAACAGCCGGTCTGCGGTTCGAAAAACAGAACCTCGGTGATCACTGGAGCAAGCTCGAGTTCCAGGCGAACTATGCCTATGCCGACCACGTCATGGACAACTTCACCCTCAGAGAGCCGAGTTCCATGAACATGGGCGGAGGCATGAGCATGGGTGGCAGCAAGATGGCGTCGGAGCTGGATCGTCGTACGCGCAGTACTCGTCTTGCCTCTACCTGGGACTGGGACGATGTCTCCTGGGTGGCCGGCGTCGATGCCGAGCATCAGGAGCATCAGGAGCATCGGGGCAGAAAGTCGTCCTACGACATGGCAGGCGAGTATGTCGCTCCGGAAAACTTCGCCTGGAAAAAGGACTACGAGCAGACACAGTATGGGCTGTTCAGCGAGCTGACCTGGTATGCGGGGGATCGTGAGCGAGTCATTGGCGGTGCGCGACTGGATCGCTATCGGGTCACGGACGAAAGCGACGACACGGCGACGGCCGGTGATACGCGCCATGACACCCTGCCGAGTGGTTTCGTTCGCTACGAGCAGGATCTTGAGGCGGCTCCGGCTACCTGGTACGCGGGCATCGGTCATGTTCAAAGGTTCCCCGATTACTGGGAACTCAAGCCCGGTCTCGCCGGCCCCTCCGGCAGCCTGAATGCTTTCGACGGCCTCGAGCCCGAGAAAACCTCTCAGCTCGACATCGGCGCACAGTATCATGCTGCCCAAACACGCGCCTGGGTTTCTGGTTACCTGGGGTATATCGAAGACTTCATCCTGTTTGACTATGCGGCAGGCGGCACCGGGACGACTCGCGTCGGCAATGTGGATGCCCAGATCGCCGGGGCCGAACTCGGCGCTGCCCATGACTTCACGGAAAACTGGACGGCGCAGGCGACGCTGGCTTATGCCTGGGGACGCAACGCAACGGACGATGAGCCGCTCCCGCAGATTCCTCCTCTCGAGTCGCGGTTGAGTGTGACTTATGCGCGAGACTCCTACTCCGTGGGTGCGTTATGGCGATTGGTGGCACCGCAAACACGGGTGGCGCTGAACAAGGGCAATGTCGTCGGCCAGGATCTGGAAGAGTCAGCCGGTTTTGGCGTGTTCTCACTCAATGGTGCCTACGAGTTCAGCGCGAATGTGACGGTCAGCGCAGGCGTGGACAACGTGTTCGACAATACATATACCGAGCACTTGAACCTTGCCGGCAATGCCGCCTTCGGTTATCCCGCCGATCTGGACAGTGGTATCAATGAGCCCGGTCGCATGCTCTGGGCTAAACTGGACTTTCATTTCTAGCCTCGTGCGCCCACCGTCAGGTGGGCGCAATTGGAGTTCTGCAGAAGCCTAGTAAAACCACGCAAACGATGGTGGTGTAACCGGTCCGGGCCAGGATCGAGCGAGGAGGGCCACATGGCGCTTCGAATTTTCTCGCTGTTGCGATGTTTCTGTATTGCCTTCGCACTTGCCGCCGGTGCTCATGCCCAGCAAGAGCCGGACGAGGAGGCCTTGTGGGCCCTATTGGCGAATGGCAGCCACGCGGCGCTGATGCGCCATGCCATGGCGCCGGGCACCGGCGACCCCGCCGACTTCCGGTTCGATGACTGTTCGACCCAGCGGAACCTGTCCCCTCGGGGGCGGGAGCAGGCGCACGCTATCGGCGAACGGTTTCGTGAAAACGGTATCGTCGGGGCGAATGTCTATTCCAGCCAATGGTGCCGCTGTCTGGAAACGGCCCGGCTGCTCGACCTGGGCGAGGTAGTCCCCACGCCTGGGCTGAACTCCTTCTTCACCCGACGCGAGCGAGGGCCCCGGCAGAGCGACGAGGTACGCAGCATGCTTGCCGAGAAAGCGGGCGGGGGAGTGTCGGTACTCGTCACGCATCAGGTCAACATCACCGCCCTGACCGGCGTCTACCCCGGCTCCGGGGAGATCGTCGTGGTACAGCCTTCAGGCAGTGACTTGCGCGTGGTGGGGCGTATATCGCCCCGATGAGTGCTTGTTTTTGATGGCGGTTCGGACAGGGGTCGCCGGCATGTCCCGGCGACCCCTGCAAGCATCTGCCGGCAGCGAGGCGCGATCAGCCGGGCTGCGCCCCCTGCTGGTTATAGGTATAGATGTCGTTGCGCTCTCCCTCTCTCCAGATGAAGAGATTGAACATGGCGTACGCCACGGCGATGAGGGGCGTGATGATGGCAAGGAAGGTCCAGCCCATGTAGTCCCAGGCCGACACGTCCAATACGCCCATGTAATAGGCCCCGCCCAGGCCCCAGGGCACGAGAGGAGAGGTCACGGTGGCGGAATCCTCGCAGGTGCGTGAGCAGACGGAAGGCAGGATCTTGAGCTTACGATAGGCTGGCACCAGCATTCGACCGGGAATGATGATGGCGATGTACTGACTCGCGGAGAAGAGGTTGGTGGCCAGCGACGCCACGACATGGGTCGTGATCAGCCCTCGCGAGCTGCCCACCAGCTTGTTCATCTTGCCGAGCAGGACTTCCAGCATGCGGGTCTCTTCCAGCAGTCCGCCGAGGCTGAGGCCGATGAAGCCCAGGGAGATGGTCCACATCATTTCCTGCAGGCCGCCACGGCTGAGCAGCTCGTCCACCGCTTCGATGCCGGTCTCCGACACATAGCCGTAGTTCATGTAGTTCATCATGTCGCCGATCCCCACCCCCTGGGTGACGACCGCCATGCCGGCGCCCAGCAGACTGCCGATCACCATGACGGCAAGCGCGCTGACCCGGCGATAGGCCAGCACCACCACGATGAGTGGAGGTATGAAGGCCAGCAGGCTGACCCAGTAATTCTCCTGGATGCCCTGAAGCAGTTGGTCGGTTCTCGTGGTGTCGATATCGCCGCTGCTGTATCCAGTGCCGAGGAAGAAGAACAAGGCCGCTGAAATGACAAGCGCGGGGCCGGTAGTATAGAGCATGGAACGGATGTGGTCGAAGAGATCGGCTTCGGCAACCCCCGCTGCCAGGTTGGTCGAGTCGGAGACGGGGGATATCTTGTCGCCGAAGATCGCCCCGGAAATGACCGCCCCGGCCGTCATTGGGGCGGGGATGTCCAGGCCACTGCCGATACCCATGAAGGCGATGCCGAAGGTCGCGGCGGTGGTCCAGGAGCTGCCCGTGACCAGGGAAGCGATGGCGCATACGAGAATGGCAGTGAACAGGAAGTAGGCAGGGGAGATGAGCTGCAGGCCGTAATACACGAGCGAGGGTATGGTGCCCGAGGCGATCCAGCTGGCGACGAGCACCCCCACCATCATCAGGATCAGCATCGGCAGCATGGCGATTTCGCAGCCGTAGAGGATGCCCCTTTGTATGTCGCGCCAGGTGAAGCCTGACGCCAGAGCGATGGTGGCGCAGACCACGATGGCGAAGATCAGCGAAATATGCGTTACCCAGTCTTCACCGAGGATGAAGATCTGGGCGAACATCATGAAGCAAAGAAATCCGATGCCGCTGGCTGCCCCCAGGAACGAGGGGCGTACTGTCGAGTCGTTGGTTGTTGTAGTTGTCATGTTTATCTCCTTCGGGAGTTTGCGAGGGATGTCGTTCAGCAGCGCTCCAGGATCAGGGCGATCCCCTGGCCGCCACCAATGCAGGCGGCCGCACACCCATAGCGTCCCTGCCTGTCTTGCAGAACGCGGGCCAGGGTGCCGGCCAGACGGATGCCGGTGGCACCCAGCGGGTGTCCAAGCGCCAGGGCGCCACCGAAGACGTTTACCCGCTCGGGATCGATGCCCAGCGAGTGCATGGCGTAGAGCGGGACGACACTGAATGCCTCATTGATCTCCCAGGCGTCGATATCCTCGACCCGCAGGTCGGCAGCGCTCAGTACACGCTCGATGGCCGCCTCGGCACCGGCGCCCATGCGTTCGGGAGCCACACCGCAGTCGGCCACCTGGACCACCCGTGCCAGTGGGGTGAGGCCGTGGTCGCGCAGGGCCCGTTCAGACATCAGCAGTGCCGCCCCGGCACCCGAGGTGAGCGGCGAACTGTTGCCAGCGGTTATCCGGCCATCCTCGATGAAGGCGGGATCGAGCCCGGCCAGTCGTTCGAGACTGGTGTCGGGGCGAATGTTGGCATCCTCCGCGACGACCTCGCCGGCGGAATTGCTCAGAGCCAGGCGTTCGCCATCGAACCAGCCGGCGTGTTCGGCCCGGGCGGCGCGCTGATGGGAACGCAGGGCGAAGGCGTCCATGGACTCCCGGGCGATGTTCGCCTCCCGGGCCAGGCGCTCGGCGGTCAGGCCCATGTTCATGGCCACGTCCAGGTCGAGCCAGTCCACCCGCTTCAGGGCCTCGGGGACCGTCAGTACCCCTTCCTGGAACAGGCTGGGCCCCATCGGGACCCGGGACATGTTCTCGAAACCGCCCGCCAGGCCGGCTTGTATGACCCCGGCCTGGATCTCGCGTAGCGTGCCGCGCAGGGCCGCCAGGCTGGAGCCGCACTGCTGATCGATCTGGCGAGAGGCACAGCCGACGCCCAACCTCGAAAGCCATTGGGGGTAGCGGCCTCCGAAGCTCCACTGTTCCTTGACCGGCAGTGCACAGCCGACGCTCAGGTCCTCCACGGCGTTGCCGTCGATCCCACTGCGAGTCAGCAGCGCCTCGATGACCTGGCCCAGCAGGACATCGCCGCGCTGCCCCGACCAGGCGTCGACCTCTGGCTTGCGGGGATGGGCGCGAGTGAAGGCCGAGCGCGCGTAATCGACGATATAGGCAGTGTTCATGATGCGATCTCCTTGGTCGCGTCGGTTGCCCAGCGGCTGATGAAGAGCGCATAGGTGGTCAGCACCTGTCGGATGGAGTCGATCTCGACGCACTCGTCGACACCATGGATGCGCTGGGCCACCGGACCGTAACAGGTGCCATTGATGCCACCCTCGACATGGAAGGCCCGCAGATCGGTGGTACAGGTAGATAGGTAATGCGCCGGCGGTGCGCCGACCAGGTCCTCGTGGCAGCGTGACAAGAGGCGTATCCCCGAGGTCTCGAGATCGACCAGATGGCCCTCCGAGCGGAAACCATGGAAGTCGATCGTCGGGGCCGGTGTGCCGTCGTTCATGGTCCCGTGATGCTCGGCGACGACCCGGCGAAGGCGGGTCATGACCTCCTCGGGGGGCAGCCCGGGGGGAAAGCCGATCCGCCCTTCGAGGATGGCATGGGCCGGCACGCTCGATGCCCAGTTGCCGCCCTCGATCTTGCCGATGCTGAGATTGAACGGATGATCGTGAGTGTCGTAGGGCGACGGGCGGGGTGGGGCATTGAGCGCTTCCTCCAGCGCCTTCAGCGCCGGCAGATAGGAGTGCAACGTCTCGATGGCATTGTTACCGGACGTGGTGTCCAGCACATGGGCCGGCACGCCATTGACCCGGATCCGGAACCAGAGCACCCCGATCTGCCCCGTGTAGATCTGCGCACCGAAGGGTTCGGGGATCAGCACGAAGTCACCGCCATAGCCTTGATGCAGGCAGGCGAGGGCGCCATTGCCGCTGCACTCCTCCTCGATCACCGTCTGCAGGGTCAGCGGAAAGTCGATGTCGACACCCGCCTCGCGCACCGCCTGCACGGCCATGACCATGGCAGCGATTCCGGCTTTCATGTCCCCGGCGCCGCGGCCATACAGCCAGCCGTCCTGTTCCCAGGGCTCCCAGGGAGATCGCGTCCACATGTCGGTCGGCTCGGCGGGCACCACATCCAGGTGGCCGTTGAGCACCAGATGGGGCTTGTCGGCGTTCGGGTTGAGGCGCGAGACGAGGTTGTAGCGCTCCTTGCTGCTCCACGGCACAGGTGCACGGTGCGGGTGGCGGTCAAAGCCCGGGGCATCCAGCGGGACACGTTCGACCGGCAGGTTCAGCCGCTCGAACCAATGCTCCATGGTGCTCAGGGCACCCTGCTCCTGGCCGAGCACACTGTAGCCACGCACGAGATCTCGGGTCAGCGCGAGGGTGTCGTCCATCAGCGCCTCGCAACGCTCGAGAATGGTCTTTTCGGTAGCGTCGAGCATCAGAACCTCCCCAGACGATGTTCGTCGATGATCAGATCGGCCTCGGTGGCATCGCGCAGGGCGTCCACGTCGAGGCCCTCGGCGATGTCCACGACCTGCAGACCGGTCTCGGTGACCTCCATCACCGCCTTCTCGGTGATGATGCGAGAGACGCAGCGAGGGGCCGTGAGCGGCAGGCGGCACTGCTTGAGAATCTTGGGATTGCCGTGCTTGTCGTTGTGCGAACAGAGCACCACCAGTTTCTTGACCTTCTGGGCCAGCTCCATGGCACCGCCGATACCCGGCGAGAACTTGCCCGGAATCTTCCAGTTGGCCAGATTGCCTTGCTGATCGACCTCGAAGGCACCCATGAAGGTGACATCCACCCGGCTGCGCCGGATCATGGCGAAAGAAAGGGCGCTGTCGAAGACGCTGGCGCCAGGGCGTGTACTGATGTAAGCGCCACCCGAATCGATCATCTCGAGGTCGGGTTCGCTGCCCTCGGTCAAGAGTTGACAGCCCAGCACGCCATTTTCGGAGTGGACGAGAACCTCCATCTCTTTTGGCAGATAATGGAACAGCCGGGTCGGCAGGCCGATGCCGAGGTTGACGATCTGCCCGGGGTCTATTTCCCGGGCGGCACGGGCAAGAATTCTCTCCTGATCAGACGGCATGGGCGCGCCTCCCCTGTTCGCTGCTGGCAAGTTCCACCTGCACGACCTGGCTCACGAAGGCGCAAGGCGTATGAATGGTCTCCGGTGGCAAGTTGCCGGGTGGCTGGACCTGGAAGGCCTGGGCAATAGTATGATCGGCGGCCATGGCCATCAGGGGATTGAAGTTTATTGCGGTGCCTCGGTAGACGAGGTTGCCGTATTCATCGGCCAGGTCGGCATGGACCAGGGCGAACTCGGCATGGATGGCGGGTTCGATGGCCCAGGTCTTGCCTTCGCATTCGATCTCGCGTCGTGCACCGGCGATCTCGGTGCCCAGGCCGATGTCGGTCAGGAAACCGTAGTGACCGGCACCGGCACAGCGAATCTTCTCGGCCAGCAGCCCCTGGGGATACATCTCGACGGCCAGGCGGCCCTGATTCATCTCGTCGATGGCCACCCGGTTGAGCCCGATGTGCGAGGTGATCAGCCGGTCGACACGGCCGGCGCGGATCAGACGACCGATGCCGATGTCCGGTTCGTTGGCATCGTTCTTGATCAGGGTCAGACCCGATTGCCCCTGGGCCAGGAGTTCGTCGAGCAGGGCGAAGGGGGTTCCGGGAGAGCCGAAACCGCCGATCATGATCGAGGCTCCGGAAGGAATGTTGGCGATGGCCTGCTCGATGGAGGTGTATTTCTGATTGATCAGTGTCATGGAGCTTCAGCCTGTCATATGCCGATGGTGGTGGAAGGGGCGCTGTCCTCGAGCAGCGGCGACACGACCTCCCGGTCAAGCCGTGCGAATGTGCGCTCGAGGCGCTCGAGCAGTAGCACGACCTCGCTTTCACTGATGGTGAAAGGCGGGGTGACCAGGAAATGATCGCCGGCCAGACCGTCGAGAGGCCGGCGGGGGTAGATCAGCAGCCCTTCTTCCTTGGCCAGCGCCGTGACCCTGGCGAAGAGGTTGGCCTGGGCGGGAAAGGGCGTCTTTTCCGTCGGGTCCATGACCAGCTCCACGCCCCACAGCAGGCCAAGGCCACGCACGTCCCCGACCCACGGGTAACGGCACTGCAGCGTTTCGAGCCCCCGCTGGAGCTGGCGGCCGCGGGCATCGACGTTGTCCAGCAGGTGCTCGTCGCGGATGGCCTCGATAGCGGCAAGGCCGGTCGCGCAGGCGAGCGGGTTGCCGGCATAGGTGTGGCCGTGTTGAAACCCGCCGCTGGCCATGACCGCCTCGACGATCTCCTCGCGACACAGCATGGCGCCCACCGGGTAGTAGCCGGCCCCGAGCCCCTTGGCCGTGACCAGCAGGTCAGGGGTGACCCCCCACTGCTGGTAGGCGAACCAGGTGCCGGTCCGGCCCACCCCGCACAGCACCTCGTCGAAGATCAGCAGGCAACCGATCTCGTCACAGAGCCGGCGAATGCCTTCCAGGTAGGCCTTGTCGACCAGGCGCGCCCCAGTGCTGGCACCGCCCACCGGTTCGAGCACGACGGCGATGATGGTCTCGTCCCCGACTGCCTTGATCTGGTTGCGAGTCTCCTCGAGGACGCGGCGAACATGGGTCTCGCGGTCGGCGTCTCGCTGCCGATAGAAGTCCGGGCCGGACACCTTGAGAGAGCTCATCGTGATGTCGCTGAACGGTGCTTCCAGGGGCTGGTAGCCGGTCATGCCCAGGGCGCCGAGCGTGCTGCCATGATAGGAGGGGCGCAGCGATACGAAGCGGCGACGTTGCGACTCGCCCGAGGCCACGAAATACTGGCGGGCCAGCTTGAGGGCTGACTCCACGGCCTCCGAGCCGCTGGAGACGAAGAAGACCTTCTCGAGCGCGTCGTCGGTCATGCCGACCAGCTGGCGGGCAAGCGCGAGGGCGGGCGCGTTCTCGAACTGGGTTCGGTAGGTGAAGGCGACGCGGTCGAGCTGGGCCAGCATGGCGTCGCGGATGTCCTGTCGCCCATGGCCGAGGTTGCAGGAGATGGCGCCGGAGCAGCCATCGAGATATTCCTTGCCATTCGTGTCCCACAGGAAGACGCCACGTCCATGACTGACTTCTGGCATCTCGGGACCCGCCTGGTAGAACAGGGGTGAGGTCGTCATCTTGTGATCCTGTTGTCGTTGTATTCTGGCGTGCCCTCAGTCTAGGTAGCTTTTACAAGCTATTTCAATATATGATGTTTTTACCTTATTCGATGATTTTTAGTCATGCCTGAAGTCAATATCCACTCCCTGAAGGCGCTGGCCATCTTCAAGACCCTGTTCGAGGCGGGAACGGCTTCTCAGGCAGCGAGAACCCTTGGCATCACACAGTCAGGAGTCAGTCGTTCCCTCGCGCAACTGGAGCAGAACCTTGGGCTGGAGCTGTTTTTGAGGGAGAAGAACCGGCTCGTGGCGACGCCGGAAGCGCGAGAGCTCTACGAGGAGATCCTGCGGCTGATGGGAAACATCGAAGAGCTGCGACACAGCGTGCTGGCACTCAAGGAGTTCGGCACCTCGCGTTTGAGGATCGCCGCCATTCCCGGTCTGGCCTTCGGGCTGGTGCCGCGTCTGATAGGCGCCTTGCTCGAGGACAGTCGCGGCTTCAGCATCAGCTTCGACATGATGTCGAGCCACGATGTGCTCCGGGAGGTGGAGTCCAGTCACGCCGATATCGGTTTCGTGACGTTGCCGGTCAGCTCCCGGGTTCTGCGCATCGAGGAGTGGCTGACCACCCAGGCGCGCTGTCTCGTGCCCCGAGACCACCCTCTGAGCGGTAGGGCGCAGGTGTGCATCAACGACCTGCAGGACCAGTTTCTGGTCATCAGCAATCAGCCCAATGTCGGTGCCGATCCCTTGTTGAACCTGGTGGCCAGTCATGGGATTCATATCGCCGGCAAGACCGAGGCCAACATCGGGGCGATCACCGCCTTGGTGGCTAGCCGCGTCGGCATCAGCGTGATGAATCCAATCACGGCCGCGGACCAGCTCGCTGGTCGCGACGAGGTGGTGATGCTGCCGTTCTCTCCCGAGATCGACTTCAGCTTCGGTCTCGTCTATCGCGAGAACTGGAAGCATGCCCGGGTGCTGGAGTTCATTCGCTCCTGCGGCCGTGAGCTGTTGCGGGAATACGCTCGCTGAGCAAGCCGATCGCCATGGAAAAAAAGCGCTAACAAATTCCTGTCTTTCATGTCATGTTATCTACAGCATCTATAATGTCTTGCCAATAGCAAGGCCAATGCGAGCGGTATCTCGCGAACATCAGCCTATGAGAAGGAGGGTTTACCCAGCTTATACCGTTATCTACAAAGCAAGACAGAACAGGTATCGTCACCACTGGTACGCCAATTTCAAGCGATTAGATTTTTATCTTGCGCAAAATGAGGGCGGTAACCAATGAATGCGTTACAGGAAGAAAGGTGGCATCAACTCTCCCACGACGAGGTGCTCAAGCAGCTCGAAACAGACCCCCAAACTGGCCTTAACCACTCCAGCATCGATGCTCGTCAAGAGCAATTCGGCCCCAATGCCCTGACCCAGCGCAAAGGGCAAGGGCCACTCGTTCGATTCCTGCTTCAATTCCATCAAGCGCTGGTCTACATCCTTCTCGCGGCGGTCATCATCAAGTTGCTGTTGGGCGCCTGGGTGGACGCGAGCGTCATCTTCGGTGTGGTCCTGCTCAATTCAATCATCGGTTTCCTACAGGAGAGCAAGGCGCTAAGCGCACTCGATGCGCTTTCCCGGGCGATGGTCACCGAGACCACGGTGCTGCGGGATGGCGAGAAGCAGCGCATCGATGCCAGGTCCCTGGTGCCAGGCGATGTGGTGCTATTGGCCTCGGGCGACAAGGTGCCGGCGGATTTGCGTCTATTGCAGAGTCGCAGCCTGCAGGTCGACGAATCGGCACTGACCGGCGAGTCGGTACCGGTCGAGAAACGTATCGGTGGGCTTGAGACGGACACGTCCCTGGCGGATCGCGTCAACATGGCTTATTCGTCGACACTCGTGACCTACGGCACCGGCCTGGGCGTGGTCACGACCATCGGTGATCGGACCGAGATCGGACGCATCTCCGAACTCATTGCCAGTGCCGAGGTGTTGGCGACACCACTGACACGCAAGATCGCACACTTCAGTCAACTATTGCTCTACGCCATTTTGGGCTTGGCGGCGATTACCTTCCTTATCGGCCTGTGGCACGGGGATGCGTGGATCGATCTGTTCATGGCCGCGGTAGCCTTGTCCGTGGCGATGATCCCAGAAGGCTTGCCGGCTGTCTTGACCATCACCCTGGCCTTGGGGGTGGCGCGCATGGCCAAACGCAGAGCCATCATTCGCCGCCTTCCCGCCGTGGAGACTCTGGGCAGCACCACGGTCATCTGCTCGGACAAGACCGGTACCCTGACACGCAACGAGATGACGGTGCAGAAGCTATGGGCCGGTGGTGAAACATTTGATATCAGCGGCGTCGGCTATGCGCCCGAGGGGGATATTCGTCAGGGCGAGCAGATCGCCAGCGTGCAGGACAACAGGGCCTTGAGCGAATTGCTGCTTGCGGGCTGGCTGTGCAACGACTCGTTGCTGAAGCAAGACGAGGAGGGCTGGAAGATTCAGGGTGATCCCACCGAGGGGGCGCTTCTGGTCGCGGCACGCAAGGCGGGAGTCGATAGTGCCCAGAGCCTCGAGGCTCATCCGCGTCTGGACAGCATTCCCTTCGAATCCCAGCACCAGTACATGGCGACCCTGCATGGTGGTGAGAAACCGTTGATTTACATGAAAGGCTCGGCCGAGAGCATCCTGGCGCGCTGCGACCGGGTCCTGAACGCGGATGGGAGCCATAAGGCCCTCGACAGCGACGCGATCGAGGCGCAAGTGAAGGCGATCGCCAGCCAGGGTCAGCGGGTGCTGGCTTTTGCCTGCCTGGAAGTCGCATCCGACAAGGCGAATATCGAACACGAGGATGTGGCCCAAGGGATGACCTTCCTCGGCTTGCAAGGAATGATCGACCCTCCCCGAGAAGAGGCGGTGCAGGCCGTGCACTCCTGTCAGGGCGCCGGTATCCGGGTCAAGATGATTACCGGCGATCATGCTCTTACGGCGGCGACCATTGCCGGCGAGATCGGGTTGGACCAGACGGTTGCCAAGGGCGCGACCCCGAAGGTGTTGACCGGGCGCGAGCTCGAATCGATACCCGATGAGGCGCTGAGTCAGGAGGTCATGGATACTGCCGTGTTTGCACGCGTCACCCCGGAGCAGAAGCTACGACTGGTGGAGGCCTTGCAGGCCCGTGGCGAGGTCGTTGCCATGACCGGCGACGGTGTCAATGACGCCCCGGCGCTGCGCCGTGCCGACATTGGCGTAGCGATGGGGATCACCGGCACGGAGGTGTCGAAAGAAGCCGCCGACATGGTGCTCACCGACGACAACTTCGCGACCATCGAGGCGGCCGTGGAGGAAGGGCGTGGCGTCTTCGACAACCTGATCAAGTTCATCACCTGGATATTGCCCACCAACGCCGGTCAGGGGCTGGTGATCATCGCCGCCATCGTGGCCTCGCAGCCGTTGCCGGTGCTGCCCCTGCAGGCCTTGTGGATCAACATGACCACCGCCGTGCTGCTAGGGCTGACCCTGGCCTTCGAACCGCGCGAGCCGGGCATCATGGCGCGGCCACCGCGCATTCCGGGCACGCCCATTCTCAGTAGCGAGATGATATTCCGCATCATCTTCGTCGGATTGCTGCTGTTGATAGGAAGCTTTGGGCTGTTCGAGTTGGCCTTGTTCCAAGGCGCCAGCGAGGCCGAAGCGCGCACGATCGCCGTCAACGTGTTCGCCGTGGGTCAATCCTTCTATCTGCTCAATTGTCGCTCGTTGCGGCTCTCCATGTTCCGTCTCGGGCTCATGAGCAATCCGTGGATCTGGGTCGGCATCGCCGCCATGATGGCCGCTCAGATGCTGTTCACCTACGTGCCGCTGATGAATATCCTGTTCCACACCGCACCGATCGGTTTGATCGATTGGTTCCATATCGGCCTTGTCGGTCTCGCGATCTATCTGATCATTGGTCTCGAGAAGATCATTCGTCAGCGCCGGGACGCCGCGACCGTTCCTGTCGCCTCCACGACTGGGGAAATGGCACGCTAGCCCTGCCGCCTCGTCGCCACTAGGGGGTCGGCGACGGGGCATTTTCGGTTTCGGGGGATACCGGCAGTTCACATACCCATTTCATCGCGGCTTCCTTCTCCCTGGAAGTGAAGGGACGCACCTCGATGGGATTGAACAGATGGTTCTCGATGGTGGCGATGGTGCGTATCCACTGCTGGTCCGTGACCACGGCGGCACGATGGAAATGGTGGAGTCGGCCGAACTGGGTCAGGCCGTAACCGATGTCGCGCACCAAGGCGGTGCCGGTCATCCAGCGCAGGTGGTCTATCTCGATGAAGAAGCTGATCTTGGGATGGACCTGCTTGGCCTGCTCGATGGCATCGATACCGCGCTGAAGCTCGTCGGCATCGACACAACCGGAAATACGCATGGCTACCACGTGAGATGCTGGTGCGGCTATCAATTCGAGCATGGAAATCGCTCCTGGTTCGCTATGCCTTGAGCATAGCAGAACGCATCCCGGCATAGCAGTCGGGCTGCTAGAATGGCCGACCGTGATCAACGCTGGAGCCTCCCTGGTATGACCCCCAACCCCGATGTCGTGGTAATCGGCGCCGGTGCCGCCGGCCTGATGTGTGCCCTGACCGCCGGCTATGCCGGGCGGCGTGTGCTGGTGCTCGATCATGCCAACAAGCCCGGCAAGAAGATTCTCATGTCCGGGGGCGGGCGTTGCAATTTCACCAATCTCGACACCCAGCCAAGGAATTTCTTCTCGGCCAATCCCCATTTCTGCATCTCGGCGTTGAACCGCTATCGTCCCGAGCATTTCCTCGAACTGGTCGAGCGACATGGCATCGAGCCCGTCGAAAAGGCACCGGGCCAGCTCTTCTGTGCCGACTCGTCGCGACCCATCCTCGATATGCTGCTGACCGAATGCGACTGGGCGGGAGTCGAGATCCGGCTCAAGACCAGCGTCGAGAAGCTCGAACGTCTGGGGGAGGGGATGCGCTTGACCACAACGCGCGGTTGCATCGATACCGGGGCGGTGGTCATCGCCAGTGGTGGCTTGTCGATCCCGACGCTTGGGGCGACCGGGTTCGGTTACGACATTGCCCGCCAGTTCGGTCTCGCGGTGACCGAGACCCGTGCCGCCCTGGTGCCGTTTACCTTGACCTCGCAATGGAAGGAACGTGCCGCGGCCCTTGCGGGTGTCTCCTGCGATGTCGACGTGCGCTGCCGGAGTGGACGCTATCGCGAGCCCATGCTGTTCACCCATCGAGGGCTGTCGGGCCCGGCGATGCTGCAGATTTCCAGTCACTGGCAACCCGGTGACGATCTGCTCATCGACCTGCTGCCCAAGCTCGACGCCTACCAGTCACTGGTGGCCGCTCGCGACGCCACACCCAGGCGACGGCTCTCGACCTGGCTGGGCGAGCATCTGCCCAAGCGCCTGGCCCAGGCCATGATCGACTGGTATGGCAGCGACGGCATGTTGGCCGAGCAGTCCAACGCCAGTCTCATGGCCTGGGGCGAGCGGCTCAATCGCTGGCGGCTCAAGCCCGCGGGCACCGAAGGGTGGCGCACCGCCGAGGTGACGATGGGCGGTGTCGATACTGCCGCCGTTTCGTCGAAGACCTTCGAGGTCAAGGCGCTTCCTCAGCTACGCTTCATCGGCGAGGTGCTCGACGTGACCGGGGAACTGGGCGGCTACAATTTCCAATGGGCCTGGGCCTCCGGTGTCGCCTGCGGGTTGGCGCTCTGATCGGGCCGTTGGGCGTGCCGCGAGTCTTTGGAGGCAGCGAACACGATGACGCCGGCAATATGCCGGCGTTTCTGGATCGAATCCCGCCTCATGCCAATTCGCTCAGGGGCGATTCCGACGCAGCAGGCGATAGGCAACGCGAAGGCGGTTGGCGAGCAGGGCCCCGGTGAGCAGTTTGCCCATCAGCTTGCCGGTGGAACGAGGCTTGCGGACACCTCGTATCGCGGCCAGTCCACCCAGGGCGTAGAAGACGGTGCGCCACTGGGTCAGGCGCTGCCAGCCACGATCGATGGGGGCGGTGGCCTCACGCCAGTCGCGAAGCGCCAGGGCCATGTCGATGCGCTGCTGGAGTATCTGGGTCTCGAGCTCCTCGCGGCGCCGCAGGCGATCACGATGCGTCACGGGAAGACTCCAGATAGTGTCTGTCCTGAGCCAGGTTGCTCAACGTCGCCTCCATCAGCTTGCGTCGCTTGGCGATGCGCTTGGCAGTGATCGCCAGCCCGGCGGAAAGGGCGAGCAGCACGGCAGCGCTCACTACCATTGCCGTGATCCGGTGATCTTCCCAGTAGAGCACGATCACCATCAGGATCAGCATGCCGATACCGAAGGAGAACAGGATCAGGCTGGCACCCGCCAGCAACAGCATCGACAGGATGCGATCTCGTTCGAGCTCCAGTTCCAGCACGGCGAGACGCAAGCGCGTCTCGCCACTGGCTACCAGGCTGCCCAGCATGCGTCGGGCAGCCAGGATCACTCGTTCCGCCGGTCCTTGGCTACCCGACATCAGCGCCGCCCGACGATCATGCCGATCACCACTCCGACGGCGGTGCCGATGCCGATGCTGGTCCAGGGATTCTGGTGCACATAACGGTCGAACGCGTCGGCCCCGTCGAGCACGCCATCCCGCGTATCGTGGTAGATCTTCTCGCCACGCGCCTCGAGGCGGCTGCGGGTCTCGCGAAGGCGCTTCTCGGCGCGATCGCGCAATTCCTTGATGTTGCCGCGTGAGTCGTCTGCGGTCGCGCTGACCAGCTCCTCGATGGTGTGAGACAGGTGGCGCAGATCTTCCTTCAGCTGTTCGGTGCTGGCTTCACGGTCGTGCTGACCTACTGGGTACATGGCCATCGTGCAGTCTTCCTTGAAAAGTGAATGACGCTATCATCATAGCAACCTGACTTCGGTTATCAATCATTGCCTGGGATGCCTGCCAGATAGGTATTGAGGCTGAAGCCCAGGCCGAGTCGCTGTATGTCCTCGTCGTGATCGACGAGGCTCTCGCCGTAGCCGTCGTAATATTGAACATGGCCACGAATCTTGCCGACCAGCGGGAAGGTGTAGTCGAGACGCGCGCCGTAGTGATGCTTGCCGGGATTGCCTCTCACCATCAGTGAGACTTCCTGATCGCCGAAGGTGTGCACCAGGGTGATATCGCCGTAGCCGATGTAATTCTCGAGGCGCGGGTTGTCGTCGTCCTCCTCGTCTTCGGGGATGCGCCAATGAGGCGCTATGCTGATCGCCCAGTCGCCGCGCTGGAAGAGAAGATCGGCATACAGGCGATTCCAGCTGCGCGACAGAGGCTGGGATTGACCGTTGGACTGGTGAGCGTAGCCGATCCGGTTTTCCGTGTTGGTCCAGCCGAACCAGGAGAAATAGTTGTCGAAGCTGATGAAGGCCTCGGGCTCGTGGTTGGTCTCGCGAAACGGCGATGATGCCTCGGCATTGTAGGCCTGCCACCAACTGCGCTGGGTGTAGGCGAAATAGAGATCGCCATTGTCGGCGATCAGGTCGTTGAGCACCTTGACCTTGAGGCTGATCTGGAACTTGACCTCGGATTTGTCGGCATCGCCATTGGTGCTGATCTGGTCGAAATCTCCCTGGTTCGGGTGCGTGTTGTAGGTCCAGGGCAGCAGGTAGTTGCGGCGATAGACCGTAATGGCCAAGGGGTTTTCTTCCGACTCGCGTTCCAGTTCGCGACGCGCCTCGGCCTGTTCCAGGGTGTTGGCGACGGCCTCTTCGTCACTCGACGGGATATCGTCTTCGGTATCCGATTGAGCGTTGACCGGCGTGGCAGCGATGAGCATTGAACAAAAGAGTAGCCGCGTTATCCCACGCAGCGAAGTGGGCAAAGCCATTACTAGCGTCCTGTATGAGGCACCAAGCGTCTGTTTCTACCACGCTGCCTCGCCAAGTCAATCGCTTTGAACGAGCATTTGCCAAGCAGAAAGGCCCCACGCACAATTCGTCAGCGATTAGAGCGCGATACGTGTGCGCCGGAAATGAGGAATAATAATGGTAACGCTGCAGGAAAAAGTCTGGCGCCTCTGGTTGATGGGGCTTCTGCTGTTGCTGTTATCGATCCCGATGCCGGTCTGGGCCCAGGAGGCGCTTCCGGAGCGTGCTGCCATCGAGCAGAACCTGGAAACCCTGTCGGCCATCGAGCAGCCGGATACCGACCAGCAGGAAGAGATCGAGACCCTGCGTGCCACCCTCGATGCCCTCGAAGACCTGGAATCGACCCGCGAGGAGCGTAACGAACTCGAACAGCAGATCGAGCGCGCCCCGGAAGAGAGGCAACGTCTCGAGAGCGAGTCGCGCGATGTGGCCGAGGAAGAGGTGCCCAGCGCCGAATCCCTGGAAAAGATCGACCTGAACGAACTGGAGAGCCGAGTCGCCGAGACACTCGATCGCTTGCAGTCGTTACAGGACGAGCTCGCCAAGACCAACTCGCGACTGATCGCGGCCCAGACGCTTCCCGAACGTGCCCAGGCCTCGATTTCCGAAGCGCTCGAAAGCATCGAGGAAAAGCGTGCCGCTCTGGATGACTATAGCGGCGTCGAAGATGCCCCCATGGCCTGGTTGCTGCGTAGCGAACTGGCCCTGGCGGAAAGCAGGCTGGCGCTCAAACGCCGGGAGCTGGCGGCCAATACCCAGCTTTTTGAACTGGCCAAGCAGCGCCGCGAGCTGCTGGTTCGCCAGATCGACAAGGTCGAGGATCGCCTGTCCCTGTTGCAGACGGTGCTCGATCAGAAACGCCGCGATCGCCTCGAGAACACGTTCAACGAGTCGAACGACGAGGGCGCGCTACCGGCCGAGGGCAACCCGGTGGTAGATCAGATACGCCAGCGCAACCGCGAACTGAACCTCGAGATGCTGCAGGTCATCGACCGCGCCAACGCTCTCGAGCGCGAGGCGATCAAGGTGCGCACTCAGCTTGATCGCGTGCGTCAGGTACAACGTACGCTCAAGGAGCAGATCGAGGCGGTGCGCGGTAGCCAATTGCTGTCACGTATCCTGCGCGAGCAGCGTCGCTCGTTGCCGAGGGTCGATACGGTCAAGGGGTTGCAGGAGCGGATTGCCGATATTCGTCTCAAGCAGTTCGAATTGAGCCGTCAGCGAGAAGGGTTGCGCGACATCGACCAGCTCGCCGGTGAGCAGGTGGCTGAAGCTGGTCTCGAGGCGTCGCCGGCCTTGATCGACTCCCTGGTGGAGCTGTATCGATCGCGACGCGACCTGATCGACCAATTGGAGCGAGAGTACGGCGAGCTGTTGACGACGGCGATCGACCTGCAGCTCAACCAGCAGCAGCTTCTTGAGATCAGTGCGTCGCTGCGCCTGACCATCGAAGAACAGCTTTTCTGGGTCGCGAATCGTCGTCCTCTGGATCTGGCCTGGCTGCGCCAGTTGCCCGAAAGCCTCGCCGCCCAACTCAGTGGCGACGGGTGGCATCAGAAGCTCGATGACTTCTGGCAGTCGCCGCGCCCCGGAGGCTTGTGGGCGCTGCCGTTACTGCTGCTCGCGCTGGGCTTGTCGTTGCGACGCTGGCGCATCAAGGCGAGGCTGCAGGTGTTGCACGATCAGGTCGGCCGGCTCAAGCGTGACACCCAGATGCATACGCCCTGGGCGATCCTTCTCAACGCCATGATCGCCGCGCCTGGTCCTTTAAGCATGGCTGGAGTCGGCATCGCCTTGACCCAAGGCGGGCAGGGGGTTGCCATCGCCTGGGGCGAGGCCTTGCTGCAACTCTCCCTGACATGGGGGGTGGTAGCCCTGGCGCGGCGGTTGCTGGTGAGCGACGGGGTGGCGGTCCGTCACTTCCATTGGCCGGCCGCCTACGCGACACGACTGCGGCGGCTGCTCTGGTGGCTGGGCTGGGCACTTGTTCCGGTGCTGCTGATCAGCTCCCTGGCCCAGGGCGATGGGCCCTCCCTGGCCGAGCGACCGATCTTCCTTTTGCTGATATTGGCTGGACTGGTCGCCATGAGCCTGTTGCTGGCGCGACTCATCCTGGCCCATACGCCTTATTTCGGCGTCAAGCTGTTTCGCCTGTTGCTGGGATTGGCATTGGCCGGAGCCACGCTGGTGCTGGGCGTGCTCATCGTGCTGGGGTACGAGTATACCGCCCTGCAGCTGGTCAGCCGTTTCATTGCCAGCCTGTACATCTTCGGCCTGTGGATTCTGGTCGAGGCCTCGGTGGTGAGGGGGTTGGCGGTGGCGGCAAGGCGTCTGGCCTACCGCCGCGCGGTGGCGCGTCGACGAGCGCAGGTGCAGGAAGGGGCCGAAGGCGGGCTCGAGGTCGTCGAGGAGCCACCCCTGGATCTCGATCAGGTCAACCAGCAGTCCCTGCGTCTTTCCAAGTTGATCCTGTTCCTCGGCTTTTCCCTGGTGCTGTACCTGCTCTGGGCAGACCTGCTGACGGTGCTGGCCTATCTGGACAATGTCGGAATCTGGTCGATCACCCAGGGGGTGGGAGAAAGCCTGAGCGAGACGCCGATCACGGTCGCCGATCTGCTCACGGCGCTTGTCACCGTGGTGTTGATGTTCGTCATGGCGCGCAATCTGCCGGGCCTGCTCGAAGTGATGGTGTTGTCACGACTCTCGCTCCAGCATGGTAGCGCCTATGCGATCTCGTCGCTGCTTTCCTACACCATCGTGGCCGCGGGCGTCGTGGCCGCCCTGGGCACTCTGGGCGTTTCCTGGAGCAAGCTGCAGTGGCTGGTCGCTGCCTTGGGTGTGGGCCTGGGGTTCGGGCTCCAGGAGATATTCGCCAATTTCATTTCGGGGCTGATCATCCTCTTCGAGCGACCGATACGCATCGGCGACACCATTACCCTCGGCAATCTGCATGGCACAGTCAGTCGCATCCGCATCCGGGCGACCACGATGACGGATTTCGATCGCAAGGAGATCATCATTCCCAACAAGACCTTCGTCACCGACCAACTGGTCAACTGGTCGCTGTCGGACAATGTCACCCGGGTGATTCTCACCTATGGCGTGGCTCATGGCTCCGATCTGGATACGGTGCATCGCCTGCTGGGTCAGGCTGCCGATGAGAATTCGCGGGTGCTGAAGGACCCGGAGCCCCAGGTGCTGTGCACCAGTTATGGCCCGTCGGCCTTCAACTTCGAATTGCGCATCTTCGTCAACGATCTGCTCGATCGGCTCTTTGCCGCGGACGAGATCAACCGGCGGCTCGATACGCTGTTCCGGGACCACGGCATTCGCATCGCCTTCAACCAGATGGACGTGTGGCTGCACGATGCCGACGGTCGGGCGAAGAACGTCATCTCCCAGGCGGAAGGCAAGACCCTGGGCGAATGAGCGTGTTCACCGGCGCCTTGCGTGGAGCAGGAATTCACGGTTGCCGTCGCCGCCGAGAATCGGGCTGTCATGCCAGCTCAGCACCTCGAAGCCATGCTCGGCACAGCAGTCCCGAAGGCGCCGTTCCACGTCCGCGTAGCAGGAAGGATCCCTGACGATGCCGCGGTGGTCGACCCGACCGGGGCCCACCTCGAACTGCGGCTTGACCAGCGAGAGCAGTTCGGCGCCGCTCTCCAGTAGATGACCGAGTTCGGGCAGGATCAGGGTCTGGGAGATGAAGGAGACATCCATGACCGCCACCGCGATGCCCGCTGGAGCGTTCTGCTCGTTGGCCTCCTGCAGAGACGGATCAGCGGCCATGGCCCGGGCGTTGAGGCCTTCGAGGCAGGTCACGCGAGGGTCGTGGCGGAGCCTGGAGTCGAGCTGGCCATGGCCCACCTCGACACCGATGACATGCGCCGCGCCGTGGCGCAGGGCGCAATCGGTGAAGCCTCCGGTGGACTGACCGACATCCAGCACGATCTTGCCGTCCAGACGCAGGTCCAGGGTATCGAGAAGCGCCTCCAGCTTGAGGCCAGCCCGGGAGGCATAGCGCTCCTCGTCGTCCTCGGTGAGCAAGAGGCATGCATCGTCGGGCAGCTTTTCGCCAGGCTTGGTCAAGGGCGTGGCGGGGTCGCTTTCCAGGGCCACACGGCCGTTTCGAATCAGGCGTTGGGCCCGGGTACGCGAACGTGCCAGGCCCCGGGCGACGAGCAGTTGATCAAGGCGCATCATGGTGGCTTCTTGGTCGAGGGTGCAGGGAGTGAGGCCTGGGCGATGTGGCGCCGCGCCGGAATTCGAGCTCCCAGCGCGCCAGCAGCGCCTCGCGCTTGAGACGATCGAGGGTGGCGAGCAGGCCCGGCCCCAGGCGGATCGGTCGCAGTGCCTCGCCGAGACGCTCGCGCAGCGCCTGGGCACTGCCGGGCCCTTCGAGGGCCGGGTGCACGGTGCCGAGTGGCGTATGTTCGCCGATCACGCGTTGCCCCGCCTCGCTGAGCAGGTAGTCGAGAAAACGTTGCCCTGGCGCGGGATTGCCTGCCGAGCGTGACAGGAACACCAGGCGCTGCATGACCAGCGCATAGTCGTCGGGCACCACGACCTCCAGTTCCGGATGTTCACGGCTGAAGGCCTGGGCGTAACTGCCCAGCAGGTTGTAGCCGATGAGATAACGGCCCTTAGCAAGCCCGTCGAGCATTTCGCCGGTGGTGCCCACCAGGTCGGCCTCCACGCCGCCCAGGGCGGCGACCAGCGCCCAGTAGCGCGGCGACAGGCGAGCCTCCTCGACGGCATAGGTGTAGCCGGCGCCACTGCGGGCCGGATCGTAGGTGACCACACGACCGCGCAACTCGTCGCGCTCACGCTCGAGTAGTCGAAGCAGTTCGCCATGATCGTTCACCGCCCCGAAACGCTTGGCCAGTTCCTTGCGATAGACGATCACCACCGGCTCGAAGGTGATGCCGAACAGCTCGTGCCGCCAATGCGCCCAGGCCGGCCACTCCCGAGCCTCCTGGCTCTCCAGCGGCTGGGCGTAGCCGTGATTGGCGAGCTGGTACTGCCAGGGCATCGCCGATGACATCACCACGTCCGGGGGTGTTTCGCCACCGTCGGAAAGGAAGGCCCGATGTATCTCCAGGGTAGTGAGGTTGCGGTAGCTCAGGTCGATGTGCGGATGACGTCGATGGAAGTCCTCCAGCACCGGGGCGATCAGCGGTGGATCCAGGGCGCCGTGGATCAGCAGCCGCGGCGCATCGCTGCGCACGGGGAGGAGCGGATAGTGCAGTGTCTCTGCCTTGCTTGTCGTGGACAGCAACACCGATGCCAACCATAGCAGCGCGGCGAGTAATCGAGCCTTCATGCGTGGGCCTCGGGAAAGCGTATGATCGCGCGCAGGCCATGTCCCGAATACGCTTCTTCCAGACTCAGTCTTGCGCCATGGCTTCGTGCGATGCCATCGACGATGGCCAGCCCCAGCCCCGAGCCCTCGCCGGGGGCCTGGCCGCGAAAGAAGGGGCGCAACACCATCAGGCGCAGATGAGCAGGAATCCCGGGGCCATTGTCCTCGACCTCGAGGGCGGGCGGCGAGGCGTTCACCCGGACGGTGACGCACGGGTCGTCGCGGCCCTGGCTTCCATAGCGCCGGGCGTTATCGATGAGATTGGCAAGGGCCTCCTCCAGTTGCCAGTCGATCCCCGAGACGATCACGGCACTTTCGGGTGTCTCGACACCCAGGTCGATGCCGGCACGCTGGCAGGCCGAGAGTGCATGGCGCGTTGCCCTGCGGGCCACCCGTGTCAGGTCCAGCGGCTCGAGCTCGGGCGTGGCTTCGGGGTTGTTGAGTCGGGTCAGCGACAGCAGCTGTACTGCCAGATGCGCCGCGCTGGCGCTGGTGGTTCGCATCGCTTGCAGGGCATCACGCCAGGCGTCGGGGTCGTTCTGGCGCAGGGCCAGTTCGGCGCGCGCCGACAGGCCTGCCAGCGGGGTGCGTAGTTGATGGGACGCATCGCCGATGAAGCGCTCCTGGTTGGCACGCACCCGACGCATGCGCGAGAGCAACTCGTTGAGCGTCTCGCGCAGTTCGGCGAGTTCCCGGGGCAAGGCCAGCTCCAGGGGCGCCAGGGTGCGCGGGTCTCGGGCGCGAATGGCGCGACGTAGCCGGGTCAGCGGTGCCAGGGCGAAGCGAATGGCCAGTACCAGTACGCCGGTGGCCAGCAAGGCCAGCAGAGCGACGCGCGCCAGGCTGCCCTGGAACAGGGAGAAGGCCAATGCTTCGCGGCCTTCGCGGGTATGGGCGACACGCACCTCGAAGCGTTCTTGCTGGTCCCAGTCCTCCAACCTGGCTTCACGGACGCCCAGGCGCAGGGTCTGGTCTTGCCAGCCCACGTCGGCAAAGCGCAATGCCGTGCCGCCACCTTCCAGGGCGGGCAGTCGGGCATTGCCGGTGACGAATTCGTCTCCGGTCGCATACAGGGCGTAGAACACCCGTTCCTCGGCATCGGTGGCAAGCATTTCCAGAGCCGCCGGGGGCAGGTCGAGCCAGAGGCGATTGTCCTGCCACTTGACCTGTTCGGCGATGGCCAGGGAGGCGGCTTCGAGTAGCCGATCGAAGGCGCGATCGGCGGTGTCCCGGGCGCCCAGATAGGCCTGCCACAACATCAGTGCGGCCAGGCCCAGCAAGGGCAGCAGCAACCAGGCCAGCAGACGCCAGTAGAGGCTGTTGCGGACACTCACGTCGCCACCAGCTGATAACCCAGGCCGCGAACGGTATACAACGTGACATCGCTGTCGGCCAGGCGGCGGCGCAGACGATGCACGTAGACCTCGATGGCGTTGTCTCCCAGGGATTCGCCGGCGAAGGCCTCGTCGGCCAGGCGTGCCTTGTCCACCGGTTCGCCGGCATGACGCATCAGGCAGGCCAGCAGTCGCTGTTCGCGGGGAGGGAGATTGAGCGGCACTCCCCGCAGGGTGAAACGTTGGACGAGGCTATCGAATACCAGGGTGCCGACCTGCAACTGGGCATCGCGCGCCTGACGCCGCAGCAACGCGCGCACCCGGGCTTCCAGTTCATCCAGAGCGAAGGGCTTGGCGAGGTAATCGTCGGCGCCCAGGTCGAGCCCCTGCACGCGGTCCTCGATGGCGCCACGAGCGGTGAGGATCAGCACCGGGGTCTTCGGGTCGTGTCGGCGCAGGGTGGCGAGCACCTCCAGTCCACCGCAGCTCGGCAGGTTGAGGTCGAGCAGGATCAGGTCCTGGCCATGGTCGGATCGGGACAGCCTCTCACGGGCCTCGATGCCATCCCCGAGGGCCGTGACCCGATGGCCTTCGAGTCGCAGCACGTCGGCGAGCGTCTCGGCAAGCAGGGCGTCGTCTTCGATCAGCAACAGGTTCATGGCGATCTCGTGTTCAGGGCGATGACAGGGTGGATGGGGTCACCTCGACGGCTCGGTGCGATAGCTTGCTCAGCGCCGTGTCGAGATGCGCCTCGGCGCTGCTGCTATCGAGGCGCCCCTGGGGGCCTGAAACGGCAAGCCAGAGGGTCTCCGAATCGGTCGACGTCACTCGGCGGCAGATCATCACCCCCCCGGCAAAGTCCAGCGTCGGGACGCCGGCGGGAGCGGGCCAGCGCTGACCGGGATACAGCTCGTGACGCAAGGCACTGTCGGGCGTGGCTACCAGGCGGCATTCGGCGCTCTCGCCTGTGACTGCGATCAGGGTGGCGGTTTCGCCGCTGGCGGCGGCCAGGGCATCGAGAACGGGCTGGACCCGGGCCTCGAGCCGGCGGCTTGGCAGGTGGCGACGTGCCAGACGCCACGGTGTCGGCCCCAGGCGGTAGCGCCCGTCGCCGCCGCGTTGCACGTAATCGAACCGCTCGAGTGATCCCAGCAGCCGCAACAGTGTGCTCTTGTAGAACCCGGTGGCATTCGCCAGCTCGGCCAGGGTAAAGCACTCCTCGGTGGCGTCGAATGCCTCGAGAATGGTCAATGCCCGCTCCACGGCCTCTACGCGATCTTGTGCCATGCTGACAGTATGCCTCATGCAGGTGATGAAGAAGCCTCGCCGTCCTGGCTCGACTTTGGTCGTAATGAGGACGATAGGCGTTGACGTCTCTCTCTGGGGTGCCTAGCTTTCTACTCCAAGGAACGATGTTCTGCCTTACAGAATTGTAAGGCAACGTCGAGGAATAGGGCAAGGCCGAGCCCCGCCATGTTCTTCGAACCCATCTCCCATCTCTGACAATCAAAGGGAAACAACAATGACGATGAAAACACCGATCAAACTTCTGGCCGCACTGACACTGACACTGAGCGGCAGCATGGCCATGGCCTTCGAGCCCAGTGGCAAGGTGGAGTGTCTGGCTCCGGCCGACCCGGGCGGCGGCTGGGATTTCACCTGCCGCAGTGTCGGCAAGGTGCTCGAGGAACTCGATCTGGTACCGCGTAGCGTGCAGACCATCAACATGGCCGGCGCCGGTGGCGGCGTCGCCTATGCCCATACGGTGAGCAAGCGCGCGGGTGACGAGCAGCTGCTGGTGGCCGCGTCGACGGCAACTACTACCCGCCTGGCCCAGGGGCAGTTCCAGGGCATGGATGCGGACATGGTCAACTGGATCGGGGCCCTGGGGGCCGACTATGGGATCATCGCCGTCTCCAAGGATTCCGAGTATCAGGACCTGCCGGCCCTGATGGATGCCTTGAAGGAAGACCCGCGGGCGGTGAAGTTCGCCGGAGGCAGCGCCAAGGGGGGCTGGGATCATCTCAAGGTGCTGATAGCCGCTCAGGATGCCGGGATCGAGAATCTGCCGCGCATACCCTATCTCTCCTACAACAACGGTGGCGAGGCCATGACCCAGGTGGTCGGCGGCCATGTCGACGCCTTCACCGGCGATATCACCGAGGCCCAGGGCTTCATGGAATCCGGTGACCTGCGAGTACTGGCGGTACTCTCCGAGGAGCGTCTGCCGGGCGAGTTCTCCGACATTCCCACCGCCAAGGAGCAGGGCATCGATGCGGTCGGCCCCAACTGGCGCGGCTTCTACATGCCGGCGGATATCTCCGACGACGCCAAGCAGTACTGGGTCGATGCCATGGACACCATCTACGAGAGCGAGGAGTGGAAGCAGGTCATGAAGCAAAACGGCCTGATGCCTTTCCACATGAGCGCCGGTGAATTCGAGAGCTTCGTCAAGCAGCAGATCGATGACATCGAATCGCTCTCCAGGGATATCGGGTTGATTCAGTAATGGCGCTCAACGATCGTCTCTTCGGGGTACTGATGCTGGTGCTGGCCGTGGCCTACGGCTGGGGCACCACCCAGTTCCCCGAACCGTTCGGTGGGGCCGAAGCGGTCGGCCCCGAAACCTTTCCCAAGCTGCTGGCGGTAGTGCTTGCGCTGACCAGCCTCTATCTGATCGTGAAGCCGGACCCGGACAATGCCTGGCCACCAGGTCGTACCTGGCTGGAACTGGTGATCGCCGTGGTGGTGCTGGTGGCCTATACGCTGCTGCTGCAACCGCTGGGCTTCGTCATTGCCACGACCCTGGCGGTAGGCACGCTGTGCTGGCGCATGGGAGCGGCGCCCCTGCGCGCCTATCTCACCGGCCTCGTCTCCGGCGTGGTGGTGTTCTTGCTGTTCACCTACGCCCTTGATCTGCCGTTGCCCTGGGGCGTGCTGAGTGTGCTGGAGGCTGACTGATGGAAACCCTCAACTATCTGCTCGACGGGTTCGGTGTCGCCCTGGCCCCGCACAACCTGATGTTCGCGCTCCTGGGGGCGTTCCTCGGCACCCTGATCGGCGCGCTGCCCGGCCTGGGGCCGGCCAATGGGGTGGCGATCCTCATTCCCCTGGCATTCACCCTGGGGCTGCGTCCGGAAACGGCGCTGATCATGCTCACCGCGGTCTATGCGGGTGCCATGTACGGCGGGCGCATCTCGTCGATTCTCTTGAACATTCCCGGTGACGAGCCGGCCATGATGACCTGCCTCGATGGCTATCCGATGGCCCAGAAGGGCAAGGCCGCCGAGGCGCTGGCGATTTCTGCCGTCGCCTCGTTCATGGGCAGCCTCATTGCCACCATCGGCCTGATTCTATTGGCGCCACTGCTGGCCAGGTTCGCACTGACCTTCGGTGCGGCGGAATATTTCGCCCTGTTCGTGCTGGCCTTCGCGACCCTGGGCGGCATCACCGGCAAGAACCCGGTCAAGACCATCATGGCCGCCGCCATCGGACTGATGATTGCCACCGTGGGCATCGACAACACCGGCGTGCAGCGCTACACCTTTGGCGTCCTCGAACTCTACGAAGGGGTCGATTTCATCATCACCATCGTGGGCCTGTTCGCGATTTCCGAACTGCTGTTCTTCATCGAGGCGCGTGCCGGCGGAGGGAAGTCGGAGATCGTGATCAATAAGCTCAAGCTCTCCTGGAAGGAGATCGTCGCGATCCTGCCGACCTCCTTTCGTGGCGGCGTGCTGGGCTTCATTGCCGGCGTCTTGCCCGGGGCGGGGGCGTCCCTGGGGAGTTTCATCAGCTATACGCTGGAGAAGAAGGTGCTCGGCAGGAAGGGCTATTTCGGCGAGGGCGACCCGCGAGGCGTGGCGGCGCCGGAGGCCGGCAACAACGGGGCGTCGTCAGGTGCCCTGGTGCCCATGCTGACCCTGGGCGTGCCGGGCAGCGGCACGACGGCAGTGCTGCTGGCACTGCTGATCTCGCTGAACATCACGCCCGGTCCGCTGATGTTCACCCAGAACGCGGACATCGTCTGGGGGGTGATCGCCGCCTTGCTCATCGGCAACTTCCTGCTGCTGCTGCTGAACATCCCGCTGGTAGGCATCTTCGTCAAGCTCTTGTCGGTGCCGCCGATGTACTTGCTGCCCATCGTCACCATGGTGGCCTTCGTGGGCATCTATTCGATCAGCAATTCCGCCTTCGATCTCTATTTCATGGTTGCCTTCGGGGTAGGGGGCTATTTCCTGCGCAAGCTGGAGATTCCGCTGGTGCCCATCATTCTTGGGCTGCTTCTGGGGCCGGAGATGGAGAAGAACCTGCGCCATGCCCTGGACATCGCCGACGGCGACTGGACGGTGCTGTGGAACAGCGGCCTGGCGATAGGGCTATGGAGCGTGGCTATCCTGGGGTTGATCCTGCCCTACCTGGTGGGGCCGATGCTGCGTCGGCGGATGAAAGCGGGGACGGAGACCCGGGACTGAATCGCCGTTTCGCGCCGCCATGACACGCCCCCACCGGAATACCGGTGGGGGCGTTGTCTCTAGCGGCACCCTGGCGCCTGTCAGGCCGGGCCGCTGGCGGCCTGCAAGGCGTCGCCGGGAATGCGGTCCTTGGCCCAGGTGCGCTGGATACTGTCGACCACGCTGTGGATGTTCTGTTCGTCGACGCAACTGGGATCACCCGGCTCCAGCGGGTCGTAGTGGAAGATGTAGAGCCGTGAGGCAAAATCCTCGAAGGGCAGGGAGGATTCGCCATAGCGCTCGCCGTGACCGGCGGTGCTCACGACAACGCCATCCCCCCAATCCTGGCCGCTATCGTTGTTGGGGTTGAAGAAGTACATGCGCATCACCTGCTGCGGATCGAGATTGACGCGCAAGAGCGTGATGGCATGCCAGCCGATGAAGCGGGCGGCGCTGTCGGTCACCGCGACCCCTGCCGGCTGGGGGTGGATCAGGGGTTGATTGCCGTTGTAGTAGGGGTGGTAGCAGGCATAGAAGTGGCGCAGGAAATCCTCGAGCTGAAACAGCTTGCCACTGGCCACGTCCACGGCGATGCGAAAGCCGCGCCCGGCCCACCAGCCGTGGAACTCGGGATTGATCCAGCGGTGAGGGTCCTCCCCTCGGGCGACGCAGCGCCGGCCCATTTCGGCATAGATGCGATCCAGATGAGGCACCACCAGCAGCGATAGTGGATCGAGGTCCATGGGCAACGCCTTGGCGACACCTTCCAGATTTTCCCGGGAAGAGACCGGCTGCCCCTCGAAGTGCATGATGATCTCGTCGTCCCGGGCTGCCCAGGCCACCATCTGGAGGAGGTAGTCCGGATCGTTGTAGGCCCACATCGACAGCGCGCGCGCCGACTGGCAGGTCGGGTTGTTGCCTTGGCCCACGCCGAGGGGCTGGCCGAGCATGCAGAGCACGCCTTCCATCAGTCGTGCCGCGGGTGAAGGCGTGGCGCCGAAGGCCAGGATCAGTCGCTGCTGGGAATAGGGGGACAACGCCAGGGCGACCTGTCGCCAGAGTGCGGGCGCTACCGGGGGTTGATAGAGGATGCCGCGCTCGAGCAGCAATGCCAGTCCGTAGATGGCCTGGCTGGTCTCGGGATGAACGGCAAGGTCGATCATGGCGTGCACCAGGGCACGGTAGCACAGCAGACAGTCGCGCCCGGTGCTGGACAATCCCAGGGCCTCGGACAGGATGTGATCGCTATGGGTCAGCAGGTGACGCAGCAGCAGGGCATGGTAGGGGGAGACCAGGCCTGTGTCGTGCATCGCTCGTGCAAAGCCCGTCGCCTCGTACTGCAAGGCCGCGCTGTCCATGGCCTCCAGGCGCTGCTGATAGACCTCGAGCCCCGGGTCCTCGCGGCAGCCGTTGGTGGTGCCGAAGAGGCTGCTGATCAGGCGGTCCGCCCCCTGGCCACTGACGCCGAGCTCGATGGCCGGGTTGGCGCGACAGGCGGCGATCTGGAGGATCATCTGCTTGATCGAGTCGACCTGGATGGGGCGCTGCTGCAGCATGCGCCAGATCTCGTCGACCAGCTGGTCGACGATATGCTCGTAACCGATACCGTCGGCAAGATGCTTGAGCAGTCGGCGAGTCAGCAGTGCCAGGTTGCCTTGCTGGACGCGCTCTGCTTCGCTCGGAGGCGTGAACAGCAGCTCGAGATTGAGCGCCAGCACCTGGGTAAGGTAGTGGTGGGCCTGCTCCGTGGACATGGAGGGGTGCTGATAGGCGCCCTTGGCCACGGCCAGCAGACGTATTTCGCTCAGCGTTTCCATCAACACCACGTCGCTCGAGTCCGAGCGCAGCGAATGCTTGGTCAGCGTGGGCTGCAGAATCTGCGGCTGCGCCCAGTCGGAACCATTGAACATGCCTGCTGCCTCGAGCAGGGCGGTACGCTGCTCGATGGCCTCGAGCCCCCCGTCCACCATCATGATCTTGCGCAGAGCCGTCAGCACGCGGTTGGTTTTCGTGGCCTTGGCGAAATTCGGCGTCCGCGCAAGAATTTCAATCGCCTCGTCCAGGTTGGCCAGCAACCTTTCCAGGTCGCCGGCTCCTTCACCTTGATTAGTCAAACAAACTCCTTGTCATGCCGCTGGAAGGCTCAGACATAGAAATCGAGTTCTTCCTGATGTTTCAGCAAGTCGCGCATCTTGTGGGGATCGTCACCGAAGAAATAGATCAGCCCCCAGTGCGTGCCGAAGGCGGTACGCTTGGTGACGGTCTCCTCCAGGGGCGCGGTCAATTCATGGGACTCGAAATACTCGTGCTGTTCCGTCTCCTCGGGAATATGTAGCTTACTGACAACGCGCCGCCGTGGGTAGACACCGAAACAGCCGGCATGGCCCTTGGCATCGACCACCTCCCTGGGGAAGAAGGCGGTGATCTCCTCCTCGGTGGTCTTGGGGTCGAAGGAGAGCACCAGGCCCTGGTAAGCGTTGAACCCATAGGCGCGCTCGAGGAGTTCGAAGACCTTGAAGCCCGGCGGACGATAGGCGACCTCGCCGAAGTACATTTCGCCGTCGCTGGTGACGAAGTATTCCGGGTGGATGAAGCCGAAATCGATATCGAAGGTCCTGATCAGCTTCTCGATCTGGCGGGTGATGGCGTCGCGGTACTTTTCGAGTTCGGGCGTGGCCGGGACGAACACGGAGTAGCCCAGCGTCACGTACTCCGAGATGTTCAGAAAGCGTATCTTGCCATCGTGGATCCAGGCTTCCACGGCGAATTCCCAGCCATCCAGGTGGCTTTCCATCAATACCGGGAATTCCTCCTCGGGAATCGTGTCGATCTCGTCGGGCGTGCGGATCACCCGGTGACCCAGGCAGCCTGCCTTGTCGAAGGCCTTGAGATGGATAGGGTCGTTGGGGTCGCCGTCGAGCTTCAACAGGGTCTGGTTGACGCGCTTGAGAAAGCGGATCACATCATCACGGTCGTGGGCTTCCTCGAAGATACCCACGCGGATGCCGCCCAGCTGGGCCCGACGTTTCATCAGTGCCTTGTCACGCAGCAGCAGCGCCTGGCCGTAAAGCCTGGGATTGTCCATGAGCACCGAATTGATGGCACCTGCCCATTCGACGGTCTCCTCGAAGAGTGGAATGGCAACATCAACGCCCATGTCGTTGAGGGTCTCGGCGATCTCCATGGAACGGTCGTTGAGACGCTCGAAATTCCAGGGAATATACGGAATGTCATGTTCCTTGCAGTACTCCTCCGCCCAGTCCGGTGCGACGATCACGTAGCGTCGATCGAAGCGATCCAGCGCTTCGATGGCACTCAAGCTCCAGCCGAGCATCGCGACATAACCCTTGTTCGGATCCTTTTCCATGAATCGTCTCCCTGAGTGTCGTTATTGGTGATGTGCAATTCATCTAAAAATGCAACGTTACTCTCCTCAGCATAGCAGGCCGAGGGGTCAATAAAATGGCCGATGTTTTTTTCTTTTACCGGTAGGGGGTTATGGAGGTTCTTATTTCTGTGCCTGTTGATGATCGGAAGGGCAGCTGGTATAGTGCCTCTCGATTTGGCAACTCCGGCCAGGAATTCGTTGACACAATGTCATGCCTGGAACGGCCACTGCCATCTATGGTGACCCCCGTCGGTCCTCCCGCAACGCTAAACCGCAAACCCCGCCAGGCCCGGAAGGGAGCAACGGTAGTGGTGGCTGCGTGTGCCGGGATGTGGCTGGCGGGGGTCGCCTCCATTGGAACCCCGACTTCCTTCGCGAGCGCGCCTGTGCATTAACGGCGCTTGACCCTGCCGACTTTCCTTTCGACAATTTCACGCTGCGGTATCCACCACGATCATCTCGGCCAGAGCAGGGGCGCGCATGGACATCGAGTTGCTGGAAATCCGGGATCACCTGGGCCGGTTTGCGCCCTTCGACCACCTGTCCGACGTGCTGCTGGATGCGGTGGTCAGCCAAATCGAGGTCAGCTATTTCAAGGCAGGCTCCGAGATACTGGCTCGGGATCAGGAAACCCACGAGCTTTGCTACATCCGCAGCGGTGCCGTGGAGATGTTTCGCCGCAGCGGCAGTCTCTACAACCGATTGAGCGAAGGGGATATCTTCGGTTACTCGGATCTGCTGCGAAACAAGCATGTACGCTTCCCGGTCAGGGCGATCGAGGACACCCTGATCTATTTCATCCCGGAAAGGATCTTCGAGCGACTGTGCGAGGAGGACGATGCCTTCGCCGATTTTGTCGAGGCGGGCGGCTCGCGGCTCAAGATGACGGTGGAACAGCAGCGCCGGGAAAGCGACATGATGATGACCCGGGTGCGCAAGCTCATCAACCGTCGTCCGGCGACCATCGAGGCCGGTGCATCCCTCCAACATGCCGCCCAGCGCATGACCGACCAAGGCACGACTTCCGTTCTGGTCTTGTCCGAGCCGGGCGAGGACTGGCTGCGTAACTTCACCGATGCCCAGGGACATGAATGGAGGCTGGCAGGCATCTTGACCGATCGGGATTTCTGTACCCGAGTGCTGGCGGCGGGCATCACGCCGGATACGCCGGTCAGCGAGGTCATGACCGAAGAGCTTCTCACCGTTCAGTCCGATGAATCGGTGTACGAGGCCATGCTTTGCATGCTGCGCAGCAACGTGCACCACCTGCCGGTACTGCACCGACGGCGACCGATCGGCCTGCTGCACCTATCGGATATCGTGCGTTACGAGACGCACAGCAGCCTCTACCTGGTCAGCAACATCTTCAACCAGTCCAGCGACAAGGGGTTGGCTCGACTCAGCGCCGATGTGCGTGCCGCCTTCGTGCAACTGGTGGCCGAGGGCGCAACCTCGCAGATGATCGGCCGGGCCCTTTCCACCATCGGACGCAGCTTCACGCGTCGTTTGCTGGAGCTGGGCGAGGCCAGGCTGGGCCCGCCCCCGGTGCCGTACAGTTTCATGGCACTTGGCTCGATGGCCCGGGACGAGCAGACCATCATCACCGACCAGGACAATGCCCTGGTGCTCGACGATCGCTTCGAGCCCGGCCAGCACGACGACTATTTCGCGGCGCTGGCCAAGTTCGTCAGTGATGGCCTCGACGCCTGCGGGTACAGCTACTGCAAGGGCGATATCATGGCCACCAACCCCCGCTGGCGGCAGCCCTTGAGGGTGTGGAAGGAGTACTTCAGCACCTGGATCGAGGAGCCCAATCCCAAGCGCCTGCTGGATAGCT
The DNA here is from genome assembly GCF_900128925.1 of Modicisalibacter ilicicola DSM 19980. GTDB lineage: Bacteria > Pseudomonadota > Gammaproteobacteria > Pseudomonadales > Halomonadaceae > Modicisalibacter > Modicisalibacter ilicicola. The sequence continues at coordinate 228,938 of NZ_FQUJ01000006.1, forward strand.
CGATCTTCTTCGATCTGGACAGCGTCCACGGAGAAGAGGCATTCGTCGAGCAGTTGCAGGATCTGGTGGCCGAGAAGGCCTCTCGAAGCCCGCTGTTCCTGGCAGCCATGGCGCGCAACGCACGTAATCGCACTCCGCCGCTCGGCTTCTTTCGCACTTTCGTCATGGAAAACGATGGCAAGCACAACAATTCGATCAATCTGAAGCGTCGCGGTACCGCACCCCTGGTCGATCTTATCCGGGTTCATGCCATGGCGTGCGGCTCCCGATCACAGAATACCTTCAATCGCCTGGATGACATCGCTGCCGCCAAGCTACTGCCGGAGGGAGTCAGTGACAGGCTGCGCTATGCCTTCGAGTTCATTTCCATGGTACGCATCCGTCACCAGGTGCTGGATATCGAGGCGGAGCGCGAACCGGACAACAATATCGAGCCCGAAAACGTTTCCAGCAGCGATCGCCACCACCTCAAGGATGCCTTCGAGGCACTGAGCCACGCGCAGAAATTTCTCAAGTTCCGCTATTCGACGTCGTCGAAAAGTTCCTTGTCCTGACCATGTCGCCGCTATCCTCTTCTCGCGCCAACCCGAACGACTGGCCGCTCTTCATGGCCTCCTGCGCCGAAGCGGCACGGGACCCGCGTTTGCGGCGCTTCTTTGCCGCGGGAGGGCCGGCGCCGGAGACACCGATCGGACAAGCGTCCCTGGTCGCGCTCGATCTGGAGACCACGGGGCTCGACCCTGGTCGCCACGGCATCGTCAGTATCGGGGTGCTGCCGTTCAGCTTGCGGCGCATTCGTCTTTCCGAAAAACGCTATTGGGTCCTGAACCCGCCACGCACCTTGACCGAGAAGTCCGTGACCTTGCACCGCATCACGCACTCGGAAATCGCTTCGGCGCCGGATCTCGATGACATCCTGGATGAACTGCTGGCCGTTCTCGCCGGAAGGCTGGCCGTCGTGCACTATCGCAATATCGAACGTTCCTTCCTGGATTCCGCGGTTCGGGCCCGCCTGCGTGAGAGACTGATGTTTCCGGTGATCGACACCATGCAGCTGGAGGCCCGGTTGCATCGCAGGCGACGCTGGGCCTGGGCCAAGCGGCTCTCCGGTCGCAAGCCGCTCTCCATTCGACTGCACGAGAGCCGCCAACGCTACCATCTGCCTCCTTATCCGGGGCATCATGCCCTGGGTGATGCCCTCGCCACGGCGGAGTTGCTGCAGGCACAGATTGCCAACCACTACCACCCCGAGACCCCTGTCGGCGAGCTGTGGAGCTGAAACGAAGAAGGCGGCCTGCGGGCCGCCTTGTGTCGTGGCATGGGTGAAGATGGCATCACCCGCTGCGGGGCTCGCTCATGAGCCCTTTGATAATGGCATAGCAGGCTGCCAGCAGCACCAGGGTGAAGGGCAGGCCGGTGGTGATTACCGCCGTCTGCAGCGCCGTCAGGCCGCCACCAAGCAGCAGGGCGATGGCGATCGCCCCCTCGATGATCGCCCAGAACACCCGCTGCGGCTTGGGTGCATCGACCTTGCCCCCGGCGGTGATGGAGTCGATCACCAGCGAGCCGGAGTCCGAGGAGGTAATGAAGAACACCATCACCAGCACGATGCCCACGAAAGAGGTGATCTGGGTCAGCGGCAGCTGGCCGAGCATCACGAACAGCTGCAGCTCCAGCGCGGCTTCCTTGACGCCCTCGAAGCCGTCGGTGATCACCTGATCGATGGCGGTACCCCCGAAGGCGGTCATCCACAGTACCGAGACCAGTGAGGGCACCAGCAGCACGGCGATCAGGAATTCGCGCACGGTCCGTCCTCGACTGACCCGGGCGATGAACATGCCGACGAACGGTGACCAGCTGATCCACCAGGCCCAGTAGAAGGCGGTCCAGCCTTGGCTGAAGTTGGCGTCCTCGCGTCCGAAGGGCATCGACAGCGCCGGCAGGTGGACCAGGTAGGAGGCCAGGTTCTCGAAGAAGCCGGTGGCGATCATCAGGGTCGGCCCGACCGCGATGACGAAAGCCAGCAGCAGGAAGGCCAGCACCATGTTGACCTGAGACAGGCGCTGCACGCCCTTGTCGACGCCGGCAAGGATCGACATCAACGCCACGGCGGTGATGCCCATGATCAGCAGCACCATGGTGACATCGTTGTCGGGGATGCCGAACAGGTAGCCAAGCCCGGCCGAGGCCTGGGAGGCGCCGATGCCAAGCGAGGTTGCCAGGCCGAAGAGTGTGGCGAACACGGCCAGGATGTCGATGACGTGACCCGCCCATCCCCAGACGCGCTCGCCCAGGATCGGGTAGAAGATCGAGCGCATGGTCAGCGGCAGGCCCTTGTTGAACGAGAACAACGCCAGGGCCAGGGCCACCACCGCATAGATGCCCCAGGGATGCAGGCCCCAGTGGAAGATGGTGGCGGCCATGCCCAGGGAGATGGCCTCTTCCTGGTTGCCGGCGGCCGCGCCCAGTGGCGACCAGTCCGTGCGCATCCCGTCTTCTGCGGTGGTGCCGCCCATGGCGGTCCCGAAGTGGGTCAGCGGCTCGGAGACGCCGTAGAACATCAGGCCGATGCCCATGCCCGCGGCGAACAGCATGGCGAACCAGCCGGCATAACTGAAGTCCGGCGTGGCATGCGCACCACCGAGCCTGACCTTGCCCATGGGCGTGAAGATCAGCACCACGGCGAGGATCACGAAGATGTTGGCCGCTAGCAGGAAGAACCAGCCAAGGTTGCCGGTCAGGAAGCCGAAGATGGCATCGAAGATCGGCTCGACCTGGTCCTGGAGGGCCAGGGTGATGATCACGAAGAACAGGATCACCAGGGAAGAGATGGTGAAGACCTTGCCATGCAAGTCAACATTCACGCCCAATGGCGAGGCGGTGATGTTGTCCTGACCGATTACGTAGTCGGTATCGATGAGGTTGGCAGGCCCTTCCGGGGCGGGTATGCCTTCTGAACCTGCGTTGGCCTCTGGGGCCTTGTTGTCGTTCGTCAAGGGACTTCTCCTTGTTGACGTCGATGAGCGAAGCGAAAAAGGCAGCGATCAATCCTGTTGAGGGCGCACCAGGAATACCGAGGCCGAGGTATGGCACGCGACCTTGCCGCCGTGGGCGGGAATGACCACATCCAGGTGCTTCGGCGGGTGCGTCGGCATGATCACCAGGTCGGCACCCACCTCGTCGATGGCCTTGATCAACACGTCGTCGAGGTCAGCGATGGGGTCCGGTGAGGTGATGGCTCGGGCGCTCACCCGCTGACCGTGGACCTTTGCCCGCTCCTCAGCGAAGGCCTCGAGCTTTTGCTGGTACTCCTCGGGGGTGCGGGCCACGCTGCCGGGTGTGGTCGCGGTGACACCGACATAGCAGACTTCGGCACCGTAATGCCTGGCCTGGTCGGCGACCACCTGCAGCGAGGGCTCGATCACATCGAGGTGTGCCAGATCCACTGGCACCATGATCTTTTTGAACATGCCTGCGCTCCTTGTACGGTTAGGTCGACTGAGTACACATCAAGTGTGGAGTGATCGCGAGGTTTCTTGTTCTCTGCCTCTAAAATTATGCGCATAAAAGCCCGATGATTATCCTGATTTTCCCCCCTTTATTCAAAATTGCCCTTAAGTGAGTCACCGGGAGCGTGCTTTCCGCCGCAAGCTCCAGCGGATAGAATGGGTGTCTGGCATCGATCTCCGCTTGGCTGGCCGACCCTCACCATTCTGCAAGGATCCACCGCTGCATGAGCTATCAGGTACTGGCCCGTAAATGGCGTCCGCGCACCTTCCACGAGTTGGTAGGGCAGGAGCATGTGCAGCGGGCGCTGGTCAACGCCCTGGACCAGGGGCGCCTGCACCACGCTTATCTGTTTACCGGTACCCGAGGGGTGGGCAAGACGACCCTGGCACGCATTCTTGCCAAATGCCTGAATTGCACGGCGGCAGGGCGCGGTGACGAGGGGGTGACCTCGCGGCCCTGTGGCGAATGCGACAGCTGCCGAGCCATCGACGAGGGGCGTTTCGTCGACTTGATCGAGGTGGACGCTGCCTCGCGCACCAAGGTGGAAGACACCCGCGAGCTGCTGGACAACGTGCAGTATGCGCCGGCCCAGGGGCGCTACAAGGTGTACCTCATCGACGAGGTGCACATGCTCTCCACCCACAGCTTCAATGCGCTGTTGAAGACGCTGGAAGAGCCACCCTCCCACGTGAAGTTCCTGCTGGCCACCACGGACCCTCAGAAGCTGCCGGTCACGGTTCTGTCGCGTTGCCTGCAGTTCACCCTCAAGAACATGCCGCCCGAACGCATCGTCGAGCACCTGTCCCGGGTGATGACCGCCGAGCAGGTCGCCTACGAGGACGATGCACTCTGGCTGCTGGGCAAGGCAGCGGATGGTTCGATGCGCGATGCCATGAGCCTGACCGACCAGGCGATTGCCTTCGGCCAGGGGGTGATAAGACGCGCCGACGTAGCGGCCATGCTGGGCACCCTCGATCATCGGTTGCTGTTGACGCTCGTCGAGGCGCTGGCCGAGGCCGACGCGGCACGAGTGCTGTCCGAGGTGGCCAGCCTGGCCGAGCAAGGGCCGGATTTTGCCGGTGTGCTCGACGATCTGACCGGCGTCTTTCACCGTCTGGCCATCGCCCAGATGGTTCCCGACGCCCTGGACAACGGCCACGGCGATCGTGATGCGCTGCTCGCGCTGGCGGCCCGCTTCACGGCAGAAGACGTGCAGCTCTACTACCAGATCGGCTTGCAGGGGCGTGCCGACATGGAAAGTGCTCCGGACGCGCGCACTGCGCTGGAAATGACACTGCTGCGCATGCTCGCGTTTCGCCCCCAGGGGGTTCCCAGGCCGCCCAGGACTCCCTTGCCGCTGCGGGGCGAGGCAAATACCGCAGCAGCCAATGGTGCGTCGAACATCGATACCCCGGCCGATGCCCCTCCCGAGGTTTCCGAGCCCCGGGGGCCGGCAAGCGATGCTGTCACGGTGGATGAACCACCGCCCTGGGAAATGCCGTCCGAGCCGCCATCGGCTCCGGCTGCTGCGGCGTCCGGGGAAGCGATGCCTTCCGAACCGACCGAGTCAGAATCGACCGAGTCCGAATCGACCGAGCCCGAATCGACCGAGCCCGAATCGACCGAGCCCGAGCCTGCGGAGTGCGAACCGAGGGTCGAGGCGGAAGGACAGGATGATAGCAGGGTGCTCGATCATGCCGGGTGGCTGGCCCTGTTTCGCCGTCTTACCCTGTCCGGCTTGACCCGCAGCCTGGCGGCACACTGTGTCGTCGAGGACGACGATGGGCGTTGCCTGCGCTTGCGCCTTGACCCCAGTCAGGCGGCGATGAATGCCGAGGTACACGTCGAGCGTATCGAGCGGGCGCTGGCCGAGGCGGGGATCGAGCGACGGGTGAGTGTCGAGCCGGGCGCCATCCCCGACGGCGTCGAGACGCCCAAGGCATGCAGCGATCGCGAGGCGGCCGAGCGTCACGCCGAGGCGGTTGAAGCCCTGCGCGGTGATCCCCATATCCAGCAGTTGGAGCAGGCCTTCGATGCTCGTCTGCTGGAGCAGACCGTCTCGCCCCAGACACAGACCGAGTGACCCGTCTCGTCGGCGGGCTTTTCAATGGCAAACACGTTGAGGTGACAGCATGTTCAAGGGCGGAATGGGCAACCTGATGAAGCAGGCCCAGGAAATGCAGGAAAAGATGCAGCAGGTGCAGGAAGAGATCGCCCGTGCCGAGGTGCTTGGCGAGGCGGGGGCCGGCATGATCAAGGTCACCATGAATGGCCGCCACGATGTAAGCAAGGTCGAGATCGATCCCGCCATCCTGGAGGAAGACAAGGAGATGCTCGAGGATCTGCTTGCCGCTGCCGTCAACGATGCGGTGCGTAAGGTCGAGGTCGCCTCCAAGACCAAGATGGAAGAGGCGACCTCTGGCCTGAACCTGCCGCCCGGTTTCAAGATGCCTTTTTGATGGGGTTTTCTCCACTCGTCGATCAGCTTCTCGATGCCTTGCGGGTACTTCCGGGGGTTGGCCCCAAGACCGCGCAGCGTATGGCGCTACACTTGCTGGAACGTGACCGCGATGGCGGTCGTCGACTGACCGAGGTGCTCGGTCGAGCATTGGTGGAAGTCGGTTACTGCCGTCGCTGCCGCACGCTTACCGAAGAGGAGGTGTGCGCACTCTGCAGCAGCGCGCGTCGCGACGAGACGTTGCTGTGTATCGTCGAATCGCCCGCGGACATGCTGGCCATCGAGGAGGCGGGGGGCTACCAGGGCCAGTATTACGTACTGCATGGCCACCTATCGCCCCTGGATGGCATCGGCCCCGAGGACATCGGTCTCGACCGGCTCGATGGACGACTGGATCAAGGTGCCATCGAAGAGGTCATCCTCGCCACCAATCCGACCGTCGAGGGGGAGGCCACCGCGCATTACATCGCCGAACAGCTGCGGGAGCGGGGTATCCGCCTGTCGCGTCTGGCCTATGGCGTGCCCATGGGGGGCGAACTGGAATACGTCGATGGTGGTACCTTGAGCCGTGCCTTCAATGGCCGCCTGCCGTTCAGTGGCGGTTGACAGTTTGTACCGCCTACAACAAGAACCCCAAGGAAGTCGAAAACCATCATGCCTCTCGATCCAACCATACACTGGATAGATACGCCGGCGGCCCTCGACAGCATGTGCCAAACGCTGTCCGAGGCCCGGTACCTGGCGGTGGACACCGAGTTCATTCGTGAATCCAGCTTTCATCCCATTCCGGCGCTGGTCCAGTTGACCAGGGGAGACGATGTCTACCTGGTCGATCCCCAGGCATTGGTGCCCGGCCCCGCGCTGCGGGCCCTGCTAGGTCCTGACGGGCCCCTCAAGCTGCTCCACGCCTGCAGCGAGGATCTCGAGGTGCTGGCCAACTGGATGGGGGGGCCGGTCGCACCGCTCATCGATACCCAGTTGGCCCAGGCACTGTTGGGGGAAGACCCGGCCATGGGCTATCAGCGACTGGTCGAGCACTGGACCGGTGACGTCCTGCCCAAGGACGAGACACGCTCCGACTGGCTGGAGCGTCCACTGAGCGATGCGCAATGCCGCTACGCCGCGCTCGACGTCGCCTATCTGCCCCTCATCTGGCCGAAGCAGCGCCAGGAACTGGAGCGCCTCGGTCGCCTGGGATGGCTTGAGGCGGACTGTGCCGCCCTGGTCGACCAGGCGGGGCGAAGCAGCGAAGGCGATGGAAGCTGGTATCGCCGCAATCGCCAGCTGTGGCGACTCGACCCGCGTGCCACGGCTGCCTATCAGAGGCTGACGACCTGGCGCGAGGCGGAGGTGCGTGAACGCAACATGCCGCGCAACTGGCTGGTCAGCGACAAGGTGCTGTTTGCCATTGCCGACGCGCTGCCCTGCAACCGCTACGAACTGGCCTCCGTCGAGGGGGTCAAGCCCACCCTGATCAAGCGCGAGGGCGACGCGCTCCTGTCCGTGGTGCGCGGCGCTGCCGATCTCGAAGCCGAGGAGTTGCCCGACCCCTTGCCTTCCCCACTGTCGGGGCCGTTCAAGCGCCGTTTCAAGGCCCTCAAGCAAGCGGTGAACGGCATGGCTCAGCATCTGGGCGTGGCGCCGGAGGTCCTGGCACGTCGTCGCCACCTCGAGGAGTTGATCGCTGCCGACCTGAATCAGGTGCCATTGCCCCTGCCGTCCGGCTGGCGGGGCGAGTTGCTGGCCGAGGCCTTCGAGCGGGCCTTGAATGAAAGCGAAAGCGAGGTAAAAGAGTGATGCGCAAGCTGCTCTGCGAGATATTCAAGAGTTCGTGCAAGGACGAGATGTACCTCTACGTCGACAAGGCGAAGGGAGTGACCGAGGTGCCCGAATTGCTGCTCGAGCGCTTCGGCCGGCCCGTGCCGGTATTGACGATGCTGCTGACCGAGGACAAGAAGCTCGCTCGAGCCGATGCTGTCCAGATCATGGCGGCCATCGACGAGAAAGGGTTCTATCTGCAGTTGCCTCCTGCCAAGGAAGCGTATCTACTGGATCTGTATCGCACCCCTACCGAAGCCCGTTATTGAGCCTGGACGTTGCCCTGGGAGGCGTGATGCGTGAACGCTTCTGGGAGCGTTTCGCCCTCGAAGAATTGAGCGAAACCGAATGGGAGGCCCTTTGCGACGGGTGCGGTCGCTGTTGTCTGATGAAGCTCGAGGACGAGGACAGCGGCGAAGTCATCACGCTGGATGTGGCTTGCCGGCTTCTGGACATTCCGCAGTGTCGCTGCCAGGACTACCCCAATCGCTTTTCCCGAGTGCCTGGCTGCACCCGGATGAGCCTGGAAACGCTACGCGACTTCCACTGGCTGCCGCGCTCCTGTGCCTATCGACGACTCCACGAGGGGCGTGGGCTGGCCGACTGGCACCCCCTGATCACTGGCGATCCCGGCAGCGTGCACCGTGCGGGGGTCGGCGTCGCTCGCTTTGCCGTCTCCGAACGCGATGTCGACGAAGCACACTGGGAAGACCACATCATCGCCATCCTGCCGGTAGAGGATTGACCCCGGGGTTGCTTATCCGCCGTCGTCTTCCGCCAGGCCCAGTGCCCAGAGCAGGAAGGCGTCCTGTCGTGCATTGTCTCGCCAGGCCTTGAAGCGCCCCGATGCCCCGCCATGGCCTGACGACATGTCGGTATGCAGCAGCACCGGCCCGCGGGCGGTTTCCAATTCGGTCAGTCGGGCGTAGAGCTTCGCCGGTTCCCAGTAGGGCACCCGGGAGTCGTGCCAGCTGCCTTGCAGGAAAACCGGGGGATAGGGTCGGGCCGACAGGTTGTCGAGTGGCGAATAGTCGCGAATGCGTCGCCTGGCGTCGGGCTCGTCGGGGTTGCCCCATTCGGTGTATTCGGCGGTGGTGAGGGGTAGATCGGGGTTTTCCATGGTGCGCAGCACATCGACGAAGGGAACGTCGAGCACCGCGGCACAGAACGCCTCCGGGTCGAGGTTGAGGCTGGCACCCACCAGCAGGCCACCGGCGCTGGCGCCATAGGCGGCGATGCGCCTACCATCGGCGAATCCGGCCTCGACCAGCGCATTCCTGGCCGCCAGGAAGTCCCGAAAGCTGTTTTCCTTGTGTTCGAGCTTGCCGGCCAGGTACCAGGGCTCACCACGATCCCCGCCACCGCGCACGTGGGCCACCGCGAAGGCCATGCCTCGCGAGAGCAGTTCCAGGCGCGCCACCGAGAACCAGGGGTCGAGCACTTCGCCATAGGCGCCATAGCCGTAGAGCAGGGTAGGCAGTGCCTGCGTGCCGAGCAGTTCCTTGCGTGCCACCACGGACACGGGGATGCGCTCGCCATCCTCGGCCATGGCCCATAGCCGGCGGCAGGAGAGCTGCTCGGGCAGCAGGTCGCCGTGGATGGGCATGGCCTTGAGCAGTCGCCGTTCGCCGCTGTCCAGATCCTGTTCGATCCAGCGGGGCGGCAGAGTGAAGGACTCCTCGCGCAGTCTCAGCTTGCGCGCGCCGAAGTCGGGCGTGTCGCCTGGTATCACGCTGCAGGGCGATTCGGGAAGTGACAGGCGGCGATCCCCGAGCACCCCGTGTTCTGGGTCGAATTCGATGACACGCAGATGCATCTGGGCCTGGTCGTGATCGCGCTCGGCCAGTACCAGCCCCCAGACGAAGGCATCCACGCCTTCCAGGGTATGTGTCTGGCGATGGTCGAGAAGCGGCTGCCAGCGATCCGGGCGAGTCTCCGGGGCGACATCGAGCCGAAAGTGGGGGGCTTCACGATTGTGCAGTATGTAGAAATGCCCGGGACGATGTTCGAGACCATACTCGACGCCACTTTCCCGTGGCTTGACGCAGCGTGGCGGGGTGCTCGGGGCGTGCGCGGGGATCAGGTGGCATTCCGAGGTGTCCTTGGAGGCGCTCTCCAGCACCAGCCAGCGTCTCGAGCGGGTCTTGCCCAGCCCGATCCAGAATTCCGGATCGTCCTCCTCGAAGACCTTCTCCGTCTCGCCTGTACCAGGCGCCATGCGCCATAGGCTGGCGGGGCGTTGAATCGCATCGTAGCGCGTGTAGAGCAGTGTCAGGTTATCCTCGGCCCAGGTCAGCTCGGGGCCGATGTCTGCCAACAGCGTGCGCGGATGGCCATGCGGCAATCGGCAGAGGCACAGGGCGAAGTACTCGTTTCCCTGGGTGTCTTCGGTCCAGGCCAGCCATTGCTCATCCGGGGATAGGGCCAGGTCGCCGAGCTCGAAATAGGCATGCCCGGCAGCCCGCGCCTCGAGATCGATGACCGGCTCGATGGCTTCGTCGTCGCCATTGGGATGGCGCCACCAGCGGGGGTGATCGGCATCGGCGGCGGTTTCGCTCCAATAGGTATAGTGGTCAAGAGGTGTCTTCAGGCCCGTTACCGCGAGTTCCCGACGGGCCAGGTGGCCGTGGTAGAGCCGCTCGATCAAGGGCTCAAGCGGCTCCATCCACTGGTCGCATTGGGCGTTGGCGGCTTCGAGGAAGTCGATGACGGTGCGTTCGTCGCGATTCTCCAGCCAGTGCCAGTGGGGGTCGTCGGCACGCTTGAAGCGTGCGACCGGTGAGCGGTTCGATGAGCTATTAGGCGGCTGTGCTTTCATTGGACGCGGTGTACCATGATGAACAAATTCAGGACAAGGACATAGATCAATGCTGATATCCGACTCCATGCCGCTGCTTTGGCTGAGTTACCTGGCATTGTCGCTGGTGGTGCTGGTGACTGGCTACCTGGCGATTCGCTGGTTGCCGCGGTTGCCTCGTTTCGTGATCACCGGATTCGTGGCCGGTGCGCTGTGGACGCCCAAGGGTTTTACCCTATCCAGGCTCGAGGGAGAAGCGCCCTACGAAGGGTTGGCGCCGGCGGTGGTCGTGGGCGGCGTCGCCTTCCTGCAGAATGAGGGGCAGGTGCTGGCGAGTGCACTGGCCCTGCTGATGTTGGGGGCCGGTCTGGGTGTCGCGGTCGGCGTCATGCTGTGGGGCTGGTTGCGTCGCCGCGATGGCCTCCGGCAGGGGGAACGGGAAACCCGGTCGGACCGTGCAGAACGAGCAGGGTCCGTCCAGCGGCGTCAGGAGCCGATGATCGGTTGAGGGCATCGACATGCGAGTACTGGTTGCGGGGGTGTTGGCGCTGTTCCTGCTGGGGACGACCTGTAGCTGGGCTCAGGAAAGCCCCGACGTGCGGCTGGTAGTCGATGTGTCGGGAAGCATGAAGCAGAACGACCCCAACCGGTTGAGCGGTAGTGCGCTGGAATTGCTGGTCTCGCTGTTGCCTTCCGGTGTCACCGGCGGGTTATGGACCTTCGGGAGCGAAGTCACCAATCCGCTTCCTTCTTCCACGGTCGATCAGGCCTGGCGGGAACGGGCGCTGGCCTTGAAGCCGGCCCTGGTCGATTACCAGCAGTTCACCGATATCGAACGTGCCGTGCGCGAGGCAGCACGGGCGAGTTCGGGGGCGGGTGAGCGGCATCTCATCCTGCTCACCGATGGCGTCGTGGACATTCCCGCCGCCAGGGACGACAAGCGTCGCCAGGACACCGCCTCGCGCAAGCGTCTGCTCGATGACGTCGTGCCCCGGCTTGCCGAGGAGGGCGTGGTCATCCACACCGTCGCCTTCTCCCCGGACGTGGATCAGTCCCTGGTCCGGCAGATGGCCAGCACGACCGGAGGGCTCGCCACGGTCGCCGAGACCCCGGAGGCGCTGCTGCGCGCCTTTCTGGACGTGATCGACCGCATCTTCCCGGTCGATCAGGTGCCGCTCGAGGAAGATACATTCGCCATCTACCGGCAGGTCGATGCCTTTTCCGCCTTGCTGTTCCATGGCCCCGATGCGCCGCCCCTGGCGCTGATAGGCCCCGATGGCAAGCGCTATACCGCCGAGGATCATCCCGAGGATATCCAGTGGCAGGCTCAGGGGCGCTTCGACGTCATCACCATTCCCGATCCCGAGACGGGGGAGTGGCAGATCGAGGGGCGCATCGGTCGGGATAGCCGCATCAACGTCGATTCCTCCCTGTCGCTTCGTGTCGAGGAATTGCCGACGGTGCTCTACATGGACTTTTCCACCCGGCTCGAGGCCTGGGTGGAGAATCAGGGGTCGCCCCTGACCGCCGACAGTGAGCCCGACAACCTGGTGCTGCGCGCCGAGCTGGAGAACGCCCAGGGCCAGGTCGAGCAATCGGTGCGACTCGAACGTACCAATGACCATTTCGCGGGCAGCCTTCCGGCACCGGACTTCGTGGGGAGCGGACGCTTGCTGCTGACCGCCATCAGCGGCGACTTCGTCCGTCAGCGCCAGCAGGCGGTAAGTGTTCGTGCTGCGGTCAGTGCCCGGGTCGATGAATCGGCGAACCGGGTCTTGTTGCATGCCGAGCATCCTCGGCTTCGCGACGACAACACGCGCATCAGAGCACGGTTGCAAGGCCAGGAATTGCCTGTCGACACCGTCGATCACCGTGATTGGCGTATCGAACTGCCCGAACTCGACCCGGACATCACGGTACCGCTCGAGTTGACGGCCACCGTGACCCTGGAGGGAGAGACTCGCGTCCTCGAGTTGCCGACGCTGCATCTCAATGCCGATGCCGCCAGGGGGGTGGGCAGTGTTCGTCTGGATCGTGAGGGGCTGAGCGGAGAAAGCCTGCAGCCGGCCGCGAGCGAAGAGGAGCCGGAAGCCTCGCTGGCGGACAGGGTCGGCGACAACCTGAGTCGCATTGCCAATACGGTGCCACGCCTGGTGCGGGAGCATCGCGATGATCCCGCGGGCTGGATGGCGATTGCCACCGGCGTGATCCTGATACTCATCGTCTTGCTGTGGAGGCGTCGCGCGGCATACCGTCGCCGACGGCCCCGGGAGGAACCCCATGTGTGAGTTGCTGGGCATGAGTGCCAACGTGCCCACGGACATCTGTTTCAGTTTCACTGGTTTTCTGCGCCGGGGAGGCGAGACCGGGCCGCATGGAGACGGCTGGGGGATCGCCTTCTACGAACAGGGAGGCTATCGCGAATTTCGTGATCCGCACCCGTCGGCGGACTCGCCCATCGCCCGCCTGATCTGCGAGTACCCCATCAAGTCGAACATCGTGATCAGTCATATCCGGCAAGCCAACGTGGGCAATGTGGGTCTGGCCAATACCCATCCATTCTCCCGGGAAATGTGGGGGCGCCAGTGGGGCTATGCCCATAACGGGCAACTCCAAGGGTGGCAGACGCTCGAGCTGTCGTTCTACCGGCCGATTGGCCGTACCGATAGCGAACACGCCTTCTGCTGGCTTTTAGGAGAGTTGCGCAAGCGCTTTCCCCAGCCTCCGGAGGACCCGGGGGCCTTGTGGGAGACGTTGCATGGGTTGTGCGAGCGCCTCAGAGCGCTGGGCGTGTTCAACCTGCTTCTTTCGGATGGCCACTACCTCTACTGCTTTTGCTCCACGAAGCTGGTGCATATCACGCGACGCGCGCCCTTCGGCAAGGCGCGGTTGCGTGACGCGGATCTGATCGTCGATTTCGTCGAGCACACCACCAGCAACGACATCGTCTCGGTGATCGCCACCGAGGCATTGACCGACAACGAGGAGTGGACGCGCATGAGCCCGGGCGAGTTGCTGGTTTGGCGACACGGCGAGATCAGCGCTCGCTATGGCCACGACACCGTTGCATCCGAGGTGGCATCATCGATGCATAAACTATAGTTTCAAGCGGGTGTTTTAATACAGTTGACGCTGTTATAAAGGGCTTTGGCCTTGGGAAGTGAGCCCGGCACCCACGAGTACGCTCCTTTCGAAATGCATTCGAGTGGGAGCAAAAACAAGAAGCCGTCTTCAGGCGACGGCATTGCGGAGAACTGTTCATGAGTCAGCACGCCACTGCCCCCATTCTGTCCGGTCCGGCCCTGGAAGGGTTGGAAGAGTATGCTTCGGTGATGGATGTCTTCCATGCCTCGGTCAAGCGCTTCGCGGACAAGCCGGCGTTCAGCTGCATGGGGCAGGTGTTGACCTATCGGGAACTGGATCGCCTGTCGGCGGATTTTGCCGCCTGGCTGCAGAGCGAGACCGATCTCGAACCCGGGGATCGCATCGCCATTCAGCTTCCCAACGTCCTGCAGTTTCCCGTGGCGGTATTCGGGGCGCTGCGTGCCGGCCTGGTGGTGGTCAACACCAATCCGCTCTATACCGAGCGCGAGATGCAGCACCAGTTCAGCGATTCGGGAGCCAAGGCGATCGTCATTCTGGCGAACATGGCCGACAAGCTGGAGCGGGTACTCAAGCGTACCGAGATCAAGCATGTCCTGGTGACCGAACTGGGCGATCTGCATGGGTTCCCCAGGCGATTGCTGATCAACGCGGTGGTCAAGTACGTCAAGAAGATGGTGCCGCGCTACTCCCTGCCAACGCAGGTCGGCTTTCGTCACGCCCTGGCGAAGGGACGTGGGCTGGAGCACCGCGAGGTGCCGCGCCAACTCGAGGATATCGCGGCATTGCAGTACACCGGCGGCACCACTGGCCTGGCCAAAGGGGCGATGCTCACCCATGCCAACCTGGTGGCCAACATGCTCCAGGCGCGGATACTGATGTCGGGGGTGTTCGGCGAGGGTTGCGAGACCATCGTGGCCCCGCTGCCGGTCTACCACATCTACACCTTCACCGTGAACTGTCTGCTGATGATGGAGACCGGCAATCACACGGTGCTGATCACCAACCCCCGGGACATCGACGGTTTCATCAAGACCCTGAAATCGATCCGGTACACCGGCTTCGTGGGGCTCAACACGCTGTTCAACGCCTTGTGCAATCGCGAGGAGTTCCGGGCGCTGGATTTCTCCCCGTTGAAGCTGACCATCTCCGGCGGCATGGCCTTGACCAAGGTGGTGGCCAAGCGCTGGGAAGAGGTGACGGGCTGTCCGGTGACCGAAGGCTACGGATTGACCGAAACCTCCCCGATCGTCTCCTTCAACCCCCCGGATGCCATTCAGCTGGGCACCATCGGCAAGCCGGTGTCGGACACCTCGGTCAAGGTCATCGATGCCGAGGGCCAAAGCCTGCCGTTCGGCGAGCCCGGGGAACTGTGCGTCAAGGGCCCTCAGGTGATGAAGGGCTACTGGCAGCGCCCCGATGAAACCGCCACGGTGATCGACGACGAGGGCTGGTTCCGCACCGGCGATGTCGCCGTGTTGCAGGATGACGGCTATATCCGCATCGTCGATCGCAAGAAGGACATGATCATCGTCTCGGGCTTCAACGTCTATCCCAACGAGATCGAGGATGTGGTGGTCGGGCACCCGGATGTGATCGAGGCGGCTGCCGTGGGGGTTCCCGACGAGAACTGTGGCGAGATCATCAAGCTCTTCGTGGTTTCGCGCAACGAGGACCTGGATGCCGACGCCCTGCGTGCCTGGTGCCGCAAGGAGCTGACGGCCTACAAGGTACCCAAGCTGATCGAGTTTCGCGACGAGTTGCCCAAGACCAACGTGGGCAAGGTGCTTCGGCGCGAGCTTCGCGACGGCAAGGGCGAGGGGTAGGCAGACATTTCGGGAAGGAGGTGTTGAAGAAACACCGCGTCGATTCCATATTGCATAGTGATAACGATAGAGGAGGCGGCTATTTGCCTGCTTTTTCTGCAGCGTTTTCACCAGTGGAGGAGACCGGAATGATCCTCGAGAAAATCAAGTCAGAAGGAATTGCACACCTCTCCTACATGGTGGTCGACGGCAACGAGGCCGCGGTCATCGACCCGCGCCGGGACATCGAGGTCTATCTCGATATCGCCCGGCGCGAGGGTGCAAACATCACCCACGTCTTCGAGACGCATCGCAATGAAGACTACGTGGTGGGTTCGAAAGCCCTGGCTCAGGCCACCGGCGCGCGGGTGTTTCATGGCCAAGGTGGCGAGGTGGACCACGCCGAACCGGTACAGGAGGGTCAGACCTTCGAACTCGGCAGCGCCCGCCTGAGCATACTGGAAACCCCGGGGCATACCTTCGACAGCATCAGCATCGTGCTGGCGGATACCGCCTTCAGTGATGAGCCGGTAGCGGTTTTCACCGGTGATGCGCTGTTCATCGGCGATGTCGGGCGCACCGATTTCTACCCGGACCGGCGCGAGGAGACGGCCGCCAAGCTCTATGACAGTATCTTCGACAAGCTGCTGCCCCTGGGCGATGGCGTTCAGCTCTATCCGGCCCATGGGGCAGGTTCCGTCTGCGGCAGCGGCATGGCCGATCGGGAGTTTTCCACCCTGGGTTACGAGCGTCGCTACAATCCCATGCTGCAACACGGGCGAGACGAGTTCATCAAGCTCAAGCGCGATGAGCACCATTACCAGCCGCCCTATTTTCGCAAGATGGAAGAACTCAACAGTGCCGCACCCGAACGGCATGCCCTGCCGCATCCCAAGGCACTGGCGCCGGGCCAGTTCGCGAAGCGCTGCCAGGATGGATTGAAAGTGCTCGATCTGCGCACTCCCGAGGCCTTCTGCGGCGCCCATATCCCGGGAAGCCTGTCGATGCCCGCGGACGTGGCGCCGGCCTACATCGGCTGGATGGTCTCCTACGACGACGAACTGGGGCTGGTGATCGACGAGCCCGGTGACATCGACGAGTCGTTGCGAGCCCTGTATCGCCTGGGCTACGACAAGGTATCCGCCTATCTGACCCCGGGCATGACCGCCTGGGAAGCCAGCGGAGCGGATTACGCGGTGATTCCCACCATTTCTGCAGCCAGACTGTTGCAGCGCTACGAACGCAGCGAGGACTTCGTGCTGCTCGATGTGCGTGCCATCGACGAATACGAAGCGGGGCACCTGGAAAATGCCACGCACATCTACCTGGGGCATCTGCCCGAGCGTCTTGACGAGCTGCCCAGGGACAAGCCCATCGTGACCTTCTGCGGCAGCGGCAAGCGTGCTGCGGTAGCGGCATCGTTGCTGAGCCAGCATGGCTTCGAGAACGTGGAGAATTGCCTCGGCTCCATGTCCGCCTGCAAGAACCTCGGTTGCAGGATTGTTCGCTGACGCTATCGCCGCAATCGACAGGCTCGATTAGGCAACCCATCCCAGTGGCGATACAATGTGTGGCCCGCCCCGGCGCCACTGGGGCGGGTACTTTGTTCCCATCTTCGACGAGGTTGTCTTTGAGCAGCACGCTCCCATCTTCTTCCACCGACGAATACGCCGAACTGGCCGCCCTCAGGAAACGACTCGACGACTGCCTGTTGCAGGACGCCCTCTCCCTGGGGGGGCGCCTCGACGGGCTGGAGCGTCGAATTCGCCAAGGCAAGCCCGCGGACCGGGGATTGGGGGAGATCGCCAGACGCCTGGAGGCTTCTCGCAGAAGGCTGGATGAACGGCGCCGCTTGAGCGTCAGCCTGAACTATCCGCCGTCACTGCCCGTGGTCGAGCACCGGGAAGAGTTGCTCGAAGCCCTCGAGTCGCATCAGGTCGTCGTCGTGGCTGGCGAAACCGGCTCGGGGAAAACCACCCAGCTTCCCAAGTTGTGCCTGGAACTCGGCCTGGGTCGACGCGGCCTGATCGGACACACCCAGCCCCGCCGCCTGGCGGCACGCTCCGTCGCCACCCGGCTGGCCGAAGAGCTGGAAGTGCCCCTGGGAGAGCAGGTCGGCTATCAGATACGCTTCACCGACCAGACCAACGAGCGCACCCTGGTCAAGCTGATGACCGACGGCATCCTGCTCGCCGAGACCCAGCATGATCCGGATCTCAGTCGCTACGAGGCGGTCATCATCGACGAGGCCCACGAGCGCAGCCTCAACATCGATTTCCTGCTGGGCTACCTCAAGCGCCTGATGCCCCGGCGCCCGGATCTCAAGATCATCATCACCTCGGCGACCATCGACGTGGAGCGTTTTGCTGCCCATTTCGCCAAGCCCCGATCACAAGGAAAGCCGCAACCGGCCCCGGTGGTGCAGGTCTCCGGGCGCACCTACCCCGTGGAGGTGCGCTATCGGCCCCTGGTGCGCGACGCCGACGATGAAGAGGATCGCACCCTGCAGGAGGGGATCGTGCACGCCATGGAAGAGGTCGAGGCCATCGAGCGCGAGAAGCGCTGGTTCGGCGGCCCCCGGGACGTGCTGATCTTCCTGCCCGGGGAGCGGGAGATTCGCGAAACCGCCGACACGCTGCGCCGGGCCGACTTCAAGCATACCGAGGTCCTGCCGCTCTACGCCCGCCTGTCCAACGCGGAGCAGAACCGGGTGTTTCAGTCGCACACCGGGCGTCGCATCGTGCTGGCGACGAATGTGGCCGAGACGTCATTGACGGTGCCCGGGATTCGCTACGTGATCGATCCGGGCCTGGTGCGCATCAGTCGCTACAGCTACCGAGCCAAGGTGCAACGACTGCCCATCGAGCCGGTGAGCCAGGCCAGCGCGGATCAGCGCAAGGGGCGCTGCGGGCGTATCGCCGAAGGGGTGTGCATCCGTCTCTACAGCGAGGAGGACTTTCTTGCGCGACCCGAGTTCACCGAGCCCGAGATACAGCGCACCAACCTGGCCTCGGTCATCCTCTCGATGCTCTCCCTGAAGCTGGGTGACATTGCGGCATTCCCCTTCGTCGATGCACCGGATTCGCGCTTCGTCAAGGATGGCTTTCGCCTGCTGTTCGAGCTGGGTGCGGTGGATGAGGGCAACCGGCTGACGTCGACCGGCCGGCGGCTGGCCCGACTGCCCATCGACCCGCGCCTGGCACGCATGGTGCTGGCCGGCGCCGAACGGGAATGCCTGCGCGACGTGTTGATCGTGGTCAGCGCCCTGTCGGTGCAAGACCCGCGAGAACGACCCGCGGACAAGCGCCAGGCCGCCGACCAGGCTCACAAGCGCTGGGAAGACCCGGATTCGGACTTCGTTGCCTGGCTCAATCTGTGGGAGGGGTTCGAGGCGGCCCGGAGCGAGCTTTCCGGCAACCAGCTGCGGCGCTGGTGTCGCGAGCACTTCATCAATTATCTGCGGGTACGTGAGTGGCACGATACCTACCGTCAGTTGCGCCAGTTGCTGCGCGACATGGATATCCACCTGCCTGCAACGCCAAAGCCTCTGGAGGCCGGCTCTCGAAACGCGGAGACGGAGGGTATCGATCGCGAAACGCTCAAGCGGCAGCACAACCGGCTGCACCAGGCCCTGCTGAGCGGTTTGCTGTCGAATATCGGCCAGTTCATCGAGAACCGCGAATACCTGGGGGCGCGCAACCGTCGCTTCATGATCCACCCGGGATCGGGCCTGGCCAGGAAGACGCCGAAATGGGTCATGGCCGGGGAGCTCGTCGAGACCTCGCGGCTCTTCGCCCGGGAAGTGGCGCGTATCCAGCCCGAGTGGATCGAGCCCCTGGCCGGGCACCTGAGCAAGCGCAGCTACAGCGAGCCTCACTGGGAAATGAAGCGCGCCCAGGTGGTGGCGTTCGAGCAGGTGACGCTGTTCGGCTTGCCGATCGTCGCCCGGCGCAAGGTGCACTATGGGCCGATCGCCCCGCGGGAGGCGCGGGAGATTTTCATCCGCCGCGCCCTGGTCGAAGGGGAGTACCGGACCAACGCCGACTTCTTCACCCATAACCGAGCCCTGATCGATGAAGTGGAAAACCTTGAAGATCGTGCGCGAAAGCGCGATATTCTGATTGATGAAGAAACACTGTTCGATTTCTACGATCGGCTGCTTCCCGAAGGCATCGTCAACGGCAAGGGGTTCGAACATTGGCGCCGCAAGGCCGAAGCCGACGATCCGGACATGCTCAAGCTGGACAAGGCGACGCTGCTGGCGCGTGAGGTCGACGATATCAGTGCCGCCCAGTACCCGGACGAACTGGTGCTGAACGGTGTCAGCTATCCATTGAGCTACCATTTCGCGCCGGGTGCCGAGGATGATGGGGTGACCATGACCGTACCGGCTGCCATGCTCTCGCAACTGCCGCGCCACCGCCTCGAGTGGTTGGTGCCGGGTCTGTTGCGGGAAAAGGCCATCGCGCTGCTCAAATCGCTGCCCAAGTCGGTTCGTCGCCAGGTCGTGCCGATTCCCGACTGGGTGGATGCCGCACTGGAGAGCATCGCGCCGGACAACCGGCCCCTGACCGAAGCGCTGGGTGAGTTCCTGCGCGTCAAGACCGGCCTGCGACTGTCGCCGGACGACTGGCGTCAGGAACAGCTGGAACCCCATCTGCACATGAATCTGAAGGTGGTGGATCACGAGGGGCGATACCTGGGCCAGGGCCGCGACCTGGCGGCGCTCGAACGCCGTTTTTCCGCTGCCGCCGAAGCGGGGGCGCAGGCGCTTGGCGAGTCCACTGCCGCCTCGGAGGATGTCGATGAGCTGCCCGAGACGCCATTGGCCGAGTCGCATGCCACCAGCCAGGCCGGCATTCGGGTCGAGGCCTATCCGGCCTTGATCGAGGGCAAGCCGAGTGGCGACGGCAAGAGACGCCTGGCCATCGCCATGTTCGATCACCCCATGAAGGCTCGGGAGGCTCATCGCCAAGGTATCAAGCGGCTGGCCATGCAGCGCTTGCCGGATCAGGTCAAGGCGCTCAAGGGCTTGAAGGGGTTGGACCGCTGTGCGCTGCTGTTCGCCAAGGTCGGCAGCAAGCCGCAGTTACTGGAGGATCTGGTCGAAGCGGTCTTCCTGCACGAGATCGCCTTTGACCCCCTGCCGCGCTCTCGACAGGCGCTCGAGGCCCGGCTGGATGAACGGCGTGGTCGGCTGGTGGCCTATGGCGAAGCACTGGTTCCCGTGCTGCACAAGGCGCTGGAAGGGCACCTGGCAGTGACGCAGGCGTTGAAGGGCAATCTCAGCCTGTCTCTGGCACTGGTGTACAGCGACCTCAAGGCTCAGATGCAGCGTCTGGTGCATCCCGGCTTCATCAGCGAGGCCGGCGAATGGCTCAACGAATACCCGCGTTACATGCAGGCGGCGCAGATTCGTCTCGAAAAGGCGCCCCGCGAGCGCATGCGCGATCAGATGGCCATGCAGGAAGTGCAGGATTTCGAGGCACGCTTGATCAATCGACGCCAGGCCGAACAGCAGCGGGGCGAGGAGGCACCGGCCCTGGACGAGTTCGGCTGGTGGCTCGAGGAGTTCCGGGTATCGCTGTTCGCCCAGCAGTTGGGCACGCGCATGCCTGTTTCAGCCAAGCGTCTCGAACGTCGCTGGGCCGAGATCATCGGCTAGTGGCAGACACTGCCAGGACGATTCGAGAACCATAACGGCGACCACGGGCGCGCCGTCGCAAGGAGAAAGAGATGACACATGCCGTGATTACCGGCACCGGCCTGTACACCCCGGAACACGCCATCGACAACGATGCCCTGGTGGCCTCCTTCAATACCTGGGTCGACAGAGAGAATGCGCGCCAGGCGGATGCCATCAAGCGAGGGGAACGGGAGCCCCTGGCCTATTCCAGCACGGAATTCATCGTCAAGGCGTCGGGCATTCATAGCCGCTACGTACTGGATGCCGAAGGCATTCTCGACCCCGATCGCATGCGTCCGCGCCTGCCCCGGCGCGCCAACGACGAAGACTCGATCCAGTGCGAGATGGGCGTGGTAGCGGCACGGGAGGCGCTGGACCGGGCCGGGGTGGAGGCCGGCGATATCGACCTGCTGATCGTCGCCTGCTCCAATCTCGAGCGCTCCTATCCGGCGGTCGCGGTGGAATTGCAGATGGCACTGGGCACGCGAGGTTACGCCTTCGACATGAACGTCGCCTGCAGCTCCGCCACCTTCGCCATCGATACTGCCGCGAATGCCATCGGCAACGGCAGCATCCAGCGGGCATTGGTGGTCAGTCCTGAAATCTGTTCGGCCCACCTGAATTTTCGCGACCGTGACAGCCATTTCATCTTCGGCGATGCCTGTACCGCGATCGTGATCGAAGCCGATGACATCGCCACCGCCGCATCCCGCTTCGAGATCCTCGGGACGCGCCTGGTCACGCGCTATTCGAATGCCATCCGCAACAACGCCGGCTTTCTCAATCGTGTGACCGATAGCGACCCCCTGGCGGAAGACAAGCTATTCGTGCAGGAAGGGCGCCGGGTGTTCAAGGAGGTGTGCCCGATGGTGGCGCAGCTCATCACCGAACATCTGGCCTCTGCCCAGGTGAGCGGTGATCGACTGGCGCGGTTGTGGCTGCACCAGGCCAATCGCCACATGAATGATCTGATCGCGAGGCGCGTGCTCGGTGTCGAGCCGACGCCGGAGCAGGCCCCGGTCATCCTCGATCGCTATGCCAATACCAGTTCGGCCGGTTCGATCATCGCCTTTCACTTGCATCGAGACGACCTGCCCGACAACGCCCTGGGTGTGGTGTGCTCCTTCGGTGCCGGCTACAGTGCTGGCAGTGTGCTGGTACGCAAGGTGACGTCATGAAGAATACCAACAAGCTGCTTGTGACCCTGCTTCTCGGCACCCTGCTGGGTGGTTGTGCCAGTCAGGCACGACAGCAGCCGGAGCCGGTCGATCCCTGGGAGGGCTTCAATCGTCGGGTCTTTGCCTTCAACGAATTCATCGATCGCTATGCCCTCAAGCCCATCGCCCAGGGCTACGACACCATCACACCGCAGCCCGTCCAGAACGGCGTCGGCAACTTCTTCTCCAACCTCGGGGAGATTCGCAACATCGCCAACAGCGCCCTGCAGTGGAAGTGGGCGAATGCCGGGGCGGCATCGGGTCGTTTCCTCGTCAACAGCACCCTGGGGCTGGGGGGCGTGCTGGATCCCGCAAGCCGCATGGAGTGGCAGGCCCGAGACGAGGATTTCGGCCAGACCCTGGCGGTCTGGGGGGTTGCCGAGGGGCCCTATGTGGTATTGCCGCTGCTCGGGGGGCGCACATTGCGCCATGCCGGTGGGATCCCGGCGGACTGGTATACGGATCCGGTCACCTATCTGGACGACGACACGACACGCTACGGGCTGCGCTTTCTCGAACTGGTCGATTTGCGGGCCAGCTTCCTGGAACAGGAGGAGCTGATCCGCGGCGACCGCTACATCTTCCTGCGTGACACTTACCTGCAACGCCGTCGATTCGAAGTCAACGATGGCCGGACAGGGGAGGATCCGTTCGCCAGTGACGACTTCGATTTCGACGACAGCGACTTTGCCGATTAGGGTGCGTGACGCCATGCCCAGTTCGTCAGCACTCCTTGGCCTCATCGACCTGCCCGGCGCCGGACGCGATGCCTTGGTGAAGGCACTTGCCGGTCACGGTTTCGATGTCGTCACCGCGGATGATGTGGAAAACCTGGCCGCCGGGGTAACGCTGGTCGTCGCCCACGCCCGGGCCGTGAGCGACCGGCAGTGGTCCTCGTTGGTTCGAGGCCATCCCGTGCTGGTGATCGCCGAGACCTATGCCGATGATGGGTTGCTCGAGGCAATCAGTGCCGGTGTCGTGGGGCAGGTGGTCGACCCGTTGCGACATGGCGCCGTGTTGTCACGCCTGATCGGGAAGGCACTGGAACAGCGCCAGGTCGCCGAAGCGCACGCCCGAGAACGCGCCGAGCTGATCGAACGCAACGAAACGCTCGAGACCCATCTGGCCATGCTGCGCCTCGATCAGCAGGCCGGGGGACAGATACAGAGCAAGTTGCTGCCTCCCTCGAGATTGTCGGTCAATGGCGTTCAGTGCGAATATTGCCTGACGCCTTCCCTCTACCTCTCCGGCGATTTCCTCGATTTTCAGCGTTTCGATGACCGCTACAGTATCTTCTACTTCGCCGATGTCTCGGGGCATGGCGCCTCGTCGGCCTTCGTGACCGTGCTCCTGAAATATCTCTGCAATCGTTGGCTGAACGAGTGGGATGGCGAGTCGCCGGAGGCGCTGGCTGCCGAATGGCTGACAAGACTCAACGCCGAACTGCTGGACACCGGCATCGACAAGCATGCCACCTTGTTCGTTGGTGTCATTGACCACCAGCGGCGCTATCTGCATTATTCGCTGGGCGCACAGTTGCCGATGCCCTTGCTGGCCAGCGCCGAGGGCCTTGTGGTGCTGGAAGGAGAGGGCATGCCCGTGGGGTTGTTTCCCAAGATGCTTTATTCTTCCTATGGCTGTGCTCTTCCTAGCGAGTTTCGGCTATGGCTCTGCTCGGACGGGGTGCTGGAGTGCTTGCCGGGCAGCACCCTCGAATCGCGACTCGAGGAGCTCTACTCGCGCGTCAGCCGTTGTTCCGATGTGGCATCGCTGCGTGCCGGGTTGGGGGTGGGCCGTCCCTTGGGGGGCGGTGCGATGGAACACCAAGAACTTCCCGATGATCTTACCATCATGAAGCTGAGCGGATTCGACCATGATAACTCATGAAGGGCGACTCAAGGCGGCCTTCGAAGCCGGTGTGTTCGTGCTCAAGCTGTGCGGTGACGTGCGCTTGACCCTCTGTGCCACGCTGGACAAGGAGGCGCAGCGCTTGGCGGCGATGCCGGGACTCAAGACGGTGCTCATCGACCTGCGTGAGGCGACCAACGTGGATTCCACGGCATTGGGCTTTCTGGCCAAGGTGGCCATTGCCGTCCAGGAGCGTGTCGAACATCCTCCGACCATCGTCGTCGATCATCCTGATGTTCGGCGCATGCTCGACGTCATGGGCTTCTCGCGTTACTTCACCCTGGTACGGACGCCCATGACAGAGCCTGAAACGCTTGCCGACCTCCCTCAGGTCGAGTCCGACGAGCAGGGGCTGCAGCACCGCATCCTGGAAGCGCACCGCATCCTGATGCGCATGAACGAGCATAATCGCGAGGAGTTTCAACCCCTGGTGGAACTGCTGGAGGCCCAGGAGGCCAAGTCGGCTCACTAGTTCCCGGCTACTGCCTACTGCCCACCTGTTGCCCTGGCATGGCCATCGGCCTGATTCGTTCAGCACCGATGGCCGGTGCCTCGCCTATTGAGTGCGTGTGGGATTCTCGCCCACGCCGAGCTGGGGACGGGGCGTATCGGCTGTGCTGGGCGGCAGAATGGGGTACGTCACCTTGGGCTGGTCCCCGGTCAGGCTGTGCAGGAAGGCGGTGATGTCCTGTTTCTGCTCGCTGCCGTCGGTGTGATCGGCGTGAGTGGCTGGCTGCTGACCACCGACTGGGGATGGGGAAATTCGACACTCGAGGAGATACACGAAACGGCGGTGAATATCACCCTCGTGGCGATCGCCCTGCGTGTCGGGGCGGCGATCTACGAGGGCCTTTATCAGCGCGAGAATCTGGTCAAGTCGATGTCCACGGGTACAAGCGGCGCCAATAGGGCCGGCGTCAGTCTCGCACTTTCCTGGGCCGCCGGCCGGGTGGCAAGCCGAGAGAAGCGTTCACGGTCGGCAGGGAGGCCGTGGATGTGCTCGGTCAAATCTACTCCCCGATGCTGCTATCATTAGCCTCCTTATCGACGGCGCACCGATTCCGTTGCTGTCTTAGCAAGGAGGCTCATGCAGAAACCGGATTCCCGACGCATCGCCCTGCTGGTCGCAGCGAATACCGCTCTGGCGCCTTTTGCCATCGACGCCTACCTGCCGGCGATCCCTGCGCTGGCCGATGCAATAGAAGCCAGCGTCCACCGTACCGAGCTGTCGATCAGCGTGTTCCTGCTGGGGTTCGCCCTGGGGCAGCTGGTGTTTGGTCCCCTCTCGGATCGCGTTGGCCGCCGTCCGGTGCTGTTCGGCGGCATCGGCGTGTTCCTGTTCGCCAGCCTGGCGATCACTCAGGTCGACTCGCTGGGAATGCTCTGGACGCTGCGCTTCGTGCAGGCTCTGGGCGGTGGAGCCTCGGTGGTCAACTCCGCCGCCATCGTGCGCGATTGTTTCAGCGGGCGCGAAGCGGCCAAGGTGCTGTCGACCATGGTCATGATCATGCTGCTGGCACCGCTGGTCGCACCGGCGCTCGGCAGCCTGCTGCTCTACCTGGCGGACTGGTGGCTGATCTTCGTCTTCCTTGCCGTCTACGCCGCCTTCGTGCTCTGGCTGTTGCGACGCTATCTTCCCGAGACCCACGGTCGTGACCCGGCTGCTCCTGATTTCCGCCGGGTGCTGAGCAACTACCTTGCCGTGCTGCGTCATCGCGAGGCGATGGGGTACATCTGCGCGGTGGCGATGTCCTTCGCGGGCATGTTTGCCTTCATCACCGGGTCGCCTTTCCTGTACATGGAGTATTTCGGCCTGTCGCCTGCTGCCTATCCATTCGTGTTCGGTGCCAACGTCGTCGTCATGGCGGGCTCGAATCGGCTCAACATTCGCCTGCTTCGTTACCGCTCTCCCCAACGCAACCTGCTGCTGGGGCTGGGGGTGCAGCTCGCCAGCGGAGTGTTGCTGGCGGCCGTTCTTGCTCTCGGGCTGGGGTCGCTCTACGTGGTGGCGCCGCTGATGGTGATCTTCGTCGGGATGCAGGGGCTGATCAGCCCCAATGCCATGTCTTCGATGCTCGACCACTTCCCGCGCATGAGCGCGACCGCGACGGCACTGCTGGGCAGCGTGCAATTCTCCTGTGGTGCCCTGGCCGGAATACTGGTCGGTGTCTTCGAGATTCACAGCGCCTGGCCCGTGGTGTTGACCATGCTGGGCGCCGCCGTCATCGGCAACCTGGGGGTGAGGGTATTGTCGGGGGCCGCGTTACGCGGCTGAATGTGTCGGGGGCGTTGGCGAGCCCGTTGGCGCTGGATTATTATTCTGGTGGCGCCTGCTTGTCATGAATCTGTCACTTTCGTTAGGCATCGTGTCTCACGCGAAGGTTGATCACTCTCATCGACAGGAGTTCACGCATGAATCGCATCCTCAAGACAACCGCTATCGCCGCCGCCGTCCTCAGCGTCGCCGGAGTTGCACAAGCGCGGGACCAGGTGCGTATCGTCGGGTCAAGCACCGTCTATCCATTCGCCAGCTATGTCGCCGAGGAGTTCGGGGCCACGACCGATTACCCGACGCCGGTGATCGAGTCCACCGGCTCCGGTGGTGGTCTGCGGCTGTTCTGCAACGGTGTCGGTGAGGGTACGCCGGACATCACCAACGCTTCGCGCCGCATGAAGACATCGGAATTCGAGCGTTGCCAGGAGAACGGCGTCACCGATATCACCGAGGCCAAGATCGGTTACGACGGCATCGCCTTCGCCCAATCGAGCGGTAACGACACGCTGAACCTTACCCGTGAACAGCTGTTCATGGCCCTGGCCGCCAAGGTGCCGCAGGATGGCGAGCTGGTCGACAACCCCTACGAGAAGTGGAGCGACATCGACTCATCGCTGCCGGATCGCGAGATCATCGTCTACGGACCGCCCACCACGTCCGGCACCCGGGACGCCTTCGAGGAGCTGGTCATGGAGGCGGCCTCGGAAGACATGGAAGCCTACGGGGGTGAAGCCTATACCGACATTCGCTCCGACGGCGCCTATATCGATGCCGGCGAGAACGATAACCTGATCGTCCAGCGTCTTTCGGAGAATACCGAGGCCTTCGGCATCTTCGGTTACTCCTTCCTTGAAGAGAACTCCGACAGCCTGAACGGGGCCTCGATCGATGGTGTCGAGCCGGAGCCCGAGGCGATCAGCTCGGGTGAGTATCCGGTGTCGCGTTCGCTGTTCTTCTACGTGAAGAACCAGCATGCCGACGAAGTGCCGGCGATGTACGAGTATGCCACTCTGTTCATGAGTGAGCAGATGATCGCGCCGATGGGTTATCTGAGGGATCTCGGCCTGATCTCGCTGCCGGAGGAAGAGCGCCAGGAGCAACGTAACGCTCTTGAAAGCAAGGAAAAGCTCGAGCTTTCAGCACTCAAGTAAGTGCCTCGGAAAATAGGAGAATAGGCCGATAGCCCTTGCTGTCGGCCTATATCGATGATGAGGCCCGGGTGATTTCGGGTTTATTTCACGAGAGTTCTGATGCCGACCAACCAAATTTACCTGCTGTTCTCCGGCGTGCTCCTGGCCCTGGGGCTGGCTGCCTTCTTCATGGCGCGAGCCCGGGCTTCTCGGTTGCGCGAGAATGGCATGGCGATGTACGCACAGCCGGACCAGTATGCCTGGTTTTCGGTATTGACGACGGCAGGACCCGCGGTGCTGGTAGGGGCACTCGGCGCCTTCGTCATGCTGCTGATCGGGGCAGAAATTCCCACGCTCTACCTGCTCGGTGCCAGCCTGGTCGTTGCCACGATCGGCCTGCTGGTCGGTCTGATGCAGGTACGTCCCACCTTTCACGCTCGCCAGGCCATCGAGGTGGTGATCCGCGCGGTGCTGGCCACCGCAGCAATGGTCTCGATCGTCACGACCCTGGGCATTCTGCTGTCGATCGTGTTCGAGGCACTCCGGTTCTTCCAGATGCAGAGTTTCTGGGAATTCATCACCGGTACCACCTGGGCGCCGGGTGACAGCTTCCTGGCGGCTGCCGGACGAGCCGACGAGGGTGCCAGTGCGGCCCAGTTCGGGTCGGTACCGCTGTTCGCCGGCACCTTCATCATCACGCTGATCGCGATGCTGGTCGCAATCCCGATAGGGCTGCTGGCGGCCATCTACATGGCCGAGTTCGCGCCGACCCGGGTGCGGACCCTGGCCAAGCCGGTGCTCGAGGTGCTGGCCGGTATTCCCACGGTGGTCTACGGCTTCTTTGCCGCCATCACCGTGGCGCCGGTCATCGTCGATGTCGCCGGATTCTTCGGGCTGGATGCGTCCTTCAACAACGCCCTGGCACCGGGCATCGTGATGGGGATCATGATCATTCCCTTCATTTCATCGCTCTCCGACGACGTGATCAATGCGGTGCCGGACAGCATGCGTCAGGGGTCGCTGGCGCTGGGCATGACCAAGGCGGAGACCATCACCAGTGTCGTGCTGCCCGCCGCCATCCCCGGCATCATCTCGGCCTCGCTGCTGGCGGTATCTCGAGCCCTGGGCGAGACCATGATCGTGGTCATGGCCGCCGGCATGCGGCCCAACCTGACCGCCAACCCGCTGGAAGACATGACCACCGTGACGGTACGCATCGTCGCCGCGCTGACCGGGGACCAGGAGTTCGAGAGTGCCGAGACGCTGTCCGCCTTTGCCCTGGGGCTGGTGCTGTTCGTGGTCACCCTGACACTGAACATGGTGTCGGTGATCATGATCCGTCGCTTCCGCGAAAAATACCGCGCCAACGATCTGTGATGGTAAGGAAGAATCCATGAGTCAATCCTTCGACGAGATCACCGCTCAGCTCAAGCGACGCCATCGCAAGTCGGCACGCCTGAAGTGGGTGTCCATGAGCGCGCTCATTCTGGCCGCAGCCTTTCTGGTGGTGTTCATCAGCGACATGCTCATCAAGGGGTTACCGGCGTTCCAGCAGGCCCAGATCCAGGTCGAGGTGACCTACAGCGAGCAAAGCCAGCAGATGCCCCCGGCAGCAGTGAATGAAGACGTGCGGCGTCTGGTGAGTCGCGGTTTTCTACGCACCCTGCCGAGAGCGATGAAGCAGAATCCGGAGCTGATGGGCACCACCCGCATGGAGTGGGTGCTGGCGGACAGTTCGGTGGACCAGTACCTCAAGGGTAACCATTCCGGGCTTAAGGAGAGTCAGCGGACCGTCGTCGACAAGCTGGCGGAACAGGGACGGGCGGAGCTGAAATTCAATACCCGCTTCTTCACTTCGGGCGACTCCAAGATGCCCGAGCTGGCAGGGATCGCCGCTGCCGCCATGGGAACGGTCATGACGATGATCGTGACCATGCTGGTGTGTTTCCCGATCGGCGTGATGACCGCAATCTATCTCGAGGAGTTCGCCACCGACAACTGGCTTACCCAGACCATCGAGATCAATATCAACAACCTGGCGGCGGTGCCGTCTATCCTGTTCGGCCTGCTGGGCCTGGCAATCTACATCAACTTCTTCGGCGTGCCGCGCTCGACGCCCATCGTCGGCGGTCTGACGCTGGCCCTGATGACGCTGCCGGTGATCATCATTGCCACCCGGACTGCGCTGCGTAGCGTGCCGGACACCATACGCCAGGCGGCCTTCGGGGTCGGCTGCTCGCGCTGGCAGGTGGTGCGCGACCATGTGCTCCCCGTGTCGCTGCCGGGCATCCTCACCGGGTCGATCATCGGCCTGGCCCAGGCCATGGGAGAGACGGCGCCGCTGATCATCATCGGCATGGTGGCGTTCATTCCCGATGTCTCGGCATCGTTTACCGACGCGTCGACGGTGATGCCCGCGCAGATATTCACCTGGGCCGGCGAGCCGGATCGTGCCTTCGTCGAGAAGACCGCGGGCGGCATCCTGGTACTGCTCGCCGTGCTGATCTCGCTCAATGCCACCGCCGTGTGGCTGCGCAAGAAATTCGAACGTCGCTGGTAAGCATCCTTCAAGCCAACGACACCAACAGGACGAACCCATGATCAACGAACAGATCGCAAGAGCCGAGACCGGGGCGCCGAAGCAGGCACATGACTCGTCACCGGGCCAACCGGTCAGGGTCAACGAGGACGCCAATCACGATCTGAGTATTCGCGTGCGCGACCTCAATCTCTGGTACGGAAAGAATCAGGCGCTCAAGAACGTCAATATCGACATCTTCCAGAAGAACGTCACGGCGCTGATTGGCCCTTCGGGATGCGGCAAGTCGACCTTTCTACGCTGCCTCAATCGCATGAACGACCTGATCAAGAATGTCAGGATCGAAGGGCTCGTCGAGATGGACGGTCGCGATGTCAACGAAGCCAAGATGGACGAGATCGCCCTGCGCCGGCGGGTGGGCATGGTGTTCCAGAAGCCCAACCCGTTCCCCAAGTCGATCTACGAGAACATCGCCTACGCGCCGCGCATGCATGACCTGGTCAGCCGCAAGTCGGATCAGGACGAGCTGGTGGAGCAGGCCCTGCGCGATGCCGGGCTCTGGAACGAGGTCAAGGACAAGCTTGCCGAACCCGGCACCTCGCTTTCGGGGGGGCAGCAGCAACGCCTGTGCATCGCCCGGGCCATCGCGGTGAAACCCGACGTGATCCTGATGGACGAGCCGACCTCGGCGCTGGACCCGATCTCGACGGCAACCATCGAGGACCTGATGGACAAGCTCAAGCAGCAGTTCACCATCGTCACGGTCACCCACAACATGCAGCAGGCGGCGCGGGTCGCGGATTACACGGCCTTCTTCCACCTGGGTGAACTGATCGAGTACAACGACACGCGCATGATGTTTTCCAATCCTCATACCAAGAAGGCCGAGGATTACATTACCGGGCGCTACGGTTGATGGCTGGCGCCGCATCGCGAGAGCAAAAGGCGCTGCGCAAGGCCCAGAGCCCGAGTGCCGGGCCGGGCAACAGCAGCCACACCACCCACAACTCGTAGGCTGCCCATAGCGTCGAGGTGATCGAAATGGCGGGGATGGTCAGGGCGAAACCGATGGCGTTCATGATCGCCAGGGTGGAGCCGACCTGCTCCCGGGGGGCCGTGGCGGCCGCCAGGGCCGAAAATTGTGGCGAATCGGCAATCACGCTGAACCCCCACAGGCACAGCAGCCCGAGCAACAGCAGGGAAGGCGCATCGCCGAGGAGAGGATAAAGCAGCCCGGTCAGCCCCGAGCAGGCGAGGGCCCGGCGCGCCACCTTGAGGCTGCCGATGCGCTTGCTCAAGAAGCCGCCATAGAGGCAACCGATCGTTCCCAGGGCGATGATGGCGAAGGCTAGCCAGGACAGACTCTGGGTCGATAACCCCAAGCGCTGGATCTCCCGGGCGACCAGGAAGGGCACCAGCATCCAGAAGGCATAAAGTTCCCAGCAGTGGCCGAAGTAGCCGCTGGCCACGGCGCGGAAATCACGTTTCCTGAAGGCGGCGAGACCGTCGCGCCAATGCAGGCGACCGCTGGAGGCCGGCAGATGCGGGCCGTCGCCCAGGAAGACGACCAGGGCGCCGCCGAGCAGGGCGAGCCCGGACGCCAGCAGCAAGGGAATCTGCCAGCCGAAGGTGAACGTGACACCTCGCAGCAGATGCGGCAGGGCGGTGCCGAGCGTCAGCATGCCGACCAGCCAGGCAAGTGCCGCACCGGTATGGCGCGGTGTCCAGCCGATCACCATCTTCATGCCCAAGGGATAGATGCCCGCCAGGCACACGCCGGTCAGAAAGCGCAACAGCAAGGCCATCGGTTGGGCGGCGGCGCTGAGGATGAACCCGGCATTGATCAGGGCGCCGACCAGGCAGGAAAAGGCGAAGATGTGGCTGGCGCGGAAGCGATCGGCGAGGCCGGTCGCCGCGATCGTCAAGGTGCCCGCGATGAAGCCGGCCTGGACCATCAAGGTTAGCCGACCCAGCTCGGCTTCCGAGATGCCCAGGTCCCGTTGCAACGCCAGTCCGACCCCGTTGACGCTGAACCACAGGGACGTGCCAAAGAGCTGGGCGATGACGATGATCGCCAGGGGGAAGCGTCTCAACCATTCGTTTTGCATCGCCTAATCATGGGTGGGCCGTGGCGAATTGTCCAAGCGTCGAGTAGTCGTAAAAGACACCGCGTCGACTCAGGAAGTGCTGGAAGCGCTACGCCGGTTGCTCCTGCAGATGGGCTTTGTCGAGACGCGCAAGCATCTTTGACGCGGCGTGCTCAAGGCGAAGTGACGCGTCGAGTTTCGCGGTTTCGATGCATGTCTTGCCGGGAGTAGGTGCCGCCGCATTTTCCAGATTCACAGCACTTCGCCAAGGGCATCGTCGTGGGATGCCGGACGCCGTCTTGCTATGATCGCTGAAAGCTGTCTTGTCTGTCCTGGAGCATGCGATGTCCCGAGGCCTCCCCCTGACGCTCGAACAATTGAGTGTCGGCGTACTCCTGACGCTCGATCTGACCATCACGCCGGGCCAGATCGTGTGTCTTTCCGGCGCCAGCGGCTCGGGCAAGAGCCGGCTGCTTCGCGCCGTGGCGGACCTTGAGCCCCACGATGGTGACGTCCGGCTGGGCGAGCAGGCGCAGTCCCGCATGGCAGGGCATCTGTGGCGCCGACGCGTCATGCTGGTGCCGGCGGAAAGCCACTGGTGGGCGGACAGCGTCGGAGAGCACTTCATTGTCGAGCCCGTCATGGATGATCTCGCGGCGCTCGGTTTCGAGCACGAGGTGCTGGGCTGGCAGGTGAGTCGGCTCTCTTCCGGGGAGAAACAGCGCCTGGCGCTGCTGCGCGCGCTGTGCCGGGGCCCCTCGGCCTTGCTGCTCGACGAACCCACCGCCAATCTGGATGAGACCAGCGTGCACCGGGTGGAAACCTGGCTCATGGCGCGCATCCGCCAGGAGGGCTGGCCGGTGCTCTGGGTGGCTCATGATCCGGGGCAGATCGCGAGAGTCGCCGATCGCCACTTGCGCATCGAGGCGAGACGACTGGTGGACCGGGCGGCGAACGAAGCGGCAAGCCCATGGACGTGATCGCGCTCTCCTGGTGGCAACTGGCCCTGGCAGCGCTGCTGGTCGTGGCGCTGGCGGGCTGTGTCGGCGCCGCGCGACTGGGCATGAGCAAGAGCCTGCTGATCGCCGCAGCACGCACCGTGATTCAGCTCGCCCTAGTCGGCCTGGTGCTGGAAGCACTGTTCGCCTCGGCGCGGCTGCACTGGGTGGCCTTGATGGCGCTGGGCATGCTGCTGATCGCCGGGCGCGAGGTGATGGCCCGCCAGAAACGCCGCCTGCTGGGCGGTTGGGCCTTCGGCATCGGCACCCTGGCGATGTTCCTTTCCTCGTTTACCGTCGCGGTGCTGACCCTGACCGTGATCATCGGCCCCGAGCCCTGGTATCGCCCCCAATATGCCATCCCGCTGCTGGGCATGATGCTCGGCAACACCATGACCGGCGTGGCCCTGGCCCTGGACCGTCTCACGGACACCGCCTGGCGTCAGCGCGGCGTGATCGAGAATCGCCTGATGCTCGGCGAGCGCTGGCAGGAGGCGATCGGCGACATCCGCCGCGAGGCGATGCGCAGCGGCCTGATGCCGATCATCAACGCCATGGCCGCCGCCGGCGTGGTCAGCCTGCCGGGCATGATGACCGGGCAGATACTCGCCGGCAGCCCGCCGGCGCTGGCGGTGAAGTACCAGATACTCATCATGTTCACCATCACCCTCGGCACCGGTTTCGGTACCCTCGTGGCGGTGGCGGCAGGGAGTCGGCGCCTGTTCGATGGTAGGGAGCGGTTGAGGCTGGATCGTCTGGCGCCGCCGTAAGCATGAAGATGCCCGTCTCCGGGTCGAGGAGGACGGGCACCGAAGTCGCCGCCGACAGTCAGTCGATCAGTTCCACCGCCACCGCCGTGGCCTCGCCGCCGCCGATGCACAGGCTGGCGATGCCGCGCTTGCCGCCACGCTGGCGCAGGGCGTTGAGCAGGGTGACGATGATCCGCGAGCCAGTGGAGCCGATTGGGTGGCCCTGGGCACAGGCACCGCCGAACACGTTGACCTTGTCGTGCGGGATACGGTGATCGTCCATGGCCATCAGCGTGACCACGGCGAAGGCTTCGTTGATCTCGAACAGGTCGACATCGTCCACTCGCCAGTCGAGCTTCTTGAGCAGCTTGTCGATGGCACCCACCGGGGCGATGGTGAACTCGCTCGGGTGCTGGGAGTGCGTGCTATGGCCCAGGAGACGGGCCATCGGCTTGAGGCCTTCACGCTCGGCGGTGGCGCGGTCGGCGAGCAGCAGGGCCGAGGCGCCGTCGGAGATGGAACTGGCGTTGGCGGCGGTGATGGTGCCGTCCTTGGCAAAGGCCGGCCGTAGGCCGCGAATCTTGTCGAGCTTGGCCTGGAAGGGCTGTTCGTCGTGCTCGACGATGCTTTCCCCGGCGCGGCTCTTCACCACCACCGGCACCATCTCGCCCTTCAGCTCGCCGTTTTCATGAGCGGCCATGGCGCGCTCTAGGGAGGCGATGGCGAAGTCGTCCATGCGCTCCCGGGAATAACCGCGCTCGTCGGCGACCTGCTGGGCGAAGGCACCCATCAGCTTGCCGGTCTCGGCGTCCTCCAGGCCATCCAGGAACATGTGATCCTTGAGTTCACCGTGACCGAGGCGATAGCCGCTGCGGGCCTTGGTCAGCACGTGGGGCGCGTTGGACATCGACTCCATGCCACCCGCCAGGAGGATGCTGCCGCTGCCGGCACGAATCAGGTCGTGGGCGAGCATGGTGGCCTTCATGCCGGAACCGCACAGCTTGTTGATGGTGGTGGCACCGATGCCGTCCGGGATGCCGGCCTTGCGCATGGCCTGGCGTCCGGGCCCCTGCTTGACCCCGCCGGGCAGCACACAGCCGAGGATGCCTTCGTCGATGCTGGCAGCCTCGATGCCGGCGCGTTCGATGGCAGCCTGGATGGCCGTGGCGCAGAGTTCCGGCGCGGTGAGGCTGGCGAGGCTGCCGAGCATGCCGCCCATGGGCGTGCGGGCGCCGGAAAGAATCACAACATCGGAGGAGTTGGTCATGACGTTCTCCATGGAGTCATGGCTATCAGGGATAGCCTTGGAAGGGGGTAATGCAATGACTTTAGTGAACCGCTGCCGCGCCCACAAGCAGTGGTTGCGGGGGATGCTCGTCCGTTCGTCGAAGAGGCGTTCCCCCGGAGCGGGCTTGTGCGCACACTACGCTATTATCAGGGTTTACGAGGCAGTCTCCAGCGGGCAAACTGCTGGCAACCAAGATTGACGTTTACGTTAACGAAAAACAGGGGGGCGAACAATGACAACAGCGCTTCAGGATTATACGGCCTATCTGGATGGCTTCTCGCTCGATCAGGTGGTGGCCAGACTGGATGATCATCGCGATGGACGACTGAACGCCTTCGATGCCTGCTGCGCCCGTCATCTTCGCGAGGGCAATGGTGAGCGCACCGCCCTGGTGCACGAGGACACCCAAGGCCAGGTGACCTCCCTCAGCTACGCTGATCTGGAGGCAGCCAGTGCGCGTCTTGCGGGATGGTTCCAGGCGGCGGGGTTGGGGGAGGGCGACCGGATCGCCTGCATGCTGCCGCGCACCCCCGAGTTGATGATCGCCGTGCTGGCAACCTGGCGTATCGGTGCCGTCTATCAGCCGCTGTTCACCGCCTTCGGTCCGGATGCCGTGGATTTTCGGCTGGCCCGCGCCGACACCCGGCTGGTGATCACCGATCGTCCCAACCGCCACAAGTTCGACGATCTGAGCCAGTGCCCGCCGGTGCTGTGCGTCGGGGGCGCCGATCGGAAGCATACGGAAGATCTCGATTGGAAGGCCGCCAGCGCCCATCCGGCGATCGAGACGCAACCGCCGCGTCTCGACCCTCGGGCACCCTTCCTGCAGATGTTCACTTCCGGCACCGTGGGCAAGCCCAAGGGGGTGGCCGTGCCACTCTCCGCGCTGCCGGCCTTCGCGCTCTACATGGAACTGGCCATCGACCTGCGGGTGGAGGACCGTTTCTGGAACATGGCCGATCCGGGCTGGGCCTACGGGCTCTACTACGCCATCACCGGCCCGCTGCTGCTCGGTGCCACCACGCACTTCTGCGAGGCGGCCTTCGATGCCCAGGGCGCCCTGAATTTCATGATCAAGCATGGCATTACCAACTTCGCCGCGGCGCCTACCGCCTACCGGCTGATGAAGGCCTCGGGCCTGTTCGACGAGGCGTCGGAACAACTCTCGCTACGGGTTGCGAGTTCCGCCGGCGAACCGCTGAATACCGAAGTGGTGAGCTGGGTCGAGCGCGCGCTGGGCTGCCGGGTCATGGATCACTACGGTCAGACCGAAACCGGCATGACCTGCTGCAATCATCATGCCCTGGAGCATCCGAAGCCGGTCGGCGGCATGGGCATGCCGTTGCCCGGTTATCGTCTGGCGGTGCTCGACGCCGAGTACAACGAGCTCCCGGTCGGCGAACCCGGCGTGCTGGGCGTGGACATCGCCGCCTCGCCGGCTCACTTCTTCCCCGGCTACACCTGGCAGGAGAAGGAGCCCTTCGCCGAAGGCTACTACCTGACCGGCGACGTGGTCGTGCGCGAGGCCGACGGCACCTTCTGCTTTGCCGGGCGCAACGATGACATCATCACCACCGCCGGTTACCGGGTCGGCCCCACCGACGTGGAGAACACCGTGATGACCCATCCCGCCGTGGCGGAATCGGCGGCGGTGGGCAAACCGGATTCGATACGCGGCGAGGTGATCAAGTCCTACGTGGTATTGCGAAATGGTTTCGAACCCAGCGAGGCCCTGGCCGACGAGATTCGCCAGCGGGTACGCGAGCGCCTTTCGTCCCATGCCTACCCTCGCGAGATCGAGTTCGTCGAGACCCTGCCCAAGACCCCCAGCGGCAAGATCCAGCGCTTCAAGCTGCGCGCTCAAGCCGCCGACGACAATAGGGAGACAACCTGATGCAAGTGCAAGACCATAACTTCCTGATCACCGGTGCCGCCTCTGGTCTTGGAGCCGCCACCGCCGAGCGCCTGGTCGCCGGTGGCGCCAGGGTCGTGCTGTGCGATCTGAGTGACGCCGTCGAGGCCATCGCTTCCCGACTGGGAGAGTCGGCGATCGCCTGTCAGGGGGACATCACGAGCGCCGACGACATACAGGTCGCCGTGGATCGCGCCGTGTCCCTCGGTGGGCTGCATGGCGTGGTGCATTGTGCCGGGGTGGTCAGCGTGGCCAAGCTGCTGGACCGGGAGGGCAATCCCGCCGATCTCGAGGCGTTTGCCAAGACCGTCAACATCAACCTGGTGGGTACCTTCAACGTGCTGCGTTTGGCTGCCGCGGCGATGGCCGGGAATCCGCCGGAGGGCGAGGACGGCGAGCGGGGCATCATCATCGATACCGCCTCCATCGCGGCCTTCGACGGCCAGGTGGGCCAAGCCGCCTATAGCGCCTCCAAGGCTGGCGTGGCAGGCATGACGCTGCCGTTGGCACGGGAGTTGTCTCGCCAAGGGATTCGGGTGATGACCATCGCCCCCGGGGTGTTCGAGACGCCGATGATGAGCGGTATCCCCGAGGATGCGGTGTCTGCGCTCTCCGCGGCGGTGCCGTTTCCCAAGCGACTCGGCAAGGCTGCGGAGTTCGCCGCACTGGCCGAGCAGATCGTGACCAACACCATGCTCAACGGCGAGGTGATTCGCCTGGACGGGGGGATTCGCATGCAGTAGGGCGGGCATGGCTCGGGAGAGGCGAGGCAGTTTTTTACGCCAAGCCAGATTAAAACGAACGCTTGACTTGATGGGCTTGCTGGCATAGTTTCAAACGCACGTTTGATAGCGGCGTCTGCCGCCTTGCCCATCATTCAGGAGTGTTCAACATGCCCGATTATCAGGCCCCGTTGCGTGATCTGCGTTTCGTCATGGACGAGATGCTGGATTACCCCAGTCACTATGCCCGTATCGGCAAGGGCGACGATGCCTCGCCGGACATCGTCGGCGCCATTCTCGAGGAGGGCGGGCGCTTCGCCCGCGAGGTGCTGCTGCCCCTCAATCGCAGTGGCGATCACGAGGGCTGCCACCTGGAAGGGGGCGAGGTCAGAACACCCAAGGGCTTCAAGCAGGCCTATGCGCACTACGTCGAAGGTGGCTGGCCGGGTCTCTCTTCCGATCCCGACCATGGGGGACAGGGCTTGCCGGCGTCCCTGGGCATGGCGCTTTCGGAAATGATCTGCTCGAGCAACCTGGCCTGGGGCATGTATCCCGGCCTGTCCCACGGCGCGGCGGATGCGTTGCATCAACATGGCAGCGACGAGCAGAAAGCGACCTACCTCACGAAGCTGGTCGAGGGTATCTGGACCGGCACCATGTGCCTCACCGAGCCTCACTGCGGCACCGATCTGGGGCTGATCAAGACCCGCGCGACTCCTGATGGCGAAGGGGCCTATCGAATCACCGGTACCAAGATATTCATCTCCGCCGGCGAACATGACCTGGCCGAGAATATCGTGCACCTGGTACTGGCCAAGCTGCCGGATGCGCCGGAAGGCTCGAAGGGCATCTCGTTGTTTGTCGTGCCCAAGTTCCTGCCGGATGCCGAAGGCAACCCCGGCGAGCGCAATGGCGTTACCTGTGGCTCCCTGGAGCACAAGATGGGCATCCATGCCAACGCCACCTGCGTGATGAACTTCGATG
The DNA here is from genome assembly GCF_900128925.1 of Modicisalibacter ilicicola DSM 19980. Lineage (GTDB taxonomy): Bacteria > Pseudomonadota > Gammaproteobacteria > Pseudomonadales > Halomonadaceae > Modicisalibacter > Modicisalibacter ilicicola. Next base: position 267,923 of record NZ_FQUJ01000006.1, read on the forward strand.
AGGCTACCGGTTTCCTGGTGGGAGCACCCAACAAGGGGCTTGCCTGCATGTTCACGATGATGAACGTGGCCCGGATCGGTGTCGGGGTTCAGGGGCTGGGGCTGATGGAAGCCAGCTTCCAGAATTCGCTGGCCTACGCCCGGGATCGCCTGCAGATGCGTGCCCTGTCGGGCCCCAGGGCCCCGGACAAGCCGGCCGACCCGATCATCGTCCACCCGGATGTGCGGCGCATGCTGCTGACCCAGAAGGCGCTGGCCGAGGGCGGGCGCATGCTGGTCATGTATGCGGCGCAACTGGTGGATATCACCGAACACGGAAGCGACGCCGCCGAGCGCGAGCGCGCCGAAACGCTGTTGAGCCTGCTGACGCCCATCGTCAAGGCTTTCCTCACCGAGCTGGGGTTCGAAGCCACCAACGAAGGCATGCAGATCTTCGGTGGGCACGGGTTCGTCCAGGAGTGGGGGATGGAGCAGTTCGTGCGCGACGCACGCATCACCCGACTCTACGAGGGCACGACCGGGATCCAGGCGCTGGACCTGCTCGGTCGCAAGGTGCTGATGAGCCAGGGCGAAACGCTCAAGATGTTCACCAAGGAGATCCATAAGTTCTGCCAGGCTGAGGCCGATAACGCCGAACTCAAGGCGTTCATCGAGCCGCTGGCCAGACTCAACGGCGAATGGGGTGAACTGACCATGGCAATAGGCATGAAGGCCATGCAGGATCGGGAGGAAGTCGGAGCGGCCAGCGTCGATTACCTGCTCTATTCCGGCTATGTCACCCTGGCCTACCTATGGGCGCGCGCGGCCCGTGTCTCTGCCCAGGCGCTGGCTTCGAACGATGGTGAGTCTGCTTTCTACCGGGCCAAGCTTGACACGGCCCGGTTCTACTTCCAGCGCTTGCTGCCGCGCACCCGTGGCCACGTCGAGATGATCCGTGCCGGAGGCGCTTCGCTGATGGCGCTGTCTGCCGAGGATTTCGGGCTGGGATTCGAAATATAAGGCCGATACGATGGCTTCTCTCGGGTGGGCCTTGTGCCCACCTTTTCCATTGGTGGGTGTCACCATTTGTCGCCGGGCCATCATGCCGTCATGATAGCGACAACAGAGTGCCAGGAAAGCTGTCATGGAAAACGACGAGAACGGCGAAAACCAGAAACTCCTTCCCGAACGCGATATACCGCTCAACCTTCTGGTGGCACTAGCCGCCCTGGTGGTCATCATCGCGGGCATGCGGTTGGGTGCCGATCTACTGGTCCCATTGATTCTTTCCTTGTTCATCGCCGTCATCTGCAGCGCGCCGGTACAGTGGCTTCACCATTGCGGGTTGGGGCGCCATACGGCGATCGTGATCACCCTGCTGGTCTTCGGCCTGTTCGTGATGTTCTTGAGTGTGCTGCTCGGGGGCAGCATCGCCGCGTTCATGCAGGCATTGCCCGACCTGCGCGAACAGCTGGTGGGCCAATATTATCTGGTGATAGGCTGGATGCCTTCACTCGGGGGGTATCTGCAGCCGGAGAGCATTTCCCGCTGGCTTGACCTGTCGACGCTTGGCAGTTACATGCCTCTCTTTCTCGAGAGTATTGCTACCCTGTTGTCCCAGAGCCTGCTGATCATGCTCTTGGTAGGGTTCATGCTCTTCGAAACATTGAGTTTTCGCGCGAAGTTCGCCGTGGCCCTGGAGGACCCCGCACCCAGTCTGCGCCGCTTCAACGAATTCAGTTACAACCTGAAGCGTTACCTGGCCGTCAAGACGCTGATCAGCCTGGTCACCGGCGTCTTGATCTTCATCGCCTGCTGGGCCGTCGGCTCGGGCTTTCCCTTGCTCTTCGCGACCCTTGCGTTCCTGCTGAACTTCATTCCGAATATCGGTTCTGCCTTGGCCGCGATACCGGCGGTGCTGCTCACCTTGGTGACGCCGGAAGGCGGCGTGATCGAGGCCGGAATATTGGCGTTGGCCTATCTGATCGTCAACTTCGTCATCGGCAATCTCATCGAACCGCGCATCATGGGGCAGACTCTCGGGCTGTCGACGTTGGCAGCCTTCATGTCACTCGTGATCTGGGGCTGGATACTGGGTCCGGTCGGCATGCTGATGGCAGTGCCGTTGACCATGACGTTGAAGATCGCGCTGAACAGTCATCCAGAGACTGCTTGGTTGGCGAGGGTGATGGGCGGCAGGGTGGGGCGTCGGCGCAAAAGCGAATGACAAGGAGCAGTGACTTGGCGCCATCGGTTTTTACAGGCCTCAAACAGTGCCGCCCTGCGTGCATCACGCAGGGCGGTCGAGGTCATGCAGAATGCTCAATCAGGCATTTTGATCGATGAACTGGGTCAGTTGGGACTTTGACTGGGCGCCCACCAGTGACGCCACCTTGGCCCCCGACTTAAAGAGCATGACCGTGGGTACCCCTCGCACCCCATGCTCAGCGGCAATTTCAGGGGCATCGTCGACGTTGATGCTCACGACCTTGAGATTGTCGCCTTTCTCGTCGGCAACTTCGTCGACCACGGGCGCCATCATCTTGCAAGGCCCACACCAGGGCGCCCAGAACTTCAGCAGTACCGCCGTGTCGGCATTGAGTACTTCCTGCTCGAAGTTGGCGGCGGTGACATCGATACTGTTAGCCATGAAGATCTCCAAATTGCTGGCGCTGCGTTTAGCGTGATGGGCAGATGGTAGCGTCCGTCTCTCTTGCTGGCAAATGAGCTTCAGCATGTCGATCGATAGGTATGGCCTATTAGAAAGTGTCGATGCGACGGGCCTTGCTCGCGTCGTGCCTGCCGGCTATGATGCCTCATATGCGATAAGGTAATTATTTAAAAGAACTTTATTTCTTTATGGCATTAGTCTGGCGGATATCTGGACCATGCCTTCAGTGGGAGTCGCCTCGGGTATGAAGCTGCAACAGCTACGCTACATCTGGGAAGTCAGTCGGCACAATCTCAATGTCTCGGCCACGGCCCAAAGCCTGTTCACCTCCCAACCGGGGATATCCAAGCAGATTCGTTTACTGGAAGATGAGCTTGGCGTCGAGATATTTGCCCGCAGTGGCAAGCACCTCACTCGCATCACGCCGGCTGGCCAGGCGATTGTCGACCTGGCCGGTGAAGTGTTGCGCACGGTCGACATCATCAAGCAGGTGGCTCAGGAGCATAGCAACGAACGTCGGGGGAGTCTCTCCATCGCCACCACCCACACCCAGGCACGGTATGCGCTGCCACCCGTGATCAGCGAGTTCACCCGCAAGTACCCGGATGTGGCGTTGCACATGCAGCAAGGCACGCCCAAGCAGATTGCTCAGATGGTGAGTGAGGGGCAGGCGGATTTCGCCATCTGCACCGAGGCGCTCGAGCTTTTCAACGACCTCGTGCTGCTGCCCTGCTATCGCTGGAACCGGTGTGTGCTGGTCCCCAGGGGCCACCCCCTGACCCAGGTCGATGAACTGACCCTCGAGGGGTTGGCGGAGTATCCCTTGGTGACCTATGTGTTCGGGTTCACCGGCCGCTCCCAGCTGGACGATGCCTTCCGCAGTCGGGGTCTGAAGCCCAATGTGGTGCTGACGGCGGCGGATGCGGATGTGATCAAGACTTATGTGCGCCTCGGCCTGGGGGTTGGTATCGTTGCCCACATGGCGGTAGACGCGGATGTCGACGTCGATCTGGTACCCATTGATGCCAGCCATCTCTTCGAGAGCTCGACGACCAAGATCGCCATTCGGCGCGGTACCTTCATGCGTGGCTACATGTACGATTTCGTGCAGCGCTTCGCCCCCCATCTCGATCGCGATACCGTAGATACGGCCCTTGCGGCAGGGCCCAGGAGCGAACACTCCTTGTTCGGCGATGTCGAGCTGCCGGTACGTTGACTTGCTGGGCTAGTGCTGAAGATGTAGCCCGCATTCGCGCGTTTCTTCGACCTTGGTGGGGTCGTAATAGTCGAAGTTGTTCGGCAGGTCCTGTTCCTGCAGGTACCGGTACAGGTCCCGCGAGTTCCAGTGCAGCAACGGGGCGATCTTGAGTAGCCCGTCGGCATTGATCGATACCGGCTGCATCCGGGCGCGCTGGGTGGTGTCCTCGGCGCGCAGGGCGGTGAACCACACCTGGGGAGCCATCTCGCGCAGAGCGCGCTGGAAGGGTTCCAGCTTCACTTCCTCGGTGAAGGCCGCGTGTCGGGGGTCGTCGATCGGCGGTGCGGCACCTTCCAGTGCTTCGCGATGGGCACGGGTGCGACGCGGGTGGTAGATGTGGAGGTTCAGCGCAAGACGCCGGGTGAGCTCGTCGGCGAAGCGGTAGGTGGCTTTGGTGTTATAGCCTGAATCCATCCATACAATGGGGATGTCTGGTCTTGCCCGGGTGACCATATGCAGGATCACGGCTTCGAAGGGACGGAAGTTGGTGGTGCAGATGGCGCGTTTGTCGAGGCTCACTGCCCAGCGGATGAGTCCTTCAGGATCCTCGCTGAATTGCAGGTTGATGGCGTCTATGTCGAGATTCATACGACACTCCTGAAGATTGCTGCACGGCGTTGCCGAGATCGGAATGGCAATACCCTAGCAAAGGGGGATGCCATCGCCCCAATATTCTTTGGTTCGGTGCTTATATGCCCAGTCGGCGCGTGGCGGTCAGGGGGGTGATCCGGGGAGGCTCGTTCTCCGGCCATTCGACATGCGCCTCGATGGCGTAGACTTCTCGCAGGCGTGCCGGGGTGAGAACGTCACCCGGCGAGCCGCAGGCGACCCCGTGTCCCTCCTTGAGCACCCACAGGTGTGCGGCGAAGCGCGCCGCCAGGCTGAGGTCGTGAATCGCCATGACCACGATCGTCGAAGTCTCTTGCGCCCGGCGGGACAGCCAATCCAGCACCTGCAGCTGGTGATGCAGGTCGAGTGCGCTGGTGGGCTCATCGAGCAGCAGTGCTCGGGGTTCGCGCACCATCGCCTGGGCAAGCGCCACCCGTTGGCGTTCTCCTCCCGACAAGGTGGCCAGCGGGCGCTCGGCCATTTCCTCGAGTTCCAGGGCGCGCAGCATGTCGCGCACCCGATAAAGCCCCTGTCGGCCGCTTTCCTTTCGCCGGGTCCGCCGGGCCAGAAGAATTGCCTCGAACACGTTGAGGGCCGAACTCGAACCAAGCTGCTGGGGCAGGTAGTAGAGGTGCTCGGCACGGGGGGCGAGAGCGGAGTTGCCCAGCGCCTGGCCATCGAGGGTAATCCTGCTGCCGGCGGCCACGTGCTCCAGTCCGGCGATACCCTTGAGCAGTGTCGACTTGCCGGCTCCATTCGGTCCGATCAACGCCGTGATTTCACCGGGCCTTGCCACCAGGCCATCGATATTCTCGAGGATCAGCCTGCCGCCCATGAGACAGCTCAGATGATTGACGGTCAGACTCATGTCACCAGAGCTCCTTGCGACTCCTGAGTATCAACGAGACGAAAAAGGGCAGGCCGATCAGGGCGGTGACGATGCCTACCGGAAAGAGAATGCCGGGTATCAGCGTCTTCGAGAGGATCGAGGTCAACGACATGATCAGGGCGCCGCACAGGGCCGCCATGGGCAGGAAGATGCGCTGATCCTCGCCCACCAGCAGCCGCGCGATGTGAGGGCCGACCAGGCCGACGAAGCCGATGGTGCCGGCGAAGGCCACCGCGGTCGCGGCCAGCAGCGAGCAGCATAGCAGCACGGTCATGCGCAGTCGGCCGACGTCGATCCCCATGGCTCGGGCGTGCAGGTCGCCAAGGCGCAGCGCGGTCAGTCGCCAGCGGGCTTGCAAGAAGATGGTCGTGCAGAGCGCCACGCTCAGCAGGAGCAGGCCGACCTTGCCCCAGCTGGCCTTGGCCAGGCTGCCCAAGGACCAGAAGACAAGCTGCTGCAGTGCTTCCGAGGATGCCAGATACTGCATCAGCCCGAGCAGGGCATTGAAGAAGAACATGATGGCGATCCCCATCAGCACCATGGTTTGCACGCTCACGCCGCGCAGGCGGCTGATGCCCCAGATGCTCAACGTGGCAAGCATGGCCAGCACGAAGGCATTGCCGGTGACCAGCAGCGTACCGGCCAGAGGCACCAGGCCCCAGCCGAGCACGATCGCCAGGGCCGCGCCGAAGCTAGCCGCCGACGAAATGCCCAGGGTAAAAGGGTCGGCCAATGGATTGTCGAGGATGGTCTGCATCTCGGCACCGGCCAGGGCGAGGGCACCGCCGACCAAGACAGCCATCGACGCCACCGGCAGGCGTATTTCCCACACCACGACTGCAAGCACGTCCGTGGCCTGCCCAGGGGAGAGCAACGCGCTGAAGACCTCGCCAAGCGAATAGCGTCCCGGCCCGATGGCGACATCGGCAAGAAAGGTGAGCAGCACGAGCGCCGTCATGCCCGCAAGCAGCAGAAGATGCCACCGTCGCCGTGCCAGGTAGCGATCGATGCTGTCGACGCGGTGCGTCGTGCCGGGGGTCACTGAAGTCACTTGGTGTCCTGGGCCAGGGCATCCATCAGCCGGCCGATCTTGTCCAGGGTTTCACGATACTCGGCCTCCTCCAGGGAGTCGGCAACCAGGCCGCCCCCGCCCCACAGGTGCAGGCGACCGGCGTCTGCCAGCACCGTGCGGATCGCGATCGAGGTGTCCATGCTGCCACGGATGTCGACATAACCCAGGCTGCCGCAATACACGCTGCGGCGGCTGGGCTCCAGTTCATCGATGATCTGCATGGCGCGTACCTTGGGGGCGCCGGTGATCGATCCGCCGGGAAAGGCGGCCGCGAGCAGGTTCAATGGTGTCTGCCCATTCTCCAGCTCGCCCGTCACGATGCTGACCAGATGATGGACGTTGGCGTAGCTTTCCAGCCGGCACAATTGCGGCACGCGCACGCTACCCGGTCGACAGACCCGGCCCAGGTCGTTGCGCAGCAGGTCGACGATCATCACGTTCTCGGCACGATCCTTGGCGCTGTGCACCAGTTCGTCGATCAAGGCCCTGTCCGTTTCGGGCGTGTCGCCGCGAGGTCGAGTGCCCTTGATCGGACGGGTCTCCACGTGCCCTCCGCGCACCTCGAGAAAGCGTTCCGGTGAAAGGGACAGCACGGCCTTGTCCTGCCAGGCCATGTATCCAGCGAAGGGGGTCGGGGTCGCCTGACGCAGGGCCAGATAAGCCTGCCAGGGGTCTCCGCGATAGTCGGCGCTGAAACGCTGGGCCAGGTTGATCTGATAGCAGTCCCCGGCCTGAAGATAGCCCTGGACATCGCGGAAGCGCTGACCGTAGCCGACGCGATCGATCTCGGCGGCAAAATGACTCGTCAAGGCAAAGGGAGGTGTCGAGGCGGGGGCGTCGGCCAGCAGCCATTGCTGGACCTGCCTGCGGCGCTCGGGTGTTGCCACCAGCCAGGCCTCGCGTCGTCGGTGATCGTGGATCAGCGCCCAGTCGTAAAGGCCCAGACGGCTGCGGGGCAGGGTGGTGGCCTCGCGTGAGTGCTCGGGCAACTCCTCCAGTTGACGTCCCAGATCATATCCCCAGTAGCCGATCAGTCCGCCCAGGAACGGCAGCTCGCTGGAGGGGGCGTCGAGGTCGAGGCTGTCGAGCAAGGCCTGCTGGGCCTCGAAGGGGGTCGAGAACGATGTTGGCCCGGTATCGCAGGAGAGGCGCCCCTTGTCGTCGACCTCGAGGATGGCAAGTGGATCGCAGGAGAGGATGTCGTAGCGTCCCCCCGGCGCCTGGGGGGCGCCGCTGTCGAGCAGGACGGCGCCAGGCCGTCGGCGCAGGGAGGCGAAGCGAGCCAGGGGGTCGCGGTGATAGGGGAGCGCCGTGATGTCGAGCCGTGATCTCATGCAAATGGTTTCCTTGGCAAGGGGACCATTCTAGGCATCCTCGGCCGGTTTGTCCGCACCCGCTCGCAGGAATCAGAAGCGGGGGTACGGACACTGTTTCTGCGGCATATTGTCGACAATGAAAGCCCGCCGGATCAGGATGAATACGCCTAAGGATGTAGAGCAACTTCCCCCGCGCGCTATTGACCGGGGCGAAGAGGGTGGCTAGAGTTCATAAACCTTATGATTGTCGACAATCACCGTGAGCCCGATCATGCAAGATAACGCCGCACCGGAAGTTCGCACCTTGGCCGAACGGGTGTTCAACCAGCTCCAGGACGCCATCGTGCGTGGTGAGCTGGCTCCGGGCGCCAAGATTACCGAACCTGGGCTGTCCAAGACCTACGGCATTTCTCGGGGCCCCCTGCGCGAGGCCATGCGGCGTCTCGAGACGCACCGCCTGATAGAGCGCGTCCCCCATGTCGGCGCCAGGGTGGTGAAGCTGTCCATGCAGGAGCTGCTGGAACTGTTCGATGTGCGCGAGGCGCTGGAAAGCATGGCAGCCAGGTTGGCAGCGCGCCACATGACCGCCGAGGAAATTGCCGGGCTGCGTGACGTGCTGGCGCTCCATGAGCGTCAGGCCGATCTCAGAAGCGGTGAGGCCTATTACCAGCGTGAAGGGGATCTCGACTTTCATTACCGCATCGTTCAAGGCAGTCACAACCGCATGCTGACGATGCTGCTGTGCGATGACCTCTACTATCTGGTGAGACTCTATCGCACGCAATTCAGCGCCAGCGGCACTCGACCCCAGCGGGCCTTCGTCGAGCACCACCGCATCGTCGACGCCATCGAGGCCGGTGATGAAGAGCTTGCCGAATTGTTGATGCGCCGTCACGTCAGTGCATCCCGCGAGAATGTCGCCAGTCGCTATGCCACCGTGCTCCAGCAGGAAAAGAGTTTACCGCCCCCCATCGAGAGGATTCCATCATGACCCATGCGACGCCAGGAGCGCGCTTTCGCAGCGCCCTCGAGGCCAACCGTCCGCTGCCCATCGTCGGCACCATCAATGCCTACACCGCTCTCATGGCGGAAAAGGTCGGTCATCAGGCCCTCTATCTATCGGGTGGCGGGGTGGCCAATGCCTCCTTCGGGCTGCCGGACCTGGGGATGACCACCATGAACGACGTGGTGGAGGACGCGCGCCGCATCACCGCGGCCAGCGAGTTGCCGTTATTGGTGGATATCGACACCGGCTGGGGCGGAGCCTTCAACATCGCCCGCACCATCAAGGAGATGGAACGGGCCGGCGTGGCCGCCGTGCATCTCGAGGACCAGGTGGCCCAGAAACGCTGTGGTCACCGCCCCAACAAGGCGATCGTCTCCAAGCAGGAGATGGTCGATCGCATCAAGGCTGCCGCGGACGCCAAGCGTGATCCGGCCTTCTATCTCATCGCTCGTACCGATGCCTTTCAGATGGAAGGGCTCGAGGCGGCCATCGATCGGGCGAATGCCTGCATAGAGGCAGGGGCCGATGCCATCTTCGCCGAGGCGGTGCACACCCTGGACGACTACCGGGCCTTCTGTGAGGGGGTGAATGCACCGATCCTGGCCAATATTACCGAGTTCGGCGCTACCCCGCTGTTCACGCAACAGGAGCTGGGCGATGTCGGCTGTCGCATGGTGCTCTACCCGCTTTCTGCCTTCCGGGCGATGAATGCCGCGGCACTCAAGGTCTATCGCAATATCCTCGAGAAGGGCAACCAGAAGGACGTCGTCGAGCTCATGCAGACCCGGGACGAACTCTACGAATTCCTCGATTACCACGACTTCGAGCGCAAGCTGGATGAGCTTTTCGCCGGGAAGGACGGCGACCAAGCCCAGTGACAGGCTTAATGACCTAGCGTCAATACACCATCAAACAGGAGAGCAACATGGCGGAGAAAGCGACCAGCGGAGCTGGCCTGCGCGGGCAAAGCGCCGGTAGCACCGCGCTGTGCACCGTGGGCAAGGAAGGTTCCGGGCTGACCTACCGCGGTTACGACATTCACGATCTGGCCGACCATGCGCGTTTCGAGGAGGTGGCCTACCTGCTGCTGAAGGGAAAGCTGCCCAACCAGCAGGAGCTCGACGACTACGTGGTCAAGCTCAAGAGCCTGCGTGGACTGCCCGAGCCACTGAAGCGGGTGCTCGAGGAGATACCCGCGGACGCCCATCCGATGGATGTGATGCGTACCGGTGCCTCGATGCTCGGTAACCTCGAGACCGAGAAGAGCTTCGATGAGCAGCAGGACCAGAGCGATCGCATGCTGGCGGCGTTTCCGGGCATCATCAACTACTGGTATCGCTATTCCCACGATGGCGTGCGCATCGATACCGATACCGACGATGAATCCATCGGCGGCCATTTCCTGCATCTGCTGCATGGCAAGCCGGCCTCGGAGCTGCACGCCCGGGTGATGAACGTCTCACTGATCCTCTACGCCGAGCACGAATTCAATGCCTCGACCTTCACCGCCCGGGTATGCGCATCGACCCTTTCCGATATTCATAGCTGCGTGACCGGCGCCATCGGTTCGCTGCGCGGACCGTTGCATGGCGGTGCCAACGAGGCGGCCATGGACATGATCGAGAACTGGCAGTCGCCGGACGAGGCCGAGCGCGAGATCCTCGGCATGCTCGAGCGCAAGGAGAAGATCATGGGCTTTGGCCACGCGGTCTATAGGGATTCCGATCCGCGCAATGCCATGATCAAGAAATGGTCGAAAGAGCTCGCCAAGGAGGCAGGGGACGACCGGCTCTATCCCGTCTCCGAGCGGGTAGAGGAGGTCATGTGGCGCGAGAAGAAGCTGTTCTGCAACGCCGACTTCTTCCATGCCAGTGCCTACTACTTCATGGGCATTCCGACCAAGCTGTTCACCCCGATCTTCGTCTGCTCGCGGCTCACCGGCTGGTGTGCCCATGTCTTCGAGCAGCGTGAAAACAACCGCATCATCCGGCCCAACGCGGATTACACTGGGCCGGAGAAGCAGGAGTGGTTGCCGATAGATCAGCGTGACTGAGGCCGAATCAGAATAAATCCATGGCCGTGGCGCAACGCTACGGCTATTTTCGATCTAAAAACGATCCGATGAATGGATGCCCGCTTTGATGAATACCGACTACCGCAAACCCCTGCCCGGCACCGACCTTGATTACTTCGATACGCGTGAGGCAGTCGAGGCGATCCAGCCGGGTGCCTACGCCAGGCTGCCCTATACGTCGCGTGTGCTGGCCGAGCAGCTGGTGCGTCGCTGCGATCCGGCGATGCTGACCGACTCCCTCAAGCAGCTGATCGAACGCCGGCGTGACCTGGATTTCCCCTGGTACCCGGCCCGCGTCGTGTGTCATGACATTCTGGGCCAGACCGCACTGGTCGATCTGGCCGGTCTGCGCGACGCCATCGCCGAGAAAGGGGGCGATCCCGCCAAGGTCAATCCGGTGGTACCGACCCAACTGATCGTCGACCACTCACTGGCGGTCGAGCATGCCGGTTTCGAGAAGGATGCGTTCGAAGCGAACCGTGCCATCGAGGATCGCCGCAACGAGGATCGCTTCCATTTCATCGACTGGACCAAGACAGCCTTCGAGAATGTGGACGTGATTCCGGCCGGCAACGGCATCATGCACCAGATCAACCTGGAGAAGATGTCGCCGGTGATCCAGGTGCGCGCCGATGAGCAGGGCAAGTCCGTGGCCTTTCCTGACACCTGTGTCGGCACCGACAGCCACACCCCGCACATCGATTGCCTGGGCGTGATTGCCATCGGCGTCGGCGGGCTCGAAGCGGAAACCGTCATGCTGGGTCGTCCGTCCATGATGCGCCTGCCGGACATCGTCGGTGTCAAGCTGACCGGCAAGCGGCCGCCGGGCATCACGGCCACCGACATCGTGCTGGCGATCACCGAGTTCCTGCGCAACGAACGGGTCGTCTCGGCCTATCTGGAGTTCTTTGGCGAGGGCGCGGCCGACCTGACCATCGGTGACCGGGCGACCATCTCCAACATGACGCCGGAGTTCGGTGCTTCCGCCGGCATGTTCTACATCGATGAGCAGACCATCGACTACCTCAGGTTGACCGGTCGCGAGCCGGAGCAGGTGGCACTGGTCGAGCAGTATGCCAAGGAAACCGGCCTGTGGGCGGACAGCCTGGTGGACGCCGAGTACGAGCGCGTGCTGGAGTTCGATCTGTCGAGCGTGGTGCGCAACGTGGCCGGCCCGTCCAATCCGCATCGTCGGGTGGCGACCTCCGACCTGCACGATCGCGGCATTGCTGTCGACCTGGACAAGGCACTGGCCGAAGAGCAGGAGGGCAAGATGCCGGACGGGGCCGTGATCATCGCCGCCATCACCTCCTGCACCAACACCTCCAATCCCCGCAACGTCGTGGCTGCCGGCCTGCTGGCGAAGAAGGCCAACGAACTGGGCCTGGTGCGCAAGCCCTGGGTGAAGTCCTCCTTCGCCCCGGGGTCCAAGGTGGCGCGCCTGTACCTGGAAGACGCCGGCCTGCTGCCGGAGCTCGAGAAGCTCGGCTTCGGTATCGTCGCCTACGCCTGCACCACCTGCAACGGCATGAGCGGCGCGTTGGATCCGGCGATTCAGCAGGAGATCATCGAGCGCGACCTGTATGCCACGGCCGTGCTCTCGGGTAACCGCAACTTCGACGGTCGCATCCATCCCTATGCCAAGCAGGCGTTCCTGGCCTCGCCACCGCTGGTGGTGGCTTATGCGATCGCCGGCACCGTGCGCTTCGACATCGAGCAGGATGCACTCGGCAAGGATCACGACGGCAACCCGATCACTTTGAAGGACATCTGGCCCTCGGACGACGAGATCGACGCCATCGTCAAGGCGAGCGTCAAGCCAGAGCAGTTCAAGCAGGTCTACATCCCGATGTTCGATCTGGGCAAGGTGGAAGAGGCCAAGAGCCCGCTGTACGACTGGCGCGAGATGAGCACCTACATTCGTCGCCCGCCTTACTGGGAGGGCGCCCTGGCAGCCAGGCCCAGCCTCCGTGGCCTGCGACCGCTGGCGGTGCTGGGGGACAACATCACCACCGACCACCTGTCGCCCTCCAACGCGATCATGGCGTCCAGTGCGGCCGGTGAATACCTGGCCAAGATGGGCCTGCCGGAAGAGGACTTCAACTCCTATGCCACCCACCGCGGCGATCATCTGACTGCCCAGCGGGCGACGCTGGCCAATCCCAAGCTCTTCAACGAGATGGTGCGGGATGACGGGGGCGAGGTGCGCCAGGGGTCGCTGGCACGCGTCGAGCCAGAGGGCAAGGTGGTGCGCATGTGGGAGGCGATCGAGACCTACATGGAGCGCAAGCAGCCGCTGATCATCATCGCCGGCGCGGACTACGGCCAAGGCTCTTCCCGCGACTGGGCCGCCAAGGGCGTGCGTCTGGCCGGGGTGGAGGCCATCGTCGCCGAGGGCTTCGAGCGCATCCATCGTACCAACCTGGTGGGCATGGGAGTATTGCCGCTGCAATTCCACGAGGGCACCACCCGCAAGACCCTTGGTATCGACGGTACCGAGACCTTCGACGTGGAAGGCGAGCCGGCTCCCCGGTCGGAGTTGATCCTGGTCATCCAGCGCGACAATGGCGAGACGGACCGGGTGCCGGTGACCTGCCGCCTGGATACCGCCGAAGAGGTGACCATCTATTCCGCCGGCGGCGTGCTGCAGCGCTTCGCTCAGGATTTTCTCGAAGCCGAGGAGGTGGCTTGATGAGTCAGGTTCCCCAGATCCGGATTCCCGCCACCTACATGCGTGGCGGGACCAGCAAGGGCGTGTTCTTTCGCCTACAGGACCTGCCCGAAGCTGCCCAGGCCATGGGGCCGGCCCGGGACGCACTGCTGATGCGGGTCATCGGCAGCCCCGACCCTTACCAGAAACAGGTCGATGGCATGGGCGGCGCGACCTCGAGCACCAGCAAGACGGTCATTGTATCCAGGAGCGATTCGACCGAGCACGATGTCGACTACCTGTTCGGTCAGGTCTCGATCGACAAGCCGTTCGTCGACTGGAGTGGCAACTGCGGCAATCTGTCGGCAGCGGTCGGTCCTTTCGCCATTGCCAGTGGACTGATCGACGCCGGGCGCATCCCCGACAACGGAGTGGCGACGGTGCGCATCTGGCAGGCCAATATCGGCAAGACCATCGTCTCGCGGGTGCCTATCACCGACGGCAAGGTGCAGGAGACCGGCGACTTCGAGCTCGATGGGGTGACCTTTCCCGCCGCCGAGGTGCCGGTGGAGTTCACCGACCCGGCCGATGGCGAAGGCGCGATGTTTCCCACCGGCAATGTGGTCGATGAACTCGAGGTGCCGGAAGAGGTGGTGGAAGGAGGCGTGCTCAAGGCGACGCTCATCAATGCCGGCATTCCGACCATTTTCATCAATGCGGCGGATATCGGCTATACCGGTACCGAACTGCAGGAGGCAATCAACAGCGATACCAGGGCATTGGCGCGATTCGAGGCCATTCGTGCTTGCGGTGCGGTGCGCATGGGTCTGATCGAGCATGTCGATGAAGCCGCCAACCGCCAGCACACGCCGAAGGTCGCCTTCGTCGCGCCACCGAGTGACTATCTCTCCTCCAGCGGCAAGCAGGTTTCGGCAGGCGATATCGATCTGCTGGTGCGCGCACTCTCCATGGGCAAGCTGCACCATGCCATGATGGGGACCGCGGCGGTGGCGATTGGTGTGGCGGCCGCGGTACCGGGTACCCTGGTCAACCTTGCCGCCGGCGGGGGAGAGCGCACCTCGGTGTGCTTCGGTCATCCTTCCGGCACCCTGCAGGTTGGCGCCGAAACTCGTCAGGCAGATGGGCAATGGGCGGCAACCAAGGCGATCATGAGTCGGAGTGCGCGAGTGCTGATGGAAGGCTGGGTACGTGTGCCCGGCGATGCGTTCTAGAGGTGACCCTTTGAGCGCGATGCGTCCTGGCATCCGGGGCGCGTCGAGACGATACTTTCTTCAAGCCTCAATGCCAGGGGCCGTCGTGTTTTTTCAGTCCGCCAAGGCAAGGAGCTGCGCCGATGGCTGCCAACGTAGAAGCCAATGTTCGCCCGGAGTACGACGAAGAGCTGCAGAAGATCGCCGACTACGTGCTCGATTACAGGATCAAGAGCCAGGAGGCTTTGGACACCGCCCGCAACTGCTTGATGGATACGCTCGGCTGCGGCCTCCTGGCGTTACGCTTTCCGGAGTGCACCAAGCACCTGGGGCCGTTGGTCGAAGGCACCGCCGTTCCGCATGGAGCCCGTGTACCCGGCACCTCGTTTCGCCTCGATCCGGTCAAGGCCGCCTGGGACATCGGCTGCATCATTCGCTGGTTGGACTACAATGATACCTGGCTGGCCGCCGAATGGGGCCATCCTTCCGATAATCTTGGCGGAATTCTCGCGGTCGCCGATCACCTGTCCCAGAAGCGTCTCGCCGAGGGCAAGGCGCCCTTGACCATGCGCGATGTCCTCGAAAACATGATCATGGCCCATGAGATCCAGGGTGTGATCGCCCTGGAAAACTCCTTCAATCGCGTCGGTCTGGATCACGTGGTGCTGGTCAAGGTTGCCACGACCGCCGTGGTTGCCAAGCTGATGGGTGCCGACCGGGACCAGCTGCTTGCCGCCCTGTCGCATGCCTGGGTGGATGGCCAGAGTCTACGTACCTACCGTCATGCACCCAATGCCGGCTCGCGCAAGTCCTGGGCTGCTGGTGACGCCACGTCGCGAGGGGTGAGGCTGGCGGATATCGCACTCAAGGGCGAGATGGGTATTCCGGGCGTGCTCTCTGCCCCGCAATGGGGGTTCTACGATGTACTGTTCTCGAAGACCAACCGGGACCAGAAGCTCAAGGATGAGCGTCAGCGCAAGTTCAGCTTCTCTCAGGAGTACGGCACCTACGTGATGGAAAACATCCTGTTCAAGATCTCATTCCCGGCGGAGTTCCACTCCCAGACGGCCTGTGAAGCCGCCGTGCAGCTGCATCCGCAGGTCAAGGATCGACTGGACGAGATCGACAGGATCGTCATCACCACCCACGAGTCGGCGATTCGCATCATTTCCAAGGTCGGCGAGCTCGCCAACCCGGCGGATCGCGATCACTGCCTGCAGTACATGACCGCGGTGCCGCTGATTTTCGGCAACCTGGTGGCCGAGCACTACGAAGACGGTTTCCACGAGGCCAATCCGATCATCGACGAGTTGCGCGAGAAGATGGAAGTCGTCGAGGATGAGCGCTACACCCGGGACTACCTGGAGGCCGACAAGCGTTCCATTGCCAACGCCGTGCAGGTGTTCTTCAAGGATGGCAGCAAGACCGAACAGGTCGCCGTCGAGTACCCGGTCGGTCACCGTCGTCGACGCGTCGAAGGCATCCCCCTCCTGGAAGAGAAGTTCAAGGCAAACCTTGCGACGCGTTTTCCGAGCGGGCGCTGCCAAAAGATCTTCGATCTGTGCAAGAAGCAGCGGCAGCTCGAGGCGACACCGGTCAATGAATTCATGGCACTGTTCGTCATCTGAATCGAGGTCATGGCGCTTTCTCTGGGTGGCTCGAGGGGCCACCCGCGCCGTTGGATCTCATGGTGCCCCGTTCTTCGAAAACAATCTTGGCGCGTCACGGCTTCCTGGACTAGAATTTTTTCACCGCGGGGGCTTGTCAGCGTCCGCCGAGATCCGTAGAGTACGCATCCGCTGCCGCCGACGAGCCTTCGTCGATGGCGGTATTGAAAAGCCAAGTCCTTGATGATCAATGAGTTTCGAGAGCTTCTTGTCGAGCTCGCCCAAATGATCGTCACTTGAAAGGATCGACTTTTTGCACCGCGCCAGGGTTGACAGCATCGCCCGGTTCGGTAGAATACGCCTCTCTCGCAACGAGGCCGCCCACAGACAGGGCGTGGGTTGATAAAACCAAGGGTTGATGCGGTTATCGGCCCGGTTGCGACGCTCTTTAACAATCGATCAGGTAATTCATGTGGGCGCTTGTCGGCGAGGGGTGACGCAGTCACCTAACTCGAGGCAAGCGACGCGTCAAGCACGTTTGACCTTGAACCAGTTTGGTCCGCTGCCTGTATTGCAGGACAAGGACTATCAGACTTTAACTGAAGAGTTTGATCATGGCTCAGATTGAACGCTGGCGGCAGGCTTAACACATGCAAGTCGAGCGGCAGCACGGGGAGCTTGCTCCCTGGTGGCGAGCGGCGGACGGGTGAGTAATGCATAGGAATCTGCCCGGTAGTGGGGGATAACCTGGGGAAACCCAGGCTAATACCGCATACGTC
>NZ_FQUJ01000021.1:0-31682 GCF_900128925.1 Modicisalibacter ilicicola DSM 19980
GGTGCATATCCGCACCACCAACCCAATCGAGTCGACCTTCGCCACGGTCCGCCTGCGGAGCAAGCGAAGCCGGAACTGCGGCTCCCGGGCGACCACCCTGGCGATGGTCTTCAAGCTGCTTCAGAGCGCTCAGAAGCGCTGGAAGCGGATCAAGGGGTTCAAGAAACTGGAGCTAGTCGTGAACAACGTCAAGTTCCAGGATGGAGAACCCTTGACCGATCAGTCAGATAGGACTGCCGCCTAACCGGCCATACACAGGATTTGACAATAACTCCCGCACCCTGGGCTTCAGCGTGCGCGAGATCGGCGAGATCCTCGACCATGCCGATCACGGCGACTCGCCCTGCCCCCTGGTGCGCGATCTGCTGGCGAGCCGGCTGCCGGAAATCCAGGCGCGGATCGCCGAACTCCAGGCACTCGCCGAGCGCATGGAGCAGGCCCTGGCCACCTGGCAGGACATGCCCGACGGCACCCCCGACGGCCACAGCCTGTGCCGACTGATCGAGAGCTTGCCCGAGGACGATCTGACGGTAACCGAGGCCCGCGCCCTGGGAGAGCAATGATGAACGCACCTTTCCACTATCAGCGCCGCATCCCCGGCATCAGCTGCCAGGGTTGTGTCGGCAAGATCCGCCGCGCCGTGCAAGCCCAGGACGAGCAGGCCGAGATCACCGGCTATCCCGACGAGAAACGCGTCGAGTTCAGCACGCAACTTCCCGCAGAGCGCATCGACGCCCTGCTCGTGGAAGCCGGCTACCCCGCTGCCAGTGAGAAGATCGGCGATGAAGAGGACGCTCCCGCAGCGGCGGCAACCGAGGCGCCAGCCGCACCCCGGGAGGCATCGCCTCCCCCGCGGCGCGAGGCCAGCCAGCGGCTGTCGATTTCCGGCATGACCTGCGCCGGCTGCGTCAACACGGTACAGAAGGCCTTGAACGGCGTTCCCGGGGTAAGCCATGCGCGGGTCAACTTCGGCAACCACACCGCCGAGGTGCACGGCAGCGCCGGTGCCGAACGGTTGATCGAGGCGGTGAAAGCCGTGGGCTATGGCGCCAGCCCCATCGAGGATCTACGCCAGGCCCAGCAGACCAAGCAGGAGCAGGACGCCAAGGAATACAGGAAGCGCCTGCGGGGCAGCCTGCTGGCCCTCGGTCTGGGCGTGCCACTGATGCTCCTGATGTTCGTCTATCACCCCCAGCCCGAGGGGGGCGGCAGGCTGTTCTGGCTGGTGATCGGCGCCCTGAGTCTTGGCGTGCTGGCCGGCCCGGGGCGGCATTTCTTCGTCAATGCCTGGAAGACCTTCACCCATCATCAGGCCAACATGGACACCCTGATTGCGCTCGGCACCGGCGCCGCCTGGCTCTACTCCATGGTGGTGGTGCTGTTTGCCGGCTGGTTGCCCGAGGCGGCTCGCGGCATCTATTTCGAGGCCTCGGCGATGGTCATCGGCTTGATCCTGCTGGGCCAGGCCATGGAACTGAAGGCCAGGGGCCGCACCAGCGACGCCTTGAAGCGCCTGCTGGACCTGCAGAGCAAGACCGCCCGAGTGATCCGCGACGGCCGAGAGCAGGAGGTCGATCTGGATGACGTCCGTGAAGGCGATCACCTCCGGGTGCGTCCCGGGGAGCGACTGCCGGTGGACGGCGACGTGGTGGAAGGCTCGAGCTACATCGACGAATCCATGCTGACCGGGGAGCCGGAGCCCGTCGCCAAGCGGGCGGGCAGTGAGGTCAGCGCGGGCACGGTCAACGGCCGTGGCGGCCTGGTGTATCGCGCTACCCGGGTCGGTGACGATACCCGCCTGGGGAGAATCACCGAACAGGTGGCCAAGGCACAGAACTCGAGGCCGCCCATCGGCAAGCTGGCAGATCAGGTCTCGGCGATCTTCGTGCCGAGCGTGATGATCGTCGCCGTGATCACCACGCTGATCTGGTTCAATGTCGGCCCGGCACCGGTGCTCACGCACATGCTGGTCACCGCCACCACGGTGCTGATCATCGCCTGCCCCTGTGCCCTGGGACTGGCGACACCGATCTCGACAATGATCGGCGTAGGCAAGGCCGCGGAGCACGGCGTGCTGGTAAGAAGCGGTGAAGCGCTGCAAATCGCGAGCCGCCTCACCACCCTGGTGGTGGACAAGACCGGCACCCTGACGGAAGGCAGGCCCCGGGTCACCGAGGCCGAGATCCTCGAGGGCGACAGCCGCGAGGTGCTGGGCCTGGTGGCCGCCCTGGAGCAAGGCTCGGAACATCCCCTGGCCACGGCGCTGGTGGAGCATGCCGAATCCGAAAACGCCACGACCGTGCGGATCGAGGCCTTCGAGAGTGTAACCGGGCGCGGTGTCACGGCCAGAACAGCCGATGGAAAGAGCCTGCGCCTGGGCAACGCCAGGCTGCTGAGCGAGGCAGGCATCAGCCTCGAGGCCGGCAACGAGATCGCCCGGCACCTCGAAAATCAGGCCCGTACCGTGATCTATCTGGCCGTCGATGACCGGCTCACGGCGATCTTTGGTGTCAGCGATCCGCTCAAGGCAGACACCCGGGCCGCCATCGAACGTCTGCAGGAAGACGGCCTGAGGGTCGTCATGCTCACCGGCGACAACCCCCATACCGCCGCCGCCATCGCCCGGGAACTGGGCATCGACGACTATCGGGCGGAGCTGATGCCGGAGGACAAGCACGCCGAGATCGAGCGTCGCCAGGCCAACGGCGAGGTAGTCGGCATGGTGGGCGACGGCATCAACGACGCCCCGGCCCTGGCGCGCGCCGACGTGGGCTTCGCCATCGGCCAAGGCACGGATATCGCCATCGAGAGCGCCGGCATCACCCTGATGCGCGGTTCGCTGCACGGCATTGCCGACGCCATCGAGTTGAGCCGCGCCACCCTCAGGAACATCAAGCAGAACCTGTGGGGCGCCTTCGGCTACAACACCCTGTGCATCCCCATCGCCGCCGGTGTGCTGTACCCGTTCACCGGTGCCCTGCTCTCGCCGGTGATCGCCGGGGCTGCCATGTCGCTCTCCTCGGTCACCGTGGTCAGCAACGCCAACCGACTACGGCTGTTCAGGACATCGGCGCCGTCCGACACGGCACGCGCGAGAGAAGCAACCCAGACACCCCAGGAAAGCCAGCAGGAGCCGACGCCATGACGACACTACTGGTCAATCTCGGTGGACTGGCGTTGATCGCGCTGATCGCGTGGTGGTTCTGGGGGTCAAACTAGAACTGGCCAGCGGCTGGCGATATTGCCTAGGCTGAAGGTGGGAAACAGGGGGCAGGAGGCCATCATGCCAACGCTCAACGGGGTACTCGAGACGGCGCTTTACGTCGACGACATGTCGCGTGCCCGCACCTTCTTCGAGGAGGTGATGGGGCTCCAGGCCTTCACCGCCGACCATCGCTTCACTGCCTACGATGTCGGCCGCAGCAGCATTCTGCTGCTGTTCCTGCAGGGCGAGACCCTGGAGACCGTCGTCCTGCCCCGGGAGATGGGCACCATCCCGCCCCATGACGGCCAGGGGCGGGTGCACATGGCGCTGGCCATCGATGCCGACCAGCTCGCGTCCTGGGAGACACGCCTTGCCGAGCATGGCGTCGAGATCGAGGGACGCACCCACTGGCCCCGTGGCGGCGAGAGCCTCTATTTCCGCGACCCCGACGGTCACCTGCTGGAACTGGCGACACCGGGGGTCTGGCCGAACTATTGAGCCTTGCGAGACAGGCATCACAGGAGGTCCGGTTGACCAACCTACTGAGAGATCACACCTAGCTCATGCCGATGTAGCGCCCCGGGCGATGATTGATGGCCACGATCAGGTTCATCGCCAATGCGCCGAGCACCGACAGCAGGACTTGGGTCGGTGCCACGACCACGAAGGCCGCCAGCAAGATAAGTCCATCGACGACCAGTTGGAAGAGGCCTGCACGGATGCCGTGGCGATCCTGCAGGTAGAGCGCCAGGATACCGATTCCGCCCAGGCTCATGCGGTGGCGAAACAGCACCAGCAGGCCGATGCCCATCAAGCTGCCGCCCATCAAGGCCGCATAGAGCGGATGCAGCGCCGAGAGTATTATCCACCCCGGTGTCAGTTGCGCAAACAGCGACACCAGCAGTACCGCAACGAACGTCTTGAGAGTGAACCACAACCCCAGACGCTTGAGTGCCAGAAAGTAGAACGGCAGGTTGATCAGGAAAAAGATCGTTCCGAAGCGGGCGTCCGTGGCGTACTGCACGAGCAACGCCAAGCCCGCGGTGCTGCCGGTCAGCAATGTCGATTGCGTATAGAACGTGATTCCCAGCGCGACGAACAGCGTGCCCAACAGCATGGCAAGCAAATCTTCATAGAGATGATGGCGCTCGCCGTTTTCCTGAGCCATGGCCTTTCCCAATGGATGATGGAAGCGATCGGGCGTGCCTACAGCGCTTCGGCGTGCTCGATCATCAGTTGCAGCGACTCCCGCCCCTTCCAGCGATTGCGCGACAGCTTGTAGGCACAGCGAACTCTCGCTCCCAGGCCGAAGGCCGGCGTTTCGCCCGGTGACAGGGCGCGAAACCAGATCCCCCGGGTGCTGACGCCGCCGCTCGACAGGTCGAGCATCAGGTGCGTGCCGTCGGCCCCCACCACGCGCAGGTTCTCGACCCGAAACTCCCCTTCGAACAGGGGGGCGTCGAACTCGCGGCCGTAGGGTGCCAGCCGTTCCAGTTCATCGAGGGTGAGCAGCGACAATTGCTGCCCCATCA
The DNA here is from genome assembly GCF_900128925.1 of Modicisalibacter ilicicola DSM 19980. Classification (GTDB taxonomy): domain Bacteria; phylum Pseudomonadota; class Gammaproteobacteria; order Pseudomonadales; family Halomonadaceae; genus Modicisalibacter; species Modicisalibacter ilicicola. The sequence continues at coordinate 4,738 of NZ_FQUJ01000021.1, forward strand.
GCTCACCGTCGGTGAAGACGCAGGGATAGAGCTCGCGGCCACCGAGCTGCTCGCCGACCGCCCGGCGTAACGCTCCCCGGAAGGTATCGAGCGCATTCTGCGGGACTCCGATACCCGCCGCACCACGATGCCCACCGAAGCGCGGCAGCGCCTCGGGAGCGAGATCGTGCGCCCGCTGCAGGGCATCACGCAGATGCAATCCCTCGATGGAGCGCCCGGACCCGGTCAGCATGCCGGGCGTGGCCGCCGGGGTGAGCACGAAGGCGGGGCGGCCGAAGGCCTGCACGAGACGCGAGGCGACGATGCCCTGCACGCCGGCGTGCCCCTCTTCGAGGAAGACCGCCAGGACCTGTTCGCCTCGGGCCAGCTCGTCCATCGCCAGGGCACGGGCGGTTTCGGTCATGTCGCTCTCGATGGCCTTGCGCGACTGGTTGTCCTGGTCAAGCACCTCGAGATGGGTTCGCGCGCTGGTCTCGTCGACGGCGAGCATGAAGTGCAAGGCCGCGTAGGGGTCGTCGAGCCGGGAGCGGGCGTTGATGCGAGGTCCCATCTGGAAGGCCAGGGTTTCGGCATCGAAGGGTACGCTGTCGGCACCCAGGCGTTCGGCCATGGCCCGCCAGCAGGCAGCCTCCATGCGGTTGATCAGCGTCAGGCCCTGGGTGACCACGGCGCGGTTGATGGCGCTGCCGCCAAGGGAGACGCAATCCGCCACGGTACCCAGCGCCACGTAGGAGAGCCAGGGGGAGAGCTTGGGCGTCGAGGGCGAGAGTGCGCCGAGTTCGATGAGCACGGCCCGAGTCAAGGACATGACCAGCCAGGCGACCATGCAGCCGGCAATGGTGGGATCGGGAAAGTCGCAGTCGTCCCGGGTCGGATTGACCGTCGCATGGGCCGAGGCCGGCGGGCCCTCCTGCGGCAGGGCATGGTGATCGGTGACGATGACGTCGATGCCGGCTTCGCGCAGCCGGGCGATACGCGGCTCGTCCGAGGAGCCGCAGTCGGCGGTGATCACCAGGCTGGGCCGCGGCGACAGCGCCAGGGTGCGCTCCACCAGCGGCAGGCTGATGCCGTAGCCGTCGTTGATGCGGTGGCCGATCAGGCTGTGCAGCTTGTGCGACGGCACGCCGAACAGCTCGTTGAGGGTACGCAGGATCACCACGTGGGAGGTGATGCCGTCGACATCGTAGTCGGTGAGGATGCCGATATGCTCGCCCTCGGTGACGGCACGCGCGATGCGCTCGGCACTGCGGCGGCCGTCAGCCAGCTTCTCGGGATGCTCGAGATGGCGCAGGCTGGGCGAGACCAGCGGTGCCAGCTCGCCGGTGTAACCCGGCAACCGCCCGGCCAGCACCCGTGCCTGCAATTCGGACAATCCAGCCGCCAGGGCGCGTCGGTACAGCGCTTCGTCTCGTGGGCGCGGTTGGATGCGCCGACGCATGACATCGGCTGACGATCGTTGAACGGTCTCGCTCTCCACACTCTCTCCTGAAAAATACAGTGCCCGGCATGCCGGGCACCAGGGGATGACGGAATGACGGTGCCCCTCAGGTCACCGGAATCATCACCTGCTTGCGATAGGCGGGGCGCGTCGTCAGACGCTGATACCAGGCGTCGAGATTGGGCAATGCCGGTCGCTCGATGGGCAACTCGAACCACAGATAGGCGAAGCAACCCAGCGGGATGTCGCCCATGCCGAAGCGGCTTCCAGAGAGAAAAGGCCGCTCGGCCAGCGCCTCGTCCACCCGGGGCAGCAATTTCGTGCAGGTTTCCAGCCCATCGTCGATGGCCTGGATGTCGCGCTGTGCAGTGGGGATACGCACTAGATTCCAGAATATCGCACGAAAGGGAACTGCGAAGGTCGAGGTCGTCCAGTCCATCCACTTGTCCGCCGCCGCTCTTTCCGCCGGGTCTTCGGCATACAACACTCCTGCACCATACTTGGCACACAGGTAGCGCACGATGGCGTTGGACTCCCACACCACCAGGTCGCCGTCCTGAATACAGGGTACCAGGCCGTTGGGGTTCATTTGCCGGTAGGCCGGTTCATCGACGAGACCGAACTGACCACCGGCGTCGATTCGCTCGAAGTCCAGGCCCAATTCCTCGGCACACCACAGAACCTTCTTGACGTTGACGGAATTCGTGCGCCCCCAGATCTTCAACATGTCCCTCTCTCCCTCTTGTAGCGGCCCTTTTGTGCGAGGATAGACACCAGCCGCTCACTAGCGACGGTGCTCGGCAACGAATGCCTGCACCGCCGCGAGTTCCGAGGGCAGCACGCTGTAGCGCTCCTCGCGCTCGAGCAGGTCGTCCATGTGCGGCGGCAGCGGCACGCCCGGGAAGCCGGCCTTGACCACCGCCTCGGCGAACTTGGCCGGGTGGGCGGTGGCCAGCGTCACCATGGGGATGCTGGAATCGCCTCGACGCATCTCGGCCGCCCGGTAGCCGGTGGCGGTATGCGGGTCGAGCAATTCCTTGGTGCGATGGTGCGCCTCGCGGATCACCTCGAGAATCGTCGCATCGTCGACGCTATGGCTCGCAAAGCGCTCGCGTAGCCGGGCCAGGGGGGCCTCGGCCAGGGCCGTGGGTTCCTGCTGGAAGCGCTCGAGCAGCGCCCGCACTGCGGCACCGTCCTGATCGTAGGCATCGAACAGCAGGCGCTCGAAGTTGGACGACACCACGATGTCCATGGACGGGGCCAGGGTGGCCTCGAGATCGCGCCTGGAGAAATCGTTGTCGGCCAGGGTGCGATGCAGGATGTCGTTGGCATTGGTGGCGATGACGAACTGGCGCACCGGCAGGCCCATCTTGTAGGCCATGTAGCCCGCGAAGACGTTGCCGAAGTTGGCCGAGGGTACGCAGAAGCTGATCTCGCGACGGGGAGCGCCCAGCGCCACGCCGGCGGCGACGTAGTAGACGATCTGGGCCATGATGCGTGCCCAGTTGATCGAATTGACCGCGATCAGCCGGGCGCCGTTCAGGAACCCTTGATCGGCGAAGCTAGCCTTGACCATCGCCTGGGCATCGTCGAAGTTGCCTTCGATGGCGATGTTGAAGACGTTGTCGGCCAGCACCGAGGTCATCTGGCGGCGCTGCACCTCGGAGACCCGGTTATATGGGTGCAGGATGAAGATGTCGAGGTTGTCGCAGTGGCGACAGCCTTCGATCGCCGCCGATCCTGTATCGCCGGAGGTGGCGCCCATGATCACCGCACGCTCGCCGCGCTTCTGCAGGAAATGATCGAGAATGCGTCCGAGCAGTTGCAGGGCGACATCCTTGAAGGCGAGCGTCGGTCCGTGGAACAGCTCGAGCAGGAAATGGTTGGTGTCGAGCTGATTGAGCGGCACCACGGCGTCGTGGCTGAAGGTGGCGTAGGCGTCGCGCACGATCTCGCGAAAGGTATCGTCGTCGATCTCGCCGCCCACGAAGGGCTTCATCACTCGGAAGGCGACCTCCGCGTAGGAGAGTCCGGCCATGTCGGCGAGTTCGTCCGCCGAAAGCTGCGGCACCGTCTCCGGCACGTAGAGCCCGCCATCGCTGGCCATGCCGGTCAGCACCACGTCCTCGAAGTTCAGCGCAGGCGCCTGCCCGCGAGTGCTGATATAACGCATCGAAATTTTCTCCGTCTTGGAAGAAGCCTTGCCGTCTCATCCTGCCAGTCGCGATGAAGACCGAGGCGAGCGACGGCCAGACAAGGCGAAAAGCGACGAAAGTGCGGAGTTTACTGTAGTAAACGAGCAACTTGAGAAGCTTTTCAACGCCGTATGGCCGAGCGCAGCCCGGTATTCATGGTGACTTATTCCTGCTCGTCGAGGGACTCGACCCTGATCCGCGTCACCGGCCCGGCGATGTCGGCCAGGGACTCGAGCTGACGGATCACCTCGTTCATGTTCTTCTCGCGGGTACGATGGGTGAGCAGGATGATCGGCACCAGTTCGCCTTCGATGGCTTCCTTCTGAATGATCGCTTCGATCGACACTCCCTGCTCGGAAAGGATGGTCGCCACCCGCGCCAGCACTCCGGGGCGGTCCACCGCCAGCAGGCGCAGGTAGTAGGCGGTGACGATATCCTCCATCGGCATGATCGGCAGGCTCTCGTCGCCTTCGACGATGCCGCTGAAAGCCAGGTAGGGGACGCGGTAGTGATGCGCGGTGGTGATATCGCGCGCCACGTCGAGCAGGTCGGCCACGACCGCCGAGGCGGTCGGCTCGGCACCGGCACCGGCGCCATAGTAGAGCGTGGGGCCAACCGCGTCGCCCATGACCGCGATGGCATTCTTGACACCATGCACGCTGGCCAGCAGGCGTTCCTTGGGAATCAGCGTGGGGTGCACCCGCAACTCGAGACCCTTGTCGGTGCGCTTGGAGATGCCGAGGTGCTTGATGATATAGCCGAGGTTGTCGGCCTGTTCGACGTCGTCGGCGGTGATCCGTGCGATGCCTTCGGTGTAGGCCTTGTCGAACTGCAACGGCACACCGTAGGCGATGGACGCGAGGATGGTCAGCTTGTGGGCGGCGTCGATGCCCTCGACATCGAAGGTCGGGTCCGATTCCGCATAGCCCAGGGCCTGGGCCTCGGCCAGCACATCCTCGAAGGCGCGACCCTCGTCGCGCATGTGGGTGAGAATGTAGTTGCCGGTGCCATTGATGATGCCGGCAAGCCACTGGATGCGATTGGCGCCCAGCCCCTCGCGCAGTGACTTGATCACCGGGATGCCGCCGGCCACGGCCGCCTCGAAGGCAACGATCACGCCCTTGTCATGGGCGGCCTGGAATATCTCGTTGCCGTAGACGGCGATCAGCGCCTTGTTGGCGGTGACCACATGCTTGCCGTGCTCGATGGCGGTCATCACCAGTTCTCGGGCGACATCGTACCCCCCGATCAACTCCACCAGCACGTCGATATCGGGGTTTCGTGCGACCTCGAAGATGTCCTCGGTGACATTGATACCGGTGGTGTCGCAATCGGGATTCGCGCGGCGTGCACCCACCTGCTCGATGACGATCGGGCGCCCCGCCCGACGCGCAATGTCCTCGGCATTGCGCGTCAGCACGTTGAAGGTACCGCCACCGACCGTACCCAGTCCACAGATCCCCACTCTTACCGGTTTCAACGTCATGCTTCCCTCGTCTATGGTCGATTCGCCTTTCGAAACTCGGCTCAGCCCTCGATGCCCAGCATGGCCGCCAACTGCTCGGCAGGAACATACCCCGGCACCATGCGTCCATCGGGAAATACGATGGCCGGCGTCCCCTGTACATTCAGTTCCCGTCCCAGATGATACTGGTCCGCGACCGGATTGTCGCAATCCGCGGAACTTTCGAGGGCCTCGCCGCGCTTGGCGGCACTCATGGCTTCTTCAGGGTTGTCGGCACACCAGATCTGAGCCATGAGGCGGGCGCCTTCGGACTTCAGACCGCTGCGCGGGAATGCCAGATACTCTACCGCGATGCCCTTCGCGTTCAAGCGTGGCACCTCCTCGTGGAGCTTGCGGCAGTAGGGGCAAGTCACATCGGTGAATACCTTCAGGGTCGCCTCGGGGGCCTGCTCGCCACGAAATAGCACCTTGTCCTCCCGCGGCACCTCCGCGAGGCGCTCGGCTCGAGCGTGGTCGAGCGCCTGCTGGGTCAGGTTGACCAGGCCCTGCTCACGATTGGCGAACAGGTCGCCAACGACGAAGTGCTTGCCCTCGGCATCGCTGTAGAGCGTCTCGCCGCTTTTCAGCCGCACCGCGAAGATGCCTTCCAGCGGCGTCTGCTTGACGGATTCCACCGGCACGGCTTCGCCGTTGATCGTCAGTTCCTGTTGCAACGACTGTGCACCGCTCCTAGCCAGGGTCAGCCCGACGTTCATGCTGGCGACCACCAGCAGCACGCCCAGTAGTATCTTGAAGAATCGTCTCATTTACTCAGCCTCGGGGATGATGTTCGGCATGCAGGGCTTCCAGGCGTGCCTGAGCCACATGAGTGTAAATCTGCGTGGTCGACAGGTCACTGTGACCGAGCAGCAGTTGTACGACCCGCAGGTTGGCGCCATGATTCAGCAGATGCGTGGCGAAGGCATGGCGCAGGGTATGCGGTGACAGCGGCTTGTCGATGGCGGCCAGTCGCGCATAGTGCTTGATACGATGCCAGAAGGTCTGACGGGTCATGAAGTCGTCGTTCCGGCCCGGAAAGAGGGGCGGACGGCGGATATCCGTCATCAGTTCGCTACGCCCGCTGCGCAGATAGCATTCTATCCACAGTTGGGCCTCTTCCCCCAGCGGGACCAGGCGTTCCTTGTCCCCCTTGCCCAGCACACGTACCACCCCCTGGCGCAGGTTGATGCTGTCCAGGCGCAGGCTGATCAGCTCCGTGACGCGCAGACCGCAGCCGTATAGCACCTCGAGCATGGCGCGATCACGCAGCCCCAGGGGGGTGGCAGTGTCCGGCGCGGCGAGCAGGCGTTCCACCTCGTCTTCATCGAGGGTGTCGGGCAGCGCCGCCTTGAACCGGGGCAGCCGTACCTCGTTGAGCGGGTCGGCATCGATCGTACCCTGTGCCAGCAGCCAGCGGTAGAAGCCGCGCAGGCTCGACAGCAAGCGAGCATTGCTGCGCAGCTTGTAGCCCTCTTCGCGACGGGCGCTCAGCCAGTTCGGCAGGGCATCGCTGCCCGGGGCCAGCAGGCGTCGCTCGTTCGCGATCAGGTAACGCCGCCAGGCCGCCAGATCGTGGCGATAGCTCGTCAAGGTATGCTCGCTGGCACCACGCTCCAGCCACAGGGCATCCAGGAAGGCGTCGATCAGGTCGTTGTCGTCCCGGATCATGCTCATGAGGGGTTGCACAGGCTCGGGCCAGACACGATGAAACCCCGCCCCGCATGAGCGGTGACGGGGTTTCGCCGCCGGGCTGGCAATGCTTAGCCCAGCTTTTCCTTGATGCGCGCCGACTTGCCGCTGCGCTCGCGGAGATAGTAAAGCTTGGCCTGACGCACGTCACCGCGACGCTTGACGTCGATGGCGGCCACCAGCGGGCTGTAGGTCTGGAAGGTACGCTCGACGCCTACCCCGTGAGAGATCTTGCGCACGGTGAAGGCGGAGTTCAGGCCGCGACTGCGCTTGCCGATCACCACACCTTCGAAGGCCTGGAGACGCTCGCGGCTGCCCTCGACGACCTTGACCTGGACGACCACGGTATCGCCCGGGGCGAAATCCGGGATGGTCTTCTCCATCTGCTCGGCCTCGAGCGCCTGGATCACCTTGTTCTTGCCACTCATGATACAACTCCTTGACTGATATGAACCAAGCGATGCCTTTCATTACCTCTCCCGGGGCGTCGGGTGACCCTCGGGATGGAAAAGGGATTCGCCTGGCATGTGATCCCGGCGTCGAACGACGCGGGAACGACAATGTGGGTGACGCGCAGGGCATTCAATCGACCTGATCGGTCTCGATCGGGTCTCCGCCACTACGCACCTCCGCCTGTTCGGCGTATTCCCCGATGAACTCGTCCAGCAAGCCGCGCTGTTCGGCGTTCAACGTCTGGCTCTGCAACAATTCGGGGCGCCTGAGCCAGGTGCGCCCCAGGGACTGCTTCAGCCGCCAGCGCCTGATTGCCGCATGGTTGCCGCTCAACAGCACGTCCGGCACCCGTCGCCCGTCGATCACTTCCGGGCGCGTATAGTGCGGGCAGTCCAGCAACCCCTCGGCAAAGGAGTCCTCCGCGGCGGAAGACTGATGCCCCAGGACCCCCGGGACCAGCCGGGCCGCCGCGTCGATCACTACCATCGCCGGCAGCTCGCCACCGCTGAGCACATAATCGCCGATCGACCACTCCTGATCGATGTCGCTTTCGACGACGCGCTCGTCTATTCCTTCATAGCGTCCGGCCACCACTACCAGCGGGCCACTGGCAGCCAGTTGCCGCACGCCTGCCTGATCCAGCGGTCGCCCCTGGGGCGACAGGTAGATCACCGTGGGCGGCTTCCCGAAGCGCTGCTCGCCTCGGGCCCGAGCATCATGGATCGCCTGGCGCAGGGTCGCGACCTTCATCAGCATGCCCGGGCCGCCGCCGTAGGGCCGGTCATCGACCGTGCGATGCCGATCCGTTGCGTAGTTTCGCGGGTTCCAGAAATCGATTTCAAGCAACCCTTGCTTGACCGCCCGCCCGGTTACACCGTAACCGGTAAGCGCTTCGAACATCTCCGGGAACAGGGTGACAACACCAATCCACACGACCGATCCTTTCGCCTAGAATTCAGGATCCCAGTCCACCGTCAGGGTGCCGGCAGAAAGGTCCGTCTCGCGGATGACCTCGTCGGGCAGAAAGGGCAACAGTCGCTCCTTGCCGTCGACGCTCTTCTCGTCACCCTTGACGACCAGCACATCGTTGGCGCCGGTCTCGAAAAGATAGTCCACCCGCCCCAGGTCGACACCCTCGAGTGTCACCACGCGCAGGCCCTGCAGCTGGTACCAGTAGTAATCGCCGGCCGCGAGCTCGGGCAGCGCCCCCTTGGGCAGCAACACTTGCGCTCCCGCCAGCGACTCCGCCTGCTCCTTGGAGTCCACGTCCTCGAGGCTGGCCACGAGCCCCCTGCCCTGACGACGCCCCTGGACGAGACGTCGAATCGTTCTCTGACCGCGATGCTCGATGACCCATTCCGGGTAATCGAGAATGCCTTCCATCGGGCTGGTGTACGAATACACCTTGAACCACCCTTTGACGCCGTAGGGGCTGGTCAGCTTGCCCAGCACCACATGGTCATCGTGATCGGCGCCGGCAGGCTGTTTCGCTGCGTCACTCGGCATGACGATACTCGTCTTATGCCTGGGCGGCCTGGGCCTGCTGCTTGCGCGCTTCCTTGACCAGCTCGGCGACGCGGTCGGAGACCTGAGCGCCCAGATTCTGCCAATGGCTGATGCGATCCAGGTCGACGCGCAGGCGCTCTTCCTGACCGCGGGCGACCGGATTGAAGAAGCCGACGCGCTCGATGAAACGGCCGTCGCGGGACTTGCGCGAATCGCTGACGGTCAGATGATAGAAGGGACGCTTCTTGGCGCCACCCCGTGCCAAACGAATGGTAACCATTGCGTTATCAGTCCTTCGGTTGATTTCGATATTAGGCTATTGATTCATGACCGCGATTGCAGCCGGGAGCCGCGCATAGCCGCAGCTCGCCATGAAGACGCGATATTCTACGGAAAACTGCCAGCGTTGGGAACCTTTTTCCGGAACGCCGGCCGGCTCGTCAGCGTCGCGGAAAACCGCCGCCGGGCCCGCCCATGCCACCCGGCCCACCCGGACCACCCGGACCACCGCCCATGCCGGGCGGCAGCATGCCGGACATGCCACGCATCATCTTCTGCATGCCGCCCTTCTTGCCGACCTTCTTCATCATCTTCTGCATCTGCTTGTGCTGCTTGAGCAGACGATTGAGGTCGGGTACCTGCAGGCCGGCACCGGCGGCGATACGGCGCTTGCGCGAGCCATTGATGATCTCGGGCTTGCGCCGCTCCCTGGGGGTCATCGAGTTGATCAGCGCCTCGAGCTTGCCGAACTCCTTCTCGGCCCCGGCGCTCTGCGCGGCCTCGGCCATCTGGCCCATGCCGGGGAGCTTGGCCATCATGCCGCCCATGCCGCCCATCTTCTTGAGCTGCTGCAACTGGTCGCGGAAGTCCTCGAGGTCGAAACCCTCGCCCTTCTTGACCTTCTTGGCCAGCTTCTCGGCCTTGCCCTTGTCGACGGTGCGCTCGGCTTCCTCGATCAACGACAGCACATCGCCCATGCCGAGAATGCGGGACGCCACGCGATCGGGATGGAACGGCTCCAGGGCGTCGACCTTCTCGCCCACGCCCATGAACTTGATCGGCTTGCCGGTGACGTGGCGGACCGACAGCGCCGCGCCACCTCGGGCATCGCCGTCCGCCTTGGTCAGGATCACCCCGCTCAGGGGCAGGGCCTCGTGGAAGGCCTTGGCGGTGTTGGCGGCGTCCTGGCCGGTCATGGCGTCGACGACGAACAGCGTCTCCTGAGGATCGACCGCCTGATGCAGCGCCTGGATCTCGTCCATCATGTCGCTGTCGATGTGCAAACGACCGGCGGTATCGACGATCACCACATCGTGGAACTGGATCCTGGCATGCTTGAGCGCCGACTCGGCGATGGCCACCGGGTGCTGATCGCTACGCGACGGGAAGAAATCGACATCGACTTCCCTGGCCAGGGTTTCGAGCTGGTCGATGGCTGCCGGACGATAGACGTCGGTGGAAACCACCAGCACCTTCTTCTTTTCGCGCTCGCGCAAGAAGCGCGCCAGCTTGGCTACCGAGGTGGTCTTGCCCGCCCCTTGCAGGCCGGCCATCAGGATCACCGAGGGCGTACTCTTGAGCGCCAGCCCCTCGTTGGCCTCGCCCATGATCGCTTCCAGTTCCTGCTGGACGATCTTGACGAACTGCTGGCCCGGCGACAGGCTGCGAGAGACCTCCTGGCCCACGGCGCGCTCACGCACGCGCTCGATGAAGGCCTTGACCACCGGCAGCGCGACGTCGGCCTCGAGCAGCGCCCGGCGCACCTCGCGCAGGGTATCCTTGATGTTGTCCTCGGTCAGCCTGGCCTGACCGGTCACCGACTTGAGCGTCCTCGACAGACGCTCCGACAGACTTTCAAACATGGGGCTCTCCGCGTTGGATGCCGAGGGTGCGCTGGATCGGGCGCACCTCTATCGTTGAAGACGGATTATACGCGTTCATGCCTGCACTCTCCATGAGCCGGCGGCAGCGTATTTCGACCTCTCGGGACCGCTGCGCCGGCTGGGCTCTACCCCGGGGATTCTGTATAGTAACGCGGTGTTCGATTCTCATTTGGCGGCTTACTCTCACCACGTCGAGGACATCAAGGCCCAACGATGCAGGCGCTTCCCTTCGCATTACTCGCCATCGTCTTCTATCTCGGCGCCGGCTCCTGGCAGGGGCTGACGCTGCTGCGGCGTGTACCGCAGCGCCCGGCCCTGGTGCGCAGCTTCGGTGTGCTGGCGGTTGTCTGCCATGGCGTGGTGGTGGCGGTCAGTCTGGGCGTCACGGGCACCCTCAACCTCGGCATTTCCACCAGCGCCTCGCTGATCAGCTGGCTGATCGCCCTGCTGCTGCTGGCGTTCAGCTTCACCAAGCCGGTGCTGAGCGCTGCCGCGGGTCTCTTTCCGCTGGCGGCACTCACCATCTTGCTGATGATCGGCCTGCCCACCACCGATCATCAGGCGGGCGCCTCACCCGGCATCATGGTGCACATCCTCACTTCGATACTGGCTTTTTCCCTGTTCGCCATCGCCGCCGTTCAGGCGATGCTGCTGGCACGCCAGAACCAGGCCTTGCGACGGCACCACACCCGAGGCATCGTGCAGGTGCTCCCGCCGCTGGCCACCATGGAGCGCCTGCTGTTCGAGCTGATCTGGGCCGGCATGCTGCTGCTCACCGCCTCGCTGGTCAGCGGCGTGATCTTCCTCGACAACATGTTCGCCCAGGATCTCGTGCACAAGACTGTCCTCTCCTTCGCCGCCTGGATCATCTTCGCCCTGTTGCTGGCCGGGCACCATATCCTGGGCTGGCGCGGTGCCAAGGCGGTGCGCTGGACGCTGGGCGGCTGCGCCCTGCTGCTGCTGGCCTATTTCGGCAGCAAGTTCGCCCTCGAGGTGGTGCTTGCCGCTGTCTGACCCTGCGTCCGGACCAGGCGGCCTTGACAGCCTGGACGCCGATTCCCTACAAACGAGCCTGATACGCGACTTAGGATTTTCAGACCTTGAGTGACGACCTCCCGCTGGGACTGCTGTTCGGACTGCTCTTCTTGCTCATCTGCCTCTCGGCCTTCTTTTCCAGTTCAGAGACCGGCATGATGTCGATCAATCGCTACCGCCTGAGCCATCAGGCCAAGGGGGGCGAAAGACCGGCGCAGCGGGTTTTGCGCCTGCTTGGACGCCCCGACCGCCTGATCGGCGTCATCCTGATCGGCAACAACTTCGTCAACAACCTGGCGGCTTCCATCGCCACCATCATCGCCATCCATTTCTTCGGCGAGGTATCCGGGCCGGCCGTCGCCACCCTGGCCCTGACCATCGTGATCCTGATCTTTGCCGAGGTCACGCCCAAGACCTACGCCGCCATCAAGCCCGAGCGTATCGCCTACCCCACCTCCCTGGCCCTGGAGCCGCTGCTCAAGCTGCTCTACCCCCTGGTATGGATGGTCAATGCCATTTCCAATGGTCTGCTGCGCCTGATGGGGGTGCGCAACATCGAAGGGGGCGCCGACAGCCTGACCCGCGACGAACTGCGCACCGTGGTGCACGAGGCAGGGGCGATGATCCCTCGGCGCCACCAATCGATGCTGCTGTCGATCCTCGATCTCGAGAATGTGACCGTCAACGACATCATGGTGCCGCGGCACGAGGTATCCGGCATCGACCTGGACGACGACCTGGAAAGCATTCTCGCTCAGGTTCGCGCCAGCCAGCACACCCGGGTACCGGTCTACAAGGGGGACATCAACAACATCATCGGCATTCTGCACCTGCGCAACGCCGCCCGCTTCCTGTCGAAATCCGAGGTGACCAAGGCGGCCATCGTCCAGGAGGCTCGCGAACCCTATTTCATCCCCGAGTCGACGCCGCTGCATACCCAGTTGCTCAACTTCCAGCAGCAGAAACGACGCATCGGTATCGTGGTGGACGAATATGGCGACGTCGAGGGCCTGGTGACGCTGGAGGACATCCTCGAAGAGATCGTCGGTGAATTCACCACCGATGTCGCGGGCATGCAGCAGGACATCCATTCTCAGGATGACGGCAGCTACGTGATCGAGGGCACGGCGAACATTCGCGACATCAACAAGGCCTTGGGCTGGCAACTTCCCACCGACGGTCCCAAGACGCTCAACGGGCTGATCCTCGAACACCTCGAATCCTTCCCCGATGCACCGGCCTGCTTGCAGGTGGGCACGACCCGCATGGAAATCCTGCAGGTCAAGGACAACCTGATCACCTCCGCACGCTGCTGGCAGTACATGCGCCGAGGGCGCACTGCCTAGGCGAATCAGTCGGTGGTGGCCCTGGAGCCTTCTGGCATGGTGCGCCTCAGCAGACGCCGTTCGGCATCTGCCTTGAGTTCGCGCACTCGGGCCTCGAGGGAGGCGCTGTCGGCCTGACCGGCCGCAACGGGCGCACCGAATGCCAGTGCCACCCGGGCACGAAAGCGACGTGGCGGCTTGCTCAGGGCTGGGCCATCGCAATTGGAGGTCCAGGACCCCCACAGGCCAGCCAGTGCGGCCGGCACCACGGGTACCGCGTCCCGGGACAGGATGATGTCGATCCCACGCCGGAAACGGTTCATTCGGCCGTCCCGGGTCAGACGTCCCTCCGGAAACAGCATGACCACCTCACCATTGCGCAGCGCCACGCTCACCTGGTCAAGGGCGCGGCGGACACCGCCGGGGTCGCGCCGCTCCGAGTCCACCGGAATGGCCCCGGCGATGCGAAAGAACCAGTTCAGCCAGGGCGACTCATAGATCGGCCGGTCCATCAGAAAGCGCATGGGCCTCGGACAGGCGCCCCCCAGAATCAGCGCATCCATGAAGCTGACGTGATTGCATACCACCAGCGCCGCTCCCTTGGCCGGGATGTGCGAGCGGCCCGAGAAGCGCAAGCGGTACAGCACGTGCATCAGCGCAAAGATCGACAGGCGCAGCACGGCACGCGGGATGGCGATCAGGATACCGGCCCCGGCCGCCAGGGCGATGAGCGCCAGACAGGCGAAGAAGGTGTGCAGCGAGGCGCCGATCACGGTCAGCACGACGATGCCGAAGAGCGCCGCCACGATCATGAACAGGGAGTTGAGCAGGTTGTTGGCGGCAATCATCCGGGCCCGATGGTCGTCACGGCTCTCCAGCTGCACCAGGGTGTACAATGGCACGATGTAGAGCCCACCACCCACTCCGATCAGCGCCAGGTCCAGCATCATGCGCCAGAACCCGAAGGTCGCGACGAGCGCTTCGAGTTCGAGTCGATCGCCGTCGATGGCCGGCTGCCAGGCGAGATCGAGACCGGCCAGGCCGATCAAGAGAGCCCCCAGGGGCACCAGCCCCATCTCCAGGCGACCTGCCGACAGGCGCGCGCAGAGCAGGGCACCGCTCCCCACACCCACCGCGAAGGCCGCCAGCAGCGCACTGACGGCGGCCTCGCCGCCATGGACGACATCGCGCACCCAGGCGGGCAGCTGGGTCAGATAGCTGGCCCCCAGGAACCAGAACAGGCTGATACCGACCAGCCCCCGGAACAGTCGCGGATGACGCCAGCCATCGCGCAGGATCTGTATGCTGGCGGTCACCGGTCGCCAGTTCACGCGTCCTGGCGCGCTGGAGGGCGCCGCAGGCACGCCAAGGCTCGCCAGAAAGCCCAGCACCGCAATGCCAACCAGGGCACCGGCGATGGTACCTCGGGACCAGGCGCCATCCAGCGATGCCAGGAGCCCCGCCAGCAGGGTACCGAGCAGAATCGAGAGGAAGGTGCCCAGGTTGACCCAGGCATTGCCCCGCACCAGTTCGGTGGTCGGCAAATGCTGGGGCAGGAGGGCATACTTCACCGGCCCGAACAGGGCCGATTGGGTGCCCATCATGAACAGCAATGCAAGCAGCAGGGCAAACTGCTCGAACCAGACGGCCAGGGCGGCCACGCACATGGTGGCAAGTTCGAGCAGCTTGAGGCCCCGGATGAGGCGCTGCTTGTCGTGTCGGTCCGCCAGGGAGCCCCCCCAGGCGGAGAAGAGCAGAAACGGCAGGATGAACAGGCCGGCAGCCAGGTTGTTGAGCAAGCCGGTGTCCCACCCATAGCGGGGCACGGCCACGAAGGTCAGCAGCAGCAGCAAGATGTTCTTGAACAGATTGTCGTTGAACGCCCCCAGGGCCTGAGTCCAGAAAAAGGGCGCGAAACGACGCTGAGCGAGGAGGGACGAACTCACGGTTCGCTCTGTTCGCACCTGAGGCCGTCGAGAATCGTCGTCAGCAACTGATCGAGCAACTCACCCACCTCGAGGGGCTGGCCCTGCCAGTAGCCTAGACGCTCGTTGAGCCCCAATTGCACCAGACCATGCACGCTGCCCCACAGGGTACGCGCCATGCGCCGTGCAGCCAGATCGTCAAGCCTGGGCTGATGCTCCTTCAACGTGGCCTCGACCCGCGTGAACAACCCCTCGATCATGGTGTTCTGGCGTTGATCCAGTTCGCCTTCCTGGGCCAGGGGGTAATCGAAAAGCAGCTGCCAGCGGTAGGGATCATTCTGGGCAAATTGCCAATAGGCCGTGGCCAGCGCCTCGAGCTGCGACTTGGCCGTTCCCCCACCCATGCCTTCCACGGCCGCGCGCAGACGATCCAGGGTTTCGATGTTGACGTACTGCAGCAGGTTGTTGAAGCTGCCATAGAGCTTGAGTAACGTGCTGGGAGCACAACCGATCTCGCGAGCCAGGGCACGCAGAGACAGCATGCGCACGGGATTTTCCCGCAACCAGGCGTCGCATGCCGCCATGACCTGGGCGTGTAACGCCTCGGGCGCGTGCTGTCTTGGACGTGCC
Organism: Modicisalibacter ilicicola DSM 19980; assembly: GCF_900128925.1. GTDB lineage: Bacteria > Pseudomonadota > Gammaproteobacteria > Pseudomonadales > Halomonadaceae > Modicisalibacter > Modicisalibacter ilicicola. The sequence continues at coordinate 20,321 of NZ_FQUJ01000021.1, forward strand.
ATTGATTACCCCATCTTGCGACTCGCTCACCGAAGAGAAATGGAAGCGGCGATGATCGAACAGTGTTTTCGACAAGCATATCGGCCCCACGCGCAAACGCAAGCCCTGTCGCGTCCTTCATGCCGATGAGGCATGATGCCGGGGCCTTTCACGAGCCGCGTCTTCCGCGACCGTTGGCCCACCGGTTGGCCCCTGCGAGGGACTTGGGTACCCTGGCGCCTCCATTCATCCCCGCGGGTTATCGGGAGCTGTCATTCATGGCCGGACGCCTGCACATCGCCCCCCTGCCCCTCGACGGCCTGCTGCCCAGGCTCGGCGGCGATCAGGCATTGTTGACCAGCCCCAACCTGGCACCTCGCCGCCCCATCTCGATCATCCGCCTCGAGCAAGGCAGTCCGCGCCTGACCAGCGCCTTCTGGGGGCTGACACCGCCCTGGCTCAAGGTGCTCGACCATGCCCCGCACTGCGCCCGGGCGGAATCACTGGAAAGCCGTGCCATGTTCCGCGAGGCGTTTGCGGCACGTCGCTGCCTGATTCCCGTCAGCGGTGTCTATGTATGGAAGGCGCAACCGCGCGGGAAGCAGCCCTTCCTGGTGACCCGCGTCGATCGCGGCCCCCTGCTGCTGGCTGCGCTGTGGGTGCGCTACCACACCACGCTGACCGCCTACACCGACTCCACGGCACTGATCACGGTGCCCGGCAACCCGCTACTGGCGCCGTTGACCGACCGCTTCCCGGCTGTTGTCGACGCATCCCTCGCCGAGGCCTGGCTCGACCCGGCAACGCCCCTCGACGAAGTCCGTGGCCAATTGTCGCCGGCATCCACGGAACTGTTGGGCGCTTTTCCGGTATCAAGACGTGTGAACGATCCCTCTTGTCAGGATTGGGCCTGCGGTCATCCGATCGGCAGCATGGTCCGCTGGCACAGTGAACAGGAGACATGATGCGCAACCTGCCATACCGCCTGGCCCGGAGTCTGGCTCTTTTCTGGCTGAGCCTGGCGTTTATCGCCGGCCAGAGCCTGGCCGAGGAGGCTGCCGATGCCTCTGCCGCGGATGCCCCCGCACCGATCATCAGCCCCAACGATCAACGCGAGTATCGCACCCTGACGCTGGCCAATGGCCTCGAGGTGCTGCTGATCAGCGATGCCGACGCCGACAAGGCAGCGGCAGCGATGAACGTCTCGGTGGGCAGCGCCCAGGACCCGGAGAATACCCCGGGGCTGGCCCATTTCCTCGAGCACATGCTGTTCCTGGGCACCGACCGTTATCCCGAGGCGGACAGCTACCAGCAGTTCATCAGTCGTCACGGCGGCAATCACAACGCCTTCACCGCCGACCAGGACACCAACTACTTCTTCGATATCGAACCCAAGACGCTTCCCGGGGCCCTCGACCGTTTCAGCCGTTTCTTCGTCTCGCCGCTGTTCAACGAGGCGTATGTCGATCGCGAACGCAACGCCGTGCATTCCGAATACCAGGCCCGGCTGCGCGACGATGGCCGCCGCCTCGGCGAAGCGATGGATCAGGCCCTCAACCCCGAGCATCCGGCCACCGGGTTCTCGGTGGGCAGCCTCGAGACCCTGCAGGATGGCAAGCGCTCGCTGCGCCAGAACTTGATCGACTTTTACGAGACGTACTATGGCGCCAACGTCATGCACCTCTCCGTTGTCGCACCCCAGTCGCTGGACACGCTGGAAACCTGGGTGCGCGAGCGTTTCGCCGACATTCCGGATCGCGGCCTGTCGCGTCCCGACATTCCCGAACGACTGCTGACTGCCGAGCAGGCGCCGGCCCGCCTGGCGGTCCAGAGTCTGGAGAATCGCCGCCAGGTTCATTTCCTGTTCCCGGCCGACGACCCCATCAGCGACTATCGCCACAAGTCGCTGGAATACCTGGGCAACCTGCTCGGCCACGAGGGCGAAGGCAGTCTGCTCGCCGCCTTGCGCCAGCAGGGCTGGGCGGACGGTCTGTCGGCGGGCAGCATGCGCGGCGATGGCGACGATGCCCTGTTCGCGATCAGCATCAGCCTGACCCCGTCAGGCGCCCAGCACCTCGCCCGGATTCAGGCCAGCCTGTTCGCGATGATCGAACGCATTCGCGAGGATGGCCTCGAAGCGTGGCGTTACGACGAGCAGGCAAGGCTCAACGAGCAGGAGTTTCGCTTCCAGCAGCGCGGTGAGCCTCTCCATCTTGCCAGCCGCATGGCGATGAACATGGCACGCTACCCCCTCAAGGATGTCCAGTACGGTCGCTATCGCATGGCGGGGTTCCAGGAAGAGCAGGTGCGCGAGTTGCTCTCCCGGCTGACCCCGGAGCATCTGCTGCGGGTCTACAGCGCCCCCGATGTGCAGGGAGAGCAGCGCACTCGATGGTTCGACACGCCCTACCGGCTGACATCCGTCGACAGCTGGCCCTCGGCCCGCCCCCTGGACGGCCTGGCACTGCCCGAGCCCAACCCTTACATTGCCGAGAATCTCGATCTGCTCGAACTGGACGCCACCGCGCCCCAGGCCCTGATCGACCGGGAGGGCTACACGCTGTGGTATCGTCCCGACAGCGAGTTCGGCACTCCCCGGGTCGAGTGGCGCTTCAGCCTGCAGAACCCGCAAGCCTCGAGCAGCGCGCACGATGCGGCGCTCACGCAACTGCTGGCCGGGTGGCTGAACGACAGCCTCAACGAAGCGCTCTACCCGGCACGCCTGGCCGGGCAGGATTTCTCGGCCTACGCCCACGGCCGCGGCATCACCCTCTCCCTGTCGGGGTGGCGCGACCGCCAGGAGCAGGTACTGCGGCGCGTGCTGGAACAGCTGAAGCAGGGCAGCATCGAGGCGGACACCTTCGCCCGGGTCAAGCTCGGCCTGGATCGCGAATGGCGCAACGCCCCGCAATCACCCCTCTACCGGCAGATGCAGCGCACCCTGAGCAGCGCCCTGGTGAGGCCGCGGTGGCCGGACACCGCCTTGCTCGACGCGCTCGGATCGATCGAGGTCGAGGCGCTGCGCGACTTCCGCGATCGCTTCCTGGCCCGGCTGCGTATCGAGAGCATGGCGGTGGGCAACCTGACACCGGAGCTGGCGCGTCGCGAAGGTCTGCTGGTCGCCAACACGCTGTCGCCACAGCTTGACGATGGCGACGTCCCGGACCTGGTGACACTGGATGTGCCTGGCTCGGCGCCGGTCCTGCACCCGGAATCCACCCGCAACGACCAGGCGGTGCTGCGCTACCTGCAGGGGCCCGACCGCTCCCTGACCAGCCAGGCCACGCTGGCGGTGCTCGGCCAGATGATCGGCACCCCCTTCTACTCCCAGCTGCGCACCGAAGAGCAACTGGGCTATATCGTCAACGCCGGCTACCAGCCACTGCTGGACGCCCCGGGATTGAACCTGCTGGTGCAATCCCCCAGCGCCGAGGTCGAGCATATCCAGGCGAGGATAGACGCCTTCCTGGAGGGGTTCGACCGGCGGATCGAGCAGCTGGACGATGAAGCCCTCGCCCCCTACCGTGACGCCGTGCGGGACCGGCTGCTCGAACGCGACCCGTCGCTTTCCAGCCTGACCGACCGTCTGTGGTACGAGCTGGCCTTCGACGAAACCAGCTTCGACCGACGCGAGCGCCTCGCCGGGCGCGTCTCGAACCTTACGCCAGACGATGTCCGTGAGGCCTGGCGTGCCCTGCGCGAGGCACCGGCTCAGCGCGTGACCTTCACCGCGGGCACCTCATCCAGCGATGTGCTCTCCCTCACCGAAGACTATACCCCGCTGAGCAAGGAGTCCCGCTGAGCAACGCAAGCGACGAACGAACGTCCGCGCCAATCCTGGCGCGGGCGTCGTCGCTCATGGCTAACCGAAAGCCTGGGCCGGCATCATTGCCTCCACATGCATCACCAGTTCCTCGAGGATCTGACGCTCGCGGTCGTCGAGGGAAACCTGGTTGAGCCGCTCGATCTCCCGGGCGAAGGCCTGGAGGGTCAGCACGCCCAGGCTGGCATCGTTCATGCGTGCCCAGCGATAGGCCTCCCACTGGGCCTGCTCGTCACTGCTGAGCGAATCGGGATAGTTGCGCGCCCGCAGGCGGAACAGCATTTCCTCGAGTCGCGGGTCCTGAAAGGCAAAGGCGGTATCTCCCAGTGCCTCCGGCGGCGTCTCGAGCACCCGCTGCATCTCCTGGCGATCCGCCGGAGAGAAGAACCCGCCGCTATAGAGCATCAGGTCCGGGTCCTGGGGCCCGGCTCCCGGCCCTTCCGCAAACACCGCCGCCGCCTTGCGTGCGGCCTCGGGATTGGCGCACAGCGCCTTCCAGTGAGCCTCGCATTGCGCCCGGTCGAGCTTGAGCCGGGCGGCCACCTCATCGTTCACGGCGGCCACCGGCAACAGCACGGGGCTACGGTTGATGTGCACGACCTTGAGAGGGATCCGGGCGTCGCCCTCGGCCAGCTCGTCGGCGCTGGCAAACACCCGTTCACGTATTTCCTCGGCGGAAAGGGCGAAGAGAGGCGAAGGATCGACGGCCAGATCGTAGACGATCACGCCGTTGGGATTGGAAGGATGTTCGGCCAGGGGCATCACCAGGGTGCTGCAACCGCGACTCGCCGGATAGCGACGCGAGATGTGCAGCATCGGCTTGCGGGAGGGGATGTCCAGCAGCTTGGCCACCTCGCGCTTGCTGCGCAGCCTGAGCAGGTAATCGAACAGCTTGGCATTGCGCGCCTTGAGCAGCCGTGCCAGGGCAATGGTGGCACGCACGTCGGCCAGGGCATCGTGGGCACCGGCATGCTCGATGCCGTTCGCGGCGGTGAGGTGCTCGAGCCGGAAGCTGGGCGCACCATCCTCCCGGGCTGGCCATTCGATGCCGTCCGGCCGCAGGGCATGGAAGGCGCGTACCACGTCGATCAGATCCCAGCGCGAGTTGCCGTTCTGCCACTCCCGGGCGTAGGGGTCGAGGAAGTTGCGATAGAACAGGTGCCGCGATACCTCGTCGTCGAAACGCAGGCTGTTGTAGCCAAGCGCGCAGGTACCCGGAACGCTCATTTCGGCATTGATGCGCTGGGCAAACTGGACTTCGGGAAGGCCACGGCGCCTGGCCGTCTGCGGGGTAATCCCGGTGAGCAGACAGGCTTGAGGGTGCGGCAGATAATCATCGGCCGGCTTGCAGTAGAGGGTCAGCGGCTCACCGATCTCGTTGAAATCCGCATCGGTGCGAATGGCGGCGAACTGCGAGGGCCGATCGCGACGCGGATCGGCACCGAAGGTCTCATAGTCGTGCCAGAGGAATGTTTGCTGAGAAGCGCCGTGCTGCGCCATGACCGCTCTCCACGCCTGAACGAAGCGGTCAGCCTAGCACACCAGAGCCCACCTCTCAGCCGCTGTGCGGCAGGGTGACGTTGAGCTCGAGTACCGAGCAGTCATCCTCACGGTCGAGGCTGATGTTGATGGCCTCCTGATCGACGTTCACGTAGCGGCGGATCACCTCCAGCAGCTCCTTCTCCAGCATCGGCATGTAATCCGGCTGCCCTCGCTGGCTGCGCTGGTGGGCAACGATGATCTGCAGGCGCTCCTTGGCCACCGAGGCCGACTGTTTACGTTCACGCTTCAGAAATTCGAGTAGTTTCACCGGCGACCTCCTCCGAACACGCGGGAGAGCAGACCTTTCTTTTGAAATTCGTGAAAACGTAGCGGAACATCTTCTCCGAGAAGCCGGGACACGGTGTCGGTGTAGGCCTGGCCGGCGTCACTTTTCTGGTCATGGGTCACCGGCACGCCCTGGTTCGAGGCCCGCAGCACCGCCTCGGACTCGGGGATCAGCCCGATCAGGTTGATGGACAGGATCTCGCGGATGTCTTCCAGGTTGAGCATGTCACCGTAGGTGACGCGCTCCGGATGGTATCGGGTGATCAGCAGGTGCTCCTTGACCGGATCGCGCTTCTGCTCTGCACGGCGCGTCTTGGCGGACAACAGCCCCAGGATACGATCGGAGTCGCGCACCGAGGAAACCTCGGGATTGGTCACCACGACGGCCTCGTCGGCATAGTACATGGCCAGCTGGGCGCCGCGCTCGATACCCGCCGGGGAATCGCAGATGATGTAGTCGAAGTCCCTGGACAGATCATCCAGCACCTTCTCGACCCCCTCGGAGGTCAGCGCGTCCTTGTCGCGGGTCTGGGAAGCGGGCAGGATGTAGAGATTGTCGACGCGCTTGTCGCGGATCATGGCTTGATTCAGGCCGGCCTCGCCCTGGATCACGTTGACCAGATCGTAGACCACGCGACGCTCGCAGCCCATGATCAAGTCCAGGTTACGCAACCCCACGTCGAAATCGATCACCACCGTCTTGTTGCCGCGTAGTGCCAGCCCGGTAGCGATGGCTGCTGCACTGGTCGTTTTTCCGACCCCGCCCTTGCCGGAGGTCACTACAATGATCTTGGCCAAGATAAGCTTCCTGTTGCTAGTTTGATGGTCGTTGACAGCGCCCGGCTTCATATCAGTGATCCGATGGTCAACTGATCGTCGTTGAGACGCACCTGTACCGCCTTGCCAAGCAATTGCGGGTCGATATCCTCGAGACGCTTGTAGTTACCGGCCACGGAGAGCAGCTCGGCATGCAATTCGTGGCAGAAGATACCAGCCTCGCGATCCCCATGGATACCCGCGAGGGCGCGTCCTCGCAAGGCTCCGTAGACGTGCACGTTCCCGCCGGCGAGTACCTCCGAACCGGCGTTGACCGCACCCAGCACGACCAGATCGCCTTCCGGGGCGCTGACCTGCTGGCCGGAGCGCACCGTCCCCCGAAAGATGCGACTCCCCACGGGCGCGACACCCGGCGGGGCCGGGCTTACTTCTTCTGCTCGCTCTTGTTCGGTTACTGCGGAGGCGACGCTCTCGAGATTGCGCGAGCGGGGTTCCTGAGGGGGGAACCAGCCGAGCCCGAGTGCCCAGGCCGACTGCTTGACCGGATCGGACCCACCACGCACGGCCACCGGCAGCAGCTTGTGCGCTCGGCACACGGCGCAGATTCGCTCCAGGGCCAGATGCGGTTCGTCGAGCTTTTCCACGCTCAACACGACCGGCGTGTGCTGAAAGAATGCCGGCGCCTGGCTGAGCTTGCCCGCCAGTTGTTCGCGGATCCGTTCAGGGTCCGCACTGGTCAGCTCCATGACCGTCATGGGCAGCATGCCGCCCTTGAAAGAAAAGGCAGTACCTGCCCTGTCCACGTTGAGACTCATCGCCGATCTCCGCGTCGGGTAATGTCACTAAGCTAAGCGAGGGCTTGCCAGGCTGCAACCGATGATACGCCCAGCCAGCATGACTTGTCAGCGTCCTCGCGCATCAACGCTTCGGGCTTTCACGGTGGTAGCGCACATGCTTAGATGATAACGGTGTCGACACGGCAGGATGCCGTCCCAACACCTACAACATCATACAGAACTCTTTCAGGGATGCATGTCCAGTGATGTCAGGATTCTTTCGTCGTTTCTTTGCTCCCCGTTGGCAGCACCGCGATCCCGCGATCCGGCGTCAAGCCGTGGCACGCCTTGATGCCGACCAGCCCCAGGATCGCGAACGACTGGAACGACTTGCCGGCGACGATCATGCCAGCGTCCGCCAGGTGGCTCTCGCCCGCCTGACGGACCCAGCCCAGCTTCTTCGGCTCATGAAGAGCCACGACTCGCCGGAGCTGCGCGCGCGGCTGGAGGTCTTGCTCATCGGTCGCCCCGGAGCCCCCCCTCTAAGCACGCGCCTGAGCCTGGTCGGCGAGATCGACGACCGACAATTGCTGAGTCGACTGGCACTGGAAGGCGACAACCAGGAGCTGCGCCTGGCAGCGCTGGAGCGCATCCAGGACGAAGAGACGCTCATCCACCAGGCGATCGAGAACGGGATCGCGGCGGTCCGTCATGCCGCCGCCAAGCGTGTCACCACCGAGGAAGGGCTTTCCCGCCTGAGCCGCGGCGCGCGTCGTGACAAGCAGGTCGCTCGCCTGGCCCGGGAGCGCCTGAATCGCCTGCGCGAGGATGCCGCCCAGACCGAGGCTCAACGCGCCAGGCGGGAACGGATCCTGGAGGCGCTTGAACAGCACGCCCGACATGCCTGGGAGCCTCTGTACGCAGGCCGCTACCGCCACCTGCACCGGGAATGGGAAGCGCTCGGCGATCTGCCCACCAACGATCAGGAACTGCGGTTTCAGGAGGCGAGCCTGCGCTGTCGCAAGATCATCAGCGACCATGAGGCTCAGCATGAGGCCATCGCCAGCGCGGACCGTCGACGCAGTGACGCCGATGACGCCCGTCGCACGCTGATAGAGGCGCTCGAGGAAGACCTGGCAAGCCTGCGCCAGGAGAGCCAGATCACCGAGCAGGACCTGGCGAGCCTGAACGCCCACAAGCGTTTACTGGCCAATCGCTGGCAGACCCTCTCCGACCAGCACGCTCCGGATGTGGAGCTCAGCACTCGCTACACCCAGGCCCTGGCCGAACAGGACCGGATCAATCAGGCCTGGAAGCGCCTCGAGCAGAACGCGCAGAGGTTGAGCGATGCCTTGGGCAGGCAGGACACTGCGGCACTGCGTCAGACATTGAAAGAGCTCGACTGGCCCGATGGCCTGCCACCCTCTCCTCTGCTGAAACAAGTGCATCACTGTCTCGCCGACGATTCGACGGCCGAGTCCGACGAGCAGAAGGTCGCCCGCTTCGAAGGCGACCTGAAGGAACTCGAGCGCCTGCTCGAACGCGGCGCCTTCAAACCGGCCAGTCGCCTGCATCACAGTCTGCGCCAGCGCAGCGAGTCGCTTCCCGCGGACCGGCATCAGGCTTACCAGCCGACTCTCAGGCGTCTGGGTGCTCGCCTGGCCGAGCTGCGCGACTGGCGCAGCTTCGTTGCCGGCCCGAAACGGGACCAGTTGTGCCAGGCCATCGACGAGCTTGCCGAGAACACGACGCTCAGCGACGGTGAGCTCGATCGTCGCCATCGACAGCTCGTCAAGGAGTGGAAGGATCTGGGCGATGCAGCAATCGACCGGGAGCTCTCGACACGCTTTCGCAATGCCTCGGAGCGCATTCACGAACGTCTCGGCTCATGGCGTGAGGCCCAGAACGAGGAACGCCAGCGCAACCTGAAGGCTCGGGTAGCCCTCTGCGAGCAACTCGAGAACCTGATCGAGCACGCCGACCCGCATGCCGACCCCGATGCCCTGCGCCAGATTCGTGACCGGGCCCGGGAGCAGTGGCGACTCTTCTCCCCGGTTCCGCGTGGCCATGGCGAAAGCCTCGGCCATCGCTTTGGCCGCATCCGTCATGCCCTGCAGACGCTGATCGATCGTCGCGCCCAGGAAATCGCCGCTGCCAAGCAGGCGCTCGTGGAAGAAGCGCGCCAGCTTCGATCGGACACCACCCCGGCATCGAAACGTGCCGAGAAGGCCAAGGACCTGCAGCGTCGCTGGCGAGAACTCGGTCGCGCCCCCAAGGGCGAGGAACAGGCCTTGTGGCGTGAGTTTCGTGGCCTGTGCGACGGCATCTTTGCTGCCCGGGAGAGCGAGCGCGATGACCGGGCGCAGCGTGCCCGCGAGCACCTTGACGCCATGCAGGCACTGATCGAACGTCTCGATGCCTGGCAGCCGTCGAGCAGCGACGAAGCCCAGGTACTCGATCAGGCAGTTGCCGAGGCAGACACCCTGGAGCCGTTGCCCGGGGGCCGCCGCAGCGAAGGCATGCGCCGACGCTGGACGGGCATCGTCCGTTCCCGGCGCGAGCAGCTCGCGCGGCTTGCGTTGAGTGAAGAGGCTCTACGCTGGCGACGCCTGGGGCCACTGCTGGAAGCACATCTCAAGGCGGACGCCCGCCTCCTCGAGGGCCATGCCGCAGAGGATGTCGAAGCTCCCTTCGCACTCGACGATGCCATGCAGCGCGCCCAGGAACGGCGCAATGCGGCACGCCATGCACCTCCCGATGAGGCAAGCGTCGAGGCGGCCCTGGCCCGCTCCCGCGTTCACCTGACCCTGCTGGCCGGCGGCGGTCTCGACCGTGAGGACGAACCGTTGCGACTGGCGATTCAGGTAAAGCGTCTAAACGACGCGCGCGAACAGGCGTTGTCCAAGACCGAGGAGCTCCATGCCATTCTTTGCGACATCCTCGCGACCGGGCCGGTGCGCCCTTCGCTGTGGACCCGGGAAGCCGGCGAGCTGGACAGGCTGCTGAACCAGCTGGCCAGCTCGCCCACGCCCTGAAACGCCGAGAGCGAGGCGCCAGCCTCGCTCTCTTCCACCTCGGGTGGGTTCGCGGCGCTGCCGTGGTGTCAGCCCATGAACTGACCGCCGTTGATGTCCAGGTTGGCTCCGGTGATGAAACCGGATTCGCGATGCGCCAGGAAGGCGACGGCACGCGCAATCTCCTCGGGCGTCCCGAAACGCTTGACCGGAATCCCCTCGCGAATCGACTCGCGAATCTTCTCCGGAATGGCCATGATCATGTCCGTCGCGATATAGCCGGGAGAAAGGGTATTGACGGTGATGCCCTTGGTGGCGGTCTCCTGGGCCAGGGACATGGTCAGGCCGTGCATGCCGGCCTTGGCCGCCGCATAGTTGGCTTGGCCAAACTGGCCCTTGCGGCCATTGATCGAGGAAATATTGACGATGCGCCCGTAACCCGCCTCGAGCATGTCGTTGATGACACTGCGACAGGTGTTGAAGACGCTGTTGAGGTTGGTGTCGATGACCTCGCGCCACTGCTCGGCGGTCATCTTCTTCATGGTGGTATCTCGGGTGATCCCGGCACAGTTGACCAGCACGCTTACCGGCCCGTACTGCTCGCTGATCTCCCGGGCACCGGCTTCGCAATCCTCGTAATCGGTCAGGTTGGCTCCAGAAAGCGCGATATTGTCGAAACCTTCGGCCTTGCGCTCTTCCAGCCAGGCCTTCGCCTTCTCTGGATTGTGGTAACCCGCCACGACCTGATACCCCTCCTTGGCCAATTCGCGGCAGATCGCTGAACCGATGCCGCCGGTTCCGCCGGTTACCCAAGCCACGGGTGCTGTTTGTGTCATATTATCTCCCCCTGATGCATGACAAGTTGGACTGACGGCGCCAGCCTCAATAACAAGAACGTCACAGTGATGACATTCGCACACAAAGTATGGACGAGTTTTTCCCTGTTGTCTGGCCTTGAGCCTTGACGATTTGCAGAATTTCCTTATAATGCAACGCACAATCTGATGCGGGGTGGAGCAGTCTGGTAGCTCGTCGGGCTCATAACCCGAAGGTCATCGGTTCAAATCCGGTCCCCGCTACCAAATTCAGAAAAGCCGATGCCTCCAAGCGTCGGCTTTTTTCATGGCCCGAAGGCCATCGGTTCCCTCTCTATTGCGAACCGGCGG
>NZ_FQUJ01000021.1:32037-43942 GCF_900128925.1 Modicisalibacter ilicicola DSM 19980
GCGGTCCCCGCTACCCAATTCAGAAAAGCCGATGCCTGCGGGTGTCGGTTTTTTGCATTGGCATTGGTAGCTCGTCGGGCTCAGCCTGCCCCATTGCCCATGACCGGCTCGGCGAAGCCCACTCGGCCGATGCCAGGCAACTTCAGCGCCGGATACGTCAGGTCGATGCCCAGGGTCAGGCCCAGCAGGTTGAGCTCGATGCCTTCCTCGAGTGCGACAACCCATCCGAAAACGCCTCCCAGCGAGAGTTGATAGCCGCTGCCGCTCGGTGCCTTGGCGAGAACGCCCTCCGGCAGATAGTCCTTGCCCACCGCAATGGCAGGCAAGTGTACCCGCAGCTCGGGTACCCGCCTGACGACCCAGGCAACGAAGGTATTGCTGTTTGGCCCTGGCCACACGTCGTACTCCATCGCCCCGGGGTAATCGGCGACCGCGGCGATGATGCCGGGGATCATGCGGGCGGCCATCTCGCCTCGGTAATCCGCAAGCAGCCAGGGCGCGCTTCCGTACCAGGCCCGATCCGGCGATTGGCGATGGGTGGTAGTCGTAGAACGATACCAGCGGGTCACTTCATGCACCTGATAGTAGGGTGCGTTGGCCACCTTGGTGGCGATCCAGGTATGCACGGCGAAGGCACCGCGCCAGTTGAAGGCGCGCGCGGCATAGACCTGCACCACGGCATCGCGAACCCGGTCGGGGTGGGGTGCCAGCCTCGTGGGAGAGCGATCCGCCGTCGCCCAGTGGCTATCGAGGTCGACCCTAGGGCTGGTCAGCATGAGCATCGGACCGGCCAGCAATAATGTCAGCGCCGTTCCGGCGGCCACGAGCGCACGCCGCCACCCTCTGCTCCACATCATCGCGGTCTTCTTTCCATGCCGGCCTTAATCCACCCGTGGTCGTCTTGTTTCTGGCATGCATGATGAGGACTGCATACCCTTGAATCCTTCCCGAAGCGTCCGCAACTACTAGATGATCATCACCTTCAACAAGGCCAAGCGCTATGCCGATCGTCGATCCCCGTACCGGAAACCCGCTCAACACCGCCGAGAATGCCTCCCAGTCGAGCACATCTCAGGCCGACCCTTCGACCTATATCGTCGATGTCGACATGTCGAACTTCCAGCAGGTGGTGCTGGAAGGCTCCGTCAACACGCCGGTGCTGCTCGACTGCTGGGCGCCCTGGTGCGAGCCGTGCAAGACACTGACCCCGATCCTGGAGAAACTCGCCCAGGAGTATGCCGGGGCCTTCGTGCTGGCCAAGCTCAACATCGAGGAGCATCAGCAGATCGCGGCCCAGCTGGGCATCCGTTCGGTGCCCGACGTCAAGCTGATCAGCCAGGGGCAACTGTACGATCAGTTCCAGGGCGCGCTGCCGGAAAGGCAGATTCGCGAATGGCTGTCCCAGTACATCGAGGCGCCGCAGGAAGCGCCGCCCAGCCCCGAGGAGCAGGCCGAGGCCGCCCTTGCCGCCGGTGACGCGGCCAGCGCCCAGGCCATCTACCAGCAGCTGGCCCAGGAGTATCCGGAACACTACGACTACCAGATCGGCCTGGCCAGCGCGATCCTCGCCGCAGGCAATGCCACCGAGGCCCGCACCCTTCTCGACAACCTGCCGCCGGAGCACCGCGACGCTGCCAAGGCTCGCGGCGTGCGGGCGCGCCTCGAGTTCGGCGAGGAAGCGCCCGATCAGCAGGAGCTGGCCGCGCTGGAGGGGCGCGACGACAGCGAGGCTTGCTACAAGCGCGCCCTGCGCCAGGTCGCCGATGGGCATTACGAGGCCGGCCTGGAAGGCCTGCTCCATGTCATGAAGACGGATCGCGCTTATGGGGAGGATGCCGCACGCCGGACCCTGTTGCGGGTCTTCGATGCCTTGGGCGCGGATCATCCGCTGACCGTGGCCTATCGGCGCAGGCTGTTTGCCCTGCTCTACTGAGGGCTCGCCCAGGCACCTATTGCAGTGATTCCTTAGGCCAACAGGCCGTCGAGGCGCTGCAACGCGTCCTCCAGCTGGGCCGTCGGCGTGCCGAAGTTCAGCCGGACGAAACCCGGCCAGCCGAAGTCCACGCCATCGGAAAGCGCAACCCGGGCCCGCTCGAGCAGAGCGCCCTGGGACGACTCGCCAAGCCCGGTCTGGCGCATGTCCAGCCAGGCCAGGTAGGTGGATTCCGGCGCGCACCAGGAAACGCCGGGCCAGCGTGCAACATGGTCATCGAGCGCTTGCCGATTGATGCGCAGCACCTCGAGCAACGCCTGGCGCCAGGACTCCCCCTGGGCATAGGCGGTTTCGGCGGCCAGCAGGCCCAGCACGTTGAGATCCGGCATCAGACCGCTCATCGCCTGCTGGAATCGACGGCGGAGGGCGGCATCGGGGATGATGGCGCAGGCGCTGGTTAGCCCGGCCAGATTGAAGGTCTTGGAAGGCGCCCATAGCGTGATCACGCGCCGGGCCAGCTCGGGAAAGCTGGCCGCCAGCGGGCGGTGCGTCTGACCATCGAGAATCAGGTCGCAGTGCAGCTCGTCGGAGACGATCAGCAGGTCGTGACGTTCGGCGAGTTCGGCCAGGAGAGCGAGTTCCTCGTGCTGCCAGACGCGACCGGTGGGATTGTGCGGATGGCACCACAACAGCAGGCGGGTGCGCGGCGTGATCGCCGCCTCCAGGGCGTCACGATCGAGGCGCCAGGGTTCGCCCGAGGAGGCCGGCTCGGCCAGTTGGGCGGTCTGGGGCAATCTCCCGGTACGCTCGGCCACCTTGAGAAAGGGAGGATAGATGGGCGTGACGGTCAGCACGCCATCGCCGGGTTCGGTCAGCGCCAGGCTGGCAAGATGCAACGCCGGCACCACCCCGGGCAACCAGAGCTGCCATTCCGGGTCGATGTCCCAGCCGTAGTGGTGGTGGCTCCATCGGCACAGCGTGGTGCGCAGGCTGTCGGGGAGTCGGCCGTAACCGAAGACGCCATGCGCCACCCGGGCCTGCAAGGCCTCGGTGACGGCGGGAGGCGAGACGAAATCCATGTCGGCGACCCAAAGCGGTAGCACGTCCTCGGCGTAGCGCTGCCACTTCTGCGACGGGTACTGGCGACGATCGATGGACGTGGCAAAATCGAAGGGCATGACGCCTCCTTGTCCTATTCTCTACCCGGAAGATCGAACATGCCTGAAAGCGCCTTCTATGCCAAGGCCATGCAAGGTACCTCGCGACTGGTCGGCCACTGGCTGCTGCTGGGCCAGGCCACGCCCGACCGGCTGGCGATGATTCTTGCCGATACGGCACGCCTGGCCAGGCTGGGCGAGCCGGAAGAGACCCCCTCCGGGGCAACCCTCGAAGGGTGGAGCCGTGGCCGCCATCCGCCGTTATGGGCTGCCCGCACGGCCTTGTTCCTGCTGGTGCAGATGCCTTCCCGGCCCGTCCCTCGCGACGAGTTCGAGGCCTGTGCCTGGGCCTATTGCTGGCTGCGCAATCGCCGCTTCGGTGATGTCAGCGAAGCCCGGGACGCCCTGCCCGGGCATCTGCACGAAACGCTGGCGACTGTGCTGGAGCAGGCCTGGCTGGACAAACAAACCCAACGTCTCATATAGCAGAAACTCATACACTAGTACCCTGCAAGCTGTTTGCTATGAATCAAAGGGATTTGCCGTGGACGTGCCGCTGGCCTTTCAGATTGCCAAGTTGCTGATTTCGGTGGGTGTCGTGCTCGGCCTGTCGATGATCGCCGAACGTGTCAGCACCCGGGTCGCGGGGCTGCTCTCGGGCTACCCGCTGGGCACCGCCATCGCGCTGTTCTTCATCGGCCTGGAACTATCCCCCGAATTTGCCGCCGAGAGCGCAGTGCACACCCTGGCCGGTTTCACCTCGACCCTGGCCCTCGGTGGCGGCTACCTGCTGTGCGGCCGGCAGGATGGTGTGAGGGGAGTGCTGACGGGCACGGCGGGGGGGCTTGCGTGCTGGCTGGCAGTCAGTGCCCTGCTGGCCCAGGTCGACTTCAATCGTCTGAGCGGCACCCTGACCACCCTGACGGCCATTGCCCTGTTCACCTGGCTTTATCGCCACGTGGTGGATACCCGGGCCACGGCGCGGGGCGGTTTTTCCTGGTGGGCGCTGGCCTTTCGTTCGGCGCTTGCCGCAGCGATCATCTTCCTGATCACCGGACTTGCCCATGTCCTGCCCAGTGCCTGGGCCGGAATACTCGCGGCCTTCCCGGTCACCATGTACCCCTTCCTGGTCATCCTGCACCTGACCCACGGCGCCGCGCCGGTTGCCACGGTGATCAAGCACTACCCGGCGGGGCTGGGGTCGCTGCTCTGGTA
Organism: Modicisalibacter ilicicola DSM 19980; assembly: GCF_900128925.1. Lineage (GTDB taxonomy): Bacteria > Pseudomonadota > Gammaproteobacteria > Pseudomonadales > Halomonadaceae > Modicisalibacter > Modicisalibacter ilicicola. The sequence goes on from NZ_FQUJ01000021.1 coordinate 36,343, forward strand.
TGCACTGTGCGTGTCGCTGACCTACGCGACCCTGGGTCCTGCCCTGGGCACGCTGTTGGGTTTCGTCGTCGCCACCCTGTGGTTGTTGCTGTGGATGCGTCTTCAGGTCTGGTGGCAAGCCCGCCGCTCCGTCGTTCGCACCTGACCATGCGCCGGGTGTAGCACCGCTCTCTTTACAAAGGATATCTCCATGTTCACTCGCCGGATAGAACCCGCCTTCTACGATACCGATGCCCTGGGTCACATCAACAACACCCGACTCCCCGCCTGGTTCGAGTGGGCGCGCAACGATGTGTTTCGACTGTTCACCCCGGACCTGGACCCACGCAAGTGGACGCTGATCATGGCCCGCATGGAAGTCGAGTATCGTGCCGAACTCTTCTATGGCGAGGATATCGAATTGCGTACCTGGCTCTCGCGCCTGGGAAACAGCTCCTTCACCGTGACCCAGGAAGCCTGGCAGAACGGACGCCCGGGGGCACGAGGCAACACCGTGCTGGTCTACTACGATCATGCCACCAAAACCGCCACCCCCCTGCCGCCGGCGATCCGCCATGAACTGGAGAAACATCTTCAGCAAGACGCCGAGGGCGGTGCATGACACCGGCCATCCGCCTGCTGCAGTACAGTGGCAGCCGCTTCGAGCTGCTTGAATACACGCACGATGCGAAGGCGCCCGCCTATGGCGAGGAAGCGGCACGGGAGTTGGGGCTGTCACCAAAGGTCGTCTTCAAGACCCTGGTGGCCAGCCTCGACGACCGGCGCCTGGCCGTGGCCCTGGTGCCGGTGTCGCATAACCTCGATCTCAAGGCCTTGGCCAGGGCCGCTGGCGCCAAGAAGGCGACCCTCGCCGATGCAGCGCTGGCCGAACGCGCCACCGGCTACGTGGTGGGCGGCATCAGCCCCCTGGGCCAGAAGCAGCACCTGGCAACATTCATCGATGCCAGCGCCGAGCGGCTCGAGCGCCTGTACGTAAGCGCGGGGCGGCGCGGCCTGGAAATCGCCCTCTCCCCGCTCGAATTGCAGCGCCTCACCCAAGCCGACTTTGCAGCGTTGGCGAGAAAGTGAGCCCTTGCGCCGAATAGCTGTCACACTGAACATATCCATTGTTTCTACCTGGAGCCTGTCATGGCCATTCGCTACGATCTTTGGCTCGATCCCGAGGATGTCGAGCGCCACCGTGCCGTCGAGGCCGATCTGGAACGCTACTTCATCGAGCGTTTTGCCGACTATCCGCACATTCGCTTGTTCGGCGACGATCCCTACGATTATGATGCGCCGTTCAACCGCCTCTACGATGCCCTGATCCTGCGTGCCAACGACTACTGCGAGCGTACCTGGGGCTATGTGCCGACGCCTGTGCAGCTCAACAAGGCATTCTTCCGTGGCGTGGCGCGCTCGAACAAATTCCTGCGAGACCCCGACGACGACCATGGTGATCCGAACCGAACACCTTCCCACTGACGATCAACTCGCCATCATTGCCGAGCAACTCGGCCGCACACCTCGCGGTATTCAGGCTCTCGCCGCCACCGATGGCGAAGGCACGCCGCTGGTACTGCGTATGGCGTCCATCATCGACGACAAGCCCTTCCCGACGCTCTACTGGCTCAGCTCCGACCGACTCAAGGTAGCGCTTTCGCACATCGAGGCCAGTGGCGAGATCAAGCGTCTCGAGGCGCGCCTGCAGGAAGACCCCGACTTTCTTGCCGCCTACCACCGCAGCCATGAGGAGTATGTCGCCCAGCGCTGGCAATACATGTCCCTGCAACACCGCGATCAGGCCGAGCAACTGGGGTACGTGGAGCTGTTTCATCGGCGTGGCATCGGCGGCATCAGCAACTGGGACCAGGTGCGTTGCCTGCACACCCAATATGCCCACCACCTGTGTGGCGACAACGTCATCGGTCAATGGCTGGACGCCGAATATGGCGTCATCGACTGCCTGCCTTGACCCTCCATCTTCCGAAACAGGAAACGGTATGCCGAGAATCTGTGTCTATCTGGGATCACGTGAGGGCCACGATCCTCGCTTTCGCGAGGCAGCTGTCGAATTGGGGCGGCGCATCGCCGAGCGCGGATACGGGCTGGTCTACGGGGGGGCCCACGTTGGCCTGATGGGGGCCGTGGCCAATGCTGCCCTGGAGGCCGGCGGCGAAGTCATCGGGGTGATGCCCTATCATCTGGTCGATCGCGAAATGGCTCATGCCGGGCTGAGCCGACTGATCCATGTCGACAGCATGCATGAGCGCAAGGCGGTGATGGCCAAGCATGCCGACGCCTTTATCGCCCTGCCCGGGGGCATCGGTACACTGGAAGAGCTGTTCGAGGTGTGGACCTGGCAATACCTGGGGCTGCATGACAAGCCGGTCGGAGTGCTCGATGTAGCAGGCTTCTATCGGCCCTTGCTGAGCTTTCTGGACGATGCCACGAACGCCGGTTTCCTGAACACGGCCACCCGGGCCAAACTTCGGCACGCCGACACCCCCGACAGCTTGCTGGACATCCTCGAACCCCAGTTGCAGCCTGCTTGACTGCCTAGCATATTCAGGAGAATGCCATGCATGCCATCACCCTCCACGATCAGGTAGCGAGTTGGCAGGAACATCCGGCTCCAGGACCGCTGGAAGCCAGTGAAGTGCGCATCCATGTCGCCTGGGCAGGCGTGAACCGTGCCGACCTGATGCAACGCGCCGGGGGCTATCCGCCACCGCCCGGCGCCTCCGAGATCCTCGGTCTGGAAGTCAGTGGAACGGTGATCGAGACCGGCCCGGGGGTGGCTCGTCTGGAATCGGGTCAGAAGGTGTGTGCCTTGCTCGCCGGCGGTGGTTATGCCGAAGAGGTGGTGGTGCATCAGGCCCAGGTATTGCCGTTGCCCGCGGGCTATGGACTTCGCGAGGCCGCCACCCTTCCCGAGACATTCGCTACCGCCTGGCTCAACCTGTTCATGGAGGGTGGTCTGAACCATGTCGAGGGCGGGGCCGAGCGTGTGTTGCTGCACGCGGGTGCCAGCGGGGTCGGCACGACCGCCATTCAATTGTGCCGTACGTTCGGTCACCCTTGCTTTGTCACCGTCGGCAGCGAGGCCAAATTGGAGCAATGCCTGGAGCTGGGGGCGGAGACCGGCTGGAACCGCCATCACGGCAGCTTCGTCGAGGCAGTAAAGGCCTGGGGTGGTGCCGACTTGATCCTCGACCCGGTAGGTGGGAGTTACCTGGCCGACAATCAGCAGGTACTCAACGCCGACGGTCGCCTGGTAGTGATCGGCCTGATGGGAGGGCGCCACGCCGAGCTGGACCTGGGACGAATGTTGATGAAACGGCAACGCCTGATCGGCTCGACCCTGCGCAGCAAGTCGCCCCATGCCAAGGGAGTGATTCTCGAGGAGTTGCAACAGCACGTCTGGCCACGTCTTGCGCGAGGAGAGCTGCGCCCGCTGATCGATCGCGACTACCCCATTCAGCGAGCGGAAGAGGCCATGGCCTATCTGGAGAGCAACGCGAGCATCGGCAAGGTCCTGCTGTCGGTAGCCGGCGGCGACTGAATCGCATCGGTGCCCGTCGCTATCTGCTCGTCCTCAGGGTGCGCAGATAGATCAGCTGCAAGAGGCGGGCGTCATCGCCGGCGCGATGGCGCTGGATTCCGCGCTCTTGAATCAATGCCTCCTTGGCATCCTCCCATCGGGCCAACTGGGCTTCATTGAGCAGGCGACGTAGGGCTTCGAGGCGAAAGCTCGGCAACATCCCGGCGTGGTGAAACAACAGGGAAAGCCAGGTGTTGTCGTACCCCCAGCTGTCGCTATAGGCGATGCCGGGCACGCTGAGTTCATCGTTGAGCCAGCGCGCCACCTCGATGACCGGGTGCCCTTCACGCTGCAAGCGATTTCGGGAAAGGCCATGCAACAGCTCTGCCTTGGGGTCCCAATGGGTCCATTCCGGCAAAGGTTGAACCAGAAAGGCGCAGGTACTGCCATCCGCCCTGGCCAGACCGACTTCGATAGGGTAGCTACCCCGGCCAAAACCGGACGCTTCGATGTCGAGCAGTATGGGCAGCGTCACGTCATCACTTTCCTATGTTCGAACGAGTCAGGTAGTTGATACGGGAACAGCCTACCCAAGAGGATATCCGGATTGACGCACGAATACCCCTACAACACTACAGGGGGAAATCTGATCGATGCGAGTATTGATTCGTCAGTGGAACTCGCGAGGGGGGGCATCGTCGGCGATGTCCCGGTCGGCCAGCCTCTGCCAGTGGGCAGAGCGCTGAGCGTCCACGGACAAGCCCAATTCGCCCAGACGATAGGCACGGGCCAGGCGTTCGGCGGCCATGGGGTGGCCTGACTCTCCTGCTCGGGCATACCAGGTGACCGCCCGGTCGTCCCGGCGAGGGTACTGGGCACAGCCGAATTCGTAGATGCGCGCGGCCTGGTACTGGGCGTGAGTGTCACCGTTCTGTGCCGCCTGCAGCACATAGAGAGCACCTTTTGCCTTGTCCTGAGGCGTTACACCTCGATGAAACAGCACGTGACCGTAAACCGACAACGCATCAACATGCCCTGCCTCGGCACAGCGCTGAAACAGACGCATGGTCAAGCGTTGGGTACGCGGTGAATGCGGTAACCAGCGCGTGTGGAAGAGCTGTTCTGCCAGCCGAAACTCCAGCCGGGTGAACAAGGAAGATGCCCGCGTCATGACAAAGAACCTTAAATCCAATTTGTCCTGAGTGACAATGTCGAATTCGGCTCGTCCTGAGCCCCATCTCCTTACTACCGACCTCCCGGCAGCCGCCGGATCATCGGTGGGCAAGCATACGCCTCCCGCAAGACGGACTCAACCCGCGCCGTTCATGCCTTTGTTAAACTGAGGTGAAGACGCTCCCGCCCTGATGCTGCACTGCAATATTTCTACCAGTTCAACCCGACCTCTGTCCACACAAAGAAGACAAGCTCCCGGAGAAGGGCCTGGTTGATATACTCTCGTCTGTACGATCGATACCTCAGGAGACTCCCGTGCTAAGCGTCATCTCACCAGCCAAGACGCTGGACTTCGAAACTCCACCCTCCACTGACCACTACACACAACCCGACCACCTGGAACAGAGCCAGGAGCTGGTGGGCCTCCTGCGCGACTATTCACCGCAGCAACTCGCCGAGCTGATGGGCATCAGCGACAAGCTGGCCGGACTCAATGCCGCACGCTACGCAGAATGGGGCCCTCCCTTTGACCTAAGTAACGCCAAGCAGGCCTCACAAGCCTTCCAGGGCGATGTCTATACGGGACTCGAAGCCTCGACCTTCAGCGCCGAGGACAACGCCTCCGCCCAGGACCACCTGCGTATCCTCTCGGGCCTCTATGGACTGCTGCGTCCACTCGACCTGATTCAACCCTATCGCCTGGAGATGGGCACCCGGTTGCCCAATACTGCCGGCAAGGATCTCTATGCCTTCTGGAAGCAGCGCTTGACGCGCGATCTGAATACCGCCATCGCCCAGAGCGGTTCCCCGGTACTCGTCAATCTGGCTTCCAACGAATACATCAAGGCGATCGACACCGGGCAGCTGTCGGCGAGAGTCATGACACCGGTGTTCAAGGATGCCAAGAAGGGTAAATACAAGATCATCAGCTTCTATGCCAAGAAAGCCCGCGGCCTGATGTGTGCCTGGCTGATCCGTCATCGCATCGATGCACCCGAGAAGATCAAGGAGTTCGACATGGCCGGCTACCGCTTCAATCCTGCCATGTCGGAAGGTGATACCCTGGTATTCACGCGGGACGAGTCGTAATCGATAGAGAATACGAACCCGGAATTAAACGCTAGAATGAGCATCCCCCTTCCTGAACGCCTCATCCTGTGGAGAAACATCATGCGCAACCTTCTCGTCATGTTGCTGGTCGGCCTGCTGGGCTTCGGCCTTGCGGTCGACCATGCCGAAGCCAAGCGACTTGGTGGCGGCAAGAGCTTCGGCTCTTACTCGCGTTCCGCGAATACGCCTTCCAGCACACCCAGCAGAACTGCCAGCACTCCTCAGCGCCAACCCTCGAAGGGCTTGTCCCGCTTTGCCGGCCCCTTTGCCGGCCTGCTCGCCGGTGGATTGCTGGCTTCCCTGTTCTTCGGCGGCGCCTTTGATGAGCTGCGCATATTCGACATACTGCTGATCGTCGGAGCCATCTGGCTGGCTTTCCGTCTCTTCGGGCGCCGGCGCACCATATCGCCTGCCATGGGCCCCCGTGATGACTTCGCAGGCCAGGCGCAGCCGGAGGCCGGGCAGCAGACGTTCACGACTTCAGGGGTTCGCGGCACGTCTGCAGAGCCGGCCTGGTTCGACAAGGAGCGTTTCCTTGGAAGTGCGAAAGAGCATTTCATGACCCTCCAACGCGCCTGGGACAACAATGACTTCAGCAGCATCCAGGAATACGTGACACCCGCGCTGTACAATCAGTTACGCGAAGAGCGCGCCCACCAACCCGCAAACAATCGCACCGACATCGTGCGCCTCTTTGCCGAACTAGGCCAAGTCCAGGAATACGATCGGCAGGCCGAAGCGACCGTGCTCTTTCACGGCATCATCGATGAAAACGGTGAGCAAAACGAGTTCAATGAAACCTGGCATCTGGTTCGTGACTTGCGTGATGGAGCGCCTTGGTACATTCAGGGCATCGAGCAGAACCCAGGCACCTGACACCATCCGAAACATACCCATCAAAAAGCCGGGCAATCGCCCGGCTTTCTTGATGGAACTTAACGAACTTTCGCCTGAGCACCGATAACGTGCGGTACCGAACTCAGTTTTGGGCGTCTTCGGCAGAATCCTGGATCTCTTCACCCATCTCTTCCACACTGTCACCTGCTTCTTCCGCGGCTTCATCGATGTTCTCGCCTGCTTCTTCCGCAGGGCCTTGGTCATCGCAAGCCGCGACGCCTCCCATTAACAACACCATCAACAGGGCCAGTCCTACCTTGCGCAACATACTGTTTTGCATCTCTACCTCCTTGAGAAAATATCGCCTGATGGGGCTACGATACCCCGCCTTTGCAGTGAAGACCAATCTTTACTCACGAGTTGTTTCAATAACAAACGTTTACGCAACCAAAGAGGAGTGACATTGGAAACCCTGCCCCCTGTCGACCGCCCACGAAAAACCCCCGACCTCGGGGAGATCGGGGGTTTGGGGAAGATGCCTGACGAGGACTCGGCCGGCGCTCCGGGACTCTCGCCTGGGAGGCCCCGGGCCTGACCTTGCCTCGGTCGGCGAAATAGATGCCTGACGATGACCTACTCTCGCATGGGGAGGCCCCACACTACCATCGGCGCTGAGCGGTTTCACTGCTGAGTTCGGCATGGGGTCAGGTGGGACCCGCTCGCTATGGTCGTCAGGCGTAATCGGTAACAACCTGAATCTCGCTGACAATGCCCGAGGCGCTTTCGGTGGCCTCGGTGATACGACTCTCGTCTCCGGTATGCGCGCGTCGCGCGGGCCTGCTCACTGTCCGGCAGACCCCTTGGGTGTTATATGGTCAAGCCTCACGGACCATTAGTACGGGTTAGCTCAACACCTTGCGGTGCGTCCACATCCCGCCTATCAACCTCGTCGTCTTC
>NZ_FQUJ01000008.1 GCF_900128925.1 Modicisalibacter ilicicola DSM 19980
TATGGCGTGTTGAAGTCGCAGAGCGAATATCGGCCACAAGGGGTATAAGCCTCCTTGCAGCCGGTATCGAGAGACGGTATCTACAAAAGCCCAGACCTCGGGTTTGGTAGGAGCCCGATTCATCGGGCGAACGCCGCGTAGCGGCGCCTGCTCGACTCGGGCGCCTGCCGGCGCCTTTCGCGCAGAGAATCTGCGCTCTTCTACGCTACCCTTATCTGGAAAAGCAGCGGCATCACGCTAATCTGCGACGAACCCTTTTTATGGCCTGTCTCATGCCCCTCAGCGTGGCCAAGACACCAGATGAGCAGCGCTAACACCTGCCAAGGGAGATATTGGCAAGTCCTCGAGGGCTGTTCCATACTCGAGACAGCCATCATGCTTTTATCCTGTCATACAACAGAACCCTGCAAGGGTGGCCATCAAGACAATAGCAACAAGAAACGGACCCGCCATGATGCGACTCAAAGACAAGACAGCGCTGGTGACGGCCGCCGGCCAGGGGATCGGTCGCGCGACGGCCCTACGCTTCATCAGTGAGGGAGCCCGGGTCATCGCTACCGACATCGACGGAGGGAAGCTTCGCGAGTTGGCGACAGAACCCGGCATCGACACCCGACGACTGGATGTGCTGGATGCGGATGCCATCAGCGCGCTGGCCAGGGAGCTGCCACCTCTGGACGTGCTGTTCAATTGTGCCGGCTACGTGCACAGCGGCACCGTACTGGAGTGCGACGAGGATGCCTGGGCGTTTTCCCTCTCCCTCAACGTCACCGCCATGTACCGCATGATTCGTGCCTTCCTGCCCGGCATGTGTACGCTAGGCAACGCCAGTATCGTCAACATGGCCTCGGTGGCCTCGAGCCTCAAGGGTGTGCCCAACCGTTTCGCCTACGGTACCACCAAGGCGGCGGTGATCGGCCTGACCAAGTCCGTCGCCGCCGATTATGTCGGCCACGGGGTGCGCTGTAATGCCATCTGCCCAGGCACGGTGGAATCGCCCTCGCTCCTGGAGCGTATCAGTGCCCAGGCGCGCCAGCAGGGGCGCAGCGAAGAAGACGTCTATCGCGAGTTCACCGCCAGGCAACCCCTGGGGCGGCTTGGTAACCCCGAGGAGATCGCCGCCCTGGCGACCTATCTCGCTTCCGACGAATCGGCCTACACCACCGGGACGGTTCAGATCATCGATGGTGGTTGGCTCAACTGACACGAGGAACTTGCACCTCATGAAATTGCTTCGCTTCGGCCCCGTCGGTCACGAAAAACCCGGTCTCCTGGACGACCAGGGCATCCTTCGCGATCTATCGGCCCATGTCACCGATATATCCGGGGAATATCTGAGTCATGCCAGCCTCACCAACCTGACCCAACTGGACCCTGCCCAGCTGCCCGAGGTGCCCGCCGAAACACGCCTGGGCCCCTGCGTGGGGCACGTGGGCAAGTTTATCTGCATCGGACTCAATTACTCCGATCATGCCGCCGAGACCGGTGCCGAGGTACCTGCCGAGCCGGTGGTTTTCAACAAGTGGACCAGCGCCATCTGCGGCCCCAACGACGAGGTGATCATCCCTCGCGGCTCCACCAAGACCGATTGGGAAGTGGAACTGGGGGTGGTCGTCGGCAAGACCGCCCGCTATGTCGATGAACGCGATGCCATGTCCCACGTCGCTGGCTTCTGTATCGTCAACGACGTCTCCGAGCGGGAATATCAACTCGAGCGCTGCGGCACCTGGGACAAGGGCAAGGGCTGCGATACCTTCGGCCCGTTGGGCCCCTGGCTGGTGACCCCCGATGAAATCGACGATCCTCACGACCTGGCCCTGTGGCTCGAGGTCGATGGCCATCGCTACCAGGATGGCAGCACCCAGACCATGGTCTATCAGGTGCCCTTCCTGATCAGTTACCTGAGCCGCTTCATGAGCCTGCAGCCGGGCGACGTCATCTCCACCGGCACCCCACCAGGAGTAGGCATGGGGCAGAAGCCGCCCGTCTACCTCAAGGCCGGCCAGCGCATGCGCCTGGGTATCGCGGGCCTGGGCGAGCAATGCCAGATGCTGGTGAACGAAGAATGAGCCGTGGAGGGCTGGCCGGATGACTCCTCAGCGTGACGAGATTCTGCAATTCGGTACCAGCCGCTTCCTGCTGGCCCACGTGGACTATTATGTCAGCCGATCCCTGGCCGAGGGGCATAGCCACAAGCGTGTGGTGGTGACCCAGACGTCCTCGCGCCCCGAGGGCATCGCCAAGGCGCGTGCGCTTGCCGCTCATCGGCGCTATCCCGTGCATTTCCGTGGCGTGCGCGACGGGGAGACTTTCGATCGCCAGGAAATGGTGGATAGCCTGGCAACCTGCTTGATCGCCCAGCAGGAATGGCCTGAACTGGAGCGACGCTTTCGCGATGAGATCACTCATGTGGTATCCAACGCCGGGGATAATGGCTACCGTGTGACCGTCGACGACTCACCTAGGCATGAGGTACCAGCCAGCTTCCCGGCCAAGCTGGCCAAGCTCCTGTACGCGCGCTATCGCGCAGGTGCTGCGGGGGTCATCCTGATGCCCTGCGAACTGGTGAGCGGCAATGGGCAATACTTGAAGACGATCGTCACCAAGCTGTCGAGCCAGGCCTATGCGGATGCGGGCTTTACTGCCTGGCTCGACGAAGCGTGCCTGTGGATCGACACGCTGGTCGATCGTATCGTCTCCTCCACGCTGGAGCCGGTGGGTGCCGTTGCCGAACCGTATGGTCTATGGGCGATCCAGGAGACCCCCGGGCTGGAGCTGCCCTGCCATCACCCCGATGTACAGCGGGTAGACGACATCTTCCCTTATGAAAAGCGCAAGCTGCATATTCTCAATCTGTCGCACACTTGGCTGGTGCAGCGAACGGTGGATCTGGGGCTGAGCGACGAGATCCGCTTCGTGCGTGAAGCCATGGACGAGTCGCGCCTGCGTGACGATCTGGAAACCCTGCTGGAAGACGAGGTACTGCCGACCTTGGATCATGCGTTTCCAGGTATGGCATTGGCGGATTACAAGGCTACGGTACTGGAGCGCTTCACCAATCCCTTTCTCGATCACGCACTGGTCGATATCGCTCAGAATCATGTGGAAAAGGTGCGCCGGCGGTGGCTGCCTGTCCACGAGATGGCGCGCGCTCAGGGACAACCGACGCCGCGCCTCACTGCCCGACTCGAAGCCATGGCGATGGCCTGAGAGTCCCCGGCCTAGGCTATGTCTGAAAAGTCGACGAGCGATGGCCAGCGCTAAGCCCGCTCCTGCGGGCTAACGCATTTCCCACATCTATGTGGGTCACAAAGCAAAAATCGACGACAAATCGGCAGGATAGCCGATTTGGGCAGCATGGCTGCTCGAAGAGCAAGCGACATGGATGTCGCGAGCCCAAAGACGGAGTTTACGCGGTGTAAATGAGTACTTTGAGTCGATTTTTAACGCCGTATGGGCGAGTGCAGGCACTTTTCGGACAAAGCCTTGTGTCTCTCCAGGCTTGTTGATTAGCTACCAGCAGGCCTTGGCATCAGGGTGAGCATCCACAAAGCCTACTCTACGGAGCGGGACAAGCGCTGCTTGAGCTGCCGATAGGTGCCGTAGTGACGATCAAGGTGGCTGCGCATCGCCGCCTCGGCCGCATCCGCATCGTGAGAGGCGATGGCTTCCACGATGGCACTATGGGCTTTCGTCGCAGCCTGGTCCTCGCCTTTTTGTTGCAACGCTTGTGCTCGGCGGTCATCAAGCCACTCGGACAGCGCCTCGTGGATGGCGTCGAAGATCGGATTGCGACCGATACTTGCCAGCACACCATGGAAGTCGTTGTCGGAGCGCTTGAAGCGCGCCTCATTGCCTAGCGCATTTCTGTTGTCGTCCAAGGCGGCGCGCAGCCGAGCGATGTCGTCGTCGGTGGCATGGCATGCGGCATAGCGTGCCAAGGAGATCTCGAACAGGGCACGCGCTTCCTGGAAATGCTGCTGCCCTTCCGGCTGCGAGAGCAGCTGGCGGGTAACGCCCGAGAGGCGTGCCATCACGGCCTCAGCCGTTGGCCTGATCACTCGGGCGCGCGTTCCGCTGTTGATGGCGATCAACCCGAGGCGCTGCAGGTAAAACAAGGCTTCGCGAACCGCCGGCCGGCCCACGCCGAACTGCTCCATCAGTTCGCGTTCCGACGGCAATTGATCGTCTTCCCGCAACCGCCCCTCGAGGATAGCCGCCTCAAGCTGCTCGGCCACCTGCTCGGAGAGCGTCTTGCGCTCCACCCTATAGTGCGTCATTCCCCATGACTCCTCGGCAACACATGTCAACTAGCCCTCACTTTTTGAATCGGGCAGGTGTAGATGGTACCGCAAGAGGCAACCGCCCTACTTCCTAACATTCGCGTAGCGGCGCGATTCCCACCTCCTTGGCAAGACGCTCATAGGCCTCCCAATTGGCCGAATCCATCGGTATGCCCTCGGCATCGCGCTCGGCTTGGCAGCGCCATTCCCGGTCACCGGGGGCCAACACCTCGCGATCCGCCAGCGCCGGCCGTGAGCCAAGATCCTCCAGGTACTCCTTGAGGCCTCGCTGGAAGGTTACCCAATCGGTAAACGCCTGGGGCTGCACGACCAGAAAGAAGTGCCCAATGCCCCGAGGCGTCGACATGTCAGGTCCACCCATGGGCAACAAGCGAAAGCCATTGAGCATGCCTGACAGCGTGGAGCTGAGTATTTCCACCACCCCGGCCAGGCCCGCACCCTTGAAGCCGAATTGCGCGCCGCCGAGCGGTAGCAGTGCCGCCACATCGTCCGGTTCAATGGTGAGCCGCCCCCCGGCATCAGCCGCCACGTCCGGGGGTAGCGTTCGGCCGATGGCGCCATACTGCTGGACTCGGTTCCAGGGAATCGAGCTGGTCGCCATATCCAGCAGGTACGGGGATCGTCCTTCGACGGGGACCGAGAAAGCGATGGGATTGGTGCCATGGAAGGGCACCTGACTCCCATGCAGCAACACGAAGGGGTCGGAGTTGCACATCGCCATGCCAATCATGCCTTCCTCAGAGGCGGCCAGGGCATAGCAACCCGCGGCACCGAAGTGCGAGGAATTGCCCACCGCCACCGCTCCTATACCCACCTCCCGAGCCATGTCAACGGCATGCTCGATGGCCGTATAACCGGCCAGGTGACCGAAGCCATCGTCGGCATCCAGGTGCCCGGTCGCCGGCATGCGGCGTGTGAAGGCCATCGCCGGCCGGGCCTTGATCCGCCCGCCCTCGAGTGCCTTGACGTAATGCGGCAACAGTCGCAGACCATGACTGTCGGTTCCCATCCGGGAGGCGGTTACCAGCGCTCGGGTCACGGCGGTTGCTGACGCCTCATCGGTCCCGCAATGCAACAGCGTCTCGTCGATGAAGCGCTCGAGCTCCTTTACCGCGACGCGCTGCGGGACATATTGAGTGCTTGTCATTGGCGCGTACTCACATCAGCGATAAATCAGGGTCGGCAGCCACAGGGATATGGCCGGAATAAAAGTCACCAGCAGCAGCGCGATCACCAGTGGCACCAGAAATGGCAAGGTGCCACGCATGCACTTCTCGAAGGAGATGTGCGAAACTCGGGAGAGTACGTACAGCACCATGCCCACCGGAGGAGTTAGCAGGCCGATCATCAGATTGAGCACCATGATGACGCCAAAATGGACCGGATCGACGCCGGCGGCGACGGCAACAGGCAACAGGACCGGTACCAGGATAGTGATGGCGGCGATTGTCTCCATGAAACAGCCCACCACGATCAACACCAGATTGATGATCAGCAAGACGGCAATCGGATTGTCGGCAAACGGTCCCATCAGCGTCACCACATGCTGGGTCACCTGGTTGCTGGTCAGTATCCAGGCAAAGATCGATGCGCCGGCAACTATCAGCAGAATGACCGCCGTGGTCTCGATGGTCTCCATGCTGACCTTGAGCAGCCGCCGCCAGGTCAGGGTGCGATAGACCGCCACGCCAAGAAAGAGCGCGTAGACGACCGCGGCGATGGCCGCCTCGGTGGGCGTAAAGGCACCGGTAATGATTCCGCCGACGATGATCACCGGCGTCAACAATGACAGGAAGGCACGGCCGAAGGTCACACCCAGCACCCGCAGCGAGAAGGCCGCATCGCGTTGATAGCCGCGTCGACGCGAGAGCAGCGTGATCATGACCATCAACACCACTCCCATCAGCAGTCCGGGCACCAAGCCGGCGACGAACAGTTGACCCACCGACACCGAGGCCATCACCCCGTAGATCACCATGGGCAGGCTGGGCGGGATGATCGGGCCGATGGTCGAGGATGCCGCCGTGATGCCCACCGCGAATTCCTGATCGTAGCCGGCATCGCGCATGGCCTTGATCTCGATGGTGCCCAGGCCACCGGCGTCGGCCACCGCCGCCCCCGACATGCCCGAGAAGACGATGCTGGCCCCCACGTTGACATGGCCCAGGCCGCCGCGCATCCAGCCCATCAATGCCTTGGCGAAATCGAAGATGCGGGTGGTAATGCCGCCGTTGTTCATCAGGTTGCCGGCGAGAATGAAGAATGGAATCGCCAGCAAGGGAAAGCTGTCCACGCCATTGACCATGCGATGAGCCACCACCAGGTCTGGCACCTGTCCACTGAGGTACACATAGAGCAGACAGGAGCCGGCCAGACTGATGGCAATGGGCACGCCGAGCACCAGCATGGTGAACAGGGCGGCGAAAAGGAAAGCAAGGTAGTAGCCGAATACGGCCAGGGCGATACAGCCGGCGATTGCCAGCATGGCGATGGCCGGTGGGACTATCGGGCCTCGACGGCGCGCGCTCGACGCGTTGGGCATGGCAACGACTCCGAATGTTTATTGTTATCCATCGTCTTCGGTGAAGATCAGTTCGCTGGTGCCTTCACGCCAGTGGCGAATCGCGGCCTGGATCGAGCGCAGCAGCATCAGCAGAAAGCCGACCAGTACCAGGTAGTAGATCACGCTCTTGGGAATATCCACGGAGACCATCATCGCGTTGGTTCTATCGGCGAGCTTGTAGGTGATCCAGGAGCCGGCGATGAAGAAGATGACCCGGACGATGTCCACCAGAGTCGACATCGTCAGACCCACCCTTCCGGGCATATAGCGATAGAAGAACTCCACAGCGATATGCGAGCCCTTCCTGACCGCCATGGCACTGCCCAGAAAGCACACCACAACCAGCAGATAGCGCGCCATCTCCTCCGTCCAGGCAATCGAGCTGCCGAGGACATAACGGCTGAAGAACTGCAGGAAGACATCGATAGCCAACAGCCAGAAGACCACCAAGGTCACATAATCCTCGATGGCGTAATCGCGCCAGTTGAACTCGTCTTCTTCGAGAAACTCGAAAGTGTCCGCACTGTGGGGTACACGATCCTCCGACATCACAACCTCCTCGAGTCACCTACCCCTCCATGACTCATGAGGGGTGGGCGACTGCACACGAGACGTTATTGCCCGAGGGCCTGCAAGCGATCGTAGGTTTCCTTGTCCCAAGTGGCTGCATCACCATTGTGATAAGGCACGACGGCTTCACGGAAGGGACCGGTATCCACTTCATTGACGGTGACCCCTTGCTCCTCGAACCAGGCGACGAGATCTTCTTCCGACTGGAGAATATCCTGGGTGATCTTTTCACCGGCCTCCATGTAAACCTCGCGGAAGATCTTGCGATCCTCTTCGGAGAGCCTGTTCCATAGCGGCCCGCCGGCAATGGTGATCAATGAATCGGTGATATGCCCGGTCAGGTTGATATAGTCCTGAACCTCATAGAATGCCTTGGCCTTGATGGTCGGCAGCGGATTCTCCTGAGCATCCACCACCCCTTGCTGCAGCGCCAGATATACCTCGGCGAAGGCGATGGGCGTGGGATTGGCCCCGACAGCGTTCGGGAACATCATGTACATCGGGGCATTGGGCACGCGAATCTTGAGGCCTTGCATGTCCTCAGGGACGTTGATCTCCTCGTTGGAGGTCGTGTGCCGGCGGCCGTAGTAGTTCATGGCCAGAGGCACATTGCCGGTGGCATCCTCATAACCTTGAGCAATCTCCTTGAACAGGTCGCTCTCCGCATAGGTCTGCCAATGATCGAAATCGCGGAACATGTAGGGCGCACCGGCGATGCCGATCGGCCCATAGGATCGCCCGGCAAACTGGTTGCCGGTGTAGATCAGGTCCACAGTACCCAAACTCAAGCCTTCATTGATATCCGCCTCCTTGCCTAGAGACGAGGCCGGATGCACTTCGACTTCGTAACGCGCGTCGGTGCGCTTCTCGATTTCGTCGGCCGCCCAGAGTGCCCACTTGTGGTAGGGCTCCGAGGTTTCGTAGACGTGCGCGAACTTCAAGGTCTCGGCGGCACTGGCCAAGCCGGCGATCCCGACA
Organism: Modicisalibacter ilicicola DSM 19980; assembly: GCF_900128925.1. Classification (GTDB taxonomy): domain Bacteria; phylum Pseudomonadota; class Gammaproteobacteria; order Pseudomonadales; family Halomonadaceae; genus Modicisalibacter; species Modicisalibacter ilicicola. Next base: position 8,416 of record NZ_FQUJ01000008.1, read on the forward strand.
CCGGCCAGAAGTAGGGCCGTGGTTACCCAGCGATTCAGTTTCATGGCGTGTTTGCTCACGTTGCCCATCTTGTTGTTCTCCTTGCTTTCGAATCCGCAGAGGCTTCTATGGCTGTCGATTGATGGCTTTACTGTATACGTGTCATACCACCACAGGTAAATCTAGTTGCTCCTCCTCGGCGGCGCAATCCTCCATTCGAGTTCTACTTCGACACCGGATGCACGGCACTCCAGAGATCCAGCAATAATCGATCATCGCCAAAACCGCCCGCCTTGGTCAGCAGCGGCCATTCCTGCCATCCCTTTGGCTGATATTTTGGATAGACCAGCACGACACCCGGCGCCCATTCACCCACCACTTCGACGACCCCTGCCGCGAGACGCTGCAGCACCGCCATGGCGGTATCGCCACCGGTCAGAAACCCCAGGCGACGCCCTGGCGCACTGGGCAAGCTCGCCACGAAACGCGCCGCCAAGCGCTGCGCCACCGCCTCGGCACACCAGGTCACTTCTGCGGAGCCGCCTGGAATCAGCAGTGCACTGTCGTGGGTCTCGGTACCGATGACATCGCTCATCGCCTCGATGACCGGCATATCAGAAATGGTGTCGCGAAGGCAGGCAATCTGACGTCGGGACTGAGGACTGCGCGAGCCTACCACCAGCCAGACCTCTTGATACTCTCCCAAGCAAATCGATGACTGCGGTGAGCCGTAAAGGCACTGGGCGATGGCCGTTGCCAGACCGGCGGCACCGACCGCGAGGCAATCAACAGGCGCCGCCAGCAGTTGTGTTGCCAGATGCTGCAGGTCCCTATCGCTCTCAGCATCAGCCACACAGTCCCCGGTCGGCAGCTTTAGTCCCGGGGCCAATTGCGCCAGAGGAAGGCCGTGTGTGGCAAACAGAACATCCAGCGCTTCGGTTGGCGGCCGCGAACGGGCATCCGTGGCGAAGGAGGAATGCCGCAGTGGTTCACCATGGACGTACACTTCGGCATGATGAGTCGTTCGGCCCTGGGCCGGAACTGCCGGCGCCAGCAACAGGCGCCGTCCCAACCGACGCCGGACCGCCACGCTCTCGGCCACTACCTGGCCGCGCAGCGTCGAATCGATCTTCTTGAACCACAGATTGGGCGCCAGCGGTTCGAGAAGGTCCAGAGTATGCAGGACTCGAGCCGCAGCCTGTTCCGCGGGTAGATGACGCGATTCGGTGTTGACCGCCAGCACTTCGGGCAGCGCCTCATGGCGGTTATCGAGCAGGTCGACCAGCCGGATCAGATCGACCACCGCCCGGGTCGTCGCGCCACGGCTGGCGAACGGTGCCGACGCATCCAGGGCGCCCGTCAGGTCATCGGCGAGGATCACCACCCGGCAATTGCTCAAGGTGTGCTTCCACCCGCCAGGCACCGAGCATAGGCAATGGCGGCGCCCATGTTGGTGGCGTCGGCCTTGCCTTGCCAGGCGATGTCAAAGGCCGTGCCATGATCCACCGAGGTACGCTGAACCGGCAGTCCGAGACTGACGTTGACAGTGGTATCAAAGGCGATCAGCTTCACAGGGATGTGGCCCTGATCGTGGTACTGCGCCACCACCAGGTCGAACTCGCCTCGCGTGGCACGATAGAAGACCGTATCTGCCGAAATGGGACCTGCCACGTCCAGCCCCTGCGCCTGAAGAGCCCGCACTGCGGGGGCGATGATAAGCTCGTCCTCGTCACCAAAGATGCCACCCTCGCCACAATGGGGATTGAGCCCCGCCACGGCGATACGTGGCGATGAATGGCCCAACGTCACCAGATGGTCGTGCCCTGCCCGGACTGTCTCGGCGATGCGCTTCTCCGAGACTCGCTGGATGGCTTCATTGAGCGACACATGCGTCGACACATGAATGGTCGACAAATGCTCGGAGGCCAGCAGCATGAAGGAAGACGGCGCGCCGGTAAGCGCCGCGAGCATGCCGGTGTGTCCATCGTAATGATGGCCGGCGGCGTGAAGGGCAGCCTTGTTGAGCGGCGCCGTGACGATCACCCGCGCTTGGCCAGCCTGAACGCACTCGACGGCACGCTCGATACAGCGGAACGCCATGTCGCCGGCAACGGCACCGATCTTGCCATCCTCCACCCGGCCAGACTCGACGCCCTCAATCTGCGCGACGGCGATCCGATTGTTGCTTGACCAGTCGTGACCCGGCGTCCATTCCTGGAAGTCAATATCAGCGCCGATCAGGCTGGCGGCACGCTTGAAGATTGGAATATCGCCGATCACCAGCGTGTTGGTCAGCTCCTCCGGCGTCATGGTGTGCAACACACGGCAGATAATCTCAGGGCCGATACCAGCAGGATCGCCCATGGTGATGGCTAACGAAAAGCGGGATGAATCACTCATGGCATCAGCTGCCCACCATTGACCTCGAGGATCTGGCCCGTCACATAGCTACTCATGGCGTCGGTCGCGAGGAAAACGTAGGCCCCGACGCAATCCTCGGCACTGCCCAACCGCGCCTGGGGTATTGAGGCGACAGCCGCTGCGAGGTGTGCCTCGCTGGAGTGTCGATCGTGAAAGTCGGTGGCAATGGTCCCCGGCGCCACAGCATTGACTCGGATATTGTCGGCGGCCAACTCCTTGGCCATGGATCGGGTAAGGGTACTGACGAAGCCCTTGGCCGAGGCATACAGTCCCGCACCACCACCGCCGCCATTGCGTGCGGCAATCGAACTGGTATGTATGATGTTGCCGCCGCCCTGGCGGCGAAAATGCGGCAACGCCGCCCGGCTTGCGACCACCACCGACCGCGCGTTGAGATCCATGACCCGGTCGTACTGATCGTCGTCCATGTCCTCCAGGCCCACCCGGCCAAGCATGTCACCGGCATTGTTGATCAGCACATCGAGCCCGCCCAGTAGATCGACGGCCCGATCAACGACCGCGGAGGCGTCCCTCGAGCGGCTGATATCGCCCTGGATCGGCACGGCCTTTCCCCCGGCCGCCTCGATCGCCTCGCAGACCTGGCGAGCAGCCGTCTCGCTCGAATGATAGTGCACGGCCACGTGGGCCTTCAGGCTGCCCAGTCGTTTGGCAAGCGCTGCCCCTATTCCTCGGCTCGCTCCAGTAATCAGTACGCGCTTCCCCACCCATTCCTCGAACATCTTGTTGTCTCCTGAAACGTGATGTTTTACAGCATACCTGTCATACATCATGACAAGTATAGTCGAGGTATCGTCACTCTTCGTCATTCGCCTCTGACCCAGCCCACCGCAACTGCTCGATATTCACAGGGCTGATGGGGCGACGCCCCTTGAGTGCCAGCCGCATATTATCAACGGCCCGCTGCGCCATGGCATGGCGTGTTTCGTGAGTAGCAGAACCAATATGCGGCAAGGCGACGACATTGGGCATGCCGATCAGCGGCGAATCCGCGGGCAGGGGCTCCTTTTCATAGACGTCCAGACCCACCGCGCCCGGACGGCCCCATTTCAAGGCATCGATCAGGGCCGTTTCATCGATGACCTGGCCACGGGCAATATTGACGAGAATGGCATCCGGCTTCATCAACGCCAGCTCGCGTGCACCAATCAGGTGCTCCGTTTCCGATGTCAGCGGGACGGTGACGCACACGAAGTCGGAGGCTTCCAAGAGCCGATCCAGCTCGCAGCGCCGTGCTCCCAGCTCGGTTTCCAAACCAGGTTTCGATGAGGCTTGGGCATACAAGATACGCATGCCGAAGCCTAGCGCGCCGCGTCGGGCGACTGCCGCACCGATACGCCCCAGCCCCACCATGCCCAGTGTCTTGCCATGTACGTCCCGGCCAAAATGCTCGGGCCCAATGCTCTTCTTCCACTCGCCTCGGCTGACCAGATCGGCCAGCTCCACCACGCGCCGCGCCGTGGCCAACATCAATGCAAAGCCGGTGTCTGCGGTCGTCTCTGTCAACACATCCGGGGTATTACACAGCAATATGCCGCGCCGGGAGAGCGCCTCGAGCGGGTAGTTGTCATAGCCGACCGACACGGTGGCTATCACTTCCAGCATGGGCATCGCATCGAGCAGCTCCGGCGTGATCGGTAGGCTGGCGGTGATCAGGCCCTGCGCCGACGCCAGGGCGCATCGAATGTCCTTCTCTTCCAGAGAATGGACCTGGCGAAAGTCCTCGACCATAAAATCGTTGCTCAGCTCTGCGAGTTGCTCATCGCTGAGGCGCCCACACACCACGACACGTTTCATGGCTTGCTTCCTGTATCCATCAGTTCCTCGAGCCGTGCTCTGGTAGGAAGCCCCTCCATGTCTCCGATCACCTGCACCGCCTGAGCACCGATCAGATTGCCTCTCAGCAATGCCTCTCGAGGGGAAAGTCCTTCCAATAACGCACTGATCACACCGGTCGCAAAGCCATCGCCCGCGCCCACGGTATCCACCACCTGTTGAACCGGCACGCCCGGCACAGTGAACGCATCTTCGCCCTGCCCACCCAAGCCGCCACGATAGTAGCTACCCTCTGGTCCCAGCTTGATGATGACGGCCTCTGCCCCTCGCTCGAGATAGAAGGCGGCGATCTCGTCGGCCGTCGCTAGCCCAGAAAGGCGCCGCCCCTCGGCTAACCCCGGCAACACCCAGTCTGCTAGGCCGGCCAAGTCGTTCAGGGTGTCTATCATGAGTTGTTCGCAGTCCCAGAGACTGGGACGCAGATTCGGGTCGAAGGAGATGCTCGCACCTGCCTTACGCGCGGCCTGCATCATGTGAAGCGTCAGAGCATGACAATCAGGTGAGATAGCCGGGGGGATTCCTGTCACATGAAGATGGCGCACCAGCGAAAAGTCGACATCTTCGGCGTCTCTGGGCGACATCCGACTCGCGGCACTGCCTCGTCGGAAGTATTCGACTCGAGGATCCTGCCCTTCGTCTGCCCTTTCCTTGAAGACGAGACCGGTGACATGCTCGGGGTCCACTGTTATATGACGACAGTCCACGCCCTCGGCTTCCAACGTGCGCCGGATGAAGCTGCCGAAACTGTCTGCTCCAACACGGCTCAGCCAACGGACCGGAAAACCCAGGCGGGCGAGCCCGATGGCGACATTGGTGTCCGCACCCGCGATGCGGCGGTGAAAGCGTTCGACCTGATCGAGCGTCCCCGGTGTTTCCGCAACGAACATCGCCATCGCCTCACCGAACGCCAGTACCGTACCGGTATGCTCCATTCGTCACTCCCCCGTGGACGGATGACACCGAGGTCGATGCCCTGAATCTCCCTCGGGTGCCTGGCATGACAATATGATAGGTAGCACGTCAAACGCCTGCTATCAATCTGCTTTAGCCCAGCGTGCCGAAGCCGGCATATCACCCCTCCCAACGAATTCATGTTCGCCCCTCACGCCCTCCTGCTGGAGAAGAGCCTGCGGGTCCGGCGCTCCGGCGGCCGCCTTGCGCCGCTGGCGATGAAGATCCCGCATACTGCTACCCAGCATCGCCGAGAGGATGAGCCCTCCGCCGACGAAGGCAAGCGCCGAGGGCGCCTCACCGACCCGCCACCAGACCAACAGGGTGCCGATCAGGGTTTCGAGCAGCATTACCAGCCCCACCTCGGCCCCGGGAAGATAGCGCGTGCCGGTCTGGATGAGGAAATAGGCACCTGGCAGAAACACCAGCCCCATCCAGGCCAGGCGGACAAAATCCTCCGTCGGAGGAATCTGGGCGCCGCCCAATAGCAGCGCAGGCAACAGCATCGCCAGGCATCCCAACGGCAGGATTACCGTGGTATCCACGCCGCGTCGCGACTGGCCACGCTGGGCGCTTGCCACGGTGGTGTTGACGGCAACGGCCACCGGCGCGATCAGCGCCACGATCAAGCCGAGCGCGCTCCCCTGCCCGATCTCCCCGGCGGCCATCAGGCTGGCACCGAATACGCACAGCACGATCACGACCCAGGTCTGACGCCGCAGGTGCTGACCGAAAAAGAGCATGCCGATGAGCCCCGCCACCAGCGGTGCCAGATTGAGCATCACCAGCACGTTACCGGCGGCGGTCAGACGTGTCGCGATGACGAAGGCCCAGGCGCTGGCGGCGAACCCCAACGGACACCACCAAACAGCGGGCCCGCAGGCGCGAATGGCCGTCGGCAATTCGCGTCCGTAACGCAGGCCGGCCACCAGGGCAAGCACCAGACCAAGCAGCAGTGCCCGCCAGAACATGAAGGTGGCCACGTCCACCTGGGTGTCCTTGACGAACAGTGCATCCGGCGACAGCAACAGCACGCCGGCGCCGGTAATCAGATAGCCGCGCAACCGCCACGGCAATGACCGCCACATAACGTCTCTTTCCTCCATTGACCGTCGTTCGAGACGGTGACTAGAAACGTCACAGGCCGGAGCGTGATGCCCCGGCCTGTGTCATTTAGATGCCTAACCGCCGCTTTGCCTTATATGCTTGAGCTCAGGCCCTGGCGCGGCGTGGAATCGGGGCATCACTATCGCTCTTGCGTCTCGGGCTACGCTCCGGCGCCCCCCGGTCCTCGGCGATCTCGAGCGGCCGTCCGGCCACGCGCGCGCGCGCCATCTTGGCCAGGATGCTGGTCGGCAGGCTGTTGGGCAGCTCGACCACCGAGAAGGCATTGCGGATATCGATGCGCCCGATGCGCGAGCCCTCGATGCCGCCTTCATTGGCAAGCGCTCCCACCAGCTGGCCGGGCTTGATGCCATCCTTGTGACCGACGGAGACACGATAGCGCGTCATGCCTTCGGAAGGACCGCTCTCCCGGCGACGCGGCGGCTTGCCATCCCGTGGCGCGCGCTCGCGATCGTTCCGCGCGCCCGGCTTGGGCAGGCGGCCAATCGGTGCCTCATCGGCACGGGCCATCGCGGCAAAGGCACAGGCCAGCTCGATGGGATCATGCCCTTCGGCGACCAGACGCTCGATCACCGCGCGCTGCTCTTCGGCGCCAGCGGTCAGTGTTCCCACGACACGCTCGCGGAAACGCTCGTCGCGGTGAGCACGAATCGCGGCTTCGTCGGGCAGCTCGGTATCGGTCATGGTCTGGCCGGTGGCCTGCTCCAGCCAGCGCACCTTGCGAGTCTCGCGCACCCCGGCGAAGGTGATGGCGATGCCGGAACGGCCCGCACGACCGGTACGACCGATGCGGTGAGTGTAGGCTTCGGAATCCTGGGGCAGGTCGTAGTTGACCACGTGGGTGATGCGCGGCACGTCGAGGCCGCGCGCGGCCACGTCGGTGGCGACCAGCACATCGATCTTGCCTCGCTTCAGGCGTGTCACGGTACGCTCACGCAGGCTCTGGTCCAGATCGCCGGACAGTGCGGAGGCATTGATGCCACGTGCGGTCAGCTGCTCCACCAAGGTGGTGCAGGCAGCACGGGTGCGCACGAAGACGATGGCGGCATCCACCGGCTCGACCTCGAGAATACGCGCCAGCGCCTCCAGCTTGGCACCACCATCGACACGTACCAGACGCTGGTCGATGCTGGCCGCGGTGTCGGCCTTGGACTCGATGGCCACCTTGACCGGGTCGACCAGGTAGCGGTTGACGATGCGTTCGATCTCGGCGGGCAGCGTGGCGGAGAAGAAGACGCGCTGGGCATCGCTCGGGGTATCGGCCACGACACGCTTGACGTCGTCGATGAAGCCCATGCGCAGCATCTCGTCGGCTTCGTCGAGCACCAGGGCGGAAAGGCCATCGAGCTTCAGGCTGCCGCGGTCGAGGTGATCGATCACCCGGCCCGGCGTGCCGACGATGACTTGGGCGCCTCGGCGCAGTGCGCCGAGCTGCTCACGATATTCCTGGCCGCCACACAGGCTAGCCACTTCCAGCCCCTTGAGGTTCTGGCCGTACTTGGTGAAAGAGACCGCCACCTGTTGGGCCAGTTCACGGGTCGGTGCCAGCACCAGCACCTGGGGCTCGCGGCGGGTCAATTCGAGTTTCGACAGGATCGGCAGCGCGAAGGCGGCCGTCTTGCCGGTGCCGGTCTGGGCCTGACCCAGCATGTCACGGCCTTCCAGCAGTGCCGGAATGGTCTGCGCCTGGATCGGCGACGGGGTTGCGTAGCCCAGGGTCTCGAGGGCAGAAAGCACGGCAGGCAGCAGTGCCAGTTCGCCGAAGCTCGGCGAGGCGACAGAAGTCGAGGTCATTATCACACCTTGGAAGGCCGGTAGTCACCGGCGAAAAAATGTCGTGGTGCCTTGTCGCTTTCAGCTGCGCAACGCTTAACGCTGGCAATATGACATGGCACCGGGTCGCACCTGCATCCTGTTCGTTTCATGACCGCCACCGCGGAATGCGCTGGAGGACGAACAGTGTGGCGACCGTACACGCCACGCCGGCTTGGCGATTCTGGCGTTCCATCTACGCACCCGGCGCTCGTTACAGCGGCTCGAAGCCTGGCTGTGCGCCTTGCGAGAGACTCGTTCCTCGTGCCGTCGGGCAATGTCCAGGAGGGTCGAATCAACAGTGATGGTGGGGTCAACACTTGCGAGGAGGTGCACATGCTACCATCGTCGAAAGGCTTTGCCTACTCCTTGTCATCACTGCCGATCCATTTCGATGACGACATGTTTCAGATCCTGCTTGGGCTTGCATGACAAGTCGTGGAAACCGCCATCCTGGCAAAGAGCTTCAAGGGCTGAATTACATGGTAAAAAAGCGCTTATTCTCCGTTAAGCGGTAGAGATTGAAATGTGAAAATGACAGGACTAAATGAATAAACATGTGCAGCAAGGCAAGTTTCAATGCCACTCCAGGCATCACGAACATGATCAAATCAATTTAAAATCAATAACTTGAAAAAAATCGACATTTTGAAACTTTTTATTTCACAAAAAGATGAATAGGCAATAACAGGTAAAGAAAAGTTAAGAAAAGTTATGTTGATTATAAGTTTAATGCCTGTATCTCTATACAGACTAGGAACGACAAGTAGCCTGGGTTAAGGTTCCCTCGCCTTCTTCTATTCACTCGACATGTTATTGGGCCTATATGCTGCGAATCCTTCACTCACTGCCTCGCACGCACAAGTTAATTCTGCTACCCATTGCCACCATGGTGACCGTGTTGGGTGCGCACAAGATCATAGCCGCCCTTGATACCCCCAATGAAGGTGGCGAACCGCTCGTGCAGATCCAGTTGCCGGCGGATTTCACGGCTCAGGCGAGCAGCGAGCCCGCCGACAAGCCCAGGCAAGTCACTCGTCAATCCTCCCAGGATCCCACGCGTGTCGATGTTCCCCTGGCGACCCTCGATGCCCGGGAAATCGTCGACATCAGTCGTTTGTTCATCGCGGGCAACATCCCGCTGAAACCTCAACTCGACTCGACGGCGATGCACATTGCCTTGCAGTTGCCCCCGAAGAAGGAAGAGCAGATCGGCGGCACCTCCTACGAGGATATTTCCGCCGACCCCATGTTCCTCAACGGGGATGGCGTGGAACTCGAGAACGAACTCGCCGCCGAGGCGGATTACGTCCCCGAATGGGAAACCTATACCGTTCAGAAGGGGGATACCTTCGCGGTCATGGCGGAGCGAACCCTGGGGCTGGGCTTCAGCGAGGTCATGGCGCTGCTGGATGAGATGCCCGACAAGACCGTTCTCACCCGCTGGCGCGTCGGTAGCAGCTTCGACTTCAAGCTCGACGAGTCCGGGGATCTCCTGGCGCTGCGAGTCATGAAGAACAGGCGCAGCGGCTACTTGATCGAGCGTGGCAGCGAGAAACGCAGCTTCGATGTCGCCGCTTTCGACAAGGCCTCCAAGGCTACCCAACGCCTCTTCGCCGGCACCCTGAGCGGTAGTTTTGCGAAATCCGCGAGTGCAACGGGGCTCTCGAACGCCGAGATCGCCGAATTGTCGTCGCTGCTTTCCAAGAAGCTGGATTTTCGGCGCAAGGCCCGGCGCGGCGACAGGTTTCAGGTCCTGGTCGAGACCGACATGATCGAGGGCAAGCCGGCGGATTCACGAATCCTGGCGGCTCAGTACGAAGGCCAGAAGATGAGCCTCACCGTGGTACGCAATACCGAGGACGATCGCTTCTACACACCGGAAGGACATAGCCTCGACCCAGCCTTCAATCGTTATCCCTTCAATGGCAAGTATCGCCTCAGCTCATCGTTCAACCTGCGGCGCAAGCATCCGATCACCGGTCGCATCAGCCCGCATCGTGGTACCGATTTCGCCATGCGCACGGGCACTACCGTCCTGTCACCCGCAGACGGCCGGGTGGTCAAGTCGACCCACCAGTCCCTCGCGGGGAACTACCTCGTCATTCAGCACGACAATGGCTACAAGACCCGCTACATGCACCTCTCGAAGCGCCTGGTCTCCGAGGGAGATCGCGTGACGATGGGGCAGAAGATCGCCCTGTCCGGCAACACCGGCCGTAGCACAGGCCCTCATCTGCATTACGAGGTCATGGTCAACAATCGCCACGTCGATGCCATGCGCGTCAAGCTGCCGGACAGCAAGAATCTTGCGGGGCAAGCCCTGGCGGCCTTCAAGCAGAATTCCAAGGAACTGCTTGCCAAGCTCGAGACCAATGACGATGCGACCGTCGTCGCCAGCCGATCGACGCAACGCTCGCGTCCCGACGACGGCAGCTGATCGCATCCCCCTCTTCTCTTTCGTGCGCCCTGCCCCCGCAGGGCGCTCTCGTTTCAGCGCTGGGTAATCAATGCCACCACCTCGGCCATGGTCCTGTGGGATTCGAGCGGGTGGCGAAGTGGTTTATCCAGAAACAGCTTGTATTCATTGCGCCGTCCGACCCTCTGCCGAGCGACGATTTCCGCCTCTTCGAGATCGCTCACGATGCGCTGCACCGCGCGCTCCGTGATCCCCACCCTGGCAGCCACTTCTCGCAGCGTACGAGTCGGGTCTTCCACCAGACAGATCAGTACATGCGCATGATTGCTGAACATTGTCCAGCCACTGGCGGCGTTCGATCCCATGACATCTCCCGATGACAGCTAAAAGCCGAAAAATATTACCAGAAAACATCTTCTTGCTTCCATATCCATAGCCGCCACGGCTGGAGGCCCGGTCGATTCCACCTCACCGCTCATCCATTGGTTCTGAAATGTTTGACTCGGTGATAAAGCAATCGTAGCTTGTACGATATAAAAGTCGCTAATTGGTTTTCACCTATGATGCGCACGATGCCTGCCAGACTGAGCAATGCCTTGATGTTGATCACCATCTGGTGGGTGATAAGCGACGGTGACACGACCTCTTGGATCATCGGTGTGCCAACGGTGGCCGCCACCCTGTGGTGGAGCCTTCGTCAACCAAGCGCTTCCCAGCCGTTGCCACGCTTGATCGGACTCATCCGGTTCATTCCTTATTTCCTGTGGGAATCCCTGCGCGGCGGTATCGATGTGGCCCGTATCGCCTTTTCAGCAAGGATCGCCATGCGGCCGCATTTCTGCACCTACATCCTGAACCTGCCGGAAGGGCCCGCTCGAAGAGTGTTCATCAATGCCGTGAGCCTCTTGCCGGGCACTCTGAGCGCGGACATTCGCGACGAGCGACTGCTGGTGCATCGCCTGCGTAGCGGGCCAGAGGATAACCATGACCTGCAGGCCTGCGAGCGCCGAGTGGCCGATCTGTTCGGATTCTCCATATCCCCGATGAAGACACGCTCATGAACACCTACCTGACCGGCCTGGCGATCCTGCTGCTGATAACCCTGCTGATCGGGCTCATTCGCGTATTTCGTGGCCCCAGCCGGGCGGATCGCATGCTGGCGGCACAGCTCTTCGGCACCACCGGCGTGGCGATGATGCTGATCCTGGGCATCGTCACCGACCTGGCGGCCCTGTTCGACGTCGCCCTGGTCATGGGGATACTCGCCTCGATCACCAGTATTGCTTTCATCCGTCTGGCAGGGGACGAACAGTAATGGACGCGCTGGACATCGTCAGTCTGATGCTGGCCACGGGAGGCGTCGTGTTCTTCTTCGCCGGCGCCCTAGGTCTGCTGCGATTCCCCGACGTCTACAGCCGTCTTCACGCGCTGACCAAGGCAGACAATCTGGGGCTTGGACTCATCACCATTGCGGTCGTCCTGCAACTAAACTCACCCACTCAATGGTTGAAGCTGGGGCTGATCTGGCTGTTGGTGATGCTCTCGGGAGCGGTCACCTGTCATCTCATTGCGCGGCGTGCCCGTCGGGTCGAAAACCGGCACCGCAACAGGAGTGCTTGCCATGATGCTGATTCTTGACCTGGTGCTCATTGCCGGGCTTGTGACCTTCGCGACGCTGACACTGACCGCTCGAGCGACTTTCAGCAGCATCGTGCTGTTCATCAGCACGGGGCTACTCATCGCGCTTGCCTGGGCAAGGCTCGGCGCCCCGGATATCGCCATCGCCGAGGCAGCGATCGGCGCGGGCTTGACCGGCGCCCTATTGCTGGCTGCCTGGCGTCGCCTGCAGCCGGGCACCGTCGATCCCGAATCGGATGCCGAGTCCACGTCTGGCGAACAGCAAGGAGCAGGCGATGCGAAGCAATGAGGATAATGCGGGCCTGCCCCCTGTGGCTCGACTCCTGCTCGCCATCGGCATGGTGGCAATCGGCCTGGTGCTGGCCTGGGCGCTCTGGTCACATTCCGAGACCTCGTCGTCACTGGCCGCTGCCGTGATGACCGAGCTGCCCCGCAGCGGAGTCAGCAACCCCGTGACCGCGGTGCTTCTCAACTTCAGGGCCTTCGACACCATGCTGGAACTTGCGGTGCTGCTGCTGGTAGCCGTGACAGTTGGCGGGCTACGCGATCCTCGGGAGGTATCGGCATTCGCGCAGGTTAAGCAAGCGGCAAGCGTTTCCCCGTTGCTGCAGAGCCTTGCCCGGGACCTCGTTCCGATCATGATGCTGACCAGCGGTTACCTGCTCTGGATCGGCGCCAAGGCACCCGGTGGCGCCTTCCAGGCAGGTGCGGTACTGGCGGCGGCGGCGGTGCTCGCTCATCTTTCGGGGCGCCCCTGGCTGTCGAATCCAGGAGACTGGCGAATCCGCGCCCTGCTGGTGCTGGGCACCGGAGCCTTCCTGGTATCCGCCCTGGCCTTGCTGCTGGTGACCGGGACTTATTTTCGCTATCCGCCGGCGCTGGCCGGTGCCTGGATCCTGATCATCGAAACCGCGGCGACGCTTTCCATTGCCGCGATGCTCTATGTCACGTTCTGCGCCGTCGTGCCTATGATGCCGAGTCGCCGATGAGCACCGCCCTGCTCTTCGGCCTGTGCGGTATCGTCCTGTTCGTCCTGGGGCTCTATTTCGCCCTGACGACGACAGAGATGCTGCGTCGGATACTCGCCATCAACATCATGGGCAATGGGGTGTTCATGCTGCTGATTGCCGCCGCCTATCAACATGACGTGTCGGGCCTGCCGAACACCGACCCCGTTCCTCATGCCCTGGTGCTGACCGGCATCGTGGTGGCGGTCAGCGCCACCGCCCTGGCCTTGAAGCTGGTATGTCGTGCACACGAGCTGGCTGCCGAGCAGCGCGAGGAAGGCGACGGATGAGCGAGCTTCCGGGGAACCCGCAACTTCTTGTCTGGCTGATCAGCCTGCCCTTGCTGGGGGCCCTGATGAGTGTCGCCTGTCGAAAGGCCGGTCGCTGGACGGCAATGACCGCGATGATCGGCAATCTCGTGCTCGCCTGCCTGCTGCTCGCTGCCACCCAGGATGGCACGTTGCGCTACGCGCTCGGCGGGTGGGAAGCCCCACTGGGGATCGCCCTCTACGCCGATACATTCAGCGCCATGATGATCGCTATCACCGCGCTGGTGGGCGCCGTCATCAGCGGATACAGTCTGAGCTATTTCGCGACTGGCTCCGCGACCGAGCGTTCGTTCTGGCCACTTTGGTGCCTGCTGCTGACGGCACTGAACACCCTGTTCCTGTCGGGGGATGTCTTCAATCTCTATGTCGGCCTCGAGGTCCTGAGCCTGTCCGCTGTGGCGCTGGTCACTCTCGCCCCCGGCCTCGCGGCGACACGCGCGGCACTGCGTTACCTGCTCGCGAGTTTGATGGGTTCGTTGTGTTATCTGCTCGGCGTGGCGCTGCTGTATTACGCGCACGCCACCCTGGACCTGGCCCTGCTCGCCGACCTGACCGGCGATGGCCCGCTGGAGCGCGCAGCCCTGGCGCTGATGATCGTCGGCCTGTTGCTCAAGACGGCCCTCTTTCCACTGCACTTCTGGCTACCTCCGGCGCATGCCGGGGCGCCGGCGCCGGTAAGCGCCCTGCTCTCGGCCCTGGTGCTCAAGGGGACCTTCTACCTGATCCTGCGCCTGTGGTTCGATACCCTCGAGGAGGCCGCCAATCAGCTGGGAACGTTGCTGCTCGGCGTGCTGGGCTGCGCCGCCATCCTCTGGGGGTCGGTGCAGGCCATTCGCGCCACACGCCTCAAACAGCTGGTCGCCTATTCCACGGTGGCCCAGATCGGTTATCTGTTTGCACTCTTTCCGTTGCTGGGGCACGCGACGGCGAGGGTGACCGCCTTCGACTCCATGATCTACTTCATCATGGCCCACGCCTGCGCCAAGGGCGCCATGTTCCTCGCCGCCGGCAATATCCTCACGGTGGCCGGTCACGATCGCATCGCCGAACTGCGTGCAGCCAACCTGCCCTCCGCCATCACCCTCTTTGCCCTGGCCATTGCGGGTATCAGCCTGATCGGATTGCCGCCAACCGGGGGCTTCATTGCCAAGTGGCTGATGCTGCAGAGCGCCTTTCACGCCGGCAGCTGGTGGCTTGTCGTCGTGGTCTTGCTCGGCGGTCTGCTCGCCGCAGCCTACGTGTTCCGTGTCGTGGCCATCTGTTTCGATAGATCGGAGGTCTCCGCTCCGACCGACACCGCCCCACGGGTTGCGACGATAAACCCCGGGCGGGAGTGGAGTGCGCTGGTCTTGGCGCTGGCGGCACTGGCACTGGGCCTGCTCGCCGCCCCGGCGCTGGCGCTTTTCGATGCCACCGCCCTGATGGGTTGACCGGAGAATCCACCATGCAGCCGATGTCCACCTTGCTGATATTGATCCTGCTGAGTTCGTTGATCCCCGGCATTGTCACCTTCCTCATACCCGAGGCGCATGCCCGGCTGCGCAACACCCTCAACCTGGGCGCGGCCCTGGTGAAGACCGCCCTGGTCGTCGTGCTGCTGGTGAGCGTGCTGCGTGGCGATCTGTTCGAGATGCGTGTGGCGCTGCTGCCGGGCATCGATTTCGTGCTGCACGCCGATGCCTGGTCGCTGATGTTCATCAGCCTGTCGAGCCTGCTGTGGCTGCTGACGACCTTCTACGCGATCGGCTACCTGGCTCACTCCCAGCAGCGCAGCCGCTTCTTCGGCTTCTTCAGCCTGTGTGTCTTTGCCACCTCAGGCATCGCCCTCTCCGGCAATCTCATTACCTTCCTGATCTTCTACGAACTGCTGACTCTGGCCACCTATCCGCTGGTCGTGCACAAGGGCAATGCGGAGTCGATTCGTGCGGGCCGTAAGTATCTCGCCTACACCCTATCCGGCGGCACGTTGTTCTTGGCTGGGGTGGTATGGCTTACCGCCATCGCCGGCCCCATCGAGTTCAATGCCACTGGGGTGCTCTCCGAGCGTGGTGATCTGTCGCCGGCACTGCTGCAGGGCATCTTCCTATTGTTGATCGCAGGGCTGGGTGTCAAGGCAGCCTTGGTACCGTTGCATGGCTGGCTGCCGGCGGCCATGGTGGCCCCAGCCCCGGTCAGCGCCCTGCTGCATGCAGTCGCCGTGGTCAAGGCGGGCGCCTTCGGTATCTCGCGCATCGTCTACGATGTCTATGGCGTGGAGTTCGCCGCGCAACTGGGCGTCACCACGCCACTGGCCATCGCCGCGTCGGTCACGATCCTCTATGGTTCCACCCTCGCCCTGTTCCAGGACGGGCTCAAGCGACGCCTGGCCTTCTCGACGGTCAGCCAGGTCTCCTATATCGCCCTGGGCGCCGCCATCGCCGGCCCCATCGCCACGATCGGGGGCATCGTGCATCTGGTGCATCAGGGGCTGATGAAGATCACCCTGTTCTTCTGCGCCGGCAATCTGGACGAGACCCTGGGCATCCACAAGATCAGCCAGATGAATGGCGTCGGTCGTCGCATGCCCTGGACCATGGCGGCGTTCACCATCGCCGCCCTGGGCATGATCGGGGTCCCGCCGCTGGCCGGTTTCGTGTCGAAGTGGTACCTCGGCTACGGCGCCCTCGAGACCGGCGCTTATTGGGTGATCGGCGTGCTGATAGGAAGCAGCCTGTTGAACGCCGCCTATTTCCTGCCGATTCTTTACGCCGCCTGGTTCCGGCCAGCGAGCCTGGAACGTCCGTTCACACCACGAACCGGCCGACTCGAGACCCACTGGATGCTCCTGCTGCCACCGCTGGTCACCGCGGCCTTGGCGCTGGCTGCCGGTATCTTCGCGAAATCCTCCTATAGCCCGCTGGAATGGGGCAAGCTGATCGCGGCCCGAGAATATGACATGGTAGCCATCGCCGAGCTGACGTTCACCCAGCCGCAATGGCTCATCATCGCCAGCCTCGGCGTGCCGCTGCTGTGTGCCTCGATGGCCCTTTGGCCGCGATTGCAGTCCAGTGTCCTGCGGCTATTGCCCTGGGCCGCATTGCCCGCCCTGACCCTGGCACTGTTTCCCGTCGAGCCGGCCAATATCGTCTCCTGGCTGTTCCTGGGCAGCGTGCTGCAAGTGGATGAACTTGCCCAGCCGTTTCTACTGTTTACCGCCCTGCTCTGGCTGACCTGCGGGCTCTACGCCCGCGGCTACCTGCAGGATGATGCCCAGCGTGGGCGCTTCGCCGGCTTCTTTCTATTGGCGATGGTGGGCAATTTCGGGCTGATTCTCGCCGTGGACGTGTCGAGCTTCATCGTCTTCTTCACCCTGATGAGCTTCGCGAGCTATGGCCTCGTCGTCCACCGTGGCGATGAACGTGCTTACCGTGCCGGGCGCATCTACATTAGCCTGGTGGTGGTTGGCGAGATGTGCCTGTTCGCTGCCGTGGTCACGCTGGTCAATCAGGCCAACAGCCTGAGCATCGATGCCTTGGCTGCCAGTCTCGACAGTCACTGGCTGATGGCCCTGCTGCTGATCGGCTTTGGCATCAAGGCAGGCCTGTTGCTGCTGCATGTGTGGCTGCCCCTGGCGCATCCGGTCGCCCCGGCACCCGCCAGTGCCGTGCTCAGCGGCGCCATGGTAGCGGCGGGGTTGCTGGGCTGGTTGCGCTTCTTGCCGCTGGGGCTGCCCGGATGGGAAACCTGGGGCATGCTGTTGACCTTCGCCGGCCTCGTGGGGATCTTCTATGGCGCAGTGGTCGGCACCCTGCAGCAGGAGGCCAAGACGCTACTGGCCTACTCGACCATCAGTCAGATGGGGTTGATGACGGCAGGGGTGGGCATGGCCCTCTGGCAGCCCAGCCTGACAACGATGCTGATTCCGGTTCTGGCGCTCTATGCGCTGCACCATGGGCTGGCCAAGGGTGCCTTGTTCCTGGCCACCGCCGTGGCGCCGGCCGCCCCCACCTCCGGTCCCATCAAGTGGATCAGCGTGGTGCTGCTCGTGGTCCCTGCCCTGGCGATCGTCGGTGCTCCCTTGACCAGCGGCGCCCTGGCCAAGGCCGCCCTCAAGACGCCCATCACCGGCAGTGAGATCGACTTTCTGCTGCCGCTGATTACCCTCGGCGCCGTCGGCAGCACGCTCTTGATGGTGCGCTTCCTTTACCTGACTTGGCCTGGCGGCGATACGCGACACGCTCCTGACACTCCCATGTGGCTGGGCTGGTTGGTCAGCGTGGCGCTGGTCGTTGTCAGCGCCTGGTGGCTGCCCGGATTCGATGAGGCCGCCAAGAAGGCTCTAGCCTGGGATGCGCTGTGGTCGCAATCCTGGCCGGTCCTACTGGGAGTGGCCATCCTGCTGATTGCCTATCGAGTGCATGGTGGACATCGCCGGTGGACGATCCCCGGCGGCGACATTCTGATCCCCCTGGAACACCTGACAGACAGGATGGGTCGTCGCCTGGCTTCGCGGAAACAAGGTATCCTCGACCATCCGATTCAGACGATCTCCAGCGCCCTGGAGTTGACCCATGCTGCCTCTGTGCGTCTCGCTCATGCGGCAATGAACATCGTCGATCGACAGGGCCAGCGTGTGACCGGCATCCTGTTCGGTATCGTGCTGGCAGGATTGCTCGCCGCCATCCTCTGGTAGCCATGCTTCATTCGGACTTGTCGCGCGGCGAATGCGTATACTGACGTCTATCGCCTAGCCAGGAACGCTCGACTTGTCCTCGCCGCATGCCCATCTTCATGCCTCCGACGCCACCGGCTCCCTGAGCGGCTTCTTCAGCGTCTTCCGCTACAGTCGCCGTGCCCTGGGGCTGGTGTGGGACACCTCTCGGGGCCTGACCATCGGTCTGGCGATCTGTACCCTGGTCGCCGGGGTGCTGCCGGCCGTGGCCGCCTGGGTCGGCAAGCTGATCGTCGATGCCGTGGTCGCGGCCATGGCCATACACAGTCAGACGGAGGCTCCTCTCGAATTCGCCACGGCCTGGCCGGTACTGCGCTACGTGGCCCTGGAAGCCTTGGTGATCGCACTGATCGCCCTAGCCCAGCGCGGCCTCTCGGCGCAGCAGTCCCTGTTGCGGGCACTGCTCGGCCAGAAGGTCAATGTGATGATTCTCGAGAAGGCCGGCACCCTGTCGCTCGCCCAGTTCGAGGATTCGGAGTTCTACGACAAGCTGACCCGTGCACGTCGCGAGGCCTCGACCCGCCCACTGGCACTGGTCAACAAGACCTTCGGCCTGCTGCAGAACGCCATCTCGCTGACCAGCTTCGCCGTGCTGCTGGTACAGTTCTCGCCCTGGGCGCTGCTGATACTGCTGATCGGCGCCCTGCCGGTGTTCGTCTCCGAGGCCAAGTTCTCCGGCGACGCCTTTCGTCTGTTCCGCTGGCGCTCGCCCCAGACACGCATGCAGATGTACCTGGAGACCGTGCTGGCCCGGGAGGACAGCATCAAGGAAGTCAAGCTGTTTGGCCTGGAACCGCTGTTCTTGAAGCGCTATCGCGACATCTTCGACAGCCTCTACGCCGAAGACCGGCGCCTGACGATCCGTCGCGATACCTGGGGGTTCCTGCTCGGCCTGCTGGGCACGCTGGCCTTCTACGGCGCCTATGGCTGGGTGGTGATCGAGACCATCGGCGGGCGTCTGACCCTGGGCGAAATGACCATGTACCTGATGGTGTTCAAGCAGGGTCAGTCGGCGCTCTCGGCAAGCCTCACCGCCATCAGCGGCATGTACGAGGACAATTTGTATCTCTCCAACCTCTATGAATACCTGGAGCAGCCGGTGGCACCCTCTACGGGCAGTCTCACCGAGGGCGCCCTCCCCGGCGACGGCATCCGCTTCGAGAACGTCGGCTTCACCTACCCCGGCACCCAGCAGCCCGTCCTGCAGGATATCGACCTGCACCTGCGCCCCAGCGAGAGCCTGGCGCTGGTGGGCCAGAACGGCTCCGGCAAGACCACCCTGATCAAGCTCCTGACACGACTCTACGACCCCAGCGAGGGCCGTATCCTGCTCGACGGCAGCGATCTCAAGGAGTGGGACGATGCGACACTGCGCCGGCGGATCGGAGTGATCTTCCAGGATTTCGAACGCTATCAGCTACAGGTCGGTGAAAACCTCGGCGTCGGCGATGTCGCCGCCTTCACCGATACCGTGCGCTGGGAGCGCGCGGCGCGCCAGGGCATGGCCGACGCCTTCATCAGCCGCCTCGAACACGGCTACCGGACGCAACTAGGACGCTGGTTCAAGGATGGCCAGGAGCTCTCCGGCGGCCAGTGGCAGAAGATCGCCCTGGCCCGCGCCTACATGCGCGAAGAGGCCGACATCCTGGTCCTCGACGAACCCACCGCCGCCATGGACGCCGCCGCCGAGGCCCAGGTGTTCGAGCAATTCCGGCGCCACGCCCGACACCGCATGACCCTGCTGATCTCGCATCGCTTCTCGACGGTGCGTGCCGCCGACCAGATCGTGGTGATCGATGCCGGGCGCATCATCGAGCAGGGCGCTCACGAAGAACTGCTCGCCCAGGAGGGGCGCTACGCGCAGCTGTTTCGGATGCAGGCCGCGGGTTATCAGTAGATGCTCGTGATACAGCGTATTTCCGGGCACTCGAAAGCCACTACACTGAAATCCTTGGAATACACTTCGAGGACTTCCAAATGTCAACGACTCAGGAATGCCGGGGCAGCTGCCTGTGTGGCGCGGTGCGTCTGGCAATCACGGTCAACGATCATCGCGTGGATGCCTGTCACTGCGACATGTGCCGCAAATGGGGTGGCGGCCCGCTGTTTGCCGTCCAGGCCAGCCAGGGGGTACGCATCGAGGGCGAGGAAGACGTCACGATCTACCCCTCTTCCGACTGGGCGGAACGCGGCTTCTGCCGCCAGTGCGGCACCCATCTCTTCTACCGTTTGAAGGCAGGCGGATACTGGGCCATTCCCGCAGGTCTGTTCGACGGCAACCCGCCCTGGGTCTTCGATCAGCAGATATTCATCGACCAGAAACCCGACTTTTACGACTTTGCCAATGCGACCCGCAACATGACCGGCCAGGAGGTATTCGAGGCCTTCGGGGCGGCACCCGGATAACGTCAGATGCGCCTGCGACCAGAGGAGTGGAGGCTTTACCACTTGCTCCGAGCCACCGGCAAGCTCATCATCGGCGGACACCCGACACCCTTTCAGAAGGATGCAATGACATGACCCTCTCTGTAGGCGACAAGATTCCCGACGTCACCCTCAAGACCAACGGTGCCGACGGCCCCGAAGACATCTCCACCGGCGAGCTGTTCGCAGGCAAGCGCGTGGTGCTGTTCGCGGTGCCCGGTGCCTTCACGCCCGGCTGCTCGAACACCCACATGCCCGGCTTCGTGATCAAGGCCGACGACATC
Organism: Modicisalibacter ilicicola DSM 19980; assembly: GCF_900128925.1. Lineage (GTDB taxonomy): Bacteria > Pseudomonadota > Gammaproteobacteria > Pseudomonadales > Halomonadaceae > Modicisalibacter > Modicisalibacter ilicicola. Next base: position 29,370 of record NZ_FQUJ01000008.1, read on the forward strand.
TACGCCAAGGGTGTCGACACCATCGCCTGCATGGCGGTCAACGACGCCTTCGTGATGAACGCCTGGCAGAAGGACCAGAACGCGCAGCAGATCACCATGCTCGCCGACGGCAATGCCGAATTCACCAAGGCACTGGGCCTGGAGCTGGACGCCAGCGGTGGCGGCATGGGCACCCGCAGCAAGCGCTTCGCGCTGATCGCCGACGACGGCGTGGTGGAGTACCTGGGCGTGGACGCCAAGGGTGTACAGGAAAGCAGTGCCGAGACGGTACTGGAAAAGCTTTGAGAGCGACTTTTCCCGATGTTGACTCCCCCACCGTCACTCCGATTCAGGGCACAAGAGCAACTGATACGCGAAAAAGCTGTGGGGTGACCGTGCGTTTTATCTGCTTTACCACTATCTCGTAGGTCTGCCTATCGGAAGGAACGCGCGGGAACTTCTGGGGGTCCATCGGATCCTGAAGCAAGGCACTGATATTGTCATCTTCGATCACCTGCAATGAGACCTGCCGGCCTGCTTCGGTAACTAGCTGATAACAGAGCGTTTGCTCCGGCAGGATCATGTCGGCGATCACGACGGTGTTCGTTTCCGGTTCGACATCGACAGGCGTGCAGTCGCCCTGGGCGAACGCCAAGCCATCTGTGACGAGATACAGCATGCTCGACATCAACACCGCGCCAAGGCGTGATTGTTTGCTCATACGCGCCCCTTGCCGCCTACGCCGTTTTAGGTTCATGCCATTTCCGCCAGTGTCGTCCGCTTGCCCCGAGCCCCTGCCTAGACAATCCAGATAGCCTGCACTATCCCTGATAGACACATGATCCAGCATGCCATCCATCGCAAGAGAAGACCGCGCTTCGACCCGCGAGTGCGATCGTGACAGTAGCAAGGAGGCTGGCCCGTGCGAGACTACCTGAAGGAACACACCAATCCTCCCGTTTTTATCATCTCGGCCGTGATTATCCTGGCATTCGTCGCCTGGGGTGTGGCACTGCCTTCCCAGCTCGACAAGATCGCGAAGATGATCAATGGCTGGATCACTGCGGATTTCGGTTGGTGGTACATGCTGGTCACGACGCTATTCTTGATTTTCATCATAGTGGTGATGTTCAGCAGCTGGGGAAAGATTCGTCTGGGACCCGACGACAGCCGCCCCGACTGGAGCACGCTTTCCTGGTTCGCGATGCTGTTCACGGCCGGGATGGGCATCGGACTGGTATTCTTCGGTGTCGCCGAACCGATCTTTCACTTCAATTCGCCCCCGGTGGGCGAAGGTGGCACCAGCGAGACGGCGCTCAGGGCCATGGGCATCACCCTGTTCCACTGGGGCCTTCATCCCTGGGCCGTATATATCGTGATGGGGCTGTCCCTGGGGTATTTCTGCTTTCGCAAGAACCTGCCCATGCGCCCGGCGGCGGCGCTCTATCCATTGATCGGCAAGCATATCTATGGCCCCATCGGCAACGCCATCGACATCCTGGCAGTGTTCGGCACCCTGTTCGGCCTTGCCACCTCCCTGGGCTTCGGCGCCACACAGATCAATACCGGCCTCAACGTCCTGTTCGGCGTCAGCGTCGGCGCCATTCCGCAAGTCGTCATCATCGGCTTGATCACCGCCGTGGCGGTCACTTCGGTGATGCTGGGCATCGATGCCGGTATCCGTCGTCTGTCGGTCATCAACCTCTTTCTGGCGATGATACTAGCGGCCTTCGTCTTCTTCGTCGGCCCCACCATCTTCATTCTGGAATTCATGGTCAGCAGTACCGGCTATTATCTGCAACACCTGCCGGAGCGCAGCTTCCAGATGTACTCCTTTTCCGAGGCGGGTTCCGACTGGCTGGCCAGCTGGACCCTGTTCTACTGGGGGTGGTGGATCTCCTGGTCGCCCTTCGTGGGCATGTTCATTGCCCGGGTCTCACGGGGGCGTACCATTCGCCAGTTCATTGCCGGCACGCTGCTGGCGCCGGTAGGGGCATCCATCGCCTGGTTCTCGATCTTCGGTGGTAGCGCCATCAAGGCGATCCTCGACGACCCCGACAACCCCCTGGCCGATGCCGGCACCACCGACGCCATGTTTACCCTGATGGAGCAACTGCCGGTGCTGTCGATCCTGGGAACCCTGGGTTCGTTGGTGGCTATCCTCGTGGTCACGCTATTCTTTGCCACCTCATCGGATTCCGGCTCCCTGGTGGTGGATATGCTGACCAATGGTGGCGATCCCAACCCGATCTGGCAGCAGCGAATGTTCTGGGCCGTGCTGGAAGGCGTGGTGGCTGCCGTACTGCTGGCGGCGGGCTGGACCGCCGCCGGCGATGCAGCCAGCGCCCTGACGCCCCTGCAGACCGCTGCGGTGGCCTCGGGCCTGCCTTTCTCGTTCGTGCTCCTCTTCATGTGCTGGGGGCTGGTGCGGGGGCTTTCCCAGGAAAGCGCGCTGACGGAATCGGGGCGACGCCTCCGGAAATATCCCTACCCGTCGCAACCGCCTCGGGAGGATGAAGGGAAAAGCTCGACATGATGAAACGACGGGCTGTCGCCCTTTCATGGCATGGTGGCACAGTACGTCACGGCGGGCTCAAGAGCCTCGGATCACTCCGGATACCATTCCCGTAACCGTACCTCGATGTCGGGATTCTGCTCGTTCACCAGCGTCTTGAATCGTTGTACGTCCTGGCCTCGGTAGTGGTAGGGATAGACCACCGCCGGGGCGAAATCCAGCACCGCATCGGCGGCCTGCTCGACGTCCATCGTATAGGGCAGGTTCATGCATACGAACGCCATGTCGATATCCTCGAGTGAGCGCATCTCCTCGATGCCTTCGGTATCGCCGGAAATATACACCCGCTTGTCACCCAGGGTGAGCACATAGCCGTTGCCGAAGCCCCTGGGGTGACGAGGATCCTCGTCCTCGGGCAGGTTGTACATGGGCATGGCATGAATACGCAGGCCGTCGAGTTCGATAGTGTCGCCATTGGCCATGACGCGCTGTGCCTCGCCATAGGAATCGCCGATCTCGTCGGCCACCGACTGAGGCATGATCACGGTTGCCGCCGAGGTATCGATCGCATCCAGCGTCTCGGTGCTCAAGTGGTCGCCGTGCGGGTGCGTGATCAGGATCAGATCCGCGGCATCGAGGCCCTGGTAAGCGTCGGCGGTTCCGGTTGGATCGATGTAGATCGTCTGGTCGTTCCACTGCAGCACCAGGCTGCCATGCTCGATGGGGGAGAGAGACACGGGTCCCTGCGCGGTTGACATGGCGTCTTCGCTGTCGGCAGCTTGCGCCTGTAGCGGGACGCTGGTGAGGCTCAAAAGCGCTGCCGAAAGAGCAACAGGGATGATCTTCATTGCATTCACCAGTGGTTGGATAGTTTCTTGGCTAGCATGCCCCCCAGCTCTGCAGTTTAGACAACAAGCCCCTGGAAAATCCGGAAATCGCGCACCATGCACAAGGGGTAAACGCCGCTATCACCGCCGCGCCTTGGTCAGGGGTTCGGGTAGAATGCGCTCGAGCGCGGTTTGGCGATCCTTGGCACCATGGGCCGCCACGACCTGGCTGTCCAATAGCGTCTGATCACGGGAACGCGTTCGAGCGACGATATCCTCGGCATCGGCGTCGCAGTAGCCAAGCGACGTCAGCGCCTCCTTGCCGACTCGCAAGGCCGCCTCGGCGGTTTCGCGCACGACGCCATTTACCCCCATGTCGATGAGCTTGATCGCGTGAATGCGGTCATAGGCACGCGCCAGGATGCGCAGGTGATCGAAATCGCGCTGCACCAGCGCCACGATACGATCGCACACCTGGGGATCATTGACGCACAGGATCACCAGACGCGCCTCCATCGCACCGGCGGCGCGCAGCACGTCGCGCCGCGTGCCATCGCCGAAATGCACCCGGGAACCGAAACGGCCCGCCTCGCGGACCCGATCGGCATCGTTGTCGATGACGGTGATGGACTGGTGCTCCGAAAGAAGCGGCTGGGCGACGATCTGCCCGAAGCGGCCGAAACCGACGATCAGCACGCTGCCGCCCGCATCGGCGAAATCTTCCTCGATGGATTGAGGCTTGGACGCCTTGAAGAGCAGGCTGTCGAGGCGATCGAGCAGCGACGAGACCGCCATCGACAGAGTGACGATGGCCACCAGGATAGAGGCCGTTTCAGCATCGAACAGGGTGGCGGATGCCGCCGCCGAGAACAGCACGAAGCCGAATTCGCCATGCTGGGCAAGGGCCAGCGCCGTGCGTGTCGAGGTCTCGTGGCTCGACCGGAACAGCCGCGAGACGAGATAGATCGTGAGGCCCTTGAGCGTCATGAACAGCGGTACCGCGACGAGGATCAACGCCCAGTTGTCGACGACACTCGGCAGATCGAGGGACAGGCCGACCGCCATGAAGAACAGCCCCAGGAACAGGCCGCGGAACGGCTCGATGTTGGCCTCCACCTCATGCCGATAGGGCGACTCGGCAAGCATGACCCCGGCGATGAAGGCGCCCATCGCATAGGACATGCCGGCGAGATCCATGATCAGCGCCGCGGCGATGACCACCCCCAGCGCACTGGCGGTCATGATCTCCGGCATTCGGGTGCGCGCCAGGATTCGAAACATCGGCTCGAGCGCGTAACGGCCGATGCCGATCAGCAAACCGATGGCCAGAATGGCGAAACCGATGGCGATGAAGTTGTCGGCAAGGCTCATCTCCTCGCCGGTCGGCGAAAGAAGCTGAACCAGCAGCAACAGGGGAACGATCGCCAGGTCCTCGAACAACAGGATCGAGAACGTCGCCTGGCCATAGTCACTGCCCCGCTCGCCTTTCTCGTCGAGCACCTGAACCACCAACGCCGTCGAGGAAAGCGTCAGCCCCAGACCGATGATCAGGCTCGCCTGCCAGCTGAGTCCAAACAGCAGCGGAACGAAAGCCAGTACCCCACCACACGCGATCACCTGAACGAGCCCACGCCCGAAGATCGTACCGCGCAGCTCCCACAGGCGCGCCGGCCTGAATTCCAGGCCGATCACGAACAGGAACAGAACGACACCAAACTCGGCGAAATGCAAAAGCTCTTCGGGGTGCGCCGCAAAGCTCAACGACAGAAAGGCCCCCGCCGCGAGCCCGGCGACCAGGTAGCCGATGATCGTCCCCAACCCGAGCCGCCGCGACAGCGGCACGAACAGGCAAGCCAGCACGATCAGCCCTAAGGCTTCCCAGAAGCGCAGCTCCAGGGCGGTGGGGTCAAAGCTCGGCACACACGACTCCTCTGGGCGCTATTATTGATGGATAGTGTACCCCGCCCTCGGCGCGTTTGGGCCGCCCCCTGTTCTCGGGCAGCGGGATCAACTCCTCCTCATCACCCGGCACCGTCTCGAATCGTCCTTGCTCCCACTCCTACTTCGCCTGTTCGAGCCGCGAGGAGATGAAGCTTAACCCACCGAGAACTACCGCGCCGGTTCCCCCACCCCATGGTCCCAATGCCGCAACAGGAACAAGGCGATGAAGGCGCCCAGCACCGGCACCCCGGCGATGAACAGATGGTTCGTCGAGTTGCCCCAGGGGTCGAGCAACAACCGCCAGGAGACGATCACACTGACCGCATGCAGCCCGAGCGCTGCGCCGTAGGCAATCGTCTTCAGGCGACCGATGAACAGGCAGATCGCGATGGCGATCTCGACCACACCGAACAGATAGCCGAGCGACTCCGATACGTTCAGGCCATAGAAATATCCCCAGATGGCCGTCGTGTTCTGGGGCACGACGAATTTCTCGATGCCCCATTGCAACAGGAACACACCCAAGGTGATGCGCAGTACCAGCAATGCGCGTGACACGGTCTGGGTCAGCAGTTCGTCTTTCATGAGCGCCTCCACGGAGCAGTTGGCTACCAATGACACTTGGTCGTCCATCACGCCTCACCCTTTCACGGCGAACATCGGCCATTCATGCTGGGTGGCAGATGGCGCAGTGTGTCAGGCGCGGTCTGTCAACCCCGCCCCGATAGCCTCGAGCACCCGCCGGGCCCTTGCCGAAAGCGGCCACTCGGCCCGATGCAGCAACCAGAGCGTATCCACCACCGTCGGCTCGCCCGCGACCACCCGGATCGTCTCGGGGTAGGCAAACGCTTCCCGGGCGAACTGTGGCAGCACGGTGAACCCCAGCCCGAGAGCCACCGGCTCCAGAATCAACCCGATCTGGTTGGTAAAGCCGCGACACGGCAGGCTACGCACCCCGGGAAAGCCGGGGAAGCGGCGGCTCAACAGCCGCGTGGCCATCTCCTGGCCGTCGGGATGATCGATGAAACCCAGCCGCTCCAGGTCGGCCCAGTCGTTCACCCGAGCCTCGGCCGGCACCACCAGCTCCAGCGCCTCTCGAGCGAAGACCGAGGCCGTCAGCCGGGGATCGTCTGGCCGCAGGGTCACGATCCCCAGCTCGACGCGATTGTCGAGCACCGCCTCGACCACCTCGCGGGTTGGCGCGAAGCGGTGACGGATACACAGCTGTGGCGAGGCGCGTTGCAGCTCGAGCAGACGCGGGTAAAGCGCCAGGCCGATGCTGCCCGGCGTGATCATGCTCACCTCTCCCTGCTGGTCATCGTCCCCCGTCAGACGCTGCTGCAGGCGGTGATCGGCGGCGTCCATCTCGCGCTGGTAGTCGAGCAGCGCATGGCCCGCCGGGGTCAGTTCCAGCCGCCGCGGGTGGCGGATGAACAGGGGGCCCAGCGACTCCTCGAGGCGCTTGATGTGCTGACTCACCGCGGCCTGAGTCAGATTCAGCCGCTCGGCGGTACGGGTGAAGTTACCGAGTTCCACCAGGGCCGCGAAGGTGGCTAGCCACTGCGGATTCATCATAAGCAATCATTATTGCCGACATAATCATATGGTGGTTCTGATTATGGCCAAGACCGCCTAGCATGGCGAGCACAGCAGTTCACTCACCATCAGGCAGGAGCAGTCCTCATGAGCCAGGTCTACCCGCGCAGCTTTTCCCATATCGGCATCTCGGTCCCCGACGTCGAGGCCGCCGTCACCTTCTATACCGAGGTGATGGGCTGGTACGTGATCATGGAACCCACCACCATCCTCGAGGACGACTCGGCCATCGGCGTGATGTGCAGCGATGTCTTTGGTCCCGGCTGGGGCTCGTTTCGCATCGCCCACCTGTCGACCGGCGATCGCATCGGCGTCGAAATGTTCGAGTTCAAGAACCACGAGCAACCGGAGGACAACTTCGAGTACTGGAAGACCGGCGTCTTCCATTTCTGCGTCCAGGACCCGGACGTCGAAGGGCTGGCGGAACGGATCGTGGCCGCCGGCGGCAAGCAGCGCATGCCGGTGCGGGAATACTTTCCCGGCGAGAAGCCATTTCGCATGGTCTACATGGAAGACCCCTTCGGCAACATCCTCGAAATCTACAGCCACAGCTATGAGCTCACCTACTCGGCCGGTGCTTACCAGAACTGAGACGCCTGGCCGATGCAATCGACCTGCTGGGACGGCCATGCCCCAGCGGCATACGGCGTGACGACTGCCGCGCACCACGCATGACGCTCATGGCCTCTCACGCCTTGCCCTTCCACACCACGGCTTCGAGCTCGAGCCGCTCACGATGCAGATCGGCCTTCTCCGTGTCGGCTTGCGAGCTGACCGAGACATATTCACCGGCCCTTGTTCAGTTTTCACCGGCGCCATATTCCGCCTTGGTCGCTGCCTTACCCTCAGCTATCGACAGCACGAACACCGTCAGGGCCGGCAGGAACGTCAGTGTCACCACGGCGGCGCCGACCAGGCCGAACAGGACGATCGCACCCAAGCCGCGATACAGTTCGGTGCCTTCACCGGGCAGAAACACCAGCGGCGACAGGCCGCAAAGGGTCGTCAGGGTGGTCATCGCAATCGGTCGCAGGCGGGTTTCAACCGCGCGACTGACCGCGTCGGTGGCGCCAACCCCCTTCTCCCTCAGGTTTCGGCGGGCTTGATCAACGACCAGAATCGGGTTATTGACCACCGTTCCCAGCAGGATCAGAAACCCCAGCATGGTGATCATGTCGAACGGCTGCCGCAGCGGCTGCAATCCGATGAGCGGCAGCAGACCACCCACCAGGTTCATGGCCGCAAGCCCGACGATCCCGCCGGCGATGCCCAATGGAATCGCGGTCATGATCAGCAGCGGGTAGCCCCAGTGGGCAAAGATCGCGACCAGCAGCAAGTACACGATCGACAACGCAATCAGGAAGTTGCCGGTCAAGGCGTCGCGGGTGGCATTGAGCTGATCACTGGCGCCGGAAATCGTGACATTGATCGCCGATGGCAGCGCACCGCTGTCCCTGAGCGCCATCACCAACTCGGTTCTGACCCGCTCGACACCGGCTTCCAGCGCCACGTCGCCAGGCGGAATGATATTCAGTGTCACCGTCCGGCGGCCATCGATTCGCCTGACCGTGCTGGTATCCACCGTTTCCTCGATGGTCGCGATGCTTGAAAGCGGCAGGGTGGCGCCTTGCGGCGTGTGCAGCAGCATGTTCGAGAGCCTTGCCAGATCAGGCTCCCCGCCTGCACTGCCGTAGAGATAGATGTCGATCTTGTCGTCGTCACGGAAGAAGTCGTCCACGTAGGCACCTTCCGTCAAGGATGACACCGTAAAGCCGACAGCTTCGGTATCCAGCCCCAGCTCGGCGACCCGGTCCCAGTCGGGCCGCACCTGTATCAAGGGTTGCGCCAAGGTCAAGGAGCTTGGCTCGGTCTGGATGCGGGGATTATCGAAAATTTCCTCGGCCCTGCGATACGCGGCCTCCGCCGCCTGATAGATAGTGGCCAGATCCGCGCCAGCGATGTCCAGGTTGATGCTCCGCGTGCCACCGTCATTGCTGGAGATGATAGAGCCCTTGGCGGCAAACGCTCGCATGCCGGGGAAACGCTCGTAGTAAGCGGTGAGCGCATCCATCAGGGCCTCGATGTGGGTCGGGTCCAGCGTTTCGGAGATCACCCGGATGCCGCTGGGCGTTACCTGCATGTTGAAGTAGGCCATCGGTGGAACGTCGGTTTCACCGGCTTCGTAGGCGGAACCATCAGCTTGCACATGGGGGAGAAAGTGGGCCTCCACCAATTGCGAAATCCGCACCATTTCATCGAGATTGTACCCCGGCGGCGCATTCATGCTGGCAAAGGTCTTGGGCTCTTCACCCTCCGGCAGATACTCCGCCGGCGGCGTCAGCAGCAGGATGATCAGGGTACTGAGCACCAGGGTGATCAGCAGGGTTGCACTACGCCGCAGGGGGCGTTCGATCAGCCAGTGAATCTTGTTCGACAGGGCCTTCACCCAGCCACTGGAGGCTTCCTGCCCGCCGTTGCCGGTCTCGTCGGTGCCGCTCTCGTCGGTGCCAAAGTCGAGCCGGGCGCTGAGGGTTGGAATCAGGGTCACTGCCACCAGCATGGAGGCCACGATCGCCGCGGAAATGGCGATGGCCACATCGGAATAGAGCTGTCCGGCTTCTTCCTCGATGAACAGGATCGGCAAGAACACCAGCACCGTCGTCATCGTCGAGGCGAGCACCGCAGGCCAGACTTCCTGCACCCCTTTGAGTGCCGACTCGAAGCGATCCAGGCCCCGTCGTCGCTGACGTTCGATGTTCTCAAGCACCACGATACTGTTGTCCACCGTCATGCCAATGGCGAAGGCGACACCCGCCAGGGAAATGACGTTGATGGTACGGCCGGCCAGCAGCAGACCCAGGAAGGCCGCGATGGTACACAGGGGGATGCCGATCACGCCCACCAGGGTCGCCCGGGAGGAGCGCAGGAACAGGTACATCACCAGGGTCGCGAACACCGCCCCGATACCCAGGTTGGTCCAGACGTTGGCAATGGATGCTTCCACATAACGGGCATCATCCGAGTTCAGTGCCAGCACCAACCCCGCGGGCTCGAGCAGTTCTTCGTTGATCAGCGCCACTTCCTCCATCATCGCCCGCTTGATGTCGATGACGTTGGAGCCGCTTTCACGACGCACCTGAAGCCCCAGCACCCGCTGGCCGTCGACGATGGATACCTCGCGGATACGGGCGTGGTCCTGCTCGACCCTGGCCACTTCGCCAAGGCGGGTGACGCTATCGCCGCGACGGGTCACCACCAGTTGCTGCAGTCCCTCGATGTCATCGAATCGGCCGACGGTGCGCAGCAGATAGCGGCGCTTGCCGGAATCCACTTCGCCGCCGGAAATGTCTTGGTTGCGCTGCAATATGGCATCCCGCAGGTCGATCAGGCTCACGCCACGCTGGGCCAGCCGGCGCTCGTCCACGATGATCTGCAACTGACGATCGGCGCCGCCGCCGACGGAGACTTCCGACACCCCGGGCACGCTCTCCATCCTGGGGCGTACCTGCTCCTCGACAAAATCCTTCATCAGGTCGATGTCGAGTTCCCGGGGGTTGCCCTCCAGGGTCGACACCCGAAAGTACATGAAGGCATTGGATGAGAAAGAGGCCGCGACGATACGGGGTTCATCAACGTTGCGCGGATAATCCGAGACCTGGCTGAGGGCATTGTTCACCTGAATCAGGGTCTCGGTGATGTCGACGCCGAAGGGAAATTCCAGCTCGATTTCAGAGGAACCGCTGGTGGCGCTGGCGGACATCCGGCTCAGATTGGGCACATTGCGCAGGTAGCGTTCCTGCTCCACCAGGATTTCCTTTTCGATATCCTGCGGTGTCGCGCCCGGCCATTGCGTTTCCACTGTGATGGTGCGTACTTCGAGATCGGGGATCATCTGCACGGGAATACGCAGTGCCGCTGCCGCCCCCAGAATGGCAATGATCAAGGTCACCACCGCGACCAGGGTGCCATGACGAATGATGGCGGCGAGCATCAACGCTCTCCTTGACCGACAACGCGAACCGTCATGCCCTGATTCAGCGCCTCGTTACCTCGGGAGACCACCCGGAGGCCGGCTTCCAGGCCCTCTGTCACCACCACCCGGTCCCGGTAGGCGCTACCCAGCCTGATGCGTTTTTCCTCGACCCGGTACTGTTCGCCGTCGATGGGCTCGGCGATCCAGACCGTCACCCGGCCATCCGGATAACGGTTGATGGCGTCCCTCGGCACGGACAGGCCTTCGCGGCCGGTCGGCACTCGCAGAAGCGCCGTCAGTGCCATGCCCGGCAAGACCTCGAGCCGATCCGGTTTGATGGCGCGCAACAGGAAGGTGCGCGCTTGCGAGTCACTGATCGGCACCAGCACATCGATATCGACCGATACCCTATCGTTGCTGCCGACTTCCTCGACACCGACCTGGACCTCGTTGGACTCGGCGATCAGGCGATAAAGGCTCTGCGGCACCGGGAAATCAAGACGCAGGTTTTCAAGATCCACCAGTTCCATCAGCGGATCACCCGGCGTCACCCACTCACCAAGGTCGACATGGCGTGTCTGGATGACGCCCTCGTAGGGCGCTGTGATCTGGTGGCGACGCACCACACCCGCCTGACGTTGCTGCTCCGCCTGCAAGCGAAGCAACGCGGCATCGGCGGTCGCCACTGCGCTCTCCCGCGCACTCACTTCGGTGGCGGCGATGTTCGTGCCAGGCCCGACTGACTGCGCTTCCTTGAGCCGGCGCCGGGCTTCCGCAAGCAGGGCTGCGGCCTCCTGTCGCTCGGCCCGGGCAGAAGCCAGCGTAAAACTGGCAAGCTCATCGTCCAGCTCTACGAGCACATCGCCTCGGGCCACCCGGTCACCGGGCTGAGCGTTGACCGCATCGACCAGGCCCTCGACCGAGGCGGATAGCTGCGAGCTCCGCAAGGCGGTGACGGTGCCGTTCAGGGTGACCTCCTCGAACACCTCCGACTGTTCGACGTCCGACAGTTGCACCCCAGGGCCTTCCTGGGCAGTAGCGGACAGCGCAGACAAACCCAGCACGACGACCAATCCCCAGCGTCGCCATCGATTGGGATGGTTCACATCGTCTCCCTAAAACCGGATCACAGGGGTTGCCACGGCGGTGCTGTGCAACCATCGTTATAGATGCTTGATACTACTGAACGTTCAGATCTTTGACGATGCGCTGGGCGTTGACGGATCTACCTCACCGCCGCCAGTGTGGCCCTGAAACGCGCCAGCGCGAGGGCCAGGAAGGCCATCCCGATCGCTGCCGTTGCCAGCAGCTGCGGCCAGACGATGTCGATCCCCGCGCCACGATACAGCACCGCCTGGGCAAACTTGATGAAATGCGTCGAGGGCAGCACCTGCACCGCGTTCTGCAGGCCGGGGGGCATGCTCTCCAGCGGTGTGGCGCCTCCCGACAACAGGTTCATTACCACGAAGACCGGTATCGACAGCAAGCCGAACTGGGGCATCGTCGTCGCCACGGTCGAGAGGGTGATGCCCATGGCGGTGACGGCGAACAGATAGACGGCCGAGCCCAGCACGAAGAGCACAATCGACCCCATGATGGGGATACCCAGCAGCCCCTGCACGATGAACTGCAAAGAGAGTACCGCGGCGATGACGATCACTAGCCCGTTGGCCCAGATCTTGGCCAGCATGATCTCGCTGGCGGTCACCGGCATCACCAGCAGATGCTCGAGGGTGCCATGCTCGCGCTCGCGAATCACCGCCGCGCCACTCAATACGATCGCCAGGATGGTCAGGTTGTTGATGATCTGCATTACCGCCATGAACCAGCTCGAGTCGAGGTTGGGGTTGAATTTCGCGCGTACGCGCAGGTCGACCGGTAGCGCCACAACACCGCTGGAGCGACTGGCGAACTTCAACAGCTCGGCGTTGATGATGCTGGAGATATAGGTGGTTCCGTTGCCGGCGATCGTCATCGCGGTGGCATCGACATTGAGCTGGACCACGGGATTCCGCCCGGCCAGCACATCCGCCTCGAAATCGGGCGGGATATCCAGCACGAAAGTGTGTTGCCCCGCGTCCATGCCCGGATCGACCGCGCGCTGATCGATCACCTGGGGCGTCTTGAAATAGGGCGGCAGGAAGGCACCGATGAGCTGGGTCGAGAGCGCCGAGCGATCCTCGTCGACGATGGCGATGGAGGCATTGTTGAGCTCGGTGCGCACCCCATTGGCGACGGTGTAGATGGCGAAGGTGAAGGTATAGAGGATCAGGCCCATCAGCACCGGGTCGCGCAACAGGCTGTAGATCTCCTTGACGCCCAGCCGATAGATGTTGGTGATCCAGCGCATGGCTCAGGCCTCCTGCTTGCGCAGCAGCGCGGTGGCGATACCCCAGAAGAGCAGGCAGAAGCCAACGAGGACCAGGTGATGGGGGTATAACCCGCTGAAGTCGAGGCCCTTGTTGAAGACCCCCGCGCTGATCTGCTGGAAATAGAGCGCTGGAAACGCCTGGCCGATGAGCGCCGCCCCTCCCTCCAGGGTGGAGACCGGGTACATCATCCCCGAGAAATTGACCGTTGGAATCATGACGATGATGGCCGTGGCGAAGATCGCCGCGATCTGCGAGCGCACAAAGGTCGAGACGACCAGGCCGAAGGCGGTGGCGGCGGTGGTGAAGAACAGCGCCCCCACCACCAAGGCCAGGAAGCTGCCCGGCATGCCGAGGCCGAACACCATCAACATCAGCACCACGAGGCTGGCGAAGCTGACCATCGCCACGCCGATATAGGGCAGCTGTTTGCCGAGCAGGAACTCGATCTTGTGGACAGGCGCGGCGTAGAGATTGAGGATCGACCCCATCTCCTTTTCGCGCACCACGCTAAGCGCCGTGAGCATCGCCGGAATCATGATCAGCAGCATCATCAGCACGCCGGGCGGTATCGCGTACTGGGAGCGAAAGGCCTGATTGTAGCGGAAGCGAGGGGTTACGGTGGCAGGGTAGTAGCTGGGAATCTCCCCGCTCTCGCGCATCGACAGATCCTCTAAGTGCGCATACAGCACCCCTTGCAGGTAACCGCGACCGGTTTCCGCCCGGGTGGTGTTCGAGCCATCGAGCCAGGCGCCGATCTGTGGGGTTCGGTCCGCCAGAAGGTCGCGGCCATACTCGGGCGGAATCACCACCGCGAGCGAGATCTCGCCGGCCTTCATGCGCCGATCCAACTCGGCGAAATCGTCGATCGGGGGCTGCTCGTCGAAATAGCGCGAACTCGCCATGGCGTCGAGGAACATCCGGCTTTCCCGCGACTGGTCCTGATCCAGGGCCGCGTAGCTGAGATTCTCGACATCGAAGGTGATGCCGTAGCCCATCGCCAGCATCAGCACGATCGGGCCAAACAGGGCGAAGACCAGACGGATCGGATCGCGCAGGATTTCCATCGCCTCACGCCGGGCGAAGGCCCAGACGCGGGCGGGCGACAGCCAACGCGTCGCCTGGCGGCGCGCGGCGCCCATAGCCGGTAGCTCGAGCGACTGCGTGGGGGCACCGTCGTCTGCCCCGGCCTCCTGCAGATAGGCGATGAACGCCTCCTCGAGGGTGGCTGCACCTCGCTGCCGGCGCAATTCGTCAGGCGCGCCCTGAGCCAGCACCCTGCCCGCATGCATCAGCGAGATGCGGTCGCAACGCTCGGCTTCGTTCATGAAATGGGTGGAGATGAAGATCGTCACCCCATCCTGGCGCGACAACTCGATCAGCAGCGCCCAGAAGGCATCACGGGCCACCGGGTCGACGCCGGAGGTCGGCTCGTCGAGGATCAGCAGTTCGGGCTCGTGCAGCACGGCCACGGCGAGTTGCAAACGCTGGCGCACACCCAATGGCAGGCTTTCGGGGGTCGCTTCCGCCACCGCGCGCAAGTCGAAGCGTTCGATCAGTTCCTCGACCCGGGCAGCACGGCGCGCCCTGGGCAGGTGGAACAGGTCGGCATGCAGCACCAGGTTGCGCCGCACCGACAGCTCGGCATAGAGCGAAAACGATTGCGACATGTAGCCCACGCGACGCCGGGTCGCCATGGCGTCGGTACCGATGGGCTTGCCCATCAGCCGCGCCTCGCCCTCGCTGGCGGTCAACAGGCCGGTGAGCATCTTCATGGTGGTGGTCTTGCCGCAGCCGTTCGAGCCGAGAAAGCCGAAGATCTCCCCGGGTTCGATGCGAAAGCTGACGTGATCGACGGCGGTGAAGTCACCGAAGCGCATGGTCAATCCCTCCGCCTCGATGGCAGGCGGGCCCGTCTGGGCGGTGCGCGGCGGCAGTATGACAGCCCGATGACCTTGTCTATCTTCTTCAGGCAACAACGCGATGAACGCGGCTTCCAGCGTCTCGGTGTCGGTCTCGGACTTCAGTGCATCCGGCGTCCCGACTGCCAGAATACGGCCGGCATCCATGGCGATCAGCCGCTCGAAGCGCTCGGCCTCCGACATGTAGGCGGTGGCGGTGATCACGCTCATCTCGGGGCGGCGTGCCCGGATGCGCTCGATCAGCTCCCAGAACTGCTGACGCGACAGCGGATCGACGCCGGTGGTCGGCTCGTCGAGGATGAGCAGGTCCGGGTCGTGAATCAGCGCGCAGCACAGGGCCAGCTTCTGCTTCATCCCGCCGGAGAGCTTGCCCGCGGGTCGCTCGGCGAACGGCGCGAGCCCGGTGCTCTTCAGCAGTTCGGCGATGCGCGCGGAGCGTTCGGCGGCCGACTGGCCATAGAGGCGACCGAAGAAATCGACATTCTCGAATACCGACAACGTCGGGTAGAGGTTGCGACCCAGCCCCTGGGGCATGTAGGCGATCCGCTCGCAGACCGCATTGCGATGCTGCCGATCGCCCATCGAGCCACCGAGCGCCTCCACGGTGCCGGATTGCAGGTGCCGCACCCCGGCGATCAGTCCCAGCAGGGTGGACTTGCCTACCCCGTCCGGCCCGATCACCCCCACCATCCCACCGGCGGGAATCTCCACCGACACCTCCTCGAGGGCGGCGGTCTTGCCGTAGCGATGAGTGACGCCGCCAAGGCTCGCGACCGAGTCATTGAGCGCTGTCATCAGGGCAGCTTCACCGCAAGCGTCTCGGGCCACGGTACCTCGGGGTCGACGCGCACCGTGGCCACTCCCGGCACCCCGGTTTTCACCACCTCCTGATAGCGGCCGAGGACTTCTGCGGGGATCTGCAGCTTGACACGGAACATCAGCTTCTCGCGCTCGCTTTCGGTCTCGACATACTTCGGCGTGAACTGCGCCTCCGAGGCCACGAAATCGACCGCGGCGGGAATCACGTATTGCGGGGCCGCATCCAGCACCAGCCGCGCCTCGCCGCCATAGCGCAGACGGCCCGCCTGATCGGTGGGGAGATAGACGTCCATGTAGACATCGGTCAGATCGAGCAGCGACACGACCTTGTCCCCCGCCGCCAGGACCTCCCCGGGCTCGGCCAGACGGTACTGCACCCGGCCGGCCCGGGGCGCGTGCAGGGTGTAGTCGGCAAGATTGGCCTCGAGGGCCGCGACATTCGCTTCGGAGGCCTCGATCGCCGCCTCGGCGGCGGCCACCTGGGCCCGGGCGGTGTTCAAGGCCGCATCGGCGGTGATGCGTTGCGAGCGGCGCTGATCCAATACCTCCTTCGAGGCGTAGCCGCGTGCGGCCAGGGTCTCGGTGCGCTTCAGCTCGGCTCTGGCCAGGGCCAACTCGCCCGCGCGCTGGATCACCAGCGCCTCGGCCTGGGCCAGTTCCTGCTCGGCCTGGCGGGTCGCCGCCTCGGCGGCACGAATCTCTGCTTCCAGCTCGGTGGAATCGATGCGCGCGATGACGTCCCCCGCCTCGACCCGCTGCCCTTCGCTCGCCAGTATCTCGCCGACTCGCCCGCCGAACTTGAGCGCCACATCGATGCGGGTCGCCTCGAGCCGGCCGTTGGCCCGGGCAAACCCGTCCGGCAAGTCATTCTGCTGTTGCTGCCACCAGTAATACCCACCGCCGGCAGCGACGATTGCCAACACAAGAACGATGATAATCGTTCGAAATCTCTTCATGACTTCATCCTTGGTCGAGGTCGTCTACCTCGAAGCGCATGCCGGGCACTGGCTCGACAGGCCTCAGCGCACCAGCTGCGCAGCATCGAGACAACAATCGGTGAACTCGAAGGCAATCTTCGAATCTCGCTGAACGAGCTTATTATCTATGGTGGCGTGATGTAGCCGGGGCAGAATGTCGCGTATCCGGTTCGAGCGGGCAACGCGCTTGTCACACGAGTTCTATCAGCGGTTTCAGCGCAGGCCGCGGAATGCGTCCACCACATGGCCGGCCAGCACCTCGCTTGCCGAACCCGCAGCGGTGCCATGTATCATCAATACCTGATACTCGCCGAGGGGCGGCAGGCCGGCCTCGTTGTTCATTTCGCGCAGCGGTGCGCGCACCATGCTCAGTGGCAGCGGTGCCACCGCCAGGTCGGCCAGCAGTGCCGCTTCCTGCCCGGCGCAGTTTTCGCTGGTGTAGGCGATGCGATAAGCCAGGCCGCTGCGGTCCAGCGCGGAAAGCGCCATGCTGCGCCAGGCACAACCCTGGTTGGCCAGCGCCAGGGGCAGCGGCGTGCGCTGCACGGCGATCCCCCCATCGAGACAGGCCCAGACCAGCGGCTCGGTGTGCACGATCTCGCCGCGGTCGGATTGCACACCTTGATTGCCGGAGGTCACCAGCACCAGGTCGAGTTCGCCTCTATCCAACCGCTCCAGCATGTCCACGCTGCGCCCGACCACCACATCGACCTGTACCGCCGGGTGCGAGCGCGCGAATTTCGCCAGTACCCCCGGCAGGATGCGCGACCCCACGTCGTCGGGGGTACCGAAACGCACCGTGCCTTCCAGCGAGGGGGCAAGAAACTGCGTCACCGCCTCTTCGTTGAGCTTGAGCAGACGTCGGCCATAGCTCAGCAACACCTCCCCTTCCGGAGTCAACTTCACCCGGCGCGCCTCGCGCAGAAACAGACGTTGTCCGAGAGTTTCTTCCAACCGCTTGATCTGCATGCTCAAGGCGGAAGGCGTGCGGAAGACCTGCTCGGCGGCACGGGTGAAGCTGCCGCTCTCGGCGATGACCACGAAGGTTCGCAGCACTTCCGTGTCCAGCAGCGGCAAGGCGGTATTGCGGGTTGGCGCAGGGGTAAGTGTCATGCTGCTTACCTTTCAGTTTTTCTTAAAGGTAAATGTAGTTCTTTTCGTTTGATTGAACAATCAGGCCAGACCATTCTGTCTACTCGAGGTCGCGACCCTCACTGCTCCACAACCCTACCGGCGGCTACCCACTTGCATGGCCGCTTATCAGGAGGTGTCGTCATGTCCAACCTCAAGTTGCTTGATCGTCTGCAGTGCGAAGTGAAACAGCCGGCTCGGCCACCGCTGCCCAGGCAGCCCATACGCGAGTTCTATATGCCGGCCATGCCACCCATGGGCTTGATCAACGCCGTGGAGACCTGGGTTCGCGCCCTGGTGCGTCGTCAGCGCTTTCGCCGGCGTTTCCTGCCCCTGCTCGATCACGACGATCATATCCTCGACGACATGGGCCACAACCGGGAAGACATCGAATGGGCCGCACGCCTCCCCTGGCGGGAGGATGCCTTCAAGGCACTGCAACGGCGCCGTGCACAACGCCTGAAACCCCGCTAATTCAACAGCATCATGCCCTGTTCGATATCCGCGGCGATCGCTCGACAGAAGCCTTCCTGGTCACCCTGCCTGAGTGCCTCGGTCACGTCGCGATGGTGATCGTCGGCGATGCTCGAGGCGCCCCAGCGTGTGCAGATATAGCGCATGCTGGGGCCATATTGCAGCCAGAGAATCTCGATCAGCGGTAACAGCACGCATGACTGGCTGAGCCGATAGATAAGGAAATGAAACTGGTAGTTGCCGCGCATGTAGCGAACGATGTCACCTTGCGCGATGGCGCCGTTGATCTGCTCGTCGATACGTACCAGTTCATCGACATCGGGCGCGGTGATATGGCCAAAGGCCCGACGCGAGACCTCGGTTTCCAGGTTCTTGCGCGCGTACAGCACTTCCTGAAAGCGTTCGCGACTCAGTTTTGGCACGATGATCTTGCGGCTGTCGGAAAACACCAGCGCGCCCTCGGTGACCAGCCAACGCAGCGCCTCCCGCGCGGGCATGGCGCTGGTGCCGTATTCGGCGGCGATACGCCGGATCGAGATCACTTCACCTGGCGTGAAGTCACCCTCGCACATGCGCGTGCGCAGTGCTTGATGCAAGCGCGTCGAGGCGGTATCGGGCGAGAATACGTCTCGCCTGGCATTCAGTTCCTCGGTCATGCTGGCGTCTTCGGCCTCTGTCTTCTTCGTACCTGGATTTCATGCTTGATGGAAAGCATACCTCAGCGTGTTCCGCGAACCGTGATCCACGCTTGTTGACCCCGTGAGCCTCTGCTAGTGTGATCACACGCCTGTGATCACACAATCCCAACAATAGCGTGAATCGACTCATGCAGACAGCGACGGATTCCACGGACACGAAGCTTCAAGCTTCCAGCGCCCACAACGAGCGGATCGAAGTACTCTGCGTCGACATGAACGGCATTCCACGTGGCAAGTGGGTACCCGCCGATCAGCTCGACAAGGTGATGAACGGCAAGGTCCGCCTGCCTCTGTCCACCCAGTCCCTGGATATCTGGGGAGCCGACAACGACGAGCTGACCGGCCTGTCCCAGTCGATCGGCGATCCCGACGGCGAGTGCCGGGCCGACGAACGCACGCTGGTGCCCTTGCCCTGGGCCTCGGCCAGTCAGGTGCTCACTACGCTGCATGCGCTGGATGGATCGCCGAGCTTCATGGACCCCCGTGGGATTCTCGCCAATGTCGTGGAGCGCTTCCACCGGCATGGCTGGACGCCGGTGGTAGCCATCGAGCTGGAGTTCTACCTTCTGGATGCGGATTGGCGGCATACGGGCCACCCCTCGCCTCCCCGGGCCTTGTGCCCCGGCGGCGTGCCCAAGGGGTTGCAGCTCTACGAGCTGGATGCCATGGATGCCCTCGACGACGTGCTGAACACGATCCGCGACTATGCGGTATTCCAGCGGGTGCCAGCCGATACGCTGATCGCCGAATTCGGCCCCGGCCAGTTCGAGGTCAACTTGTGGCATCGCGAGGATGCCCTGGCCGCTGCCGACGACGCCCTCTATTTCAAGCGCCTGGTGGCGCAGGCCGCCAGACGTCATGACCTGGCCAGCACCTTCATGGCCAAGCCTTACACCGAACAGGCAGGGTCGGGCATGCACCTGCATGTCAGCGTGATCGACGACGCGGGTCACAACATCCTCGATCGGGACAACGGTGCCGGCCATCTCGAGGCGGCTGTCGGTGGCGTCATGCAAGGTCTGCTCGAGGCCCAGGCGGTCTTCGCCCCCCACGCCAATTCCTACCGGCGCTTCCAGCCCGACTGCTTTGCCCCCATCGAATGCAACTGGGGCTACGATCATCGCGGCGCGGCGGTGCGTATTCCCGAATGCCGCGGTCCTGCAGCACGACTGGAGCATCGTGTGGCCGGCGCCGATGCCAACCCTTACCTGGTCACCGCCGCACTGCTCGGCGGCATGCTGCAAGGGCTGGAACAGCGCATCCCGCCGCCACCGGCGATCGATCAGAACGAGGCATCGCAGCCCTTGGATCGGCTCACGCATGACTGGCTGCTGGCCATCGAGCGCTTTGCCGCCTCCGACGCCATGGCCGACATCCTTGGCACGGCGTATCGCGACCTCTATGCCAAGGTGAAACGCCACGAGGCCCAACGCCTGCTGGCAACCGTCACGGACATCGATCACCTGACCTACCTGACACGCCTCTAGGACGAGGAGACACCATGACCCAGCCACGCTGCGTGTCCTATTACGCCGCTTCGATCATCGAGGAATCCGCCTACCCCAAGCTGGAGGGCGAGCATCGCGTGGACGTCGCCATTGTCGGCGGCGGCTTCACCGGCGTGGCTACGGCGGTCGAACTCGCTGAGCGCGGTTACCGCGTGGCCATCATCGAGGCCCACAAGATCGGCTGGGGCGCAAGCGGGCGCAACGGCGGCCAGGTCACCGGCAGCCTCTCCGGCCAGGACGCCATGGCCAGACAGATGCGCAATACGCTCGGCGATCAGGCACAGGATTTCGTCTGGAACCTGCGCTGGCGGGGCCATCGCATCATCAAGCAGCGCGTCGAGAAATACGCCATCCCCTGCGATCTCAAGCACGGCCACCTGCAGGCGGCCTACAAGCCAAGCCATGTCCGTGCGTTGAAGAAGGATTTCGAGCAGTCCCAGCGCCATGCGATCGGCGAATACGTGCATTGGCTGGATGCCGATGCGGTGCGGCAGGTCGTCGGCACCACGCTTTACCACGGTGCCATCCGCAACGATTACAACATGCACCTGCACCCGCTCAACCTGTGTCTGGGCGAGGCCCGTGCCGCGGCGAGCCTCGGCGCACTGGTCTTCGAGCACTCGTCGGTGGTCGACATCCAGCACGGCGATACCCCGGTGGTGGTCGGCGAGCATGGTCGCGTGACGGCGAACAGCGTGATCCTCGCCGGCAACGCCTACCATCGGCTCGAGCGCAAGCGCCTGGGTGGCAAGCTGTTCCCGGCGGCGTTGGGCATCGTCACTACCTCGCCGCTGTCGCCCGAACTCGCCAGCGAAATCAACCCCGACGATCTCGCCGTCTACGACACCCGCTTCGTGCTCGACTACTACCGTCTCACCGCCGACAAGCGTCTGCTGTTCGGGGGTGGCGCCAACTACTCCGGTCGAGATTCCGAGGACATCGCCGGCGAGCTGCGCCCGCGCCTCGAACACACCTTCCCCCAGCTTTCAGGAGTCGACATCGACTTCCAATGGCAGGGCATGGCCGGCATCGTCATCAACCGCATTCCGCAGCTCGGCAAGCTGTCCGGCAACGTCTACTACGCCCAGGGCTACTCCGGCCACGGCATCGCCACCTCGCACATCATCGGCGAGATCATGGCCAATGCCCTCTGCGGCAGCCTCGAGGAGTTCGATACCTTCGCCAAGGTGAAGCACATCCGCATCCCCCTCAACGACCGCCTGGGCAATGCCTTGCTGGCGGCCGGCATGTGGTACTACCAGCTGCTCGAAAAACTGCGCTGAGCGCTGATCGAATCCAACCCGAAGACACGACAACAAGACACTCGAGGTGATACACGATGGAAATCACTGGTCCCCTGGTGCTGCTGCCTACCGCGATCGTCCTGGTGCTCGCGCTATGGACGAGGCGCGCCCTCGAACCCCTGGTGACCGGTGCCTTCATTGGCACCCTGATGCTCTCCCCTGGCGACGCCCTGAGCAGCCTCGCCGACAACCTGCTGACGGTGATGACCGACGAAGATGTCGCCTGGGTCATCATGGTCTGCGGGCTCATGGGCAGCATCATCGCCCTGCTGCTCAAGTCAGGCTCCTCGAAGGCCTTTGCCGACGGCCTGATGCGCTATACCGTCAACAAGCCCCGGGCGCTGATGGGCTGCTGGTTCATGGGGATCATCCTGTTCGTGGATGACTATCTGA
This sequence comes from Modicisalibacter ilicicola DSM 19980, assembly GCF_900128925.1. Classification (GTDB taxonomy): domain Bacteria; phylum Pseudomonadota; class Gammaproteobacteria; order Pseudomonadales; family Halomonadaceae; genus Modicisalibacter; species Modicisalibacter ilicicola. The sequence continues at coordinate 51,796 of NZ_FQUJ01000008.1, forward strand.
ACTCGCTGGCCGTCGGCACCTCGATGCGCAAGGTGACCGATCGCTTCAAGACCTCCCGCGAGATGCTGGCCTACGTGATCGACTCCACGGCAGCGCCGATCAGCGTACTGATTCCGATCTCGACCTGGGCAGTATTCTTTGGCGCGCTGATCGAGAAGAACGGCATCGCCGAGGATGGCCAGGGCGTATGGACCTATATCCAGGCCATCCCCTACATGTTCTACCCGTGGATCGCCGTCATCCTCGTGCCGCTGGTCATCTTCCGCTGGATTCCTGCTTTCGGCCCCATGAAGAAGGCCGAGCAGCGCGCAGAAGATACTGGCCAGTGCGTCCCCCCGGGAGCGGAGCATATCGACGACGAGATCGCCCACCTCGAGGCCCAGGACGATACCAAGGGCAGTATCTGGATGTTCCTGCTGCCCATGGCCTCGCTGGCCTTCTTCACCTGGTGGTTCGATCTCGACTTCCTGATGGGCATCTTCGTCACCCTGGCGGGCATGATCGTGGCCTTCATCGGCCTCAGGAAGCTCTCGCCTACCCAGACCTTCGACAACATCCTGGAGGGCTTCAAGTCGATGCTCGATGCGCTGGCGGTACTGGTGGCGGCCTTCCTCTTCAACGAGGTCAATACCTCGCTGGGACTTGCCGATTACGTGATCACCACCGTGCAACCGCTGATCAATGCCGAGATGCTGCCCTTCATCATCTTCACCATCATGGGCTTCGTCTCCTTTGCCACCGGTTCCAACTGGGGCGTGTTCGTGATCATCCTACCGATCGTCACCGTGCTCGGGCGCAACCTGGGGGCCGACATGACCCTGGTGATCGGCGCCACGCTCTCGGCCAGCACCTTCGGCAGCCACGCCTGCTTCTACTCGGATGCCACGGTACTGACTGCCCAGGCCAGCGGCTGCACACCCTTCCAGCACGCCTTCACCCAGTTGCCCTACGCCGCCCTGGCAGGCTGTATCGCTGCTGCGGGATATCTGGTGCTGGGATACTTGTGATCCGCTTTCGGACGGGACTCGATGCAATGCGACATGGACCGTGTCGGCTTCTCGAACAACACACGAGTCAATGCATCGGCAAGGCAGCACGCCCTGCAAGGTTGATGCGTGAAATTTTATTGCTTGTTTAGCCTCCGGAGTGCCGCTTTCCGTACTAATCTTTCTCTATTGGCTGAAGAAAGAAGACGTTCTTCGGGGGTTGGCGATGTTCAACGACACGCCCCCGGCGAAGAGCCCTCGTGTGCAAGCGAATTCACGGACGAGAGCGAAGGCCCTCCTGCCTGCGGGCACCCTACCTATCGATGTGGCAGGCCATCCTTGCGGTGGGCTTGGCCCCGTGCTTCTGGCCGCTGCCCTGCTTTGGGGCATGGCAGGCATGTCGGTGGCCGCGGCGAACGAGCCGCTTTACTTCCCGCCCCCGCTGGTCGTCGAGCCACTGGTGCCGCCGATCGCCCCCGAGGACGAACTCGAGCGCGACCCCGGCGGCGTCCTGGTGCTGCCCAACGTGCGCGCCAACGAGAGCCCCGGCGCCTGCGCCGAGGATTCGCCGACCGCCTGCGCCCAGAACGAGACCACCCTGGACGTCAATCCCACCGACCACGACAACTGGGTCGGCGGGGCCAACGACTACAGCGGCCCCATCGTCGTCAACGGACGACGGCAGAGCAGTTGCGGCTTCTATGCCTCCAACGATGCCGGCCAGACCTGGAGCGGCGGCCTGTTGCCGACCCAGCCGGGTTACGTGCTCGGCGGCGATCCCTCGCTGGCCTTCGACGCCAACGGCGATCTCTACTACGCCTGCTTGAATGTCGACCTGGAAACCAGCGATTCGGCGCTCTACGTATTCAAGTCCACCGACGGCGGGGCGAGCTTCGGTGCCCCCACCGAGGTGATCACCGGCAACGGCAGCTTCGACTTCCACGACAAGGAGTTCCTCACCACCGGCGATCTCACCGACAAGGTCTACCTGGCCTGGATGCACCAGGGCGATATCCGCCTCGCCGGCTCCGACGACGGTGGCGCGAGCTTCTCCGCCCCCGCACCCGCCGACAACGTCGAGATCAGCGACCCCGATACCAGCCGCAACCAGGGAGTGGTGCTGGCGACCTGGACCTTCTCCGACCCGGACGGCAGCAGCGAGACCCTCTACGCCGCCTGGCGACGGGCGGTGGGCGATAGCGGCGGACGCATCCTGTTCGATCGCTCCACCGACGGCGGGCAGAGCTTCGGTGATGACGTGGTGGTGGAGGGCAATCTGGTACGCTTCCCGATCCGCACCATCAGCACCGGCGGCACCAGCAATGACTTTCCCTCGCTGATCGGCGAGCACGGCGACCCCGAGTTCAATCCGGACAACGCCTTCCGGGTCAACAGCTTCCCCAGCCTCGACGTGTGCCGCAATCCCATGAGCCCCTACTACGGGCATCTCTACATCGTCTTCGCCGACTACCGCTTCGGCAACGGCGACATCTTCTTCAAGCGCTCCGAGGATGGCGGCGAGACCTGGCCCGGCGCCTTCACCCGGCGCGTCAACGACGACGACAGCGGCCACGACCAGTTCTCCCCCTGGATAGACGTCGACGAGAATTGCAAGATCAACGTCTCCTTCTACGACCGCCGCGACGATCCGGACAACCTGCGTTTCCACCTCTACTTCAGCCACTCCACCGACAGCGGCGCCAGCTTCTCGCCCAATGCGCGGATGACCACGGCGCCCTCCACCAATGCCCAGTTCCTCGGCGGTTTCATCGGTGACTACCTGCAGGTCGCCGCCACCGTCGCCGAGAATGCCACCTTCCACCATCAGGTCGACCGGGCGGCGACACTCTGGATGGACACTCGTGAAGGTGGCCAGGAAGTGTATGCGGCGACACTGTTGCAGACCGGCAACGGGACCTGGATCAACGTCGATGTCGACCTGGTGGCCGACCAGCCGGCCACGGACCTGGACTTCATCTTTCCCGGCGACGTCAGCGACGCTTTCGGCGGTATCTATCACGGCGACGCCAATCCCTTCCAGGATCATGAGATCAGCCACGACGCCGGGACCGATCAGACGACCCTGGCCTTTGTCGATCCCCAGCCCGGGCCCCTTCAGCCCGGCGATCTGGCCCACGTGGGCTTCGTGCTGGAAGCGGACGTGCCCACCATCGACACCTTCTGGACCGGTTCGGGCAACATCGGCGACATCCCCATGACAACGGTGGATTTCACCTACGATCCCGTTGGGCGTGTCGTCACGGCCTTCTTGTGCAACGACCGCTTGGATGGTCAGGCAATCGCCATCGGCCAGCCTGCCTACGCGACGCTGGAATTGCCGGTGGAACTGGAAGCGTTGAATGGTGACGACCTGCCCGGAGAACTGGCCGCCCAGGGCGAGGCCCTCTCCGACCTGCCGGCCGCCGTCGGGCCGATCACCACGGGCAACTGCTACAGCCGCGAGATCCCCGAGGCGGTCGCCCAATACGAGGCGGTGGTGCTGACTACGACACTCTCTTTCGTCGGCAGCAACGGACGCGGTCGCAGCGAACTGTTTGCCCAGAAAATCGCCAAGGACGCCCGGGAGGTCGAAGGCACGCCCCGAGAACCGTTCCACTACCTGGCCAAGCTGGTTTGCGGCACACAATCCAGCACCACCGATCTGCGGCTTGCCCGGGGCCATTACGCTACCACCATCAATGCCTTCAACCTCGGCGATCGCCCGGCACGGCTCGAGAAGACGCTGGCGCTGGCCATTCCGCCGGGGCGCCAGCACCCCGGCAAGACCTGGCCGTTGGGCCGTGACAGCCTGCCCCCAGGCCTGGCGCTGGCCACCGAGTGCAACGATATCCGCGAGCGCATCTTCGACGGCAACCTGCCTGCGTCGGTGATCGATGGCTATGTGACGATCATCAGCGACCAGCCGCTCGAGGTGACCGGCGTCTACAGCACCGCGACGCTCAATGCCGAGGGCACCGCGGAGGACCACAGTGCCATCCATGTCGAGCGCGCCATCGAACGACGTCTCGAGACGCGAAATGGCGATAAGCCGCTGGCCGATCTGGTGATCGACGAGACTCTCTCGATCGACGCCATCTGCGGGCCACGGCGCTGTCGTGTCAGCCTGCGCTTCACGGTGCGCAACATCGGTGCCGCCGCGGCGAATGCATTCAGCGTCGACATTTCACGAAGCGACAGCGGCGACTCCCTGGACAGCGTGCCGGTGCCCGGCGGCCTCGCCCCCTCAGCGGCGACCACCGAGACGCTCACCGTGGGCTATCCCTTCGAACCGTCTGCCGAGCGCGAAATCTGCCTCACCGCCGATGCCCCGGCCAACGAGGTCGACGAGAGCGAAGAGGGCAACAACGAGCGCTGCGTTACTTTCTAGGCCGGTGCCGTGCGTTCACAGTGGCAGCACCGCGCCGGATGTTGGCTTGCAGCATGTGTTCGGTCATTGTGTTTGTCGCCAGCGCCAGTCACGGCTATGCTGGTGGATATTGCAATGCACAACGACACGGCATCACGCTGCCCACGGGAGATCCATGAGCGAGGTCAAGGCGATCAATCTGGCCCTGCAAGGCGGCGGCGCCCACGGTGCCTTCACTTGGGGCGTGATCGATCATCTGCTTGAAAGCCCTCGCGTGCGCATCGAGGGCATCAGCGGCACCAGTGCCGGGGCCATGAATGGCGTTGTCACCGCCGATGGGCTGCTGGAAGGCAGCGAGGAGATTGCCCGGGAAAAGCTCGAGAGCTTCTGGTCCGCGGTGAGCAAGGCGGCACTGCTCAGCCCCATCAAGCGCACCCCTCTCGACATGTGGATGGGCAACTGGAGCCTCGACTACTCCCCGGGCTACCTGACGTTCGATATCTTCAGCCGTGTCGTGTCGCCCTATCAATTCAATCCGCTGGGCATCGATCCCCTGCGTGACATCATCGATTCCCATGTCGATTTCGAGCGGGTGCGGGCCTGCCGCTACCTGAAGCTCTTCGTCTCGGCAACCAACGTGCGGTCGGGCAAGCAGCGGGTCTTTCGTCGCGAGGAGATGGACCTGGATGCGGTCATGGCATCCGCCTGCCTGCCATTTCTCTACAAGGCTGTTGAGATCGATGGCGAGGCCTACTGGGACGGGGGCTATGTCGGTAATCCGGCGCTGTTTCCACTGATGGAGGAGTGCGATTCACGCGACATCGCCATCGTGCAGATCAACCCCATCTATCGCGACAAGGTGCCGCGCAGCGCCGCCGAGATTCTCAATCGCATGAACGAGATCACCTTCAACGCCTCGCTGATCAAGGAGGTGCGCACCATCGCCATGCTCAAGCGACTCATCGAGGTCAGCGACAGCGATCTCGAATGCTATCGCGACACGCACTTCCACCGCATCGATGCCGAAGACACCCTGCATTCGCTTTCCGTGTCGAGCAAGCTCAATGCCGAATGGCTCTTCCTGAAGCACCTGAAGCAGCAAGGCCGGCGTACCGCCGAGCGCTGGCTCGACGAGCATTTCGATGCCCTTGGCGAGCGCTCGACCCTGGATATCGATACGGTCTACATGTAAGCGTCGCCATGAGCGTGGAATGTCGGCATTGACGTCTTTCGTACATACGGTTCATCTTGACAAGACAACCCACCTGAAGAGGAGCCCCACGATCGGAGTTCAGGAAGGCGACGCCAGGAGGCCATGTCATCCGAATGACACCCATCGCTGCCAGCGTCGTTATCGCCGTCACTTCCAGGAGTGCCTACGCCGATGGTACGAATCGACAAGAAAGCCACCCGCCTTTACGTACTCGATACCAATGTCCTGATTCACGACCCCTCTGCCCTCTACCACTTCGAGGAACACGACGTGGTCATCCCCATGACCGTGCTCGAGGAACTCGACAAGCACAAGAACGGCATACGCGAAATCGCTCGCACCGCCCGCCAGGTCAGCCGCACCCTCTCCGAACTCACCGCCGAGGTCTCCTTCGACGAAATACGGCACGGCATTCCTCTCACCGTCGCTGCCGGCCAGACCGGACGCCTGCGCTTTCTCTGCTACAGCGACCTGCAGCCCCTCGACCACCTGGAGGACAGCCCCGACAACCGCATCCTCGCCGAGACCTGCCGCCTGCGGGATGAACGCCCCGACGCCTCGGTGATCCTGGTCACCAAGGACATCAATCTGCGGGTCAAGGCGTCGGCGCTGAACGTGCCGGTGGAGGACTACCGCAACGATCGCGTCTTCAGCGACAGCGATGCGATGATCGAGGGGACCAAGGTCTATACCGCCGCCGGCAAGGACGGCACGAGCCTGTGGGAGTCGCTCAACGTCGAGGTCCAGGTCGAGCGAGTCGATCATCACACCTTCTATCAGCTCAGTGGCGAGATGCCCGCCGACTGGCACGTCGGCATGCTGGTCTCAGACAGTGACAACGGGGCCGACTTCGAGGCCATCGTGCGCCACCTCACCCCGAGCAGTGCACGACTGCAACTGCTGACCAACTATCGCCACCACGCCGGCGTGTGGGGCGTGCATGCCCACGATAGCCGTCAGAACTTCACCCTCAACCTGCTGATGGACCCCGAGATCGACCTGGTCACCATCGCCGGCAGCGCCGGGACCGGCAAGACCTTCATGACCCTGGCTGCGGCCTTCCAGCAGACCCTGGACACCAAGCTGTTCGAGCGCATCGTCTTCACCCGGGCACCGATTCCCATGGGCGAGGACATCGGCTTCTTGCCCGGCACCGAGGAGGAGAAGATGTCGCCGTGGATGGGTGCCTTCCACGACAACATGGACAACCTGCTGCGCGACGAGAAGGAGGGTACCTCGAGCTGGAACGAGGGTGCCACACGCCAGCTGATCGGTTCACGGGTGCAGATTCGCTCGCCGACCTTCATGCGCGGACGCACCCTGAACGACACCTTCCTGATCATCGACGAGGCACAGAACTTCACGCCCAAGCAGTTGAAATCGCTGATCACCCGAGCCGGGCGCAACACCAAGATCGTCTGCCTCGGCAACGTCGGTCAGATCGACACCCCCTACCTCAGCGCCAATACCTGCGGCATGGCTGCGGTCGTCGAGCGCTTTCGCGACTGGCCCCATGCCGGCCATGTCACACTGAAGAGCGTCGAACGCTCGCGCCTGGCGCTGGCGGCGGAAGAGCTGATCTAGCGCCTCCCTTGGCCCGATGATCGACGGCCCGCTCAGGCGGGCCGTCGTCGTCGAGGTTCGTGATGCTATCAGCTATCAGCGGTCCGGATTTTCGTCCGAACTCTTGTCGAAGTGCTTGTTGGTCACACTTTCGATGAGTTCCTCTTTTTCACTCTTGGGGTCGTTGTCGAGGCGCTCTTCGGCTTCTCGGTAGAGGCATACATAGGTGTTGCAGGAGGCGCAGAATACCTTGTCGTCCGGATTCTTTTCCTGGGACACACGCATGAGATGGCTGCCGCAACTGGGACAGGGCTTGTCGAGACGAAATTCTTCGGCGAAATCGGACACGGACATGGATAGCCTCCTTTCTTGACCTGTCGTCACCAATCCTGGGATCGGTATCGATTACAGTGTTTGGGCCAACGCCCGATTAATCAAGTCACGCGGCCCCCTCCCGCCGACGCAGTACCACGCTGAGGTTGTTGGCCGGCATCTCGACGATGCGCTCGATACCCAGGCCATGCTCATGGGCCAGCGCCTCTACATCGTTCAGGTCACGAATGCCCCAGCGCGGATCGCGCCGGCGCAGGGTGTCGTCGAAGGCGGCATTGCTTGCCGCAGTATGCCGGCCCGCGCGCTTGAACGGGCCGTACAGGTAGAGCACTCCCCCCCTGTCCAGCATATCGCCGGCGCCGGCGAACAGCGCCTCGGTCGCCTCCCAGGGCGCGATATGGATCATGTTGATGCATATCAGGGCGTCGCACTCCTGCTCTGGCCAGGGTGTCTCGACAACGTTCAGTCGCACCGGCTCGAGCAGGTTGTCGAGCGACTCGCTGTCACGCCAGGCGGCGATGGACGCCAGCGCCGCGGGATCGGGATCGCTGGGCTGCCAGAGCAGATCCGGCAGGTGCCGGGCGAAATGCAGCGCGTGCTCGCCACTGCCACTGGCGATCTCCAGTACCTTGCCCCGGCTCGGCAGCACCTCGCGCAACACCGCGAGTATGGGATCGCGGTTGCGGGCCGCGGCGGGGCTGGAAAGACGATGATCACTCGAGTTTTCCATCATCGATTCATTGCCTTGTCGAAACCGTTCACGCTCCTGGCGAGGGGTGCTCAATGATGAAAGCGATCCGCGGCCTGCTGCGCCAGCGCCTTGATGCCTTCCCAGTCTTCATCATCGATCAGCTTCTTGGGCGTGAGCCAGGAACCGCCGACACACATGACGTTGGGCTGCTTTAGATAGCTCTCGGCATTCTCGAGGGTGATGCCCCCGGTGGGACAGAAACGCGCCTCGGGGATCGGGCCACCGAAGGCCTTGATCGCCGCGACGCCGCCACTGGCCTCGGCGGGGAAGAACTTGAAGCGACGGTAGCCATACTGCCAGCCGTTCATCAGCTCGGAGATGGTCGCCACCCCGGGCAGCATCGGCACCGGGCTGCTCACCCCGTAGCGATACAGGGCATCGGTCGCCCCGGGAGTGACCACGAAGTCGGCGCCGACCTGTTCCGCCTGACGATACTGGGCGGGAGTCAGCACGGTGCCGGCACCGACACTGGCGCCAGGCAGCGCCTCGTTCATGCGGCGAATCGCCTCCAGCGCACAGTCGGTACGCAGGGTGATCTCCAATACCGGCAGGCCGCCTTCCACCAGGGCTCGCCCCAGGGGGATGGCATCCTCTATGCGCTCGATGGTGAGCACGGGAATGACTTCGGCCTTGAGGCAGATGCTGTCGAGCTCGGTGGTACGCGTCGAGGGCAATTGCTTTTCGATGGTCATGGCACTACTCCAAAGGAAACACAGGGCGCCACAGGAACTCAGGGCGCCCAATAAACAGCAAGCGGGCAACTCAGGAAGGCGCGGATGGGCAATTCCCTCACGTCATCACCGCCCATGGCACGGGCCAGCACGGCACGCTTGTCGTCTCCGACGATGTGCAGCATGTGACGGCGCGCCTTGTGCAGCCAGCCCGCGCTCAGCGTGATACGCGGTTGGGGCACGCTGGACGCACGCACGGCCACCGTGGCCTCGTCGGTGCTCAGCGCCAGCCCCAGCTCACCGCTGTCGGGAAACAGCGAGGCGGTATGGCCGTCTCCACCCATGCCCAGGATGACCGCGCTGGCAGGCCAGGATAACCCGGCCAGGCGCTCGGCTACCTCGGCGGCACCCTCCTCGGGCGTTCCATGAGCGGTGGTCAGCGGATGAAAGCGTGCGGCCGCCGCCAAGCCTTGCAGCAGGTGCTGGCGCACCAGCCGAGCATTGCTGTCCGGGTGCTCGCCATTCACCCAACGCTCATCGGCCAGGGTTACGTCGACACGCTCCCAGGGCAGATCCACGGCGGCGAGTCGCGTGAAGAACGGCACCGGCGTCGAGCCGCCGGACACCACCAGCAGGGCGCGCTCCTGGTTGGTCAGATCCACTGCCAGGGCGCTGGCGACGGACTCCGCCAGCTGGGCAGCCAGCTGCTCGCGAGGCTGGGGAGCATGTGAAGACCGGGATGAACTCATCAGTAATCCTCGTACCAGGAGCGACCGTCCTGGGTGATCATGGCGATCGACGCCACCGGCCCCCAGGAACCGGCCGGGTAGCGCCGTGGCGGCACGTCGAGCTCGTCCCAGGCCGCCACCAGACGATCGGCCCAGCGCCAGGCGTGCTCGACCTCGTCACGGCGCACGAACAGATACTGCTGACCCTTCATGACCTCCAGCAACAGGCGCTCGTAGGCATCGGGAATGCGCGACTTGGGAAAGGCGCTGTTGAAATCCAGGTGCAGTGGCCCGGGGCGCAGGCGCATCCCCTTGTCGAGCCCGCCATCCTTGGTCAGCACCTGCAGCGCGATTCCCTCCTCGGGCTGCAGGCGGATGATCAGCTTGTTCGCCGCGAGGTTGCGCTGATCCGGATCGAAGATGTAGTGCGCCTGCTGGCGGAAATGGATGACGATCTGCGACAGCTTTTCCGGCATGCGCTTGCCGGTGCGCAGATAGAACGGCACGCCCGCCCAGCGCCAGTTGGCGACCTCGGTGCGCATGGCGACGAAGGTTTCGGTCCGACTGTCGGTGTTGGCGCCCTCTTCGTCCAGGTAACCCGGCACGCTGCTGCCGTCGATCGAGCCGGCGATGTACTGGCCGCGCACCACGTCCCGGGTGATCGACTCGCGGTTGAAAGGCGTGAGCGCTTTGAGCACCTTGACCTTTTCGTCGCGGATGGCGTCGGCGTCGAGATTGGAGGGCGGGTCCATGGCGATCAGGCACAGCAGCTGCAACAGGTGGTTCTGGACCATGTCGCGCAGTTGCCCGGCCTTGTCGAAATAGCCCCAGCGCCCTTCGATTCCCACTTGCTCGGCAACGGTGATCTCGACGTGGGAGATGTGATTCTGGTTCCATTGGGTGCCGAACAACGGATTGGCGAAACGCAGCGCGATCAGGTTCTGGACCGTCTCCTTGCCCAGGTAATGATCGATGCGGTAGATGCGCGACTCAGGAAACACCGCACCGATGGCATCGTTGATCTCCCGGGACGATTCGAGATCGTAGCCGATGGGCTTCTCTACCACCACGCGGGTCTCGTCGTCGAGGCTGCCGCTGGCATGCAGATTGTGGCAGATGTCCCCGAAGATGCTGGCGGGAACCGCCAGGTAGACCGTCATCGGCCGTCCGGCATTTCCATGCGGGGCGCTCGTTCGCCACTGACGGATGGCATGGAAGCCTTCCGGATGACTGAAATCGAGCTGCAGATAATCGAGGCGTTCGAGAAAGCGGCTCAAGCAGGCCTTGTCCAGGGACGCCGGCTTGACGTAGGTCTTCAGTGTCTTGTGCACGCGCTCGCGGAACGCGACGATGTCCATTTCCTGGCGCGCCAGCCCCAGAACCCGCGTGTCCGCTGCCAGCAGACCGTCCCGATCCAGATGGTAGAGCGCAGGGTAAAGCTTGCGTAACGCCAGATCGCCCAGTCCACCGAAGATAGCCAGGTCGACGTCGGGTGTGGTGCCTTGGACCATGGAACGGCTCTCCAAATCTGGTTAACTTACCGACAAAATACGTCAGGACTACCCGGCTTCGCAAATACGGTAGTAAGTTTAACAAAATTCGCGAATCAAATCGTTTCGTCTTTGTGTCACGCCCGAGGCACGGTAGGATACGAACACCCATGTAGTTAAATCACCACCTCAGTATGGTAGGGAGATCCCCCCGATGGCCAGCCACGATCTTCTGGAGCGTATCCGCGACCGGCTGGAGGAACTCAACCGCTCGGAGCGCAAGGTGGCGGAAGTCATTCTTCGCGACCCGCTGACCGCCACCGGCTTGAGCATCGCCACGCTGGCCCAGCGGGCCTCGGTCAGCGAACCTACCGTCAACCGTTTCTGCCGCAACTTCGACACCAAGGGCTACCCCGACTTCAAGATCAAGTTAGCCCAGAGTCTGGCAGGAGGCACCCCCTATATCAGTCGCAACGTGGAGCGGGAGGACGATGCGGCCAGCTACGCCGACAAGATCTTTGGCGCAAGCATCGTGGCCCTGGACGACGCGCGCCGCGCCCTGGACGCCCGGCGCATCGAACGCGCCGTGGACTACCTCATCCAGGCCAAGCAGATCAGTTTCTTTGGACTCGGTGCCTCGGGGCCGGTGGCCCAGGATGCCCAGCACAAGTTCTTCCGCTTCAACCTGCCGGTGACGGCCTACGAGGATGTGCTGATGCAGCGCATGGTGGCGGCGGCCAGCCACACCGGTGACGTCATCGTGATCATCTCCTATACCGGGCGCACCCGCGAGCTGGTGGAAATCGCCAAGGTGGGTCGCGACAATGGCGCCGTGGTGCTCGGCATCACCGCCCCGGATTCGCCGCTGGCCGCCCAGTGCACCGAAACCCTGGAAGTCGTCACCCCGGAAGATACCGACATCTACATGCCGATGACCTCGCGGATGATCCATCTGGCGTTGATCGATGTGCTGGCGACCGGCGTGACCCTCAGGCGTGGCGAGGACTTCCTGCCACATCTCAAGAAGATCAAGGACAGCTTGCAGGCCACGCGCTTTCCTCTCGGCGATGCCTGACAGGGCTCGTCGGCCCCTTCCACTTCATGCATTTTTCAAGGAGAGCCGCTCGCCGAAGTGGTCTATCCAGCAGGACTCGCGTAGGGTATGCCCGTTGTGCTGACCTGCCGTTTCGTTGCCAGGCCAGCCACCCATGGCACACTATGCTGATCGCGCTCTGGAACGAACCCCTTGATGACAACGGCCACCCTTACCCTCGAGGATTGGCGTGCCTGGCAGCCCGGGCGCACACCCCTGGACGACCGGCGCCTCTCGGTCGAGGAGCGCCCCGGCGCGACCTCCCTGCCGGCCATGTTGCGCCGCCGTCTCAACGGGCCGGGGCGGGCGGTCTGCGATATGCTTGCCGCCCTCGATCCAGGGGCCGACTGCGTGCTGCTGCATGCCTCGCGGCACGGCGATGCGGCACGCACCCTGGAAATGCTCTATGCCCTGACCGAGGGTGAGCCCCTGTCGCCGGCCCGCTTCGGCATGTCGGTACATAACGCCATCGTCGGCGTGCACTCCATCGCTAGCGGCAACCGCCGCTCGCTCCAGGCCATCGCTGCTTCCGGGGCCGAGGTGTCGGCCCTTTTCAGCGAAGCGCGCGGCTACCTTGCCGAAGGCGAACCGCAACTGATCGCCGTCTTTAGTGATGCCCCCGTTCCCGCGCGTTTTGCTTATCACGAAACGCACTCCGAGCCTGCCTCGGCCGTGGCGCTACGCCTGGGGTTGGCCACGACACCTTCTGCTGGACGGCCCTTGACCTCGCATGATGCCGACGAGGCAATGCTCCGGGATGCTCGCCCGCCCCATCCCAGCGACGTGATTGCCTGGCTGCTCGGCGAGGCGCCACTGATCTGCCCGACCCGCCGACTCATGTGGATCCTGGACTCCTGATGCCCAGTGTCCTTGTCATGCCACGCCTGGCCGGCAGCGGTCTCGATCGAAGCTGGCGCCGGATCGCCACGGGCGGCTGCTTCCTGCTCTTCGCGTTCTGCGCCCTGACGGTGGGACTGGGCATCGCTCCCCTGCTCAAGCTTGCCAGCCCCGATCGAGCCGTCTCCCAGCGCCGTGTACGGCGTGTCGTGGGGTTGGCCTGCCGAGGGTTCGTGACCGTGCTTCGCGGCCTGGGGCTGATCGATTACCGGCTCGTCGACGGTGAGCGTCTGAGGCATCCCGGGCGACTCGTGCTGGCCAATCATCCCTCCTTGATCGATGCCCTGTTCTTGCTCGCCTATACGCCGAATGCCGGCTGTATCGTCAAGGGGCGCCTGGCCAGGCATCCTGTCACCCGGCACGTGATCCAGTCCGCCGGCTTCATCGCCAACCGCAATCCCCGCAGGGTGATTGCAGAAGCCTGTCGGGCCTTGGAAAATGGGCAGTCGTTGATCGTCTTTCCCGAGGGAACGCGATCGACGCCCGGCAAGCCGATTCGTCTGCGCCGGGGCGGCGCCATCATCGCGTTCTCGAGCGGCGCCGCGATCACGCCGGTGAGGATTCGCTGCGAGCCCAGCACCCTGGTCAAGGGCATCCCCTGGTATCGGGTGGCCCCCCGCAAGCCCTGCTTCCGCCTCGAGATCGGTGAAGCCATGATACCTGCCGAGGCGGAGACGACATTGCAGGCCACGCGCGACCTGAACCGCCGGCTGGAGGCCTATTTCAATACTTTCCTGATGGACGAGGATGTCACCCGTGTCGAACGACCTGGAACTTGAACTCAAACACTTGATCATCGACACCCTGGAACTCGAGGATGTCACTCCCGACGACATCGACCGGGACGAGCCTCTTTTCGTCGAGGGCCTGGGTCTGGATTCCATCGATGCCCTGGAACTGGGGCTGGCCCTGCAGAAGACCTACGGCATCAAGCTCGACGCCGACAGCGAGGAGTCTCGCCACCATTTCGCCGATCTGAAGAGCCTGGCCGCCCTGGTGGAAGCACGTCGCGTCAAATAGCCAGGGAGAGGCCAGGAGATGACCGCGCCGAGCCTTGCACGCCCGACACCGCGCCCGACCCTCGTCACGCTGCTCTGCGGCCTGTTGATGCTGGCCTGGCCGCTGCTGGTGTTCCTCCTGCTGCCCCGCGACGGCGCTCTGCCGTTGCTGGCACTGGGCGTGGCACTGATCTGCTGGCGGCTGCCTGTCGGATACAGGCGGTGGGGGTTGCTGCTGGGGGCGGTCGTGGCGATGCTGGCTCTCCTCGGTGATGCGAACCTCGGGGTACGCGCCTGGCCTGTGCTGATCAATGCCGCCCTGCTGGGCCTGTTCGCCTGGAGCCTGCGCCACCCGCCCACCCTGATCGAGCGCCTGGCACGTCGCTGGGAGCCCGACCTGCCGCCCAGCGGGGTTCGCTATACCCGACGGGTCACCCAACTCTGGTGTGGCTTCTTTTTCGTCAATGGGGCGATCGCCCTGTGGACCGCCCTCTACGCCGACCTGGCCACCTGGACCCTCTACAATGGCGGCATCGCCTACGGGTTGAGTGGCGCCCTGTTCATCGGCGAATGGTGCGTGCGCCAGCGTGCAAGAGGCAAGGAAGCTCATGACTGAAGCCTCGCTGCTTGGCGCCCCCTGGCGAACCGCCTCGCTCGACCAGCCGGCAGGCTGGCGGTGCGATGCCCCCGCTGCATCCGAGGCCGTTACCTGGCGGGCTTTCCATGAGCGCATCGGTGCCTGGCAAGTCCTGCTGGACACCCTGGCCACCCCCGGCCGGCGCTGGCTGTTGCACCTCAAAGATCCTCTCGAATTCGCCGCTGCGCTCATCGCCTGCTGGGAGCGAGGCGACAGCGTCGTGCTGCCCGCCGACGATCGTCCCGACACCCTGGCCGGCGTGGATCGTATAACGCACGCCCGACTCGGCGACGTGGCCAAGGCCCACCTTGCCACGCCTCGGGGCGCCTCACCGCGCTGGGGCAAGCTGAATGCCGAACGTCTGGCCGTCTCGCTCTACACCTCGGGCTCGACCGGCGACCCGCAACGCCTGAACAAGAGCTTCGCCCAGCTCGATGCCGAGCTTGCCACCCATGCCCGGTTGTGGCCCCTCGAGGGGCGACTGGTGATCAGCCAGGTGAGCCATCAGCATATCTATGGCCTGCTCTTTGCCATACTGCGCCCGCTTTGTGAAGGCGCCCCCATGGCCATGAGCCTGTGCCGCTACCCGGAAACCCTGAGCGACTGGCTGTGGCGCCTGGACCGGACCAGGCGCCACAGCCAGGACGCCCCGCCGGGGGCGGTACTGATCAGCGCTCCCCCTCCCCTGGAGCGCCTGCCCAGGGAGATAGACTGGGAAGCCGCGCCCCGGGTACTAAAACGCGTTCATTCCTCGGGGGCGGCATTGTCCTGGGCGGCCAGCGAACATGCCTGCGAGCTGCTCGGCGTCGCGGTCAGCGAGATCTACGGCAGTTCCGAGACCGGCGGCATCGCCTGGCGCATCCAGCAGCAGGGCGAGCGCTGGATGCCACTTGCCGGCGTCGAGGTGCGTGACGACTGCCATGGTGCCCTGTGGCTGCGCTCGCCGTTTCTTTCGAGCGGCGATTGGCAGCGCCAGGCCGATCGCATCAGTCTCGAGGGCGACGGCTTTCGCCTGCTGGGGCGCTCCGATCGTATCCTCAAGGTGGGCGGCAAGCGCCTCTCCCTCACCGCCATGGATCGCGCCCTGGGCGGTCATCCCGGGGTGGTCCAGGCCCGCACCGTGTGGTTGCCGGAGCGGGACACCCGACTGGGGGCCATCGTCCAGCTTGCCCCGGAGCGGCTTCCTCATGACCACGCCGCGCGTCGCGACCTGATCGAGACCTTGCGCCGGCATCTGCTCGCTGCCTTCGAGTCGACGGTGGTGCCTCGCTACTGGCGCTTCGTCGATGCCTGGCCGACGGACACCCAGGGCAAGCTCTCCGGCACCGTCGTGAGACGGCTGTTCCGCGACCTGGAGGATCGACGCGTGCCGCGTTGGCTGGGGGTGGAGCGCCAGGATGACGATCACTGCCGCATGACGCTCGAAGTCCCCGAGCGCCTGCGGTATGTGCAAGGCCATTTCGATCGGCACCCCGTGGTGCCGGGCGTGGTCATCGTCCAATGGATCGTCGAGCTGGCTCGGGAACATCTGGGCGTCTCCGGGGTCTTCCAGCGACTCGAACGAGTGAAGTTCCCGACGCTGCTGGTGCCCGGCGAGCGAGTGACGCTCTCCCTGGCCCTGACCCATGATGCGCGGGATACCCGGCTCGCCTTCACCGCACGGAGTCCGCGGGGCACCCACGCCACGGGCAGGGTCGTCTTCCACGCGCAGGAGGTCAATCATGTCGAGTGATCAGCCGGCTCGCCCTTGCGTGCTGATCCCCGTCTACAATCATGCCACCGCCATCACCACGACCTGCGCCGGAGCACGCCGCCTGGGAGTGCCCCTGCTGCTCGTGGATGACGGCAGCGATGCCGAGTGCGCCCAGGTGCTCGATGAACTGGCCACGGCGGACGACGTGCATCTGGTGCGTCTGGCAGCGAACAGCGGCAAGGGAGCAGCAGTCAAGGCGGGCCTGCTCGAGGCCGAGCGCCAGGGCTTCACCCATGCCCTGCAGGTGGATGCCGACGGCCAGCACGAGCCGGAGGACTTTCCGCCGTTCCTGGACGGACTGACCGCCCGGCAGGAAGAGTTGCGCATCGCCTATCCGCTGTTCGATCAGAGCGTGCCCCGGCATCGCTATTACGCCCGCTACGCGACCCACGCCCTGGTATGGCTCAACACGCTCTCCTTCGCCCTGCGCGACACCATGTGTGGTGTCAAGCTCTACCCGGTCGCCGCGGTCAATCGCCTGGTCGCCCGTCATGGATGCGGCGAGCGCATGCAGTTCGATACCGAATTGCCGGTGCGCTGGCTGTGGGCGGGTCTGCCGGTGATGAACCTGCCGGTGCGGGTCCATTACCCGATGGATGGCGTGTCGCACTTCGATCTGTGGGGCGACAACGCACTGCTGGCCCTCATGCATGGACGGCTCTTCTGTGGCATGCTGCGTCGCCTGCCGTACCTGCTGTTTCACCGACCGAGAGTCTCGAACCCCCGACCATGAGTTCATCCACCGACATCCCACGGCATTGGGCCCGCATCCAGGAATCCGGCTCGGTGGCCGGCATGCGCATCATGGTGTGGATTCGTCGCCATCTCGGGCGCCTGCCCTTTCGGGTGATGTTGGGTCTGGTGATCGTCTACTACTATCTCTGCCAGTCCTTGCCGCGCCGCGCCTCCCGTGAATATCTCCAGCGGATCTGGCCGCTGCATGCCGGTCACCTGCCGCGCTGGCGTGCCTGGCTCGGCCTCAAGCACTTCATGGCCTTCGGCCAGTCGCTGATGGACAAGGTCGATGCCTGGAGCGGTGTGCCGCTCGACGTGCGCCTGGCACCGGAAGACCGTGCCTGCCTGGATCGAGCCATTCGCAGCGGTCGCGGGGGGCTGATGCTGGTGTCACACGTCGGCAACCTGGAAATCTGCAGCGCCATGAGCGACACGCGGGACGACTTCCATGTCACCCAACTCATGCACACCCGCAACTCGCGCAAGTTCAACCAGCTCCTGGATCGCTCCACGCGGCGTCGCGGCCCCGAGATCGTCGAAGTCACCGAAATCACGCCGGCCACCGCGCTGGGCCTGGCCGAGCGCATCGACGCCGGGGGGTTCGTGGTCATCGCTGCCGACCGTATCCCCATCGACGAGCAGGGCCGCGTCCGCCCTCTCGAGTTCCTGGGAGCCACGGCCCTGTTCCCCGAGGGCCCCTTCTGGCTGGCGGCCTTGCTGCGCTGTCCCATCTATACCCTGAGCTGCTTGCGCGAAGGCGGCTCGCATCGGGTCGAGTTTCGACCCTTCGACGACACCAGCACACTGCGCCGCGCCGATCGCGATGCCTGGCGCGAGGCGGCCATGCAGCGCTACGTGGCCTGGCTCACCGATCAATGCCGCCGCTACCCCTTGCAGTGGTTCAACTTCTTTCCCTTCTGGCAGACCGATGACCGATACGCTTCCTGACCGTAGCTCCACGCGACTGCATCTCGACGGGCAGACCGTCGAGCTCGAGACCGTCCTGGCCGTTGCCGAGGGCCGCCTGCGGGTCGCGCTTTCCGACTCGCCCGAGTTTCGCGAGCGTATCGCCGCCGGCCCCGCCTTCCTGGAGCGACTGCTCGAGGAAGAGGGTGTCGTCTATGGCGTCACCACCGGCTACGGCGATGCCTGTACCCGTTCGGTGCCCGCGAACCAGCACGCCGAACTGCCACGTCATCTGTATACCTTCCATGGTTGCGGGCTTGGCGAGGTGCTCGATATCGAATCCGCCCGAGCGGTGGTACTGGTACGCCTGGTATCGCTGTGCCGAGGTGTCTCCGGGGTCAGCCTCGACCTGCTCGAACGCCTGGTATGGCTGCTCGAGGAAGACGTCATCCCGGTCATTCCCGCCGAGGGCTCGGTGGGCGCCAGCGGCGATCTGACGCCGCTTTCCTATCTGGCCGCCGTACTGTGTGGCGAGCGCGAGGTCTTCGACCGGGGCCAGAGGCGCCCTGCCGCCGAGGCACTCGCCGAACGCAACCTCGCCCCCTATCGGCTGCGCCCCAAGGAGGGCCTGGCGCTGATGAACGGTACCGCCGTGATGACGGCCCTGGCCTGCCTGGCCTACGGGCGTGCCGAACGGCTGTCACGGCTGGCCACACGGATCACCGCCATGAACGCCTGGGCGCTGGACGGCAATCCTTACCATTTCGATGCCGACCTGTTCGCCGCCAAGCCGCATCCGGGCCAGCAGCGGGTCGCCGCACGCCTGCGCCGGGACCTGGGCCAGGCCGATGTCGACGACGCCACCCCGCGCAACTCCTCACGCCTGCAGGACCGCTATTCGACACGCTGTGCCCCTCATGTCATCGGCGTACTGGAGGACAGCCTGCCCTGGCTCCGTAGCTTCATCGAAAACGAGCTCAACAGCGCCAACGACAACCCGCTGATCGAGCCGGTGGTCGGCAAGGTAATGCACGGCGGCCATTTCTACGGCGGCCACATCGCCTTCGCCATGGACTCGCTGAAGACCCTGGTGGCGAACATCGCCGACCTGCTCGACCGGCAGCTTGCCCTGCTGGTCGACACCCGCTACAACCACGGCCTGCCCGCCAACCTGAGCGGGGCGGGCGCCTGCCGGGCCGCGCTCAACCATGGCTACAAGGCCGTGCAGATTGGGGTCTCGGCCTGGACCGCCGAGGCCCTCAAGCTGACCATGCCGGCCAGTGTCTTCTCGCGCTCCACGGAGTGCCACAACCAGGACAAGGTGAGCATGGGCACCATCGCCGCCCGGGACGCGTTGCGCGTGCTCGCCCTGACCGAACAGGTGGTGGCCGGGGTGCTGCACGGTGCCTGCCAGGCCGTGGATCTGCGTCGCGCCCTCGACACCCGGCTACCGCCGGTGCTGGCCGCCTTCCAGCAACGCTGCCGTGAATGCATCGCCTTCGTCGAGGAGGACCGTGCCCTGGAAGCCGATCTGCGCTACCTGTGTGCACATATGACCGAGCTGACGGAGGGAATCCATGGCGACTAGGATCACGCGGCTACGTCGGATCATCTGGTTCATGCTGCTCCTGCCCGGACCGGCGCTGGCCTTCGAGCTTGCCGACCTGCAGGACCGCTTGAGCCAGAGCGAGGCGCTCGAGGGGCGTTTCGAGCAGCAACGCTATCTCGCCGACCTCGACACCCGACTCATTAGCAGCGGTCACTTCCTGTACGAGCGTGACACCCGGGTCGTCTGGACCCTGGAAACCCCCGTCGAGGATCGCCTCGTGTTCAAAGCCGAGAGCCTCCCCGAGGCGGCGCCCGTGCCGGGTGAGGCGTCAGGCGGGTCTCCCGACAACGCTCGGCAACGCGAACAGGTCGCGACCCTCTTCCTGCGCCTGCTCCAGGGTGACTGGCAGAGCTTGCGGGAGCGTTTCAGCCTCGAATTGAGCGGTGACGAGAACGCCTGGCAGGTCACCCTGATCCCCGAGGCCGAAGCCTTGCGCGAGCGGCTTTCCCGCATCGAGCTTCAGGGCGGCCGCCACCTCGAGCATCTCGAGCTCGACGCGGCCAACGGGGATGTGCTCGAGGTACGCTTCTTCGACCAGCGTCCTCTCGAGGCCGGGGCTGCCGAGGCGCCCGATGCCAGCGAGCCCTGAACAGCAGCACACCGGAATGCCGCGCCTGCTGGCCTGGCTGTGGGGTCTGGTGCTGCTGGCCTGCCTGCTCGGCCTGGGCTGGCTGATGCGCGACGGCCTGCCGGTGGATACGCGACTCACCGCCATGCTGCCCGAGAATCACCAGTCGCCCCTGATCGAACGGGCCAGCGGGCGGCTGAGTCGCAGTTTCGAGGATCGCTTCGTGCTGTTGCTCTCTTCCCCGGACCTGGAAGCCGATGCCGGGGCGCTGGCCCAGGCACTGAGCGACGCCGGAGACGATGGCACGCCCCTACTTGCCGAACTCGAGTGGCAGCCCCGCGACCTGGCGAAAAACGACCCGCGCCAGGCCCTGGATGCCTATCGCTACCGCCTTCTCACTGCCGAACTGCGCCAGGCAATCGATCAGCATGGCGGCAGGACGCTGATTCAACCCGCCCTGCGCGCACTCTTCTCGCCGGCGGGACAACCCCAGCCCGTGGTCGATCCTTTCGGGCTGCTCGAGCGCTGGATCGATGCGCGCGACGACAGTCCGATCCGTGCCCGTGACGGCTTGCTCACCGTCAGTGGGGAAAGTCGGACCTACGCCCTGCTGATCGGCCACCTGGCCGGCTCCCCCTACGACCTTGCCGCCCAGCAGACGCTGTCCGGGGTCCTCGAGGCATTCGAACGCCACCATCCAGAGGCCACGCTCCTGCGCTCGGGGCTGATTCTGCATGCCGCCGCCGCCGCCCGTCAGGCCAGACAGGAGATCACCACCATCGGGCTCGGCGCGCTGATCGGCCTGGTCGCGATACTGCTGGTGGTGTTTCGTTCACCCCGCGCGCTGCTGCAGATGCTGCTGCCTCTGGCCTGTGGCCTGCTGTTCGCCCTGCCGCTGACGCTGATGCTCTTCGGCCGGCTGCATCTGATGACGCTGGCCTTCGGCGCCAGCCTGATCGGCATCGCCATCGACTACGCCCTGCACCTGCAGTGCGATCGTGCCGTGCACGGCAGCGCGTTTCGGCTGCGCAGGCTACTGCCTGGGCTCGCCCTGGGGCTGGTCTCGAGCCTGCTGGCCTATCTGGCCCAGACCCTGACGCCGCTTCCCGGATTGCGCCAGATGGCCACCTTCGCGAGCTTCGGCCTGCTCGGGGCCTGGCTCAGCGTGGTGCTATGGCTGCCACGCATGAGGCTGCCCCACCACGCCGTCACCGCACGGCTCGCCGAGAGGCTCTGGCGCCACACGACCCCGCGCCGTCGTCTCTCGCCGGGAACTGCCCTGGCCGCAACCCTGCTCGCCGGCGTGCTGATCGGCTGGCAACTGACCAGCGACGACAGCCTGCGGCTGCTCAATCCCTCCTCGCCGGGGCTACTCGATCAGGAGCGCCAGGTGCAACGCTTGCTGGGCAGCGACACCGGCAATCGATACCTGCTGGTCACCGCGACGAACGAGGCGGCACTCCTGAAACGCCTCGCCGAGCTGGGTGACACCCTGGAGGAGTGGATCGCCGAGGGCGCCAACCTCGACTACATCAACCTGGCCGACAGCGTGCCACCGCCGTCGGTACAACAAGAGAACCTGGCCCGGGTACGGCGCCTGTATGGAGACCCCCTGGACAGGCTGGTGAATCAGGCAGGACTCGAGGCGAGGGTCGCCGAACGTGCTCGACAGCGCCTGGATCGTTCTCCCGCTCTCGATGTCACAACCTGGTTGGACACGCCCCTGGGCAACGCTCAACGTCGTCTCTGGCTGGGCGAAGTGGCCTCCGGGAACGAAGGTGCGGAAAGCGCCGTCGCGGCGACGTTGCCCGTCGATCTCGACGGCCGCGACACAGAGGCCCGTGAAGCCCTCGAACAACGGCTGATGCGCCTGGCTGCCCGGGACGAGGGCGTCACCTACGTCGATCGCGTGGCGCGTATCGCCGAATTGCTCGGCCGGCTACGCGAGCATATCGTCTGGTGGGTGGCCACCGCAGTGGTGGGGCTGACCTTGCTGCTGGCCTGGCGCTACGGCCGCGATACCTGGCGGGTGCTGACCCCGCCACTCGGCGCCCTGATGGGCGTTCTGAGCCTGTTCGCCGTCCTGGGTATCCCGCTGAACGTCTTCAGCCAGCTGGGATTGCTGCTGGTGCTGGGAATCGGGCTGGACGCCGGTATCTTCAGCGTCGAGCATGGACGTCGGCCCTCGACCTGGCTGGCGATCAGCCTGTCGACGCTGACCAGTCTGCTGGCCTTCGGCCTGCTGACGTTCAGTGCAACCCCCGCGCTGCATTACCTGGGCCTGTCCTGTCTGAGCGGTCTGACGATCGTGTGGTGTCTGGTACCCTGGGTACGCCCCCATCACGATCATCCATCAACGACGCAACTGCCGGCGGAGAGCCCTCATGGCACCTGAACGTTCTTCCCATTTCGATACCGATGTCGTCGTCATCGGTGCCGGGCCTGCCGGCGCCGCCGCCGCGGCGCAGCTGGTGCGCCTCGGGCATGGCGTGCGGGTGCTGGAGCGCAGCCACTTCCCGCGCTTCTCCATCGGCGAGAGCCTGCTGCCCCAATGCATGAGCCACCTGGAGACGGCAGGTCTGCTCGAGACGGTGCAATCCGCGGGCTACCAGTTCAAGAATGGCGCCGCCTTCACGCGTGGCGCCACTCGCACCGCCATCGATTTCCGCGAAAAGTTCACCGAAGGCTGGGGGACCACCTTCCAGATCGAGCGCGCCGATTTCGATCAACGCCTGATCCATGCCGCCGCCACTTACGGCGCCCAGGTCGCCTTCGGCGTCGCGGTGACGGATTTCCGGCCCGACGCCGAACGCCCCCGGGTGAGCTACACCGATGAAGAGGGTCGGACCACGACCCTGACCGCTCGCTTCGTGCTGGATGCCAGCGGCTATGGCCGAGTGCTGGCCCGCAAGCTCGACCTGAGTCGCGATCCACGCCTCGAGCCGCGCATGGCGCTGTTCACCCATGTCGAGGACCGTATCGATGCCCCGGACTACGATCGCGAAAAGATCCTCATCGGCGTGCACCCCGAAGACCCCACGATCTGGTACTGGCTGATCCCGTTCGCCAACGGCCATGCCTCGGTGGGAGTAGTGGGTGCCATCGACACCCTGGAACGCTACGGCGACAATGCCGAAGATCGCTGGCGCCGGCTGATCGATGCCGAACCGCGCTATCGTCGATTGTTGCACAACGCCCGTCCGGTGAGGCCCATCGGCGAGCTGAAGGGGTACTCCGCCGACGTCTCTTGCCTGCACGGCCCAGGTTATGCCCTGCTCGGCAATGCGGGAGAGTTCCTCGACCCGGTCTTTTCTTCCGGGGTGACCATCGCCCTGCGCTCGGCCGGTCTCGCCGCCCCGCTGGTCGATCGTCAGTTGCGCGGCGAGCCGGTGGATTGGCAGTCCGACTTCGAGACGCCGCTGCGTCAGGGTATCGCCACCTTTCGTGCCTTCGTCGATGCCTGGTACGACGGTCGCCTGCAGGCCATCGTCTTCAGCGAGAAGCAACCCGACGGGCTGAAGCGCATGATCAGTTCGGTGCTGGCCGGCTATGCCTGGGACGAACGCAACCCTTTCGTCGCCGCCACCGACAAGCGATTGACGACGCTGGCCCAGCTCTGCGGCTACACCTTGCCCCCGGCACGACAGGGAAGCACATGACGAACGTCTTTCACCCATCACGGTATCTTGCCGTCCTGGCGATGGCATTGCTGACCCTGGCGAGCGGCTGCGCCTGGCTGCCCTCGACCGCGCCCTCGCCACGCCTGGACAGCCTGCCGCTGACCGACACGCTCGAGCGTCGCCTGACCTTCGTTCCCGACGACGCCCCGCAACGAACTCGCAAGCTGATTGCCTTGATCCGCCTCGATGACGAGCAGTTGCGTGCCGTCTTTCTGACCCCCTATGGCCAGCGCCTGGCGACCCTGGTTCACGATGCCGAGGGCAGTCGCTTCGAGGAAGGCGACTTGCCCCGGCAAGCCCTCGAGGAGGCCCTGCCCGTGTCTCCCGAGTGGCTTGCCTCGCGCCTGGAATGGAGCCTGTGGCCGCCCGTGGCCCTCGAGGAGGCATTCACCGGCACTCCCTGGAGCGTGGATATCGTCGAGGACGTCCGGGTGATCCGTTTCCATGGCCGGGTCATGGCCCGGGTTACCCCGCCGGCGACGGACGCCACCCGCGACGAGGCGGTGCTGCTCGACGACCGCCAGGGCAAGTATCGCCTGCGCATCGCCCCTCTCGAGGCGCCCCGGCGGGAGCCCCCTGAATGAGCATCGCGAACGACATGACCCTCCCTTGTCGTCTGTCGACACCCGGCGTGGCCTGCAGCCTGGGCGACAGCCTGGAAACGATTGCCGCAGCCCTGTTCGAGGGGCGTCGTGGCCTCACGCCGAGCGATGCCTACACGCCCGGCCGCGAGTTGCCGCTGGGCCGGGTGACCGCCACGCTGGCCGATGATACCCGCTGGCCCACCCGGCATCGCAGTCGCAACAACCGCCTGCTGGCAACCGCCCTGGCGCGGCTCGACCTGGCGCGGATTCTGGTGGATCACGACCCTTCGCGCATCGGCGTGGTCATCGGCACCAGCACCTCGGGAATCGGCGAGACCGAACAAGCCCTGGCACTCGCCGGGCGTGAGGCCCCTCTGCCCGACGCTTTCCATTACGCCCAGCAGGAACTCGGTTCGCCTGCTCAGTTCATCGCCGAGCATCTGGCACTCACGGGACCGGCCTACGTGCTCTCTACCGCCTGCAGTTCCAGTGCCCGGGCCCTGGCCAGCGCTCGGCGTCTGCTGCGCTCCGGCGAATGCGATGCCGTGATCGCCGGCGGCGCCGATACGCTCTGTCGTCTCACGGTCAACGGCTTCGCCAGCCTGGAAGCGGTCAGCGACGCCCCCTGCCTGCCCTTTTCCGCTCATCGCGATGGCATCAACCTCGGCGAGGCCGCGGCCCTGTTCATCGTCACTCGCGAACCGGGCGGCATCCAGCTCGAGGGCGTCGGCGAGAGCTCGGATGCCTATCATGTCTCGGCACCACGCCCGGACGGCAGCGGCGCCCTGGCCGCCATGCGCGCGGCGCTGATCCAGGCCGATTGCACCAGCGATCGGATCGACTACCTCAACCTTCACGGCACCGCCACCCCGCATAACGATCTCATGGAAGCCAGGGCCATCGCCGGACTGTTCCCCACGCCGCCCCCCTGCAGCTCGACCAAGGCCATGACCGGCCACACCCTGGGCGCCGCCGGCGCCCTAGAAGCGGCTTTCTGCTGGCTGGCCCTCCAGCACGGTCGGCTTCCCGTGCATGTCTATGACGGGAGTTACGACCCGACCCTGCCCCCTTTGCCACTGGTGCATGAGTCCAGGGGCAAGACGCCGCGCCGGGTAATGAGCAACTCCTTCGCCTTCGGCGGCAACAACGCAAGCCTGGTGCTGGGCAAGGTGGATTGATATGGCCACGAGCGAAAGCCTGCCCGCGCTGCCCTGCCCGATCGCCCCCTACGTCCCCCAGCGCCAGGACATGTGCCTGCTCGATCGGATCCTGGCTGTCGATGACGTCAGCCTCCGGGCCGACGTCATGCCGGGTGCAGACGATCTCTTTGCCACCGAGGTGGGGATCCCTGGCTGGACGGGGCTCGAGTGGCTGGCCCAGGCCGTCGCCGCCTGGGCGGGCTGGCATGCCGCCGCCCAAGGCGAGGCGCCCGCGATCGGTTTCTTGATCGGTACCAAGCGCTTCGAGACCACTCGGGAGCACCTGCCCCCGGATCGCACCTATCAGGTGACGATTCGCCTCGATTTTCGTGCCGACAACGGCCTGGGCCACTTCCGGGGCGAGATCCTGGATGACGAGGGGAGATGTCTCGCCGCGGGCACCTTGGCCGTATTCCAGCCACCCCCCAACGAGGAGACCCAGCCATGACCGACACCCTGCTCGTCACCGGATCGAGTCGCGGCATCGGCCGTGCCATCGCCCTGCGCCTGGCTCGCGACGGCTTCGATATCGTCGTGCATTGCCGTCGCCGGCGCGACGCCGCCGAGAGGGTGGCCGACGAGGTTCGTGCCATGGGCCGCAGCGCCCGGACGCTCTGTTTCGATGTCGCCGATCGTGACGCGGCCCGCCAGTCGATCGAGGCCGACATCGACGCTCACGGTGCTTACTACGGGGTGATCTGCAATGCCGGCGTCGCTGCCGACGGCGCCTTTCCCAGTCTCACCGACGAAGCCTGGGACAGTGTCATCCGCACCAATCTCGATGGCTTCTACAATGTAGTGAAACCGCTGGTCATGCCCATGGTTCGACGTCGCGCCCCGGGGCGCATCGTGGTGATGTCCTCGGTATCGGGGCTCATGGGCAATCGCGGTCAGGTCAACTACAGCGCCGCCAAGGCGGGCTTGAACGGTGCAGTCAAGGCACTGGCCGTGGAACTGGCCAAGCGGAGCATCACGGTCAACGGCGTGGCGCCCGGGCTGATCGACACCGACATGACCGACGCGTCGGCGATGGAAGGGGCTCTCAAGCTCATTCCCATGCAGCGGATCGGTACCGGCGACGAGGTGGCTGCCGCGGTGAGCTTTCTCTGCTCCCCGGATGCCTCCTACATCACCCGCCAGATCATTGCGGTGAATGGGGGAATGTGCTGAGCAATTTGGGACATATCGATCCCTGTCACACGTTAAGCTATCGTCATTCAACCGCGTCGTGAGCGCAGGATCATGCTCGACCGTCTTTCATTTGCATACGTGCAGGAATTTTTCATGCGATACCTCGCCGTAGTCCTACTGTTGATGCTCTCGCTTCCTGTCCAGGCGCTCACCCTCGAGGAGTGGGGCTCCTGGCAGGCTTCCACACCGGCCTTTCAGAGCCAGATAGAGCAGAGCCGCTGGCTCGAGGAGGCCGAGATCCGCGTCCATGCCACCGGTCACTTGCTGTTCACCCCTTACCAGCCTCTGGTCTTGCAGTGGCTGACCCCCGAACCGCGGCTGATGGAGCTCGACAAGACCGGCCAACTGCTCGACCTGAGATCTCCCGAAGGCGCCTCCGTCGTTCCTCCCCTGGAGGAGAGCGATGACAACCTGCCCGGCGAACAGCAGATGGTCACACTGCTGCTGAGCGCACTGAGCGGCGATCTCGCCGCTCTGGAGACGAACTACCATCTGATGCTGGAGGGCGACCGCGACGCCTGGCAATTGATTCTCTTGCCTCGTGAAAGAGGCGAATCGACACCCAGGAAGATCACCCTGGAGGGAGGGCGCTTCGTCACCACCCTGGGGGCCACGACGTCGGAGAGCAACGAACTGGTGCTGGAGCTTTCCGACCATCACCGCCTCGTCGATGCCAAGGGCGCGCGAGTGCTCGCCACGGCCTTGCGCAAGGAGCGGACGCCCGAAAGGCGCGATGAGGACGAAGATGACGAAGACGACGATGAAGACGACGACGATTGAACTGAATGCCCGCGAGGGAACAGGCTCCTGCCGCGGCTGCCGTTGACGTGATCGGCGCCCTACGGAGGCCTGCTCGAACGTGCTCAGCGCAACAGCAGCAAGGGAATGTCCGCCTTGCGCAGCATGGCAGTGGTCGTGCTGCCGACCAGCAGATGGCGAATGCGCGAGTGCCCGTAGGCCCCCATCACCAGGAGATCGATGGCGTGCTCCTGCTGATAGGCGCGCAGCGTCGCCTCGACCTCGCCGGCGCGAATGGCGCCATGGGTTTCGAAACCCGCCTTATCCAGCGTGCGCACGGCCCAATCCAGCTGCGCCTGCATGTCGGCAACCTCGGCGCCGACCATCACCACGTGGCAATCGAGTCCCCTGAATAGGGGACTGGCAGCGATCATCTCGACCCCCTTGCGAGTACTCTTGCTGCCATCGAAGGCGATCATGACGTGCTGCGGCGCACGATACGCTTCGGGCACCATCAGAATGGGGCGGTGCAGGGCACGTACCACTCGTTCCAGATTGGAGCCCATGTGCTCGGTCGCCGTGTGAGCCGACTCGCCGCGCTTGCCCAGCACCAGCAGCCGGATCTCGCTCTCCAGTTCACTCAGGGTCTCGACCAGCTCGCCGTTGCGCTGGCGCGTGCGTGGTTCCTCGATGCCCTGTTCGCCGGCTCTTTCCCGGGCCGCGTCGAGCATGGCCCGCCCCTGCTCCTGGGCGATGCGCGCCCGGCGCTCGTCCAACGAGGCAAGCTCCTCGAGCAGATGTTCGCGGCTGCCCAAGCCGATGTTGCCCGAGAAGTTGCCCTCCTCCGGTGGTGGATGGTTATCCAGCACATGCAGGAAGGTCAGCGGCGCCTCGAGGCGCTGGCTGGCCCAGGTGGCATAGTCGCATACCGCCGTGGAGTAACCGGAGCCATCGATGCAGGCCATCACGTGTTCGCTCATGCCGAACGTCCCCTTGATCGTTATGTAGATGCCGAGAGCCTGTTCACGATCGTTACGAACGATGGCGAGACAAGGCGAAATCGAACGACAAATCGGCAGGATAGCCGATTTGGGCAACTCTGTTGCTCGAAGAGCGAGCAACATGGATGTTGCGAGTCAATAAGCGCAGTTTACACGGAGTAAATGAGCATTATGACCGGGCTGGCGCACCAGATCGATTTCAACGCCGTATCGCCGAGTGCAGTAGATCGTGGACGGCTCTCTCAGTGGCCGCTCATCAACTGTTCTACGGCCTCGGGCTTGTCGTGAACGGCGAAGCGGTCGACGATGGTCGCGCTCGCTTCGTTCAGGCCCACCACCTCGACCTCGGTGCCTTCACGGCGGAACTTGATCACCACCTTGTCCAGCGCGCCGACGGCGGTGATGTCCCAGAAGTGCGCGCGGGACAGGTCGATACGCACCCGCTCGACGGTCTCCTTGAAGTCGAAGGCCTCGGTGAAGCGGTCCGCCGAGGTGAAGAACACCTGTCCCACGACGGTGTATTCGCGGGTGCGACCGTCGGCACTCATCTCGCTGCCGATGTAGAGCACCTGCCCCACCTTGTTGGCGAAGAACAGTGATGCCAGCAGCACACCGACGAACACGCCGATGGCCAGGTTATGGGTCGCCACCACCACCGCCACGGTGGCGACCATGACGATGTTGGTGCTCATCGGGTGCTTTTTGAGATCGCGCAGCGACTCCCAGCTGAAGGTCCCGATGGAGACCATGATCATCACCGCCACCAGCGCGGCCATGGGAATCTGCGACACCCAGTCGCTCAGGAACACCACCATCAGCAGCAGCACCACCCCGGCCACCAGGGTCGAGAGCCGGGTGCGCCCGCCGGACTTCACGTTGATCACCGACTGGCCGATCATCGCGCAGCCCGCCATGCCACCGAGCAGGCCGGAGCCGATGTTGGCGATGCCCTGGCCCTTGCACTCACGGTTCTTGTCACTGGGCGTGTCGGTAAGTTCGTCGACGATGGTGGCGGTCATCATCGACTCCAGCAGGCCGACCACGGTGAGCATCACCGAATAGGGAAAGATGATCGCCAGGGTCTCGAAGGTCAACGGCACGTCGGGCCACAGGAACACCGGCAGGGTATCCGGCAGCTCGCCCATGTCGCCAACGGTGCGGATGTCCATGCCGCTGGTCATGTAGACACCAGTCAGCACCAGGATGCACACCAGCGGTGACGGCACCGCGCGGCCGATCCTGGGCAACAGCGGAAACAGGTAGATGATGCCGAGCCCTGCCGCAGTCATGGCGTAGACGTGCCAGGTGACACCGGTCAGCTCGGGAATCTGGGCCATGAAGATCAGGATCGCCAGGGCGTTGACGAAGCCGGTGACCACCGAGCGCGAGACGAAACGCATCAGGTCGGCCAGGCGCAGGTAGCCTGCGACGATCTGCAGCACCCCGGTCAGCAACGTCGCGGCGAGCAGGTACTCGAGCCCGTGTTCCCTGACCAGGGTGACCATCAACAGCGCCATGGCCCCGGTGGCCGCCGAGATCATGCCGGGGCGCCCGCCGACGAAGGCGATGATCACGGCGATACAGAAGGAGGCGTAGAGGCCTACCTTGGGATCGACCCCGGCAATGATCGAGAAGGCGATCGCCTCGGGAATCAGCGCCAGGGCGACCACGATACCGGCGAGGGAATCGTTCTTGATATTGGAAAACCAGGAGTGGCGGATGGATCGAATCATGCTCGGTTCCGTTGGGTTGTACTAGGCCGTGGTCAGCACAGTGACGCGCGCAGCACGAGCGCTGCGCGTCAAGGAATCGCTGAAGGGATTGCCGAACGGCAAGGCAATGGATCGGTCAGGGAAAAGCGAAGCGGGGCATTCTAACAGCTCGCGGGTGCCACTTCACCCGCCGGGCTCGATGGCCTCGCGCAGGCGTCGTTCGCGACGGCGATCGATCAATCCCTTGACGAGCAATGTCCCGATCACCAGGGCACCGCCGGCGAAGGCGATGTGCGAGGGTGTCTCACCCAGCACCCACCACACCCAGAGGGTGCCGACGACGGTTTCCAGCAGAAACAGCAGACTGACCTCGGCGGAGGGCAGGTAGAGGGGGCCGCGCTGAATGAGGGTGAATCCCAGGGGAATGAGGATCAGGCACAGCAGTACCAGCCAGCCCGCCTGAGTGGCATTCGGCAATGCCACTCCGCCGCTGGCGAGCCAGGGCGCGGATGCCGCCACCATCAGCCCTGCCAGGGTCAGCATGGGACTCATGTCGATGCCCGGACGGGTACGGCACAGGGTGAAGTTGGCCGCCAGCGAGAACGCCGCCAGCAGGGCGAAGGCGTTGCCCAGCCAGGAACCGGGGCCGGCATCGTCCAGGACGATCAGCGAGGTGCCCAGCAGACACAGGACGATGGCAATCCAGGTCCGCAGCGGCAACCGCTCCCGCAGGAAGAAACGCGACAGCAGCGCGGCGATCAGAGGCGCACCGGCCAGGATCATCAGCACGTTGCCACCCTTGGTGTACTGGTTGCCCAGCACGAAGCCGTAGTTCGACAGCGTGAACAGCCCCGCCACCGCGATGCCGACCAGGCCGCAACGCCGAAACACGGCGATGGTGTGGCGCCCACTGCGCACCAGCACGATGATGAAAAACCCCAGCGCCGTGAGCAGTCCCCGCCAGAACAGCATCTGGCTGTCGGGCAGGTCGATCAACTTGATCAGCAAGGCATCCGGGGAAATGATCAGCGGGCCTGCCGCGGTCAGCAGCAGGCCCTTCTGGCGATAGGAGAGGTTGGAAAACGACAAGGCGGCCTCGACGGCAATTCGATCGGCCCTCCAGCCTGCTCAAATTGCACGTCGAAGACAAGCTATTGCTTATCGAGCCTCCGTGGCCGTCGTCTCGCCGTCGTCCTGGGGCGGTTGCTGGCTCCCGGCCCTGGGGGCTGTCGGCTGTGACGGCCGATGCATCGACTTGAAGGCTTCCATGATATCCATGGGCAGCGGGAAGACGATGGTCGAGGCGTTCTTGTTGCTCATGTCGCTCATGGTCTGCAGATAACGCAGTTGCAGCGCCGCGGAATTCTCGGACATCACGTTGGCGGCCTCGACCAGCTTCTTCGAAGCCTGCAGTTCGCCCTCGGCATGAATGACCTTGGCGCGCCGCTCGCGTTCGGCCTCGGCCTGACGGGCGATGGCACGAATCATGCTCTCGTCGAGGTCGACATGCTTGATCTCGACGTTGGCCACCTTGATCCCCCACTCCTCGGTCTGGGTATCGATGATCTCCTGGATATCGTCGTTGAGCTTGTCCCGTTCGGAAAGCATCTCGTCGAGATCATGCTTGCCCAGCACCGAGCGCAGGGTGGTCTGGGCCAGCTGACTGGTCGCGACGACGAAGTTCTCGACCTGAATGATCGCCTTTTCCGGGTCCACCACGCGGAAGTAGAGCACCGCGTTGACGCGCACGGTGACGTTGTCCTGGGAGATCACGTCCTGCTCCGGCACGTCCATGGTGATCACCCGCAGATCGACCACCTGCATCTTCTGAATGACGGGAATGATGATGAACAACCCCGGGCCTTTCACTGCCTGATAGCGGCCGAGGAAGAACACCACCCCGCGCTTGTATTCCGGCAGAATGCGGATCGAGGCGGCCAGTAGCAGCAGTACCAGCACGACGGGAACGAGATAGGATACCCACATGGCAAGATCTCCTCGGATCGCCTCGAGCAGAGGCTCAATGAATGCATTCATGACGTCGTCGCATCACTGTCGACATCGACGGGCGCCACCTCGACGGTCAAGCCATCGATCCCCTTCACCCTCAGGCGCTGATCCTTGCGCACTGCCTCACCGGTGCGCGCATTCCAGCGCTCGCCACGCAGGCGCACATGCCCCTGATGGTCGAAATCCTCGAGGGCAATCGCCACGGCTCCGATGATCTCTTCCTCTCCGGTACGCGGTGGCCGCTTGCGCAGCCCCGCGAATCGCAACACCACCCACAGCAACAACCCCGACGCCACCAGGGCCACACCCG
This sequence comes from Modicisalibacter ilicicola DSM 19980, assembly GCF_900128925.1. Taxonomy (GTDB): domain Bacteria; phylum Pseudomonadota; class Gammaproteobacteria; order Pseudomonadales; family Halomonadaceae; genus Modicisalibacter; species Modicisalibacter ilicicola. Next base: position 84,519 of record NZ_FQUJ01000008.1, read on the forward strand.
CTATCAAGGGAATCGACACGGCCATATTCCTATCGTCCATCAAGATCACCGACCCCACGACGAAGGCAACGATTCCGCCGATGCCGAGGATCCCGAAGCTTGGCATCAGTGCCTCGCCAATGATCAGTCCCAGTCCCAACAGTACCAGAGCGAGCCCCGCATAGTTGATGGGCAGCACCTGAAAGGCGAACAGCGCCAGCAGCAGGCAGATGGCACCGATGGTGCCCGGCACCAGGGCCCCCGGGTTCATCAGTTCGAAGATCAGGCCATAGAGACCGACGATCATCAGGAAGTAGGCAACATTGGGGTCGGCAATGATCGACAAGAGTTCGGTACGCCAATCCGGATCGAAGCGATCGAGCGTCAGATCGGCGGTCTCGAGGGTCATGTTGCCACCGCTCATGACCACTTCCCGGCCATCGATCTGGGCCAGCAGATCCTCGATATCGGAGGCCACCACGTCGGTCACGTTCTGCGCCAGGGCCTCTCGGGCGGTGAGATTCACGGCATCGCGCACCGCGCGTTCGGCCCAGTCGGCGTTGCGATCGTGGCGCTCGGCCAGGCTGCGGATGTAGGCTACCGCGTCCTCGAGCACCTTGCGCTCCATGGCCGTCTCGCCACGGCGCTTGTCGTCACCACTTGCCTGCTCGTCTTGCTGCTCCCCTTCTGCCTCGTCCTGGGTAGGCGTTTCATCCGATGCCTCGGGTTCCTTCGCCTCGTCCTCCGCCCCGGGCAGCCCCCCGCCACCCATCTGTACCGGTGTCGCCGAACCGAGGTGGGTCGAAGGCGCCATGGCCGCCACGTGGCTGGCCATCAGCAGATAGGTCCCGGCGCTGGCGGCGCGAGCACCCGCGGGGGCGACATAGACCGCCACGGGGACATCCGAGGCCAGCATGGCGCTGATCATGTCGCGCATCGAGGCATCCAGCCCGCCCGGGGTATCGAGTCGCAGGATCACCAGCTTGGCGTTCTGTTCGTCGGCCTTTTCCAGACCGCGCTGGAAATAATCGCTGGACGCCGGACTGATGCTGCCATCGATGGTCATCACCAGGGCGCTCTGGCGGCTCGCCTGTTCCTGGGCGCTGGCCAGCCATGCCAACAGCAACCCGGCAAGCAGGACGACCAGCCATGGAATGCAACGATTGTTCAGAACCCGGCAAAGCTCCAGCATGATGCCCCCGCGTGATGCCTGCTTCTAGAAGGCTGGCCATTGTTGTCGTGACATACTCAATTCGGCGTCGGAATGCTCCTATAGAGACCCTCGGAATCCTCCTGGGGTTCATTACGGGCATCGTTGGCGCCGTCCCGAGCGTCGGCATTCTCATCGGTGCCACTGCCCTCGGTGTTGTTGCCGGTATTGCCATCACCGTCGCTTTCGCCATTGCCACCACCTTGCACCACCTCGCCGAGAGTCTCGAGAGGCGACGAAACGAGGTTCTGCAGCGCCTTGCGTATCGCCTGGCCGGCGATGTCGCCAAACTCGATGGCCCCGGATTCATCCAGCGGGATGGTCATGGGAATCTCGAGCTCGATGGTGCCATCGTCGTTGCGCAGCACGCCAATCAATGTCTTGACCGGCAGGTCCGTGGCCGTTGCATCGACCTGCTCGCCAAGCCTGATCCTCTCCAGCATCAGCTTGTTGCTGGTGTCCAGCCGTCCCTCCTCGAGTCGGTAATCGAGATCCAGGGTCACCTCGCCCTGCTCGATCTCGTACCCTGCGAATCGACGCAGGTAGGGCGCGAAGGTGGCCAGGCGCATGCGCTCGAAATGCATGTCCAGGTTGCCCTGCCAGGGATCGCGCAACGGATCGTAGACACCCTCGATGCGTAGCGGCGAGCCATCGGACACCTCGCCCTCCAGTTGCAGTTCCCCGCCTCCTTGCTGCGATGAGGAGAGCCCCTGCCACCGCCCCTGAAGCCCGGAGAAATCGATCTCGAATGGCTCGGACAGGTGTCGGTCGGCAAACGCCATCGCGCCGTTTTCGACGACGAGCTCGTCGAGGGCGTAGCGCATGGAGGAAGCGTCCTTCGATGCCCTCTTCTCTGGAGCGTCATCCTTCTCGCGAGGCGGTAGCCAGGCCGTCAGACTGGTACCCATCTGCTCGTCGATGATCACCTCGGTCCAGGGCTCCCGGAGGACGATACGTTCGGACCGGAGGCGTGGTCGATCGAGCTCGAACAGGAAGCCTTCGATGCTTGCACGTCCTGTGCTGGCAATCGCTCGATCGCCATCGGGTTCGAGCATCTCGACCTCGCGAAGTTCGCCCTGGCCGGTGATCCGCAAGCCGGCATCGGTGGCCTCCCCCGCCTGCATCCGCGACTGCGTGGTCAGCGTGCCAGCCGCCACTCGTGCCCTCACCACCTTCGACAGATAGGAGGAGAGCGCTGTCAGCGGCAACTCGTCGGCGGTCATGTCCATGTCCAGCCGCCAAGGCGAAAAGCCCAGCCTCCCCTCGGCACTCAGCGCCGCGCCATCGAGACGGGACTCGCTCCGGGCGGCGAAAGGCGCGGCGCTGGTATTGTCGTAACCTTCGGCATCGAGGGTCACCTGCTCGAAGGATAGCGTGACCGGCTCGTCGATTCGCCGGTTGATCCAGTCCAGCCGTCCATCGCTGGCGGTGATCCGTTCGATCAGAATCGGCGTGGGTTGCTGGTTCTCGTTCTTGTCGTCGGCGGCAAGCATCTCCGCCAGGTTCCAGTTGCCGTTTTCCTGCCAGATGAGTTGCAGGCGAGGCGATTGAACATCCAGTTTCTGGAGTCGCCATCCCGGTGACCAAAGGGAACGCCAGGCGACATCGGCGTCGATGTGATCGCTGGAGAACACCGGGGTTTGCTCTTTTCCGGCAACACGCAGCCCTTCGAGGGACAGTTCGGCGGTAAAGGGATTATCGATAGCGACGTTCTCGATGACGACTTCCCGCCCGGTAACGGAGGAAAACGTTCCGACCAGGCGCTGCTCGATGTAATACGGCAACGCCCAGAGCCAGACGAACACCGCCAGCCCGGCCACTGCTGCCAGCACCAGCGGAATCAGCCACCAGCGCTTATGTGATGATCGGCCACGGCGTGACGCCCCTCGATATGCCGATGCCATGGTTCCCTCCCTGGAATGAACAGACGGTCTGCCTCATAGGGTGGCAGGAGAATGGGCCCTTGCCCAATCGCGATATCGTCGAATCAGCGGGAGTGAAGCTGGCCTGATTCAGTGAGCGCCCGACCCTTCGAGAAGGAAGAGAGGATGTCCCCTCTTTTATGTCTGCTTTTGCTCCAAGGTGATGCGGTAGCCCAGCGCACTAGCTAGCTTCGCTATAGTGGCGAAACTGGGATTGCCACGTCCCGAAAGGGCTTTATAGACACCTTCGCGGCTCATGTGAGTTTCCCGGGCGAGCTGACTGATGTTGCGGGCACGGGCGATGTTCCCCAGAGCCAGCGCGATCATGGCAGGGTCGCCATCCTCTAGCGCAGCTTCAAGATATGCCTGGATGTCGCGTTCGTCCCGAAGATAATCAGCCGTGTCGTATCGACTGAAAGTCACGCTTTCTTCTACCATCATCCATCCCTCCATTTACGGGCAAGCTCTTTCGCCTTCGCGATGTCTTTGCTTTGTGTGCTCTTGTCGCCGCCGCAAAGCAAGATCACGACGATTGGCCCCTGCTGCATGAAGTAAACACGATAGCCAGGACCATAGCTCCCAGCCGCATCACGACCATTCGTCAAACCACGATCATGAGCCTCACTGCGATCACGATCACGGGATGTCGGCCCCTCCCGGTGCACGCCGCCTGACCGGATCGGGCGACTATCAGCAGTCCAACAAGCCCTGGATGATTGGGCACTGAGCCATGGGCATCATTTCAGCCTGGCCGCCAGACGCTTCTCCCAACCAGGCAGTGAAATCGGCAACTGCCCGATGACCTCGAACGCCCGATTCTCGTGGACATCCTGGATGCCGGACTGCTCGAGAACGGCGATCTCCCGGTCGCGGTGCTCGATCAATACCTCGAGATAGGGGTAGAAGGCGACGATCATGGCGCTTACCCAGCGATTGACGGGCCAGGAAGGCCAGGCATGGTCGAGCTCGAACGCCCTTGCCAGCGCCAGGGTGTCGGCGGCATTCCGCCAGGTTTCGCCGGTCACCCAGCGGTTCGTGGTGAACAGGCCGATGGGCTCGCCCCAGGCATCCATTGAGATGGCGACCAGGTGGGTGGGGTCGGCCAGTTCACCCGGCCGGTTGTCCTCCGGCGGACGGTGGAAGACGTGAAAATGGCCATGCTCACCACTCCCCCGATGCGCATGATAGTAGTATTGGCTGCCGGTATCCCGGTCGTAGACGTCGCCGTCGGGGAAGTGATTGAACTCGAGGAATTCACCCTGCCCCTTGAGCAGTTCGCCCACCAGGTTGAGGCCGACCTTCTTCAAGACACGCTGGCACTTCAGCGCCTCTTGCGCCGCTTCATGCATGCGACGCAGATCGGCCTCTGCATGATCGGCAAGGGTCGGTTCGCAGATGGCCTCGGCAATGCAGTAGGACGGCAGGACTGCACTCATGATGCTCCTCGCTTCGATCCGCTTAGAGAAGGCGTTACAGCTCTTTCGGACCGCTATAGCCACGCTGGACGTTCACCACGTAGGCCGCCAACGCTGCCAGGTCCATCGAGCCCCACTCCAGAGGGTCCGCTGCCATGGGATTCACCATGCAGATCTGGACCATCTCGTCGGCATGCACTTCGTTCATTCCGTAGAGATCGAGCCCCATGGCAACCTGATGCGGATAGGCCTGCTCGAAGGTTGGCTGATACCGCTGGTCGCCACCATGGCAGCTGGCACAGGCCAGCCCGTTGCTGCTGAGTTCGGTGTCGTTGAACAGGGTCTCGCCGCGGGCCAGGAGCTCCTCGGGATTGTTCCCGCTTTCACTATAGCCCGGCATATAGTCTGGCGGACGCTTCACCGCACAAGGGTTCTTGGTTGCACAGGGGTTGACCCCGGCACAAGGGTTCTTGGTTGCACAGGGGTTGGCCCCGGCACAAGGGTTGCTGGTCGCGCAGGGATTGTCACTCGCGCAAGGGTTGCTGGTCGCGCAGGGGTTCTGGCTGGCACAGGGGTTTTTCCCCGCACAGGGATTGGCGCCGCACTGGGCCGTGGCCTGGCCGACCGCACCGGCAATGGATACCGTCAATAGCGTACCTGCCAGAGCGGATACTGCTGTACGGCCTTTGAATGAAGTAAAACGTCTCTTGAAGTTCATGACATCACTCCGGGTCCGTTGAATATTGTTATCGCCCCACTCGGGAAGCGCTGAATAAATCGGCGAATGGAGTGAAGCGCAAGGCGCACGGCACGCAGAAGGCGAGACATAACATGGAGTTAGGCGAGTCTTCGAGTACCGCGCAACGCAGCGATTCGTCCATGCAGACATTTATTCAGTGTTTTCCTCGCGCTGCCGTGGTCCTGGTTCGTGACCTTTTGGCCAACGCATGGTGCTTGGTCGATCGGCCCGAGCCTTCATTACAACCGGTCATGTTTTTCCAGGCTTTCCTGTCGGAGTCGTCGTATCGTCTTGTAAGGTCAGTGTTGCCCAGAGCGACTCACCTGCTATTCATGCCGCTTTCCCGGGTGCCGCACGCCACTCTATTTCCATGAACAAGGAAATTCGTCCATGCCTCGACCTTCCGCTTTTCGCGTCGTGATGGCCTCTCTCACCACCATGCTGGCGGGTGTCTTCTCGCTTCAGGCACAGGCGCTCGAACTCGACGACTGGTCTTCCGTCGAGGCAAAGGCACGGGGGCAGACGGTCTACTTCAACGCCTGGGGTGGCGATTCGCGCATCAATGGCTACATCGACTGGGTAGCTCAACAGGTGCAGTCGCGCCATGACATCGAATTGGTCCACGTGAAGCTCGGCGATACCGCCGAGGCGGTATCGCGCATCGTGGCCGAGAAATCTGCCGGCAATCTCGAACGAGGGGCCATCGATCTCATCTGGATCAATGGCGAGAATTTCGCGGCATTGAAAGAGGCCGGCCTGCTTCACGGCCCCTGGGCCGAGCAGTTGCCGAACTTTTCCTTGACGGCACCGGAAGCCAACCCTGAGGTACGGAGCGATTTCACCCTGCCCGTGGAAGGGCTCGAAGCCCCTTGGGGCAAGGCACAGATCACCTTCTATTACGACAGCGCCCGGGTCGAGACGCCGCCTCGCAGCATGCAGGCGCTGCTCGACTGGGCCAGGAACCATCCCGGCCGTTTCACCTATCCGCTGATTCCCGACTTCCTCGGCAGCACCTTTCTCAAGCAGGCTCTGCTGAGTCTGGCCGAGAATCGCGGACCGCTCTATGGGCCGGTCAGCGAAGCGGATTTCGCGTCGATCACCGCACCTCTGTGGGATTACCTCGATGCGCTGCACCCGCATCTGTGGCGCGGCGGCAGAAGCTTCCCGAACAGCAGTGCCCGGTTGCGTCAATTGATGGGCGACGGCGAACTCAGCCTGGCCTTTACCTTTACTCCTTCGGAACCCGCTGCCTCGGTGGCCAACTATCAATTGCCACCGACGACCCGCAGCTACATGTTCGACGATGGCACGCTGGGCAACGTGCACTTCCTGGCCATTCCCTTCAATGCCCGCCACAAGGCCGGCGCCCTGGTGGTGGCCAATTTCCTACTCTCGCCCCAGGCGCAGGCCCGCAAGCAGGATATCACCGTGTGGGGGGATGCCACCGTGCTCGCCATGGAGGCGTTGACCGACAGGCAGCGCCAGGCTTTCGAATCGCTTCCGGAAAATCCCGCGACGCTAGCGCCAGAGGCCCTGGGACGAACACTGCCCGAACCGCATCCCAGCTGGATGGAGCGACTGGAGCAGGCCTGGCTCGAGCGTTACGGAGCCCGCTGATGCCGTCGGGCCATGCAGTGGGTGTACGCCTGGCTCCCTGGCTGGCGATTGCCTTGCTGAGCCTGCCCGTGGCCAGCGGTCTGGCGGGCGTCATCGCCCCGGCCTTCGGCTGGTTGCCGGCGCTGGGTGGCAATGCCCTGACCCTCGTGCACTGGCAAGCCTTGCTTCAGGCACCGGGCCTGGGTCGCATGGTCCAGCTGAGCTATGTCACCGGCCTGGCCAGTGCCTTGCTTTCCCTGAGCATCGTGGTGCTGTTCCTGGGCGCCTTCATGCACACCCGTTTATTCACGGCGGTACGCCGGCTACTGTCGCCGCTGCTTGCCGTGCCGCACGCCGCGGCGGCGATCGGCCTGGCCTTCCTGCTTGCCCCTTCGGGGTTGTTGAGCCGCAGCTTGTCGCCCTGGCTGACCGGCTGGCAGTATCCGCCGGATATCCTGTTTCCCGGCGACCCTCATGGGCTGGCGTTGATCGCGGGGCTGGTCATCAAGGAAGTGCCCTTCCTGTTGCTGATGAGTCTGGCCGCGTTGCCGCAATGTCAGGCCAGCGAGCGCTTGTGTATGGCGAGGGCCCTGGGGTACGGGCCACTCTCGGCCTTCCTCAAGGCCGTGTTGCCGGGGCTTTACCCGCTCTTGCGGCTGCCCATCTATGCGGTGATTGCCTTTGCGTCATCGACCGTCGACGTGGCCTTGATCCTGGGGCCCACCACCCCGCCGACGCTGTCGGTCGCGGTACTGCGCTGGCTCAACGACCCCGACCTGACGATGCGCTTCATGGCCTCGGCCGGTGCGCTGTTGCAACTCGTCGTCACCCTCGCGGCACTCGCCAGTTGGTGGCTGGCAGAGCGCCTGGTACGCCAGCTGATGCGTGGCTGGCTGGAAAACGGTCGCCGGCGCAGCGGCGATATGCTGCTCGGCGGCGTGGCCCTGAGTGCAGTGTCACTCTCGGTGCTGCTGATCCTGGGCAGCCTGATCGGGCTTATCCTGTGGTCACTGGCGGCCTACTGGCCATTCCCCCAGGCGTTGCCGCAACCGCCGACCCTGCGCAACTGGATGGGTGCCGCCGCCGGCCTGGGCGATCCGCTTTTCCAGGCCGCGGTGATCGGTCTTGCCGCCACGGCACTCTCGATAGTGCTGGTGGTCGGTGCGCTGGAAGCTGAAACGTTGCACGAACGGCCGATTCGACCCGGGGCACAGCTGATTCTCTACCTGCCCTTGCTGGTACCGCCGGTCGCCTTCCTGTTCGGCCTGGTGATGATGCAGGTCCAGCTTGGGGTCGCGCCCGGCCTTTCAGTCGTGATCCTCGGCCATGCGATCTTCGTGCTGCCCTACGTGTTCCTGTCCCTGGCTGAGAGTTATCGGCGACTGGACCCTCGCTGGGCACACCTCGCACGGAGTCTCGGCGCTGGCCCGGCGCGCGTCTTCTGGCGCATGCGCCTGCCGATGCTCAGCGTGCCCCTGCTCACTGCCGCTGCGGTGGGCTTCGCGGTCAGCATCGGGCAATATCTGCCCACGCTGTTGCTGGGCGCCGGGCGAATCAGCACCATCACCACCGAGGCGGTGAGTCTAGCCAGTGGCGGCGATCGACGCCTGACCGCTGTCTACGCCTTGTGGCAACTGGCACTGCCCGCGCTGGGCTTCGCCCTGGCCCTCGGCCTGCCGCGACTGCTGTTTCGTCGCCGCAGCGGCTTGTTGACACCCGTGTGAATCGCCATCGATGCCCTACGCTTGATCCTGGAAGCCTCATGGACCCGCTGATCCTCGACGACATCCGCATCGCCCTCGACGGCGCCCCCCTGCTCGGTATCGACACCGTCATCGCCCCGGGGGACGTGCTCACCGTGATGGGGCCTTCCGGCGTCGGCAAATCGACGCTGCTGGCCTACATCGCCGGCTTCCTGTCACCGGCATTCCAGGCTCGCGGCCGGGTCCTGCTGGGCAGCCGCGAACTCACCCGGCTGCCCGCCGAGGCGCGGCGCGTCGGCTTGCTGTTTCAGGACCCGCTGCTGTTTCCCCATCTCAGTGTGGGCGGCAACCTGGCCTTCGGCATGGCTGCTTCGGGCTCGCGCCGTCAACGACGGCAACGCGTCGCAGCAGCGCTTGCAGAGATCGGCCTCGAGGGATTCGCCGACCGCGATCCCGCCACCCTGTCCGGCGGCCAGCGTTCCCGGGTGGCGTTGATGCGAGTGCTGTTGTCCAGCCCCCGAGCCATGCTGCTCGACGAACCCTTTTCCAAGCTCGACGCGGCCCTGCGTGGCGAAATGCGCCAACTGGTCTTCCAGCGGATACGCCAGGAAGGCCTGCCCGCCCTGATGGTCACCCACGACGCCGCCGATGCCGAGGCTGCCGGTGGAGCCGTGATCGAACTCGAGCCCTGAGGGCTCGTCCGGCTACCAACAAAAACGGGCGTGAAGCCTGGCCTCACGCCCGATATCACAGATGACGACGGTGGATCAGGATTCTGCTGCGCAAGGTTTCTCCTTGGCTGCGCAAGGGTTCTTGCCGGCACAGGGATTGGCTGCGCACGGATTCTTGGTGGCACAGGGATTCTTCGTTGCGCAAGGGTTGGCACCGCATGTCTGCTGTGCCGCGCAGGGGTTCTTGGCGGCGCAGGGGTTGGCGGCACCACAGGCCGCCATTGCCTGCAAGGCCGCACCGCTCAGCGACACGGTCAGCAAGGTGCCGGCGATTCTGGAGACCATCTTGCCTGAACGCGACAGGGAAAAACGCTTCTTGAGTATCATGGGTTCACTCCATCGTTGTTGTTCATTCGCCGAGGGACACTGCATTTTCCAGTGTCTGGCATTTGGTAGACCGAGGGTGGCAGGGCTTACAGATTACACACTATTTTTTTATCGCCTCGGCATGCTCGTTCCGCTCCAGGGCATGAGGATCGAATCCCGTCTCAAGCATGGGCTTTACGATCACGAAATAAGGAGGAAAATCGAAGTCACGAGGAGTGAAAAGCGTATAATTCCGCCTCTTTATTCGACTATTGGCTATGGCATGGCCTTATAGAGAAAAAACCCGTAAGGATTGACAGCAAGGTCGGACTAAACAAATTTCATCGACTCCTTGACCGCCACCGATAGGTGTCCATCCTATGAATAATGGGTATGCGAGGTGCCGCGATGAGCGCATCAACGACCGAAGAAAAAAACGAGAGAATGCAGCGCCTGGCTGCCGTGCGACCGAGGCTGGTGTCATTCGCTCGCCTACAGCTTCGTGACCTTGCCCAGGCAGAGGATGCCGTGCAGGAAGCCTTGATCGCCGCGATGGAAAAGAATGACAGCTTTCAGGGAAGATCGGGTTACGAGACCTGGGTATTCGGCATTCTCAAGTACAAGATCCTCGACAGCTTGCGAGCCCAGCGTCGCCAGGGGAGCTGGCAGCCTTGGGAAGATGAACCGGACGAAGACGCCATAGACCGCCAATTCAAGCAGAACGGGCGTTGGGAGGAAGCGGCGCGCCCCTCGAGTTGGGGGGACCCGGAGGCCGCCTTCGTCAGCGAGCATTTCTGGCGAGTGTTCGATATGTGCATGCTGGCCTTGCCCGACAACACCGCGCGCATATTTTCCTTGCGCGAATTGATGGGCCTGTCGACCGAAGACATCTGCAGGGAAACCGGTATCAAGGAAAACAATTGCTGGGTCATCCTGCACCGCGCACGATTGCGCTTGCGTGCCTGTATCGAGCGTGGCTGGCTTTCGGAGAGTTCATGATGATCAGGATGATGATTTGCAAAGAGATCACCAAGCTGATGTCCAGACGCCTGGACACTTCCTTGACCCTCCAGGAAAGGCTTGCGCTGCACATGCATATCGCCATGTGCGGGGCCTGCAGGGAATGCAACAAGCAGTTCGAATTACTGCATCTGACGGGTCATGAGTACCAGAACCTGATCCTGGACACCGATACGGCATCCGGTTCGAGCGATACCCCCGAGGCGTAATGCCGGGCCGAGAATGAATGTCGGTCCATGGGCGCCCCATTGCTGCCCGTCTTCGGCCATGGTTGTCCATGCAGCTATTTTTGCTGCAACATCATGGATTGCTTAAGGATTTCATGCTAAAAAACCCATCTGGTCCCATAAAAAACCTCTTGATTGCAAAAGGAATGGTAGTGATAAGGCTTCGTCTTGCCAGTGCACCTTCTCTTCTGCTGATGCTGGCGGTAGCAGGGCTTCTCGCGTCCGGGCCGATCGATGCTCAGGATCGCACTACCATCGGTATTCGGGCGGGCACGCTGGCCACGGACAGGCAAGCAGACTTCACGCAGTACGAGGCATTCCTGGCCCACGACTTGCCCTGGCGCTGGCGACTAGGAACGGACTGGGTCCTCGGCACTCGCCTGAATGCCAGCCTGGGCGTTCTTCGCTCGGGCGACGAAGAGAGCCTGATCGGAACGATCGGCCCTGGCTTGACGCTGCACAGAGCGGGAAGCCCCTGGATATTCGACGCGGGAACCTCCCTGGCAGGCCTTGACAAGGACGTGTTCAGGAAGAAAGACATAGGTGGACAGTTTCAATTCAGCAGCAGCATCGCACTTAACTATAGGTTCGAATCTGTCAGCCTCGGCTACCGGTTCATGCATCTGTCCAACGGCGGATTGAGCGATCCCAACCCAGGCCTGGACATGCACATGCTCGAGCTGGGACGCCATTTGTGATTATTTATCGAGCCGCAGGCATTGTTTTCCAGGCGCCCCAAGCAGCCCTGTTGATCTCTATCCCGGAGAGTAGTGGTCGGGCTATGAAGCCAATGGAAGCAAGGCATCCTAGCCCAAGAAGTCGCCGATACGCTTCCCGACCTCCTCCGGCTTTTCTTCGATTAGCCAGTGGCCGGCGTCCTTGATCCAGACCAGTTCGGCATTCGGTATCGCCTTGGTCAATTGCGGGGCATATGCCGGCTTCTGGAATGCATCCTTGTCACCCCACAGCACCAACGTTTGATGCGGGAGGTGCTTGAGCTCATCGGCAATAGCCTCCGTATACTCCTTGTTCAATCGTCTCAGGTTACGAAAAAAAGCGTGTTTACCATCCTCGGTCGACCAAGGTGACACATAGAGGTCAATGATCTCATCGGTCATCACGCTCTTGTCCTGCACACCGTTTGGCATAAAGTCTCGCATCATGCCAATAAACTCATCCAAACCCATGTCAGTCTCGGCACCGGGTTTCTGAAGCGGCTCGAACTCCGGAATCGGCCATGAGTCGAAACAAATACTATCCAAAAGAACCAGCTTGCGAACCCTCTGCGCATCACTGACGGCCATCAACTGCGCAATGCCTCCGCCGATGTCATGTGCCACCACATCGGCGTAAGGTATTCCCAAGGCATTCATCAAACCGATGATAATGCGACTTTGGGCGTTGATGGAGACATCGGCATCAAGCGGTTTCTCGGATTGGCCGTAATTGAGAAGGTCTGGCGCGATAACCCGATGGTTCTTGGCGAGCTGAGGGATGATGTCTCGCCACATAAGGCTATTCGTGGGTATCCCATGCAGAAGGATCACGGTATTGCCTTCGCCCTGCTCCCGAAACACGATCTTGTACCCGTCGACATAGGTATGGTTTTCCGTCGCATCAATGCTCATCGCACGCTCCTTTGTAATGGCAGTGGTCATGCTGGTCGCCATGGCCTTCACGTAATACCCGTTGCTTCCCGTTCAAGGCATCACTCGTCTCTGATCAACTGCTTCTCATCAATTGAAAGAGCCGTCACTGCTTGGCGCCAGCCGCGTCCTGAGCTACCCCCTTCAGTACGTCGGCAATCTTCTTCAACGGCAGATCGCACTCCTGCAGTTCGTGGCGCTCGGCCAGGTAGGCGGGATCGTTCCATTCGATACGCGTGGTATCGCCATCCTCGCGGATGACCATCTTCTGGGGCAGATCCAGCGCCGTGCTGCCCTGGCACTGCATGAGCGGTGTTCCCACCTTGGGATTGCCGAAGATCACGGTACGCACAGGCGGCAACTGCATGTCCACCTTTTCGGCGTTCTGGGTGTGATCGACCACGGTGAACAGTGTCAGGCCGCGCGATTCCAGCGCCTCGCGCAGGCGTGTTTCCACCTCGGCCACCGACGCTTGCGAACTCACGTGGGCGATACCGGGAAATGGGCTTTCCGGTTGCTCGGCCGCGGCCAGGCTGGCCGAGCCGACAAGAACCAGCGGCGCCAGCGCCTTGAGTATCCGTGCTTTCATGTCACTCTCCTTGATCGCATCGTGTTATGGCCGTGCATGCACAGGCTAGTCGATGATGCTTGAAGCAGCGACCTGGAGTCAGCATGCCTCGTCCACTTCTGTATACTGTCACGCATCCTCATTACACCTTCATCGCGTCGGATCGACACGAGATCCATCCGGCAAGCGATGGTCGGTCATGCATCCATCAATGAACACACACAGTGAAGCGGGAACACGATGCTCAAGGACAAACTGCGCCATCTGACGCTTGCCCTCCTACTGCTGGCCCCGATCGCGACAGCCGCCGAGCCGCTGGTGTTCACGGCGATTCCCGATCAAGACGAGACCAGGCTGCGCGAGCGCTTCGAGAAGGTCGCCGACTACCTGGCCGAGGAACTCGACAGGGAAGTGCGCTTCGTGCCGGTGAAGTCCTATGCGGCGGCGGTCACCGCCTTTCGCAACAACCAGGTCCAGCTGGCCTGGTTCGGCGGTCTTTCCGGCGTCCAGGCCCGCCAGCTGGTGCCCGGATCCGAGGCACTGGCCCAGGGCGTGGAGGACGCCGAATTCCGCACCTACTTCATCGCCCATCGCAGCGCCGGGCTGGCGCCTTCCGATCGGCTACCGAAAGGCCTGGAAGGACTGACCTTCACCTTCGGCTCCAAGGGCTCCACCTCGGGCAGGCTGATGCCGGAGTACTACCTTCGCCAGCGCTTCGACGCGCCGCCCAGCGAGATCTTCGATCGGGTCGGCTTCAGCGGCAATCACACGCGGACCATCGCCCTGGTGGAATCCGGCACCTACCAGGCCGGCGCACTGAACTACTCCGTCTGGGAAAGCGAAGTCGAGGCTGGCCGGGTCGACACCGATGCCGTTCAGGTCATCTGGAAGACCCCGCCCTATGCCGATTACCAGTGGACGATCCGCGGCGATGTCGACGAGCGCTTCGGCGACGGTTTCAAGAGGCGGATCAGGGAAGCCTTGCTGAACATGAAGAACCCCGAGCTGCTTGAAAGCTTTCCTCGCGAGGGTTTCATCCCGGCCAGCAACGCGGATTATGCCACTATCCGCGAAACCGCCCAGGCACTGGATTTGATCGACTGATGACGGTGTTATCCCTCGACGCCGCCCATGCTTCCTATGGCGACAAGCAGGTGCTCGGCCCGCTGACGATCCGCGTCGCCCAGGGCGAGAAGGTGGCGCTGGTCGGTCACAGCGGCGCCGGGAAGTCGACACTGCTCGGGCTGCTGTTCGACAAGCGACGCCACGACATGGCGCTGATGCCCCAGGAGCTGGGCCTGGTGCAGACACTGTCGGTCTTTCACAATGTCTACATGGGCCGTCTGGCGAACCGCTCTACCCTCTACAACCTCGCCAATCTGGTCCGCCCACTGCGCCATGAAGTCGCGCGGGTGCGCGACATCCTCGCGCCGCTGGACATGCTCGACAAGCTCTGGGCACCGGCGGGCGAGCTTTCCGGTGGCCAGCGCCAGCGCACCGCCGTGGCCCGGGCGCTCAATCAGAACGCCAAGGTACTGCTCGCCGACGAGCCGGTATCGGCACTGGATGGCCCGCGTGCAGAAGCCATCATGCTGACCTTGACCCAGCATTTCGAGACGACGGTGATCGCCCTGCACGACGTGGAACTGGCGCTGCGCCATTGCGATCGCATCGTCGGCATCAAGGATGGCGGCATCGCCCTGGATCAGCCGAGCCATCGCCTGCGTGCCGACGACCTGCGCTTTCTCTATGTCGCCCCGTCCGCAGCAGCCTGATCGTCGTCGTGGCGAGCTTCGTTCCTTCCTCCGTGACTTTGCGCACCACCCTCGGCCTGGTGGCACTTGCCCTCCTGCTCTTGCCCTTTGCCGATATCGAGATCACCACGGTGGCGCCCTGGCGGGAGCTGGGCCGCCTGCTCCAGGGCCTGCTGACACCGGATTTCACCGAACTCGATGATCTGGGCACGGCACTGTTGCGCACCCTGGCCTTCGCCTTTACCGGCGTCGCGCTGGGCGTGGCGATCGGCGGGCTGCTGGCGCTGGTCTTTCATCACCGCCTGGTACGAGCCGGCTGCGCCTTCGTGCGCGCCATCCACGAGCTGTTCTGGGCTCTGATCTTCCTGCAGTTCTTCGGCCTGCATCCGCTGACCGGCGTACTCGCCATCGCCCTGCCCTATGCCGGCGTGTTCGCCAAGGTCTATGCGGAGATACTCGACGAGGCCGACCCATTGCCGAAGCAGGTGCTTCCAGCGGGCACCGGCATGCTCTCGACCTTTCTGTTCGCGCGGGTGCCCGATGCCTGGCCGCACCTGGTCAGCTACACCGCCTACCGCCTGGAGTGCGGGTTGCGCTCGAGTGCGGTGCTGGGCTTCATCGGCATGCCGACCCTGGGCTTCTATCTGCAGTCGTCCTTCGCCCAGGGACACTACTCCGAGGTCGGCGCGCTGCTGTTGCTGTTCTACGGGCTGATCGCCACGCTGCGGCTCTGGGCACGGCCACAACTGGTACCGCTCTACGCCGTGGCGGCGCCGTTCCTGCTGGGAAGTGGGCTGCCCATCGTGTGGGGCAACCTGACGCGCTTCTTCACCCAGGACATCGTGCCGGCCCCCCTGCGCAACGGTGAAGGCTGGGCGGCGCTAGGCCAGTGGCTGAGCGATCTTCTGCTCACCCAGGCCCTGCCCGGCCTATGGACGACCGTGGTACTGACCCAGATCGCGCTGGTGCTCACCGGGGGGTTGGCACTGATCGCCTTTCCGCTGATTTCGCGCCATTTCACCAGCCGCGCGGGTGGTGTCGCCGGCCATACCCTGCTGGTCGTGGCGCGCTCGACACCGGAATACCTGCTCGCTTACGTGCTGTTGCAGCTCTGGGGGCCGTCGATGCTGCCGGCGATCGTCGCCCTGGCGATCCACAACGGCGGCATCATCGGCCACCTGGTCGGGCGACGCAGCAACGAATTGACGCTGCGCCCGGATGCCAGCCGCGGCATGAATCGCTATGCCTTCGAGGTATTGCCGCGGCTCTATGGCCCCTTTCTGGCGCTGCTGTTCTACCGTTGGGAGATCATCATGCGCGAGACCGCCATCCTCGGCATTCTCGGCATCGCCACGCTGGGCTTCTATGTCGACAGCGCCATCCAGGAACTGCGCTTCGACCGGGCCCTGGTCTTGATCGTCATCACCGCCCTGCTCAACATCGGCGTGGACAGCCTGGCCCGTGCCCTGCGGCGGCGGTTGCGGCTCAAGCATGCGGCCAGTAGTGAGCCTTGACCGTTGCAGATGCGCTTAACCGATACGATCCACCAGTTCGTTCAGGTCGGAAACGGTCATGTCCGGGTCGCCGCCCCAGGTATCGAAGGGCGCCTCGGCGCTGCGGCGTATCCAGGCCGCATGTAGCCCGGCATGCTTGGCACCGATCAGGTCGAAGGGGTTGGAAGAAATCAGCCAGACGTCATGGGCGGCCACCTCCAGGCGTGTATGCAGGTGGGCATACACCGCCGGGTCGGGCTTGAAGCGCTTGACCTCCTCGACACTGACGATGTCCTCGAAATGCTGGAGAATCCCCGCCTGCTCGAGCAACCCGCTTACCGCCTTGCGGCTGCCGTTGGAAAACGCCACGCAACGCAGTTTCGATGAGTCCGCCAGGCGCGCCAGCGCATCCGCCGCATCGGCAAAGGCCGGCAGCCGCGCGTAGGTCGCCATCAACTGGTCCTTGTCGTTGTCGGAGAGCTTCGCTCCCAGGGCACGGTCGACGAACTCCAGGGCATCGCGGGTACATTCGGAGAAGTCGGCATAGGCCCCCATCAGCCCACGCCGAAAGGCATATTCAAGCTGCTTGTCGCGCCAGCGCTGGGAGAAGGCCGGGGCCTGGTCGCCCAGCCGCTCGCGCAACTGCTCGTTGACACCGTAGGTGTCGATCAAGGTACCGTAGACGTCGAAAGCCAACACCGTGGACATCGTTCACTCCTTTGAAACGGGAAAGCGTCTATCACGAGGATAGTGGTTCAAAAGCCGGTACGATATGCCAATAGCTGTTGTCATGGCATCCACAACGCCAGGCTAGGTTGGGATCAGCCCGCCAACGGTCACGGCTTACTGTGTCGGCTGCCATAGCTCATTTTGGAGCCACGAAGCGGTGGAACAACTGTCTGGGTAGAGCGGCTGGTTATGCATTATTCGTAGTGGCTCCAGAGCCTGAGAACTTTCACCACTCGCTCGTCCTCGAGCACTTGGTAGACCAGGCGATGCTGAATATTGATGCGGCGTGAATAGGCCCCCGCAAGATCGCCAATGAGTTTTTCAAACGGAGGCGGCTTGCGATACGGGTCTTCCGCTATCAGCGCCAATAGTTCCTGGGCTTTTGGTTTGAGGCCGCTGGAGGCCAACTTCTTTGCATCTTTCTGGGCTTGCTTGGTGTAAACCAACTTCCAGGTCACCAGTCCAGCTCCCCATCGCATTCGTCCACGGGAGCATCCATACCTTCTCGAATAGACTCCCGCATACCTGGCACGGAGAGCAGGTAAAGTGTTTCCTGAATGGCCGACCAGTCCTCTTCGGACACCAAGACCGCTTTGTTCCGCTTGCCCATGATGACGATTGGTTGATGTGACTCAGCGGTTTCGTCGATCAACCGATAGAGATTGCTGCGCGCCTCAGTTGCTGTGATTCCTGTCATGACGCACCTCTTGCGTGTTCAACTTTATCACCAAGTGTACGTTTTTTGGAACGTACGTCAAGACGGACGCACTACATGACGCCTCAGCTCAGCCACCGTTTTGGAGCGGCAGCGGAAAACCGGTCGGCTGCAGCCAGGAAGAACTCGACGAGATCGCCAACTCCCTGAAAACGCGGTCGCGAAAGACACTGGACGGGCGCACACCGCTGGAGGTTTACGCCGAGGTGCTCAAGAAATCGGTCGCCGGCCCGGGCACCCATCAATAGCGTTGCGTTTGGAACTTGAGACCGCCCCTTGGGTTGATACTCAACGAAATCATGGCCGAGAGTTGGCACAGCGGCCTTGCTGACACCCGCTGCAATGCATTGAAGGCATCCTGTACACGCTGCCTGTCGCGCTGACTCGCCGGCGTCTGGTCAATCACCCCGGCGGCCATCAGGCGTGCCACCACATCGCTGGTCAGCAGAAAGGTATCCTTGCCGACAAGTCGCAAGAAGCCGGCAGCGGAACGCCCGCCCAGCCGAGCGCCACGCTTGGACAATAAATTCCACAGACCGATGATGTCGGCACTCGGCCAGTTGGCAATGAACTCGCCAAAGCTTGTGCCTTGCTCCTGGCGAATATCCAGGATGAACTGGGCATTCCTGGGAATGGTCTGCAGCTTGGTGCGGTGACGGATAATGCGGTCATTGTTCATGTAGCCGTCGATCTGCTCGGGGCTGAGCAACACGAGCTTCTCCGGGTCAAAACCCCAGAAGGCTTCCTCGAAGGCGGGCCACTTGGCATCGACCACCGAGTGTTTCATGCCGGCCCGAAATACCCGCTGGCTCATGGCGGAAAGATAGCGATCATCTCCCTGCTGCTTCAGCTCGTCAGGCGTCAGCGGCCTGGGCAGGAAGGCCTCCATGGCGTCGTCAGAGTCGAAGCGGTCGCGAACCGTATCATGGAGCCATCGGTAATCCAGTGTCATGCCTACCTCGCTATACCTGTGCCGTCGTTGACTCTTGCTGGCGGCGCTATATTCTCGAGCATTATCCTCAATCACAAGTCCGCCCGGGCGCGATCTGCCAACATCGCCGAGTTTCTGGAGGCACCGCTCTCTACCGAAGCGTTCAAGGAGAAAATACTGGCAAGCCTTTTCCCTGATGGCGCCGAGCGCAAAACCTACCGCCTGACCGCCCAGGACTGGGACAGCATCAACGCGCTGGTCGAAGAAAAATACCGCCAGTGGGACTGGAACTACGGTCGCTCGCCGGACTTTGACATCCAGCGCACCCGACACTTTGCCGCAGGGATTATCGATTTTCGTCTCAAGGTAAAGCGCGGTGGCGCCATTGAAAACGTCAAGATTTACGGCGACTTCTTCGGCCAACGCCCCGTCAGCGAGATCGAAGATGCACTGGTCGGCGTGCGCTACGACAAGCGCGCCATCGAAGGCGCGCTGCAAGGCATTGACCTCTACCCCTACTTTGGCGAAGTGGACCGCGCCGAGTTTCTCGACCTGATCTACGGGCCGGATGAGCAATAGCTTTCCGACCCTGATCATTTCCGGCAACTTGATTGATCGGCGGTCTCAAGTTCCAAGTGCAACTCTTTATTTATATTTTCCCTAATTGAAGCTGTTTAACGCCTCGTTAAGAGGCAAAAAATTGTTGGCTAAAATTAGCGACGGAGGAGAAAAAGCCAACTGTTTTTCGTCCTTTTAAACGACTTGTTAGCATTTCGCCTACTCAACTCTACGTTGTTTTAATATTTTGGATATTTTATTTACTGCGTTTTGCTCTTCTCGTTGAAATGCGTTTGGATCAACCGTAGCTTTAAAAGATTGAAAACCCAAAAATGCTGACGCTCCACCCATTAGAATGGTGATGAGATCAGTTTTTCCTTGATACATTGCCCATATTGCAGCAGCAAAGATTAGGATAATAGTGAGCGCATAAAAAGGCTTTAATCTCTGAACCTTTTTAGCTTGCTCAATTTTAATATTTCCAGCTCTGAAAGGACGATCTGCAAGAAGCTCCTCATTAGAACAATGGATATACAACTTATGTTCCGTGTGAGAATTATCAGTTACGTTAAAGTCGCCTTCAACATTAATCTCACCATCATTATTAAAATCTCTCAATATTCAACTCCATGTAGAAATAGTCTCAATTCTAAAAAGAATGCTAACGCTGAAGCACAGCGGCGCACCGACAGGGACGTCCGTCTTACGCGAATTGTTATGACGGCCATTGGACACCGTGTCGACCAAACTCATTCTTTATTTTGTGATGTACCGGAAGCTCACTCATATTCCACGGCTTCACAGATTCAATATGTAGCTGCTTTCGTGGCAACGAATTTAGCACCTGACACAAAAGGATCGTGATGTTGCCCGAATTCTGCTGAATCCAGCTTATGCTTTGCTTGTATCGATCAACCAGTTTATGGATACTTCCGATATCATCCTGCGCTCCAACTTCCCACCCATTCTGACTTACATGTGAAAGCCAATGCAGTGAGGGCTCCGCAGGGTGAACTACCTGACAAAGCTCTGAGTACAGTGCTTTTACTGGATATTGTGCATGATCTAACGCGCTCACATATTTCGCAGCTGTTTCAGCCCTGTGAGTGGGTGGCGCATCCTCTTCTTTTCCAACCTTGCGAGCATGGTGGAAATGTATCAGGCAGTTCTCTAACTCATTACTAATAAAGAAAGAGCCATCTAGTTTTCCGTCTAATGCTTTGAATATATTACCGGCATCAGAAGCGATTGTAAGAGGAACTGCTTCTAGAGAATGTTTTGTATCGGCTGCAGATTCAAGTAACCCGCGCAAGGCTGCGCAAAATGCCAAGTAGTTTGGCTGCGTAGTCGAATGAACAACACATGCATCAAACCAGCGAAGGTGGCGAATTGAATTAGCGACGGCCGCCCAATGCGCTCGATATAGGATCTCTTCCCAATAGACCTGATTCTTTTGGCTGGGCAGCAAAGCTTCAAACTGTTCAATCTCCATGAACGAGTATGCTGCTCCAGATGCCTCACCAACGATATCCCTGAGTACCCTGGGATAAACGTCGCCGGCCCTACCAAACAGGTGGGGTGTCACAGTCATAACTTAGTCCTCATAACGCCAGCAATAAACGGCGCCCTGACAAGGGCGTCCGGTGGAGGCCGAAGGCCGGAACGAATTTAATTGCCTTGTTATGTGCTGTGAGCGACGTTCGGGAACCTTTCGGGATGCTCAATAATTTCCTCGGTAAGGTCCACATCAAGCTCTGGCCAATAGAAATGACCAGGAGACTGCTCTTCAACATTAACGATTGCGCTGACCGGCTGCTCTTTAAACCAGGGGAAGTTGTCGTAAGGCATGAAAAGCTCACGGTCATGGGCCAGAAGCCACACACCATGTGTAGAGATATTTGTCACCTCAACTGCTGAAGTGCTGTTTCCAAGCGCTGACAAGCTCATCTCGGTGATCCTCCACCAGTGATTCGATTTCTTTCAGTTGCTGCCGGTTATATCCATGATTCTTAGCCAGTTCGAGATCTGGTTCAAGCCAGAATTTGGCTTCGCCATCGCCTGAGACGATGTGGACATGCATGCGGGACTCTTCCCGCGAGAAGAAGAAAAAGCGATATCCCTTCTCCCTGAATACTGTAGGACTCATCCATACTCCTTACACATAACAGGTATTAGACGTAACGTCCTGATATTGGATGAACGTGCCGGCGCGTTCAACAATGTTATCTAGCGCGCCTTTCTTCGCCCAACCCATTGATATCACAAAGTGTTGAGAATGGCTCGGCAGTCTAAGCAGAATTCGCGCGCTTGCGCGTTTAGCCAGGACCAATAATACTGTATGCATATCCACGCATCGAGGGCCGACATATGGATTCGCACAGCAGACCACCGAAACTGATGGACCGAGTGAAGGCCACCATGCGAGTGAAGCGCTACAGCCCACGCACCGAAAAGACCTACTGCTACTGGATTCGCTACTTCATTCGCTTCCATGGTGTCCGACACCCTGCCGTCATGGGTGGCACAGAGGTACGTGCCTTTCTGGAACATTTGGCGGTGGAGCGCCGGGTGGCGGCGGCCACGCAGAACCAGGCGTTGAATGCTCTCGTATTCCTCTATCGGCATATTCTTGATCAGCCTTTAGGGGATATCGGGGAGTTCTCGTGCGCCAAGCGCCCCGCGGCACAGTTTCGCCACTCAGTTGCTGAGAGGGTGTTTACAAAATGCCTGCACTCGGCAATACAGCGTTGAAATTGAGCTCAAAATGCTCATTTACTCCGTCGGTTCAGGAATTACTCGGGCACAAGAGCGTGGAAACCACCCAGATCTACACCCATGTGCTGGGCAAGGGCTTTGCCAACGTGCGCAGCCCCCTCGGGTAACGAATAGCGGGATGTCGATGCCGGGCACGCTTCCGCCCCTATCTGCCCGTGCATGATAGTGATTTCTACCATTTCAGGGTCCAAGCCACTCTATTGCATGAGGATGCGCTTGCCGCGCAATGCAGCAAGCCGCTATCGCCTTTTCGAGAACTTGCTTCCTATATCACCCCATCAACCGCCCTAGCGCAAAGTTGGCAATCGCCGTGTCCTGCACGCCGGTGCCGGTCAGGTCGCACACCGTGATGCTGGCATCCGAGACGCGCAGACGTTGCCCTTCGGCGATCACGCGGCCCAGTTCATAGATCCTGAAAGGCGGTTCTCCATCGGCTCCGAAGCCGGGCGAACCGCTTGAATCGTTCGAACCCTGGCGAGCGCCCCGGGAAAACACCTTGAGTTCGCCGTTGGTCTGACTCTGGGCGCGGGTATCGCAGACGAAGGCATCGGCACGAATCATCACCGACTCGTCCAGCTCGCGCTTGTCCGGGCTGTCCGAGCCCATGGCGGTGACGTGCACGCCTTCCGGCAGGTCCTGGGCGGTGAGAATCGGCGTTCGTGAAGGCGTGGTGGTGACGATGATGTCCGCCTGGGCGCAGGCAGCCTTGATGCCGTCGTGCACGTTCACCGTCAGGCCCTGGGCGCGCATGCGCTCGGCATAGGCCTCGGCGGCGTCGTGGCGGCGCGCCCAGACATCGACAGTGTCGATATCGCGCACCAGTTCGAGTGCCTGCACCTGCAGTTCGGCCTGTTCGCCGGCCCCCAGCACGGCCACGCGACGACTATGCTCTCGGGAGAGGTACTTGGCGGCAATGGCCCCTGCCAGGGCGGTGCGCACGGCGGTGAGATAGCCCTCGTCGAAGAGCACCGCATCGACCAGCCCGGTCTTGGCCGAAAACACCATCATCAGGCCGTTGAGGCTTGGCAGGCCGAGCTTGGGGTTGTCGAAGAAGCCGGGGCTGACCTTGATGGCGAAGCGCTCGAAGCCACGAATGTGCGCGGTCTTCACGTCGACCTCGCCGTTGGACTCCTCGATGGCCATCGACAGGATGGGCGGCTGGACCACGTCGCCTCGACCCAGCGCCCGAAACCCGTCCTCTATGGCCGCAAGCGCATCCTGGTCGAGCTTGACGGCACCGCTGATGGCATCGCGATTGAAAAGCTGCATGGAGACGACTCCTGATCAGGTCGATGTCTCTCCATTGTGGCCAATCAACCGCTGATCGCAAAACTCCCCGCGTTGAGCCACAGGTGGGCAAGGATACTCGCCACGTAGCCAAGGAAGATCACGGGCGCCCATTTCAGGTGCCCCATGAAGGTATAGGAGCCGCGGGCATGCCCCATCAGCGCCACCCCGGCGGCAGAGCCGATGGAGAGCAGACTGCCGCCGACGCCAGCCGTCAGGGTGATGAGCAGCCAGTGACCGTGGGACATCTCCGGCTGCATGGTGAGCACGGCGAACATCACCGGGATGTTGTCGACCACCGCCGAGACAACCCCCAGAACAACGTTTGCCCAGGTGGCATTCCATTCGGTGTAGAGCAGTTCCGAGAGCATCGACAGATAGCCGAGAAAGCCCAGGCCACCCACGCACATGACCACGCCATAGAAGAACAGCAAGGTATCCCACTCGGCGCGCGCGACACGGCTGAACACGTCAAAGGGCACGACGCTGCCCAATTGCGCGAGCTTGCGCTGATCACCACGCCGCGAGTAGCGCTCCCGCTTGCGCTCGAGAGAGCGCGGCAGGCTCTGGCGCAGGTAGTAACCGAAGAATTGCAGATAGCCGAGGCCGGTCATCATGCCCAGCACCGGCGGCAGGCCGAAAAGCGTATGACAGGCGACCGCCGTGGCGATGGTCAGCAGGAACAGGGCGATGATGCGCTTCGCGCCTCGCTTGAGGTCGACGATCTCATCCTGGGCCTGGGGACGACGCTTCTTGACGAACAGACTCATGATGACCGCCGGCACCAGGAAGTTGAACAGCGAGGGAATCAACAACTCGAAGAATTCGTAGAACTCGATCAGACCGGCTTGCCAGACCATCAGGGTGGTGATGTCGCCGAAGGGGCTGAAGGCGCCGCCGGCATTGGCGGCAACCACGATGTTCACACAGCACAGGTTGATGAAGGCGCGGTCACCCTCGGCAACCTTGATCACCACGGTACACATCAGCAGCGCCGTGGTCAGGTTGTCGGCCACCGGCGAGATGACGAAGGCCAGGACCCCGGTCAGCCAGAACAGGCTGCGGTAGCTGAAGCCCCGGTCCACCATCCAGGTGCGCAAGGCATCGAAAACGCGGCGCTCGTCCATGGCATTGATGTAGGTCATCGCCACCAGCAGGAATAGCATCAACTGGGCGAATTCCAGGAAGGTCTCGTTGAAGGCCTCTTCCGCCGCATGGGGCATGCCGGCCTCGACGTAGACCCAGCCGATCAGCCCCCAGATGATCCCCGCCGCCACCAGCACCGGCTTGGACTTGCGCATGTGCAGCTTCTCTTCGCTCATCACCAGGATATAGGCAATGATGAAGACAAGGACGGCGATGCCACCGACCATCGAGTCGGTGAGGTCGAGCGCTCCGGTCGTCGCGGCCAGCGTGACGGGAGAAACCATCCATAAAGCGAACAACGAAAACAGCAGGAGTGGAAGACGCGGGCGGTCAGGCAGGGGCAAGCGGCTGTTCATGGGCGTGTATTCTTGCGGCTGAAAGAAGGAAGAAGGTATTTTGCCCGAGATACTAACAGGCTGATATGCCAAGAAAGTTGATATGGGTCACTCTTTTCCGGACATTCGACCTTCCGCTCTTCCCAACCGGCGCCGAATCGGCGCCGGCAAGCCGTTTGTCAGCCGCTACCCGCCACAGTCCGGGCGCGGTCGAAGGTCTCCAGTGCCACGCCATTGCCGGAGACGATCAGCGCCACCTTCTGCCCCTGCACGTTGACCCCGTGCTCCTCGATGGCGGCCAGCCCGATAGCGGCAGCGCCTTCCACCAGCATCTTCTCGTGCTCAAGCATCTCGATCATGGCGCGGGCGATGGCCGGCTCCGAGACCTGGTAGTGATTGTCCATCACCTCCGAGACCAGATCGAAGGTGAAGCGGTTGTTCAGTCCGATGCCGCCATTCAGCGAGTCCGCCAGGGTATCGCTCTCCTCGACCTCCACGGGCCGCCCCATCTCGAGGCTTTCCCACATCGCCGCCCCTCGGGTGAGGCTCACGCCGGTGACCCAGGTATCGGGGCGAATCGACTTGAGTGCCGCTCCGATGCCCCCCAGCAGCCCGCCGCCGGAAAGTCCCACGATCACCCGGTCGAGATAGGGTTGATCTTCGAGCAGTTCCAGGCCGATGGTGCCCTGGCCACTGATGATCAGAGGGTGATCGAAGGGGGGAATCGAGGTCATGCCCTGCTCGTCGACCAGCCGGGCGACTTCCTCGAAGGCATCATCCTGACTCTGGCCGACGCGCCTCACCTCGGCCCCCAGTGCCTCGATTGCCCGTACCTTGTTGTCCGGCACACGCTCCGAGAGACAGACCACCGCTGGCACCCCGAGACGGGCCGCGGCGAATGCCACCGCCCGGCCGTGATTGCCGGTGGAGGCGGTCGTCACGCCGCGTTTCAGGGCATTCGCACCGTACTTTTCCATCAAGGCGGCGATCATGTTGGTCGCTCCCCGCAGCTTGAAGGCACCGGTAGGCTGACAGTTTTCCAGCTTCAGGAAGATCTCGGCATCGAAGCGCCGGGACAATTCCATCGAGCGAATCAGTGGCGTACGTGTCACCTGCCCGGCGATCCGTGCACGGGCCTGATAGATCGACTCGAGGGTGACGTCATGATGACCGGGATCGGGCACGGGATACTCCTTGTATGTTTTATGTTACTGCCATAGTAGTGCCGCAAGCGGACGGTGTCTTTCCCTGATTGCCAACGCTACAAAAGCCAGGCCCTCTCTCGAGGGCCTGGCGCTGGTTGCTTGACGACGCACGCGGCTTATTTCAGGTCGCCGGAGCGGGTCAGTTCGTCGGTCACCTTGTCCACGGCACGCTTGGCCCGAGCGACGATCTCGTCGATCTCACCGCGGTTGACCACCAGCGGCGGCGCAAAGCCGAGGATATCGCCATGCGGCATGGCGCGGGCGATCAGGTTCTCCTCCAGCG
Source organism: Modicisalibacter ilicicola DSM 19980 (assembly GCF_900128925.1). Taxonomy (GTDB): domain Bacteria; phylum Pseudomonadota; class Gammaproteobacteria; order Pseudomonadales; family Halomonadaceae; genus Modicisalibacter; species Modicisalibacter ilicicola. Next base: position 110,792 of record NZ_FQUJ01000008.1, read on the forward strand.
CGGCGTTACTGACGCGTGCACCGACCTTGAGGCTCGGGGCGAAATGCTCGCGATTCGCCTTGTCGGGCGAGAACTCCAGTGCCGCAAGCAGCCCGATACCGCGGACGTTGCCGACCAGCGGATGATCGGCGAACGTCTTGTGCATCTGCTGCTGCAGGTAGGCGCCGGTCTCGGCGGCGTTCTGGGCCAGGCCCTCGCGCTCGATGATCGCGAGGTTGGCAAGCCCGGCGGCGGCCCCCAGGGGATGACCCGAGTAGGTCCAGCCGTGGCCGATGGGCCCGAACTCGCCGGTGCCCTGCTCCAGCACCCGCCATACCTTGTCGCCGACGATCACGCCGGACAGCGGCTGGTAGGCGCTGGTCAGGCCCTTGGCCACGGTGATCAGGTCCGGTTTCATGCCGTAGTAGTGGGAGCCGAAATCGGTGCCGATGCGTCCGAAGCCGGTGACCACCTCGTCGGCGATCAGCAGCACGTCATACTTGGCCAGCACCTTCTGGATCTCTTCCCAGTAGCCTTCCGGTGGCGGCACGATGCCGCCGGTCCCCAGCACCGGCTCGCCGATGAAGGCGGCGACGGTCTCAGGGCCTTCATGAAGGATCATCTCCTCGAGCTTGGTGGCGCAATGCCGGGCGAACTCCCGCTCGCTCATGCCTGCTTCGGCATCACCGCGGCGATAGTAGTACGGCGCCTCGGTATGGCGAATGGTCTCGATGGGCAGGTCGAAGTGGTTGTGGAAGGTCGGCAGCCCGGTCAGCGAGCCGGACGCGATCCCCGAGCCATGGTAGCCGCGGCTACGCGAGATGACCTTCTTCTTCTGCGGGCGACCGAGCACGTTGTTGTAGTAGCGCACGATCTTGAGCTGGGTCTCGTTGGCATCACTGCCGGACATGCCGTAGTAGACCTTGGACATGCCCATGCCGGCGAGCTTGAGGATCTTCTCGGAGAGCTCGATCAACGGCTCGTTGGAGTGGCCTACGTAGGTGTGGTAGTAGGACAGTTCCAGGGCCTGCCGGTAGATCGCCTCGGCCACCTCGGTGCGCCCGTAGCCGATGTTCACGCAATACAGCCCGGCGAAGCCGTCGATCATCTCGCGACCGTCCTTGTCGACGATGTTGATGCCCTTGCCGCCGGTGATCACCCGGCCCGGCACATCGCCATGGGCGAAATCGCGCAGATGGGTGGACGCATGAAACGTCACCTTGCGATCGCGATCGATCAGCTCCTGATGGGTACTCATGAAATTCTCCTGAATATTTTTAATTGATTAGTTATATAAAAAACAATATCTGCTGACGTAGAGAGCTCTGCGAGCGAAGGCTAGACAAGGCGGACTTTGACGAGAGCAGCGGAGTTTACTCTTGTAAATGAGCATGCTCGAGTCAAAGTCCAACGCCGTATAGCCGAGCGCAGCTAGCTCCTCACAAAGTCAACTACCCGAAACGGAGCCGAGGCCACCGAGGCAGTAGTACTTCGTCTCCAGATACTCCTCGATTCCCGCGGTGCCGCCCTCGCGGCCCAGCCCGGACTGCTTCACCCCACCGAAGGGGACCGGCGGGCCGGTCATCTTCACCGTATTGATCGCCACCATGCCGTTGCCCAGGGCACGCAGCATCTTCCAGATACGGCGAATGTCGTGGGTGAACACATAGGCCGCCAGGCCGTACTCGGTATCGTTGGCCAGTTCGATGGCCTCGTCGTCGCTGGCGAACCTGGTGATCCCGGCCACCGGCGAGAAGTTCTCCTCCCGCCAGACCTGCATGTCGCCGGTCACGTCGGTCAACAGCGTGGGCATGAAGAAGTTCTCGCCCGGGGCCATGGACTGATCGCCGTGTACCAGGGTCGCTCCCTTGGAGAGCGCGTCGTCGACGATGCTGGTGGCCTTCTCGACGGCGCGATGGTGGATCAATGGGCCGATGTCGATCTCGCTCATCAGGCCATTGCCGACCTTGAGGGCCTTCATGCGCTCGGCGAAATGATCGACGAAGGCATCGTGCACGTCTTCGTGGACCAGAATGCGATTGGCTGCCAGGCAGTCCTGGCCGGCGGTCTGGAACTTGGCTGCCACGGCCGCCAGGGCGGCTTCCTTGGGATCCACGTCGGGACCGACGATGAACGGTGCATTGCCGCCCAGTTCCAGCGAGACTCGCTTGACGGTGCTGGCACTCTGCTCGAGCAGCAAGCGTCCGACCGGCGTGGAGCCGGTGAAGGACAACACCTTGACGCGCTCGTCCTTGCACAGCACCTCGGAGACTTCCGCCGCCTCGCCCAGAACCACGTTGAACACTCCGGCAGGAATGCCGGCGCGCTCGGCCAGTTCGGCCAGTGCCAGGGCGGAAAATGGCGTCTCGCCGGCCGGCTTGACGACCACCGAGCAGCCGGCAGCCATGGCGGCGGCAGCCTTGCGGGTGATCATCGCCAGCGGAAAGTTCCAGGGGGTGATCAACGCCGCCACGCCGATCGGTTCCTTGAGTGTACCGAGCGCCGCATTGGGAATATGGCTGGGAATGGTCTGGCCGAAGGTGCGCTTGCTCTCCTCGGCGAACCAGCGCACGAAACTGGCGCCGTACTCGACCTCGCCCCGGGCGTCGGGCAGCGGCTTGCCCTGCTCGTGGGTCATGATGGTGGCCAGGTCCTCGCGGTTGGCCTGGATGAGGTCATACCAGGCCAGGAGGCGCTCGCAACGCTCGTCGACGCGCAATGCCCGCCAGTGGACGAAGGCGTTGTCGGCCGCCTCGACTGCACCACGAATCTGTTCGGTCTCGAGCAGGGGAATATGGCCCAGGGTCTCGCCGGTGGCCGGATCGATCACGGCCGTCTCGCGGCCGGCGTCGCCGTGGGTCCACTTGCCATCGATATAAGCGTACTGGCGCAAAAGACGCGGATCTTCGAGCTTCATGCGTGCCTCCTTGAAACGAAAAGCAGGCAGCGACCTGCCTGAACACAAGGCACAGGATAGGGCTTCTCGCGGGCAGATACTTTTTGTCCCTGGCGGTTGCGACACGAGATTTTTTTGGAATCGCACGCCTGTCTTGCAACATTTTCTGGCGACACCTTGACGCAGCCACGATGCTGGCAAGGCCCCCTACTGGACAGGCAGGGTAAAACGAGCTTGGATTCGGTTTGAGCAGGTTGAGAGGCCGAAAGCGAATGGAACTGACCCTGCCGATCTGTTGTGCCGGCCTGCCGGTTGCCGGCGAACAGATAGCTGGGCCAGCCGTCAATCAACGCACTCGCCGATGGCCTGAAGTGCCGCCTCGGTAAACACGAGCAGCCCGAGTTCCGGGCGATAGCCATGGATCTCCTTGACGTCCAGGGCCTGGAGAAAATGCAGGATCCCCTCGCTGATTACCTGGCCCGGCACCAGCACGGGAAAACCCGGCGGATAGGGAATCACGAAGGACGCCGAGACTACATCGCGACCCCGCTCCATGGCGCGCTGCAGTTCACCGTTGTCGAAGCGCAGATACTCGGTGTTGTCCTCGTCGTAGCTCAGAAAATAGGCGCGGCGAATGTCACCGTCCGGGGTACCGTCCGCCGCATGGGGCCGGAAGGCGTCATGGAAGCGGCTGAAATCCGGCAGTGGCGGCAGGTCCTGGGTCAGCGACCGGACCTGGTGCTCGATGATCTTGCGCTCGGGGCGGCTGCTTTCCTCCCAGCGACGATCGAAGGACTTGGCCAGCTTGATCAGCACGTCGAGCAGGTAGGCGATCGCCCCGCGGCTGGTGCCGATGTTGGTCATGAACAGCACGGTGTTGCGCGAGGTCTTGTTGATCTGGATGCCGTACTGGTTCATCAGGTAATCGTTCTTGAAGGCGTCGCCATCGATCCCGGTCCTGCCGATCGACAGGGTGATGCGCGTCGGATCGACCACGAACTCGTCCCGGGCCCAGGCCTCCTCCATCTTGTTCCAGCCGGCACTGGGGTCGTAGTAGGTGTCGACCCCGGACTGGCGGTATTCGGCGGGCACCAGGTCGCTGTTCTTGAGCACCCGGAAATACTTCTGCAGCAGCGGATTGGTGTAGAGCTGCTCGCGCAGCGACAGCGCCGCTTCCACCTGGGCATGGACCAGCTCGAAGCCTTCCATCTCGGCCTGCATGCGCCCCACGTCCAGTGACGCCAGTATCTGGTAGTTCGGCGAGGTCGAGGTATGGGTCATGTAGGCTTCATGAAACGGGGCCTCGACCTTCTGGCGGAAGTCCTGATCGTACACATGGATCATCGACCCCTGGCGCAGCGACGTCAGGGTCTTGTGGGTCGAATGGGTGGCATAGGCGCGCACCCGGACCGCCTCGGGGGCCGGCAGCAGGCGACGCTCCAGCCAGGTGGCGTCGTCGTCCGGGTCGAGCTGGTCGAACTCGGCCTTCCAGGCCGCGTATTCCCTCGCGTACTCCTCGCTGCGGTAGCGGTCGCGAAGGTGCCGCGCGGCATGCATCGCGGTGCGCGGCCGGTAGGTCGGGTTGAAGGTGGCGAAGGCGAACCAGGCCTCGTCCCACAGGAATACCAGATCCGGCTTGATGGCCAGGCACTCCTCCATGACCCGGCGAACGTTGTAGACCACCCCGTCGAAGGTGCAGTTGGTCAGCAACAGCATCTTGACCTTGTCGAGCTGACCCGAGCGCTTGTAGGCCAGCAGGGTCTTCTTGATCTCCTTGAGCGGCACGGCACCGTACATGGAGTAGTCGTCGAGGGGGTAGGAGTCCAGGTAGGCGACATGGGCACCGGCCAGCACCATGCCGTAGTGGTGCGACTTGTGACAGTCGCGGTCGACCAGCACGATATCGTGGGGCTTGACCAGAGCCTGAACGACGATCTTGTTGGCCGTGGAGGTCCCGTTGGTGACGAAGAAGCTCTGGCGTGCCCCGAAGGCACGGGCGGCATACTCCTGGGCCTTCTTGATCGGCCCGTAGGGTTGCAGCAGCGAATCCAGGCCGCCGGAGGTCGCCGAGGTCTCGGCAAGGAATATGTTGATGCCGTAGAAGTCGATCATCTGCCCGGCCCAGTGCGAGCGGGTCACCGACTTGCCCCGAGAGATCGGCATGGCGTGGAAGACCCCGGTGGGCTTCTTGCTGTATTCGCGCAGGGCATCGAAGAACGGCGTGCGGTAGCGATCGTCGATGGCACGCAGGATGGTGTGATGCTGCTCGATGTAGTCGGTCTCGCGATAGAAGATCCGGTTGAAGTGGCGAATGTCGCTGCTGGCCGTGGCCTCGACATCGCCGCTGGTCACCAGGAACTGATCGATCTCGGGGCGGATCTCGCGAATCATGGAGCTTAGCAGCAGGCTGCGCTCGGCCTCGGACTTGCTCTCCAGCTCGGTCTCCGAGATCCCTTCCAGGTAGTTGCGCAGGGCGCTCAGGTTGTACTTCGACTTGTAGGGAAACTCGTAGCGGATCAGGCAGGCCTGAATGTTGGGATTGACCAGGATGGCGATCAGTGCATCCTCGAAGCTTCTAACCGTGACCACGTCATAGACGAAGCGATCCTCGGGGCGGCGCAGGTTATGAAAGGCCTCGCGCACCACCTCCTCTTCCTGGGTCGACATGGCATCGACGATCAAGAGCTCGAAGTAAGGCTGCGAAGAACTGTTCGAGGCCGGGTGGCCCCGCCGCAACTGGGCCAGGGCGTCGAGGGCTTCCAGATCCTCGGCATCGGCATCGGTATCACTCAGGTCGACCTGCCGCCGACGATAGGATTCGCTGATCAGCGCGCGCACCAGACGCTTGACCACCTTCTCGAGCAGGGCGAATTCCTCACGATCGAACAGCGACCACAGGTGGCGAAAGTCCTCCTTGGACGGGAAGGCGTGGTAATCCTCGATGATTTCCAGTCGCGTCAGCTTGACGTCGACGGACTTGACCAGGTTGCGCACCTGCCCTTCGTTGTTTACCCGTACCAGCCGACCCAGATCGCGTTTGAGGGCATTCCAGGTATCCGCTCGAAGCTGTGAAATCTTGTGATAGAAGCCCAGCGCTGTGTACGGCGTTTCCGATCCAGTCTTTTCGTTCATGTTGTCACCTGGTTCAGCCGTTCGTTGTTATCAGCACATCTTGCTTGTGCTGCCTGCCAGCCGTCAGGCCGTGTGGATGGCCCGGCTGGCGTAGTGAATGCCAAGCGTGGTCTCCTCGAAATGCGTGAAGGAAAGATCCAGGGACTGGCAAGGCCAGCGAAACTGGACACGCCCCTGGCGCGGCCAATAGACCGAGGTGTAGATCGTGCCCAGGCCACGCCGGTAATCGCTGCGATACAGCGGCGGTGCCGCAAAGGCCGAAATCAGGCGTGCCTCGGTGGTGGCATCGTCACTGACCAGTATCGATAACTGCCGCTCGCGGATCAGGGTCTCCGAGGCCAGCGCATGGGCGTACCACTCGATCTTGCGCTGATGGTTGGTGGCCACCTGCACCCGGCGTATCGACGCCGGCCGGTCCGGGGCGATCATGGCCGTGATGTAGTGACCCTGGGCGTCGGTGACGGTGATGTTGTAGGCCATGTGAGTGGGCACTCGGGCCAGCACCTTGGCCGCCTCGGGAGTGGAGTCGCAGAACTCGAGCAGATACCGCAGGATGATCGGCGCGCCGAAGCCGTCCCCCACGACCGTGCGCCCACCGAAGGCCAGCGACACCGACAGCCCCCTGTCATTGATGCCATCGAGCACCCCCCACAGGCAGTCGGTCATGGCGATGACCCGTCGCTCGTTCCAGTGGCTGTAGAGGATGGTGCCCTCGCAGAGCTCCGGCGGGTAATCGTAGTTGCGCACCAGCAGATTGGCATCGGCCCTGGCCAACACGGCCTGGGAACAGCCGGTGATGTAGGCCGGTGGACGATACAGGCTCAGCATGCGTGCCGCCAGATCGCCACCTCCGGCAAATGCGCACAGACGCTCGTAGGTGGGCACCAGCTCGGGCATGTGCCGCTCGAGCGCGTTGTAGCACGCCAGGTAGCCCGGGCGTTCCCGCTCGCTCTCCGACAGGTACCAGCGCTCGTATGCCGGCCAGTGCAGGTCGAAGAGCGATTGCCATTTCTCGCCTGCCACGGGCTCATGTACGGTGCGAAATACGAGCTGCTTGTCCATGGGTCTGCTCCGCCTCGGCGGATTGCCTCCTTACAGGATCTTGAAGTTGCCGCCGCCGACTGCGTGGCTGACCGCCACCTCCTCGACCACCGGATCCTGCAATGCCTGACCGGCGAACTGACCGCGAATGCCCTCGATCCAGGCCTTGGCCCGGGGGGTGAGTTGGAAGTCATCGTCCATCAGGCGACCCCGGGTGATCAGGATTCCCAGATCGGCCCCCTCGTAGCGGAAGTCGCCGACGCCACTGATGCGCAGGAAAAAGGCTTCCTGCTCACTCTCGGCGGCATGCGGGTGCGGGTCGTAATGGTCGTAGGCGATGCTGCCATCCTCGGCCATCCGCCACACGCCCGACTGAGGCGCCTGGGTCAGCAGATCCACCGACTCTTCGGTGTACTTGATCACCAGTTGGCTCCAGCTGTCGATACTGTCCGGGTGCGCCCAGCGGTCGTTGAGCTCCTCGATGTTGATATCGAAGTCCTGATCGGAAAATTCCAGCAAGTGGAAAAGGAATAGCGGTACATCGGAGTGGGCGAAGGCCGCCACGTTGGTCAGCGAACTGGCCCCGGTGACCCGGGGGTTGAGTTCGCCCAGGTAGACATCCTGGGTATCCATGTCGATCAGGAAGTCGAGCTCGAAGTAACCACGATAGCCCTCCTCGCGCAGCGCCTCACCGAAGAGGAAGGTGTACTCGCGGGCCTTGTCGCGCACCTCCTGGGAGAAGGCCCCGGCGAACATCTCGTTGCCGCACCATCCCCCCTTGTAGGGGGTCAGCGACTTGAAGCCCACCAGCTCGGTCATCAGGGGGCCCACCACGGTGCCACACCGGGTCGAGCAGGCTTCGATGGCGGACCCGCGGCAATTGATGCGTTTCATGATCTTGACCTCGGGCTCGGCCTCGATCTCCTCGGCGTACTTGTAGTACTCGTCCTCGTTGGACACGAAGAAGGTGGTATGGCCCGAGTCGCCGTAGGCCGACTGGATGACCAGGTCCTGGGTACCCAGTTCCTGGCTGACCTCGAGCAGGTGCTGATAGCTGTCGACCTTGGCGAGCACGTTGGGCACGCTGGGCACCCCCACCTTGTTGCCGATGCGTACCGTCTCGATCTTGTTGTCCATCCTCGAGCGAAGCTTCGCCGGGGGAAAGGCCACCCGCAGCCCCAGCTGCTCGCAGATCTCCTCGGTGTGCTCGTCGAACATCAGGAAGGTCGCGACGCCCTTGCCACCCCGCGACTTCAGGTAGTCGATGACCTCCTTGTGCTCCAGGAGGTAGTTGTTGATGTCCTCGATGCTCTCGAAGTCGCGAGGAAACTTCTCTCTGGGGACGAAGACGTTCTTCTGACGCCGGTCGAAGCAATCGATGTAGTTGATGTGGCGAAAATTTCCCACCCAGTCGCCGATACCCAACAGATTGAAGTTGGTCGCCGAGATGAAGTAGATGGGCTCCTTGTTATTGTGAAAGTAACGCCTCACGTCAGAAATGCTGGTGATCTTGTTCATGTTGTTCACTCCTGTCGTTGCTTTTCGCCGGGCGTGTCATGCCATCGGACTGCCCTTCGGACGCTGTCGCTCCAGGGCAAGGAAAGAGCGGCGACCGGAAGGAAGACGGACACAGCCGGTGGCGATCAATGAGCCTCGATATCCTGCCTGGCCGGCTTGGCCAGAGGCCCCAGAGTATCGAGAAAGGGGCTGGAGCCGGTCTCGCTGTGGTACAGCGGGAACTCCACCTGGCGATCACGGAAGCTCTTGAGCGGCTGACCGAGCCCTCGCAAGCCGGTCTCCCTTTCGCGTCGCACGCGCTGCAGGTCGATCTCGATGGGCATGATTTCATCGCCGATCCCCGCCTGATGAATGACATCACCCGAAGGGCCGACCACGATCGAGCAGCCGTTGCCCATGGCACCAGCCCCGTTGATGTCGAAGAAGTAGCACTGGTTGATGGCGGCGTTGGTCCTGGCGATCGACAGTTCGATATCGCGATCGATGGTATCGGTCATGGTAGGGTGCAGTATCACTTCCGCGCCCATCGAAGCGAGGGTGCGCGTGGTCTCGGGGAACCACATGTCGTAACAGATCGAGACCCCGAAGCGACCGATGTTGGGCACGTCGAAGACCACGAACTCGTTGCCTCCCTCCACCCCTTCTTCATAGGGCCGGAACGGGAACATCTTGCGAAAGCGGGCGACCACCTGACCGCTGGGGTCGATCACGCTCGCCGTGTTGTAGATCTTGTCCTCGACTCGCTCGAACATCGAGCCCGGGATCAGCCAGATACGGTACTGGGCGGCAATCTGGCAGAACATCGCCTCCAGGGCGCTCGGCATGGGTTGCGCGTGATGGGTAGAAGCCCCGTTGGCCACCAGTTCACTGAACAGCACCATCTGCACCTGAGGGAAACGCGCCATCAGCACATCGATACGATGGCGCATGGCGTCGGTGTTGTCGCCGTGGTGCAGCGCCTGCAACTGGACACCGGCAATCGTGAAATATGACATTTATGACCTCTAATATGCGATAGCCTACTATTTCCTCGGCCGCGTGATCGCCGCCAAACTCTTCGACATAGGCGATATCGCCATCTGTAAGCGCGCCATAGCATCAGCTTATGTCAAATTGGCGTCTGTTGTAATCCGTGGCGCCGGTTTGGCGAAGAATGGAGGGGACCACGAGTCACTGGAAGACCCGCTCAGGGGCTGTCCAGTCGAATCGGCGGGGTCGTGTTCTTGACCGTCTTGGTAACGATGTAGGTGAAGTAGCGCTCGATGCCCAGGTCGGACATCAGCCACTCGTCGATCAGGCGCTGGTAGGCGTCGATGGACTCCGTCTCGACCTTGACCAGATAGTCCACGCCGCCCCCCACCGCCACGCACTCGGTAACTTCAGGCGTATCGAGCACGACGCGCTCGAAGCGCTGGAAGCTCTCGGCATTGTGTTGCTTCAGCTCGATCTGCATCCATACCGGGGTGCGCCCGAGCAGCACGCGAGCATTGATTCGGGCGCTGTAGCCTTCGATGATGCCCGCCTTCTCCAGACGCTTCACCCGCTCCCAGCAGGGGCTGACCGACAGGTTGATCGCCTCCGCCAGGCGCGACTTGGTGACCCGGCCGTCCTTGGCCAGAATCTCGAGAATCTTGATGTCGTAGCGATCGAGCTTCATTCAGCCATCCAGGGAGTCGACCACCTCGGCGATCACCGCGATGGTATCGCCCATGTGGACCTGGGCCGGAAACCGTCGCGCCACCAGTAGCCCGCCGCGACTGGCGCGATATTCCACCGGCGCCGCACCGGTGCGGGTCATGTCGTAGACCCGGGCGATCACATCGCCTTCCTTCACCTCGTCACCGAGGGCCAGCGTCAGCTCCAGCAGACCGGTGTGCTCGCTCTGCACGTAGCAGGAGGCATCGGGCATGTCGACATACACCTGCGGCCTCGCGGGCACCTCCAGGTCGCCATCGACCAGACCGAAATGAATCAGGAAGTTGCGCACCCCGCGTTCGGTGATCGCCAGGCGCTCCGGCGTGGTGGTGCCTCCACCGCCAAGCTCGGTGGCAACGAAGATCTTGCCCTGACTCTCTACCGCCGTATCGAACAGCTTGGCGGCATCGAGCTCGAACATCATCATCGCCGTCGGCGCACCGAAGGCCTTGGCCCCTTCCAGCGCCTGACGCTGCTGCTCCTTGTCGTCGAGCAGGTGCGCGGCGGCGAACGGCACGATATCCAGGGTGCGGCCACCGGAATGCAGATCCAGCACCACATCGACCAGCGGCACGAGGGTACGGGTGAAGTAGTCGGCGATCTGCTCCGTGACGCTGCCGTCCGGATCTCCCGGGAAGCTGCGGTTGAGGTTGCCGCCATCCATCGGCGAGGTACGGCGCCCGACCTGAGCGGCCGGAACATTCATCATCGGCACGATGATCACCCGGCCATGCACGTCCTCGGCCTGGAGCGTATTGGCCAGTTTCAGCAGCGCGGTGATGCCTTCGTACTCGTCACCATGATTCCCGCCGGTCAGGAGCGCACTGGGACCCTCACCGTTCTTGACCACGGTGATCGGGATCATCACCGCCCCCCAGGCGGACTCGTCGGTGGAGATCGGCAGCTTGAGAAAGCCGTGCTGCACGCCATCGGCATCGAAATCGACGGTGGCGGAAATCGGGCTGGAGCGCTTGCTCATGGAATCTCCCTAGTCTCTGGCGAACTTGCTACTTGACAAACAGCTGGCGAGGAAAATCGGCCAGGGTCTCGGCGCCGGTCTCGGTGATCAGGATGCTCTCGGTGATCTCGAGCCCCCAGTCGTCCATCCACATCCCCGGCATGAAGTGAAAGGTCATGCCCGGCTCGAGGATCGTCTCGTCGGAAGGACGCAGGCTCATGGTGCGCTCGCCCCAGTCCGGCGGGTAGCTGATACCGATAGGATAGCCGCAGCGTGCCCCGCCCCGGTCAAAACCATACTTGTCCATGGCCATGCCCAGCGCCATGGCGATATCCGCACAACGATTGCCGGGCTTGGCCACCGCGAGGCCGTTCTCGATCCCCTCGAGCAAGGCCGATTCGCCGCGCACGAACTCCTGGGGAGGCCTGCCCAGGAAGATGGTGCGCGACAAGGGCGCATGATAGCGCTTGAAGCAGCCGGCGATCTCGAAGAAGGTGCCCTCCCCCTCTCGGAAGGGCGTGTCGTCCCAGGTCAGGTGCGGTGCGGCGGCATCGGCGCCGGTCGGCAGTAGCGGCACGATGGCCGGGTAGTCGCCGCCGTGCACCGTACCATCCGGTGATGTCCAGCCCTCGATGCCCACGCGATAGATCTCCGAGACGAGCTTGCTCTTGGCCAACCCTGGCTCGATCATCTCGAGAATGCGCGAATGCATGCCCTCGACGATCTTCGCCGCCACCCGCATGTACTCGATCTCCTGGGGCGACTTGATCGCTCGGCACCAGTTGACCAGGGAGTTGGCGTCCTGGAAGCGGGCGTGAGGCAGTTCACGTACCAGGCTCTGATAGGCCTTGGCCGAGAAGTAATAGTTGTCCATCTCCATGCCGATCACCCCGAGATGCCAGCCACGATCCGGCATGATCGACTGGGCCAGATAGTCCATGGGGTGCATGTCCGGATTCTGGACGTAGTAATCCGGGTAGTAAGTAATGTTATCGGGGGCGATCCAGCAGGTACGCAGCGCGCCATTGCTGTCCTGGCGCCGTCCGTACCACACCGGCTCGCCTTCCAGCCCCAGCAGCACGCATTGATGCACATAGAACGACCAGCCATCGTAGCCGGTCAGCCATGCCATGTTGGACGGATCGCTGATAATCAGGACGTCGAGGCCACGGGTGGCCATCGCCGTACGCACCTTCAGCAGGCGCTGGTCATACTCTTCTTGCGTGAATGGCAGGGCAACCTGACTCATCGGCCTCGTTCCACCAAAAGATCACAACCCGGCCGTTCGCTTGCCTTCGGAAAGAGCCGGAGCGTTGTTTTGAACAATTCTTGTCTCGGCTGGCAAGGAGGATGGCCATGGGCCATCGATCATCCCCACCCGCCCCACTATGTACCAATGTTTCCAGGCCGATACTAGGCTCCGCCTGAAATTTGCCTCCCAGCGAGGCTGGCTCGACTCGGCCGCATCACGTACCGCCATCGATCGCTTGCGCAAGGCGCGCGTCTCGGCCTAGCGTATCCTCATGCCGAGCAGAGTAAACGAGGAAACACGATGCGAGTATTGGTGCATATCGACGATGCGACTACCTGGCGCGAGGCGCTGGCCAAGCGTCTGCCCGATGCCGAGGTCGTCACCAGCGACTCCGACGCCGAGCCCCCCGCGGATTACCTGGCGGCCTGGAAGCCGCCCGCCGAGCTGCTGAGAAAGCAGACACGTCTCAAAGGCATCATCAATCTTGGTGCCGGGGTCGATGCGCTGTTGAACAACCCCGCCCTGCCCTCTGGCGTACCCATCGTCAAGCTGCGTGATGCGGGCATGGGCCCATTGATGGCGGATTACGTGCGTTTCGGCGTGCTGTACTTCCAGCGGGATTTCGACCGTTACTTCGCCCAGCAGAGCGACGCGCGGTGGCATGAAGTGCCATTGATCGACAAACAGGACTGGCCGGTGGGCGTGCTGGGGCTAGGTGCGATCGGTGCTCATGTCGCCCAGGCCCTGGCCGCAGACGGCTTTCCGGTCCATGGCTGGAGTCGTTCGCCCAAGTCCCTGGACGGCGTGACCTGCCACCATGGCGATGCAGGGCTCTCGAGCCTGCTCGGCGAGGTGCAGACACTCATTACCCTGTTGCCGGATACTGCCAGCACCCGGGGCATCATCAACGCCGAGACACTGGCACAGTTGCCTGAAGGCGCCAGCCTGATCAACCCCGGCCGCGGATCGCTGATCGACGAGCAGGCGCTGCTCGATGCCCTGGGCCAAGAGCAGCCAGGTCGCCTGCGCGGCGCCCTGCTCGACGCCTTCGACGAAGAACCGCTACCGGCCTCCAATCCGCTCTGGTCGCATCCGCGGGTGCGCATCACCCCGCACATGGCCGCGCCCACGCCGGTACGCGACGCCGCCGACCAGGTGGCCGAGCTGATCAAGGCCATGGAAAATGGCGAGCCCATCGAGACCGTCGACTCCAGCGCCGGTTACTGAGGTGTGCGCTTTTCCTCCGTCGCGATCTGGGGAAACTCCATGCGCTCCTGCGTTTCGGCACCACCAAGGATCTCCACGGCCCGGTCCGCAGCATCCTGAAAGGGCTCGAGCACGATGTCCGCTCCCGAGCCAAGCAGCTCCCGGGTGTCTTCCGAAGTGTGGGACGTCACGGCAATACCGCCTTTGAATCCCGCCGCACGTGCCAACTGGATCAAGGTCGACCGCGTATCCTCATGGCTCAGCCCGGTGGGATGAATCGGCACCGTCGAGAGCACCCATTGAGCCCGCGACAGGGGAAGCTCGGCAACGAACTCCGGGTCCGTTGCATCGCCATAGGCGGTATCCAGGCCGAGCTCGCGCCAGCGCCGTATGGCCAATGGGTTGAAATCCACGCCAAGGACGCGGACCCCTTGCCTCTTCAGCCGCATCCCGATCGCGGTGCCGAGACGCCCCAGCCCGAAGATGAGCACGGCATAGCCATCCTTCGTGTGGGCACCGGCCTCGCGTGGCGTCCCTCTTCTCTCGAAGACCCCGAGGAGCGGTTCGAACAGCGCATAGAGCCGATGCGAATAAGTGATCATGTAGGTAGAGGCTGCAATGGTCACGAGCCCGACCATCGTCACCAACCCCAGTGCGTCGCTGGCGACATGGCCGAGGGATACGCCCATGGCCACGAAAATCAACGAGAATTCGCTGATCTGCGCGACCGTCAGCCCGGCAAGAAACCCCGTGCGCTTGCGATACCCCATCGCCCCCATGATCGCGAGCACGATCAACGGGTTTCCGATCAACACGAACAATGAGAAAACCGCCGCTCCGAGCAGGTGCGTGCCCAGAAGGGACAGATCCAGCGTCGCGCCGAGCGCGATGAAGAAGAACAGGAGCAGAAAGTCACGCAGTGGCGCCAAGCGTGCGGCAATGGTCTCGCGATAAGGCGTCGAGGCTAGCGAAATGCCTGCAAGCAGCCCCCCGACCTCCTTGCCAAGCCCTATGAAATCGCCGATTGCCGCAAACATCGCTGCCTGGGCGATCGCGAAGATCACCAGCAGTTCCGGTGCCCGCGCCAGCCTTTCGGTCAGTGGGTTGGCAACATGACGCACGAACAACACTACGAGCGCAACCATTACCACGGCGTAAGCCAGCACCAGGAGCACGCCCCCTGCTCCCCCGCGGGCGTCCCCGGCACCAACCCCAACCGCGGACAGAATGATCATTGCCAGCACGACCACCAGATCCTGCACAATCAAGAAGCCGAGCGCGATCTGACCGTGAAGCGCGTCGATCTCGCGCTTGTCGGAGAGCAGCTTCACGATGATGATCGTGGACGAAAAGGTCAGTGCCACGGCCACGTAGAGGCTCGTGACATGCCCCAGCCCCAGGGCGAGGCCGATCAGATAACCGAAGATCGACGTAAAGAGCACCTGGCCGAGGCCTGTCAGCAGGGACACGGTCCCGAGCGAACGTATCAGCTTCACGTCGAGCTTGATGCCCACGAGGAAGAGCAGAACGGCAATGCCAAGTTCGGACAGGAGGTCGATTTGTTCGTCCGAGCGCACGATATCGAGTGCGGAGGGGCCGGCGATCAACCCGACCGCGATGAAGCTGACAATCAGTGGCTGGCGCAGGAGAACACCCGAGAAACCGATGATTGCGGCCATGACGAGCAGAATGGCGATTTCACCGAATGCAGACTGAATGATCGCTTCCATCGGCGTTCCTATTCATGTCCTGACTGCAGCAATGCGTTTGATCTCCTGCAGTTAGCCTAACATAGCGTATTTGGTAACATCGGATGGTTTTCACGCCACACTTCTTCCAACGAGCCCCTATGCCCATTCAGCGCAGCATCGTTCACCTCATCGACAAGCAACCCGACGGCCAGCCCGCCACCCTTCATGCCCGTAACAGCGCCCTGGCCGACTCATCGGTCGTGGAGCATCTATTGGACGAGCTGAACGACAGCTACAACGCCAAGCAGAAGGCCTGGGGCTTCTTCAATGCCGATCGCGTCACCTACCCGTTCAGCCAATGGCTGGGGCAGTACCTGGATGGCGAGGAGGATTTCGTCGCCCTCACCCGCCAGGCGGCCGAGCACCTGAAAACACTGATGGAAGGCAACAACCTCTCGGTGGGCGGTCATGTGCTGTTCGCGCACTATTCCCACGGTGACAGCGACTACTTGGCCATCGCCCTGCTGCACCACAGCGAAGGGGTCGGCGTCACCGACGACCTGGACGTGACCCCGGCCCGCCAGCTCGACCTCGGCCAGTTGCACCTGGCCGCGCGGATCGACCTGACCGACTGGCGCGGCACCGAACCGTCACGCCACTACGTCTCCTTCATCAAGGGCAAGGGCGGCAAGCGCATCGCCGACTACTTTCGCGACTTCATCGGCTGCGAAGAAGGCGTCGATGCACCCAGCGAGACCCGTGCCCTGCTCAAGGCCTTCAGCGACTATGTCGAGAGCGAGGACTTCGCCGAGGAACAGGCCCGGGAGAAGACCGAGACGCTGATCGACTACGCCAACCACCAGGCACGCACGGGCCAATCGATCACCCTGGACGAACTCTCGGAGCTGGTCGACGACCAGAAGCCCAAGGCCTTCTACGACTATATCCGCAACCAGGATTACGGCCTCGCCGCCGAGATCCCGCCGGACAGGCGCACCCTGCACCAGTTCCGCCGCTTCACCGGCCGCGCCAACGGCCTCTCGGTCAGCTTCGAGAGCCACCTGCTGGGCTCCCAGGTCGAATACGACGAGACCCGCGATCAACTGATCATTCACCAGATCCCGACCTCGCTGCGTGACCAGATCAAGCGGCGCCGGGAGTGAGCCAGGGCCCCACCCCGGGTTTGAGAACGCCGAGGATTGCTCCAATACTCCCTCAGAGGGTGTTTACAGAACAGACGAACGAAGGCAAGACAAGGCAAAATTGAACGAAAAAGCGCAGTTTACACGGGGTAAATGAGCATTTTGACCGAGCTGGCGCACCAGAACAATTTTAACACTGTATTGCCGAGTGCAGGCCTTTTGTAAGCACCCTCTCAGTGCTGCATGGGCAAAACAAGTTACTGCGTAAGGTCCGGTTCGCCGCAGTGGCGAAGGATGAAGTCACGCGCCTTGTTGCGCAGCGAGAGAGCCTCTTTCCAGGTGCGCCGCTCATCGTCACCTCGGATACTTGGGTTCGGTTCGATGGCCTCACCGATGGTCACGGTAATGGCACCGTGACGTGGAAACCAGGATCCTGCACGCAGAATGGATCGAGTGCCGCGCAGGGCGATGGGAATGACCGGGACCTTCGCGTCGACGGCCGCCTTGAAAGCGCCCAGATGAAACGACCGCAAGCCGGGGATACGAGTAAAAGTACCTTCGGCGAAGAACAGCAGCCGGTGCCCTTTCTTGAGCACATCGCAGAGGCGTTGCGCATCACTGACAGATTTGGTGAAGTCAAAACGATCGACCAGCTCAGCATGGAGCCTTTCAAGCGGCAGACGTATCAGCCACGAGCCAGCGAGCTCCGCTTTCCCGACGAACCGAAAGGGAGTGTCAATTACCGTACTCATCACGAGGCCATCGATATAGCTGGCATGATTGACGACCATCACACACGTATCCGGAATGGACGATAGGTTTTCGGCTCCTTTGATGTTCAGTGGCGTACGCGTCGACTTGGCAAGAAAAAGGGCACTGGCCCGTATGATTTTCCGGCGCAAGTTATCGCCCGGAGTCGCCACGACTCCTAGCCAGACGGTGGGTGACAAAAGTAGAAAGATCAACCAGCTGTAAAGGGCAAAGAGTGACGCCTTGAGATGACCCGTGATGCGACGCAGTTGCGGGAGAGCTCCCATGAGGAATAGCCGCGATACCTGCCAGATGAGCATCCTGCGTTTCTTGCCGATCTCGCCTTTTTCGTACGCTTCTCGGCTGGCACTTCGGCGAATTTTCCCGCTCGAGGTTTTCAAGACGCTACCCGGTGGTGCCAGCACGATCTCATCGGGTGGCGTGCCGATCAGGTCGGCGGCTATTTCGTTGATACGTATGCGAAGTCGATGCTTTTCGTCGGCATCTTCGATGCGCGTCTCTGCCAGTATGATCAGGCGTTCTGTGGCGGTTTTCGGGTCGGCCGACCCGAAGATGGCGACCCCTCCTTTGCGGATACCCACGATGTCGCCGATGGCTTTCTCGAGCTGTTCGGGGTAGATATTGCGTCCAGCCCGGATAATGATGTCCTTGATACGCCCGGTAAGATAGAGCTCGCCTTTGGCGATATAGGCGAGGTCGCCCGTACCGAGCCATTCACCGTCGAAGAGCTCCCGCGTCTTCTCAGGGGCGCGATAATAGCCTGTCGTCGAGGAAGGCCCCTGAAATTCCAGCCGGCCCTCTTCGCGCTCGGGGAGCTCGTTTCCGGCAACGTCTACGACCCTGATTTGATGACCTGCCAGGGGCGTTCCGCAGGAGACGAAGCGAAGCGCTTGGTGCTCATCGGCTGCCGGCAGCGCCTTGTGACGATGCAAGAAGGTATCGCGTTCGATAGTGTCGCTCACGACCCCGCGTTTTGGCGGCGGAAAGGTGAGCCCGACCGAGGATTCGGCGAGACCGTAGACCGGCGTCATCGCATGCTTATCGAAACCATGGGCGCCGAAGCGTTCGGTGAAGGCTTCCAGGGTCTTGGGGCTGATCGCTTCGGCCCCGTTGAAGGCCAGGCGCCATGAGCTGAGGTCCAGTCCCTCCAGGTCGGAGTGTTGCAGCCGATGGAGCACGTACTCGTATCCGAAGTTCGGAGATGCCGACAGCGTCCCCCCGTAACGCTCGATGGCACGCAGCCAGCGCTCGGGCCTGGCCAGGAAGGCGAGCGGCGACATCACGACGAACAGCGCGGCATGGTACAGGCTGCCCAGCCAGGCCCCGATGAGCCCCATATCGTGGTAAAGCGGCAGCCAGCTGACGAAGACATCCCGGGGGGAGGTCTCTGTGGCAACCCCCATCGCACGGATGTTCGCCAGGAGATTGGCATGGGTAAGGATTACCCCTTTGGGGTTGCCCGTGCTGCCCGAAGTGTATTGTAAAAAGGCGATATCCTGCGCTTTCAGTGCAGGAAGCGTCGCGTTGCCAGTGGACCTGCTAAGTTCCGACGCGGTCAATATGTGTTTCAGTCCAGGCACCAGGCTCATCAACAGCCGGCCGACAGGCTCGCCTTCGGCGAGGGTGACGAGTATGCGGGCCCGGCAGTTTTCAAGAATGTGGGTATGACGGCGCACATGCTCTTCGAGCTGTGTCGGCCGCGCAGGCGGGTAGATTGGCACGGGGATCCCCCCCGCCAACAGGATACCCATGAAGGTATGAAAGTAATCAGCTCCGGTGGGTAGCATGATCGCGACGGGGTCCGCCGCTTCAAGGCCGTGGCGCTGCAGGGCGTCGGCCACCTTCAGGGCGCCGGCATGCAGTTGGCGGTAAGTGATGGTCTCGCCGTTGCCATCGTCCTGATAGAACTGAATGTGGGTACGTTCGCCATGGCGCGTGGCATGCCACTCAAGAAGATCGCCGAGGGTCAGCGCGCCATGGGGAAGTATTGCGTCGCCGAGATGCCGTTGTGCCGCAACGACATTGAAGTCGGCTACCTCCGATGGCTTGAGCGTTTTCAGCACCCGCAGCAGGTCTCTCGGCGTCTGGGCCTCGGCGAAAGTGCGTTCGGGCAGGGTCAGGTTGAAGGCCGATTCGATTCGGGAGAACAGTTCGACGCGAGCGAGGCTATCGAGCCCCAGCTCCTTTTCGAACCGGCTGTCGAGGGTCATGTTCTCGGGGGCATGATGGTGCGGATGGATCTGGACGACCAGGTCCGCAACGATATCCATGAGCGTCACCTCATCGATATCAGAACGCTCCTCAACAACCGATTTTTCCATCATAAATTCACGACAGCAGATTTGACCGAAGGTTTCCTTTCTCCGCCCCCACGTCGCATTCGAACGGGCACGTAGTGGGTATTCTCCGACTCCTGCTGGCGAGGATATCGCGGCGGCGGCGCGACGCGTCGAAACCGAGGTACTCGCCGTCGAGCGTCGTATCGCAGGGCAAGATCTTCGACCCTCGGGGACAGTACGCGTCACCACAACGGATACACTGCTGCTGGGGCTGCTATCGCCGATCTTCAGGATGTTGCGCCAGTCATACCCCGACATCACCCTGGAAGTTGCCGTTTCCAACCAGTTGTTCAGCCTGGCAAAGCGCGAGGCGGATGTCGCGATTCGGCCCTCGCTGGCGCCACCGGAAACTCTGGTCGGGCGCAGAATCGGCACTATCGCTCAGGCGATTTATACCCGCCGCAATGAGCTTTCGCCGAATGCAACAAGCACCGAGGGCACCAGTGCCCACGACTGGATAGGACCTGATGAGCGTTTGGCGTACCGTGCACTGGAAACCTGGATGACAGACCAGGGGCACGATGCGCGTTGCCACTATCGCGTCGATACACTGCTGGGAATGCAGGCGGCGGTTCGCGACGGCATCGGTCGAGCGGCGTTGCCCTGCTATCTCGGGGATGCCGATGAGACACTGACCCGCGTCGGCGAACCCATTCCCAAACTCGCCACCGACCTGTGGTTACTGACTCATCCGGACCTGCGCCGGGTCGCTCGCATCCGCGCATTACTGGATTTCGTCGCGAACAAGGTGAATGCCAAAGGTGCTCGCCTTCTAGGAGATACCTAGCCCTGCACCGCAATGGCTCAGAACAACTGAATAGCGAAGCGGTGCAAGCAACGCTATAGTGGCATGATTAACGGTTTCTATTTTTTGAAGCCAAGGCAAATCGCGAGGTGCGATCGATGATCTCCCGAGACGACATGCAGGTACTGGAGCAGGCGGGCATTGCTGATATCGAGCGCCTGGCGGCGAGTGCGGCCGAATTCATCCGCGCGCATCCGGTATACGAGCAGGCATCCCCGACCAACGCCCTGTCCGAAGACGAGGAGCGTACTCTCATGGCGGGAGGCGCCGTGGGGGTCGGCGAGTCGAATCAGGCAATATCGCATTACAACCTTCGTTCGGTGGTCGCGCAGTATGCCCAACTGGTCGAGCGCGCTTACCGCCCCAGCGAGGTCGCATCACTGCTGGGGGTCACCACCAGCCGCGTCCGACAGCGCAGTGACGACGGCTCGCTCTATGCACTCACCTCCGCCAATCGGCGCTTCTACCCTCGCTGGCAGTTCGACGGAGCGGCCACCCTGCCCAATCTCGAGCCGGTGCTGAATGCCATAGGTGTCAGCGCCCATCCGCTCGCCGTGGAGCGCTTCTTCCTCACGCCGCACCCGGATCTCGAATCGGATTTGTTGAATGCCATGCTATGTCCTCGCGACTGGTTGTTGGCCGGCCACTCCCCTGACCCCGTGATACGCATGGCCCGCGAGTTATAAATGGCCAAGACCGATGAACCGTTGTCGTTGGAGGAGTTGCGCGCTCTTACCCCAGTGATAATCACCCGGGAAAAGGGCGAGCAGGTGTACCGACTCTTCTTTGCCGGCGGTGAGCACCCCAGCACCTGGGACGCCTTTCGCCATTTCGGCCCCACCGCCTCGCGCTTCGATCATCACTTGCCCGATGACCAGGGTGAGGCACGGGAGCAGTCGCGTGGCATCATGTACCTGGCCGCCGGATCACAGGCCATTCCCACCTGTCTGGCGGAAGTCTTTCAGGCAGCGCGGGTTATCGATACGCGATCCCGAGCACCGGTGCTGTGCTGTTTCGCCCTGGAAGCCGACCTGAATCTTCTCGACCTGACCGGTGCTTTCGCCACCCGGCTCCACGCCTCCACCATCGGAGGATGTGATCGCGCCCTGGCTCGACGCTGGGCACAACGGCTCTACGATGCCTACCCTGACGCGAACGGCATTCTCTACACCTCCTCGATGTACCCTGGCCGGCCCGCCATCGCCCTCTTCGAACGGGGGGCCTCGGCCATCGCCCCGCGTCCGCTCTTCCATCGTCAATTGCAGGATCTGGCCCTAACCAGCGTGATCGAGCGAACCGCGCAGAGGATCGGATATCTGGTGGTGTGAGATGGTTTGCTGATGGCAATAATTTATTCACAGTGAACCTCTCATATCATGAGAGGCTCTCGACTGCTTAAGCAGGATTGGCTTAAGACTTGTATTTTATTGACCACCCGATCTTCATTGGATCATCTATCGTCACGTCACTGCTTTCACAAGCCACCCGGGTAAGCAATGGTCCGACCGGCGTCTGATAAGGAGGTTCTCCATCGACGCTTTCGACTTCACATTCATCGAGACCAGTCACGGAGAACTCTACGACATCACCTTCGTTAAAAGTCACGGTGTTTCCATCTAGAGTCGCGTCATTCGAGAAGCTGGCAAACTCCAGTTCTATATCGTCTACCTCCAGCGCTTCATCGGACCGATAAATATCGGTGCGTGTGATCTTGCCCGGTGAAAAGTCGTACCTTGTCTCGACTTTCAAGCGATCGTCTTCGACGGGATGCCTTTCACCCAGCTTGTCGACAGCTTCCTGGTGATACATCACCGTAAAGGTATCGCCATTTCTTGATGTCTCCACGTCGCGTATGAATGAGGCAGGTATCAGCTCGCCCCCATCCGCCAGTGTGAATCTTGGCAACAGTTGAGGGTAATCTTCATCAGGCGTCCCTTCCAGCATGCCGTTCGAGAAAGGAATGGGGAAATAAGGATTGTTCATATGCTGGGACTCGCCACCATTGATCAGCGGCAGGCTAATAACATGATTTTCATCCCGGTAGGTCGCCAATGCGCGATCATACTCACCTCTGGCAAACCAGGTGATCGTGCTTTTCGGCAACTCTTCCAACCAGGATGCAAAATCTTTCGAGGGGATTTTGTCCTCGTAGCCGATCTCGTTCCAGATATTGGCAGTGTAAATCAGCTGATGCGATAAGCTCAGGTTCTCCCCTAGGATACGATGCTTTCCACGATAGTCATCGGTCGTGCGGCCTTTGTCCCACAGGTTGACGGAGTTCATCTCCTCGTCGTACCAGAAATCCACATATCGCTCTGTCGCCCTGGCCGCGAAGGCATAGGCCATCTCCTCTTCCCGGGGCGTCAGCACATCCAGATAGGCCGCCGCCGACAAGACTTCAAGGAACGCGGTATCCCCGTAGGCACCGATGCTGCGCCCGAAGCTGAAGCCATGCCCCTCCTCGTTCAGCCTCACCAGGATGACATCGACGGCATTACGCAACCACTCCTTCATCCGAGGAGTGACCTCCATACCAGTCTCGATGAAGCGCTGGCTGATCTCCCCTATGAGAAGGACACTGTAACGATCGAAGCGTCCCTCGCCTTCTGTTTCATCAGAAAAGCCATATTCTCCGGAGTATTTCTCGTAGTGATCCATCATTTTACTCAACAATTTCTCACTACCCGACTTATCTTCCCATCCCAGTAGATAGCGCAACCTGGCGATAGAAAAGGCCACGCCATAATAGTTGGTCGGCAAGTCGATTAACGAATAGTTTTCTTGATCGACAAACCGACGCCAGTCGGTCTTTTCCTTGAGCTTTTCGAGCGTGTCTTGGCTGACAGCACGTTCAAGAAGCCCGGCTTCTTTCAGGCGATTGAGTGCAGAGACGTAATAATAGATACCCCAGGTTTCATTCCGATCATCGATCGTCATGTCTGCTATCGCACGATAGCCTTTCAGATAGCGGTCGAACTTCGGGCTATCTTCGGGCGTATTCAAAAGCAAATAGCTCAAGCCGATCGCTATTTTTCCAGGAAGGAATTTATCCTTTCCCGTGAAGGCCTCGACACCGTCCAGGGTAATATCTTCCTTTTCGTCAAGCAGCTTCTCAAAGAAGAAATCCAGCTTGGGCAGAATCTCTCGGTCGATCATCCGATTGACCGGGGGGTATACCATTGGATGTTTCTCCCCGGACTCCTCCACTTCAAGCGTGGACGTCACTGGTGTATCTGCTTGAATCGCCCCATGAGCGCAGGACACTGACACGGCCAGCGTGGCAACCGATGCCACGCACTTATTCATTTTCATTTGTAGACTCCCTTCCATGGTGCATTGTTAAGCTTCCTGGATTGATAAAAAAGCACGGTACTTGGAACCACGAGGTAGAGGAAAAAGGATCAGCACGGGTCCCTTTTTCAACTTTACCGACCGAAGCGGCACCGAACATGGGTTGCCGGCCACGGGCCAACGGCAACGATACCAGACAAAGGCCTGTTTCGAGACGAACCGCTTCGCCATCGATTGGCCACCCCCATGAATGCCACGAGACAAGCGCAGCCACCGGCGTTAGGCTGTGAAGGACTCGTGCCCACCCAGGAGATCATCATGAACGAAGAAACCTTCAACCTGAGCATCCGCAAGTTCCTGAAGAAGGTCGGTATCGGCTCTCAGCGCGAGATCGAGCAGGCGGTGGACAAGGCCATTGAGGAAGGACGCTTGAAAGGCACGGAGACCCTGCCCGCCCGCATGACGCTGGAGGTCGGCGATCTCAACCTCAGGATCGACTTCGAGGGAAACGTCGAACTCGAGTAAGTGAATCGCGGTAGTCCAGTCTAGTCTCCACACCATGGCAGCCTCCTGCCATGGCGATCCCTTCGTTTCATCACATCGGTACAGGTTGCCATGTTTCGCTTCTTCGAAAGGCTGGTCGATCCGTATCCGCAGGAACCTCCTAAGACGCCGCCACGGGGGCTGCTGGCCTTTCTCTATCACTATTCCAGGCCGGTGCTGCCGCTGCTGATCCTGATGTCGCTGCTGACGGCGGCGGTCTCGAGTGTCGAGGTGATCTTCTTCGCCTACATGGGTGATCTGGTCGACTGGCTGAGCAATGCCTCCCGGGAAACCTTCCTTGCCGATCACGGTTGGGAACTTGCCGGCATGGCGCTGCTCATCCTGGTGGTGTTTCCGCTGCTGGTGCTGGCCAACTCGCTCGTCACACACCAGGGCATCTTCGGCAACTACCCGATGATCGTGCGCTGGCTCGCCCATCGCTACGTGCTCGACCAGAGCCTGCCCTTCTTCCAGGACGAGTTCGCCGGGCGTGTCTCGCAGAAGGTCATGCAGACGGCCCTGGCGATACGCGAGACGGTGATGAAGCTGATGGACGTCTTCGTCTACATCATCGTCTATTTCATTGGCGCCATGATCCTCATGGGCAGCACCGAACCCTGGCTGATGGCACCATTGGTGCTGTGGCTGGCAGGCTACCTGGGCATCATGGTCTATTTCGTGCCGCGCTTGCGTCGAATCTCCATGGCCCAGGCCGATGCGCGAGCCCAGATGACCGGGCGGATCGTCGACAGCTACACCAATATCCAGACCATCAAGCTGTTCGCGCATACCCGCCGCGAGCAGGCCTATGCCCAGGGCGCCATGCAGGGCTTCATGAGCACGGTCTACAGGCAGATGCGCCTGGTCACCCAATTGACCGTATGCCTGCAGACGCTCAACTCGCTGCTGCTGGTGGCCGTCGGCGGAATCGCCATACTCGCCTGGCACCAGGCATTGATCTCGCTGGGTGCGATCGCCGTGGCCATCGGCCTGGTGATGCGCCTGCGCGGCATGTCGGACTGGATTCTGTGGGAGGTCGCCGGGCTGTTCGAGAATATCGGTACCGTGCAGGATGGCATCAACACCATCGCCCAGCCGGTGTCGGTCGTCGACGCCCCGGACGCCCGGCCGCTGGTGGTCGAGCGTGGCGAGATACGCTTCGAGCACGCCACGTTTCATTACGGCGAGTCGTTGACGAGCCACCGGCAACGGCGGGTCATCGAGGATCTGTCGTTGACGATTCGCCCCGGGGAGAAGATCGGCCTGGTCGGCCACTCCGGGGCGGGCAAGTCGACCCTGGTTAACCTGCTGCTGCGCTTCTACGACCTCGAGGGCGGGCGTATCCTGATCGACGGCCAGGACATCGGCCAGGTCACTCAGGAGTCGCTGCGCCGCCAGATCGGCATGGTGACCCAGGACACCTCGTTGCTGCATCGCTCGGTGCGCGACAACATTCGCTACGGCCGCCCCGAGGCCAGCGAGGACGAGATTGTCGAAGCGGCGCGACGGGCCCATGCCGACGAGTTCATCGCCACGCTGTCGGACCCCCAGGGGCGCACGGGGTACGACGCCCATGTCGGCGAGCGCGGCGTGAAGCTTTCCGGGGGCCAGCGCCAGCGTATCGCCATCACGCGAACACTCCTCAAGGATGCGCCCATCCTGATTCTCGATGAGGCCACCTCGGCCCTGGACTCCGAGGTGGAGGCGGCGATCCAGGAGCAGCTCTATACCCTGATGCAGGGCAAGACCGTCATCGCCATTGCCCATCGCCTGTCGACCATCGCCATGCTCGATCGATTGGTCGTCATGGAAAATGGACGTATCGCCGAGATCGGCACCCATGATGAACTGCTGCAGCAGAACGGTCTCTATGCCCGGCTCTGGAGACGCCAATCCGGCGGCTTCCTCCAGGAAGATCCGGTGCCCATGACGGCAACGAATACCGCATCACATTCTCCCACCTGAACGTTTATAGTGGGACGCCACTCGCTCCCGTTTCTCGCTCCAGAAAGGATAATGCATGCCAGCGGTCATCTCCGTCTCGAAACTTTCCAAGACCTATGCCTCCGGCTTCCAGGCCCTCAAGCAGGTCGATCTGGAGATCCATCGCGGCGAGATCTTCGCCCTGCTCGGCCCCAACGGGGCCGGCAAGACGACGCTGATCAGCGTCGTCTGCGGACTGGTCAACCCCAGCGAAGGCACGGTGCTGGCCAATGGCTACGACATCGTCAATGACTACCGCATGGCACGTTCCCAGATCGGTCTGGTGCCCCAGGAACTGACCACGGACGCCTTCGAGACCGTGTGGAACACGGTGAGCTTCAGCCGCGGGCTGTTCGGCAAGGCGGCGAGTCCCGAGCATATCGAAAAGGTACTCAAGGACCTGGCCCTGTGGGACAAGCGCAACAACCGGCTGATCACCCTCTCCGGTGGCATGAAGCGGCGTGTGCTGATCGCCAAGGCACTGTCCCACGAGCCGCAGATTTTGTTTCTCGACGAGCCCACCGCCGGCGTGGACGTGGAACTGCGCCGGGACATGTGGGAAGTGGTACGCGGGCTTCGTGCCAACGGGGTGACCATCATCCTCACCACCCACTACATCGAAGAGGCCGAGGAGATGGCAGACCGGATCGGCGTGATCAGCAACGGCGAGATCATCCTGGTGGAAGAGAAGGAGGCACTGATGCAGAAGCTCGGCCGCAAGCAACTGACTCTTCAGTTGCAGGAGCCGCTCGACAGCGTCCCGAGTTCCCTGAACGGCCACGACCTGGAGCTCGCCGCCGAGGGCCACGAGCTGGTCTACACCTACGACTCCCAACAGGATCGCACCGGCATTCCGGGCCTGCTGGGCGATCTTCACGCCGCAGGCATTCACTTCAAGGACCTGCATACCGAGCAGAGCACGCTGGAGGAGATCTTCGTCAACCTGGTGAGGGAGCGCCCATGAACATTCAAGCCGTGCAAGCCATCTATCGTTTCGAGATGGCCCGGGCCAGACGCACGCTACTGCAAAGCGTGGTATCGCCGGTGATCTCCACCTCGCTCTATTTCGTGGTGTTCGGCGCCGCCATCGGCTCGCGCATCACCCAGATCGAAGGTGTCAGCTACGGCGCCTTCATCGTGCCCGGCCTGATCATGCTGATGCTGCTGACCCAGAGCGTCTCCAACGCCTCCTTCGCCATCTTCTTTCCCAAATTCTCTGGCACCATCTACGAACTGCTGTCGGCGCCGGTCTCCTACTTCGAGATCGTGCTCGGTTATGTCGGTGCCGCGGCCACCAAGACCGTCATTCTCGGGCTGATCATCCTCGCCACGGCAAGCCTGTTCGTGCCGCTGCGCATCGAGCATCCTTTCTGGATGCTGCTGTTTCTGGTCCTGACGGCACTGACTTTCAGCCTGCTGGGATTCATCATCGGCATCTGGGCAGACACCTTCGAGAAACTCCAGCTCGTGCCACTGTTGATCATCACCCCGCTGACCTTCCTGGGCGGCAGCTTCTACTCGGTCAACATGCTGCCGCCGATCTGGCAGACCATCACGTTGTTCAACCCGGTGGTCTATCTGGTCAGCGGCTTCCGCTGGAGCTTCTACGGCATCAGCGACGTCAGCGTGGGCGCGAGCCTCGTCACGATCCTGCTGTTTCTGGGCCTGTGCCTGGGCACCGTGGCGTGGATCTTCAGGACTGGGTATCGAATCAAGCCGTGAGGAGCGGCCAGGCCATCCTGACCACCAGCCCGCCCCCGTCGCCGTTGGTGGCCGCGATGCTGCCATCGTGGGCCTTCAGGATGTCGTGGGCGATGGCGAGCCCCAGCCCCCAGCCCTGACCACCCCGTGCCTGGTCCGAGCGAAAGAAAGGCTCGAACAGCTTGGCCAGATCCTCATCCGGCACACCGGGGCCCTCGTCGCGAACTTCACAGACCAGCCTTCGCTCCTCGAGGGCCACCCGGATATGGATCTGCCCGCCTGAGGGCGTATGGTCGAGCGCGTTCTGCAGCACATTGTCCAAGGCGCGATGGAGCAAGTCGCGGTCACCGAGCAGCAACGCATCGCGAGCTCTCTCGCTGACGCTCGGCTGAAACGCCACGCCGCGCTGGGCGGCGAAATCCCTCGCGCCGTTCAGTACCTCTTCCAGTACCTCGACGAGGCTCAGCGGATGCCGCGCGATCGCTTCGCCCTTTTCGCTCACGCGATACAGCGTGAGAATCTGTGCGGTCATCGCTTCCAGGCGCTCATTCTGGCGCAGGATCGTCGCCATCAACTCCGCATCCTGCCCCGCATCGGACGCCAGCTCGATCGCCACGCGCTGGCGTGCCAATGGCGTGCGCAGATCGTGAGAGACATCGCGCAGGAGCTGGCGCTGGCGCGTCAGCAACGTCTCCAGACGCGCCGTCATGGCATTGAAGGCCCGCGCCAGCGCACCGATCTCGTCGCGCCGATCGGCGACGGATTCGCTCACTCGCAGCGCGGTGTCCCCCTGGGCGATGGCCTGGGCGGTAGCCTCGACCTGGCGCAGCGGCCGGCTGATGTGGCGGGCTATCCACCAGCAGGCGAGGGTGATCACGAAGAAGAGCGTGACCAGCTCGAAGGAGCGGAACAGCCGCGGGTCGAGCCAACCCGTGCCGCCCCCGCGTGGCCAGGCCATCAGACGGTAACCTTGTGGTGTGTCGATCACTGCCGGGCGTTGCGGGTAGCGCTCATGACGACCGCGCGAACGGCCCCCTGGGCCGGTATCGCCATCCTCCTCCAGCAGAATCAGGTGCAGCTCCAGGCGTTGACCTGCCTGATGCAGAAGCCGTCGGGCCAGACGACGCTCGCCCGCCACCTCGAGTTCGGCCGCCTGCCGGGCGAGACGGGCAAGGTCGTCGCGCTGTTCGAGCTGAGCCCGCTCCTGTCGAGTCAATTCGCGTATCGCCATGTTGCTGGCAAGCACGGCCACTGCCATGGCGATCCAGATCAGCAGGAAGATACGCCAGAACAGGGGCCAGGCGAGCCGGCGTTTCATGCCGGACTCCGGTAACTGTAACCCAGCCCACGCACCGTCTCGATGCGCGACGGCTCTCCATCTTCGAGCTTGCCATCATCCAGCTTGCGCCTCAGGTTGCTGACATGCATGTCCAGGGTGCGATCGTGAGGCGCCAGTCGTCGCCCCAGCGCCCACTGCATCAGATCGGTCTTGCGTACCACCGAGCCGGCCTTGCTGAGCAGCACCTGGAGGATTTCGTATTCGGTCGCGGTCAACTCCAGCGGCTGTCCGTTCTGGAAGGTACGGCGTTGCGCCGGCTCGATGCGCAGATCGCCGACGACCTGAGCATGGTCGGTATCGGTCTCTCGATCCCAGGCAACCCGTCGCAGGGTCGCCTGGATACGCGCGACCAGTTCCCGGGGATTGCACGGCTTGGGAATGTAGTCGTCGGCGCCGACCTCGAAGCCGACGATACGGTCTGTCTCCTCCCCCCGGGCCGTGAGCAGGATCACCGGCAGGCGCGTCCTGCCGCGCAGGCGGCGCAACACCTCCAGGCCATTGATGTCCGGCAGCATGATGTCCAGCACCACCAGATCGACGAACTCCTCCTGGGCAAGCGCCAGCCCATCGCCGCCATTGGCCGCTTCCCGCACGTCCAGCCCTTGCCCGGCCAAATAGCGCGCCAGCAGGCCGCGCAACTCGTCGTCATCCTCGATGAGTAGAATCCGATTCTGCACTTGCCGCCTCCCCGTTCATTCGACGCCCGAACAGCCATGTCGAGTATATCGCGCTATTTTTCAGGGATTTTTACCCTTTACTCAATCTTTACATGCCCCTGACGGCACCTGACATCCCCGGCGGTACGCTGTATTCGATCCAGGACGACAACCCTGGCCCACAGCGAACCCGAGGAGAGCCTCATGAAACACCTGACTACAAGCAAGCTGATCCTGCCCCTAGCCCTCGTCACCGCACTGAGCGTAAGCCCCCTGGCCCTGGCCTGGTCCGGCGGCGGCAACGGTGGCGGTCCTGGTGAGGGCTACGGTTATGGCAAGCACTCCCAGCAGGACTGCCGAGGCGGCAAGCAGGCCCGCGGCGACTTCGGAGCCCGGGGCAAGATGAGCCAGCACCGCTTCGAGCATATGGCCGAGCGTCTGAACCTCAGCGAGGATCAGCGCGATGCGATGCGCGACATCTTCGCCGACATGCGCGAGCAGCGCCGCGATCAGCGCCAGCAGAAGCAAGGCCAGGATCGCCCGCAACTGTTCGGCGGCGACCCGACCAGCAGCGACTACCAGTCCATGGTCGAAGAGGCGGCGAACCGGGCTGCCGAAATGGCCCGCCAGCGCGTTCAGTCCCGTGCGGATACTTACGCCGCCCTCTATGAGGTACTCGATGAGGAGCAGCGAGAGATCTGGGCCAAGATGCAATCCGAGCGCCAGACAATGAAAGCCGAGTGTCAGGAGCGCATGGAGCAGCGCCGCTCAGGGGGTAACCGTAACTGATCCTCGGTGGCCCGGCGCTGGCTCACGTCGGCTCCGGGCCAAATTCTCGGTTTAGTGCAACAAGGCAGATGGTCATGAAACGCATCAAGTGGGTCCTCTGGCTGTTCCTGGCGATCCTCAGCGGGGCCTGGCTGTTGGCCGACACGCTGTCGCCAGAACCTTTTCACTATTTTTCCTTCCGCGAGGTATTCGTCCAGTACACCGGAACGCTCGCCATGGCGACGATGAGCCTGGCCATGCTGCTGGCGGCGCGTCCCAAATGGCTGGAACGACCATTGAACGGCCTCGACAAGATGTATCGCCTGCACAAATGGCTTGGCATCGCCGGACTGCTGTTCGCCGTTACTCACTGGTGGTGGGCCCAAGGCACCAAATGGATGGTCGGCTGGGGCTGGCTGGACAGGCCCGTTCGCGGCGCAGGCGCCGAGCAGGCCCTGCCGGGGTTCGAGCAGTGGTTACGGAGTCAGCGGGGGCTCGCGGAAACCCTGGGTGAATGGGTATTTTACGTCATGGCTATCCTGATCGTGCTGGCGCTGGTCAAGCGCTTCCCCTATCACCTCTTCAAGAAGACCCATCACTGGCTGGCCCTGGGCTATCTGGTACTCGTCTATCACAGTACCGTATTGGTCAAGCCTGATTACTGGACCGAACCTGTCGGGTGGATACTGGCGATCCTCATGCTGGGCGGCAGTCTGTCGGCGATTCAGGTGCTCTCCGGGCGTGTCGGGCGCAGGCTCACGACCCAGGGCACGATCGCATCGCTCATCGACTACCCCAGATTGGGTGTCATCGAAGGGGCCGTCGAGCTTCGCGATCGCTGGGCGGGACATGCACCGGGGCAGTTCGCCTTCGTCACCTCGAATATGCGCGAAGGCGCGCACCCCTATACCATCGCCTCCTCCTGGGACCCCGCCGAACACCGCCTGGTGTTCATCGTCAAGGCGCTCGGCGATCATACCCGCCGGCTGCGCGACAGGCTCGAGGTGGGCATGCCGGTCCGGGTGGAAGGCCCCTATGGCTGCTTCGACTTCGATGACGACAACCCGCGTCAGATATGGGTGGGCGCCGGCATCGGCATCACGCCTTTCATCGCGCGAATGAAGCATCTCGCGCGTGCCCCGGGCCAGCAGACGATCGACCTGTTCCATGTCACTGACGATTCGGACCCCGTGGCCTTCGACAAGCTCGCCGCCGATGCCGCGGCCGCCGGGGTAACCCTTCACCTGATCGTGACGCCCAGGGACGGCCGCCTCAGCGCCGAAAGGATTCGGGCCGCCGTGCCCGACTGGTCCGAGGCAAGCCTGTGGTTCTGCGGACCCAACGAGTTCGGCCGCACCCTGTATCGGGACTTTCTGAAGGCAGGCATGTCACCGGCGGATTTCCACCGGGAACTGTTCGAGATGCGATGACGTGCCGACCCTTCAACACCTCTCGCCCCGGGTCTATCCTGTGGGGATGACCCCGGAAGAACCCGAACAGGAGACACGATGACGCCAAGACACATGACTTATCGTCCCGGCGATGCCTTGTTGATCGTCGACATGCAGAACGATTTCTGTGAAAACGGTGCGTTGGCAGTGGCGGGGGGCGACGCCCTGGTGCCGGCGATCAACGCCGAGAGCAAGGCGGCGGCAAGTGCCGGTGCGCTCATCGTCGCCACCCGGGACTGGCACCCCATCGGCCACTGCAGCTTTGCTCCCCAGGGCGGTCCCTGGCCGGAACATTGCGTCCAGGACACGCCGGGAGCCGCCTTTCATCCTGAGCTGGCTTTGCCCGAGGGCACGGTGAGGGTCAGCAAGGGATCGGCCTTCGACCGGGATGCCTACTCGGGCTTCGACGGCACGGGGCTGGCCACGTTTCTTCGCCAGCGCGATGTCTCGCGGGTCATCATCTGCGGCCTGGCACTGGATGTCTGCGTTCGAGCCACGACGCTGGACGCCCTGGAGGCGGGTTTCGAGACCATCCTGCTCGCTTCGCTCACCGAACCGGTCGAGAGCGAGCAGCGTCAGGCTTGTCTGGCTGAACTGCGCAACGCCGGCGCCGATATTCTGGAATGAAACGCCACACTGCACATCGATCCGGCGCTAGGCTATGTCTGAAAAGTCGACGAGCGATGGCCAGACAAGGCAAAAATCGACGAAAAGACGGAGTTTACGTGGTGTAAATGAGTACTTTGAGTCGATTTTTAACGCCGTATGGGCGAGCGTAGGCAATTTTCGGACAAAGCCTAGTCCAGTAGCGTATTGAACTGCTTTAACCATGCCGGATGCGCCGGCCAGGCCGGTGCGCTGACCAGCTTGCCGCAGGTGATCGCCTGATCCACCTCGATCTCGGCGAAGTCGCCACCCGCCAGAGTCACCTCCGGGGCGCAGGCAGGGTAGGCCGACACGCGCAAGCCCTCGAGGGAGGTCGCCGCCGCCAGCAACTGGGCGCCATGGCAGATCACCGCCACCGGCTTCTCGTACTCCATGAAGTGGCGCACCAGCTCGAGCACTCGCTCGTTGAGGCGCAGGTATTCCGGGGCGCGACCGCCCGGCACCACCAGGGCATCGTAATCGGCGGGATCGGTCTCGGCGAAGGTCGCGTTGAGCGTGAAATGATGCCCGGGTTTCTCGGTGTAGGTCTGGTCGCCCTCGAAGTCATGGATGGCGGTCTTGATGCTATCGCCTTCGCGTTTTTCCGGACAGACGGCATGCACCTCATGCCCCATGGCCTGCAAGGCCTGGAACGGGACCATGATCTCGTAATCTTCGACGAAGTCACCGGCAATCAGCAGTATCCTGGACATGGAGGGCTCCTCCCCGGGCGGTGGTGGTGAAGGCTGGCTAGCACCTGCAGGATAGAAGGTCGAGGGCGTGTCCGCACGGGGAACGTTTGCCATCCCTTCGGCGTCCTATCGGGATACCCATGGCCAAGCCGAGGAGAAGATGTCGAAAGCATTCTTGCACCGGGCGATCGTCCTGATCGTCGTGCTGGCCACCGGCCTGCAGACGGCATCGGCTCATGCCGAGCCGGTACCTTTCAAGGCGACCTATGCGCTTGCCATCGATGGCTGGCCCGATGCGCGCATCCGTCATCGACTCTCGCGCCAGGGGGAAGTGTGGCAGAGCGAGATGAACGCTGCCATCGCGGTTGCCGAGGGTGACGAACGCAGCCGATTCCGCCTGGAGGGAGAGCTCATCGAGGCCGAGGCCTATGCCAGCGGCTATCGGTTCCTGAGCTTCGGCGAGCGTTATCGTCTGAGCGCCGATGAGCTGACGCACTTGCCGGACCGCCAGACGGCGCTGTTCATCCTCTCTCGCCAGGTCGACAAGGCACGCTGTACCCACAATCAGGTCGCTCCTTGCACCTTGCGCTTTCTGAACTACAAGGGTGAGGAAACGTTGCTCAAGTACCGGGTTGTCGACCGTGATCAAGCTCGACTGCCCGCCGGCACCTTCCCGCGCATCGTCATCGATGCCTGGAACCCGGAAAAGTCGGATCGCCACTTGATCATGGGCTTTCATCCCGAGATTCCGGGCTTGTTGCTGAGCCTCGAATATCGCCGCGAAGGCGAACGCAAGAGTCGACTGGTCCTGAGTCAATTGACACTCGTCGAGCCCGGCGATCAGCAACCGTGATGGGGCATCAGCGAAACTCACTGACGTGTCGATGCAGTAGACGCTAAAGTAGTCGGTCGTTTTTCGCTGCAAGGACAAGTCGATGCTCGCCGGACTGCTGCTGATTCTGTTACCGCTGATCCTGGGTTACCTGGTGCCGGTGCACGACGACCGCGTCCTGGGCGTCATCAATCGCGGCGTCAACCTGTCCGTCTATGTCATCCTGGGCCTCATGGGGGTCAGCCTGACCGGGCTCGACAATCTTGGCGGTCAACTGGCCCGCATGGGCGGTCAGGCCCTCTTGCTGTTTCTGATCATTACACCGATCAATCTCCTCGCGCTGGGGTGGCTTTCACGACGCAGCCGCCTGCGTGCCGGCCATTCCCCCGTGGTCGCGGATGCCCCCACCAGCAAGCTGGCTGCCATGCTCGGTTCGCTGGCACTGGCCGGAGTCGTGGCCTTGGGAGTCGTGGCGGGTGTAGTGCTGGGCAGCCTGGGCTGGGAGTCGGTGGCGGCATTGGCCGAGCAGCTGGCCGAGTGGGTGCTCTACGTGCTGCTGGCCTTGATCGGTTGCCAGCTGCGCAATTCCGGCATGAGCCTTAGGCAGATCCTGCTCAACCGCCATGGTCTGGCGATCGCCATGACGGTGGCGGCCAGCTCCCTGTCTGCCGGGTTGCTGGCCGCACCACTGCTCGACTTGCGTTGGAATGAAGGTCTGGCGATGGCCGCCGGGTTCGGCTGGTACTCCCTGTCGGGCATCCTGGTCGGCGACCAGCTCGGGCCGGTGCTGGGCGGCGCGGCGTTCTTCAACGACCTGGCCCGGGAGCTGCTCGCCTTTCTGCTGATCCCCCTGGTCATCCATCGTGCCGCACCGCTGGCCATCGGCTACGGGGGGGCCACCTCGATGGACTTCACCCTCCCCGTCATCCAGCAGCACGGCGGTATCGCCTGCGTGCCTATCGCGGTGGTCAGCGGCTTCATCCTGTCATTGCTTTCGCCGCCGCTGATCCTGTTCTTTCTCTCGTTCTAGGCTTGCATTGCCTGGTCAGTGTGTTGCAGGCGCCACTCGATAAATAATGGGCTGGCAATCAAGCACAACGTGAGTGGCCAGCCCCGGTCATCGGGAGCTGGCCACTCTGTCGTACTTACTATGTGAGAAAGAAGACTTGACGGGGTCGCGGCGTACTATCTGATCAGTAGGCAGTGAGGTCCGTCTTGTTCACCGGCGCCGGCAGATGGTGGCTCGATTTTTCGGGTTCGAATGCCGCGACATTAAAGCCATGAGCCGAGTCGGCACTGACCTTGAACTGGCCCATGACGCCTGCCAGGTCCTCGGATTGATCATCCAGCGACTTGCTCGCCGCCGCCATCTGCTCCACCAGGGCGGCATTCTGCTGGGTGACCTCCTCGAGTTGCGACATGGCCTGGTTGATCTGCTCGATGCCCGAGGACTGTTCGGTGCTGGCCGCACTGATCTCGTTGATCAGCTCGGCCATCTTCTTCATCTGGCCGGCGATGGTTTCCAGGATGTCGCTGCTGTCGGTGACCAGTGCCTCGCCTTCGCTGATCCTGGTGACGTTGTTGTCGATCAGACGGCGAATGTGGTCCGCCTCCTCGGCACTGCGACTGGCCAGGTTGCGCACCTCGGAGGCCACCACCGCGAAGCCGCGCCCGTGCTCGCCGGCCCGGGCCGCCTCGACGGAGGCATTCAGCGCCAGCAGGTTGGTCTGGAAGGCGATACTGTCGATGGCGGCGATGATCGAGGTCACCTCCTCGTTCGACTTGTGAATCTCGGTCATCGCCTGGCGTGCCCGGCCGGCCACTTCGCTGGCCTGGCGGGCCTGGCCACTCACTTCGGTCGACATCGCCTGGGCATGGCGAGCGTTGTCGGCGGTCTGGTGCACCGTCGAGGTGATCTGTTCCATGCTGGTGGCCGTCTCCTCGAGGGAGGCCGACTGCTCTTCGGTGCGCTGGGCCAGGTCCTGATTGCCCATCGATATCTCGCCGCTGGCGACCTTGACCGACATCGCCCCCTGCTTGACGTTGGCCACCAGCTGCTCGGTGATAGTAGTGGAGTCGTTGAAGGCCTTGTAGAGCTGCGATAGCTCATCGCTGCCCGGCACCTCGAGACGCTGGGTCAGGTCGCCGCCGCGCGTGCTGATATTCTCCAGAGCGCGCTTGAGGGGCCCCAGCATGCTGCGCACGATGATTACCGACAGGAAGATCGCCAGGCCTGTCGACAAGGCGGCGATCACCGCGTATTGAAGCAGATCGAAGCGTGCCGACTGATACAGCCCCGCGGTGGTGCTCAGCACATCCTCGGCAACGGCATCTTCCACCGCCTTGAGCCGCCCGAGCTTGACCGTCTGCCACTCGAACCACTGCTGTGGATCGACGCCGAAGCCGCCCTGGGCGGCACGCTCGATCACCAGTTCGCGAAGGTTCTGCACCCGTTCCATTTCAGGGCCGGCAAGCCCCTGATCGAGCTGGGCGACCAAGGCACCGTCGGCAAACGCCCGGAAGCTTTCGAGGAATGCCGCTTCCTTGCCGATCAGGTTCATGAAGCGCTGATACAGAACGGGGCTGATGTAGTCGGCACCGAAGGCGTTGGAAAGCAACGCCCGTTCGATACCGGCCAGGTCCTTGGCTTCCAGCAGGCTGTAATAGGCATCGAGGCGACGGGAAACGCTAGCCTCGCGGGTCATGTGGCTCATCTGGGCGACGAGGTTCATCAGCTCGCTGTTGATGCCGGTATAATGGCCGAGGGCTTCGCTGGTCGATATCGACAGGCCATTCACCCGTTGCCGGATCCCGGACGTCGCGTCCAACTGCGTGCGGACCCTTTCGATGCGGGCGGCCAGCTCACCCTTCAGGACGTCGCCGCTCATTCCGTTCAGGTGGGCCTGGAAGATCTCGGTCTGAAGGTCGGTGGCCTTGCGCTGCTCGGGGAGCTTGTCCTGGAAGTTGCGCCCCTTGCTGCCCAGGAAGCCGGCGGTCATGCCACGCTCGCGCTGCAACTGATGGATCAGGTTGCCGCCCTGCTGGGCGAGCTCGGTCAGCGACTGCAGCTGATTCATGGTGTGGGTGGTCTGCTGGCGCTCGACGATGCCGCTGATGGCGAAATAGGCCAGGGCCAGCAGCGGCAGCATCAGGACCAGCAGGAATTTCCTGCTCATGGGTATTTGGTGCAGCAAGTGTTTCATAGAAGCCCCTTGACTGTGACTGTCATGGAAACCGATACGGGTGGCCCTGCCACGGGGCCACAACGGTGTCGATACTCATCACTGCTATCGGCAACCAGTTAACAGTCTTTTACAATCGATGAGCGGTTTCGAATCAAATCATGATCCGAGTCAAGTTATGGGCATACCGACGCGTGCCGTTGCCTCGCCGCCGAGGTGCAAGACTTCATGGCGGCTACTTGCGGCATCCTTGCACAATTGGCGACCCACGCCAGGAGAAGCTGGTGATACGCTAGCTCGCCCACTCCCGGAGACGTCTTGATGCGTTTTACCCGCCCGATCATTTCCCGCTTGGGCGTCAAGCTGTTCGCGATCATCCTGGTCGTCAATGTGGCGATCTCGGGCCTGGTGTTCATGAGCGTGTCGCGCAGCCTCGACAAGGGCTTCATCGACTATCTGGAAAACACCCAGGCCAATCGGGCCCAGACCCTGGCCGATACCCTGGGCGAGCAATGGGCCCGGCACGATGGCTGGCAGTGGCTGCGAGAAGATGCCCGCGCCTGGGAGGAGCTGGTCTACCAGTTGCTCTGGCCCGGCTACAGCGAGCCGCCTCAGAGCGTGGAAGGCACTCTGGGCGATGCCCGGGATTTCGTTCTGCACGATGCCGGCAGCCTGCCGGTCATCGGCCTGGCCCCGCGCGGCGAGAACGACGATCCCGTGGTACTCAACTGGCTGCCCATCGAGTATGAAGGGGAACGGGTGGGAACCCTGGGCTATCGCACGCCGCGGGAGCTGATGGCCGACATGGATCGTCTCTTCCTGTCGCGGCAGCAACGCAACCTGGCGGTGATCATGGTCTCCCTCGCCCTGGCATCGCTGCTGCTGGCGGGCGGCCTGGGCTGGTGGCTGGGGCGTCGCGCACGGCGCATGGCCATGGCGACCCAGCGGCTGATCGGCGGCGACTACAGCATTCGCCTGAGTGAACGGGGCCACGATGAGCTCTCGCGACTGGCCCACGACTTCAACATGCTGGCGGTGACCCTCGAGGCCAATCGTGCTTCGCGCCAGCGCTGGGTCGCGGACATTGCGCACGAATTGCGCACACCGCTGGCAGTGCTGCGGGGAGAAATCGAGGCACTGCAGGACGGCATTCGCCCTCTCGACGACGACAGCCTGCACTCCCTGTCCCAGGAGGTCGGCCAGCTCGAGTGGTTGATCCGGGACCTGCGGCTGCTGGCCCAGAGCGATGCGGGCTCCCTCGAGGTCAATCTGGTGCGTCTGGATATCGCGGGTGCGCTGAGAGAACGCCTCGAAGAAGCGCGTGGCTGGTTGCAGGGTGCCGGCATCACCCTGGAGATCGACATTGCCGGCCCCGTGTTCGTGCTTGGCGACCTGCAACGCTTGCGTCAGCTATGGAACAATCTGCTGACCAATACCCGTGCCTATACCGACTCGCCGGGTCGCTTGAGGGTCAGCCTGACGATCGTGAACAGCCAGGCTCAAGTGATCTGGGAGGACAGCGCCCCGGGGGTCGGCGAGGAGGAGTTGCCGAGATTGACCGAGCGCCTGTACCGTGTCGATGCATCGCGCAGCCGACGTCGTGGCGGCAGTGGCCTGGGGCTTTCTATCGCTTCGGCACTGGTGCAGGCGCATAATGGCCGATGGCAGGCATCGCATTCGCCATTGGGTGGCGTACGCTGGACTTTGACACTCCCGTTGGCTGAGTTACCGTTGGCCAGCAGTCCACCGATAGCCAGATTGCCGCTGGTCGAGTTGCCATCGGCTGAACAAGGGAAGGAGAGATGAACGAGTCCATTCTGGTCGTCGAGGATGAGGCCAAGATCGCCCGGCTGATCACCGACTATCTGGTCAACAGCGGCTATACCGCCCATCACCTGGAACACGGTGACGACGTGCTGCCCTGGCTCGATGACCGGCCGACGAGTGCCCTGCCATCCCTGGTGCTTCTCGACCTCATGCTTCCCGGTACCGACGGCCTCACCCTCTGTCGTCGGATTCGTGAAAAGTGGCCCAATCTGCCGATCATCATGCTCACCGCCAGGGTCGAGGAAGTCGATCGCCTGCTGGGCCTGGAACTGGGCGCCGACGACTACATCTGCAAGCCCTTCAGCCCGCGGGAGGTCATTGCCCGGGTCAAGGCCGTGTTGCGTCGTGCCCGGGGCCAGAACGAGCCGAGTGCCCGGGCCTCCAGCCAGCTGGTTCTCGACGACGATGGCTGGCGCGCCCTGGCCGATGGTCGGGATATCGAGCTGACCGCCGTGGAGTTCCAGCTTTTGAAGGTCCTGATGGGCGCCCCGGGGCGCATCTTCTCCCGGGAACAGTTGATGGACCACATGTATCGTGACCATCGCATCGTCTCCGAGCGCACCGTCGACAGCCACATCAAGAAGCTACGCCGCAAGATCGCCGATATCTGGCCGGAGCGCGAAATCATCCGCTCGGTCTATGGCGTCGGTTACAAGTACCAACCCGAGGAGTGAGGACCGCCCCGCCGTTCCCGGCAAGGGCGATTTCACAACGAGGCATGCCGGAGGCAGGCGAGCGGAACATGCCTGGCCTTGACGAGAAGTGTCCCTCTACCGCGCGATCACATTCAAGGGGCGCTGGCGGACGTGGCCATCATCCCCTCTACGTCGGCACGCACCACGACGCACTCCATGCCCTGTCGTTTCAGTTGTGCACAGGAGCGACGGGCCTGCCCCTCTTCCATGTCGATGAGCTGGGCACGGAATACACCCTTGTCACTCGTCGATGGTGTCACGGAAACCTGGGAATCCCGCAGATCGGTTTCGAGCCGCCTGACGGCCTCGTCCACCAGGGTTCTTGCACCGTGCGGGTCGCGGAACGCACCGACCTGTATGGCCCAGACATCCTCCGGACGCCTCTCTTCACGACCAACCCGGGCGCGATCGACCTGGGCAATCATGCGCTGGATGGGGTCGTCCCCGACATTGCCTGCCGAGCCCACGGCAGACGCCGAAGCATCGAGGCCGACATCGGCAGGCCTTGCCGCGAGGCGACGCTCCCGGGGGGCAGCGGGCGATATCGCCCGGGTGCTGTCGAAAACATCGGCACTGGCGATCCAGTCGCTGCGCGTCAGCAGACCGGCACGCACGAAACCATGGTCGAGCAACTTGGCCGTGTGGGAGTCCCGTGACTTGGCGGTAAAGCCGCCCATCACCACGGTGACGAGGCGATGATCGTCGCGTACCGCCGAGGTGGCGACATTGAAACCCGACGCCCGAATGTAACCGGTCTTTAGCCCATCCGCGCCGGCATAGCTGTCGAGAAGATTGTTATGACCGGTATGGGTCTTGCCGCGATACACGAAACGGCTCCGGGAAAAGTAGTCGTAGTACTGCGGAAAATCCTGCATCAGGCTCAGGGAGAGCCTGGCCATGTCCCGGGCCGTGGTCACCTGACGGTCGTCGGGCAATCCGGAGGCGTTACGGAAGACCGTCGAGTCCATGCCCAACGCCCGCGCCTTGTCCGTCATCTGGATGGCGAAGGCGCGCTCGCTTCCTGCCAAGCCCTCGGCCACCACCACGGCGACATCGTTGGCGGAGCGTACGATCAGCGCCAGGATCGCCTCTTCCACACTGATCCGGTCACCGGGGCGCACCCAGAGCTTGGAGGGAGGTTGCGCCGCGGCACGGGAAGAGACCGGCAGGGTGTCGTCCATCGTCAGGGAGCGATCTTCCAAGGCCTCGAACAGCAGGTAGAGCGTCATCATCTTGGTCAACGACGCGGGGTAGCGGGGAGCGTCCGCGTTGGAGGCCAGCAGGATCTCGCCACTTTCGGTGTCGATGACGATGGAAGCGTAACGAGGATTGGGTTCGGCCTGGGCCTGCAACGGAATAGATAGCGCCAGGCCGATGAACCAGATGGAGAGAAACGTGCCCAGGCGGCGAGAGAGAATGGATGAACGGGTGGACGCCATGGATCTTCCCTTGCGCTTGTTATGTGGATGTCGAGTGCTGCCACGGCATGCCGTGCCATGATTTCAATATGTAACAGGGTAGTTACAATAAACGCTATTCGCCAGCCCTCTGTCAACGGTCTGCGGCTGACGTGTTCCGAGTCCGGGCATTGTCCAGACTCATTAGGGCTCGCTCAAGTGCCGAAGAGCCCTGGTTTCCTCAAGCGCTTCTTGGTGCGCCTTTCCTACTCAGCCTGCCACCCACTCAATTTTTTCGTTCGAAGGTCGTTATTAAATTCTGGGAACGAGCGCCATGCCTTTGATGAGGTCGACGGGCAGATAACTGTCATTACATCACGAAAAGTTGCCTTGCATGGCATGAACACCCGCCTTTTTCGAGGCTAATCCATGAATTTGAAAATTTGCAGTTTGTAATCGATCGAGCGAGGGCGGGACAGATGCAGCAGTTAGGCGAACATGACACGACTCCTGAGCAGTTGATCCGCGTGCCTGTCACCTGCCTTCAGGCAGGCATGTTCGTCGCCGCGCTCGATCGCCCCTGGATAGAAACGCCCTTTCTTCTTGAGGGGCTGCTGCTCAGGGAAAGCAGGGATATCCACAGGCTCCAGCGCCATTGCCGGCACGTCTACGTGGACGCGGAGCGTTCCGAAACAGGCGTGCAGGCAACACTGCGCGGCCTGCAGACGCTCAAGGGCCCGTCATCGCCTCGCCGGCCGTTTCCGGCCCGGCGGCCATACCCCATCCAGCGGCCGGTCGAGCAGGAATTCGTCTACGCCAGGCATGACTTCAACAATGCCAAGGAGATGGTGCATCGTCTGCTGCGGGACAAGCATGATTGGCATCGCGACATTCCCAAGGTCAAGCAGACGGTCAGCCGCTTCGCCGGGTCGATTCTTGCCAACCCCAGCGCGCTCGGCTGGCTGACCCGTCTCAAGCACAAGAGCGAGTACACCGCGGAACACTGTCTTAACGTCGGCATCCTGGCCATGACCCTGGGCCGTCACCTGGGTCAGGACCGCAATCGGATCGAGGAGCTGGGTCTTGCCGGCATGCTGCATGACCTGGGCAAGATGAAGCTCGATCAGGCCATACTTGCCAAGCCCGGCAAGCTGACGCACGAGGAATTTGCTCACGTGAAGACGCATACGCTCGAGGGCTACGCCATGCTGGAGAACGAGGAGGGGCTGCCCACCGTCGTCCGGGAAGCATGCAGGGACCATCACGAGCGTCTTGATGGCAGTGGCTATCCGCATGGCAAGCGAGCAGGTGACATCGGCGAAACAGCGAGAATCATCGCCATCGTGGATACCTACGACGCCATCAGCAGCAGGCGCGTCTACGAAGAGGCTCGCCCTACCCCCGAAGCGCTGCGCATTCTCTACCAGGCCCGAGGCACCCTCTACGATGATGAACTGGTCATACGTTTCATCGAATGCATCGGGGTCTATCCGCCGGGCTCCATCGTGGAATTGAACAACGGGATGGTGGGGGTCGTGCTCTCCGTGGAACCGGACAAGCGGCTCAAGCCCCGGCTCTTGTTGATGCTCGACGAACGGAAAGCCCTGATGCCGAAAACGGTGATCGATCTGGCGGATGCCAGCGTGTCGAGCGACAGGCAGATGCATGTCAGAAAGGTGCTGCCCCCGGGGGCCTTCGGTATCCACCTGGAAGGCCTGATGGAACACTTGATCCCCTGAAAGCAGCCATGTGACGTCCCTGCCAGAGCCGTTTCATGGCGATAAAAAGGGCGCGACTCTCGTCGCGCCCAGGGTTCACTTCTACCGGCGGCCGTCAGCTTGCCAGGTCCATCACCACCCGCCCTTCGATCTTGCCATCCATCATGCGCGAGAGAATATCGTTGATGTTCTCCAGGCGGTCGGTGGTCACCGTCGCCTTGACCTTGCCTTCTCCGGCAAACTGCAGCGCCTCCTGCAAGTCGCTGCGAGTGCCGACGATGGAGCCTCGCACGGTAATGCCGTTGAGCACCGTCTCGAAGATCGGCAGCGGGAAGTTCCCCGGCGGCAGGCCGTTGAGCGAGATGGTGCCGCCACGGCGCACCATGCCCTGGGCCTGCTCGAAGGCCTTGGGCGAGACTGCGGTGACCAGCACGCCATGGGCGCCGCCGATCTCCTTCTTCAGGTAGGCCACCGGATCGGTCTTCATCGCATTGACCGTCACCGTGGCGCCCAGACGCTCGGCCAGGGCCAGCTTGCCGTCGTCGATGTCCACCGCGGCCACGTTCAGGCCCATGGTCTTGGCATACTGCACTGCCATGTGCCCCAGCCCGCCGATGCCCGAGATCACCACCCACTGCCCCGGTTTCGTGTCGGTCATCTTGAGGCCCTTGTAGACCGTGACGCCGGCACACAGCACCGGGGCGATATCGACGAAGTCGACGCTGTCCGGCAGGTGGCCGACGTAAGCCGCTCTGCCCACCGCGTAGTCGGCGAAACCGCCGTTGACCGAATAACCGGTATTCTGCTGAGATTCACACAGCGTCTCCCAGCCTCGCAGGCAGTGTTCGCAATGGCCGCAGGCGGAGTAGAGCCA
This sequence comes from Modicisalibacter ilicicola DSM 19980, assembly GCF_900128925.1. Taxonomy (GTDB): domain Bacteria; phylum Pseudomonadota; class Gammaproteobacteria; order Pseudomonadales; family Halomonadaceae; genus Modicisalibacter; species Modicisalibacter ilicicola. Next base: position 154,811 of record NZ_FQUJ01000008.1, read on the forward strand.
GGGGATGCCAACCCGATCACCCTCCTTGACGTAGTCGACCCCCGCACCCACCGCCGCGACATGCCCGACGCCTTCGTGCCCCGGGATGAAAGGCGGCTCGGGCTTGACCGGCCAGTCGCCGTGGGCAGCGTGCAGATCGGTGTGGCAGACGCCGGAAGCGGCGATCTTGACCAGCACCTCGCCCTTGCCGGGACGCGGCACTTCCACTTCCTCGATTTCCAGCGGTTGGCCGAAGGCGCGAACCACCGCGGCTTTCATTGTCTTGTCCACTATGCTTGCTCCTGTTATCGAGGGGCGGCCACGATGCCGCCCCGGAACGGATCACCACTGCATCAGAAGAAGCCCATCGGGTTGATGTCGTAGCTGACCAGCAGGTTCTTGGTCTGCTGATAGTGTTCGAGGGCCATCTTGTGGGTCTCGCGACCGATGCCGGACTTCTTGTAGCCACCGAAGGCCGCATGGGCCGGGTACTGGTGGTAGCAGTTGGTCCAGACGCGCCCGGCCTGGATGGCGCGTCCCATGCGGAAGGCGACGTTCATGTCCCGGGTCCAGACACCGGCACCGAGGCCAAACTCGGTGTCGTTGGCGATCGCCAGCGCCTCGGCTTCGTCCTTGAAGGTGGTCACGGAAACCACCGGGCCGAAGATCTCCTCCTGGAACACGCGCATCTTGTTGTCGCCCTTGAGCAGGGTCGGCTGGATGTAATAGCCCCGGGAGAGTTCCGGGTCGAGGGTTTCCTTGCCACCGCCGGTCAGAAACTCGGCGCCCTCCTCGCGAGCCACATCCATGTAGGACATGATCTTGTCGAACTGCTCCTCGGAAACCTGGGCGCCGACCTGCACGTCAGTATCCAGCGGGTTGCCGCGCTTGATGGCCTGGGTGCGCTCCATGACCTTGGCCATGAAGGCATCGTACATGCGCTCCTGCACCAGTGCCCGGGAGGGGCAGGTACACACCTCGCCCTGGTTGAGGAAGGCCAACACCAGCCCCTCCACCGCCTTGTCGATGAACTCCGGCTCGGCGTTCATGATGTCGGCGAAATAGATGTTGGGCGACTTGCCACCCAGTTCCACGGTGGAAGGAATGATGTTCTCGGCGGCGCACTTGAGGATGTGGGAACCCACCGGCGTGGAACCGGTGAAGGCGATCTTGGCGATGCGCTTGTGGGTCGCCAACGCCTGGCCGGCCTCTTCGCCGTAGCCGTTGACGATGTTGAGCACCCCCGGGGGCAAGAGATCCTGAATCAGCTCCACCACCTTGAGGATCGACACCGGGGTCTGCTCGGCGGGCTTCAATACCACGCAGTTGCCGGCGGCCAGGGCCGGCGCCAGTTTCCAGGTGGCCATCAGGATCGGGAAGTTCCAGGGAATGATCTGCCCCACCACGCCCAGGGGTTCATGGAAGTGATAGGCCACGGTGTTGGCATCGATGTCAGCCGCGGTGCCTTCCTGGGCGCGAATGCAGCCGGCGAAGTAGCGGAAATGGTCCACCGCCAGGGGCAGGTCGGCGTTCAGCGTCTCGCGTACCGCCTTGCCGTTGTCCCAGGTCTCGGCGACGGCGAGCATCTCCAGGTTCTGCTCGATGCGGTCGGCGATCTTGAGCAGGATATTGCTGCGCTCGGCGGCCGAGGTCCTGCCCCAGGCCGGCGCGGCCTGATGCGCGGCATCCACGGCCTTGTCGATATCCTCGGCGGTGGAGCGTGCCACTTCACAGAACACCTCGCCGGTGACCGGGGTGATGTTCTCGAAGTACTGACCTTTGATAGGATCGACGAACTCACCGCCGATGTAATTGCCGTAGCGCTTGTCGAAGGCAACGAGGGCACCCTCGCTACCGGGGTTGGCGTAGATCATGATGAGGCTCCTGTAAGAATGTTGTCGTTGTGTGGATCCTTGACAGTGTTGGACACGCCAGCGAAAGGCAACATACTTCCTTGGCAGGAACAAGCCTCCTCCTTTGGTAGGAGGAGCCGGGAAGCAGGGTCAATCAGGATAAGTGGTGCACTTCCTGTAGACCGTAGACCGGCGTGGGGATGCCTTCCATCCGCGCCTTGAGTTGCAGTGCCAGGTAGTGGGAGTAGTGACGGGACTGGTGCAGGTTGCCACCGTGGAACCACAGCGCTTCCTGTTGGGTCGGCTTCCACATGTTGCGCAGCTCCCCCTCCCAGGGCCCGGGATCCTTGGCAGTGTTGGAGCCCAGTCCCCAGCACTTGCCGACCTTGTCCGCCACCTCCTGGGAAATCAGCTTGGCCGCCCAGCCATTCATCGAGCCGAAGCCCGTGGCCAGTACGATCAGATCGGCGGGGAGTTCGGTGCCGTCGGTCAGCGTGACGGAGTGCTCGTTTATCCTCTCGATCGTCACTCCGCTGGCAAGCTTGATGTCGCCATTGGCGATCAGCTCCGAGGCCCCCACATCGATGTAGTAGCCGGAGCCCCGACGCAGATACTTGAGGAACAGCCCCGAGTCGTCGGCACCGAAATCCAGCAGGAAGCCGGCGTCCTCCAGCCTCTGGTAGAACTCGGCGTCCCGCTCGCGAATGACGTCGAAGGCCGGCCTCTGGAAGTCGGGTAGCACCTTGTAGGGAATCGAGGCGAAGGTAAGATCGGCTTTCGAGGTCGTCACGCCGGCCTCGACGGCTTCCTCGGAATAGAGCGGCCCCAGGACCTCTTCCATCAGCGAGTCGGACTTGACGATATGGGTCGAGGAACGCTGCACCATGGTCACATCGGCCCCGTTCTCCCACAGGTCGCCAGCGATGTCGTGGGCCGAGTTGTTGGCGCCGAGCACGATGCACCGCTTGCCGCCATACTCTTCACCGCCCGGGTGTCGACTCGAGTGATGAAGCTGGCCTTTGAAGGATTCGGCCCCGGGAATCTCGGGGACGTTGGGCATGCCGGACATGCCGGTGGCCAGGATCAGCTGCTGGGGGCGCAGCACGACCTCCTCGCCATGGCGGACGACCCGCACGACCCACTCGCCGGCAATCTCATCAAAATAGGCGGACTGGCACTGGGTCGAACTCCAGTAATTGAGCTCCATCACCTTGGTGTACATCTCCAGCCAGTCACCGATCTTGTCCTTCGGCGAGAACACCGGCCAGGTCTCGGGAAAGGGCATGTACGGTAGGTGGTCGTACCACACCGGGTCGTGCAGGCAGAGTGACTTGTAGCGGTTGCGCCACGAGTCTCCCGCCCGGGCGTTGCGCTCGACGATGAGGGTGGGCACACCGAGCTGCTTGAGTCTTGCTCCCAGGCCGATGCCGCCCTGGCCGCCACCGATGATCACGCAGTAAGGCTGGTGTTCGTAACCCAGGCTCCGTTCCTCTTCCTGCTTGCGCTCGAGCCAGCTACGCCGATTCCTGGTCGCGCCATGCTCGGCGCCCTTGGGGCGCTTATGGCCCTTGGGCTCCGGGAAGTCCTTGAGTTCCGACATGGTGGTCAACAGCGTCCAGCACTTGCCATCCTTCAGCCTTAGCAGGCCTTTTCCGTTCGCCACAGCGGTCTCGAAGGTCATCCAGGCTTCCACCACACCCTCCGACTCGCTGGCCTCGCCCTCCATTTGCCAATTCTCGGGGCGTGTCTCGTCGAGGGTGGCATCGAGCATCGACTGGATCTCATCCTTGCCCTCCACTGTCCTGATGTTCCAGGTGAAGGCGATCAAGTCTCGCCAGTAGCAGTCGTCCTGAAACAGGGCCATTACCCGCGGGAGATCCTGCTTACGCAGGGCGGCATCGAAATCGGTCAACCATTGGTTGACCTGCTGGGTCGGTGTGCTTGTTGTCATCATTGTTCTCCGTCTCCTGTCATGGGCTGTCACTTATTGAGCTAGCGCCCCAAACCTATGGCAGGATTCATGCCAGACGACGGCGATGATCAACAAATCCTTCGCATGGAAATGATTTAACAGGCTTTTTCCTAGTACCCGGCGGGAAGTGTCCAGGCGCCAGCGGTGTAACGCTGCCGTGCTGTACATGACAGCTGTCACGCCCAGGAAGAAGGAAACGTTACACCTGTAACCCTCGACCAAGGATGAAGCCTTCGCTGATTGACTTCCCCTAGGAGGGGCATAGGCTGAGAACAGGATTGCCAAGCCGCCGGTTTCCAGCAAGGTGAGCGATCCTCGGAGGCAGCGATGGACCTGCGAGCTGAAAAACGCCAGCACATCGATACCCTCATCCAGCTCAGCGAGGGTAAAGAAAACGGGACAGGCTCTTTCAGGGACGTGATCCGTCGCTCCTGGGAGCGTTGCATGGGCGAATACCGGCTCGACCCCAGTCGACCACGGGCTGCCAGAGTGGTCACCCACCAGACCCTGCGCGAACACCAGGAAACCGTCGACGAGCTATTGCATGTCGCACGCGTCGGCGTCGATCGGCTCTATGCCCAGATCGCTCAGCTCGGCTATGTTTTGCTGCTGACCGATAATCGCGGCATCGCCGTGGAATTTCGTGGCGAGCGCCAGCAGGATCTCGCCCTGCGCAAGGCCGGTCTTTATCTCGGCGCCGACTGGGATGAGCGCTATGCTGGCACTTGCGCCGTGGGTACCTGTCTCCACGACGCTCAAGCGATTACCTGCCATCAGAGCGAACATTTCGATGCGACCCACATCAGCCTGACCTGCACGGCGGCTCCCATTACCGACCCTCAGGGCCAGGTGATCGCCGTGCTGGACATTTCCGCGCTGCGGTCACCCCGCTTCCTCGAAAGCCAGAACTTCGTGCTTCCGCTCGTGAATCTGTATGCGCGAATGATCGAGGATGCCTATTTCATGCATCGCTATCGCGATTGTCTGATCCTTCGCTACGACACGGCCCGGGAGTTCGTGCATCTCAATGGCAAGGGGCTCATCGCCATCGAGGAAAACGGCAGTATCATCGCCGCCAACAGCAACGGACGTCTCATGATCGACGCGCATCTACGTCGCTGGCCTGCCTGGTCGCCGGGCTGGTCCCCTTCGATCACCGAATTGTTCGACGTCGAGATATCGGAAGTGCTGGGCATTCTGTCGACAAGCGATGATCATCTCCGGGCCGTACGCGCTCGCGCCGGCGACATCACCTATTTCGCCACCCTGATCGAGCCCCGGCGACGTCGAATAGTCGGCCAGTCATTGCCCACGTCACCGACGCCTGTCCCGGCGTTGGATGTACTCGCCACCGACGATCCATCCATGCACAAGGTGCTCAAGCTCGCCAGGCGGCTGTGCAACGAGGAAGTGAACGTACTTATCACCGGCGAAACGGGGACCGGCAAGGAGGTGCTGGCCCGCGCCTTGCACGAAAGCGGCAGCCGCGCCAAGGGGCCATTCATCGCTGTCAACTGTGCCGCCATCCCTGAATCATTGATCGAGAGTGAACTGTTCGGCTATCTGCCAGGAGCCTTCACCGGCGGCCGTCGCAAGGGCATGCGTGGGCTGATTCAACAGGCCGATGGTGGCACGCTCTTCCTCGACGAGATTGGTGACATGCCACTCCCCTTGCAGACGCGATTGCTGCGGGTTATCGCGGAGCGTGAGGTGATGCCGCTGGGCGCCGAACGGGCGATCCCTGTCGACCTGCGCGTGATCACCGCCACTCATCGCGACATGAGCAGGCTGGTCGCCGATGGCCATTTACGCGAGGATCTTTATTACCGGATCAATGGCGCCCACCTGCGGCTGCCGCCCCTGCGCGAGCGAGCGGATCGCCACTATATAATTCGCAGCGTCTTTGACGCCCTGGTCGCTGAGCGCCAGCAAAGGGGGCGACTGCGTGCCGATGCCATGAGCGCGCTCCTTGCCTATACCTGGCCGGGTAACATCCGGCAGTTGAAGAACGCCCTTGCCTTTGCCTTGGCGACCGTCGAGGGTGACGATATCACCGTTTACGACCTGCCGGAGGAGTGCCTCGGCGATAAGCCACCACCGCCTGTAACGCTGATCCAAGCCCCCGCTGAATCACCCGCCGACGACAGCCAGGTGCTGCTCGATCTGTTGCGCCATGCCCGCTGGAACATCAGCCAGGTCGCGCGCCGCTTGGGCGTATCGAGACCCACCGTCTATCGCCGGATGCGCCGGCATGGGCTCATTCCACCCAATCAGCTAAGGTGATCGAGATAATCCGGAGTCGCTGTTGATGCATACCCTGCTGATTGCCGATGATCACCCCCTGTTTCGCGAGGCCATGGTCAACGCGATCGGCTCGGCGTTGCCGGGAAGCAGGATTCTCGAAGCCGGCAGCCTGCAGGAAGCCCTGCAGCGGGCCATGGCTCACGAGGAACTCGATCTGATACTGCTGGATTTGTCACTGCCGGATGCGCAAGGACTTGCCGGTCTGGCCGAGTTGCGCGAACGTCTGCCTTGGCTGCCCGTGGCGATCATCTCGGCGCAGCAGAGTCGTACCACGGTGCTGGAGGCCCTGAGTCTGGGGGCGGTGGGCTATATCGGTAAATCGACGCCGCGTCCGGAGCTGCTGTCGGCGCTGCAGCGGATGCTCGAGGGGGACGTGTATCTGCCGCCGGACATCCTGCGTCGGCCTCAGTCTCCTCCCGACATCGACGCTGTCCCCGATGTCGCGTTGGAACTAGCGCTGGCACAGCTCACCCACAAACAACTTCAGGTGCTCGAGCGCATGATCCAGGGTGAATCCAACAAGATGATCGCCCGGCGGCTCGACATAGCCGAGACCACGGTCAAGACGCATGTTTCGGCGATCCTGAGAAAACTGGGGGTCAGTAGCCGAGTTCAGGCGATTCTTGTTGCCCGAGAGGTCGACCTGGTCGCTCATCTCGCTCGCCAACAGCGCTCCGGCGGCGCTTGATCCCGCTTTCTACTCTTCGCAGAGACGCATCAATTCCATCTTCAGCCGCAGGGGCTTCAGTGGCTTGAGCAGGCAGCCATAGCCGAGTTCCCGGGCTCGCTGCCTGAGCGTGGCGTCGTGATTGGCGGTGATCACGATGACCGGCAGTGCCGGCCAGCGTCGCCGCAGGTTCGCGGCCACCGCCAGGCCGTCGGGTTCCGTCTCGTCGAGATGATAGTCGACGATCAACGCGTCGGCGCCTGCCGCTTCGGCGCCCGCTACCACTGTGCGTTCAAGCATTGCCTGGGAGGACGCCGTGATGACCCGGCAACCCCACCCGCCGAGTAGCGCCGCCATGCCCTGGCAGATCGCCGGGTCGTTGTCGATCACCCAGATGCGCTTGCCGACCGGCCCGGCCATGGCCGGCACCGGCTCCGCCATGGCGAGCCGTCCCGGAGCGGGCGACAGCTTGCCGTAAGGCACCAGGATCGAAAAAGCCGAGCCATGCCCAAGTCGCGAGGTCAATCGCACGGGATACTCCAGCATGGCGGCGATGCGGTCGACGATGGCCAGCCCCAACCCCAGGCCGCGATCCTGAAAAGCCGACTGGGCATCGGCACGCTTGAATTCCTGGAAGATCGTGTCGCGCTGATCATCGGCGATGCCTGTGCCTGTATCGCCCACCAGGATTTCCAAGCCCTCGGGACGGCGTCGACAGCCCAGCAGTACACGGCCTTGCTCGGTGTAGCGGATGGCATTGGTCAAGAAGTTGCGTATCACCCGGGCCAGCAGGGCCAGGTCGGATTCGACGACCACGGAACTGGCCACGTAATGCAGTTCCAGCTCTCGGGAGGCGGCGATCTGGCGATACTCCTGCGCCAGGACATCGAGTAGTTCGCTAACCTCGAAAGGCGCGATATCCGGCTTGAGCACCCCGGCATCCAGGCGCGAAATATCCACCAGCGTGCCCAGCAGGGCCTCGACATCCTTCAGGGAGCGGCCGATGTGGCCTGCCAGGGTTCGCGGCGAGTCAGGCATCTCCTGTTCGATCAGGGCGCTGGTGAACAGGCGCGCGGCGTTGAGGGGTTGCAGCAGATCGTGGCTCACCGCCGCCAGGAACTTGGTCTTCGACAGGTTGGCGTCCTCGGCTTCGGCCTTGGCCTCGCGCAGGCGTCGCTCCGTGGCCACGCGCACCGCGATCTCGTCGCGCAGGCGGGCGTTGACCTGGCTGAGTTCCTCGAGGGTGCGGTGCAATGCCTCGGTGCGCTCTCGCACCTGCTCGGCCAGCAACACCGCATGTTCGAAGGCAGCGTAGGGGGCGCCACCGGCCACGCCGCTGGACTCCACGCGCTCGATCAGGGCCGCGCAGATCTTCTTCAGTCGAGCGTTTTCTGCCGCCAACTCGTGTTCGCGCAGGCTGCCGCCCTGCTCAGCAGGGTCGTCCATTCTCGACACGCCCAATGACAACCCCGGTGAAGGTCTGGTTGATGTGCATGCCATGATGCTGCTCCCCGTAGGTATTGAAGCCGATCACGCCACGCTCGCGCAGCAAACGCGATGCCGCATCGCGTTGCCCAAGCGCCTCGATCTCCAGCCGACGCAGGAAACAGTCGCAGCCGATGATCAGCTCCGGAGCGCCCAATTTCGCTTCGAGCTGATCGAAGGTGCACGAAAGATCGCTCAGGATCGACACCGGTTGCATGGCGGTCAGCACGATGCCGTTTTCCACCGCGCAGTAGAAGGTCAAGCTGCCATCCTCGTTGACGCGCTGGATGGAACGCACGTAATGGGACTCGCCGATACGCACCGCCAGGGGGTAGCGAGCGAACACCTGCTCATCGAGTTCGTCGACCGGGCAACCGACCAGGGCCGCATACGCCTCGGCGGCCGGAAGGGCATTCAACTCCACGACCCGGCGGCGTTCCCGGTCCGCGTGGGTCACCACCAGCTTCTCGCTGCGCGGGCGCAGGTGATGCGTGGTGAAGACTTCAAAGGGCTGTGGCGTGTTGACCACCACCACGACTGCCGCCTGACTGTGAAAGCAACCCTGATGGAAGACATGGGTGTGCGCGAGACGATTATCGTCCCCCGCGGAGCCACCGAAGCTGGGAATGCTGCCCAGCGCCGCATCCAGGGTCGCCAGCACCTGTTCCTCGCAGCTCGACAGGCCGTCGAGCAAGGTCAAGGCGAAGCTGTGATCGTTGATCGGCGCCAGCGACTGACGGCGGCAATCCTCGAGCAGTTCCTCCGTGAGGCGTTGGGCACGAAGCAGATCGAACCCTGCCAGATCCGTGACCAGGGCTCGGGAGATGGCAAAGCGACGACGATCGAAACCGATCGCCACGATGCCGCCACGGCTGTAACCCTGGGGGGTGATCTCGCCGGCGGTGGTGCAACCGCTTATCGGCAACTCCTCGCCAAAGGTACCCGACAGCGCCTCGCCAAGCGTTGCCAGAGAATACTCTGCACTGCAGAAGAAGAGCACGAAGCCGAGTTCGGCATGGCACAGCCCCGCCGCCAGCTCTTCGACGGCGGCCCAGGGATCGCGCTGCTCGCTGTAAACGATACGCAGCGACGTCTCCTGCAGAAAAGTGTCGGAGGAGGGAAGACCGGCTATCGACGTGTCGAGCATGGCAACTGTCGCAGGGAAGGTTTCGCTTCAGTGTATGCCGCGACTTTCAGCCCCACAACTTGCCGCGCCCGAGCCATTGCTCACTCCAGGATCACCAGCCGATTGGGCAGTTCGTTGCGCTCGTGGGTGGCAGGCACCTCACGCTTGAGATGCTCGCCGCAGGATTCGATGCAATTCAGGAAGCCCTGCAGCGTCTGGCCCTGTTTCACCTGCCGGGTGAAGGTCGCGACGATCGATTGCCAGGTCTCGTCCTTCAGACGATTGGAGATGCCCCGATCGACCAGGATCTCCACGTAGCGCTCGGCTTCCGAGACGAAGATGAGCACCCCGGTCTCGCCATCGGTGTGGTGCAGGTTCTGTTCCAGGAACTGGCGCCGGGCCAGATTCGAGGCCCGCCAATGTCGCACCGAGCGGGGAATGAGCCGGGTCGTGATCCGGGGAATTCGGAACAGCAGCCCCAGCACGATGAACGTCCCCCACTGCACCAGCAGCAGCGCCTGGGCATTCAATCCACCGGTAAAATAGTTGATGACGCCAGGCACTATCAGCGCCAGCATTCCCGCCCAGAGCAGCGGGATGTAGGCATAGTCGTCCGCCTGGGCGGCCAGCACGGTGACCAGCTCGGCATCGGTTTCCTGCTCGATGCGATTGATCGCGTCTGCGACCTGGCGCTGTTCGCTGTCACTCAATAAGCTCATGGCGTCGTGTTCTCTCGAATTCAGGGAGTTGCTAAATAAATTGCCGAACGGCGTAAAGCACAAGGCGCCCGGAGCACAGGCACCGGCGAGAAACGACTCCGATTACCAGCCACCGGAGGCACCACCACCCCCGAAACCACCGCCGCCACCGCCGAAGCCACCGCCGCCAAAGCCGCCGCCGGAGCCTCCACGCCCCATGGCGGAACCCAGCAGTGCCCCTGCAAGCAGACCGCGACCTCTACCCCGGCCCCGGCCGCCTCCACCACCGCCGCGCGCCATGGCCATGACGATGACGAACAGGACGAAGAACCAGATCGATGCCGGCCCCGCTTCACCTTCACGGGTGCCGGCCGCCTCCCCTTCCGGCTCGGCCAGTGGGTCGCCACCCAGCACCTGGATCATCGCTTCGGTGCCCTGGACGATGCCTTCGGCGTAATCGCCCTGCCTGAAGGCCGGCGTGAGGATCTGGTTGATGATCACCGAGGACTGCGCATCGGTCAGCCGACCTTCCAGGCCGTAGCCGACCTCGATACGCACCTTGCGCTCCTCGGGTGCGACGATCAGCAGGGCGCCGTTGTCCTCGCCTTCCTGACCGATGCCCCAGTGACGGCCCAGCTGATAGCCGTACTCCTCGATGGCGTAGCCCTGCAGACTCGCCAGGGTGACGACCACGACCTGCTCGGTCGTCCCCTGCTCGTGGGCCTTGAGCATCTCGGTCAGGCGCGATTCGGTCTGTTGATCCAGCAGCTCGGCCTGGTCGACCACCCGCCCGGTCAATTCGGGGAATTCAGGCTGCTGCGCCTGGGTGCCCAAGGCAGGGGTCAGCGACAATAGGCTCAGCAACAACAGGAATAGCGGTAGACGCAGATAGATGCTCATCAGAACTCCACCTGAGGCGCCTGGTCCGCATTCTCGGCGGTGGCCTCGAAGTTCTCGCGCAGCGGCATGTCGCTGTAGAGCAGGCTATGCCAGATCCGGCCCGGGAAGGTACGAATCTCGGTGTTGTAGCGCTCGACGGCGGTGATGAAATCGCGCCGCGCCACCGCGATGCGGTTCTCGGTGCCTTCCAGCTGGGACTGCAGGGCCAGGAAGTTCTGGTTGGAGCGCAGTTCCGGATAGCGCTCGGAGACCGCCATCAAGCGGCTCAGCGCGCTGGTCAACTGCCCCTGGGCCTGCTGGAACTGCTCGAGCTTCTCGGGGTCGTTCAACGACTCCGCATCGATCTGGATCGACGTGGCCCGGGAGCGTGCCTCGACCACCGCCGTCAGGGTCTCCTGCTCCTGCTCGGCAAAGCCCTTGACCGTTTCCACTAGATTGGGCACCAGGTCCGCCCGACGCTGGTACTGGTTCTCGACCTGGGCCCAGGCCGATTTCACCTGCTCATCCAGGCGCGGAATGTCGTTCACGCCACACCCCGTCACCAGCAGCACCATGGTTAACAGCATCAGCGAGCGCCACAGCCCCCGGCAAGAAAGCACCACCTGTTGCATTGACATGGCTCCGTTCGTCTCTGTCATGACGTCATCGATAGGTAACCAAGGTACAGGTCGGCCTCACGAGAGGGAAGGCACGGTTTGGCGACTCGTGCCAATACGGCTTATAGTGCTTGCGCCATCGTCATCAACCAGTGTGGAAACCGCCATGTTCGAGACGCGCGCCAGGCGGCCCCGATCGCCGCGACATGCTGCCCTTATCAGCGGCATCTCGCTTTCAGTCGCGTTGAGCCTCGCGCCGCTCGCTCAAGCCGCCCCTGGTGTGCGGGTCTTCGCCGCCGCATCGCTGACCGATGCCCTGGACCGGGCCATCGCGCATTACGAGTCCCGACATGACGTGGATATCGTGCCGGTCTATGCGTCGTCTTCCACCGCCGCACGCCAGATCGCCCGTGGCGCGCCCGCCGATCTGTTCTTCTCTGCCAACGTGCGCTGGATGGACTGGCTGGCGGAGCAGGGCATCGAGCTCGGCTTGCGAAACGATGTGGTGCAGAACCGTCTCGCCGTGATCGCGGCCCGAGACAGCGATTTGTCCGATGTCACCCCTGGCCGCGGGCAGGCACTCGATGCATTGTTGGACGAGGGACAGCGCCTGGCGGTCGGCGATCCGGACCATGTGCCGGCTGGCATCTACACCCGACAAGCCCTTCAGGCCCTGAGAGAATGGGATGCCCTCGAGCCGCGACTGGCACGCGCCGACAACGTGCGGGCGGCCCTGGCACTGGTAGAGCGGGGGGAGACTCCGCTGGGCATCGTCTACCGGACCGATGCCCAGGCCAGCGACAAGGTTCGCCTGCTAGGGCTGTTTCCCGACGATAGTCACGATCCGATCGTCTATCCGCTGGCCTTGATCGACCCGCCGGCCAGTGACGAAGCCAGGGATTTCCAACAATGGCTGCAAGGCGACGTTGCCCAGGCGATCTTCAGCGACTTCGGCTTTGCACCAGCCGATGACGCCCGCCGCTAGTCGCAAGGTCATGTCATGCTCTCCGATGCCGAGTGGGAAGCCATCCTCATCAGCCTTCAGGTCGCCGGTACTGCCGTGGCCTGGATCCTGGTGCCGGGCATCGCCCTGGCCTGGCTGATGGCGCGCCACGAGTTTCGCGGTAAGGCCTTGCTCGATGGTGTGCTGCACCTGCCCCTGGTGCTGCCACCGGTGGTGGTCGGCTATCTGCTGCTGGTTTCCCTGGGGCGCCAGGGTCTCCTGGGCCGCTGGCTGGATCAGTGGTTCGGCATCACCCTGCCCTTCACCTGGCAAGGCGCGGCGGTCGCCGGTGGCATCATGGCCTTTCCCCTGCTGGTGCGCGCCGTGCGTCTCTCCCTGGAAGCAGTCGACGTGAAACTCGAAGCGGCGGCCAGCACCCTGGGGGCCAATCGCTGGCGGATCCTGTTCACCATTACCCTGCCCCTTGCGCTTCCCGGGCTACTGACCGGTACGGTGCTGGCCTTCGCAAGGGCGCTTTCCGAATTCGGGGCCACCATCACCTTCGCCTCGAACATCCCCGGCGAGACCCGCACCCTGCCGCTGGCGCTGTATACGCTGATCCAGTCGCCGGGCAAGGAAGCCGCCGCGGCACGCCTCTGCGCCATCGCCATCCTGATCGCCATGCTCTCGTTGCTGGTCTCCGAATGGCTGGCACGCAAGGCCAGGAAACGCCTGCGAGGGCGCGATGGCTGAGCACACCGATGCCCCCTTGCCCGCAAGCCACGCCGTCTCGGGGCATGGCACCGATGCCTCTGGCCTCACTCTCGAGGTGGACAAGCGCCTGGGGGATTTCTTGCTCAAGGCATCGCTCACCGTGCCAGCCCGAGGCGTCACTGCCCTGTTCGGTGCCTCGGGCAGTGGCAAGACCAGCCTGCTGCGCCTGATCGCCGGGCTCGACACCCCGGACAAGGGCGTCATACGTATCGGCGAGCACTCCCTTGTCGACACCCGGCAAGGCGTGTTCGTGCCGCCTCACCGCCGGCGTCTGGGCGTGGTCTTCCAGGAGGCGCGCCTCTTTCCTCACTACCGGGTGCGCGGCAATCTTACCTACGGCATGCGCCCCGGGGCACGCTCGCGCTTCGACGATATCGTCGACCTGCTGGGCATAAGTCCCTTGCTGAACCGCTTCCCCGCCACCCTGTCCGGCGGCGAGGCCAGACGCGTCGCCATCGGCCGGGCCCTGCTCACCGAGCCGCGCCTGCTGTTGATGGACGAACCCCTGACCGGCCTCGATGGCGCCCGCAAGCAGGAACTGTTGCGCTATATCGCCCGCCTGGCCAGGGACATCGACATTCCCATCGTCTATGTCAGCCATGATCCGGACGAATTGATCGCCATCGCCGATCATCTGGTACTCCTCGATCAGGGCCGTGTGCTCGCTCACGGTCGCCTGGACGAGCTGCTGACGCGCTTCGACCTCACCGAATACCTGGGCGGATTCGACGCCGCCTCGGTCATCACGGCCACCGTCGCCGACCACGACCACCACTACGCCCTGACCCAACTGCGGCTGGAGGATGGCCAGCGCCTGACCATCCCGCTCGTCGACGACCCTCCTGGCACCACGCTGCGCCTGCGCATCCCGATCCGTGACGTGGCACTGGCCTTGTCGAAGCCCGAACAGGTCAGCTACCGCAATCAGCTCAGCGCCAGGGTGGAACAGATCGGCCTGGTGGCCGGCAACAAGACCTCGATCGAGGTACGCCTGCGGGTCGGCGAGCAGATCCTGCGTGCCCGGCTGACGCGCAAGTCCTTCGATGAGCTGGGAGTGAAGGAAGGCATTTCGATCGTCGCGTTGATACGCAGCGTGGCGTTTGATACGCGGTAGCGGTGATGGGGAGTGGGGCTGTGTTTGCAGCCTTAAGTACGTGGAGTGGCAAAACCACTATGGAAATGACCTTTGATCGGCCTGGTGGGAGTTTCGCTACGCATTTAGCGATGGTTTATGTACTGCCACACCCAGCATGACGAGCAATACTCCAACGATATCTTTGCCACTGGGAATCTGCGACAACACGATCACACCTATGATCGTGGCAGTCGCTGGCAACAGTGCCAACAGCAACGCGAAACTGGATCGCGGTAGTTTGGACATTGCCATCTGGTCACAGACATACGGGATAACGGAAGAGCAGACACCAACCCCGATACCTGCAAGCACCAACTCGACCGTGGCGAAGGCTTTTATTGCCTCTGCGAAACCGATCGGCATGACGAACAGGAAGGCGATGGCCATCGCCGCACCCAATTGCTCAACCCCTCCACTCGCGCCGCGCTCGGAAATCTTATGGCCGAGGATGATGTATCCAACGAACAATGCGCCGTTAAGAAACGCCCAAAACAACCCGATCGGGTCACTCGACCATTTCACATCGATCAGTATGAATACACCAAGCACAGCCAGAAGCAAGGCGATGATGTTCCGTCTGGTACGTAACCCATACAAGGCAACGCCAATCGTGCCTACAAACTCGATGGCCGCGACCAGACTCATGGGTAACCGATCAAGCGCCAGATAGAACGCTGAATTCATCACTGCCAGGCAAACCCCGAGTCCAACCAATAGCCATCTGGTCTGTGCATTCGCTACTACTAGGGTGCGCCAGGGTTGGGTCCAGGGAGCGAAGATCAGTGCGGCTGAGGCAATACGCATCCAAGCCACGCCGAGAACGCCTATCGCAGGGAAGAGCAAGACCGCGAATGACGGGCCTAGATAGTGAAATATGGCACTGACGCCAAACCAGGCATGTGGCGGTACTGCCCTTGCGGTTCTTGTAAAAGTGAAACGTTTCATCATGCTGGCCTATCATCAGAGATGATAGGATATTTTGATAGGCAAAGACTCGTAAATGAATCACCATAATCAGGTGTTTTTTGTTTTCTATATTAATAAATACGAGGCTTATGACATGAAACGCTTTAGATATGAAAGCGGAGGCCTTGACGAGACTGACGCGCGAATCCTAGCCGCGCTTGTTGAAAATTCACGTATAAGCATCGTCAATCTGGCCCGGCGGATTGGCATGTCCTCACCGGGTGTCTCCGAGCGTATGAAGCGCCTCGAGGAAGCCGGCGTCATCGACAATTACACCATCACGGTGAATCCAGACGCACTGGGATTGCCGCTTGCGGTTTATTTGCGAATCCGACCCATTCCCGGCGAGATGCAGACGGTTGTGAATATCCTGAAAAACTTACCAGAAGTCGTCGATTGCGATCGCATTACAGGAGAGGACTGCTTCATTGCTCGCGCTCATGTGCGATCGGTAGCGCACATGGAAGAGCTGATCGACAAACTGATTCCAGTTGCGATGACCAATACCTCAATAGTTCAGTCGTCCCCTGTGGCGCGACGCCTGCCACTGTTTGATATCAACGATGGAGATGATTTCCAGCGCAATATAGGTCAAGCAACAAGATCCAGATGATGTAGCTGCCCGACCCGTCATCGATCCATCAGCGCCACTCTGAGGCCGAGCGACATCAGGAGAACGCCAAACGCTTTGCTCACTGCCTGCTGGAAGCGTTCGATTGACCCCCGGATGATCGGTCGGTCGAGGGTGTATACGAAAAACAGCCAGAACGATGCGCTCACCAACATCATGCAGGCAATCAGAACGAGCGTCATAGCGGCGGTAGTTTTCGGGGTGATCACCATGGTGAAAACCCCGAGATAAAAAAGTGTGCCTTTCGGATTCAGAATGTTGTTGATAAACCCTTGCAGAAACCATGTTCTGCCGGAAGGCTGGCTATTGGCATTACGCACATCCAGGGTAGTGCCACTTGACCGGAAGCTGACGATGCCGAGATAGATCAGGTATGCCGCACCGGCATATTTGACGAGTGAAAAGGCAAGAATGCTCTGTGAAATCAGCCACCCTATCCCGACGACGCAATAGCTGATGTGGACCAGGTTGCCGGCGAGCACCCCCAGAGATGTCTGTGTCCCGGCAGATCGACCCGCGATGATGGTATTGCGCATGACGATGATCATGTCGGGGCCCGGACTCACCATCACCAGAAATGTGATGCCCATCACGATAAGGATTTGGTCGATCATTAGCGGCACCTTGTTATGCTCGGCATGATGTCAATCACGACAATGCTGTTTGAGGATCCAGTCAACGCTATTACTATCGATTCTCATAATGATGCCAGACACGGAGAACGACGACTGTCTCCAGATGCACCGAGTAGCGAACGATATAGTTTCCGAAGACAGCATCCCGAATGGAGTTTGGATCAGGTGCCAGTTCAACCGATCGCCCCATTGTCGGGAAAGATCGAAGAGCTTCCAGACGCTGGACCAACTCATGCCCGACTCGCTGAGCAGCCGTAGGATCTTTTTCGGCGATAAAGGCGCGTAGGCGATTGAGATCGGCAATCGCCTCGGCGGAGTAAGCCAGCTTCATTCGCCTATCTTCGGTGGATCGCGCTCATCATCGCCCCCCCAGCTGCGCAACCAGTCATGCACTTCGTCAGCAGGGACTATCTTGCCTTGAGCAACGGCTTCCATGGCGGCAAGCGTCTCCTGCCAGCGCGATTGCTCCAATTCCTGGCGCTCCAAATATTCTGCGATGGCCTGGTTGATGACCCAACCTTTGCTGCGATCAAGCTTGTACGCCAGGGCCTCAAGCCCTTCTTCGACTTCTTGTTGCAGCCTGACAGTCGTAACGCCCATATGACACCTCAGAAGATTAACTACAACGTATTACAGTGCAAGATAGCACGCCGAGAAGTTGAGCGCAGGGCTCATACCGACGTCGCCGCATCGACTCCATGAATGCAGCGTTCGACCTCCTGGGTCGTGGGCACGAACTCCTCGCGAACCATCAGGATGAGTGCACCGGCATCGAAGCGATGGTCATGGGCCGGATGGCAGTTGATCTGCCCGTCCTTTGTCACGTAGGCCATCAGCGTGCCCATGCCCGCTGCCATGAGCCGACAGGCGACGTCAGCCCATTCGGCGTTCTCCAGCTGCACTGGATAGCGCATGGCATGATCATCATGATGGGTAAAGAGGTTCTCCAGGATCTTTTCCGATCCCGGCGCCACCAGGGAGCGCACCAGCATCTCCGGATAGGCGCGGATCGGGCGCAGGGTGGTGCTGGCACCCGCCAGCTCGATACGGCGCCGGCTGTCTTCGTTGACGCACTCGGCCACGGTGTAAGGCAAGTCCTCCTCGCACAGGCCTTGCAGTTGCGTCAGCACATCCAGGGTAACGCTGTCGGACACCCGGCTGTATTCGTCCCGGGCCAATATGATGATCGCCCGGGCCTGGGCCGGCGTCACGGCCTCGAGCGCCTGCGGATCGGAAGTCTCGCCGTGGTGATGCACCACGGCCATCTCGCGCAGATTCTCGGGCAGCCCGTCCGGGAAGGCATCGGTGAGAATCTGCACCGGCGTATCTTGCAGTTCCCGGGTCTCGCGCAGTTGCGTCACCAGCCGCTCGAAATAGACACCTGCGTTGGTGTTGGGGCTGTTGATGATCAGTACATGGTCGTTCATCTGCCACCTCCAGCGGCCCTTGATCATGGATTCCTTGCGTTTGAGGCGATAATCGATGTAGTCACTGGCCAGTTGCGCCAGCAGGGTAATCCCAGCGACATAGAGCAAGGCCACCGTAGCGGCACGTCCCAGCGGCGACGCGGCCGACAGATCACCGTAACCTACCGTGGTCATGGTGGTGAGCGTCAGCCACAGGGCATCCCCCCAGCCCATGGCCTCGAGCATCACCATGGCGAGAGTATGCAGGCCAGTGAGCGTCAGCAGCCAATAGAAGGCGCGTCGCAGGCGCGAGCGCATGTCGATATTGAGCCGCTGGGTAATCTGGTTGCAGGATTGACGGCGGCGCAGGGCATGGAGCAATCGCATCGCGTAGGCACGGTATCAAGACAGGAAGAGTGTAAGGTAGCCGATATTCAGGGTCGAAATCATCACCGGCGCCCGAGGGCGCCGGCGTGTATTCATCGACCGATGGACGTCAGGCGTTGGCTTCCACCGCCAGGCCCTGTTCGCCGCGCTTGATCATGGCGTAGCCCAGACCGGTCACCAGCGAGCCCGCGACGATCGCCGCGAGATAGAGCAGCACCGGCGAGATGGCGTTGGGGATCAGCAGCACGAAGATGCCGCCGTGAGGTGCCATCAGCTTGGCACCGAACAGCATCGACAGCGCGCCGGTGATTGCGCCACCGATCATGGCAACGGGGATTACCCGCAGCGGGTCCTTGGCGGCGAAGGGGATCGCCCCTTCGCTGATGAAGCACAGCCCCAGCACGAAGGAGGCCTTGCCCGCCTCGCGCTCCGCCTCGGCGAACTTCGAGCGGGCCACGAAGGTGGCGATGCCCATGCCGATGGCCGGCACCATGCCGGCGGCCATGATCGCTGCCATCGGCGCATAGGTCTCGGAGGCCAGCAACCCGACGCCGAAGGTGTAGGCGGCCTTGTTGACGGGCCCGCCGAGATCGAAGCACATCATCGCGCCGAGCAGGATGCCCAGCAGCACCGCATTGGCCGAGCCCATGTTCTCGAGGAAGCTGGTCAATGCCGCGAGGATGCCTGCCACCGGTTCGCCGATCACGTAGATCATCACCAGGCCGGTGACCAGGCTTGCCACCAGCGGGATGATCAGGATCGGCTTGAGGGATTCGACGCTCGCCGGCAGCTTGACGTGCTGGGTAACCGCCTTGGCCACGTAACCGGCCAGGAAGCCGGCGATGATCCCGCCGATGAAGCCCGAGCCGATATCCGCGGCCAGCCAGCCGCCGATCATCCCCGGGGCGATGCCGGGACGGTCGGCGATGGAGTAGGCGATATAACCGGCCAATACCGGAATCATCAGCTTGAAGGCACTGCCGCCGCCGATCTGCATCAATGCCGCAGCCAGCGTGCCCTCTTCCTTGAAGGCCTCGATGCCGAACACGAAGGACAGCGCGATCAGCAGGCCACCCGCCACCACCATCGGCAGCATGAAGGACACCCCGGTCAGCAGGTGCTTGTAGACGCCCTTCTCCTTGACGCCCTTCTTGCGTTCGCCGCCTGCCTGGTCACCGCTGGCCTGGCCTTCCACTTCCGCCTGGGCCAGGGCCTCCTCGACGGTCTGTCGGGGTTTCTTGAGGGCATTGCCGGTGGAGGTGCGCCATACCCGCTTGCCGGCGAAGCGGGTCGGGTCGACCTCGATGTCACAGGCCAGGATGACCACGTCGGCATCACGGATCTCATCGTCGGTCAGCGCGTCCTGGGCCCCTACCGAGCCCTGGGTCTCGACCCGCATCCGGTGCCCGAGGGCGCGTCCTGCCTCGGCCAACGCCTCCGCGGCCATGAAGGTGTGGGCCACCCCGGTGGGGCACGCCGTCACCGCGACGATATGCTTGCCCTGGGTGGCGGCCGGCGCGGCTTCGGGCGCCGTGGAGGACGCAGCTTCGGGCGCCGTGGAGGACGCGGCTTCGGGCGCATCGTAGGCAACCGCTTCCCGATTGGCCCGCTCGAGAAATCCCGACGGATCCGGAAGCGCCTGATGGATAGGTGCCTGAAACAGCCGCTTGCCGGCAAAGCGCTGGGGGTCGGGTACCCGGTCGGCCGCCACGACGATCAGCTCGGCGGCATCGATGGCGGCCTGGCTCGCCGGTTTCAGCGGTTCGAGTTCGCCGTGCATCTCCACGGTCGGCTGCCAGCCACGCTGCTTCGCGGCCTGCTCCAGTCGGCGGGCGGCAAGAAAGGTCGTGGCCATGCCACTCGGACAGGCGGTGATCAGGATGATATTCATAGGCACGTTTCCTCCGCGTCGTCCAGACGACGTACACGGGTCTGCTGTTGGAGTTGCTCGAAATCGGCGGCCTGGGGGTCCCCCACGCCGACATGACGAACGGATTCGGCGGCCAGTGCCGTGGCCAGCCCCAGGGCCGGCTCGGCAGGCAGATCGGCGAGCGCGCCATGCAGCATGGCGGCAAGCAGCGTATCGCCGGCGCCGACGGTGCTGCCCACGGCCACCCGGGGTGGTGTCGCCAGCCAGGCGCCGCGGCGGCTGACCCACAACACGCCGTCACCGCCGGCGGAGATCAGCGCCTCCTCGATACCAGCGGCATGCAGGCGCCGGGCGGCGCGAAGACGGGCCGCATCGCTGTCCAGCACCTCGCCCGCCCAGGCGGCGAGCTCCTGCTCGTTAGGCTTGACCGCGCTGGGACGGGCGGCGATGGCAGCCTCCAGCGCCGGGCCGCTGGTATCGACCCAGACCGGCAGACGCTGCCCGCGCAGGTGCCGGATCAGTGTCGCCAGGTCGTCGGGCGAAATACCGGGCGGCAGGCTGCCGGCGATCACCACCGCGTCGGGACGGTGCGCCGGGTCGGAGATCCTGGCATCGAGATCGTCGACCAGCCGCTGGAAGGCGGCGGCGTCGACATGCATGCCCGGTCCATTGATGTCGGTGACGCGCCCGCCCCGCTCGGACACCTTGGCGTTGATACGCGTCTCGCCGGGCACGCGCAGGAAGGCGTCCTCCACCCCCAGTTCGACGAAGGCGCTCAGGAAAGGGGCCTCGTTGGCGGCACCGAGGAACCCCGAGACCGTGACCTCATGATCCAGCGCCACCAGCACTCGAGCGACATTGACGCCCTTGCCTGCCGCGTCCAAACGGGTCGACTCGGTGCGATTGACTTCCCCCAAGGCCAACGCTTCAAGATGAATCGCCAGGTCCAGGGCCGGATTGAGACTGAGCGTGAGCACCCTGGCCATCACAGTGCCTCCAGGGCTTCACGCACCGCGTCGCTGGTCGCCTGGCTCAAGGCCAGTTCGGCATGCCGGCGGGCCTCAGCGAGCGTCAGCTCGCGCAGCCGTGCCTTGACCATGGGTACCTGGCGCACCGATACCGACAACTCGTCGACGCCCAACCCCACCAGCACCGGCACCGCCAGGGGATCGCTGCCCAGTTCACCGCACACGCCGACCCACTTGCCCCTGGCGTGCGCCGCGTCGACGGTCATCTGGATCAGCCGCAGCACCGCCGGATGCAGGCCGTCGGATTGCGCGGAAAG
The DNA here is from genome assembly GCF_900128925.1 of Modicisalibacter ilicicola DSM 19980. Classification (GTDB taxonomy): domain Bacteria; phylum Pseudomonadota; class Gammaproteobacteria; order Pseudomonadales; family Halomonadaceae; genus Modicisalibacter; species Modicisalibacter ilicicola. The sequence goes on from NZ_FQUJ01000008.1 coordinate 176,423, forward strand.
TTCCGAGTGGCCGCGATCGATGGCCAGGGTGTACTGAGTCAGGTCGTTGGTGCCGATGGAGAAGAAATCGACCTCCTCGGCCAGGCTCGGTGCCAGCAAGGCGCAGGAAGGCACCTCGATCATCACGCCGAGCTGTACATCCGGGGCCCGGATCTGTTCTTGCACCCGTTCGAAGATGAGGCGTGCGGCGCGGAACTCGGCGATATCCTTGACCATCGGGAACATGATGCGCAGCGGCTTGTCGCCGGCCGCGGTGAGCAAGGCACGCAGCTGGGTTTCCAGTATCTCCGGGCGAGTCAGCGCCAGACGAATGCCCCGCAGGCCCAGGAAGGGGTTGTCCTCCTGGGGCAACGGCCAGTAAGGCAACGGCTTGTCGCCGCCGACATCCAGGGTGCGCGCCACCAGCGGCCGGCCGTCGAGGGCGTCGATGGCCTGACGATATTCGCCGATCTGGGTCTCCAGGTCCGGCACGTCGGCATGGGCCATGAAGACGAATTCGGTACGCAAGAGACCGACGCCTTCGGCGCCATGTTCGACGGCGTCTGCGCCATGGGCGGTATTGCCCAGATTGGCGGCCACCTCGATGCGATGGCCGTCTTGCGTGCGGCCCTCCTCGAAACGCGCGGCATAGGCGTCTCGCTGGCGCGCCTCGTTCTCCTTCAGGCGCAGCAGGGCACGATCTCGCCGCTCCTTGGAAGGAGAGGGGATCACCCGGCCACGTTCGCCATCGAGTATCAGCTCGCTGCCGTTCTCGAGGGTCATGACGCGCCCCCCCGCGCCCACCACGGCAGCGATGCCCAGGGCTCTGGCGAGAATGGCGCTGTGCGAGGTCGCCCCGCCACGGACGGTGAGCAGGCCACGCACCTTGGCGGTATCCAGACGCGCCACGTCGGAGGGGCCGACGTCGTCGGTGACCAGGATGTAGGGGGCGTCCGGGGGCGTGGGCATCGCGACACCGCACAACAGTCCCAGCACTCGCCGGCCGACATCCCGCAGGTCGGCGGCGCGCTCTGCCAGCAGTCGATCGGCGAGCATCTCCTGGGCTCTGGCGGCGGTATCGATGCTTCGCCACCAGCCCGCCTCGGCGGACAACCCCTCGTCGATGCCCTCGTGAGCCGACTCGCGCAATTCGGGGTCCTCGAGCATCTCTTCGTGCATCGAGAGAATCTGGGCAACCTCGCCCCCCTGGGCACGCCGAATCAGCGCCTCGAGCTGTTCGGCGGCCTCGGCGAGGGCGCGGGCCAGGCGTTCCTTCTGGGCTGTCACGACATCACTGGCATCGCCGATGCGCTCGTCATCGAGGTCTTGGGCGCGCTCGGCATAGTCGAAACGCGGCAGGCGCATCACGAAGACCGGGGCGATCGCCAGCCCTGGGGCAGCCGCAACACCGGGGTGCGGGGTGTCCGCGGCCAGCGGTTCGAGCGCGACGGGCGTCTCGTCGACGACATCGACATCGCGACGCTCCTCGAAGGCCGCGACCTTTTCACCCAGCCCCTCATTGACGGCCCCGGTCACTGCCGCGAGTGCCTCCGCCGCGCCTTCGCCCTCGGCGGAGAACACCAGGGTCTGACCGCGCCGCGCGCCGAGACCGATGACCTTGGTCAGGCTGGCGGCGGACACCGCTTCAGCGCTGCCCTCGAGCAGGCGCACCTTGATCGGCATGCCCTGGTGACGCACCACCTGCACCAGTTGCTTGGCCGGACGAGCGTGCAGGCCGTGGGCATTGAGCACCCGGACACGAGCGGTCTCGGCACCGGCGCGCTCCCCGGCCAGGCGGGCCAGCACAGTGGCGGCATCGGCGTCGGCAAGGGCTTCGCCATCCCCGGCATCGAGCAGCGTGGCCAGACGGTCCAGCAATCCCAGGTGGGCCTCGCCCTGGGCCGCCAGGCAGAACACCCCGTTGACCGGCCCCTTGGGACCGACGAAAGCCGATTCGGGAGTGGCCAGCGACAAGGAGGGAGTCGTCACGCCATAGGCACTGCTGGCCAGCCACAGACCCTGTCCCAGGGCCACGGGTTCCTGTTCGAGGATGGCCGAGACGAAGTCGCCGTTGACACAACCTGCCTGGCGCAGGCGCGCAGCTCCAGCCAGCGCCAGCTCGAAACGGTCCTTGGCCGGGAAGTCGAGGCACAGCGTGTCGATATCGACGCGTGCCACCACCGGCGCCCTGGAGAGTTCGGCGATGATCGCGGTGCGACTGTCGGCCTGGGCCAGACGCTGCGCCACGCCCTCTCGATCCAGCACATGAGTCAGGGCACGAAGGATATCCAGATGCTCGTCGCTCTGGGCGGCGATGGTCACCAGCACATGCACGCGATTGCCATCGTGCCACTCGACCCCGGCGGGAAATTGCAGCACGCGCACCCCGGTGGCAAGCACCTGGTCGCGGCTTTCCGGGGTGCCATGCGGGATGGCGATGGCGTTACCCAGGTAAGTCGAGGATTGCGCCTCGCGCTCATGCAAGCCCTGCCGGTATTCCGGCGTGGCCCGGCCCGCCTCGACCAGCGATGCCGCAGCCTGATCCAGGGCATCACCCCAATCCTCGGCATGGCGATCGAGCAATACGTCATCCTGATGCAGCGTGAGCATTTCACCTCCTCGCTTTCTGGCAAGCCTTGCACCGAAAAGCTGAATCGTGTCAGCCTTAATCTTGCGTCATGCTGAAAGCATTCAGCGTATTAATCAAGCATGGAACTCTACGACCTTCGAAGGGCTGCCCACTCCCCTCCCGGAGTCTAGGCTATGTCTAAAAAGTCGACGAGCGATGGCCAGCGCTAAGCCCGCTCCTGCGGGCTAACGCATTTCCCACATCCATGTGGGTCACAAAGCAAAAATCGACGACAAATCGGCAGGATAGCCGATTTGGGCAGCATGGCTGCTCGAAGAGCAAGCGACATGGATGTCGCGAGCCCAAAAACGGAGTTTACGCGGTGTAAATGAGTACTTTGAGTCGATTTTTAACGCCGTATGGGCGAGCGCAGGCACTTTTCGGACAAAGCCTAGAGAACATCTACCAGCCTGCGCACTTGAGGAGCCCTCATGACCCTTGTCGAAATCGCCCGTCTTGCCGGGGTGTCGCGTACCACCGCAAGCTACGTGATCAATGGCAAGGCGGAGCAGCATCGCATCAGCCAGGATACCGTGGACCGGGTCATGGCCGTGGTCGAACGTCATCACTATCGGGTCGATGCCCAGGCCGCCGCGCTGCGTCGTGGCCAGAGCCGCACCCTGGGGCTCATCGTGCCGGATCTCGAGAACGCCAGTTACGCGCGCCTGGCCAAGCGCCTGGAACGTGGGGCCCGAGAGCAGGGGTTCCAGTTGTTGATCGCCGGCTCCGATGACGACCCCGCCACCGAACGCGAACTGGCTTTGGCCCTGCGCGCCCGACGCTGTCAGGCATTGATCGTCGCCAGCAGCCTCCCATCGGACGACAACTTCTATCGGGAGCTCAAGGCCGGGGGGCTGCCGGTGATTGCCGTCGACCGCATGCTGGATCCGGAGCACTTTACCTGCATCGTCAGCCATGACAGTGCCGCCGCCGAGGCACTGACTCGCTCGGTGCTGAGCCCCGGGGTCGAGCGTGTCGCCTGGTTCGATGCCGTGGATGCCCTCTCGATCACCCGGCAGCGCCGCAAGGGCTTCCATCAGGCGCTGGCCGCCAGCGCCGCCCTACCGTTGGTGTTCACGGGCAAGCGCTACGATCGCGCCGAGGGTGCGCGCCTGATGCGCCAACTGCTGGAGGAGCAAGGCTTGCCGGATGCCCTGGTCACGGCCTCCTATACCCTGCTCGATGGCGTCTTCGACGTGCTGCTCGGAAAAGGCGGACTGCCCGAGGCGTTGCGTCTGGCCACTTTCGGCGACGATCGCCTGCTCGATTTCCTGCCTCAGCCGGTCAATTCCCTGCCGCAGGATCATGTTCGCATTGCGGAACTGACCCTGGCCCGGGCCTTGGCGGCCGCCCGAGGGGAATACCGGCCCGGCTGCGACTTCATCGAACGTTCGCTCCGGCAGCGACGCCCCGAGGCGTGACCCTACTGGCAAAAGCCCTCGCAGACGAGGACACTATCAGGTCAAGAAATTGCAGAGCCTGCTCAGGAGGTCAAGATGTCGGAACTCCCCTTCGCCAACCGCCGCGCCGCCGGCCGGGCACTTGCCGAACGGCTCGCGGCTTCTGCCCGTACAGACGAGACAGTGGTGCTCGGGCTGCCCCGGGGAGGCGTTCCGGTGGCAGCGGAAATCGCCCAGGTGCTGAAAGCGCCTCTCGACGTGATGGTGGTGCGCAAGCTCGGTGTGCCGGGTCATGAGGAGTTCGCCATGGGCGCCATCGCCAGCGGCGACATCACGGTGCTCGACGAGCCGTTGATCGAACGGTTGAGCATCGGCCATGAACGCCTGGAGGCCGTCATCGAGGACGAGCGTCGGGAACTGGCCCGGCGGGAAGCGGCCTATCGCGACGAGCGTCCCTACCCCGAGCTGAAGGGTCGCCAGGTCATACTCGTGGACGACGGCATCGCCACCGGCGCCAGCATGCGTGCAGCGATCCAGGCCGTGCATCGCCTGGGAGCCGAACGCCTGGTGCTGGCCGTGCCGGTCGCACCGCCCGATACACTGGAGGCATTGGCCAGCGAGGTCGACGAAGTCGTCTATGTGGAAGCCCCGGCGCATTTCCGCGCGGTGGGCCAGTGGTACGTCGATTTCGGCCAGACCACCGACGACGAGGTCAGGGCGTGTCTCGACGAGAGCATGACGTCTGACCATGGCTGAAGGGCCTCCCGCGAGCACATTGGTCAAGGGCATGTGGCAACGGTTATGCTGGGCCTTTCCTGCAAGGCGCTGACTGCTCTTCATGGACGACAGGTTTTCCAGCCAGCTTCCCGATGTTCTCGTCGGTCCGATCCTGCGTCGCGTCGAGCCACGGCGTCTGGTGCTCTGGCTGGTGGCGTCTCGCCCCCTCTCGCTGCGCCTGACATTGCATCCTGCGACCGCCGCCGACGTCTCCATCGCCCTGGACGACAGCCAGTGTCGCTGCTTGGCCCTGGGCCGTCATGCCCATGCGCACCTGGTCGATGTGACGCTAGCTACGCCCCTCCCTCAGGATGAGGCCATCGGCTATGACCTGCGTGCGGGCCAGCCCGAGGGCGGGGAGACAGGCATTGCCGACTGGGCACCGCACTTGCTCTACGGCGATGAGACGCGCCCGAGCTTCGTGATCAAGTCGCGGCTGGACAGCGTGCTGCACGGCTCCTGCCGTAAGCCTCATCATCTTTCCAGGGATGGCCTGGCCCGGGCCGATGCCTGGCTGCAGGAACGCCACGAACGACCGGCCGAACGCCCCGCCCTGCTGCTGTTCACCGGCGACCAGATCTACGCCGACGATGTGGCCGGCCCGATGCTCTCGGCCATCCATGAGCTGATCCGACGCCTGGGGCTCTGGGGAGAACGGCTCGAGGGCGCGGTGGTGGATGACAGTGAAGCGCTCTATGCCGCCGAGGAGACCTATTACCGCCGCGAATGCCTGCTGCCCCAGGTCGAGTCCACCGAGGCCCTGCGCGAACGCTTCTTCGGCGGGGTCGAGAAGCCGGTGTTCACCACGGACAATGCCGCCAATCACCTGATCACCCTGAGCGAAGTGCTGGCCATGTACTTGCTGGTCTGGTCGCCGACGCCCTGGACACTGATCCCCGGCAAGACGCCGGAACTCCACGAGGAGCATGCCCATCGTTTCGGCGAAGAGCGCCCCGTGATCGAGGCATTCGTGGAACAGTTGCCCCGAGCCGCGAGGCTCATGGCCCAGGTGCCAACACTGATGATCTTCGACGATCACGATATCACCGACGACTGGAACCTGACCGCGGCCTGGGAAGAAACCGCCTATGGACACCCCTTCTCGCGGCGCATCGTCGGCAATGCCCTGATCGCCTACCTGCTGTGCCAGGGCTGGGGCAACGACCCCGGTAGGCTGAATGAGCCAATCGTCCGCTTGCAGACATTGCTCGAGCAGCACGACGATGATGGTTACCTGCCGCGCTGGCGCCAGGACGCCTTGATCACCGACCTGCTGCGCTTCGAGGGCTGGGAGTTCTGTCTGCCGACCACGCCCAAGATGGTGGTGCTCGACACCCGTACGCGCCGCTGGCGCAGCGAACGCAACCGATTCCGCCCCTCGGGGCTGATGGACTGGGAAGCCCTCACGGAATTCCAGCAGGAACTGCTCGACGAGCCCGCGGTGATCATCGTCTCGGCGGCGCCGATGTTCGGCGTCAAGCTGATCGAGGGCGTTCAACGAATATTCAGCTGGGCGGGCAAGCCGCTGCTGGTGGATGCGGAAAACTGGATGGCCCACCGTGGCGCGGCACAGGTCATGCTCAATATCTTTCGCCATACCCGCACGCCACGCCACTACGTGATTCTCTCCGGCGACGTGCACTACTCCTTCGTCTACGATGTGCGCATCCGCCATCACGAGGATAGCCCGCGCATCTGGCAGGTCACCAGCAGCGGCATCAAGAACGGGTTTCCCGATACGCTGCTGGACTGGTTCGATCGGCTCAACCGCTGGCTTTATGCCCCCTGGTCGCCGCTCAACTGGTTCACCAAGCGGCGGCGCATGCAGATAACCCCCTTCATTCCGGATCGCGCCAAGGCCGGGGAGCGGTTGTGGAACGGTGCCGGCATCGGACTCGTGCGCCTCGACGGGCAAGGCCGACCCGTCGAGATCCTGGAGCTCGGTGCCGACGGGGTCACGGTGAGCTTTTGCGAGAAATCGAGGTAACTCCTTCCATCACAGACTTCCAAGCCAGCGGCACTCGTGACGCCCCTCCTTTATCACATCGACGGCGAAAGCCCGCCGAGGCGGGCTAACGGTGATGAACAAAGGCAATGTTTCTTATTAAATAATTTCCGTATTATCAGCTGCTCTTCCTGAGCGTTGTTCGCTTCGCTTTTCTATAAACGCTCTTTGAGCAATCTTGCTATCTTGTCTCCAAACTCGGAATAATTTCGCTGAAGTTCATTGAACAGTTGGACCGCATCGTTGTCGCCCTCTTTTTCGGCATCTCTAGCATACTGCTTGCTCATCTCCGAGCCCTGTGCCAGATGATAGAGTGAGCTTATCATATCGTAATTCTTGTCTTTCACTGGGTTATCCATAACCGCCTCCTGTGATCTTGCAAAACATGTGTTCCATGAGCTGCCATCCATGGTCTGGCACCACCCTTCAACAACGCCAGGGTAGTGCCGGGTCACTCGAAACGAGACGCCACGCCGGCTTTCGTAAGGCTCGCTCGCCTTACTTGAAAGGCGTTCTTGAAGGGCGTTGTACATTGCCCTTCACCAAGACTCGTTGTCATTTCCACTGTAACATTTCAAAAACTAGTTACGCCCCAGGAAAGGCGTCAAGCAATTCAAGGTAACAGATTTAAGCCAAAAATTAACCTAAGCTAATAAAATTAACACAAGTAACAAGAAGCTTGTTTACGCATCCATAAAGACGAACAAAACCACCGCTGCCTGGCGTGATTCTCTTAGCAAAAACGCCGTTCTCTGCTAGGCTTTATTTGGAAAGTCAGCGAGCGAGGCCCGGCTCCAAGCCAGTTCCTGCACTAACACATTTCCCACATGGATGTGAATCACAAGGCAAGAATTGGCATTTTTAAAACCTCGATCCACAAGCAGCAGACATCCTTGAAGGAGGTATTTACTTATGGCGATTTGCGATCAGTGTGGCAACGACTACGACAAGGCATTCACACTCACCCAGGAAGGCCAGACCCATACCTTCGACTCTTTCGAGTGCGCCATTGCCAAGCTCGCGCCCAGTTGCGCGACATGCGGTACACGAATCATCGGACACGGTACCGAGCGGGATGGCAGGACTTACTGTTGCAATCACTGTGCTGACCACTAGGGCGGCGCAGAGGAATGGCTTGAGATACGAATCGCCGGGCGCTAGAGTGCCCGGCGATTCGTACCTGTATTGTCAAAAAGAAGCCATCCTGCTCAACCGTCGTTCCCCTGCTCGACCCCGACCAGGTCTTCATAGGCATGCCAACTGGCATGGCCAAGCACCGGCAGGATCACGGCGAGCCCGATGAAGAGCGTGGCGAATCCAACGATGGTGCAGCCGGTCAGGATTGCCGCCCACAGCAGCATGGGCCTGAAGTTGCGCGCCACGCTCTTAACGCTCGCCTCGATGCCCTCCATGAAGGTCAGGTCGCGATCCATCAGGGTGGGAATCGCCACCACGCTGATGGAGAAGGCGCCGAAGGCGAGCACGCCGCCGAACAGGCTTCCGACCAGCAGCATGCCGAGCCCCTCGGCGGTGGTGAACAATGCCGAGTAGAGCTCCAGAGGGCTGGGCACGTTGAAGCCGAAGAACAGGGCAAACAGCAGCGTCGCGACACGAATCCAGATGATGAAGAAGATCATCATCATCAGCCCCATCATGGCCAGTTGCCCGGTATTCGAGGCCCAGGCGCCGAAGGCGTCTCCCATGTTGGGGATTCCTCCCCTGCTCAGGCAGCGACTGATGCCATAGGAGCCCACCGCCACCAGAGGACCAAGGAACATGAATCCGGCCACCAACGGCAATAGCCAGTGCCAGAGTCCCATGCTGTAAGCGCCCACGGTGACCGCCAGGCTGACGCCTACCCAGAACAGGCCGTAGGCCAGGCTGACCGCTGCCGCACTGCGGAAATCGTTGATCCCTGCGATCAGCCACTGGCGAGGCCTGTTGATATCGATGCGATTGATCGTCAGTTGGGTGTTGGCTTGCGTGGCCGAAGTATTCTTCTTGGCGTCCACCATCATAGCATTGCCCCTCGTACTGCTCATTGCCGGACCCATCCGCCGGGGTCTCGAGCACCCGACTTGCGGATGACGGATTCAGGATGGAAAAAACGATACGCTGGCCCATGAATCTGGGCGTACCGCTCCCCCTGTTCTTAATGTAGTCGACCTCGAGCGAAAGCACAGACAGGGGCTTCTTCAGATGCAAACGGTATTTTCAGGGGCTTTTTCGTCTCCTCCTGGCGGCTCGACAACCCGGCCGGTTGCCCGTCATCAGAGTATCGAGTCGAGCATCAACATCAAGGTGAATCCTCCCAGCACCCCCATGGTGGCATAGCGTTCATGCCCCTGGCGGTGCGATTCGGGAATGATCTCGTGACTGATGACGAACAGCATCGCCCCGGCGGCAAAGGCCAGCCCCCAAGGCAACAGGGTTTCGGCAAGCGCCACCGCCACCGCGCCGAATGCGCCACCTATCGGTTCGACAAGCCCGCTTAAGAAGGCCAGCCCGAAGGCTACCCCTCGGCCATAGCCGACCGCGATCAGGCCCAGGGCCACGATCAACCCCTCGGGCAGATTCTGAAGACCGATCCCCAGGGTCAAGGCCAGACCCGCGTTGATGTCCCCGGTGCCGTAGCCGACGCCGACCGCCAATCCTTCGGGCAGGTTGTGAATGGTGATCGCGAAGACGAACAACCAGATGCGCCGCATCTTGGCCGCATCGGCGCCACTGCGCTTGCCGATCATGAAGTGTTCGTGGGGCAACCAGCGTTCGATGGCCATGATCAGAAAGCTGCCGACCGCGATGCCCATCATGACGATAAGCAAGGCCGGGAACATGGCTCCGGACAGGCGCTCGGCCTCCTCGACGGCGGGCTTGGCCAGCGAGAACGCCGTGGCAGCGAGCATGACCCCGGCACCGAAGCCCATCAGCGTGTCTTCGGTACGCTGAGAGATGCGCTTGAGCAGCAATACCGGCAGCGCGCCGACCGGGGTGAACAGTCCAGCCACCAGGCTGGCCAGCATGCCGGCCTGCATCGTGTCCAGCGTGCCTAGCCAGAGGAGCAATGCCGGCACCGGCACCACGAGCCAACCGACGATCAGCAACACGATGATCGACCCAAGCAGCGGTAGACGCCAACCCATGCGCGAGTCCTTGACCACGACTCTCATCACTCTCCCCTTGCGCTCATTCGATAGCATGGCGCCCGGCACGAGGCCGGGCGCGAGCATGCGTTTTCTCGCCTCGCCCTCAACGTACGATCAGGACCGAGATTCCGGCATGGCGCATGACATGCTCGGCATTCGGACCCAGCAGGTAATCGGCAAACCGGCGCTTGTTGTGCGAGGCCATGACGACCAGATCGGCCCCCAGGGCCTTGACCGACTTGATGATGCCTTCATAGGGCGAGCCATCGGCGATCACGCATTGGGTCTTGATCTCGGGAGGAATGTGCTGTTCCACGAACCTGTGCTGGGCCTCGGACAGCGCCTGATGCGCCTTCTTGTTGAAGTCGGCGGGAAAATAGCTTCCCACCAGCGGCATGCGATAGTCCGGCAGCACAGTGACGAGAAACAGTTCGGCATCGAAAGCCTTGCACAATGCCAGCGCTTCCGGCAGTGCCTTCTCCCAGGACTTGGGCGCATTGAGATCGACAGGTAAAACGATCTTGTCGTGCATGACGGCTTCCTCCTTCAGGCCGTGGCCGTCGACGCGGTTCGACGACGACGGCGCTGCAACAATACCACCAGGGCGAAAAGCGCCAGCCCCGGAATCCACATCCACTCCTTGTCCCAGCGCTCCACCGGTGCCCTGACAGAGGCGATCTCCTGGTCGAACTCGAAGCCCAGCTCTTCCGCCTGGCTACCGAAGGTGGTCATGTCGACCAGGGTGCGTCCATCTTCCTGCATCAGTTCAAGCCCCAGATTCTCCATGCGCTCGGCCCCGGTTTCGCCCTCTGGTACCGGTACCAGAATGACGAAGCTCGTGGGATTGCCGTAGGCATCGAGACCATCGATGCGAACTCGCAGGTTGCTGCCCTTGTCGACATCGCCCATCGCCTGCTCGAAGTTCTGCGGGGGGATGTCCCGGTAGGGGTCATGAATCATGTCCATCCAGAAGCCGGGCCGGAACAGCGTGAAGGCGACCACCAGCAGCAAGAGGCTCTCGTACCAGCGATTGCGAGTGATCATGAAGCCCTGGGTGGCCGCGGCGAAGATCAGCATGGCCACGGTGGCCACGATGAATATCACCACGCCCTGCAACGGGCTCACGTTGATCAACAGCAGTTCGGTATTGAAGATGAACAGGAACGGCAGTGCGGCAGTGCGCAGACTGTAGTAGAAGGCCTGGAAGCCCGTGCGGATCGGATCACCGCCCGAAACCGCCGCCGCAGCGAAGGAGGCCAACCCCACCGGAGGCGTGACGTCCGCCATGATGCCGAAGTAGAACACGAACAGATGCACCGCGATCAGGGGCACGATCAATCCGTTCTGCTGCCCCAGGGACACCACGACCGGGGCCAGCAAGGCCGACACGACGATGTAGTTGGCGGTGGTCGGCAGTCCCATGCCGAGGATCAGGCTGAGCACGGCGGTCAGCAGCAGCATCAGCAGCAGATTGCCCATCGACAGTGTCTCGACCAGGTCGGCCAGCACCAGGCCCACGCCGGTCTGGGACACCGCACCGACGATGATGCCTGCCGCCGCGGTCGCGATACCGATGCCGATCATGTTTCGTGCACCGGCGATCAGGCCATCCCACAGATCGACGAAGCCACGCTTGATGTCCTCGCCCATGTCGCTTTGGCCACGAAAGATGGCCGTCAGCGGGCGCTGGGTAATCATGATGACGATCATCAGCACCGTCGCCCAGAAGGCCGACAACCCCGGCGACAACCGCTCGACCATCAGACACCATACCAGCACGATCACCGGCAGGATGTAGTGCAACCCGACCATCACCGTGGGCTTGGTCTGTGGAAGATGAGTGATGTCGTCGTTGGGATTGTCCACCTTGAGTTCGGGATAGCGTGAACCGACCTTCAACAGCCCGACGTAGACGATGGACAGCACTACCGCTGCCACCCAGGGCGTGGCCTCTCCCAGCACCGGCTTGAGCCAGCCCAGACCGTAATAGACGGCAAACGACAGCGCCATCAATAGCAGGAGCCCCGTCAGGAAGCCGATGATCTTGCGCAGCCAGGGCTTGGGCGGATTACTGCTCTGCAGACCCTGCATGCCCGCCTTCAACGCTTCCAGATGAACGATGTAGATCAGCGCGATGTAGGAAATCAGCGCCGGCAGGAAGGCGTGCTTGATGACCTCGACATAGGAGATGCCCACATACTCCACCATCAGGAAGGCTGCGGCTCCCATCACCGGCGGCATGATCTGGCCATTGACCGAGGAGGCAACCTCGACGGCGCCTGCCTTCTCGGCGGAAAAGCCGACGCGCTTCATCATCGGGATGGTGAAGGTACCGGTGGTCACCGTATTGGCGATCGACGAACCGGAGATCAACCCGGTCATGCCCGAGGCCACCACGGCCGCCTTGGCCGGGCCGCCACGATAATGACCCAGCAGCGAGAACGCCACCTTGATGAAGTAGTTACCGGCACCGGCCTTGTCGAGCAAGGCGCCGAACAGCACGAACAGGAAGACGAAACTGGTCGAGACCCCCAGGGCAATACCGAACACCCCCTGGGTAGTGAGCCACTGGTGGTTGGCCAAGCCATACAGGCTGACCCCCTGGTGATCCAGCATGGCCGGCATGTAGGGGCCCGCGAGGGAGTACACCAGGAACACCATCGCGACGATCATCAAGGGAGGACCGAGTGCCCGGCGGGTCGCCTCGAGCAGCAGTATCAGCCCCAGCACGGCCACGACGACATCCTGCAGGATAGGCGCACCGGGTCGCTGGGCCAACTGATCGTAGAAGATGTAGATGTAGGCGGCGGTAAAGGCTGCCACCGCGGCGAGGGCCCAGTCGGTGAGAGGCACCCGATCACGGGGCGAGCGCTTGAACGCCGGATAGGCCAGGTAGGCCAGGAACAACGCGAAGGTCAGGTGGATGGAGCGCGTTTCCGTGGCACTGAACACACCGAAACCGACGATGTAGGGTAAGGGTGAGGCGATCCACAATTGAAACAATGACCAGGCAGCCGCAGTGCCCAGAAGGATCTTGTTGGGTAGTCCGGTTAGCGTTCTCGAGCCCGTATCGCTGGAGACCAGCTCGTCCAGATCGATGGACGACGTAGAGGAGTTCTGTTTATCTTCAGCCATGTTTCTTCCCTGCTTGTCGACGGGTACGAAAAAGCGACCAATGATTCAGGGTACGCTGCTGCGAGAGCCCCCATAACCGAAAAATGCGCGAGCGCCACCGGCACCCGCGCATCATTCCTGTCAACTACGAGTCGATGTCCCTTTCAGGATCACTCGACCCAGCCACGCTCCTTGTAGTAGCGCTCGGCCCCTTCGTGCAGAGGTGCCGTCAGGCCCTGGCTGATCATCTGCTCGGGCTCGAGGGTGGAGAAGGCTGGGTGCAGCCGCTTGAAGCGATCGAAATTCTCGAAGACTGCCTTGACGGTCTCATAGACCACGTCGGCATCCGTGTCTGCATCGGTGACGAAGGTCGCGGCCACGCCGAAGGTCTCGGTGTCCTCGTCGTTGCCCTTGTACAAGCCGCCAGGGATGGTCGACTTGGTGTAGTACGGATACTCTTCCACCAGTTGATCGACGGCATCACCGGTCAGGGGAATCAGGTTGGCATCCACCGTGGTGGTGGCTTCCTGGATGGAACCGTTGGGGTGGCCCACGACGTATACCATCGCATCGATGTTGTTGTCGGCCAGGGCCGCCGCCTGCTCGGCTGCGGTCAACTCGGAAGCCAGGGCGTAGTCGTCCATGGTCCAGCCCTTGGCATCCATGAGCACTTCCATGGTGGCACGCTGACCGGAACCCGGGTTGCCGATGTTGACCCGCTTGCCCTTGAGATCTTCGAAATCCTCGATGCCGGAATCTGCACGTGCCAGGAGGGTCAACGGCTCGCCGTGCATGGTGAAGACCGAGCGCATTTCCTCGAAAGGCTCCTCGAAGTTACCTTCGGCATTGTAGGCTCGATAACCCACGTCGGACTGCACGACCCCCATGTCCAACTCACCGGACTTGATGCCATTGATATTGGCGACGGAACCGCCGGTGGAGGGTGCGTTACACTTGATGTTCGCGTCCTCGACGCGGTTGACCATGCGGCAGACCGATTGGCCAACCACGTAATAAACTCCGGTCTGACCACCCGTCCCGATCGTGATATAGCGCTCCTGAGCCATGGCTGGCGTGGAGAACATCGCAGCACCCAGCAGCGCGCCGGACGTCATGGCTGCAGAGAGGAAATGGCGTTTCATGCAAGACACCTCATAGATTTACGTTGTTGTGACCTTGTACCGACGATTATCGATACTGTGAGCTGTTACCGGTCGCTCAATCATTCCTGCCATCCTGAGACCAGTATAGATGGATATACTTCCTAGGCTAGCGAACGCCATGACGGCGCATGTGACGCCGTGCAACCTGCTTGCCTTGACCGATACCGCGGCCGGCCAGGTGGCCGCCGTGCATCGGGGTCGGTGATGCCAACATACCCTCCAGGCCGGCACGGTGCAAAAGACATTGCTAAACTTGCATTGACTGGCACGCAAGAGGAGTGCAGCCATGAAAGTTCATCCCCTGCAGAGCGTTCACAGTTCGTTAATCCTACACATACAAAGTATTTCAAAACAAGTTTTTATCTTGCTCTCTCGAACCGGATGGCGGTTCGGCCGCGACACCCATTCCAGGTCGTCCCGGCCGCTACCCTGAGGTGTTTCGAGGGGCTCGATCGTCCATCATCCATGCGAGAGACAACGTATTCCGACAGGTGACGCCAATGAAAACTCAGCCTTTGATCGAGTGCCTGCAGGGCGATATCGCCCATCAGCCCGACATGGATGCCGTGGTCAATGCCGCCAACGCAGAACTCACGATTGGCGGCGGCGTGGCCGGTGCCCTGCACCGTGCCGCCGGCCCCGGGCTGGAGGAAGAGTGCCGCCCCCTGGCACCGATCCGCCCCGGGGAAGCGGTGATCAGCGGCGCCCATGAACTGCCCAATCGCCATGTGATCCACTGCCTGGGTCCCGTCTACGGTGTCGACAAGCCCTCGGACCGGCTGCTGGCCAGCTGTTACCGGGAGGCCATTCGTCTTGCCGAAGCGCATGCGCTGTCGTCGCTGGCCTTTCCGTCACTCTCGACCGGTGCCTTCGGCTACCCCATGAACGAAGCCACCCGCATCGCGCTGGAGACGGTGATCGAGGAAAGCCGTCGCTGCCGATCGCTACGCCATATCCGCTTCGTGCTGTTCGACGCGCAAGCGACGCGCCTGCATCAGCAGATGCTGGAAGAAATGCAGGAAGGGTAATACGCCGATGCCACGCCCAGGCATGCTGGCCAGAATGTCACTGGACAGCATACCCCAGCACCCGCGGCAACCAGAGAGCAATCTCCGGAAACAGCGCCACCAGCAGCAATGCCCCGGCCATGGCGACAACGAACACCAGCGCCCAGCCCAGCGTCTGCTCGAGGCGAATCTTCGCCACCTCGGTGGTCACCATCAGATTGACCGCCACCGGGGGCGTGAACTGGCCGATGGCGATGTTCATTGCCAGCAGGATGCCGAACCATACCGGATTCCAGTCGAAATGCTGCATCACCGGCACCAGGATCGGCATCAGGATCAGATAGATGGAAATGGCATCCAGCAGCATGCCGGCAGCGAGCACCGCCAGCATGATCAGTATCAGCAGCAGCGTGCCGTCATCGGAGAGAGCGATCAGCCACTCGGCCATGTGCCGGAAGGTCCCCAGCATGGTGCCCGCCCAGGCGAAGATGCCGGCCAGGGCAATGATCAGCATCACCACCCCGGAGATCGTCGCCGCCTCGCCGAACAGTTGCCATAGATCGCGCATACCGAGTTCGCGGGTGACGAACACACCCACCAGCACGCCATAGGCCACCGCCACCACCGCCGCTTCCGTCGGGGTGAACAAGCCGCTACGCAGTCCACCGAGGATGATCACCGGGGCAAACAACGCCGGCAATGCCTGGCGAAAGCTATCCCCCAGCGGCGGGCGCTCGACCTCTGTCGGGGCCTCCCATCCATGCCGTCGCGACAGCCAGAAGGCCGGCACCAGAAGCGACAATCCCGCCAGTATGCCCGGAAACAGGCCGGCGGCGAACAGGGCACGCAGATCGACCCCGGGCACGACGATGGAATAGAGGATCAATGCCACCGAAGGCGGTATCAGAATCGCCGTGGAGGCCGAGGCGGCAATCAGCGTCGCCGAAAAAGGCCTGGGATAGCCGGCACGAGTCATGCTCGGCAGCATCACCATGGCCACCGCGGCGGCATCCGCCGGCCCCGAGCCGCTCATGCCCCCCATGATCATGCACACCAGCACCGCGACCAGTGCCAGGCCGCCATGACGCGGACCGATGAGTGCCTGGGCGAAGCGTACCAGCCGCGCCGCCACCCCGGCACGCTCGAAGATCAGGCCCGTGAGGATGAACAGCGGAATCGCGATCAGCGGGTACTTGGCAACGCTGTTGTAGGTATTGGTTCCCAAGGTGGCCAGCATCATCGGCGACAGCCCGCTGACGATGCCCACTGCCCCGGCCAACCCCAGGGAGAGGGCTACCGGCACCCCGGCAATCAGCAGGCCGAGGAAACTTAGGATCATCCACGCGTCAGGGCTCATCATCGAGTCTCCCTCGCAGGCGATCCAGGGTCTGTTGCGTCAAGCGCAGCAGCATCAGGGCGGCCAACACCGGCAGCCAGACGAGATACCACCATTGAGGCACGCCCAGTCCTGGCGACTGAGTCTGCCACTGATACTCCTGGAGCGTCAGCTTGGCGCCGAACCAGAGGATCAGGCCCAGCACCGTAGCGCCGGAAAGCCACTGAAAGACGATCAATGGCTGGCGTGCTCTCTCGGGCAAGGCACGCTCCAGCAGGCCGATACGCACATGACGGTTGCGCCGCAGGGCCACCGCCGCGCCGGCGAAGGTCAACACCACCAGCAGGAACACCGAAAGCTCCTCGGTGAAGGCAAAGGATACGTTGGTCACGTAGCGTACGACCACGTTGCCCAGGCTGATCAGGGCAATGATCACCAGCGCCGAGGTTGCCAGGATTCGCTCGAGGCGAGCATCCGGTTGCATAACTCCTCCCATGCGGTGCCGGCCCCGAGGACGGGGCCGGCGGCGAGATCAACAGAGAATGACGCTTCTGGCCGCCTAGCGTTTATCGACTGCCCGGCGAGCGGCCTCGACCAGTTCCTCACCGATCTGCGGCGTCCACTGCTCGTGGACACTCCGGGTCGCCTCGACGAAGGCCTGGCGCTGTTCCGCGCTGAGTTCGCTGACCTCGACCCCGCGCTCCTTGATGGCGGCCAGTCGCTCATCCTTCTGCTCGCGAGACATCTCGATCTCCCACTGGCCCGCATCGAGGGCCGCCTGGCGTAGAATCTCCCGGTCTTCCTCGGGCAGCTGCTCCCAGACCTGCCGATTGACGGCAAAGATCAACGGATCGTTCATGTAGTGCCACAGGGTCAGATACTTCTGCCCCACCTGGTCGATGCGTGCCACGTCGAAAACGGAAAGTGGATTCTCCTGGCCATCGACGGCTCCGGTGGTCAATGCCGGCTTGGCATCCGCCCAGCTCATCTGGGTCGGATTGGCCCCCAGGGCGGTGAAGGTATCCTGGAACAGCGGCGAACCGACCACACGGATCTTCAAGCCGTCGAGATCCTCCGGCGAGGTGATCGGCTGCCGGGAATTGGAGAGTTCGCGGAAACCATTCTCGCCCCAGGCCAGCGGTATCACGCCACGAGACTCGATGGCCTCGAAGACCATGTCGCCGGCCTCGCCGCCGGTGATGGCATCCACCGCCTCGGTGTCGGGCATCAGGAAAGGCAGCGAGAACAGATTGAGCTCCGGCACCTGGGGCGACCAGTTGATGGTCGAACCCACGGCCATGTCGATCAATCCCTGGCGCATCGCCGAAAACTCCCGGGTCTGGTCGCCATTGACCAACTGAGAGTTGGGGTAGACACGCAGGGTCATGCGGCCCTCGGAGCGCTCCTCCACCAGATCGGCCCACTTCTCGGCAGCCTGCCCCCACGGGAAGGCATCGGAGAGCACGGTCGAGACGGAATATTCCCGAGCCTGGGCATTCAGGGCAGCGCATAGCAGGCCGGCACCCAGCACGACGGCGGAAAGGGTCGAGGAAAGAGATGATGCAGCAGGCAACGAGAAGCGGCGTATCAACATGAGCAGTATCCTTGCGGGAGGCCGATCGCACGGCCAGGGTATTGTTGTCGATGGGAAGTGCATTGTAGAAAAGGCACGTTAATGAGTGGAAGCTACTTTTCGAGGAAGCGTTAAACGATCACCGACCTCGACGCCGCGTTCAGCGAAATAGCCTCGATTGACCTCCAGCGCCGCGCTGAAGGGGACACCCGCAGCATAGGAGGGGCAGTTCGAGGGACGTTCGCCAGGGCAAGGCGGCATGGCGTGGATGGCGCGAATCTCGCCGTCCTCGCTCAAGAAGGCGATGTCGAGGGGGATGCGAGTGCGATACATCCAGAAGCCGCTACCGGGCGGCTGCTCGCGAGGATAGACGAACAGCATGCCGGCGTCCCTGGGCAGATGGTCCCGCTCCATGAGGCCGAAGGAGCGCGCCGAGGGAGTGCGGGCAATCTCGACGTCGAGACGATACGTCTGATCGTCGCCATGGACGAGGACCCGACCACGCTCCAGGGCCGGAGCGGCCACGGCCAGGCTCGCTACGACGAGCCACGCGGTCGAAACGACGCAGGCGAGCAGCCTCCCCTTCACATCATGCATACCTGCCTCGCCTCCCCGGTCATTCGCCAGCTACCTTTCATCTCTCTATACTGGCCCTCCTCTTACTTGCTGATCAAGGACGATCCGTGCCCTTTCGCGACCTGCTCCTCGGCCTGGTGGTCATCGCCATCTGGGCGCTCAACATCATCGTGATCAAACTGGGCGTGGCGGATATGCCGCCATTGCTGCTGATGACGCTGCGCTTCGCCCTGGTGGCGGTCCTGGTGGTGCCTTTCACGCGCATCGACCGCACGCAATTGCCGTGGCTGCTGCTGCTGTCGGTGACCTTCGGCGGGCTACATTTCCCACTGCTCTTCATCGGGCTGGGCCAGGCCGAAGCCGGCACGGGTGCCCTGCTGGTGCAGATGGGCACGCCCTTCGCCACCCTGCTGGCGGCGGCCTTCCTGAAGGAGCGTCTCGACCTGCGTCGCTGGCTGGGGCTGGTGCTGTCCTTTGCGGGAGTCGTCGTTCTGGCGGGCGGGCCATCGCTGCCCGCGGCGCTGCCCATGCTGCTGTTGCTGGCCAGCGCCTTCTTCTGGGCCGTCTCTAACCTGCTGATCAAGGTCGCACCACCGATTGCCCCGCTGACGCTGGCCGGCTGGATCGCGTTTTTCGCGATACCTCAGGTGGCGCTGGGCTCCTGGCTGTTCGAGACCGACCACGTCGCGGCGCTGACACAGGCAAGCTGGGCCGGCTGGGGAGCGGTGTTCTATACCGCCGTGATGTCGTCGATCCTGGCCTATACGCTGTGGTACCGGCTGCTGCAGAAGCACCCCGTCAGTCGCGTCGTGCCGCTGTCACTGCTCATGCCGGTATTCGCGGTCCTGCTCGGCATGTGGCTGTTGAACGACCCGCTGGGCGTCAACAAGCTGGCGGGCGGCGCGCTGGTAGTGGCCGGTATCGCGGTGATCAACCTGCGCTTCCCCAAATGGCTCTCGCCGCCCCGCCAGCCCAGGCGACCCAGCAAAAAAAACAGGCCACCGGTCCATGACCGGTGACCTGTCGATGTTCCACACGTCGCGTGTGGAATCGAGTCGACTTACTTGGCAGACTTTTGAACGGTCTGGGTAGCCGACTTCACGTTCTCTTCGACCAGCTTCTGGCTCTTCTGGGCGAATTCCTGATTCATGGCGACGACCTTCTCGGTGTCGTCCTTCAGGCGCTCACCCATCTCCTTGGCGACCTTCTGCTGATTTTCAGCAAAGGTGCGCAGATCTTCCGGGTTCTTGATGTCGAGCATGGCGCGAACCTGGCCGATGCTGGCGTTGGAATAGGCCTTGGCGAATTCGAACTGGGTGTCGAGTGCACGCTCGGCGTATTCCACGGTCAGAGCCGCATAGGAACGCATCGGGCCGAAGAACATGGATTCGAATTGCTTGGTGACTTGATCAGTATTCGTAGTTGCCATTGAACACCTCCATCGGTTGGCTTAGGGGAAGGACCTCGTCCTTCGCTGCAATGCACAATAGCAAAGACATTGTTGCAGTGCAACAACGGATTTGGATCTTTTTTCTCCAAGGGCTTCACGCCCGTGTTGCCCGGGTGCCAGGCATCGGTTCGTCGCGCTGAGCTACGCTGCAAGGGCAAGCATCAATCGACCCGAGGCCCGGACCCATGCTGACCCTCGACACCCTGCGACAGGCGCGCGCGACCCTCGGCGATACCCTGGAGGCAACGCCGCTGGTGACGGCCCATGCCTTGACGGACAGCCTTGCATGCCGGGTGCGGCTCAAGGCCGAGCTCTTCCAGCGCACCGGCTCCTTCAAGCCGCGAGGCGCCCTGAACTGGGTGCGTACCGCCAGCCAGGAAGAGCTGAGCAAGGGATTGGGAGCGGTCTCGGCGGGCAACCATGCCCTGGGGCTGGCCTGGGCGGCACGCAGCGTGGGGGCTCGGGCCACCATCGTCATGCCCGCGGATGCCAGTCCGTTCAAGACACAGGGCGCGCGAGCCCTGGGGGCCGAGGTGATACTGCATGGCGATATCAACGACGCCTGGACGCTGATGCACCAACTCGTGAAGGAACGCGGCCTGACCCTGGTCCACCCCTATGACGATCTGCGTATCATCGCCGGCCAAGGCAGCGTGGGGCTCGAGATCCTCGAGCAGGCCCCCGAGGCGGCGACGATCGTCTGTCCGATTGGCGGAGGCGGGTTGATCTCGGGCATCGGCGTGGTCGTGGACGCCCTGCGTCCGGACATCCGGCTGATCGGCGTGGAACCGGAGGGCGCCGCGAGCATGCGCGAAGCCTGGAAACAGGGCGGCCCCCACCGGCTCGAGAGGGTGCATACCTGCGCCAAGAGCCTGGGCGCCGCGCTCGTCGGCGAATACACCTACCGCCTCTGTCGTCGCCACGTCGACGAACTGGTCACCGTCAACGAAGATGGCATTGCCCAGGCGCTGCAACACCTGCTGAGCCAGGCCAAGCTGTTCGCCGAGCCCGGCGCCGCGGTGGGAATGGCGGCCCTGCTGGAAGGTGCGATCGACTTGCCCGACACGGGCGACGTGGTGGTGGTCGTTACCGGCGGCAACATGGACCGCGGCGAACTCGACACCCTGTGGCGCCCTGACCCCTGACGACCATGGCCATTGCCGCGGGGCACAGGGACTCGCGATCACTTCTGCCCGAACAGATGCCTGCGCGCTTCGTCGTCCATTTCCACTCCGTCCTTGGGGTTGATCTTCTCGGCACGCGCATAGGCGCGTTCGACCGCGGAGCGCCTGGCGATATTCCCCATCCAGCGCTGTACGTTGGGGAACTCCTCGATGTCCTGGCCCTGGTTCTCGTAGGGCTTGACCCAGGGATAGATCGCCATGTCGGCGATGGAGTACTCCTTGCCGGCGACGTAATCGTGCTCCTCAAGCTGCTTGTCGAGCACGCCGTACAAGCGTGAGGTCTCCTTGATGTAGCGTGCGATGGCGTAGTCGATCTTTTCGGGGGCGTAGTTGCGGAAGTGATGGTTCTGGCCCGCCATGGGCCCCAGGCCACCCATCTGCCAGTAGAGCCACTGCAGGGCCATGTAGCGCTCCCGCCCGGCCCGGGGGAGGAATTCCCCGGTCTTGTCCGCAAGATACTCGAGGATCGCCCCGGATTCGAACAATGCCAGGGGCTGGCCGCCATCGGCGGGGCGCCGATCGACGATCGCTGGAATACGGTTGTTGGGAGCTATCTCCAGGAATTCCCGGGTGAACTGCTCCCCCTTGCCGATGTTGATCGGATGTATCTCGTAGTCCAGCCCCGCCTCCTCGAGGAAGATGGATATCTTGTGGCCGTTCGGCGTCGTCCAGTAATAAAGATCGATCATGCTGCAACCTCCTTTTGCTCATCGATGCCCGACGCCCCTGCACTCGTGTCGCGCCCGGGGCAATAGGCGTCTCGTATCGTTCATGCCTCGGCGTTGCGGTAGGCACCTTGAATATCGACGCTGCGCAGGGCGTTGCGCCCTAGGCCTTCATGCAGATCCAGCATACGCTCGGTCCAGGCGTACACGGGATCGGCGTTGGAGATCAGGTCGGCGCTGGAGACATTGCGTGCCCACATGAAATGGCCGAAGACCAGGTAGTCCGCCCCGGCGGGTGCCTCGCCGTCCAGGAACTCGGCCTCCGCGAGACGACCGCGCAGGGGCTCCAGCGCCTGGTCGAGCAGGGTCAGCCCCTTGCTCGGTGCATGAACTTCTTCCAGGGTCCGCCCCAAGGCCTTCTCCCGGGTCTGGCGAAAGTAATCGCGATCCTTCGGATGCACCGCATTGAACAGGTCCATGATCACGGTGCGCAGGATCCCCGGGGCCAGGGAGCGCTCGCTATAGAACTTGAAGAAGCGCGCCCGGGCCTCGGCCGCCTGGTCCCCGAGCAGCGGCTTGTCCGGATAGGTGCGGTCGAGATGGCGGAAGATCTCGTAGCTGTCGATTACGGTCACATCGCCATCGACCAGTACCGGCACCTTGCCCTGCTCCGAGAACGCGATCGCGTCCTTGTCGGTGAAGTGCCAGGGCTTGTCGGTATAGTCCAGGCCCTTGTGCGCCAGGGCATACTTCACGCGCCAGCAATAGGGTGAGAAACGCAATTCATCGTCGATACCACAGAGGTCGTAAAGCAACCGGGCCATGGGGCCTCCTCGAAAAGTCAGACAGCCTTCAGACGCTAGCATTGTGCGGGTCCAAGGGACAATGGAGGTTCAAACGCCACCATCGGGATTGTCTATTAGTCTAAGACATCGACCCTCTCGCGCCCTCAGCCCTCTTCCAGAGCTTCTTGAACGAGTAAATTATTCCTTTTAAAACAATGTTTTATAACAGCATGAAACCGACAGACCTCATTGGTAAGACCAATTACCCAAGGATGGCAAAAAAGCCTCTCGGCAATTATCGTGCCCCGACGCATTCACCGATGCGACAGAAAAATGATGAACCAGTACTGTCTGGCGCCAGATGGTTCGCTGGACAACAACCCCCGCGAGGCTACCCCTCATGAGTCAAACATTGCTTGCCCTGCTGGCCTTTCTGCCACTGCTACTGGCAGGAGTCCTGCTGATCGGCTTTCGCCTGGCGGCACGAACCGCCATGCCTATCGTCTACGTGGTCACCGCCCTGATCGCCCTGCTGGCATGGGACATGACCTTCACCCGGGTAGTGGCCTCGACGCTGCAGGGGCTGATGCTGACCGTGGCGATCCTGTGGATCATCTTCGGCGCCATCCTGCTGCTCAACACGCTGAAGCACTCCGGTGGCATCGCCGCCATCCGCAACGGTTTCTCGGGCATCAGCCCCGATCGCCGCGTGCAGGCGATCATCGTCGCCTGGTTGTTCGGCTGCTTCATCGAGGGGGCGTCGGGCTTCGGCACCCCGGCGGCGGTAGCGGCACCGTTGATGGTGGCACTGGGCTTCCCGGCGCTGGCCGCCGTGGTGGTCGGCATGATGATCCAGTCCACGCCGGTCTCCTTCGGCGCGGTGGGCACGCCCATCGTGGTCGGGGTCACCGGCGGTCTCGACAAGGCAGGTATCACCGAACAGCTGGTTGCCGACGGCGGCAACTGGGAAACCTATTTCCGCCTGATCACCTCCGAGGTGGCGATCACCCATGGCATCGTGGGCGTCTTCATGCCGCTGATCCTGGTGATCATCATGGTGCGCTTCTTCGGTGCCAATCGCTCCTGGAAGGAAGGGCTGGACATCGCGCCCTTCGCGATCTTCGCCGGTATCTGCTTCGTGGTGCCCTACATGCTGGCCGGCGTGCTGCTCGGGCCGGAGTTCCCGTCGATGATCGGCGCCATGGTCGGCCTGGCCGTCGTCGTGCCCGCCGCCCGCAAGGGCTTCCTGCTGCCCAAGACGACCTGGGACTTTCCGGAGTCCACCTCCTGGCCGGACGAGTGGATCGGCAAGCTGGAAATCAAGATCGACCAGGTGGCCGGGCGCACACCGATCTCGACCTTCATGGGCTGGCTCCCTTATGTGCTGCTCGCCGTGCTGCTGGTGATCTCGCGCACCGTGGAGCCGGTCAAGAATGCCCTGACATCGCTGGCCCTGAGCTGGAGCAATATCCTGGGCGAGGCCGGCATCAACGGCAGCATCCAGCCGCTCTACCTGCCCGGCGGCATCCTGCTGATGGTGGTGTTGATCACCGCGGTCATGCACCGCATGCGTGGCGGCCAGCTCGGTGCGGCCTTCCACGAGTCGACCAGGACTCTCCTGGGTGCCGGCTTCGTGCTGATCTTCACCATCCCGATGGTGCGCATCCTGATCAACTCCGGGGTCAACCAGGCTGACCTGGTTTCCATGCCGGTGGCCATGGCCCAGTTCGTCGCCGACAGCGTGGGCGGCATCTATCCGCTCTTTGCCCCGACCGTGGGCGCGCTGGGTGCCTTCATTGCCGGCTCCAACACCGTCTCGAATCTCATGCTGTCCGACTTCCAGTTCAACGTCGCCGGACAACTGGGGCTCTCCACCGCCATGATGGTCGCCCTGCAAGCCGTCGGCGCCGCGGCGGGCAACATGATCGCCATCCACAACGTGGTGGCCGCCTCGGCGACGGTGGGCCTGCTCGGACGCGAGGGCACGACCCTGCGCAAGACGATCCTGCCGACCATCTACTACGTGCTCTTCGCCGGCATCATCGGCCTGATCGCCTTCTACGTGCTTGGCGTCGGCGATGGCCTGCTGAACGGCTAGGATCGCGGTTCGTTCGACATGGCCGCCTCGGCATCCTGCCGGGGCGGCTTTTTATCGGGTGCCCTGGATGATGGCGGGGATATTCGTCAGGACCGTGGATCATGAGGGAATGAAAGGTTGAGGCAGTGAAGATGACTCGACGGCTACTCAAGCCAGCCAGCATATTTGCCCCAGGCCCATAGCACGAACATGATATATAGAGAGTGCCAATCCTACATTGAAGGGAATCCTGACCCACCGTCGCAGCGAGATGGGCAAGTTTTGAATATCCTCAAGATCGGCCTCGCCATTTTTGACGATCGGCTTGGGAAACAATAGCATACTGCTGATCTGCATTAATCGATACATTCTTCCGAAGGGCCCTCCTCCCCAGATACGGCGGTTGTTCTCGACAAGCTGGCAGTTCGAAAGGTGCTTTTCAACTTGCGACAATTTGAAAAATGCCACATAAAGCCAGACGGCGATGTTTGAAAATATCAAGGCAAACATCCCTCCCAACAAATAGACATACAGCGTTCCAGCCATTGGGATTGGCCCTCATAAATTTTATTGCCAAAATACTCCCCGGTCATGGAGCCAAATCCACCTCCCGCGATCCCCCCGGCCCCCACCACGATCAACCCACAGGCGATGCCCCCGGCCCGCCCGTGGCTAGGCCAATAGCACCGCAAATAGTTGCCGCTGTAGTACCCGATAAAGCAGTTCCCGCTACAACCCCGCCACCCACACCCCCGAGAAACTTCCCGCTTTCCCGATATTTCACCCGACTGCACTCTTCCTCGCGTCCCGTCGCACAGGCTTCCTGCACCTTGGCGTAGGAGCCGACGCCGCCCAGATCGATGCCGATCCAGCCGCCGGCCTTGATGTAATATTCAACCAAGGAATCAATTAGTTGAAAACATGGGGGAAGACCTCATCCCAGGCCCATAAAGAGAACATTGCGATGCAAAGCACCAAAATAATAAAGCCGGGTATTACCACCCATAGCCTTAATCCACGCGGCATGCTTTGGACTTCTTTAATGTCAACCAAGCCATGCTTTTGGTAAAATTCTGGATGCATCAATAAACCACCGACTCGTGTCAAACGCATTATCCTGCCTACCACTCCTCCGCCCCAAATGCGTCTCTGTACAATCACTTCAGAAGAGTTCTTTAAATACTTTTCGACCTCCTCCAATTTAGTGAAAGCTACATATACCAAAATGGCCAAGTCTACGAAAATTAGCAAGAAAAGCCCGCCCCATAAGGGAATATATAATTCTTTAATCATGGAGCTGTACTCTCATAAACCATCTCCCCAAAACGTTCTCCACGGGAGCTACCTATGGCACCTCCTATGATTCCAGCACTCCCGACAACGATAAGTCCGCAGGCAATACCACCTAGTCCACCAGTGGCTATACCAATAGCTGCACAAGCGGTGCCGGCGACAAAGCCGGCACCTGCACTTGCAGCAAGCCCACCACCGACGCCCCCGACAAACTTCCCGCTTTCCTGATATTTCACCCGGCTGCATTCCTCCTCGCGTCCGCTTGCGCAGACTTCCTGTACCTTGGCGTAGGCGCCGACACCGCCCAGACCGACACCGATCCAACCGCCGGCCTTGATGTACTTGGACGCCCGGGCAATGCCTTCGATATGGGTGGCGTAACCGGGGATGTCGCCAACGCCCGCGTGGCGCCAGTGGTGCGTCAGGCTGCGGGTGGAGATGCCCAGGGAATGGCGCAGCGAAGGATGGTCGGGAAAGCCGGTACCGCGCTTGACCAGCGCCCCCATCGCGTTATCCAACTGGGTGAAGAGCCGGCGGCGCCGGGCGAAGAAGTCGGGGCTGTTGAGATGGCCGTGTCGGGCGAAGCTGCGTTGATGAAGCCGTTCGATCTCGATGAGCGTGCGCTCGACGTTGCTCAGGTGCTGCCCGACCATCGCGGTGCTGGCGCCTACGCCTGCCGAGGAGTAGTCGAGAAACGGGGCGAGGGCGTCGTAATGCTCGACCATGAACCGGGCTTCATCGTCATCCAGTGCCGTTAGGGCGGCATCGACCCGGGCTGCCGCATCGGCCAGCAGCGCGTCTTCGGCGGTGCACATCAGATTATCGGGGTCGCTGAGCAAGGCCATCTGGCCCGGCCTGGCCCCTTGAGCGAGATGCGGATTGAGGGCGCGGAATTTCTCGCGCACCGCGGGTGGCGCCTGGCCCAGCAATTCCGCCT
>NZ_FQUJ01000011.1:0-44024 GCF_900128925.1 Modicisalibacter ilicicola DSM 19980
CGTGAATGAAGATCTTTCTCTCAATCGTTGCTTGTCTTTACCCATGCCATACCTGCCCAGGGCCCGGCATAGAGCGTTCCAAATGCCATCTCGAAAACGCTATCGCGAGTCGTGCCGGCCAGTTCCAGCGTCGAGGCGATTGAATCGCTCATCAACGTCTCCCATTGCCGATAGGGGCTGCTGCTATCGACCGGCGTCGGCATGGTCTCCGCCATCTCGGCCAGCCACTTCACGCCGTTCATCCAGGGAGCGAAGCGTTCCGAGAACATCAGCCGACTGGTCCGCGCAGGATGCAATTGACGCAGCATCTCGGCCGTCCAAGGGGTCGTGTACAGCCGCACCCAGGGGCCGACGAAGGTCTCGTAGAGGGCCACATTGTGCTCGGAAAGTGCGCGCACCTGCTCGAACGCCGGTGCCTGAGAGGGGTAATCTAGGTCCTCCACCCGGCGTTCCTCGAACCGCACCTGGAACTGGGGCTTGTGGCAATCGGGATCGCCGGTGGGGTTGTCGATCTTCATCTCGTAGAGCCCGGGGGCAAGATCGTTGAGATCGCCTACACTCTCGAGGATTGCTCGGTGCTCCAAGCGCGCGATCTTGGCGGAGACGAAGATCCCCAGGTGCCCGACGTGCGGGTTGAGCAGGTAGATAATGCGCTGGTCGGCGGCCTTGAGCGCCTCGGTGGTCGGATACACTGCCGGAATCCAGTTGAGCGCCTGATGGGGCGGGGTGATGTTGTCGCCACCTGAGGCGAAGATCACCAGCGGATTGCGGATTCGCTTGAGGTCGACGGTACAGCCGGGGCAGACCTGGAGCTCGCCGCGTTCCAGCTTGTTGCCGACGAACAGGTTCTCGACGATGGCGGTGATCTCTTCCTTGCTCAGGCTATAGAAGCCCGTCCACCAGCGCTCGAATTCCAGGAACCGCTCGCGCTGACCGTCGATGTCGGCGAACAGCTGGTAGTCCTTCTGCCAGAGGGTGTTCGCCGGCTTGAGGGATTCGAAGTTGGCGGCGAGGTTTGCGCCGTCGAAGCGCCCGTCACCCAGGTCGGCCATCAGGTGTGTCAACCAGGCGCCGCCCAGCAGTCCGCCGGCAAGGCGCATGGGGTTGACCCCGGACTCGCCGGACCAGTAGGAGAGCGGCGAGCCGTTGAGCACCGCCGGTCCGACCAGGCCCTCACAATCGGCGGAAAGCAGCGCGATGGCCCAGCCCGCCTGGCAGTTGCCGTAGAGCACTGGTGGCTGGCCGGGATGGCGCTCGGCCAGCGTCTCGACGAAGTGCCGCAGAACGTGCAGCACGTCCTCGAGTGTCTGCCCAGGCATGGGTTCAGGGAAGAAGATCACGAAGTAGACCGGGTGCCCTTCGTGGAGCGCCATGCCGACCTCGGAGTCGCGCTTGAAGCCGCCGATGCCCGGGCCATGACCGGCACGCGGGTCGACGACCATCACCGGAGGCTTGGTCTCGTCGAGGCAGTCCTCCAGACACTCCTCGCCGACCCGGGTGATGCGCAGCAGGGCGTAGTTGGCGGGACGCGCCAGCCGCCGGCCATCCAGGATCGTCTCGTAGTCGAAGTCGAGCAGCGGCGGCTTACCCATCCGTTCATGCTCGAGCATGTTATCGGCACGCCGGCACAGGGTATCCAGGTAGCGCAGGCCGCGCCGCCAAAGCTCGGTTTGGTAGGCAAGCAGTTCCGTGGCCGGATGGTTCGGGATGGTGACGTGTTCAGGTTCGGGGGCGGACCATTGATCGGTCACCTCTTGTGAGGCGGCCGGTTGACGCTTGCGCGGGGCTTTGCGAACCGTGGGTGCCTTGGCCGTCATGAATGATTACCTCTCGGTGTCAGGATGCAGTTTGGTTAAGTCAGCTCTGTGGGATAGCGTCGCCGCCAGTACCGCAGCCCCGACCAGCGCTGCGATGGCCGAGGCGAGCAACACGCCTTGACGAGCTGCGGTCAAGGCCGCCGGATCGTCGAAGGCGAGCCCGGCGATGAACAGGCTCATGGTGAAACCGATGCCGGCCAGCACGGCCACGGCGTAGAGGTGCCACCAGCGAACCCCGATGGGCAGCGGCGCGAGGCGCAGCCGGATCGCCAGCCAGGCGAAAGAGAACACTCCCAACTGCTTGCCCAGCAAGAGACCGAGGGCGACGCCAAGGAAGACGTTGCCGAAGCCCTCGCCTCCTGCTCCCACCGCGATCCCCGCGTTGAAGAAGGCGAACACGGGCACGACACCGAAGGTGACCCAGCGCCGTAGGTCATGGTAGGTGCGATCGAGTGGAGAGCCTTCCTGGTGACCGTCCCGTGTCTTCGCGGGAATGGCCAGGGCGATCACGACCCCGGCCAGGGTGGCGTGAACTCCGGACTTGAGTACCGCGACCCATAGCACTAGCCCCAACAGCACGTAAGGCATGGCACGCGTGACCCGAAAACGGTTGAGGAGCACGAGCCCCATGAGCGCGGTACCTGCGAGTACGAGCGCCTCGCCGGCGAGGCGCTCAGTATAGAACAGCGCGATGATCACGATGGCGCCAAGATCGTCGAATACCGCCAGGGCCATCAGGAACACCCGCAAGGCCGGGGGCACGCGCTTGCCGAACAGCGACACTACCGCAAGGGCCAGCACGATATCGGTAGCGGTGGGCACGGCCCAACCATGGGCGGCGATACCTTCGGTGCCATTGACCAGCAGGTAGATCAGTGTCGGCAACAGCATGCCGCCGATCGCGGCGATACCGGGTAGTGCCACCTGTTGGACCGAGCTCAACAAGCCGCCGAGCATCTCGCGCTTGAGCTCGACCCCCATCAGCAGGAAGAAGAACACCATCAACCCGTCGTTGATCCACAGGATCAGCGGCTTGTCGATGCCTAGGGCGCCCACCTGCACCGACACGGGGGTATGATGCACCAGCCGGTACAGCTCACGGGCGGGGGTATTGGCAAATATGAGTGCCACTACCATGGCGCCCACCGTCACGACAGCCGCCGCTCGCTCCTCGCTGCCCTGCTGCGCCGCCGTCGTCATGCCCGCCTCCGTCGTGGATCAAGGCGGCGGCCAAGCAACAACACTGTGGAGCACGCGGTAGTCATCGGGCGCCCCATCCTGAACGTTGCCCCTCACCGAGATCGGGCAGGAACCGGGGCGTGGTGGCCTGCCAGGCATCACCGAACCGGGCCGCCACCTCCGTTTCCTCGCGCTGGACCGGCCGCGCGACGTCGGTCTCCCGTGATGCCCCGCCCTGTTTGTTCGCTACCTCTGCATATATCATGGTTGACCTCCCGGAGGGCTACCTGGAACACGTCGCCCGGTGCCTAGGTGGCGAGGTGCTCCGTCGTCCGGCTGTGCACCACCCTGACTCTCCATATCCGCGTGCCATCGGAAGTCGCACCTCGACGCACCCGAGGCAATGGTCCCGGTGCGCTCTAGATGCCCACCCCACTTCTCGGCCAGCGGAAAATCTAGATTGCACCAGGTGTTGACGCACAGCTCCGGCTCGTTGTTTTGGATGAAGAAGCGCGCCACCGGGCACTCAAGGCAGTCGAAAGCGACTACCCCGGGCGCGGCTGTGACGTCCTGCCAGCGGTAACCGGGCTCGCCGAATGGAAAGAGCCGGAACAGTTCTGTTGCGATCTTCAACCGCTTGTACGGATCCCGGGTATACGCGCTTGCCAGGAGCAGCGGCGACTCGCCCATCTGCCGATAGAGCCGCCAGCCGGTGTCATAAATGAGTCCGTATGCTCGCCGCTTGTCTACGTCGCGCTCACGCAAAGCCCGATAGAGCCCCAGCGTCGCCCCGGCGAGGTGTGTGGTCAGGATGGCACCGAAGGTGGGAGCGACCGGAATATCGGGCTCAATTCGATAGTAGTGTTCCCACGTGGCGTCGAGTATTTCGTCGCTCGCATCGCGAAGGCCGGCTTCGGCCAATACCTGGCGCACATGCCGCTCCAGGAGTTCCTTCCAGAGTCCGCCATGCTCGAGCTGGTCGCGCAGGCTTTCGGTGACAGACTTCGCCATTTCGGTGAGGAGCTCATCGGTCGCGGACTGATCCCAGGTCTCGTCCACGGCTTCCACCGGCATCACCTCTCCGAGAAGGAGCAGCTCGGGCAGGAACTGCGAGAGCCGGTTCCGGATGGACTCGAGCGCCCCGGCGCGCCGGGTGAGCTCTCGGGCTATCACTGGCCGGGATATCGCCTCGAAGCGAGCATCCGGATCCAGCGTAAAGATCAGCGCCTCGGCGGTGGTCAGGGCTTTGGCATGGAGTATGAGCTCAGGTGGAAACACGAACCCGTAGCGATACCCGGCGCGCATCATTTCCAGATAAACCTGGGTGAAGCTGAGCTCGCTGAGCCGCGAGGCGTACCAGCGCCGGGCGAGCTCGGAGAAGCGCGCAAAGAAGGCCGCCTCGTCCGCTCCGGGGAGGCGACGCGTCTGGGCGGTGAAGTGATGGAATGCCCGTTGCGGCTGCTCCTGCACGACCGCAACCCAATAAAGGATGAACCGGTCGCGTTGCACCGGCGTGAGCTCACCGTACATTCCGAAGTCCAGCAGCGTGAACGAGCCGTCGTCGTGAAACCGGATATTCCCGGGATGCAGATCGGCGTGGAACAGGCCATCGCTGACGAACATCGCGAGTAGTGTCTCAATGAGCCGGTGGACCAGGCCGCGTCGGGCGTTCTGGTCGAACGTGGCACAGACTTCGCGGAGGCTGAGGCCGTCAATCCAGTCCATGGTCAGCACCGTCGGTGCCGAGTGCTCCCAGTGAACCCGCGGCAGGTGAACGAATGCACTGTCACGAAGATTGCCGCGGAAGCGCTCCATGGTCCGCGCCTCATTGCTGAAATCCAGCTCCTGCAGCGTGTAGCGCCGGAACTCGGCGAAAAATGCCGGAATGTTGCTGCGGCGCATCCTGCGGGGCATGAGCCGTCGCGCCCACCACAGCCCCAGGTCCACGGCATCGAGATCGCGGAGCACGCGGCGGCGGATATCCGGCCGCTGGATCTTCACGGCCACCACGGCGCCCGTATCGCCCACCCGGGCCCGATGGACTTGGGCGAGTGAGGCCGCGGCCACCGGTTCCGCGTCGAACGCCTGAAACCTCTGCCGCCAGTCCACGCCCAGCGCATCCGCCAACATCGGCTCCAGCGCCGCGAATTCGACCGGCGGCTGATCCGCCTGGAGCCTCACCAGAGCGTCAATGTAGGGTTCGGGCAACAGGTCCGGGCGTGTGCTCAGGATTTGCCCCAGCTTTACGAAGGCGGGGCCGAGCGCCAGCAAGCAGTGGACGAGCCGTTTCGGTGCCATGTCGTCCCGGCCCTTCCGGAAATGCGCGTACGCCCGCAGTTGCACGAGTAATCGCCACACGATGACCGAAAGCCGCCGCAGCGAGCTCAAATTCCGGCGACGCGGCACGGCGGCCCGCGCCTCCGCCGTGGGAGACGCCGCCCCGCCGGCGCCTCGCCCACCGGGGTTCACGTGGCCCCCATCCCGGGACGGTTTCTCGACAGTAGCCTGGGCAGAAAGCGTGGCGTCTTTGACGCATACCTACGCCACTCCTCGCCGAACCTGGCTGCCACTTCGGTTTCCTCGCGTAGCGCCAGACGGCGGTACATCCAGACCAGTACGGGGAACATAACCAACGTGAGCAGGGTCGGCCACTGCAGTAGAAATCCGACCATCACGAGGACGAAGCCCACGTACTGCGGATGCCGCACATGGGCATACGGCCCGTCCGTGGCAAGACGTCCCTCGCGCTGGGTGGCATACAACGCGCGCCAGGCGACCGCAATGATGACGAAGCCGGCACCGATGAACACCATGCTCAGCAGATGAAACGGGCCAAAATGCGGGTTTGCCTGCCAGCCGAATACCATCTCCAGCAAATGGCCCGCGTCATGGGAGAACCAGTCCACCTCGGGAAACCGTGACTGAAGCCAGCCGGAGAGAAAGTAGATCGTCAACGGGAATCCGTACATCTCCGTGAACAGCGCCACCAGGAATGCGCTGAAGGCCCCGAAGGAGCGCCAGTCCCGCTTGCTCTGAGGCCTGAAGAAGCTGAACGCGAAGAAAATGAAGATCGCCGAGTTCAGGATCACCAGGCCCCACAAGCCATAGGATGGTACCTCGCTACTCATCGCGATCCTCCTTGTGCGTTGCCTTGTGATCGTCATCCGATCCGTGGCTGCCATGACCGCCATGCATGAAGACATGCATCAGCAGGCAACCAGCGAGCAGAACCACCCAAGGCAGGGCACCGAGCAGATGCACCCGATGCTCCTCCCAGAGCAGGAAGACCACGGCCGCCAGGGCGATCCCCACGATAAGCCAGAAGCGCCCTTTGCTCGGCCGCTGGTCTAGCCAGCGTTTGTCGTTGGTCATGGTCAGATCCTCACTCGGCGCAGACGCAACGCATTCAAGACCACCGATAGCGAGGAGGCACTCATCGCGAAGGCGGCGAAGATCGGCCCGATCAAGATGCCAAGGAACGGATAGAGGATACCGGCAGCGATGGGCACACCCGTGGCGTTATAAACCAGCGCGAAGAAAAGGTTCTGCTTGATGTTGCGCATCGTGGCCTGGGACAGCTTGCGGGCGCGCACGATGCCGTCGAGGTTACCCTTGACTAGCGTGAAGCCCGCGCTCTCGATCGCCACGTCAGCGCCGGTGCCCATGGCGATGCCGACATCGGCCTGGGCCAGCGCGGGGGCATCGTTCACCCCATCGCCCGCCATGGCGACCTTGCGGCCTTCGGCCTGCAGCTCCTGGATGATGCGGGCCTTGTCCTCCGGCAGAACATCGGCGCGGATCTCGTCGATGCCCAGTCGGCTAGCAACCGCCTTGGCGGTGCGCTCGTTGTCGCCGGTCGCCATGATGATGCGAAAGCCCAACTGGTGCAGCGCCTTGAGTGCCTCGGGCGTGGTCTCCTTCACCGGGTCGGCGACGCTGACCAGGCCCGCGATGGCACCGTCGAGCACGACGAACATCACCGTCTCGCCCTCGTCCCGGCGGGCATTGGCGGTGTCCGCCAGCTTGCCGCCGTCGAGGCCCAGTTCGGCCATCAGCTTGGCATTGCCCAGCGCCACCGGCTTGCCGTCGACCACGCCCTTGACGCCCATGCCGGTCACGGCTTCGAAGTCGTCAGCCTTGCCCAGCTTGACCCCACGCTCCTCCGCGCCCGCCACGATGGCCTCGGCCAGCGGGTGTTCGGAGCCTTTTTCGAGCGTCGCGGCCAGGCGCAGCACCTCGGCTTCGTCATGGCCCTCTTCGGGGAGCACGGCGACGAGCTTGGGCTTGCCTTCGGTCAAGGTGCCGGTCTTGTCGACCATCAACGTGTCGACCTTGGCGAAACGTTCCAGCGCCTCGGCGTTCTTGATCAGCACGCCAGCCTGCGCGCCGCGCCCGGTGGCCGTCATGATCGACATCGGCGTGGCCAGTCCCAGCGCGCAGGGACAGGCGATGATCAGCACCGCCACCGCCGAGACCAGCGCGTAGGACAGCGCCGGTGCCGGCCCCCAGATCGCCCAGGCGATGAAGGAAATGATCGCGATGAGGATCACCGCGGGAACGAACTTGCCCGCCACCCGATCGGCGAATTTCTGGATCGGCGCGCGGCTGCGCTGGGCATTCGCCACCATCTCGACGATCTGGCTGAGCATGGTATCGGCGCCGACGCGCGTGGCTTCCATGACCAGGCTGCCGGTGCCGTTGATCGTGGCCCCGGTGACCGTGTCACCCTCGACCTTCTCCACTGGCACCGGCTCGCCCGAGATCATCGACTCATCGATCGAGGAGCGGCCTTCGACCACCACGCCGTCCACCGGGACCTTGTCACCCGGCCGCACCCGCAGGTGATCGCCCACCTGTACGTCTTCCAGCGCGACCTCCTCCTCGCTGCCGTCGGGTCGGATCACCCGGGCGGTCTTGGCGGCCATGTCCAGCAGCGCGCGGATCGCCTTGCCGGTGCCTTCCCGGGCACGCAACTCCATGACCTGACCCAGCAGGACCAAGGTCACGATCACCGCCGCCGCCTCGAAATAGACGCCGACGCTACCGTCTTCCCGGCGAAATCCCTCGGGGAAGATACCCGGGGTCAGCACCGCGACGATGCTGAACAGATAGGCCGCGCCGACCCCCATGCCGATCAGGCTGAACATGTTGAGGTTCAGGGTGCGGAACGAATTCCAGCCACGCACGAAGAACGGCCAGCCCGACCAGAGGATCACCGGCGTGCTGAGCGCCAGTTCGAGCCACATCGAAGTTCGTTCACCGAAGACGTCGCGGATCGCCGTGAGGCCCAGATAGGGCGACATTGCCAGCACCAGCACCGGGATCGTGAGGACGGCCGCGACCCAGAAACGGCGGGTGAAATCCACCAGTTCGGGATTCGGCCCCTCGTCGCCGACCGCCGCCGATTCCAGCTCCAGCCCCATGCCGCACAGCGGGCAGGCACCAGGCTTGGTCTGGCGCACCTCGGGGTGCATCGGGCAGGTGTAGACGGCACCGGCATGCCCGGCCGGCACCTTGTCGTACTTGCCGCCGCGGACCGGCGTAGCGGTCCCATGCTCATGACCATGCCCGCCATGACAGGAATGCGCCTGTGAGTCGGCGTGGGATGAGGTAGTGGTGTGCTCATGCGAATGCTGGGCCATGGAATGGGCTCCTCGGTGTTTTAGTTTTTGATTGCATCAAGCAATCAATGCATAAGCTCGCGCTCGAGTTTCTCGAACTGCTGTTTGTCGAGCTCTCCCCGGGCATAGCGCTCGCGCAGGATTTCAAGCTGAGAGGAACGTTGAAGAACGTCGGCATCCTCGGCGATGTCGCGGCTCCGTCTCAGCACCAACAGGATGACCAAGGCGATGAACCCCGCCAAGAAGAGAAACATCATGAGCCCACCGAAGAGCATATGACCCCAGTCGTACACTCTCATATACGACCTCATGCTTTCCCACATGGCGTGAACTCCTTGGTATTGAGCTTGATTGATGGCGATAACGTGGTATATCGACATCACCTCAAGGCTAAAACCTATGGGTAACCCAAGGGGCAAGGCCAAAAAGAGACAATGTCCGCTTTTCTTGATCCTTGTCGGCTTCAGGGTATGCAAGAAAGCTGAATCAATGCTGAATACCGTTCACGAAGAGCGAACCGCGGGGGCTTGCCCTCTTTGCAAGGGCTGATGCGATACCGGGCTATCGATCAACTTTATCCTCGATCCCGGCAGTGGTATTTTCACTTCCGCTGTACCAAGATGCCTGTCGATTGATAAGCGAGAGGGACGCAATACGATGCGAACCAAAAGGGTGTTAGCCTTTTCCCTTCTACTTCTTGTGGTGAGTGGTTGTGGCGAGGAAACCGTCGAGGGAAGGTGGTATACCCAGTCTCAGGTCGACCGGGGCAAGACGGTTTTCTTGGAAAACTGTGCTGAATGCCATGGTAGGAGTGCGCAAGGAAGAACCTCGAATTGGCGAGAGCCCCAGGCCGATGGTGCCTACCCGCCCCCGCCCCTCAACGGTTCCGCTCATGCCTGGCATCATTCCTTCGACATGCTGATGCGTACCATCAATCAGGGCGGTGCTGCCATTGGTGGGCAAATGCCGGGGTTCGAAGATCAACTCTCCGAGGACGATAAAGAGGCCTCTATCGCTTACTTCCAGAGCCAGTGGGACCAGCGAATCTACGAAGCCTGGCTAGACCGGGGCGGGCTTTAGCCTTTCTAGGCAATTTACTCTCGATCCCAATGATGTTAGATAACGATATCGACATGAGCTTGATCAAAATCAATGTTCAGCGAACTCTTTTCAGCTTCTATTCAGAATAGTGGAATAAATTAAGATCGTTTAGCTATAAAGGCATTCGTGTCCGATAGTGTTTGCACCGTATTCAAGCAAGTGCGCGGCACGGAAGCCTTGGAAGTTCGGCGCTTCTCGTTACTGCCGAACGCTACCGGGGCGTGCCGGAAATATGTTCGTCACGCTCCAATCCAATGCAAAGGAGAGTGTCATGAAAAAGCTCGTATTCACTGGTGTTATGGCAACCCTGCTTGCTCTTCCACTGGCTCATGCCGAACAAGGCAATCACTCTGGCCAGAACGTCTCAGGCTCAGGAATGGGTCAAGGCATGGGAATGATGAACCAGGGTGACATGCAGCAGCGTATGCAGTCGATGCAAGGCACGATGCAGAAATTCCGCAACACCCAGGATCCGCAGCAACGCCGGCAACTGATGCAAGAGCACATGGAGCAAATGCAGCAGATGCATCAGTCCATGGGCGGCATGATGAATGGCGGCATGGGCCAGAAAATGCAGAATATGGACCCCGAGCAGCGTCAGGAGATGATGCAGCAGCGCATGGACATGATGCAGGGCATGCAGCAGCAGATGATGGAGCACATGCAGGCCCAGCAGGACATGCAGGATGATAGCGAATAACCCTAACCCACTTGGATGACGCCTCGGTGACAACACCGGGGTGTTTCTTCGTTGGTCATCTCAACCCCAGCCATTGCTTCATAGCCCTTCGATAGCGGGAAGGTGCCATCTTCCAGGCCACGGGTAGCAGGGTGATCCCGCCGAGAGCAAGCACCGTCAGACCTACGCGTTGCAAATCGCCAGAAGCAAGTTCGTCACCGAAGTGAGCCAGCAGAAAGCTCGCCGGCAGGATGCCCAACAAGGTCGCGATGGCAAAACGCCACAGCTTGAGCGGTGTGAGACCGACGGCATAGCTGACGAGATCGAAGGAGAGAAAGGGCATCAGGCGAGTGGCAAAGACGACCATCATCAAGGCATTTTGCGAGGTCACGAAGCGGTGCAGGAAGCCGGTGGACAGGCGTGTACCTAGCCACGCCTTGAGCGCATCGTGGCCGATGAGGCGGGCGATGGTGAAGGCGATCAGTGCACCGGCCTCGGAGCCGATGGCCACATAAAGCGTGCCCCAGGTGTGGCCATAGACTGCGCCGGAGGCCAGGGCGATCGGTGCGCTGGGGATCGGGCTCATGACGATGGCCAGTGTCATGAGCCCGATGACCAAGGCCGGGCCGTAGGGCCCCAGCCGCTTCACTGCCTCTTCGAGGCCCTTGCCATCTCGCAATACTTCCAACACGCCCATGTACCATAATACAAGCGCCGTCACGAGAAAGATGGCCAGTATCGCCATTCCCAGTAGCACTCGCTGCCTGTGCGAACGGGAAGAGGGCTCTCTGCTACCGAGAGGCATCGACGCTACTCATTGCAATCCCATATGACGGTAGCAGAAGGAAGCGGGTATTCAAGCGCTCAGTACCAGGCCCGCAACCCCACCACGAAAGCCGTCGAGGAGGTGGGCTTGCCCATTTCCTCGGCGATGTCCTTGGTTTCGCCATACTTCTGGTTCCAGCGAACGCCGATGTAGGGTGCGAACTCCCGGCGAATCTCGTAGCGCAATCGCAGGCCCATTTCCGTGCTGGTGATACCACTGCCAAGGTCGTAGTCGGGCTCGTCCTGGGCCGAGGCCTTGACCGACACCCGTGGCATCAAAACCAGACGCTGGGTGAGCAGCAGGTTGTACTCGAACTCGGCACTGGCGCTGACGTCACCATCCTCACTGACGTAGGCTTCCATATCTGTTGCGAACCAGTAGGGCGCCAGCCCTTGGAGCGCCACCATCAGAAACCCACGATCAGGGTTGGGGTTGGTGTCGTAACGTATCCCGCCCTGTAGGTGGAAGTACGGCCATATCTTGTGCGCGTAGGTCGCATCGAACTGGCTGGCGCTGATGGCGCCATCACCCACCGGCCCCTCTCCCTCGGTTTCCCACCAGAACTTGTTGTAGTCGCCGCCGATCCAGCCCTGGGCATCCCACAGGTAGGTTTGCCCTTCCTCGCTGTCACCGTATTCCAGGCGGTCGATCATCGAGAACGCATAGATTGCGTCGTCCTTGGTCGGCTTTGCCTTCCAACCCAACGGTGCACCGCTCGAGGGCTCGATCGGCCCTTCCGGCACCACGCTGTCCAGGCTCGCTTTGCCATGGGAATCGGCCTGTACAGTGCTAACCAGGCCCAAGCCGGCGAAGAGTAGTAGAGGGGTCATCCATGATTGCTTAGGCATTGTCGGCTCCCGGCAAGTTGCTGACGCGCACTACACGGAACATGCCGCGTTCGAAGTGGTAAAGGAAATGGCAATGAAAGGCCCAGCGCCCCGGTTCGACGGCGCTGATCAGCAAGGAGACACGCGACCCCGCCCTGACGCTGATGGTATGTTTCTTGGGCAGGTATTCGCCCTGGCCGTTCTCGAGCTCCATGAACATCCCGTGCAGGTGAATGGGGTGCTCCATCATGGTGTCGTTGACCATGATCAGGCGTACCCGCTCACCATAGGGAAAGTCGATCACCTCGGAATCCGAGTATTCCACGCCATCGAAGGACCACATGTAGCTGCTCATGTTGCCGGTGAGATGCACCTCTACGGTGTGCGTCGGCTCGCGCTTGTCGGTCATCGCTTCGATGTTGCGCAATTGGCTGTAGGTCAATACCCGATGCTCGACATCCTCGAGCCCGGTGCCCCGCTCGCCGAGACGATTGCGTTGCACCTTGGCAATGGTGGCATTGCCCGCGCCATGGCGATCCGGGCCGTGCTGGGCAACCACTGGTCCGGCGGCTTCCTTGATGGCGACGCTATCACCTTCCAGGCGGGTATTGGGCTTTTTACCCGGCCCCATGGTCAGCATGTCGCGCTTCATGCCCATGTCGACCAGGGTTCGCTGGGGCTGGGCGCGCAGTTCGGGCACGGCGGCGGCCATGCCCATGCGTGGGGCCAAGGTGCCGCGCGCATAGCCGCTGCGGTCCATGGATTCCGCCATCAGGGTGTAGGCGGTATCCGCCCGAGGTTCGACGACAACGTCGTAGGTCTCGGCCACGCCGATCTGGAACTCGTCGGTCTCCACCGGTTCGACAGCCTGGCCATCGGTGGATACCACGGTCAACGGCAAGCCCGGAATGCGGAAGTTGAAATAGCTCATCGATGAGCCATTGATTACCCGCAGGCGCACCCGTTCCCCGGGCCGAAACAATGCGGTCCAGTTGGCCTCCGGATGCAACCCGTTCATCAGATAGGTATAGGTGTGACTGGTGACATCGGCGATGCCCCGTGGGTTCATGCGCATGCCGCCCCAGGCCTCCCGGTCCTTCAGGGTCTTCGCCCACCCCGAGCGCGCCACGTCCTCCACGAGATCTTCCATGGTGCGCTTGCTGAAGTTGTAATAGCCGTTCATCTTCTTGAGCTGGGCCAGCACGCGCCCCGGTTCCTCGAAGGTCCAGTCGTTGAGCATGACGACATAGTCACGATCGAACTTGATAGGGTCAGGCTCGGCGGGATGAATGACCATAGGACCGGTCTGGCCGATCTGCTCCTGGAACCCGGTATGACTGTGGTACCAGTAGGTGCCATGCTGGCGCACGGGGAAACGGGCCTCGAAACTGTCCCCCGGTGCGATCCCGGGAAACGCCACACCCGGCACCCCATCCATCTGGAAAGGCAGCAGGATGCCGTGCCAGTGAATCGAGGTGGATTCGTCCATCAGGTTGTGCACCCGCAGCCGGGCTTCATGCCCTTCCCAGAGCTCGAGCAAGGGTCCGGGAATCGAGTGATTGACGGTAATGGCGGAGGGTGCATGACCACCCGCGATACCGATGCCTTCGCGGCGTATGTAGAAGTCTTGAGTGACCGAGCGTGGCTTGCCACCGGCCACCTGGGCGGCACCGGCAAGATGCCGTTCGGCCCCTGAGCCTGCCCGGGCATAGGCGGGCAACAACCCTTCCAAACCGGCCAGCAGACCCGTAGCCGCCATGGCCTTCAGCAGCCGTCGGCGTTCTGCATCATGGTACGTATCGGACATATCACAACCTCCCTCCCTGGATTCGTTGGAATGGTGAAATCATTCTGTCAAATAGACTTCTAGACTTCTATCGTGGTGAAGAACTTCCCTCCTGAAGGCTATACAAGTCTTGCCACACACCTGGCAGGGCGATTCTTTATACGCTGAACCACCCTGGCATTGGCCTGTGATCTCGACGCGTTACTGCCGAGAAATCTCGGTAATGGTGATGTCATTGCCGGACTTCTTGACCTCGAAGCGGACCTCGTCACCTACGGAAAGCTCCTTCATCGAGGCACTGTCGGCCAGCTTGAACGGCATGGTCATCCCCGGCCAGCCTAACGATTCGATCGGGCCATGGGTCAGGGTAATCTGCTGCTTCTCCGTATCCAGGGCCTTGACGGTACCCTGCCCTTGCGCCGTTTGTGCGTTCGCCGACTGGTGCATTTCCGAGCCGTGCTTCTGATCGTCATGGTTGGTCTCGGCGCTGGCAGGCAGTGTCATGAAAGCAACCGACAACGCGGCAGTAGTCAACATATAGCGAATAGCGTTGGTCATCTCGATTTCCTCGTTTCGGTAGTGGTGTCGTACAACGGGTTCAACATTTATTCGATGTTTCTCTAACAGGGTGTTTACAAAACAGTCGAACGAAGGCAAGACAAGGCGAAATTGAACGAGAAAGCGCAGTTTACGTGGTGTAAATGAGCATTTTGAGGTCAATTTCAACGCTGTATTGCCAAGTGCAGGCCTTTTGTAAACACCCTCTAACAGGGCAGTGCGATACGCACACACAACCCCCCTTCGTTTGAAGCAGAAA
The DNA here is from genome assembly GCF_900128925.1 of Modicisalibacter ilicicola DSM 19980. Classification (GTDB taxonomy): domain Bacteria; phylum Pseudomonadota; class Gammaproteobacteria; order Pseudomonadales; family Halomonadaceae; genus Modicisalibacter; species Modicisalibacter ilicicola. The sequence continues at coordinate 14,654 of NZ_FQUJ01000011.1, forward strand.
AAGCCACCTCGCCACGGTACTGCGCGACGATCTGCTTCAGAATCGCCAACCCGAGCCCGTGGCCGGGGGTACTCTCATCCAGCCGCTTGCCGCGCTCGCCAAGCTGCGATAGCGCGGATGCCTGCACCCCCGGCCCATCGTCCGTGACCTCGAGCGTCAGGCCCTGGCCTGAATCCAGGGCTATGCGACAGCTCACATGTGCTCGAGCCCATTTGCCGGCATTATCCAGCACGATACCGAGCATCTCGTTGAGATCCTGGCGCTCCACCGCGACGCTGTGCTCCGGCGGTAGCTTCAGATCGAGAGCGAAGCACTTGTCAGGATAGAGCGTGCGCATCATCTCGATCAGGGTGCCCGCTTCCCGGGCGACCACGGCGTGCTGAGCGCTGCCCGGTCCCGCGAAGCGAGCCCGGCGCAATTCCGAGCTCAGCTGTGCCTGCATGTCTTCCAGGCGCTCTAACATGCGCTGACGGCGCTGGTCGTCGATCGGACGCCGACCTCTCAGCACCTGGGTGACGGCTGCCAGTGGGGTCTGCAGCATATGCGAGAGGTTGGCCACCGCCTCACGGGAGCGCTGCAAGCGGCGTTGAAGCTCATCCATGAAATGATTCAGCTGAATGAGCAAATCATCCAGTTCGGACGGGCTGTCGAGGTCGAGTCGCTCGCGCTGTCCCGCCTGAAACTCCGCCAATTGGCTCTGGAGTCGCAACAATGGGCGAAGGCTGCGATTGACCGCCACAAGGTTCATCAAAATCAGCAACATGAGAACGAGGCCGGCGATTCCCCCGACCCACCAGTGCAGGGTATCGAGCCCCTCCGCGACCTGGGCAAAATCCTCCCCCACCAACAGTACGCCGGGCTCGCCATCCAGCTCGAAGGTATCTCGATAGACGAGCAACTGACGCCCCTGCCATTGCACCTCGAACAGCCGAGCGTCGGGGCCATCGAGATGTGGCTCCAAGGGGAGGAGCCAATTCGGGTGCGACGAAGATATTCGACCACCGACCCGTAACACATAAAGATGATGGAAGACCTCGCTGGCCAGGGAGTCCGATTCGAGCCATTGACCGGGTGGCCCCCCCAGGCGTTCTAGACGCTCAAGGGTGTAACGAGCCTCCTGTCGCAACCGGTCGCCCAGAAACTCCCGAGCCAGGTCGCCCAGCAGGATGCCATGCAGCAGCCAGGTCACGCCGACCACGAGCAAAGCGACCAGCCCCAATCGGCTCAACAGGCTGAAGCGCAGGCTTCGGCGATCAACGGGCAGGAAAGACATAACCTTGCCCACGTCGTGTCTGGATGAAACGCTTGCCCAGCAGCCGGCGTAACCGACCTATATAGACCTCGACCAGATTGGGCGCGGGGGCATCCTGTTCCAGGGTGTACAGCTGTTCCAGCAGCTGCCCCTTGGAGTGCACGCGATCGGGGTGACGCATCATGTAGCGTAGCAGGCAGAACTCGGTCGCGGTCAGGGCATGCCAGACGCCATCGCTATCACACACCTGCTTGGTCGATTCATCCAGGGCGATGCCGTTCACGTTCAGGGTGGTATCCACGGTGTTGCTGCCCCGACGCAGCAGGGCATGCAGCCTGGCCAGCAGCTCGGCCTCGTGATAGGGCTTGGTCAGGTAGTCATCCGCACCACCGTGCAGGCCTGCCACCTTGTCCTCCCAGCTGTCCCGGGCAGTCAAGGCAAGGATGGGCAGATGGCGGCCACTGCGCCGCCAACGTTTCAACAGCTCGAGGCCCGAGCCATCCGGTAGTCCCAGGTCGAGTATCGCGAGGGTGTAGTCCTCGCTGTTCATCAAGGCATCCGCCTCGCGCACCAGACCGGCAACGTCCACCCGATAGCCCTCGTCTTCCAGGGCTTCCGACAGGCTATCGGCCAGTAGATCATCGTCCTCGACGAGCAGCAGCCTCATCTCAATCCTTCACGTTCAGTTCGCCGTGCATGCCGCCTTCGAAATGACCCGGGATATTACAGGCATAGATGAGATCATGGTTTGCCGTATCAGGCGCTGTCCAGACAAGTGTTTTGGTTTCACCACTCGCCACCGTAACGGCGGGCATGACGTTATCCCCCGTGCTGTGATGGTCTGCTGACATGTCATGATGCCCACCGTCACTGGATGCCATATCCTGCATCATCTCGCGATGCTCTTGCTGCTCATCGGCAGCCCCGATGACGAATTCGTGCTCAATTTGGCCGATGTTCTCGATAACGAACTTCACCGTTTCACCTGGCGCGATGGAAAGGTCATCGGGTTTGAACCACAGATCGCCCGCTTTCACCTCGATGGTCCGGTCGATTTCTGATTCCGGTATATCCTGTTCACCCCCATCATGGCCGGGACCGGCCAAGGCGGCGGTAGCAGTCAATCCCAGTGTGATCGCTAACAACAGTTGACGCATGGTATTACCTCAAAATATTCATGGATTGGAGGGTCATTTGCATAGCTGTCTCTAGAACCACATTCTCACGCCGGCGACGACACCCGTACCCTCCGGTTCGTTACCCAATTCTCGAGACATGTCGGCAGTATCACCGTATTGCTTCTGCCAGTAGCCGCCGATGTAAGGGGCGAATTTACGGGAAATTTCGTAGCGAAGCCGCAGGCCTAAGCGCGCGGAATTGAGTCCTTCACCGACTCCGAATTCGGGCACCTCTTGGGCGGCGGCGGTGATCTCGGTGCGTGGCTGAAGGTAGATTCGTTGTGTCAATCGCAGGTCATACTCGGCTTCCAGGTCGGCGGACACATCGCCCTCGTCGCTGACCCTTAGAGAAGCATCGACTTCAAAGCGGTAGGGCAACTGACCGAACAGGCTCAGCACGGCAAAACCGCGCTCGGGATGATCATTCGAGGCAATGCCACCTTGATAACCGACACCCCCCTGCAACTCCCAGAAATCGGCGATCAAGTGACTATAGAGCAGATCGAGGGACTCGAACTCGGCATCTTCGTCGTCTCCCTGGACATTCGCCCCCTCGCCCTTGATATAGACACGCTGAATATCGCCGCCGTACCAGCCCTGAAAATCCCAGACCACCGCCTCTTCATTCTCGTCGGTCCAGTCGTATTCCAGCCGATCGACGAGGAAGGTGCCAAAATAGTGCTCGGTCATCGGCGCGCCCCAGCCGGGAGGGGCGTCGTAGTCATCGGCCTGGGCTGGCACTGTCAGTATCATCGCCAGCACACTCGCACCGGCTAATTCTTTTGCAATAAACCGCATCGACTAAAACTCCTCAAGCAACCCTGACGACCCGGAACATGCCGGCATCCATGTGATAAAGAAGATGACAATGAAACGCCCAGCTTCCCGGTGCATCCGCACTGACCAGGGCGGATACGCGCTCGCCAGGCTTGACGTTCAGGGTATGCTTGCGCGGAATCAGCTCACCGGCGCCGTTTTCCAGCTCCATCCACATGCCGTGCAGGTGAATGGGATGCTCCATCATGGTGGTATTGAAGAAGATCAGCCGCAGCCGCTCGCCATGCTTGAAGAGAATGGGGCCATCGACCTCGCTGAACTTCTTGCCATCAAACGACCACATGTAACGCTCCATGTTGCCGGTCAACTGCAGTTCCAGCTCGCGTCCCGGCGGGCGCCGGTCAGGCCAGGGGGAGTAGGCCTTGAGGTCGCGGTAGGTGAGCACATGACGTTCCTGCGGATCGATACCGATGCCCGGCTGGTCGTAGCGCGAGCCAGGCTGCGCCGTACCGGCGGGCAACAAGCCACCTGCCGTCGTGGTGTTCTGCATGCTCGAGTGATCCATGCCTTGCATGCTCGAGTGATCCATGCCCTGCATGCTCGAGTGATCCATGCCCTGCATGCTCGAGTGATCCATGCCCTGCATGCTGGAGTGGTCCATCCCCGACATGCTCGAGTGCTCCATACCGCCATGTCCGGCCATGGCTTCCATGCCGCGGTCGGCGATCCGGCGCCGCTCGGGAATGGGCGCCACCATACCCAATCGCGGCGCCAGAGTAGCTCGGGCGTACCCGCTACGATCCATGGCTTCCGCAAAGATCGTATAGGCACGGCTCACCTCGGGCTCGACGAGCACGTCATAGGTTTCCGCCACGGCAATACGCAGCTCATCCACCGGCACCGGCTGCACCGGCTGACCGTCGGCGGCCACCACGGTCATCTTCAGGCCGGGGATGCGCACATCGAAATAGCTCATCGCCGAGCCATTGATTATCCGCAGGCGCAGTTTTTCGCCGGGGTTGAACAGGGCTGTCCAGTTGTCTCGTGGGGCGTGACCGTTCATCAGATAGGTGTAGGTGCTGCCGGTAACATCGGCGATGTCTCGGGAACTCATGCGCATCTGCTCCCACATCGAGCGCTGCGCCAAGGTATCGGCAAGGCCGTTCTTCGCCACGTCATTAAAGAAGTCGGCGATGGTACGCTCCTGGTAGTTGTAGTAGCCCTCTGCCACCTTCAGATGGCGGAAAACGTCTGTGGGCTCTTCGAAGGTCCAGTCGGTCAACAGCAGCACATGCTCGCGATCGTAGGAAAAGGGCTCAGGCTCCGCGGCGTCAATGATCATCGGCCCCGCGTGGCCAAGTTGCTCCTGCAGCCCCGAGTGGCTGTGATACCAGTAGGTGCCGTTCTGATTGACCGGAAAGCGCGCGGTGAAGGCCTGTCCCGGCGCGATGCCGGCGAAGCTGATACCCGGCACGCCATCCATTTCCGGCGGCAGGATCAGGCCGTGCCAGTGCACGGAGGTATCCTCGTCGAGCAGATTAACGACCTTGAGGGAGGCATCATCGCCTTCGCGCAGGCGAATCAATGGCCCGGGGCTTGTGCCGTTGAGCGTGATAGGGCGCCCTTGGCGACCGGCGATGGGCAGCGACTCGCGGCGCACCGCAAGCGAGATGTCACGGCCCTGCACGGCGCCGTGGGGATAGACGTTACTGATGCCGTCGGGATTGGCCCAGGCAGGGCGCAGTCCCAAGGCCGCGGTCGATAGCCCCAGGGCGGTGGCGACCTTGAGCAACTGACGTCGGGACAGCGTCGCATCGGCCGAAGAAGAAGTCATGGCACAGGTTCCTGACGATGAAATGATCGCCAGTGTGCTATCACTGCCTGAAAATAAGCTGAAATCCTCTGCCTACAGCAGATGCTCGACCCCCAGCAGACGGAGCATCCAGGCCTTGAAGTGGCGCCAGACGCTACCAGGCTCTTCCTCCAGCGTCACCAGGCGCCCGTCCACTTCGGTGCGCCAGCTCAGATCACCATCGCCCGTCAAAACGACTTCGTAGCTACGCGTCGGGGCCGTTCCCTGTTTTGCGATCGCCCATAACCGCTCACCCAACACCGGACTATCGATCAGCAGGCCGACCTCGCTGTTCCACCATACCGATCGAGGATCGGCATTCATGGAGCCGATGAAGATGCGCTCGGCGTCAAAGGCGATGGCCTTGGTATGCAAGCTCGTTATCTCGCCTTTGGCACGCTGAATGGTCGGCCCTGAAGGCTTCGCCCGCAGTTCGAACAGCCGTACCCCGCTGTCCAACAACGTCGGGCGCTCGGAGGCATAGGGGCCGTGCAATACAGGCAGGTCCGTGGCTTCCAGGGCGTTGGTCAGTATGGTCGGCGTGACGCCCCGCCCGCGTAGCGAGCGCAGATACTCGAGGCTGGCCTGGGTCGGCACGATATAGGGTGAGATGATCAGCAAGCGGTGCTCCACTTGATGGAAGGCATCGCGTAACCGATCAAACAGCGTCATCTCGAGCGCCGGATATCCCTCGGCTTCGAGTTTCTCGGGGGAATCCCACAGGGCAACGGTCGGCGCCCAGGTCAAAGACTCCAGCAATACCTCACCAGGCTCTCCGGTCAAACGCCACGCCGTCGGTTGTGACAAGAGCGCATCACCCTGCCTGGCAGCGTGACCAAGCTCGACAAGAAGCTCGCGCCAGGCGTTTGTGCCGGCTTGCTCGAAATAGTGCAGCGGCACCGCCATGGGATGATTCCAGAAACGGTCGAAGCTACCCGAGAGCGCATTCACCACCGGGCCGATCGCCAGCACATCCAGATCGTTGAAGTTGAGCTCCTCGGCGACCTCGAAGTAGCGATTGGCCAGGTTGCGCCCCCCGGTGATGGCGACCGACCCGTCGGTAACCCACAGCTTGTTGTGCATACGCCGATGCTTGCGATCGAAATCCGTGGCGAGTGCCAGATAATAAAGCGGCGCACTATGGCGCCCTGCGGTGACCGGGTTGAAAACCCGCACCTGGATATTGGGATGAGAATTGAACGCAGCCAACAGGTGCTGTTTACCCAGGCTCGCGGTATCGTCCAACAGCAGTCGCAAGCGAACACCGCGCTCGGCAGCATGCAGCATGCGCTTGAGCAATGCGCGTCCGGCTTGGTCATTCTCGAGGATGTAAGTCTGGACATCGAGGGTCCGCTGGGCGTGCTCCGCCAGTGCGGCGCGCAGGGCGAAGGCCCGCGGGCCATCACTGAGCAGTTGCACACCGCTCACCCCTTGATGCCTCTTGGTCGACTGGCTGGCCCAGGTGCCTAGATAGGTTGTCTCGGCTGCGTTGGGGGTTAGTGCCATGGAAGGCGCCCGAGCCACCTCGACCGTGCTACAGCCCCCTAGCCAGGTTCCGACCAGGAATAGCAGAAGTAATAGTCTGCCTGTTTTCACGGTCATGTCACGTTACAGTTTTTGACATATTACGCCAAAGCCGGACATCCCGGCGGTGACACATCCGGCACACGCTCAACGCTCGACAAAGGCCGAAAGCGCTACGTCTACAGCGCTATCACCTTTTTGACTCGTTCAGCAGCGAGCTGACGACACGACCGATGGTCAGCCCCTGCACCAGGATCGAGAACAGCACGATCAGATAGGTCACCGTGAGTAGCACGTCCCGAGTCTCGCCACTGGGAATGGCCAGGGCCAGAGCCACGGAGATGCCACCGCGCAGGCCGCCCCAGGTCAGGATGCGCACCGAACCGCGACGGAAACCCAGCTGTTCGCGCAGGAGCATCACCGGCACGCCGATGGTCGCGAAACGTACCACCAACAGCACCACGATCAGCCCCGCGCCAACCCACAGGTGACCCGTCTCGAAGGGGATCAGCAATACTTCCAGACCGATGAGCACGAACAGCAAGGTGTTGAGGATCTCGTCGATGAGTTCCCAGAAGGCATCGAGCTGTTCTCGGGTGGTCGCCGACATGGCACTTTGACGGGCCTTGTTGCCGATCAGGAGACCCGCCACGACCATGGCAATGGGCCCCGAGACATGCAACTGCAGCGCCAGGGCATAGCCGCCCAGCACCACGGCCAGGGAGATGAGCACTTCGATACGGTACTCGTCGATGCTGCGCATCAGCACATAGGCCAAGCCGCCCACGATCAACCCCAGCGCGACACCGCCACCGGCCTCGAGCAGGAACAGCTTGCCGACGTGGGCGACAGTCAGGGCCTCGCTACCGGTGGCGGCCCCGAGCAGGACGGTGAAGACCACCACGGCCACGCCGTCGTTGAACAGGGATTCGCCGACGATGCGCAGTTCGAGATCCACCGGGGCATTGGCCTTGCGCAGGATGCCCAGCACGGCGATGGGGTCGGTGGGCGAGATCAGCGCCCCGAACACCAGGCAGTACATCCAGGGCACCGAAAAGCCGAAGAAACCGAGCAGGAAATAGGCGGCGGAACCGATGGCCAGGGTCGAGATCACCACCCCCAGGGTGGCCAGGAAACCGATCGACCAGCGGTAGCGCCTGAGCCGGTCCAGGTCGATATGCAGGGCACCGGCGAACAGCAGCAGGGAGAGCATGCCCTCCATCAGCAGCTCGTTGAAATCGATGCGCGCCAGCCAGCTCTCGGCGCGATCCTCGATGCCCGAGAAACCCAGCCAGGCCAGGCCATGCATGCCCCAGGAGAGCGCCAGGGCAATGGCCATGACCCCGATGGTGGTAGGCAAGCGGATGAACTGCTGGTTGAACCAGGCAAGAATCGCCGTCAGCGTGACGATGATCGCGATGAGGTCGAGCATGGCAGGCCTTCCTTGTGCCGTGGTTGTTCTTGAACCGGTCGTGACCCTGCAAGACCCTAGGGTAGCACGCAAGAACGCCGCCCGAAGGCGGCGTTGCAGCGCTGAATCAGCGATTGACTCAATAGCGGTATTCGTCGGGCTTGAACGGCCCTTCCACCGCCATGCCGGTATACCTGGCCTGCTCCTCGGTCAAGCGGGTGATCACCCCGCCGAAGCCTTCGACCATGTAGCGCGCCACCTCCTCGTCGAGGTGCTTGGGCAACACGGTCACGGAGAGCCCGCCGGCCTTGTCGCCGTCGGCAAGATCCGCGAAGCGCCGCTCGTAGAGATGGATCTGCGCCAGCACCTGATTGGCGAAGGAGCCGTCCATGATCCGGGACGGATGCCCCGTGGCATTGCCCAGATTTACCAGACGCCCCTCGGAGAGCAGGATCAGGTAGTCGTCGCTGGCCGGGTCGAAGTCGCCGGGATCGCTGTCGCGGTAGATCTTGTGGACCTGGGGCTTGACCTCCTCCCAGTGCCACTGGCGGCGCATGTAGGCGGTATCGATCTCGCTGTCGAAGTGGCCGATGTTGCACACCACCGCGCCCTTCTTGAGCGCCCTGAGCATGGGGGCGTCGCAGGCATTGACGTTGCCGGTGCAGGTCACGACCAGGTCGATCCTGCCCAGCAGGTCGTGGTCGATGCTGTCGACGCCCTGGTTGCTGCCGCCGAGGTAAGGCGAGACCACTTCGAAACCGTCCATGCAGGCCTGCATGGCACAGATCGGGTCGATTTCGGTGACCTTGACGATCATGCCTTCCTGGCGCAAGGACGCCGCAGAGCCCTTGCCCACGTCGCCATAGCCGACCACCAGGGCCTGCTTGCCGGCGAGCAGGTGGTCGAGACCGCGCTTGATGGCATCGTTCAAGCTGTGACGGCAGCCGTACTTGTTGTCGTTCTTGGACTTGGTGACCGCGTCGTTGACATTGATCGCCGGCACCCTGAGTGTGCTGTCGCGCAGCATCTCCTGCAGGCGGTGGACGCCGGTGGTGGTCTCCTCGGAGATGCCATGGATGTTCTCCAGAAGCTCCGGGCGCTTGTCATGCAACAGTGCAGTCAGGTCGCCACCGTCGTCGAGCACCATGTTGGGTGTCCAGCCGTCGGGGCCCTCGACGGTCTGCTCGATGCACCACCAGAACTCCTCCTCGGTCTCGCCCTTCCAGGCGAATACCGGAATGTCGGCAGCGGCGATCGCCGCGGCGGCCTGATCCTGGGTCGAGAAGATATTGCAGGAGGACCAGCGTACCGAGGCCCCCAGCTCGATCAAGGTCTCGATCAATACCGCGGTCTGGATGGTCATGTGAATGCAACCGGCGATGCGCGCACCGGCGAGCGGTTGCTGGTCACGGTACTTGGCGCGAATCTTCATCAGCGCCGGCATCTCGGTCTCGGCGATGCGAATCTCGCGGCGGCCCCAATCGGCCAGGGAAATATCGGCGACCTTGTAGTCTTGCGTGGCAGCGCCGGGGTTGGCCATGGCTGTCATCGTCTTACTCCATTCCGGGGAATGGGCGCCGTTGCGTTTGCGACACCCTGCCCGAGCCTCGCGCATGAATTTCGTCATGCACTGCAGCGCCCCTCGGACAGCAGCAACAGGACGCCAATCTGGTATTGGCGCCGGGCAAGTTCACTATACTACGTCTTCTTTTTCAATCTCGGCTTGCCGAACATCGAGGTCTCGATGAGAAAGTCGACGAGAAAAAAGGGGCGGCTTTCGATAGCCACCCCTTTTTCTGGACATCGGCATTTTTGAACATCGGCATTCGTCGGAACAGCTGAAGCGCCCCGGGCTTCCTAGTTCGTGCTTTCCTCCGGGGTATCCTCGGCACTGGCCTCGGGCTGGCTCTGGTTGTCCTGGCCAGAGGGCTGGGACTGGTCGTTCTGCTGCGTCGTCATGTCCTCGTCCTCGGACATGGAGCCATCCTGGGACGGATCGTCGTCCGGTGAGCCGCTGCCCGACCCGGACATGTCGTCCGACCCCGACATGTCATCCGATTCGCCGCTGCCTGAGGACATGCCGTTGCCTCCCGTGGAGTCCGCGGAGGCACCGTTCGACGACCCCGCATCGGAAGAGCCGCCGTTGGAGGCGGGCTCGGACTGGTTGGTGGCGGATTCGGTGGTGGATTCGTTCTCGGCCTCATCATCGCCGCAACCGACGAGCATCGCGCCGGAAAGGGTGAGCGCGGCGAGCAGCATGATCTTGCGTTTTTCCATGATTCGCATCCTCATATCCATTGATGGAACGCCTCCGCCAGTGACTATGGACCCAAAGGCGCGGGGGTGTCCAGAAAGCCACCCCAAAGTGCATTTTTTTGCCACAAAGGGCCCGGGACGGGCGACTGGACAGTCGCGGTGCAAGCGCACAAACGCCGGAAGCCGCGTCGAGGCGGCTTCCGGCGGGCGATCGTGGCGAAGCGTTCAGCTCATGAATCGACGGCGGTGCGCAGGGCCTCGACCTTGTCGAGCTTTTCCCAGGGAAAGGCCGTGAAGGTCTCGGTCTGGGTTTCGCCATGCACGTCCTGCCAGCTGTAGCTGTGCTCGAAGGGCTCGCGGCCGAAATGGCCATAGGCCGCGGTAAGGCGATACATGGGATGCTGCAGGTCCAGCATGCGGGAGATGGCATAGGGGCGCAGATCGAAATGCTCGCGAACCAGTTCGGCGATCTTGGTGTCGCTGATCTTGCCGGTACCGAAGGTATTGATCGCCACCGAGGTCGGCTCGGACACACCGATGGCGTAGGAGACCTGAATCTCGCAGCGCTCGGCCAGCCCGGCGGCGACCAGGTTCTTGGCCACATAGCGCCCCGCATAGGCGGCGCTGCGGTCGACCTTGGAGGGGTCCTTGCCGGAAAACGCGCCGCCTCCATGGCGCGCCATGCCGCCATAGGTATCGACGATGATCTTGCGGCCGGTCAGCCCGCAGTCGCCCACCGGGCCGCCGATCACGAACTTGCCGGTGGGGTTGATGTGAAACTGGGTCTTGTCGGTCAGCCACTCGGCCGGCAGCACCTGCTCGATGATCTCGCGCTTGACCATCTTGCGCAGGTCCTCCTGGGCGATCTCCGGATCGTGCTGGGTGGAGAGCACCACGGCTTCCACCGCCTGGGGCTTGCCGTCGTCGCCATAACGAAAGGTCACCTGGCTCTTGGCGTCGGGGCGCAACCACGGCAGCATGCCGCTCTTGCGCAGCTCCGCCTGGCGCTCGACCAGCCGGTGGGCATAGTGGATCGGGGCGGGCATGTAGGAGTCGGTCTCGTTGGTCGCATAACCGAACATCAGCCCCTGATCGCCGGCCCCCTGATCCTCGGGCTTGCTGCGATCGACGCCCTGCGCGATATCCACGCTCTGCTTGCCGATCAGGTTGAGCACGCCGCAGGTTTCGCCATCGAAACCGACATCCGAGGAGTCGTAGCCGATGTTGAGGATCACCTCGCGTACCAGTTCCTCGAGGTCGACCCAGGCACTGGTGCTGATTTCGCCGGCCACGATCGCCACCCCGGTCTTGACCAGGGTCTCGCAGGCCACGCGTGCCTGCTTGTCCCGGGCGATGATCGCATCGAGTACCGCGTCGGAGATCTGGTCGGCGATCTTGTCGGGATGTCCCTCGGATACGGATTCAGAAGTAAACAGGGAATATTCGCTCATGGCCTCTTCGACCCTCCTTGGCGCCCCCTTTGCAGGGCGGGGTAGAAATGAACCGCGATGGGCCCGGGTGTCAAAAGTCTACACGCTCGCCCTGCGACTGCCTAGCGACAGCCCCTTCCGGGCTCCAGGCCAGACAGGGGGCGTCTTGCATTTGATGGATGTGGGCAACTCGGCGACAATAAACGCCGGATTCTTCCTGCCGGCCACGCGTCGGCAACACACCGCATGGCGGCGGTGACGACCGCACGAGGCGCTCGATCACCGCCCTCTCATCCGCCGCAGGCGAGGAGCTCTACGATGCCGTCCCGTTTCGAGTTGGCCAATGCCATCCGTGCCTTGTCCATGGATGCCGTTCAGAAGGCCAAGTCCGGCCACCCCGGCGCCCCCATGGGCATGGCCGACATCGCCGAGGTACTGTGGAACGACTACCTCAAGCACAACCCGGCCAACCCGCACTGGGCCGATCGCGACCGTTTCGTGCTCTCCAATGGCCACGGGTCCATGCTGCTCTATTCGCTGCTGCACCTGACCGGTTACGAACTGACCCTCGAGGATCTGCAGAATTTCCGCCAGCTGCATTCCAAGACCCCCGGACACCCGGAACTGGGCTACACCCCCGGGGTCGAGACCACCACCGGCCCGCTGGGCCAGGGGCTGGCCAACGCCGTGGGCATGGCCATCGCCGAACGCACCCTGGCAGCCCAGTTCAACCAGCCCGGCCATGACATCATCGATCATCACACCTACGTCTTCCTGGGCGATGGTTGCCTGATGGAAGGCATCTCCCACGAGGCCTGTTCCCTGGCCGGCACCCAGGGCCTGGGCAAGCTCACCGCCTTCTACGACGACAACGGCATCTCCATCGATGGCGAGGTGGAGGGCTGGTTCACCGACGACACCGCCAAGCGCTTCGAGGCCTACGGCTGGCACGTGGTACCCAACGTGGATGGCCACAACCCCGAGGAGATCAGGGCCGCCATCGAACTGGCCCGCAACCACGGCGAGCGCCCCAGCCTGATCATCTGCAAGACTGTCATCGGCTTCGGCGCCCCCAACAAGCAGGGCACCGAGGAGTGCCACGGCTCGCCCCTCGGCGAACACGAGATCGAGGCGGCACGCGAACAACTGGGCTGGAAGCACGCCCCCTTCCATGTTCCCGAAGAGATCTACAAGGGCTGGGACGCCACCGCCCGAGGCCAGCAAGCGGAGCAGGACTGGAACGAGCGCCTCGAACGCTACGAACAGGCGCACCCGGAACTCGCCAAGGAACTCAAGCGGCGACTCAAGGGCGATCTGCCCACGACCCTGAACAGCGAGAAGCTGATCGAGGACGCCCAGGAGCGCGGCGAAAGCATCGCCAGCCGCAAGGCTTCCCTGGCATGCCTGAACGCCCTCGGCCCGCAATTGCCCGAGCTGTTCGGCGGCAGCGCCGACCTGGCCCCCTCCAACCTGACCTTCTGGAAGGATGCCCGGGCCATCAACCGTGACCACCACGGCGGCAACTACCTGCATTACGGTGTCCGCGAATTCGCCATGGGGGCGATCATGAACGGCATCGGCGCCCACGGCGGCTTCATTCCCTACGGCGCCACCTTCCTGACCTTCATGGAATACATGCACAACGCCGTGCGCCTGGCGGCGCTAATGAACCAGCAGGCCATCTACGTGTTCACCCACGACTCCATCGGCCTCGGCGAGGATGGCCCGACCCACCAGCCGATCGAGCAGATGGGCGCCCTGCGCTCGACCCCCAACCTGTCGACCTGGCGCCCGGCGGATGCCGTGGAGACCGCCGTGGCCTGGCGCAGCGCGATCAAGCGCCGCGGCGCGCCCACCGCCCTGGTGCTGTCTCGCCAGAACCTGCCTCACCAGCAGCGCGACCAGCAGCAGCTGGCCGAAATCCGCCGGGGCGGCTACGTGCTCAAGGACAGCGACGACCCCGCCGAGGTGATCCTGATCGCCACCGGCTCCGAGGTCGGCCTGGCCATGGAGGCCGCCGGCGCCCTGGAGGCCAAGGGCAAGGCGGTGCGTGTGGTCTCGCTGCCCTCGACCGACACCTTCGACGCCCAGCCTGCCAGCTACCGCGAGTCGGTGCTGCCGCCCTCGAACACCCCGCGGGTGGCCATCGAGGCGAGCCATTATGCCTACTGGTACAAGTACGTGGGCCTCAACGGGCGCATCATCGCCATGCACAGCTTCGGCGAATCCGCGCCGGCGGCGGACCTGTTCAAGTACTACGGCTTCACCGTGGAGAACGTCGTCGAGCAGGTCGAGCAGCTGCTGGAGGAAACCGCAACCGCCTGATGACTTGAGTGACAGCAAAAAAAGGGTTATTCGACGCTTGGCATGGAACTCGACGCGCCTATCGCTCGCTGAAGCGAGCTCCTACAGGGGGTTGGTATAAAAGGGTTTTGTAGGAGCCCGATTTATCGGGCGAGGGATCAGACCCAATCCACATGAAACGTCGAAGAGCCCAAAAAGAACGGGCCCGGTCGCAACCGGGCCCGTTTCGTTTATCAGCCCAATCAGGAGTTGTTACGCTATCGTCACGTCCTTGGACAGGTATACATCCTGAATGGCGTTGAGCAGTTCGACGCCCTCCTTCATCGGCTTCTGGAACGCCTTGCGCCCGGAGATCAGGCCCATGCCGCCGGCACGCTTGTTGATCACCGCGGTGCGCACCGCCTCGCCGAGATCGGAATGGCCCTTGGAGCCGCCGCCGGAGTTGATCAGCCCGGCACGCCCCATGTAGCAGTTGGCCACCTGATAGCGGGCCAGGTCGATGGGATGATCCGAGGTCAGCTCATCGTAGACCTTGTCGTGGGTGTGGCCGAAGCCGACCGCCTTGTAGCCGCCGTTGTTCTCCGGCAACTTCTGCTTGACGATGTCCGCCTTGATGGTCGCCGCCAGGTGAATGGCCTGGCCGGTGAGATCCGAGGCGACGTGGTAGTCGGTGCCGTCCTTCTTGAACTCGGGATTGCGCAGGTAGGACCACAGCACCGTCACCATGCCCAGCTCGTGGGCGCGTTCGAAGGCCTCGCTGATCTCCATGATCTGGCGGCGGCTCTCCGGCGAACCGTAGTAGATGGTCGCGCCGACCGCGATACAGCCCATGTTGTGGGCCTGCTCGACCTGGGCGAACAGGGTCTGGTCGTAGATCGCCGGATAGGTCAGGGTCTCGTTGTGGTTGAGCTTGAGCATCATCGGGATCTTGTGGGCATAACGCCGCGCCACGGAGGAGAGCACCCCGAGGGTCGAGGCGACGGCGTTACATCCCCCTTCGATGGCCAGCTCGACGATGTTCTTGGGGTCGAAGTACATCGGATTGGGGGCGAAGGAGGCGCCGGCGGAGTGTTCGATGCCCTGGTCCACCGGCAGCAGCCCCAGATAGCCGGTGCCCGCCAGCCGTCCATGGTTGAACAGGGTCTGCATGTTGCGCAGCACGTGCGGATTGCGATCGCTGTCCGCCATCACCCGGTCGACGAAATCGGGGCCGGGCAGGTAGAGGTCCTCTTTCGCAAACCCGCGGCAGGTATGGTTGAGCAGGCCGTCGGCTTCGTCGCCCAGCAACTTGGCAATATCGGTCATCGTTCGTGACTCCTCCTTAATGGCGTGAACTTTGCTTCCCGCAATCGTCTGACAATACGCCACCATCTTGAAGATAAGTGACGGGGCTTTCCACCCTAGGTGCGTTGACTAAAAAGAACGATGGTCGTCAACCTGCGATGGTCGCAAAAAAAAGCCTCCCGAACCGGGAGGCTGCGCACTTGCGGACGCATCAAGCTGCCTTGACCTCGATACGCCGGCGACGATGGGTCTCGCGCTTGGGCAGGGTCAGCGTCAGGACGCCATCGGTGAGTTGCGCCCGTATCGCATCGGTGTCGATCTCCTGGCTCAGCGTGAAGCGACGCGCGAAGCGATCTCCCTGAATCTCCGCATAGGAGGCGGAGATGCCTTCCGGCATGGCGAGCTGAATGTCGCCTTCGATGCTAAGTACGTTCTGATCCACTTCGATATGCAGCGTTTCGCGCGTGACCCCCGGCATGTCGGCGATCACATGCAGGGCCTCATCCTCTTCGAAGATATCGACCGGCGGAAGCAAGGCACGCTTCTGCTTCTGCTCCTGGGATGTGGACACGTCGCGAGTGTCCTGCTGCTTGGCAATATCGTTCATAACGCAACACCCCCTCTGGATCTCAAGTCAGTCTCGCCTGTTCCCAGGCACTCAGGCAGCCTTGATCTCGACCCGCCTCGGTTTCATTTCCTCCCGCTTGGGCAGGCGGATCTCCACGACGCCATGGGCGGCCCGTGCCTCGGCACGTTCGGTATCCACGCCGTCTGGCAGCGCGATGGTCCGCGAGAACTCGCCGCCGAAACGCTCCCGGCGGTAATAGGCGCGCTGCGGTCGCCCGTTCTCGGCAGCTGCCGGCTCGCGGGTACCGGACAAGGTCAGCACGTTGTCCTGGACACTCAGCTCGAGCTGCTCCGCCTTGAGGCCCGGAGCGAACACGTAGACCAGTATCGCGTCGTCCGTGCGTCCCATGTTGATCATCGGGAAGGCCCCACGGGGGACCGAGCGAATATCCGATGCCGCGCTGGGGAACATCTCATCCAGCACTTGCTGGAACCAATCGAAATCCGACGACTTGGGTACGTTGGTACGCCAGAAATCCCCGAACATGATCGATCACCTCCTAAGCATGTCATCATTGACCAGACGCCATTCGGCGATCCCTGAAACCACTTTGCGGGGTCGCCCTATCTGGGAAATAGGTACACCGGCACCGATTTCAAGGCCCGTAGGCACACAAACTTCGGCCTTGCGGTCGGCGCGCCCGGCCTACTCCTCCGCCAGTTCCGGAAGCAGCACTTTCAGCTTGCGCGTCAATGTATTGCGCCCCCAGCCCAGCAGTTCGGCGGCGTCCCCCTTGCGTCCTCCCGTATGCTTCAATGCGGTTTCGATGAGAATACGCTCGAACTCCGGCACGGCCTCCTCGAGCAGGTGGGTATGCCCGGCGCTCAAGGCACGATCGGCCCAGTCGCGGAAGGCGCGGTGCCAATCGCCGACGGGGTTGTCCTGGGTCTCGACATCGCGCAGCTCCGGCGGCAGATCGTCGACGAGGATTTCCCGCCCCGAGGCCATCACCGTCAGCCAGCGGCAGGTATTTTCCAGTTGGCGCACGTTCCCCGGCCAGGGCAGTCGCGTCAGGTGCTGCTGTGCCGCCGGCGTCAGCACCTTGGCCTCGGTGGCGAGTTCCCGGGCGGCCTCGGCGAGGAAATGCTGGGCCAGACGGGGGATATCCTCGCTGCGCTCGGCCAGGCGGGGCAGGTGGATGCGGATCACGTTGAGACGATGGAACAGGTCTTCGCGAAAGCGCCCCTCGGCCACCAGTCGCTCGAGGTCCTGATGGGTGGCGGCGATGATGCGCACATCGACCCTGACCGGGCTATGCCCGCCGACGCGATAGAACTCGCCATCGGCCAGCACCCGCAGCAGGCGCGTCTGGGTGTCCGGCGGCATGTCACCGATCTCGTCGAGAAACAGCGTACCGCCGTCGGCCTGCTCGAAGCGCCCGCGACGCTGGGCATTGGCCCCGGTGAAGGCCCCCTTCTCGTGGCCGAAGAGTTCGGATTCCATCAGGTCCTTGGGAATCGCCGCCATGTTCAGCGCCACGAAGGGCTGCGCCTTGCGTGGACTGTGCTGATGCAGCGCCTGGGCCACCCGCTCCTTGCCGGTGCCCGACTCGCCATTGATGAGCACGGTGATATGCGAATGGGACAGGCGCCCGATGGCCCGAAACACCTCCTGCATGGCCGGCGCCTCGCCGATGATGTCTGCCGCCAGCCGGTCGGGCATGGCGGCCGGGGCCCGGCGCTCCCGCGCGTGGGCGATGGCCCGTCGCACCAGGGCCAGCGCCTCGTCGACATCGAAGGGCTTGGGCAGGTACTCGAAGGCGCCGCCCTGATAGGAGGCCACCGCACTGTCCAGGTCGGAATGCGCGGTCATCACGATCACCGGCAGGTCGGGATGGGCTTCCCGAATCCGGGCCATCAGGTCGAGGCCATCGAGCCCCGGCATGCGAATGTCGGTCAACAGCACATCCGGGGGATGGTTCAATAGCGTCTCCAGCGCGTGATCGGCACGCTCGAAGCTCTGGATCTCGATATCCGGCTGGACGAGGGCACGCTCCAGCACCCAGCGAATGGCGTGGTCGTCGTCGACGATGACGACACGGGCAGTTTCGGTCATGAGGCCTCCGAGGGCGGGAGGGCGGTAGCCTCCGATGAAGGGGGAGAACAGGACTCCAGGGGAATCAGCAGGCGGAACTCGGTATGACCGGGTTCGGATTCGCTCTCTATCAGTCCCTGATGCTGTTGCAGGATGGATTGGGCAATGGCCAGCCCCAGTCCGCTGCCCTCGGCACGCCCCGAGACCATGGGGTAGAACAGGGTCTCGCGAAGCCGCTCGGGAATGCCGGGGCCGTTGTCGGCGACGATGATTTCGCAGACCAGGCGATGCCGCTCGCTGCCCAGGGTGAACTGACGACGTGCCCGGGTGCGCAGCACCAGTCGCGGCGACGGGGTATCGCTGCCTTCCATCGCCTGCACGGCGTTACGCGCCACATTGAGCACGGCCTGGATCAGCTGGGGTTCATCCCCGACCAGTTCCGGCAGGCTGGGATCATAGTCGCGGACATAATCGATGCGCGGATGCTCGGCGAGCAGCAGCGTGCGTACCCGCTCCAGCACCTTGTGAATGTTCAGCGGCTCGTGCCGACAGGGCTGGTTGGGGCCGAGCATGCGATCGACCAGATCGCACAGGCGATCCACTTCCTCGACGATCACCCGGGTGTACTCGGCAAGTGCCGGGTCGGGCAGGTCGCGTTCGAGCAGTTGCGCCGCCCCGCGGATGCCCCCGAGGGGGTTCTTGATCTCGTGGGCCAACCCCCGGGACAGCACCTTGATGGTCTTCTGGCGGGCAATCAGCGACTCCTCCCGGGAGATGCGCAACAGCCGGTCGCGCGGCTCGATCTCCAGCAGCAATTCATCATCACTCAGGGGAGTGGCAGTGAAGTCGACGGTGATGGCCTCGCCATGGGCCAATGGCAGCTTTGCTTCACGCTGGGTAAAGGGGTGAAAGGTACCGAGCGCCTTGGCCAGCACCTCGGCCACTTCGCCGTTCTCGCCCTCGAGGCTCTCGAGGCGCGTGCCCCGCACACGGCCTAGGCTCACCTCGAGCAGCGCCTCGGCGGCAGGGTTCATCCAGCCGACCTGCAGCGCGCCATCCAGCGTCATGACGGCAGTCGTCAAATGCTCCAAGAGCCGTTGGTACATGGTTCGTTCTCATCGGCAGAGGTTCTTGCCTATTGATGATGCAAGAAGCGCACCAGCCTGGTTCGCACCGGGAATGGCCTCGCGGCAACCACCCACGAGGATCATCGTGCACCATTATGGCGCATCGAGGAGAATGTCGACATGGTCATCACCCGCGCAACGGCGACCCACACTTCGCGTGATGATGAATTCAATTCCCGGTCTTGCCGGGTGGGCGCCCGGCCGGGTTGTTGGGATTGGAGGGCAGATTGACGCTGGCGCGGTGCACGTACAGTGTCACCGGCTCGCTGCGATGACGAACGCGCCCCTGGGCATCGAGCAGCTCGGCGCGAAGGGTGTGCTCGCCCCGGTTCAGGCCATTGAGCAGGAAGGCCTGGGTGTGCATCGCCGACTGGCTGACCTCGCCATCCACCAGCAGTCGAATACGGTGATCCTTGCGCAGGGCCGGTTCGACGCCGATATCGACGGCGATGTCGCCAGCGTACCCGGTCTGCAGCGTGTAACCGTCCTCAGGCGAGGCGATCCTGAAGGTGGAATAGGGCATGAACGGCCCCCCGACACGCCTCGAGGAAGAAGAGGACGAGGTCGATGAAGCCTTCTTGCGTGGCTCGGCGGCGTCGGAGGACGATGCCGGTTCCGCCGAGGGAATTACCGTGAGGGACTGCAACTCGATCCGCTGGCCGCCCTCGATGGGCTTGTCGGTGAAGACGACGTTGCCCTGGGCATCGGTGGTGCGATAGACGGTGGCCGCCTCGATGCTGGCCAGAGGCAGGCCGATGCCCAGCAGCATCACTAACAGACAACGCATCATGATCGTTTCCTCAGCGGCATTGGCGGTAACTATCGCCAACAATGTATCTCAATGTAACGCAAAAGGGACCCCTGAGGAGTCCCTTCTCTTGCCTTATATCGGCCGCCGGACTAGCAGCTGTAGTACATGTCGAACTCGATGGGGTGCGTGGCCATGCGCAGACGCTCCACATCCTCGCCGATCAGCTCGATGTAGGCATCGATCATGTCATCGGTGAACACCCCGCCTTCGGTCAAGAAGGCCCGGTCCTGATCCAGTGCCTCCAGGGCCTGCTCCAGGCTGTTGGCCACGGTGGGCACCGCCTTGCCCTCTTCCGGCGGCAGATCGTAGAGGTTCTTGTCCATCGCATCCCCGGGGTGGAGCTTGTTCTTGATGCCGTCGATGCCCGCCATCAAGAGCGCCGCGAAAGCCAGGTAAGGGTTGGCCGTCGGGTCCGGGAAACGGGTTTCCACGCGCTTTCCCTTGGGGCTGGCAGTATAGGGAATGCGAATCGAGGCACTGCGATTGCGGGCCGAATAGGCAAGCATCACGGGGGCCTCGAAGCCGGGCACCAGTCGCTTGTAGGAATTGGTCGCCGGGTTGGTGAAGGCGTTCAGGGCCCGGGCGTGCTTGATGATGCCGCCGATATAGTACAGCGCGGTCTCCGACAGCCCGGAGTACTCGTCACCGGCGAACATGTTCTCGCCATCCTTCCAGAAGGACTGGTGGACATGCATGCCGGAGCCGTTGTCGCCCACCAGGGGCTTGGGCATGAAGGTCGCGGTCTTGCCGTAGGCATGGGCCACGTTGTGAATGACGTACTTCATCTCCTGGACTTCGTCGGCCTTCTTGACCAGCGTGTTGAACTTCACGCCGATCTCGTTCTGGCCCGCGTTGGCCACCTCGTGGTGATGCACCTCGACGGCCTGGCCGATCGCCTCCAGGGTGTTGCACATGGCACTGCGGATATCGTGGAAGGAGTCCACCGGCGGCACCGGGAAGTAGCCTCCCTTGACGCGCGGCCGATGCCCCAGGTTGCCGCCTTCGACATTGACGGCGTCGGTGGACCAGGCCCCTTCCTCGGAGGAGATGCGGTACATGGCGCCCTGGATATCGCTCTTCCAATGCACCTCGTCGAAGATGAAGAACTCCGGTTCCGGCCCGAAGAAGGCGGTGTCGCCGAGCCCCGTGCTGGCCAGGTAAGCCTCGGCGCGCTTGGCGATGGAACGCGGGTCGCGCTCGTAGCCCTGCATGGTGGCCGGCTCGATGATGTCGCAGCGCAGTACCAGGGTCGGATCCTCGGTGAACGGATCAAGGAATCCCGTGCCGTCTTCCGGACGCAGGATCATGTCGGACTCGTTGATGCCCTTCCAGCCGGAGATGGAGGAGCCATCGAACATCTGACCGTTCTCGAAGAATTCCTCGTCGACGGCGCTGGCGGGAATCGTGACGTGCTGCTCTTTACCCCGGGTATCGGTGAAGCGCAGATCGATCCAGCGGACGTCGTGCTCTTCCATCAGGGCGAGAGTCTTCTCTGACATGGTTTTCTCCACTAGCTGAGCGTTTAGGCCCGAATCAAAAAAGTTGGCGTGCGGGCATCGTTGTAGCATGCCGGGCCATCATTGCCCATGGCCTGCCTTCCTACATGAATTGTTAGCAAAAGGTGCGCCAGATTCGTGCAAAAGAATTTCGAGGACAATATAAGAATCTGATTAAAAAAATAAAAAATCTCTCCGACGGAAAAAAGACGAGGCAAGATACGCCTCGAG
This sequence comes from Modicisalibacter ilicicola DSM 19980, assembly GCF_900128925.1. GTDB lineage: Bacteria > Pseudomonadota > Gammaproteobacteria > Pseudomonadales > Halomonadaceae > Modicisalibacter > Modicisalibacter ilicicola. The sequence goes on from NZ_FQUJ01000011.1 coordinate 36,249, forward strand.
AGGGCACTGGCCCAGGGCCGGACCGGGCAATACGCACCAGCATGGATCGCCCTGCAGCCGTCTTGCACCAATAGCGTGCATGTCGACTGGCCTCCCACCGGCTCCGCTCCGTGAATGCTGCTTATTTAGCAATGATGAATCGGCTCAACCGCCGACAGCTGGAAAAACCATGCGCCGGCCCCACGGAAAATCAGCCGCCCCATGCATTGATACGCTTTGAAACTAACAGCTACTCTTTATTTACAATACAATGGCACTGTCCGAGACTAAGAGCACATGTGATCGCATGAAAGCTTCGCTGGATTTCATGACTCATGCTGGCCCCAGGCTGGTGTCACGACAGCCAGCCATTCAAAAGAGTTGGGTCGCCCTGACAATGAACCATTTCTGCATCATCATCGATTCCCAGCGTGGCTACTCGCGACTCGACAGATGCCTGGAAGCCGTCGCTCATGCTGGCAACACTATCAGTGGTCCGGTCGATATCGTGGTGATCGTCGACAAGGCCCGAGCGCGCATCGTCACCCTGGCCGAGCGGCATAATGCCCAGCTGCTGGAACGTTCCGGCGGCACCCGAGGGCAACGCTACAACGCCTGCGCCAATCGTACCCAGGCCAACACGCTGGTGTTCATCGACTCCTTCGTGGAACTCCCGGCGGGCTGGCTCGCCTGGGCGGAACGAGCCATGTACGAACGGCGCTGGGATGCCGTCGCCCTGACCATGCTCAGTGCCCTGAAACCCGGGTGGCTGGCACGCATCTTCCATTCCAGTACCGACACCATGGCGCTGAGCATCAAGCGCAACTGGTTCGAACGCGTCGGCGGCTTCGATGCCGACCGCGAATATGGCAGCGAAAGCGATCTTTTGGCACGTCTCAGCGCCTGCCATGCCCGGGTCCTGAATCAGGCCCCCGAAGGAAACAGAGCGGCGGGGTGACGCCATGAGTGCCCTGGACCTCGCTCAGGAACTGGTACAACGCCTGCGTGGCCATTGGCGACGCAGCCTGGTGGACCCTCTGCCGGGGCGCACTGCGATCCTGGTATTGCATCGTGTGCTGCCCAGCGAGGCCGAGGCGCGACTCCCTCATCGCGCCCCCTGGTGCCTGGGGCCCGAGAGCTTCGAACGCCTGCTGATCAGCCTGAACGACATGGCCGGCCTGGTCTGCCTGCCCACGGCCATTGCGCCCCATCTTGCTCCCCAGGCCAGGGTCGCCCTCACCTTCGATGACGGCTGGCGGGACAACGCCGACATCGCGGCACCGCTGCTCGAACACTACGCCATCCCGGCAAGCATCTTCGTCACTACCGGATGGCTGGGCCGGCCCAGCGGCGCCTGGCGGGAGGTCATCGGCGAAGGGCTCTGGCAGCGCCAATCGGTGGCAACCATCCGCGACACCCTCGGCGATGCCGGCCTGCCCTTGCCGCCGATGCCTCCGACCCATCCCGGGCACGCCTACAGTCGAGCCCTGCTCACCTATTTCGGCCGACTGGCCGATACCGACCCACGACAGCTCAACGAGATCGCCGATCACCTGCATCGCCTGCTCGACCAGCCACCTCAGGGAATCGACCCCTTCAGCGTACGGCGCCTGGAAAACGGCGGGTTGATCCGCTTTGGCGCCCGAGGCGTGACCTTCGGGGCCTTCGAGACACAAAGCGACGAGCGCATCCGCTGGCAGGTACGTCGCTCCCTGCAGGAACTGCGGTGCCTGTGCCGCGACCCCCTGCCGCTCTTCGCCTATCCCGATGAACACCCCTCGCCCAGGGTCCGGCATATCGTCAAGCAGTGCGGCGTGCCCTCCGCCCTGGCGGGCGGCGGAGGCTGGCTGCCTCATCACCACGACCCACTCGCCTTGCCGCGCATTCCCATCAGCCAGCCCATTGCCCAGAGCCCCGGACGACTGTTCGATTACCTGCTCGGCAAACTGACTCTGCGGGATTGAGGTGGCAGCCATGGGGGCGTAGCCACTATAATGCGCCACCTATTTCCCTGCAGGATCCCGTCGTGATCGAGAAACTTCGCAACATAGCCATCATCGCTCACGTCGACCACGGCAAGACCACCCTGGTCGACAAACTTCTGAGTCAGTCCGGCACCCTGGACCGCAAGGCCGAGGGGCAGGAGCGCATCATGGACTCCAACGACCAGGAGAAGGAACGTGGCATCACCATTCTGGCGAAGAACACGGCGATCCGCTGGCAGGCACCAGATGGCGATGTCTATCACATCAACATCGTCGACACCCCCGGGCACGCCGACTTCGGCGGCGAGGTCGAGCGCGTGATGTCGATGGTCGATTCCGTGCTGCTGCTGGTGGATGCCGTCGACGGCCCCATGCCGCAGACCCGCTTCGTCACCCAGAAGGCCTTCGACCAGGGCTTGAAGCCGATCGTGGTGGTCAACAAGATCGACCGCCCCGGCGCTCGTCCGGACTGGGTCATCGACCAGATCTTCGACCTGTTCGACAACCTCGGCGCCAGCGACGAGCAGCTCGACTTCCCGATCATCTACTGCTCGGCCTTGAACGGCATTGCCGGTCCCGAGCCCGATGAACTGGCCGACGACATGACGCCCATGTTCCAGTCCATCGTCGACATCGTCGAGCCGCCCAACGTCGAACGCGATGGCACCTTCCAGATGCAGATCTCGGCGCTGGACTACTCAAGCTACGTCGGCGTCATCGGTCTGGGCCGCATCAAGCGCGGCAGCGTGCGCCCCGGCCAGCAGATCAGCGTGGTCTCGCGGCATGGCGAGACCCGCAAGGGCAAGATCGGCCAGGTGATGACCCACCTGGGGCTCGAGCGGGTGCAGACCGACGAGGCCACCGCGGGCGACATCATCTGCATCACCGGCATCGACGATCTGGCGATCTCCGACACGCTGTGCGATCCCAACGCCGTCGAGGCGCTGCCGGCCCTGACCGTCGACGAACCCACCGTTTCCATGACTTTCCAGGTCAACGACTCGCCCTTCGCGGGTCGCGACGGCAAGTACGTCACCAGCCGCAACATCAAGGATCGTCTCGACCAGGAACTGATCCACAACGTTGCGCTGCGCGTCGAGCAAGGCGAGTCACCCGAGAAGTTCAAGGTCTCCGGCCGCGGTGAGCTTCACCTCTCGGTGCTGATCGAGACCATGCGTCGCGAAGGCTTCGAGCTGGCGGTGGGCCGCCCCGAGGTGATCATCCGCGAGATCGACGGTGAGAAGCAGGAGCCCTACGAAGAGGTCATCATCGACTGCGAGGAGCAGCACCAGGGCGCCATCATGGAAGAGCTGGGCTACCGCAAGGGCGAGATGACCAACATGAACCCGGACGGCAAGGGCCGGGTGCGGCTCGACTTCATCATCCCGGCGCGCGGGCTGATCGGCTTCCGGGGCCAGTTCCTGACCCTGACCTCGGGCACCGGCATCCTCACCAGCCGTTTCGACCACTACGGCCCGCTCAAGCCGGACGCCTCCATCGAACGGCGCAACGGCGTGCTGGTGTCGATGGTCGACGGCAAGGCGCTGGCCTACGCCCTCTATGCGCTGCAGGAGCGCGGCAAGCTGATCATCGACCACGGCACCGAGGTCTACGAGGGCATGCTGGTGGGCATCAACAACCGCGCCAGCGACATGGTGGTCAACCCCACCAAGGGCAAGAAGCTCGACAACATGCGCGCCTCGGGCAACGACGAGAACATCGTGCTGACCCCGCCGGTGCGCTTCTCGCTGGAGCAGGCCATCGAGTTCCTCGATGACGACGAACTGGTCGAGATCACGCCACACCATATCCGCCTGCGCAAGAAGCACCTCAAGGAGAACGAGCGCAAGCGCGCCAACAAGGGCTGAAACGCTTCCCTCCCTGGTTCCGCGACCCGCCATCATTGGCGGGTTTTTTGATTTCGGTCAATATTCGGCGCGACCTCGGCATCTCGCCGCCCTCAAACATGACATCGATCAATATATACCGGCCTGGCCCGGTTAACCTGGGCATCGATACGTAGCGGCACTGGACGCTATGTTCATGCCCTGACACCGGATGTGCCACGTGCCGCCAGGGGTCATCATCAGGATCCAACAAGGAGTCTTTCCATGCGTATTACGCCCCTTCTGACCGGTGCCGTCTTCCTCGCCTCCATGACCGCCGCCTCCTCGGTCATGGCCTATGGCCAGGGCGACTTCTACACCCGCTTCGGTGTCGCCAAGGTCGAGCCGAAAAGCGACAACGGCGATTTCGATGACCTCGGCCTGGACGTGGATGTCGACGACGACAGCGCCTTCGCCTTTACCCTGGGCTATCGCTTTACCGACGTCCTCGGTGTCGAGCTGCTGGCCGCCGAACGCTTCGAGCACGACATCAACCTCGGCGACACCGGCATCGATGCCTCGACCAAGCATCTGCCGCCGACCCTGACCCTGCAGTACTACCCGTTCGGCGGTACCGACGCCCGGGTGCAACCCTACGTGGGCGCCGGCATCAACTACACCCGCTTCTCCGACGAAGAGCTTGAAGTGGGCGATCTCGAACTCGACAACTCCTGGGGCTACGCCGCCCAGCTGGGAGTCGACCTGTTGATCAGCGAGCACTGGGCGCTCAACGCCGCGGCCTGGTACCTGGATATCGACAGCGATGCCACCGCGACCATCGGCGGGGTCGATTACGACGCCGACGTGGAGATCGACCCCGTCGTGGTGATGGGCGGGCTGAGCTTCCGCTTCTAGAAGCGCTCTGCGCGTCGATGCTCGTCATGCAAGGCGGCCTCCGGGCCGTCTTTTGCGTTGCCGCTCGATTTCCGGCGGGGCGAGCGGCTAAGCTGGGCAGGTACGCGAACCCACAAGGAGAGTACACATGCACAAGCATATCGACTGGGACGATCCCGGCGCCGATGCCGTCACGGCCCACTACGCCAAGGACCCCAACGATGATGGCAAGCCGCATCCCGGCACCATCGTATCGGCGCGTCACGAGGGCATGAACGTGCGCGTCAAGGTCGAAGCCTACAAGGATGGCGTGAGCATCGGCGAGGTCGCCGCCCTGATCGATGCCAAGGGCGAGCGGGTCAAGCAGCATGGCAAGCTCAGCCTGGGCGATACCGTTCGGCTGCCGGACGACAAGCGCGCCTTCGAATCGGCGCCGGCCTTTCCCAAGGATGACGACGACTGACCCGTCGTGACCCTGCCGATACGCGCTCGGACGCCATCATTCGCCACGAGTGATGGCGTCTTTTACGAGTGGCTTCCCACGTTTGTGCCCCACCTCTATCCGAAGGATGCGCTGGCCGATCACTTGCCCACCCACTCCTTGTTGAGGGTGCGCGCCTGCGGATCGTAGCGGTAGACGGTGATGCCGCCGTCATGCCGATGGCCGGTGACCAGCACCTGGGCCTTGGGTGCGGTAGCAATGCTCAGGCTGCGCAGGTAGGAGGCGGTGGAGGGATACGGGTCGTCGCCGAGGTCGAAATACTTCTGCGGCCAGGGGTTGCCGGCTTCGAAGAGGGCAACCCAGTGGGAGCGGTAGCCGAAGCGCAGAAATTCCTCGCTGTCGTTGATAAAGGTGAGGGCGACGGTAATCGTGCTGGCTAACTCATCGTCTCCCCAGCGGTCGGGTTTTTCCGCCTTTGGAGTAGGTATCAATCCGCTTTTGTCCCACTGGCGGCTATCGCCGTCTTCATAAGGGGTGTTATCAAGGAAAATGCCGCTATAGTAGCTCGCCATCCGATGGCGTTTTTCAGGTTGGTCGGTATTCCAATAGAGTCCTATGGTATTTTCATCGCCGGTAACGACCCATTGACCATCGGGGCTGATGGCGGCATCGACCTTGACGCTATTGCCCGGTAATTGTGCGATAGGCTTGAGAGTCTTGATATCCCAGAGAAAGACTCCGCCATAGTTGCCGAATGATTGGCCCTCCACAATGGGTGGATGCTCTTCGAGGTCGAAGCGCTCGCGATTGTCGTAGCCGGCCGTGGTGAATAGACCGCGTTCCTCCGACAAGCTGATATGCAGTAACTTCCCTGCGCTCACGACGCCAGGAACATCCCCATCGCTAAGAATGGTCTGCATATCGCCGCCATGTCCATGGAAGAGGTTCCACTCCTCGTCCGAGGCAATATAGTGCTCGAGAGAGGTATCCATCACATGGCCATAGGTGGGGAAGTGCGCGAATTGTTGGAACACTTCACCATCGACCGTCTGTACCCGCACTTGATCATTCAAGTCCTGCCAAAGGAAAGCATCGCGATCATGAATAAAATAGGCGCTGTAGATATTGGCGTTTGTCGAGAGAATCTCGCGGCTTTGCTGTTCCAGGTCCCAAAGCACCAGATGCTTGGAGAGATGGGTGCTGATGGCGTAACGACCATCACTGGAAACACCGAGCACCATGACAGGGCCTAGTTTTTCACCAGGCTGCGACCCATCAAAAGCACATGCTGTTAGCATCACACTAACGATTAGTGTGAATACCAGCTGGATGCAGTGGGATACCTTCTTGCGCTTAGTATTGCCCAAAGCCCGAGCCCCCCTTGATTCTATCCATGATGCCGAGCTTATAGCTCTTAGTAAAAATCTCTTCGGTCGGATATTTCATCGCCGAATGCTCGAACAACCAAGTGGATTGGTCTATTTCTTTAAAGATTTCCGAGCCCAGTTTTGGCTCAAAGAAAGGGTCTTTTTTCAGCGAAACAAACCCCACCAACCCCAGCGCCGGGCGCACCTCGACATCCCTTGGCTGCCAGCCGTCACGCTGGCCGAGTTGGCGCAACTGCCGGGCGAAGATCCGGGCTAGCGTTTCGCTGATGGTGCCCCGATGGGCCAGGGGCTTGAGCAGGTCGTACTCGGGCAGGGGTGTCTCTGAATCCAGCGGTCCCGGCGGGAGCGCCGCCATGATGCGCCGCGCTTCATCGACGATGGCCCGGGTCAGCGCCTCCCAGGCGCGATCGATGCGATAGCGAACGCTGGCGTCGTCTGCGGCGCATGCAGGTCGATCAGGAGCGGCGGCGGCAGATAGGTCGCGACCACCGTGGTCGCGTTCATGATGGCCAGGGCTTCCGGGGCGACCAGCCCCGCCGCCACCGGATGCACCGGCCTGTCGTCGATGGCGACCAGATGGCGTCCCGGGGCGTCGCGCAACTGCCAGGCGAAGGGCCCGGCCTGCACCCCAGGATGCGTGCTGACGCCGTGTTCATCGGTCACCCCGGGATAGGGGCGCTGGCGACTGTCGCGCACGTCGACGACGATGCCGGCGGGCAGCGGTCGGCCCAGGGTGTCCTGGTGTTTCAGGGTGACGAGCACCTTGGTGACGCATTCGGCGTGGCCGATCGCCCCGCTGCCGTTCTGGCAGCTGGGCTGGAAGGGAAGGTCGAGAGTATTCATGACGATATTTCTTCTTCTGGATGGGCACGAGTGTCGCTAATACGAGCTTCATGTGCCTTACGCCGGCAATATTCGAGACACGCTTGTTCATTGTCGACGCCCGTTGCGTGATGCTCTTGGTACCAGTCGATCAAGCGCTCGAGGGAGATGGCGTATTGCGCGGCCAAGGGTTGCAGCATCAATTGCCTGCGCCATGCCTCGATGCCTTGCAGATGCTGCCGGGTCAGTCGGAAGGGAGCCTCGCTTGACGCGTAACGTGCCGCCGCCTCGGCGTCCTGTTGCAGTTGCCAGGCCTGGCCTGCCACCACGCCCCGCATGCGCTCGTTCGGCCCCAGTAGCCGCGCCCGTTCAGGCGCGTTCAACGAGGCTTCGAGCCCGGCAAGGACGCGGGGATCGGCGTAACGAAACAGGGAGGGGGG
>NZ_FQUJ01000011.1:44454-149161 GCF_900128925.1 Modicisalibacter ilicicola DSM 19980
GGAAGGTCGAGAGTATTCATGACGATATTTCTTCTTCTGGATGGGCACGAGTGTCGCTAATACGAGCTTCATGTGCCTTACGCCGGCAATATTCGAGACACGCTTGTTCATTGTCGACGCCCGTTGCGTGATGCTCTTGGTACCAGTCGATCAAGCGCTCGAGGGAGATGGCGTATTGCGCGGCCAAGGGTTGCAGCATCAATTGCCTGCGCCATGCCTCGATGCCTTGCAGATGCTGCCGGGTCAGTCGGAAGGGAGCCTCGCTTGACGCGTAACGTGCCGCCGCCTCGGTGTCCTGTTGCAGTTGCCAGGCCTGGCCTGCCACCACGCCCCGCATGCGCTCGTTCGGCCCCAGTAGCCGCGCCCGTTCAGGCGCGTTCAACGAGGCTTCGAGCCCGGCAAGGACGCGGGGATCGGCGTAACGAAACAGGGAGGGGGGCGCCTGCTCGCACTCGATCACCGTCAGGGTCTTCAGATGATCGGCGACCCTGTCGAACGGCTGTGCCGAGACCAGCTCGATGGCCAGCCCCTCTTCGACCCACGGGCGGTAGCGTTGAAGGGCGACCAGCGAGGCGGGTTCGACGAGCAGCGGGCCGGCAGTGGCCTGTTCGTGCTGGTGGGTCTGCAGGTAGAGTAGGTGATAGCGAGGCGACGGTTCGGTCTCGAACAGCTGGCGCAGCCCGTCCCGATGCCAGGCCAGATCGACTAGGAAACGACTCATCCGCATCGGCATTGCGCTCCCAGGCTGCAGTTGTCGGGGCCGGAGGCCAGGGTGACGTCCTGGATCTGGCAGGTGTCCAAGGTGATGAAGCCCTGCATTGATGACTCGAGTAGCGCGTCGTAGGCGACGGGGGGTATGGCTTCGTGGGATTCCGGGGTGGCATGTTCGGGCAGCAGCGGTATCGCGGTACGCTGACCACTACCCTTGCCCGGATTGCCCCCGGCATTGAGCCGCACCTTGGGGCCGCTCATTGTCACGCCGCTGGGGTCGAGTTTGAGGAAGCTGCCCTCGGCATTCAGGGTGAATTCGTCACCCGCCTCCAGCACGACCTGCTGGCCGGCCTTGATGTGCAGCTCACGCCCGCATTCCGAGAGCCAGGCCTGACCGGCGTTAAGGTGCAGCGAGCCCTGGACGATCAGGCTCTGATCGCCATCGACCCTCGTGCGTCGTTCACCGTTTACGTGGAGGTGTTCGTCGCGCTCGATCACGGTGAGGCGGTCGCGCTGGACCGTGAGATGGCTGTCGCGGCGAATCTCCTCGGTTCGATCGTTTTCGGTGAGCAGCTCGAGATCCTTCTGGGCATGAATCCAGATCTGCTCGTTGTCCTGGGCATCCTCGAAGCGCAGTTCGTTGAAGCCCTCGCCCTGGTGGGTCTGGGTGCGAATCACCGTGCGCGTCTTGTGCTCCGGCAGGGCATAGGGCGGGGTATTCACCGCGTGATAGGTGCGCCCGGTGATCAGCGGCTGGTCCGGATCGCCTTCGAGAAACGAGACGATGACTTCATGGCCGATGCGAGGAATCGCGATCGACCCATAACCCCCACCGGCCCAGCCCTGGGCGACGCGAATCCAGGCGCTACTGGTGTCATCACCGACGGCATAACGGTCCCAGGGGAAGCGCACCTTGACCCGACCGTGGACGTCGCAGTGAATCTCTTCCCCTTCGGGACCGACCACGAAGGCCACCTGGGGCCCATCGACGCGCGGCTTTGTATCTTGCGCTGGCCGCCAGGCCTGGTCGGCAGGCATCAGCACCAGGGTGTTGGTGTATTTAGTCATGCCGTCACCGCCGACGGCGTCTTCTTCGAGCGCCTGGGGCTGGACGCCGTCGTGGACCACCTCGATGACCTGCCAGTCACGGTTCAGCGCGTCGTTATCGTGCCCGGCGAGGGTGAAACGGGTCCCGGGCCGCAGTTCGGGTAGATCGCTTTCGGCGTTCACAGTGAGGGCATCACGGCGCAACCGTTCCAGGCGGGTCTTGGTGAACGCCTGGCCCGAGACATCCGCCTTGTAGCGCCCGGGATAGTCGAAGTGCTCGTAGTCGGTTCTTTGCGCGTGTTCTTCCAGCGCGCTGCCGACCTGTTCATGTAATTGCGCATATGCCGGTTGCTTGAAGGAGTAGTCCTTCAGCATGGCCGAGGCCGGGCGCACCCGGGCTGTCTGGCGCAGTCGCCGCACATGGCGGACCAGCGCCGTACCCCCGGCGCGGCTGTGATAGGGCCGCGACCCCAGGCTCCCGAGCATCTTGGGATCGTCGGCGAATACCAGGCGATGGGCGCCACCCGCTCGCTCGTCGAATTCGTGGAAATAGCACAGGCCTTCCTCGGCGGCCAGGCGCTCGATGAAGGCAAGGTCCGTCTCGCGGTACTGCACGCAGTATTCGCGCTCGACGGGCTCCCGGGTCACCGCGAAGGTCGCATCCTTGATGCCGCGCTCGGCAAGCAGGGTGTTGATGAGGGTTAGCGGCGAGACCTGCTGGAAGATACGCGAGTTGTGGCGCAGGGAGAGCCGCCACAGGGCCGGCCTGACGAGAAGCGTGTAGAAGGTGCGGCGGTGACCGCGATCGCCCTGGGCGAACTCGGCGACCACGCCATGCACGCGGCGCAGGGCTTTGCCGTCCTGCCACACGGTGAGGGTCACCTCGCGTTCGAGCCAGTCGCCGGCGGCAAGATCGGGCCGGCGGCTGGCCAGGGTCACGGTGAGTTCGAAGGGTTGGGAGAGGGCTTCCTCGAGATGGAAGTCGATGACCGCGAGGTCGGCGTCCTCATTGGCGCGACGGAGAGTGAACTGGAGGCCGGTCGAGGTCGCCATGCGGAGTCCTTGGAGAATGCGAGACGACCCAGAATAACGGAATTAATTATCCAGAACAGAGGCTTACAGTGTTTGTATAAAATGGCTGACAAGCGTTGTCGGCAATGTCTTACAAGATTCTGAAACACCACTGTATAAGCAACACCGGTAAGTAAATATTGTTAAATTTAAAGAGTGCGATATGTCTTTTTTCGACGCTCCTTATCAGACTTTTCGATCATGCCTGCAAGGCCGCGGCTTGCTCCCGCAAGCGCTTGTAGAGGGTCGTGCGGCTGATGCCCATTTGCCGTGCCAGGGCAGAGAGGTTTCCACCGTGTTCGGCCAGGCGTTCTGCCAGGCTGAGTGAGCCGCTAGCAGGGTGTGGGGGCGTTGCTTCCCCGAGGGACGACGTGGCGGGAGGTGCAGCCGATGCCAACAGGTTGGCCGGCAGATGGTGGAGCTCGAGCACGGGCCCGTCGGCCATGGCCATGGCGACACGCAACACATTCTCCAGCTGGCGTATGTTTCCCGGCCAGGGTTGCTGGATCAGCCAGTCGAGCAGGGCAGGCGAGGGCGTGGAAAAACCGGGTCGCGGATCGTCTCGCAGCGGCTCGGCGGCATCACGGATCAGACCGTCGAGCACCGCCTGGACCAGCATTTGCCGGTCTTCTCGCTCGCGAAGCGGCGGCAGCAGAATCTCGACGCCGCACAGGCGGTAAAAGAGATCGGCACGAAACCGCCCGGTAGCCACGTCCTCGATCAAGGGACGGTGGGTGGCCGCGATCACTTCGATATCCACCGGGTAGGACACCCCGCCACCCAGCGGCGTCACTCGCCGCTCCTGCAGCACGCGTAGCAGGCGTGCCTGCACGGCAAGCGGCATGTCGCCGATCTCGTCGAGGAACAGTCGCCCGCCATCGGCTTCGCGCAGACGACCGATGTTGCCGCGCGGGTCGGCGCCGGTAAACGCGCCACGCACGTACCCGAACAGTTCGGCCTCGACCAGTTCGCTGGGGATCGCGGCACAGTTGATGGCGACCAAGGGTTGGCTGGCGCGCCGGCTGGCGGCATGCAGGGCCTTGACGAAGACCTCCTTGCCGGTGCCGGTCTCACCACGGATCAGCATGGCGATGCCGCTGTCCTTGAGTCGCGAGGCCAGGGTGATCGCCTGATGCATGCGAGGATCGCCCAGGTCGAGCCGCTGAAGCGGCGAAGCTGGGGCGCCCGCCGGGGCTGCCGAGATCGGCGCGGCCAGGCGACAATGACAGTGATAGCGTCCGGCGAAGCGCAGGGTCATGTCGCCGTCGAGGTGTGCAACGATGGCCTGCCAGTTTTCGTCGCAGAGCGATTCGAGATGCTGCCCCCGGGCATGCTCGGCCTCCAGCCCCAGCAGCCAGCGTGCTCGGCTATTGCTGGCCACGAGCCGGCCCTGTCCATCGAGAATCAGTAGCCCCGAGCGGGGGCTATCCAGGTTGTCGCGGTTGGAGTTGAAGGTCAGGCGATAGTGATCATGGCGATAGTGATTGATCAGGCGGCGGTTCTCGATCTGCATCGAGAGCACCTGTAACAGGCCGCTGTGATGGCGCGTGGGGTTTCGGTAAGGGTCGCTCAGCAGGGCCAGGCAGGCGTCGACATTGTCGTTCGGGAGCTTCAAGGGCACCGCGAAGCTCGCCAGGTGATGCAGCGCGCCACAGGCATGTTCGTCGCCGATCACATCGACACTCCTGCCTTTTGCCAGGCAGGTACCGATGGCATTGCGGCCGCAGTAGCGTTCGCCCCAGTGCGCCCCCGGGGACAACCACGCCTGACAGGCCGGGGGCAACAGAGGCGTCTCGCCCCAGCGCTCGAGAATGACGCCGTCGCGATCGGTCACCACCAGACAGCATTGCCAATGGCGCAACATCTCGTCGAACTCGGCGATCACACCCTGGCCCAGCAGCGACAGCAGCGGCTGCATGGTGGCGAGTCGCTGGGCCGTATCGGCGGCCGAACAGCGTCGGGGGTGCCACTGGCGATCTTCGGTATGCTGGTGCGGCGAGGCACGGTTGATGCGCTGAGGTGATGGCTGGCGACGATCGACGGCGCTCTCACTCATGGGAGGTTCCTTGACCCGAAGCGGGCGCAATGTTCGTTCCCGAACAGTTATTGTTCATTGTTGAGTGTTCAAGGGTGTTCAGCAGCTGTTCATCCAAGGGTAGTCGGGTCGGGTGGAAAAGCGTTTATACCAAGGTATAGGGTGGTTTTTTCTCCTCTTGCAACAGAGGTCTACTGGTTTCTTGCACAAGGCTGAAGTCTCGTTTTCCAGCCTTGGCATGGCGTTCGCTTGGGGCTTGCAGAATGCGCGAACCCGAAAGGAAACCGACGATCCATGTCCCTGACCCTCGAGCACATCGAGCGCACCGTGAGCGGCGAGAGGCATATCACCGACGCCAGCCTGACCCTGGAGTCCGGTACCTTCAACGTGCTGCTGGGCCATACCCTGGCCGGCAAGACGACACTGATGCGTCTGATGGCCGGGCTGGACAGCCCCAGTCACGGGCGGGTGCTGCTCAACGGTCGCGACATGACCGGCGTGCCGGTGCGCCAGCGCAATGTGTCGATGGTCTATCAGCAGTTCATCAACTATCCCACGCTGAACGTCTTCGACAATATTGCCTCGCCGCTCAAGCTGGCCAAGGTGCCCAAGCGGGACATCGCCCGCCGGGTCGAGGAAACCGCCGGCATGCTGCACATCGAGCATCTGCTGGGACGCTATCCACAGGAACTTTCCGGGGGCCAGCAGCAGCGCACCGCCATGGCCCGGGCGTTGGTCAAGGATGCCGACCTGGTGCTGTTCGACGAGCCGCTGGTCAATCTCGACTACAAGCTGCGCGAGGAGCTGCGTCTGGAGATGCGCAAGCTGTTTCATTCGCGCAACACCATCGCCGTCTATGCCACCACGGAACCCGGCGAGGCCCTGGCCCTGGGCGATACCACCACGCTGATTCACGAAGGCCGCATCCTGCAGAGCGGACCCAGCGACAGCGTCTATCACCATCCGGAAACCGCCGAGGCCGCCGCCCTGTTCGGCGAGCCGCCCATCAACCTGCTGGATGTCGAGGTGCGCGGCAGCGAGCTGGTCATCGATCGCACGACCTTCCCGTTACCGACGACCCTGGCCACGCTGGAAGAGGGGCGTTATCGCCTGGGCATTCGCCCCAGCCACCTGGGATTGGCGCCGATGGGCGATGACGATCTGGAGTTCCGGGTGGCGGTCGGCGTGGCCGAGATCAGCGGGTCCGAGACCTTCCTGCATGTGGAGAACGACGACCTGGAACTGGTGCTGCACCTGGGAGGCATCCACGACTTCCATGTGGATGACGAGATTCGCGTCTACGTGCCCTGCCACAAGCTGTTCGCCTTCGATGACCAGGGTGCTCTGGTCCGCTCGCCCACTCGATCCCCGAACGTGCCGGAGTGAGAACCAGCCATGGCGGAAATTCGTCTTCAACAGTTGGCCCATAGCTACCACGCCAATCCGGCCGGTCCCGAAGATTATGCGCTGCGCCGCATGGAACACGTCTGGGAGCAGGGCGGCGCCTACGCCCTGCTGGGCCCTTCGGGCTGCGGGAAGAGCACTTTGCTGAACATCATCTCGGGGTTGCTCGAGCCTTCCGAGGGGCAGGTGCTCTACGACGGCAAGTCGGTCAATGGCCTGACGCCCCAGCAGCGCAACATCGCCCAGGTTTTCCAGTTTCCGGTGATCTACGACACCATGACGGTCCACGACAACCTGGCGTTCCCGCTGCGCAACCAGCGCCAGCCGGCGGCCAAGATCGCCGAACGGGTCACGGAGGTGGCCCAGACGCTGGAGATCGAGCACCTTCTGCATCGCAAGGCGCGCAACCTCACCGCGGACGAGAAGCAGAAGGTCTCGATGGGCCGCGGCCTGGTGCGCGACGACGTGGCGGCGATCCTGTTCGACGAGCCGCTCACCGTCATCGACCCGCAACTGAAATGGCGCCTGCGCCGCAAGCTCAAGCAGATCCACGAGCGCTTCAACATCACCATGGTCTACGTGACCCACGACCAGCTCGAGGCCTCGACCTTCGCCGACAAGATCGCGGTCATGTACGACGGCCAGATCGTCCAGTTCGGCACTCCCCGGGAGCTGTTCGAGAACCCGGCGCACACCTTCGTCGGGTACTTCATCGGCAGCCCCGGCATGAACCTGCTGGCGGTGACGCCGAGTGCCGAAGGCGTGCTGCTGGCGGGCATCGAGCTACCGCTGGCGCCGGCGACCCGGCAGGCCCTCGCCGAATGGGGCGCGCAACGGCTGATGCTGGGCATCCGCCCCGAATTCGTGCAACTGGTGGCGCCCGGCCAGGCCCGCCTGCGTGCCTCGGTCGGCCTGGTGCAGGACCTGGGCACCTACCGGATTCTCGATCTGCAGCTGAAGGGGGCGGTCGACGCCCCGCTGATCAAGGCGCGCATCGAGGAGGACCAGGCGGTGCCGAATGGCGAGGTCGGGGTGCTGTTTCCCGAACGCTGGACCCGCTTCTATGCCGACGACGTCCTGGTGGAGATGACCGAGGGAGGCCACCCATGAAGGTGCACAACAACAAGGCCTGGTGGCTGGTGCTGCCGGTCGTCGCGCTGGTGGCCTTCAGCGCCATCGTGCCGATGATGACGGTGGTCAACTATTCGGTACAGGATATCTTCGATCCCAGCACCCGCTACTTCGTCGGCACCGAGTGGTATCGCGAGATCCTGCGCGACGAGCGCCTGCACAACGCCTTGCTGCGCCAGTTCGCCTACTCCTTCAGCGTGCTGGCGATCGAGATTCCGCTGGGCATCATCGTCGCCCTGTCCATGCCGCGTCGCGGCCTCGGCGTGCCGATCTGCCTGATCCTGCTCTCGCTGCCGCTGCTGATTCCCTGGAACGTGGTCGGCACCATCTGGCAGATCATCGGCCGCGGCGACATCGGCCTCTACGGTCGGCTGCTGCATGATCTCGGCATCGACTACAACTACGCCTCCAACCCCGCGGATGCCTGGGTCACCGTGCTGATCATGGATGTCTGGCACTGGACCTCCCTGGTGGCGCTGCTGTGCTACTCCGGGCTGCGCTCGATCCCCGATGTCTACTACCAGGCCGCGCGCATCGATCGCGCCTCCCACTGGGCGGTGTTTCGCTACATCCAGTTGCCCAAGCTCAAGAACGTGCTGCTGATCGCGGTGATGCTGCGCTTCATGGACAGCTTCATGATCTATACCGAACCCTTCGTGCTCACCGGGGGCGGGCCGGGCACGACCACCACCTTCCTCAGCCAGACCCTGACCCAGATGGCGGTGGGGCAGTTCGACCTGGGCCGCGCCGCCGCCTTCTCGCTGATCTACTTCCTGATCATCCTGCTGGTGACCTGGCTGTTCTACACCGCCATGACCCACGCCGACGACAAGGGCTGAGGTGTGCCATGAGAACCCGAAAGCTGCTCGTGCTGATCGCCTACATGCTGTTCGTGCTGGTGCCGATCTACTGGCTGATCAACATGTCGTTGAAGACGAACCGTGAGATTCTCGGCACCCTGTCGCTGTGGCCGGTGGAGCCGACCCTCGCCAACTACCGCGTGATCTTCACCGACCCGACCTGGTACATGAGCTACCTGAACTCGCTGAGTTTCGTGTCGATGAACATGGTCATCTCCCTGGCGGTGGCCCTGCCCGCGGCCTATGCGTTCTCGCGCTATCGCTTCCTCGGCGACAAGCACATGTTCTTCTGGCTGCTGACCAACCGCATGGCGCCCCCGGCGGTGTTCCTGCTGCCGTTCTTCCAGCTCTACTCCTCGATTGGCCTGTTCGACACGCCGATCGCCGTGGCCCTGGCGCACTGCCTGTTCAACGTGCCGCTGGCGGTATGGATCCTCGAAGGCTTCATGTCCGGCGTGCCCAAGGAGATCGACGAGACGGCCTATATCGATGGCTACAGCTTCCCGCGCTTCTTCCTGCGCATCTTCATTCCGATGATTCGCCCGGGCATCGGCGTCACCGCCTTCTTCTGCTTCATGTTCTCCTGGGTCGAGCTGTTGCTGGCCCGTACCCTCACCTCGGTGGACGCCAAGCCTATCGTGGCGCAGATGACGCGCACCGTCTCCGCCTCGGGAATCGACTGGGGAGTGCTTGCCGCCGCCGGCGTGGTGGCCTTGCTGCCGGGTGTCGCGGTGATCTACTTCGTGCGCAATCACGTGGCCAAGGGTTTTGCCCTGGGGCGCGTGTGAAAACCGATTCGTAACGAGGAGGGCAGCACATGGAATGGATGGCATGGACGTTGCCGACGGCGCTCTTCTTCATCGTCATCGGCCTGATCCTGGCCGGGATGACGGTCTGGCAGACGGTGTCGCCGGGGCACCAGCGCAAGGGCTTCCTGCCCATCTCGACGACCCGCGGCGATCGTCTGTTCATCAGCCTGCTGATCGCCGGCTACGCTCACCTGCTGCTGCTCGGCCTGACCGGCTGGCCGCTGTGGGTTGCCACCCTGGCCAGCGTGACGGCAGCCATCGTCATCATGAAATGGGGGTGAACCACCGCTGATTCGGGGCACGACGCCAACGACGCACCACACCAACACCACACAACAACGAGGTTGCCATGTCTTCTATACACCACACACCACGGCTGACCCGCATCGCCATGGCGATGAGCCTGGTCGGCTGGATCGCGGCACCCAGCCCGGTCTTCGCCGACCAGTACCAGGATGCCGCCAAGCGCTGGATCGAGCAGGAATTCTCCACCTCGACGCTCACGCCGGAAGAGCAGATGAAGGAGATGCAGTGGTTCATCGACGCGGCGGAGTCGCTGCGCGGCAAGGAAATCAACGTCGCTTCCGAGACCCTCACCACCCATCAGTACGAGGCGGATGTGCTGGCCAGGGCGTTCACCGAGATCACCGGCATCGAGGTCAATCACGACCTGATCCAGGAGGGCGACGTCATCGAGAAGCTGCAGACCCAGATGCAGTCCGGGCGCAACATCTACGATGGCTACGTCAACGACTCGGACCTGATCGGCACCCATTCCCGCTACGGCAAGGTGGTGCCGATCTCCGAGATGATCGAGGGCGATGGCGCCGAGTTCACCTCGCCGACCCTGGACCTGGACGACTTCATCGGCCTGTCGTTCACCACCGGGCCGGATGGCAAGGTCTACCAGTTGCCGGACCAGCAGTTTGCCAACCTCTACTGGTTTCGTGCCGACTGGTTCGACGACCCCGACATCAAGCAGCAGTTCGAGGAGAAGTACGGCTATGCGCTGGGCGTGCCGGTCAACTGGTCGGCCTACGAGGACATCGCCGATTTCTTCACCAACGACGTCAAGGAGATCGACGGCACGCGCGTCTACGGCCACATGGACTACGGCAAGAAGGACCCGTCCCTGGGCTGGCGCTTCACCGATGCCTGGTTCTCCATGGCTGGCGCGGGCGACAAGGGCATCCCCAACGGGCTGCCCGTGGACGAGTGGGGCATCCGTGTCGAGGAGTGTCACCCGGTGGGCTCCATGGTCGCGCGCGGTGGGGCGGCCAACGGCCCGGCGGCGGTCTTTGCCACCCAGAAGTACGTCGACTGGCTGAAGGCCTACGCGCCGCCCGCCGCCCAGGGCATGACCTTCTCCGAGGCCGGTCCGGTTCCCGCCCAGGGCAACATCGCCCAGCAGATCTTCTGGTACACCGCCTTCACCGCGGACATGACCAAGGAAGGCCTGGCGGTGGTCAACGAGGATGGCACGCCCAAGTGGCGCATGGCGCCCTCGCCGGTGGGGCCCTACTGGGAAGACGGCATGAAGAAGGGCTATCAGGACGTGGGTGCCTGGACCTTCTTCGACTCGACGCCCCAGGAGAATCGCCTGGCGGCCTGGCTGTATGCCCAGTTCGTGACCTCCAAGACCGTGTCGCTGAAGAAGACCCTGGTCGGGCTGACGCCGATTCGCGAATCGGACATCCAGTCCGAGGCGATGACCGAGGCGGCCCCCAGGCTGGGCGGCCTGGTCGAGTTCTATCGCAGCCCGGCACGCCTGCAATGGTCGCCGACCGGCACCAATGTGCCGGACTATCCGAAGCTGGCCCAGCTGTGGTGGCAGTACGTCTCCCGGGCCGCCAGCGGGGAATCCAGCGCCCAGGAAGCCCTCGACGGCCTGGCCGAGGCCCAGGATCGTATCCTCGAACGCCTGGAACGCGCCAAGGTGCAGGAGGAGTGCGGGCCCAGGCTCAACGAGAAGCGCGACCCGCAGTACTGGCTCGACCAGCCCGGCGCACCCAAGCCCAAGCTCGACAACGAGAAGCCCCAGGGCAAGACCGTGCCCTACGATGAGCTGGTCAAGTCCTGGCAGGAAGGTTGAGCCAGGCCTCGATTGGCACGACAGTAATGGCGCCCGCGGGCGCCATTGCTGCTACTGCTCCCTGAGCGGCGCGGTGCGCTCATTCAGCCAGGCCCGGGCAGACTCGCCGACCTTCGGCGCCAGGCGTTCTCGCACCTCGGCATGATAGGTATCGAGCCAGGCGATCTCCTCGTCGCCGAGCAGGGCGACGTCGATGCAGCGGGTATCGATGGGGCACAGCGTCAGCGTCTCGAACTCAAGAAACTCGCCGAAGTCGCTGCGTTCGGCGGGCCGGTTCGCCGCCAGGTTCTCGATGCGCACGCCCCATTGCCCGGGGCGATACACCCCGGGTTCGATCGAAGTGATCATCCCCGGCTGCATGGCGGTGTGTGGTGACGAGGGCGCATACCAGGCGATGACCTGGGGGCCTTCGTGAACGTTGAGGAAATACCCCACGCCATGCCCGGTGCCGTGCCCGTAGTCGCGGCCCGAGGCCCACAGTGGCGCCCGGGCGATGGCGTCGAGCTGCGGTGCGGGAATACCCCGGGGGAAGTGCGCCCGGGACAGGGCGATGGTGCCCTTGAGCACCCGGGTGAAGTCCTCGCGTTGGGCGGCCGTGATCTCGCCGATGGGCACCACCCGGGTGATATCCGTGGTGCCGCCCGGGTACTGGCCGCCGGAGTCGATCAGCAGCAGCCCGTTACCCTCGATGACCGAATGGGCGGCCTCGGTGGCATGATAGTGGGGCAGCGCGCCATTGGCATTGAAGGCAGCGATGGTCGCGAAACTGCGCGAGACGAAGCCTTCCCGCGCGGCGCGCTCGGCGGTGATGCGTTCGTCGATGGTCAGCTCGGTGATGCGCTCTCCTTGGGCCAGGGCCTCTTCCAGCCAGGCGAAGAATTCGCACAGCGCGGCGCCATCCTCTTCCATCGCCTGTCGCACGTGAGCCAGTTCCTTTTCTTCCTTGCACCCCTTGGCCAGGGTCGAGGGCTGGTAGGCCTCGGTGATCTCAAGGGTGTCGGGCAGGGCCTGGAACAGCGCCAGGCTGAGGCGCGCCGGGTCGAGCAGCAGTCGGGCGTGCCCGGGCAACTCAGCGAGCGCATGAGCGGCGGCGTCATAATCGGCAATCGCGATGCCGTCTCGGCCAAGCGCCTCGGTCAGCGCCGCATCGAGCTTGCCCGGCGCCACGAACAGGGTGGCCCGCTCGGGGCCGACCAGCAGATGGGCGAGGAAGACCGGATTGAAGTCGACATCCGCGCCGCGCAGGTTGGTCAGCCAGGCGATGTCGTCCAGGGTCGAGACGATGTGCCAGTCGGCGCCGTGCTCGGCCATGGCCTCGCGCAGCCGCGCCAGCTTCTCCCGGCGCGAGCTTCCCGTGTAGGCGACGGGGTGCTCGAACACCGGCGCCTCGGGCAATGCCGGGCGACCGGGCCAGATGGCGTCGAGCAGATCGATGTCACCGCGCAGCGCGATACCCTTGGGGGCCAGCACCTCCTCCAGTTGCCGCGCATTGGCCAGGGAGACCACGCTGGCATCGAAGCCCAGCGTGGCACCGGCGGGAAGCTCGCCGGCGAGCCACTGCATCGGCGCCTGGGCCTGACCGGGCTGGAGTTTCATCAGCGTTATACCGCTGCCGGCGAGCTGCTCCTCCGCCTGAACCCAGTAGCGGCTATCGACCCACAGGCCGGCGCTCTGCCGGGTGACCACCAAGGTGCCCACCGAGCCATCGAAACCCGATAGCCAGGCACGCCCCTGCCAGTGCTCCGGAAGGTATTCGGAACCGTGCGGGTCCGAGGAGGGCAGCCACCAGGCGTCGATGGCCTGGGCTTGCATGGCATCGCGCAGTGCGGCGAGCCGGGCCTGGGGGGTGGCGGGATTCTCATCAAGGGACATCGTTCGGCCTCCGGTCGGAAGAGGGGGGAGAATGGGCATGGCAAGGAAGCCGCTCCTTACCGATAACGGTAATGGAGGTGTTCATCCTTGCGCGGCCCGTGGATGGTCCATTCGAGATCGAAGCCATCCTCGGTGAATGTCAGGGTGGCACGATAGCGGTCATCGCCGCACAGGTGGGCTTCTCGGGAGACGAAATCGGCATCTCGCTCGTCCTCGGCGACCACCAGGTCGAACAGCCATACCGCCGCATCGACGCCACGACGCTCGTGGGAGAGGGCGACATGCTCGGCATGAGAACGCCAGCGAAAGACGTTGTGAAAGGGCAGGGGGCGGGCTGACGAGATACCGGAGGGCTCGGGTAGCGCATCCTGCTGGAAATGCCCCGTTTCGGTGAAGGTCAGGCTGCCGTCCTCATGGCACCTGGCCTCTACCCGCCCCTGGCCCTTGCCGGACCAGCCACAGCGTGAACCGGCACCGGAGCGGGAACGAAAAGTGACGCACGAGATGGATGACAAGCACGCCGTTAGTTGTAAAATGCGCGCCGTCGCTTCCACATTCACTGGTTGATCCGTCATGTCCTACCTGATTGGTGTCACGGCCCTATGGGCCTTCTCGTTCTCCCTGATCGGCGCCTATCTCGCCGGCCAGGTCGATAGCTATTTCGCGGTGCTGGTGCGTATCGTGCTGGCCAGCATGCTGTTCCTGCCGTTCCTGCGGCCGTCGGCGCTCTCCAATGGCATGAAGCTGGCCATGATGTGCATCGGGGCGATCCAGCTCGGGCTGATGTACATCTTCTTCTATCAGTCCTTCCTGCTGCTGTCGGTGCCCGAGGTGCTGCTCTTCACCATCTTCACGCCGCTCTACGTGACCCTGCTCGACGATGCCATGGTCAAGCGCTTCTCGCCATTCTACCTGCTCACGGCAGCCCTTGCCGTGCTGGGGGCCGCGGTCATTCGCTACCAGGGCATCAGCAGCGATTTCTGGCTGGGCTTCCTGGTGGTCCAGGGCGCCAACCTGTGCTTTGCCATTGGTCAGGTGGCCTATCGGCATCTGGCCAATGGCCTGCCGCGCGACCTGCCCCAGCGTAGCGTGTTCGGCTGGTTCTACCTCGGGGCGCTGGCCCTGGTCGTCATCGCCTTCGCCATCTTCGGCTCCACCGAGAAGCTGCCCACCAGCGGCGTGCAGTGGGGCGTGCTGGGCTGGCTGGGGCTGGTTGCCTCGGGGCTGGGCTACTTCCTGTGGAACAAGGGGGCGACCCAGGTCGATGCAGGCGCCCTGGCGATCATGAACAATGCGCTCATTCCTGCCGGGCTGCTGGTCAACCTGCTGATCTGGAACCGGGATGCGGACCTCGTGCGCCTGGCCTTGGGTGGTGCGATCATCGTCGCCTCGTTGCTGGTCAACGAATGGTGGGCGCGGCGTCGCGAACAGCGTCGCTCGGCTGCCGTGGCCTGAGTCGCCGGCCCCGGTCAGTGATTGGTCGTCGGTCGTGGCGGTGGCAGGGGAATCCGATGCGGCCAGTCGTTCCCGACCACGAACAGTCGCTGCCAGCGCTCGTCGGCGTGCTTGAGTATCAGTTGCCTAGGCGAGCGACGCTGAGCGAAATGCCGGTCCAGGGCGCCGGTCAGGCTCTCCAGGTCGATCAGGTCGGCGTCGACCGGCGGCGCCAGCCAGTGAGGCTTGTCGAGAAAGGCGCCTCGTGTCGTGTGGATGCTCTCGATCCGCTCACGGAAGCTTGGCCATCGGGAAAGGGCCAGCCAGTCACCGAAAAGTGCCCCGGGAGCGATCTCTCGCGGTGCCGGAAGCGGTGATTCGCAGGACCAGGGACGAAACAGCAGACCGAGCAGGGCCAGCCGAGGCGTCAACGGTGGCGCATCGAAGGGCGCCAGCGCCTCGGCCGCCTCGGGACGCAAGGCCAGCGACAGCTGATGATCGATGGCGTGCTGGCGCTTGATGGCCAGCGAGTCGGCACAACCCGGGCCGATCCAGCGCGCTTGGCTATCCGGTGTCTCCGGCCCCTGGGGCAGGCCGAGGTAATACTTGATCGCCAGTTCCAGATGCACCGGCTGCGCGTCGCGCCGGTGGCGATACAGCAGATCGAGTTCGCCAAGAGTGCGCTTGGTGTCGCGGATGGTCAGGTTGTGCGCCAGCAGGCGCGTATCCGGGGCCTGATCCAGCAGGAAGTGCCAGAGTCGTTCGTGATAGAGGCCCAGGCGATTGACGAGACTCGGCCCCACCCGTGCCTCGATCGTCTGAGGGGCTTGTTCGAAGCCTTGCAGCCAGGCTCGGCGCCGCTGAGGGTCTTCCAGACCCAGCTCACCCAGGGAAGGGCGTCCGGCGAAGGGCGTGGTCAACAGATCAGGCGCATGCAGCAGCCAGGCGAGGTCTCTCACCAGCGGGTGGCGTAGCCCGGCCAGATCGGCGGTCATGACGTCGAGCGAAGCGGTTGGCGGCAAGGGCATCTGCAGTTCATCGGTAAGGACTCTTCGCAGTGTCTGCAAGTGGCCAGGGCATTTCAAATGGCTAAGCCTAGTCGGCGACGAAGGCCAGTAAACGCCCCGCCACCAGAATGCCAGGCCACAGCAACAATGAGAGGCCCCCGGCCAACCGGCGACGACGTGGCGAGGCATGCTCGACTCCCGGGCCGAGATTGAAGAGCAGGGCGTTGCCCAGCGCCAAGGCGATCAGGCCGAGCTTGAACACGAAAAGGGGCTCGCTCGCATATTCCGTGGCGCGGCTGGCGAACAGCAGAGCGCCCGTCACGAGTGCCAGAAGCAGGCCACCGATCGCCACGCGCTGCAGCAGGCGGGTCAAGGGCAGCAGGGGTAGCCCGCGTGCCCAACCCAGCAGACGCAGGTCGAGGGGCACGATGGCACCGACCAGCAGGGCGATCCCCAGCACATGCAGGGTATTGACGGCGGCGTAGCCCCAGCGCGAGAAGCGCAACCACATCGCCGGCGGAGATTGCTCCAGCAGCGCCAGCAGCGCCTCCATGGCGTCGGCTCAGAGGCGATCGGGATAAAGGGTGTATTCGCGATCCTCGATCCATAGCCGCTCGACCTTGAGCAGCTTGCGGTCCGGGTCCGTGGCGCGTTCTCCGGAAACGGTGATCTCCACCCCCTCGGCCAGGTCGCCCTTCTTCAGTCCCGCCCGCTCGTTGCGCCAGGGCTGGCCGACTTCCACGGTCCAGGATGTACCTTCCACATCCAGGGTGAGCTCTCCGTGGGGGTTGCCGAGCCGTACCGCGGTGATGACGCCGGTCAACTCGATGTTCTCGCCGCTGGTCCAGCTCCAGCCGTGGTGGGCGAGTGCCATGCCGGCCCCTTGACTGGCGATGAGAAGGCAAAGACCGATCAGCAGGAAAAAACGTCGTACAGGTTTCATGGGTCAGGCCTCGTGTGATGCCCAGTCTAGCTCTTCTTCCACCAGGCGCGTATCGAAGGCCAGATGACCTTTGATCGCGGTCATGGCCTCGAAGGGTCGTTCGTAGCTCCAGGCGATGTCCTTCAGGGTCGCGTCGTCCCGCTCGAGAGAGAAGTAGGTCGTGTCGCCCTTGAAGGGGCAGTGGGTGACCGTCGATGACCTGGTGAGCCGCTGCAGATCCACATCCTCGCGGGGGAGATATTGCCGGGGCGGGTAATCTGTCTCCCGCAGCTCGATGGCATTGTGACTATCGGCGATCACCTGCCCGCCAGCCCAGATACGCACGCGTCGGTGATGGGGATGCAGGCTGATACGGCCAGCAGGATCGTGAATCATCGGGAAGCTCCGCGGCGGCTTTACGTCTACCTAAATATAGCAGCCAGTAAGATGCCACCAAGCGGGAAGTCTGCCCTGGGCTTAAACATCATCAATGGGCTCGATAACGATAGTCTTGTCGAAGCGTTTGAAATCCTTGAAGTTATGGGTCGGTAGGCACGGAATATCACAAGCAAGCAAAGTTGCTACGATATTGGCGTCGTGGACCTGCTTGCCGCCGATAGGGAAATTATTCATTAGCTCGATCAACTGGTTGGTGACGGCGTCGGTATCGTCGGCAATATGTTGGTATCGACAAACAGTGGCTTAGCGCCCGTCGTCTCCATACATATCCTCCCTGCGCAGGCTTAACCCTTCCGGCCAAGGACCGGGATCATCCACCGGAAAATCCAGTGTTTCCGGCTTGCGGGCGCTTTCCTCCAGGCGCGCCGTGCGCTCTCTAAGGAAGTCCACGAAATCCAGAGCATCGCCGTTATCATGAGGATGCGCAGATGCAGAATGTCCCGCATCAGATACGACAGCAGGTGTAGGGCGTTGGCAAGGTAAATCAAGGCGTCCATGGTGGTTTCACGTCATCGTCAGGGGCTTCGCGTCGATACTCTCGGCGCGATCCAAATAGTCCGGGGTATTCTTCGATAAAGCTCCCGGCACCATGAAGGGTGCCGGGGGCAGGTCCGCTATGGGGATGAACCCGATGACGACGATAAATGGCAGGCGTTGGAGGCAGCGTGGTGATCAGCGTGGAATTTTTGGCGATTGGGTATCACGACCCTGATCCGATCACAGCCGATCCAGCGCCAGCAAGGCGTTATCCCCAAGCCATACCCGACGAAACTCCCGCTCGGTCTGCCTGGCGGAGGCGTCGCCGGCCTGTCGCTGTGCCTGCAGCAATCCCCAGAGCGCCCAGCCGTTCTTCGGCTGTTGCGCGAGCGCCTGGCGGAAGGTGGCGATCGCCTCTTCGGCGCGGCCGTCCTGAAGCTGCACCGCGCCGAGGGTCTGGCGGACCGGGTAGTACCAGTAAGGCGGCTCCATGTAGGCGATGGCGTCTTCCAGGGCAATCGCCTCCTGCAAATGATGCTCGGCGGCGGGATAATCCTGCCTGGCCTGTTCGACTCGTGCTTCGACGATATGCTTGGCGATCTCGAGCAGGGTGCGCGCCGGGACATACTGAGCTTCTAACCCGTCCAGGTCGGCGTTGTTGTAAAGCTCGTTCAAGGCCGTCGCTTCCGACAGCGCCTCGTCGATCCGGCCCAACCGGGCTGAGGCCACGCCGCGGGCGTAGTGCCAGTAGCCCTTGACGAAGGGGAAGCGCTCGCCGGGATCGGCTGGGGCCAGGACAACCCGGCCTATCGGCAGGTCTTTTCCTCGACCTTCCTTCCCAGCGCCACCTTCGACGAACTCCAGTGGTTCAACGAGTTTCAGCGGCGTACCACCTCGCCGGAGAACGCGGTACGCTTCCTGTCGGCATTCGGAGATATCGACGTGCGCCATCGACTCGCCCTGGTGCACGTACCCACGCTGGTCATTCACTCGCAACGAGACGGGCGCATTCCGATCGACTCGGCCCGAAAGATTGCCGCTGCCATCCCCGATGCGCAGTTCATGAGCCTGGAGAGCGATGGGCATCTGCTGCTGGGTCGCGAACCCGCCGCCCGGGAATTCGTCGAGGCGGTAAGGCGATTCGTGGCGAGTTGAACGAGATGCCACGAGCCGCGGCTCGGCGTGCAGGATGCCGGGGCGCAAGCCTGACAAACGGCTGAGCGATGGCGTCAGGCGTCCGACAGCGATGCAGTTTGCCCCGCCTTCGAGTCAGCCCGCATAATAACGACTCGCGACATGGCAGTGGAGCGCCCATGGCATCCTTCAAGAATATCGGTCTGATCGGCCGCCTCGGCAGCGCGAGCGTGGTCGAAACGCTCAAGCGGCTGATTCGTTTTCTCAACGACCGAAGCTACCATGTCATTCTTGAGGACCGCACCGCCACGGTGCTGCTCGATCATGGCCAGCAGGAGGCCAGTCGGCGCCTGCTGGGAGAAATCTGCGACCTGGTCATCGTGGTAGGGGGCGATGGCAGCATGCTGGGAGCCGGTCGCGTCCTGTGCCACAGCGGCACGCCCGTACTCGGGATCAACCGTGGGCGCCTTGGGTTCCTCACCGACATCTCGCCGAACGAAGTGGAAGAGCGCGTGGGCGACGTCCTGGACGGCGAGTACGAAATCGAGGAGCGCTTCCTGCTGGATACCGAGGTCTTCCGCGAGGGCTCGCTGGTCGGCACGGGGGAGAGCCTGAACGACGTGGTGATCCACCCCGGCAAGGCGGTACGCATGATCGAGTTCGAGCTGTTCGTCAACGAGCAGTTCGTCTACAGCCAGCGCTCGGACGGGCTGATCATCGCCACGCCCACCGGCTCGACCGCCTACGCGCTGTCCGGTGGCGGGCCGATCGTCCATCCCAAGCTCGATGCCATCACGCTGGTACCGATGTTCCCGCACACCCTGTCGAGCCGGCCCATCGTCGTCGATGCCGCCAGCGAGATCATGGTCCACATCGGCGAGACCAACGAAACTTATCCGCACGTCAGTTGCGACGGTCAGACGCAAGTGGTGTCCAAGCCCGGGGACATCGTTCACGTGCGTCGCAAACCGCAGAAACTGATGCTGATTCACCCGCGAGGACACAACTATTTCGAAATCTGCCGCAGCAAGCTGGGCTGGAGCAGCCGACTCGGAGAATGAGACACCCATGACCGGCAATATCGAAGGCTATGATCTGATCGGCGATGTGCATGGCTGTGGCGCGACCCTGGCGGCATTGCTGGAAAAACTGGGTTACCACCAGCGCGGCGGTGTTTATCGTCACCCCCGGCGCAAGGCCATCTTCCTCGGCGATCTCATCGATCGGGGCCCGCGTATACGCCTGGCGGTTTCCATTGCCCGGCGGATGGTCGAGGCCGGGGAGGCATTCATCGTCATGGGCAATCACGAGGTGAATGCCCTGGCGTACACCCGCCGCTGCAAGCCCGGCTCGAGTTGCGAATGGCTGCGCGAGCATACGCCGCGCCACAACCGCATCGTCCAGGAGACCCTCGAGCAGTATCGCGATCACCCGGCCGAATGGGAGGATACCCTGGCCTGGTTCATGGACATTCCCCTGCTTCTCGAGCGAGACGGCTTGCGGGTGGTGCATGCCTGCTGGGACGCCCCCTTGATCAATCAATTCCTCTCTCGCTACCCCCAGGCCCGCATCGACGAAGCCTTTCTGCATGAATCGGCAGTACCCGACAGCTTCGCCTATCGCGTACTGGAGCGCCTGACAAGGGGAACGCACATTCCGTTGCCCGAGGGCGTCAGAATTCACTCCGGCGACGGTTTCACCCGGCGAACCTTCCGCGCGCATTTCTGGGCGGACTCGCCCCGGACCTATGGCGATGTCATCTTCCAGCCCGACAACCTGCCCGGGGATCTCGAGGATCGCCCCCTATCCGAGAAGGAGCGGGCGCGCCTGACCTATTACGGGCCCGACGAGCCGCCATTGTTCATCGGCCACTACTGGTGCGAGGGGATACCGGCCCTGCCGGCGCCCAACATCGCCTGTGTGGATTACAGCGCCGTCAAGTACGGTCGGCTGGTGGCCTATCGCTGGGACGGCGAGCAGGTGCTGAGTGCCGACAAGTTCGTCTGGGTGCGGGTGCCCCGAGACGAACAGACGCGGCCCAGGCCCTGGGAGATCGATCTGGACTGACTTGCCATTCTTTACAAAAAATTACTCAATTTTCCGGCCTGGCCGGAAACTTGTCGCTTCAATCGCCATCAGAGTAGGTGTTCCCTTGAATGATCCCTTGCTCGTTGTCCGGCGGCCCCCTCCGCCGGACTTTTCTTTGTGGGATACTTGGCGCAGACGATTACATGCTGGGGCGCACTCTCCTGGCACCAACGGGACGAGGAGTAGCCAATGTACAAGGTGTTGATGCTGCCGAGGGACACCGACATACGCAAGCTGCGTCAGGCCCTCTGGGCCCAGCGTATCGGTCATCGCTTCACCGAGGAAGACGACGCCCAGGTGCTGTGGCTTGCCGATCCCCGTCAGCACGACGATCTGATGCAGCTGATCGAGCGTTGGCAACGTGGCGACCCACTGGACGTGGCCCAGGAACAGCCCCGCAGGTCGCAGGGCTGGCGCCAGGGGCTTTTGGCCGAAGCACCGATGGCAGCAGGACTGATCGCAGTGTGCCTGGCGGTGTTCGGCCTGATGGCCGTCCTCGGCGATCTGGTGATCGCCGCCATGACCATCACGCCCATCGGCGTGGTGGGCAACAGCCTGAGCGTCGGCACCCTGGGCGATACCCTCTCCTCGGGCCAGCTATGGCGCCTCGTGTCGCCGGCGTTCCTGCACTTCGGCTGGACGCACCTGATCTTCAACATGCTCTGGCTGTGGTACTTCGGGCGCCAGGTCGAGGCGCTGCAAGGGTCGTTGCGCCTGCTGGGCGTGGTGTTCGGCAGCGCCCTGGTTTCCAATCTGGCCCAGTACGCCACGGGCACGGTACTGTTCGGCGGCATGTCGGGCGTGGATTATGCCCTGCTCGGCTATGTCTGGCTGATGGCTTGGCGCGTGCCGAGAAGCGGCTTCTTCGTGCCGCAGATGCTGGTGGTGTTCATGCTTGGCTGGATGGTCTTCACCATGACCGATTTCGCCGAGCCCATCGGCTTCGGCAACGTCGCCAACGAGGCCCATCTCGGTGGCCTCTTGATCGGCCTGCTGATGGGCTGGGTCGCCAGTAGCCGCAGCAGGCGGCGTATTTCATGACAACGTTTTTGGAGCAAGTGATGAGCGATATGACCTTCGAGCGCATGATCCGGCAGATGACCCCGAGTGTCTATGAAAGCTTCAAGCAGGCGGTGGCGCTGGGCAAGTGGCCCGATGGGCGTCGGCTCACCGCCGAGCAGACCGAGCTGTGCCTGGAAGCGGTGATGCGCTACGAGATCGAGCATGGGGTGCCCGAGCACGAGCGGGTGGGCTATCTCGGTGCCAGCGGCTGCGGCAGTGCCACGAATGACGGCGGAGATGGTGTCAAGTGGGTGAACTGATCGCCCTGCGGGGCTGCCTGAGCAAGATGGCCATCGACCCCGGGAGTGGCGACCGGCCGGCACGATACATGCTGCGCGCCGGCGAGCACCGTCTCGATCTCAACGCACGTCTTGGCCAGACGCTGCACCTGAGGCATACCGGCGCCATCGCCTGCACCCATTGCGGGCGGCCCACCCGCAAGAGCTTCGCCCAAGGCTACTGCTACCCCTGTTTCAAGCGTCTGGCACAATGCGACACCTGCATCGTCAAGCCGGAACTCTGCCACTACCATGCCGGCACCTGCCGTGAGCCCGAGTGGGGCGAGCGTCACTGCTTCCAGCCGCATGTGGTCTATCTGGCCAACTCCTCGGGGCTCAAGGTGGGCATTACCCGCAGGACCCAGCTGCCGACCCGCTGGCTGGACCAGGGGGCGATCCAGGCGCTGCCGATACTCGAGGTGGATACCCGCCAGCAATCCGGCTTCGTCGAGATGCTGTTCAAGGAGCAGGTCGCCGATCGCACCAACTGGCGCGCCATGCTCAAGGGGGAAGTCGCGCCTCTCGATCTGCGCACGGAGCGCGATCGCCTGCTGGCATCCCTGGCCCCGGGCCTGGCCAACCTGCGGGAGCGTTTCGGCAGCGATGCCCTGCGCCTCCTCGATGCCGAGCCAGTCAGCTTCACGTATCCGGTGCTCGAGGCACCGACGAAAGTGGTCTCCCACAACTTCGACAAGAATCCAGTGGTTGCCGGCACCCTGCTGGGGCTCAAGGGGCAGTACCTGATGCTCGATACCGGGGTGATCAACCTGCGCAAGTTCACCGGCTACGAGGCCGAGGTGGCCTGAACCGCTGCTGTCGCTTTCATTCACGGTTCGTCCAGGCGCTATGCTAAACCGAGTCCATTTCGTAATGGCCAGGAGGACATGAGATGAGCGACGAGATGCGGGCGATGCGCCTGACCCGAGTGGGGCGCCCCCTGGAATTGCAGAGCGTTCCTCGCCCCAGTCCGGGTGAAGGCGAGGTGTTGTTGCGGGTGCTGGCCTGCGCGGTCTGTCGTACCGACCTGCATGTGGTGGATGGTGAACTCCCCGATTCGCGTCTGCCCCTCGTGCCCGGGCACGAGATCGTCGGCGAGGTCACTGCCCTGGGGGGTGGCGTGACGCGCTTCGCCATCGGCGATCGTGTCGGGGTGCCTTGGCTGGGCTGGACCTGCGGTGAATGCGACTATTGCCGGGCCGGTCAGGAAAATCTCTGCGAGCGGGCCGAGTTTACCGGCTACACCCGGGATGGTGGTTTCGCCGACTACTGCGTGGCCGATGCCCGTTACTGTTTACCGATCACCGGCTATACCCCGGAAGCCGCCGCACCCCTGCTTTGCGCCGGGCTGATCGGCTATCGCGCCTATCGCATGGCCGGCGATCATCCCGAGCGCCTGGGCCTCTATGGCTTCGGCGCGGCGGCGCATATCCTGGCCCAGCTGGCGGTCGCCCGGGGCCAGGCGCTCTATGCCTTCAGTCGTCCCGGCGACGAGACGGCCCAGGCGTTTGCCCGCCAGCTGGGAGCGACTTGGGCCGGCGGCTCGGACCAGGCACCGCCGGTCAAGCTCGACGCGGCGATCATCTTCGCCCCGGTGGGGGAGCTCATCCCCATCGCGTTGTCTCACGTACGCCCGGGTGGGACGGTGGTGTGTGGCGGCATCCACATGTCGGAGATTCCCGCCTTTCCCTACCGGCTGCTGTGGGAAGAGCGCTGCCTGCGCTCGGTGGCCAACCTGACGCGCCGTGACGGCGAGGAGTTCCTGGCCCTGGCGCCGACGATTCCCATCGAGACCAGCACGCGGCGTTATCCGCTGGAACAGGCCAACCAGGCCCTGGACGACCTGCGGGCCGGCCGGCTCAGCGGGGCGGCGGTCCTGATTCCCTGAATTCCTCGAGCCACGCAACCGGAACATCGCTTCATGGCATGGTTGATCGGCAACCATGGAGAAGACGAGGTGTGATCATGCCAAGGATAGCGAAAACACTGCCTGTCGTCGGTTTGACCGCAGCGTCGCCGAATGCCCAGGCTCAGCAAGACAGCTTCGGTAGCGCGGCTAACCTGCCTGGCGCCTCCGGGCCTCCATTCGCTCCAGGAAGACCTCCATGACCCTGGCATAGAGGGCGGGGCCCAGCACCGTATCTTCCACTCCGGCATCCAGATTGGGATTGTCGTTGATCTCGATGACCACCACCCGCTCGCCGATCTGCTTGATATCCACGCCGTAGAGCCCGTCGCCGATCAACCGGGTGGCCTTGAGTGCCGCCTTGACTACGGTCTTGGGTACCTCCCGGGGGTCGTGGGTGGTGAAGCCGCCGCTGCGGGTCCTGCCCCGGGAATGGTCGTAGATCTGCCAATGGCCGCGGGCCATGTAGTAGCGACTGGCGTAGAGGACCTTGCCGTCGAGCACGCCGATGCGCCAGTCGAATTCGGTCGGCAGCCACTCCTGCAGCAGCAGCAGGGCAGAGGAGTCGAACAGCCGCTCGGCCTCCTGACGCAGCTGATCCCCGGACTGGATCTTCACCACCCCTCGGGAAAAGGCGCCATCCGGGATCTTGAGCACCATGGGGAACTGCAAGCCGGCTGCCTTCTCGGGCAGACGCCCGAGATCGTCGCGATGCAATAGCAGGCCCTCCGGTGCCGGCACCCCCTTGGCGCCCAGCAGGGCGTGCAGGTAGACCTTGTTGGTGCAGCGCAGGATCGAGCGCGGATCGTCGATCACCACCAGGCCTTCATGTTCGGCACGACGGGCCATGCGGTAGGTATGGTGGTCGAGGGCCGTCGTCTCGCGAATGAACAGCGCGTCGAACTCGGCCAGCCGACTCTCGTCGCGCTTGGTGATGAGGGAGACGTCGATGCCGAGCTTGCGGCCGGCACGAATGAACTGCTTCAGCGCACTCTTGTTGCTGGGGGGCAGCGCCTCGCCGGGGTCGATCAGGATCGCCAGGTCGTAGCGGTAGCGGCGCCGCGCCTTGGGGGTGCGCCACACCCGACGTGAATGACGGTTCAGCGCCTGGGCGAACAGGTCCTGCTCCTCGCCGCTCAGCGAAGTCAGCGACAGGGGTTTGAGCCGGGCCAGGCGCCAAAGCCCCTGGCGACGCTGAAAGCGTGCCTCGAGCAGGGGGCAGGGCAGGCGATCGAACAGCCGGCGGGCCAGCTTGCCGAGCCCCGGTTGCAGGCACTCGCCGAACATCAGGCGCAAGTGAAAGGCATCGCCTGCCAGGGCGCCGCGGCGTGCCAGTTCGTCCATGAGCGGCGCCAGCGACTCGAGTTGCAGATCGACCAGCGCCTTGCGCGAGAGCTGGTTGAGGGTCTCGACCGAGGGCAGGACGCGCTGGCCTCGCGCCTGGGCCAGCAGCGACACGTAATAGCCGGTCTCGAGATAGTCGAGTCCGCTGCACAG
This sequence comes from Modicisalibacter ilicicola DSM 19980, assembly GCF_900128925.1. GTDB lineage: Bacteria > Pseudomonadota > Gammaproteobacteria > Pseudomonadales > Halomonadaceae > Modicisalibacter > Modicisalibacter ilicicola. The sequence continues at coordinate 69,748 of NZ_FQUJ01000011.1, forward strand.
GTTGATGACGTGAGTGGCGCTGTCCTGGGGGCCGTTGGCCTCCTGAGCCAGATACTCCCCGGCAGTGATCAGGTCGTCGCTGGGGAAATAGGGGCGCCAGTCGGAAAGGCGGTCGACGACGATGCGCAGTGGAGACATGGGGGGCAATATCCTGACCGAGGAAAGCCGCCGAGATGGCGGCTTGAACGGCGCTAGAATGCACCCGCGCCGGCGCCGGTTCAATATGACAGTGAACAGATGACAACGACCCCGGCAACCCCCACAATGCCGTCGTCAAACCTTCCGAGAGATAATCTCATCGTGTTGCCGCTACTGCGTCCGGCCCGTCCGGATGATCTCGAGGCAATCTGCCGGCTGGAGGTCGCCTGTTTCGAGTGGGACCGATTCAGCCGTCGCCAGTTGGCGCACCTGCTCAGCCGCGCTCATGCGTCCACCTGGGTCGTTATCGACGAGAACGGATCGGTGGCCGGCTACGGCACGGTGCTGTTTCGCCGCAATAGTCATAACGCCCGGCTCTACTCCTTCTGTGTTCACCCCTCGGCCCGGGGGAGCGGCCTGGGCCGAGGGCTGGCCGAACGGCTCGAACGGGACGCCCGCGAGCGGGGGATGCACAGGCTGACCCTCGAGGTGCGCGCCGACAACCGAGCAGCCATCGGGCTCTATCGCCGGCTGGGGTTTCTGCCCAGGCGCTGGATGGACGACTACTACAGCGATGGCTGCGCGGCCTGGCAGATGGATAAGTCGTTGGAGGCAAAAGCGGCTTTGGAAGTCTCCAGCTAGGCGGGTGGAGGGATGCGCGGCAAAACCGCTTACGCTAGCATTGATGGCCTATGAAACCTTGCGGAGTCTTTCATGCCTTCTTTCGATATCGTCTCGGAACTCGATAAACACGAAGTGACCAATGCGGTGGACCAGGCCAATCGCGAGCTTGCCACGCGTTTCGATTTTCGCGGCGTCACCGCGAGCTTCAGCGAGGAAGGCGATAGCGTGAACATGGAGGCCGATGCCGATTTCCAGTTGCGCCAGATGCTCGATATCCTCAAGGGGCGTCTGATCGCCCGAGGCATCGACGTGAGCTGCCTGGAAGTCAAGGAGGCCGAAACCGGTGGCGTTCGCGCGCGCCAGCAGGTCGTCCTGCGTCAGGGAATCGATCAGCCCCTGGCCAAGAAGATCGTCAAGACCCTCAAGGACGCCAAGCTCAAGGTGCAGGCGCAGATCCAGGGGGAGAAGGTGCGGGTCACCGGCAAGAAGCGCGACGACCTGCAGCAGGCCATGATGCTGCTGAAGAACGAGGAAGCCATCGACATGCCGCTGCAGTTCAACAATTTTCGCGATTAGGTGTTGTCTGACAGGTAGCGATAAAAGCGACTTCCTCGTCACCCGGAGGCTGCGATGTCGAAGCTACGACGCACGCTTTACACGAGCCTGGCCGGCGTCAGCTTCGCTCTGGGCATCGTCGGGGCGTTTCTGCCGCTGATGCCCACGACGGTTTTCATGTTGCTGGCGTTGTGGCTGGCCTCGAGGGGCTCGCCGCGCTTTGCCGGCTGGATCCGTCGACATCCCCGTTTCGGCCCGCCGATCCTGGCCTGGGAAGACGAGGGGGCCATTTCCCGTCAGGCCAAGTACCTGGCGTGTGCCATGCTGTTGCTGTCGATGCTCGTCATCTCGCTGACCCTCGATTCGCTGTTGCTGCGTACCCTGCTGATTCCCTTCCTTGCCCTGGTGGGGCTCTGGATCGTCACCCGGCCCGAGCCGCGCCCCTGACATCACCCGCCGCGTCTCTTTGAGGGGGCGGCCCCGGTGGCCGTACAATGGTCGCCATCTTACTCAGGAGTGTTCATTCGATGTCTACGACAAACATGTCACCGGCGACCTCGGAACCCCGGCCTACCTACCTCAGCGACTACCGCCCGCCTGCCTACCGGGCGACCCATACCGAACTCAAGTTCGACCTGGCGCCGTCGAGCACCCGGGTCACCGCATTGCTGCACCTCGAAAGGCACCCCGACAGTTCCGGGGAGCGCCCCCTGGTGCTGCATGGCGAGAAGCTCTCCTTGCAACGCATCGCCATCGATGGTCAGGAACTCCAGGAAGGCGAGTATCGGCTCGATGAGGAAACGCTGACCATCGAGCACGCGCCGGATCGCCTGCGCCTGGAAACCGAAGTGGATATCGACCCCGCCTCGAACACCGCGCTGCAAGGCCTCTATGTCTCCAATGGCATGTTCTGCACCCAGTGCGAGGCCGAGGGATTCCGGCGCATCACCTTCTACCCCGATCGCCCGGATGTCATGGCGACCTTTTCGACAACACTCATCGGTGACCAGCAGCAACTGCCGGTGCTGCTTTCCAATGGCAACCCGGTGGAGCGTGGCGAGCTGCCCAACGGCAAGCATTTCGTCACCTGGGAGGATCCGTTCCCCAAGCCCAGCTACCTGTTCGCCCTGGTGGCAGGGCAACTCGAGAAGGTCGAGGACCGTTTCACCACCATGAGCGGGCGTGAGGTATTGTTGGAGATCTGGGTCGAGCCTGCGAACATCGACAAGACCGAACATGCCATGCGCTCGCTCAAGGCGGCGATGAAATGGGACGAAGAGACCTATGGTCGGGAGTACGATCTCGATCGTTTCATGATCGTCGCCGTCGACGACTTCAACATGGGAGCGATGGAGAACAAGGGGCTCAACATCTTCAACAGCGCGGCGGTGCTCACCCATCCGCATACCGCCACGGACGCCGCTTTCCAGCGCGTCGAGGGGGTGGTGGCCCACGAATACTTCCACAACTGGTCGGGCAACCGGGTGACCTGCCGTGACTGGTTCCAGCTCTCCCTCAAGGAGGGCTTCACCGTATTCCGGGACCAGAGCTTCTCCGCGGACATGAATTCGGCGCCGGTCAAGCGCATCGAGGACGTCTCCTTCCTGCGCACCGCTCAGTTCGCCGAGGATGCCGGCCCGACCGCGCACCCGGTGCGTCCGGATCATTACATCGAGATCACCAACTTCTACACCCTGACCATCTACGAGAAGGGCGCGGAGATCGTGCGCATGCTGCGCCACCTGCTGGGTTGGGAAACCTTCCGCAAGGGGTCGGATCTCTACTTCGAACGTTTCGACGGTCAGGCGGTGACCATCGAGGATTTCGTCGGCTGCATGGCGGAAGTCTCGGGACACGATCTTGACCAGTTCATGCGCTGGTATTCCCAGGCCGGCACACCGGAAATCGACGCCATCGGCGAGTACGACTACGCCAAGGGCGAATACCGCCTGACCCTGCGTCAGCGCACCCCGGCCACCCCGGACCAGCCCGACAAGCAGTCGCTGCATATCCCTGTGCGCGTGGGCCTGGTGGGCACCAAGTCCGGCGAGGATCTGACGCTGACCCTGGAGAACCCGGAGGATCAGGAGAATCTGGACAAGGGTGGCGTGCTGCACCTGCGCGAGGAGGAGCAGACCTTCGTCTTCACGGGGCTCAACGAGGCGCCGATTCCCTCGCTGCTGCGCGGGTTTTCCGCCCCGGCCAGGCTGCGCTTTCCCTACGGGCGCGATGACCTGGCCTTTCTCCTGAAGCACGACAGCGATGGCTTCAATCGCTGGGATGCCGGCCAGCGCCTGGCCATGCTGGCGCTCGAGGACCTGATCGCCGCGCATCGCAACGGCGTGGAGAAGGTCATGGACCCGCGGGTCACTGAGGCCTTCCGCGGCCTGCTGACGACGCCGACGGACGACAAGGCGGTGCTTGCCGAAATGCTGACGCTGCCTTCCGAGGCCTACATCGCCGAGCAGCAGCCGGTGGTCGACGTGGACGCCATCCACGCCGCGCGCACCTTCGTCAAGCAGTCCCTGGCCGGTGCCCTGCGCGACGAGTTCCTGGCCCTCTATCAGGCCAATCGGTCCGACGCGGAATACGCGCCGGACGCCGAGCAGATCGCAGCTCGCAGCCTCAAGAACGTCGCCCTGTCGTACCTGATGAGCATCGAGGACGACGAGGGTATCGCCTTGGCCGGACAGCAGTTCGAGGCCGACCACAACATGACCGATGTGCGCGCGGCCTTGACGCTGCTGGTGCACAGTTCCCGGGGCGACATTGCCGACCCGGCCCTGCGTGCCTTCGGCGAGAAGTGGGCCCACGATCCTCTGGTCATGGATCAGTGGTTCAGCCTGCAGGTGACCCGCCCGCAATCCGATGCCCTGGACCGCGTCAAGTACCTGATGGCGCACCCGGCCTTCTCGCTCAAGAACCCCAATCGGGTACGCGCGCTGATCGGCGCCTTCGTCGGCCAGAACCGGGTCAACTTCCATCGGCTGGACGGTGCGGGCTACGAATTGCTGGCCGATGTGGTCATCGAACTCAACAAGCTCAATCCGGAGATCGCCGCACGCATCATCACGCCGCTGACTCGCTGGCAGCGCTTCGACGAGGAGCGTCAGGCCTTGATGAAGGCGCAGCTCGAGCGCATTCGTGCCGAGGATCTGTCGCCCAACGTCTACGAAGTGGTGGAGAAGGCACTGGCGGCCTGACGGGTCCACCGACGTGACAGGCTAGCAAGGAAACGGGCCGCTCGAATGAGCGGCCCGTTTCGTTCGCAGGGGTGATCGCCAGGAGAGGTTCAGCGTGCGATGCGATTGTCCGCGGCGGTAAAGCCCTGCAGCGACACGGGGAGATCGAGGCGCTCGCCCCGCGGCCCCATGATGCTCAAGGTGGCCCTGCTGCCACTGCGCATCTGCTGGCGCAGGGAGTCGGTGACCGGTATGTCGGCGCGGCAGCCCTGCTGCTGGCAGACCTGGTAAGGGAAGTTGATCGGCTCGCCGTTGTCGACGGCCAGCTGCAGCCCCGGGGCCAGGCGTGTACCGAGCGGCAGGATGAAGGCCATCGCCGCGGTGTCCATCTCCGAGGGGTAGGCCATGATCACTCGCATGATCGGGCTATCGCCGTTGGGATTGTCGACCAGTTGGGTCATCGTGCAGTCCCCCGGGGCACCGCCCCCCTGGGGGCAACGGACTTCCCAATCCTGGAAGGTTTCGACCTCGACATTGGCATCGGCTGGGGGCTGTTGCTGGGCGAAGACCTGGGGAGCGAACAGGCCGCCAAGCAGCAGCGTGAAAAGCCCAAGCGATAGTTTGAAACGAGAAAACATAAATGAGTCGTCCCTGGTTGTTGTCCACCCTGCCTACTCTACGCGACCAGACCTGTTTCGTCATGGTCGAGGCGTGGCGTCAGGCCATCAGCCAGCTCAACAGGAAGAGCCCCGCCAGCGTCCAGATCACCCCGCCGATGATGGCACGCTGCAGGAAGCTGCGGATGCCCTTGACGAGCAGCAACAGGCCAATGATCAAGACGATCATGTTGAACAGCGAGGTATTGACGCCCAGGGAGCCGGACAGGCCCTCGATGAATTCGTAGACGGCGACGCCGATACCGGCGAAGAAACTCGACAACAGATCGACGAGGGCACGAAGCGCCTCACCGATGCTTTCGCCGAGCCAGTTGAAGAAGCCTTCCGTTTGCATGGGTCATTCCTGATGAGCCGACGCCGCGGCGTCGCCGGGATGTTGTTGCGCGCGCAGCCAGCTGATTTCCTCCGGCCAGAGGGCAGGCTCGATGGTTTCCAGGATCAGCGGGATGCCGTCGAGTCGCGGATCGCGCATGAGCGCGGTGAAGGCCTCGAGCCCGATGTTGCCTTGCCCCAGGCTGTGATGACGATCGACGCGACTGGCGAAGGCGCTCTTGGCGTCGTTCAGATGCATGCCGCGCAGATAAGCCATGCCGACCACGTCATCGAACTCGTCGAGCATGGCGCGACACGCCTCGGGGCTGCGTAACTCGTAACCCGCGGCGAAGGCATGGCAGGTGTCGATGCACACCCCGACCCGAGTCTTGTCGTCGACCTGCTCGATGATCTCGGCCAGGTGCTCGAAGCGATGGCCCAGGTTGGTGCCCTGGCCGGCGGTGTTCTCGATCACCGCCGTGACGCCCCGGGTCCGGGACAGCACCTCGTTGATCGACTCGGCGATGCGCTTCAAGCATTCGCTCTCGGAGATCTTGCGCAGATGGCTCCCCGGGTGGAAGTTGAGCAGCGTCAAGCCGAGTCGTTCGCAGCGCTGGAATTCATCGAGGAAGGCCGCCCGGGACTTCTTCAGGCCCTCGGGGTCGGGGTGGCCGAGGTTGATCAGGTAACTGTCGTGGGGCAGGATCTGCTGCGGGCCGAAGCCGTGGTGCGCGCAGGCTTCCTGAAAGGCGTTGATGGCCTCCTCGGTCAACGGCTTGCCCGTCCACTGGCGCTGGTTCTTGGTGAACAGGGCGAAGGCAGTGGCGCCGATCTCGTGTGCGCGGATCACGGCCTGATCGACGCCGCCGGCGGCACTGACATGGGCTCCGATATATTTCATGGGGACTCGTGACTGATGGGTACCGGTGTATGGTAAAGCATTTGACTCAAGCCGTCGGGGTCGGGGGGTTGTCGATGACCCGACGCAGCACGAAGCTCGAGTGCACGCCGCTGACCCCCTCGATACGGGTGATGCGATTGAGCAGCAGGTTCTGGTAATCGTCCATGTCGCGGACCACAACCTTGAGCTGATAGTCGGCTTCCTGACCGGTGATCAGCAGGCATTCCAGGACCTGAGGCAGGCTGCTGATCTCCTTCTCGAAGTTGGCGAAGCGCTCCGGCGTGTGGCGATCCATGGAGATGTGCAGCAGGGCCATCAGGCTGTAGCCCAGGCGCTTGCTGTCCACCAGCGCCCGGTAGCCGGTGATCAGGCCGTTCTCTTCCAGCGCCCGGACCCGGCGCAGACAGGGCGAGGGGGAGAGGCCGATGCGCTCGGCGAGCTCCTGGTTGCTGATGCGGCCATCACGCTGCAGGACATCGAGAATGTGTCGGTCGTAGCGATCCAGCGCAGCAGAAGTGTCTTTTGTCGGCAAAAGAGGAAATCCTGTATCGGAAAAATGCTCTATCAGGATACTTTATGCCAATAATTAGCAAATTTTCATCTCATTTCGCAATCCTCTACTCGCCCGAGTGACGTAGGCTAGATACCATCGTTATCGCGATGACCCCGTTGCTTCAGGGCGGCTCCACGAGAGGCGTCACCGAAGCTCGACTCACGAGGTCGAATTCACAGGTTCATTCATTCGCCGGCCCAGGCTGAAACCCGGCATCGACAACCGGCAAGGACACGACCCCATGACTTCTGCACCCACTTCCTTCGATCATCGCAAGTACGCACCGGCCGAGCCGGTTCCGCTCACCGATCGCCAGTGGCCTTCGCGTACCCTGACGCAGGCACCCTACTGGGCCAGCGTGGACCTGCGCGACGGCAACCAGGCGCTGCTCGAACCGATGAGCGTGGAGCAGAAGAAGCGACTGTGGGCCTTGCTGGTCAAGATCGGGCTCAAGGAAATCGAGGTCGGGTTTCCCGCCGCCAGCCAACACGACTACGACTTCGTGCGCTGGTTGATCGAGGAAGACCAGATCCCCGAAGGCGTCAACATCCAGGTGCTGGTGCAGGCTCGTGAGCACCTGATCGAAAAGACCTTCGCCGCCCTGGAAGGGGCCGAGCGCGCCATCGTCCATGTCTACAACTCGACCTCCAAGGTGCAGCGCGAGCGAGTCTTCGAACAGGAGCGCGAGGGCATCATCGCCATTGCCGAGCAGGGCGCTCGCTGGGTTCAGGAGCATGCCGCACGCTATCCCGGCACCCAGTGGACCTTTCAATATTCCCCGGAAAGCTTCACCAGCACCGAGCTGGATTTCGCCGTGGAGATCTGTCAGGCGGTCATGACGGTGTGGCAACCCACCCCCGAGAAACCGTGCATCCTCAACCTGCCGGCGACCGTCGAGGTGGGGCCGGTCAACCACTTCGCCGACCAGATCGAGTACTTCATCACCCACCTCGAGAACCGCGAGAGCGCAATCATCTCGTTGCACACCCACAACGATCGCGGTGGCGCCGTGGCGGCGGCGGAACTGGGCCTGCTGGCCGGGGCCGACCGTGTCGAGGGCACGCTCCTGGGCAACGGCGAGCGCACCGGCAACATGGATATCGTCACCCTGGCAATGAACCTCTACAGCCAGGGCATCGACCCGGGGCTCGATCTCTCCAATCCCGACGAGATTCTCAACGTGTGCACCGAGTGCACGGGGCTGTCGGTACACCCGCGCCATCCCTGGGTCGGCGAACTGGTCTATACCGCCTTTTCGGGAAGCCACCAGGACGCCATTCGCAAGTGCCTGCAGAAACAGCGCGACGACGAGGCCTGGCAGGTGGCCTACCTGCCCATCGACCCCAAGGACCTGGGCCGCGACTACCAGGCGGTGATCCGAGTCAACAGCCAGTCGGGCAAGGGGGGCATGGCCTTCCTGCTCGAGCGCGACTTCGGCATCAGCCTGCCACGCTGGATGACCCTGGAACTGGCCCCCGTCGTGCAGGCGGCCAGCGAGAAGGTCACCGGGGAGCTTTCCAGCCAGGCGATCCACGATCTGCTGCTGGGGACCTTCATGCGCGATGCACCCTTGACCTTGAAGGGCTATCGCCTCGATCGCGAAGGGGCCGAACGACTGACGGCAACCCTCAAGCAAGGGGACGAAACCCTCGCGCTCGAGGGGCAGGGCAACGGGGCGATCTCCGCCTTCATGGATGCCTGGCAGCGTCACACGGGCGACAGCGTCAACGTGGTCGATTACGGCGAGCATGCGCTGGGAGAGGGTAGCGACGCCGTGGCGATCGCCTTCGTGCAGTTGAACGTCAATGGCGTGAGGGTCAGCGGCATGGCCGAGGATGGCGACACCGTCAGTGCGTCCCTCAAGGCGGTGCTCTCGGCGATCAACCGCAGCAACGCGGCTCAGGGCGCACTGGATGCCGGCCAGATCCAGGCGGCCCATGCCTGACGTCGGCTGATTCACGGCGAAGTGCCTGTACGGAAAACGATCGGCCGCCTCTCCGGGCGGCCGATCTCATGAGAGACTCACGAGAGAAAAGCTTGCTTCGATCACAATCCCAGGCGTTGGTGCCACTCCCTCAGGGATTCATCCGGGTAACCTTCGAAGCAGCGATCCTGCTGGGCAGGATGGAATATCACCCAGTCGGGCTTGGAGTTCAGTAAGAGGTGGGTGCGTTCCGGCGGTACCGGCAACGGCGTATCGATGGCGCCGGCGTGCGGGTGCATCAGTTCCGGCCACTCCGGAGACCAGAGCCACAGGGCGGTACCGCACTCGCAACAGAAGCGCCGTTCTGCGCTGCTGCGGCTGCCATCCTCCAGGATGGCGCGATAGATCCGGATGAACTCCTCGCCGTGAACCTCGAGCGTGTCGGCACGTGCGCCGAGGTTGATGGCGAAGCCGCCGGTGCCGGCGGTCTTGCGACAGATGCTGCAGTAGCAGAGATTGAAGGGGTAGGGGGCGTCGGCCTCCACGCTGAAGCGAACGGCACCACAGTGACAGCTACCGTCGAGATGCATGGTGTTTTCCTCCTCGCGTCATGGCGCCAGGCCCGGATTCGCTCGGTGCGTCACTTGTCGCTGCGAATCTGGGCGTGGCTGATCAGGGCAAAGATGAAGGTGCCGCCCACGACGTTGCCGAGCAGGGTGGGCAGCGCGAAGCTCATGAGATAATCGCCCAAACTGGCCTTGCCGTCGAAGACCAGGTACAGCACTTCCGTGGAGCCCACGACGATATGGGTGAATCCACCCAGGCCGATCAGGTAGGTGATGATCAGGATGACCCAGATCTTGGCATGGCCGGCGGCGGGGATCAGCCACACCATCGTCGCGATCATCCAGCCGGCGATCACGCCCTTGGCGAACATCTGTCCGGGGTCGTTGCTCATCACTTTCTCGCCCAGGGCGATGAAGACCCCATGGGTCTGGGCATCGAAGAGCGGCATGGACAGTATGACGTAGGCAGAGATCGCCACGCCGATCAGGTTGCCGATGAGCACGACGCTCCATAAGCGTAGCAAGTAGAGAAGCTTGAAGAGCCTCGGTTCGCTCATCAGCGGGAGCACCGCGGTGACGGTGTTTTCGGTGAACAGTTGCTGGCGGGCAAAGATGATCACCATGAAGCCGATGGTGTAACCGAACGAGGAGATCAGCAGACCGGTGTCGTTGTCAGGCAGGTGGGCCTTGAGCAGACCGATGGCCAGCATCGAAAAGCTCATCGACATGCCTGCGGCAATGGCCGACCACAACAGTGCCGGAGCGGTACGCCTCAGTTCCTGCTCGCCCTGGGCACGAATCGTTTCGTGGACGGCGGCAGCCTGGGTATTCTGGCGCTTGCCATTCGCTTTGCCACCTTGCGGGCGCGGGATGCTTTCGTCGGTTGCTGACAAGTTGCGTCTTCCTTGGTAGTGGATCCTTGGTAGAGAAGCCAGGGGCGACGACTGTGAGTGATAGCCCCGATGGGTGCAAGCCCTGGCGGCGCGAAAGCCGTGTTGAATGGGACAAACGAACAAGCCGATTCCAGCACTATACTTTAGAAAAAATTGGTTAATCGGTTTCAGGGAGGAAGGCCATGGCCGACGATACGCTGACGATCGTGTTCAACCTGGGGGCCGCCTGGCTGGCGGGCAGCTTGATCGGCCTCGAACGCAGCTACCACGGGCGCCCAGCGGGGTTTCGCACTCATGCGCTGGTGTGCGTGGCCTCGGCGATGCTGATGCTGATTTCCACGCATCAGGGGCAGTGGCTGGGCGACAGCCTGTCCCAGTCGACGATCCGCACCGACCCCACGCGCATGGCCCAGGGCATCATGACCGGCATCGGTTTCCTGGGCGCCGGGGTCATCTTCAAGGAAGGCCTCACGGTCCATGGGCTTACCACGGCGGCCTCGATCTGGATCACCTCGGCCCTGGGCATCCTCTTCGGCATCGGCTTCCTCTACCCTGCCGTACTGGTGACCATCGGGACACTGGTGACGCTTTCGACCTTCCGCTGGGTGGAAAACCACCTGCCCAGCGAATTCTTCGCCGACAACATGCTCTGCTATCCCATCGAGTCGGTCGACAGCGAAAGCGAGGTGCGTGCGATGATTGCCCGTCATCGGTGCGCCATCAAGTCGATGAGCTACAGCCTCGACGAGCGCGGTACCGTCTATCGTTACCATATGGTATTACAAACCCACGACAAGCAGAATCTGGTACAACTGGCGGCTCACCTGCGTGATTCCGACACCATCCAGGAGTATCGCCTGGCCCCGGCGACCACCTGAGCCGGCATGCTTGGGTCAAGACCGCGGGTATGGGGATGGTGCTGCGAATCGCTTGCACCGGTCGATCGTCAGGGACAGAAACACACAGAATACAAACAAGGGACGCATGAATGGCCGACTCAATGGCGAGGACGACGCGCTTGATTCTCAATGGCAAGTCATCGCAGATTCCGGAAGTGCGCGACGCGGTGGAAGCGTTGCGTCGTGAAGGCCACGAGTTGCAGGTACGCGTCACCTGGGAGGCGGGGGACAGTGTGCGCTTCGTTCATGGAGCCAGTCGGGACGGGATCGGCCGCGTGATCGCCGGGGGCGGTGACGGCAGCGTCAACGAGATCGTCAATGGGCTGATGCAGCTTGACGAGGCAAGACGACCCTCCCTGGGGGTTCTGCCCCTGGGGAGCGCCAACGACTTCGCCCACGGGCTGGGTCTGCCCATGGAGCCGCTGCCGGCCTTGCGCGGCGCCTTGAGTGCGTCTTCACGAGCCGTGGACGTCGGCCATCTGGGTGACGACTACTTCATCAACATGGCCTCGGGGGGATTCGGTGCCGAGGTGACCACCTCGACACCGCGAGCGCTCAAGCGCGTACTTGGCGGGGGCGCCTATGCCCTGATGGGAATGTTCAAGGTCTGGCATTATCGACCCTATAGCGGGCGTGTGCGCTGGAGTGATGGCAATGGCGAGGGCGAAATCGAGTCGCCGCTGTTCCTGCTGGCGATCGGCAACGGCTCCCAGGCAGGGGGCGGGCAGGAACTGGCCCCGGATGCCAAGGTGGACGATGGCCTCTTCGATGTATTGATCGTGCGCCACTTCTCCTCGATGAGCGAGATGCGCCAGTTGATGGCCGAGCTGGAACGGATTCCGGAGAACGGGGATTTCGTCCACACGGTCAGGACGTCTCGGGTATCGTTCCGCGCCGACGGTGCATTCCCGCTCAACCTCGACGGTGAGCCACGCTATCTGCGCGAGTTCGAGGCAACACTCATGCCGCGCGCCATTCGCCTGCTGGTGCCCGCAAGCAGCCCACTTCTGTCATCAACCTCGTCGGCCCGGGCCGAAATGGCTTGAGCCCACGACAAGGAGGCATCATGCCCAATCCCTTTCATCTGGCCGTACAGGTTCGCGATATCGAGGAAGCTCGAGGCTTCTACGGCAAGCTGCTGGGCTGTGCCGAGGGGCGTTCTAGTGACTCCTGGGTCGACTTCGACCTGTATGGCCATCAGTTCGTGTGTCACCTGAACCCCGACCTGGGCAGCGCCAGCGACAACCTCCACCGTAATGCGGTGGACGGGCATGGCGTGCCCGTGCCGCATTTCGGCGTGGTGCTGGACATGCCGGCCTGGGAAGCCCTGGTCGATCGCCTGACCCGGGCGGGGGTGCGTTTCGAGATAGAACCCTACATCCGGTTTCGCGGCGAGCCGGGGGAGCAGGCCACCATGTTCTTCCTCGACCCCTCGGGCAATGCCCTGGAGTTCAAGGCGTTTCGTGATATCGAGGGGCAACTGTTCGCGACGTGAAGGAGGCAGCATGGACGAATTCATGCAGGCGGCCATCGACGAGGCTCGACAAGGGCTGGCGGAGGGCGGCGTGCCGATCGGCTCGGTGCTGGTGCATGACGGGCGTATCATCGGCCGAGGGCACAATCAGCGCCAGCAACGCGGCAGCGTGGTGCTGCACGGCGAGATGGATGCCCTCGAGAACGCCGGCCGGCGACCCGCCTCGGTGTATCGGGAGTCGGTGCTCTACACCACGCTGTCGCCGTGCCCGATGTGCAGCGGCGCGATCGTTCTGTATGGCATACCTCGCGTAGTGATCGGCGAGAATCGTACCTTCCAGGGCGCCGAAGCCTATCTTCGCGCTCAGGGTGTCGCTGTCGAGGTGGTCGACAGCAACGCGTGTCGCGACCTGATGACGACCTTCATCGGGCGTCATCCCGAGGTATGGAATGAAGACATCGGCGTCTAGGGTGGCCGGCACATTCGCTGCTCTTGCGCATGCCGGCGGGGTTTGCTGCAATGGCGCCTGCATCGAATGAAGGGTTCATTCGTGTCACAAGGAGAGGATCATGGCCAGAGTGCCTTGGATGTTACCCGCGGCGGTTCTGATGCTGACGCTAGGCCTGACGGCTTGTGACGGTGGCGAAGAAGCGTCGTCCACGGAATCGAGCAGCAATGATGTCGCCAATGAGCCGGCGCAAACGTCTCAGGATCAAGCGCCTGTGGAGCCGGCCTCCGAGCCCGCCGACGCCAGCCAGGCTCAGAGCGGTTCTTCCCCTTCTGGCGACGAGGCCACGACGTCGAGTGGAACCGAAGCCGGTCAGGCCCAATCGGGCGATTCTTCCGGGGAAGACGCGGCCGAGGCCGCCGCGAGCGACTCCTGGGAGAATACGGAAGATGATGTCAACGAGGCGTTGAAGGAGACCGAGCGGCGCTTCGAGGAAGCCGAAAAGGAACTGGAAGAACAGTTCAAGGCTGCCGAGGAAGAGGATGTGAAGCAGAATCAGGAACTGGACACGCCGATAGAGGGGGAGTCGCAGTAATCCTGCTGGCCGGCAGCAGGCATTAAAAAGGCCCACCGAAGTGGGCCTTTTGCCGAAACCGAACGTTGTCGCGGTCGGTCTCAGAACAACATCTCACCCGGCTTACTCGGGCTTGATGTTGGCAGCCTGAAGGCCTTTCTTGCCCTGGGTGACGTCGAAGGAGACCTTCTGACCGTCTTGCAGGGACTTGAAGCCGTCAGCTTGAATTTCGGAGAAGTGAGCGAAGAGGTCATCACCGCCGTCGTCCGGAGAGATGAAGCCAAAGCCCTTGGTGTCGTTGAACCACTTGACAGTGCCAGTTGCCATTGTCGATTTCCTTGCTGCTAACTAAATGATGTTGATGCGGCTTCGAGAAGCGGTGTGCTTCTGCCCGCCGACAGTGCGAGGCTCATATGCCAGAGAAAACGCGCACGAGGATTATCGAGGGGAATCGATTACAACTGACGTTATTCTGCCTACAAACCAACGTGTGAGAGAGTGCGCCTTTCGTCGGTATGCGTCAAGAACTATTTGTCATCATACCTGGCAGTATGGCTTATGGCAGCCAGAGCGGCGGCTAAAAAAGGCTCGCCGTGGCGAGCCCTCTTCCAGAAGCAGGGAGGCGACGCCGTCGCCTCTGCCTCCCGGCATCAAGACATCGGGAAGGATCAGTTCACGACCTTGATGTTGGCGGCCTGAAGGCCTTTCTTGCCCTGGGTGACGTCGAAGGAGACCTTCTGGCCGTCCTGCAGGGTCTTGAAGCCGTCAGCCTGGATTTCGGAGAAGTGCGCGAAGAGGTCATCGCCGCCGTCGTCCGGAGAGATGAAGCCGTAGCCCTTGGTATCGTTGAACCACTTGACAGTGCCAGTTGCCATTTGCTGATTTCCTTACTAACTAATGATGGTGCTGGGCGCCTGGAGAACCTTGATGGCCCTCACGCCCGTATTACGTGGACCAGCCAGGAAAATGTACACTGGCGTCTGTCGTGGTATCGACTCAACCGACGGCATTTGCCGACTGGTCAACGCGACGAGGCCGCGTCCTGTAGCCGTGTGGCAGTCGACTGCGATTACAGCTGTTTCAGGTTACGATGCTCGCACAAGCACCATAGATCGAAAAACCGGGTACGTCCAGAACGTCGGCCAAGCATCTTCGGCTGCTGCCGAACACTTCGCGCAATCGCTTGTTGGAAGGGAGGGAGCGTGACTCAATTGACAGCCAGCAACACGCACAGCATGTGGGTCGGCTATCTTCTATGGATAGTCGGTTTCACCGGCTCGCATCGCTTCTATTACGGCAAACCGGTCACCGGCACGATCTGGTTCTTCACCCTGGGGCTGCTGGGGATCGGCTGGCTGATCGATCTGTTCCTGATCCCGGGCATGGATCGCCAGGCCGACCTGCGGTTTCGGGCTGGGCCGACCAACTATACCTTGGCCTGGATCCTGCTGACCTTTCTCGGCGTCTTCGGGGTCCACCGCATGTACATGGGCAAATGGATCACCGGGATTCTCTACCTGCTCACCGGGGGGTTGCTCTTTCTCGGAGTGCTCTATGATTTCTGGACATTGAACGATCAAATCTCGTTGAAGCATGCCAGGCGCGGCATCTTCAGCTAGTTCCCCCACGGGGAGCGGCGTCAACGAACCAGTCTCTGCCCCTGCCGGGGCTTTCCAGGGAGGGAGCCATGACGGAGCGCATTACCTTGACACGCCTGCTCGAGCAGCTCGACGAGTCGGGCACCGGCGAGATGCTTCGTTTGCAGGATATCGTCGACAACTTCGATTCCCGAGGGTTCGGACCACTGCTGGTGTTGCCGGCATTGATCGTGTTGCTGCCCACCGGGGCCATACCGACCATACCGACCCTGTGTGGCCTGTTCATCGCCACCCTGGCGGGACAGCTGGCCCTGGGCAAGACGTCGCCCTGGCTACCGCGACGCCTCGGCCGGCGTGGCATCAGCCATGACAGGTTCCATCGTGCCGTGACACGCCTCAAGCCCTGGACCGAGCGTTTCGACAAGTTGCTCAAGCCGCGACTGCAGGCATTTGCCAACCCTCTCTCTCGTCGGTTGATCGCCGCCCTGGCGGTGATGCTGGCACTGTCCATGATTCCGCTGGAACTGCTGCCTTTCGCGGCAGCCTTGCCCGCCCTGGCCATCGCGCTCATGGGGCTTGGGCTAGCCGCCGAGGACGGCCTGGTCATGCTGATCGGCCTGGCCGTGGTGATCGGTGGCGGGGTGTTCCTGCTGTGGTGACCGGCGTCGTGATCCTCGATCCGTTGACACCGCTCTGCCGATGGGGGCTGGCATGCTGATCGACGCGCAGTTCTGGCCCTTCGTGATGGCCATCACCCTGCTGAGCATGACACCGGGGGTCGATACCTTGCTGGTGATTCGCAACACGCTGCGGGGGGGAGTCCGCGACGGCGTGCTCACCAGCCTGGCCATCTGCTGCGGATTGTTCGTGCACGCCAGCGTTTCCGCGCTGGGCATTTCGTTGATCCTGCTGCAATCCGCCTGGGCCTTCGGCATGCTCAAGCTGGCGGGGGCGGCCTACCTGGTATGGCTGGGGGCGCAGAGCCTGCTCAGCGCCCGGCGCGGGACACCGCTGCCGGTGGCCGGAATCGCCACGGCGCGACGCCAGGTTCCCGTCTGGCTGCCGTTGCGAGAGGGGTTCCTGTCGAACGTGCTCAACCCCAAGACGGTGGTGTTCTACATGGCCTTTCTACCGCAGTTCATCGCGCCGGATGATCCGGCGCTGCTCAAGTCCCTGTGGCTTGCCGGGGTGCACTTCGTGATTGCCAATGCCTGGCAGATCGGCATCGTGCTGATGGTGGGCCGCGCCGGCCATTGGCTGGCCAAGGGCTGGGTGTCGCGCGGCCTCGAAGGCATCACCGGCACGGTGCTGATCGGCTTCGGCATCAAGCTCGCCCTGCAGCAGCGGCCTTAATTGCGGGCCAATAGCGAGGCATCGTAGTCGACCTGACATTCGTCGGGAGTCAGCATGGCGATGCCACGGGTATCCCCGCCCTGGGCCAGGCTCTGGAAGATGACCTGGTAGGCCAGCACCGCCTGCACGTAGTCACGGGTCTCGCGGAACGGAATGCTCTCGACGAACAGGTCGAACTCCTCGGGAGCTTCGCGCAGCCAGCGATCGACACGCCCGGGCCCCGCATTGTAGGCGGCAGTGGCCGCCAGGCGATTGCCGTTGTAGCGCTTGAGCATGTCGCGAATGTAGGTGCTGCCCAGGCGGATATTGGTCTCGGGATCGAACAGCTCGTCCAGGCTGGGCCTGCCGATGCCCAGCTGGCGACTGACCTGGGCGGCGGTGCCGGGCATCAGTTGCATCAGACCGCGAGCGCCGACCGGGGAAACCGCTTCGTTGTTGAAGGCGCTCTCGCGCCGGGCGATCCCCATCAGCAGGAAAGGATCGACGTCGACCGTCTCGCCCCAGCGCAGGAAGCTGTCGCGGTAGGCGCCGGGAAAACGCCAGTCCAGGGCGTCCCATTGCTCGGCGGCGATGGTGGTCTGCACCAGGGTGGCATAACGGCCATGGCTCAGGGCGTAATCCGCCAGTGCCCTGGCCTCCTCCTCGCTGGCCCGGGAGACTGCGCCGTACCACTCGCTGCGTGCCAGGCCGGGTTCGTCGATGCGCTGCAACGCCTCGGCGCGCTTCACGGCAGGCCAGTTGGCGACCTGGCGACGAAAGGCGTCGTTGAAGGTGGCGCGCTCGAGATTGAGTGCATAGGGCTGGCCCAGCCGGTCGGCGGCGGCAAAGCCGAAGAAGTTGCGCTGCTCGGCGGCGGCGGCATAGGCCTTGTTCGCCGTCTCGGGATCGCCTAGCTTGGCCAGGGCGCGGCCCAGCCAGTATTGCCAGCGGGCCTCCTGGCGCGTCTCGTCGGGCATCGCATGAACCCAGTGGATGACGCCCTTCCAGTCACGTTCTGCCAGGGCGCGTCGCACCCGCAGTTCCAAAAGATCGCCATCGGCGAGGCGCGGCAATGCCTCGTCGACCCAGCCCTCGTTGTTGTTGACCTCGCGGGCCATGGAGTAATAGGCCAGGTCGTGTTCGATCCGGTGGCGCTGCGTTTCGTCGATCGGCAGGTGCGGGCCGACCTTGCGCCAGGCTTCCAGTGCCGCTTCGGTATCGGCTCGGGTGAAGTTGTGCATCGCCGCCGTGAACAAGTCGCCACCGCTGGCCCCATTGGGGCCGACAGACACGGGCACCCGGGTGATGGCGGCATAGTCCTTCCTCAAGCGCTCGAAGGTCGCTTGTGCATCGCTCCAGCTTCCCGGGAGCTGGCGTGCCAGATAGCGCACCAGCCCCTCCTCGCCGTTCTGCCAGGCCAGCATCTGGCGTTGCCAGATGGCCTGGCCGTCGATGACGCCGCGCTCGCGAAGAGCGTCGAACAGGTCGTCGCAGGCAGCGGGTTGGGAGCGCCCGGTCAGCCAGAGGTCGAGACCGCCCTCGGCCGCCGCCTGGGGTTCGCGATCGAGCAGGGCGGTGTAGTAGTGGCATCGGCGAACGCTGCCGCGGGGTTCACCGTCGCTGACGGCAAGCAGCGCCTCGTGACGGCCGATGTCGCCGTAGCTCACCTGGGCGACACCGCGTAGCCAGCCGCTCAGCGGCGAGTCGGCGTAGCGTTGCAGGTAGTCGTTGACGACCGCCGGGTCGAGATGAGGCAGTCGATCGCGCAGTCGGTGGTATTCGACATAGCCGGCCAGCACGTGGTCCTCGATGGCGGCTTGGTCGATCTTGTGCCATTCCCGGTTTCGTGCGGCTTCCAGGGCCTGGCGCATGCGGTGATCGGCGTTGTCGTCGGCGACGACCGGCAGGCTCAGCAACAGGGCGGTCATCAGTGCCAGTCCGCGCTTCAGTGTTTTGATTTTCATCGCTGGTCGTTCCTCATGCTTGCCCCAAGTATGCAGTGTGCTCCATTTTTAGTGGTAGTGCCCGCTCGCATGGTGGTCGTCAGGCGATGGCGATTTCGATTCTACGCGCCCGAAACGGAGAAAAGGAATGTCCCTGTTGAAGCATTGGAATATTTTTTCGCGTCTCAAGAATCGTGCGGGGGCGTTGTCTCGAATGGGGCGAGCGCTGCGCCTGTTCGTGCCCATGTGCGCCGATGTGGTGAGCGGCCGCTATCGCCCGGTGCCCTGGTCGGCGTTTGGCTGGATGACGCTGGCCTTCGTCTATCTGGTATCGCCCCTGGATCTGATTCCCGAGGCGCTGTTGCTGATCGGTGTCGTGGATGACGTGGTCATCGTCGGCTGGCTGCTGACCAAGGTCGATCGCGCCCTCGACGGCTATCGCCGCTGGAAGGGCATCGACATCACCCAGGAACCCCCCTCTCGCGAGTCCTGAGGCGCAAGCCGTGCCGGTCATGCACTGCTGGAAAGCGATGCTTGAAAAGTGCCGGATGGGCCCCATATCGGTGACGAAAACGTCCAACCAACACCATGAGGGGCCTTTGCCACATGACTACCGCCACCCATGAAGAGACGCTTGGTTTCCAGACCGAAGTCAAGCAGTTGCTGCACCTGATGATCCACTCCCTGTATTCCAACAGGGAGATATTCCTGCGCGAGATGATCTCCAACGCCGCCGATGCCTGCGACAAGCTTCGCTACGAGGCGCTGGACAACGATGCGCTCTACGGGGACGACAGCGACCTGCGCATCGAGATCGAGCACGACACCGACGCAGGCACGGTCACCGTGCGCGACAACGGCATCGGCATGAGCCGTGACGAGGTGATCAGGAATCTCGGCACCATCGCCAAGAGCGGCACCGCCGAATTCCTCAAGCAGCTTTCCGGCGAGCAGCAGAAGGATGCCAAGCTGATAGGCCAGTTCGGGGTGGGGTTCTATTCCGGCTTCATCGTCGCCGACGAGGTCACGGTGCGCACCCGGCGTGCCGATGCCGATGAGGGCGTGGAATGGCGCTCCAGGGGCGAAGGCGAGTTCACCATCGCCGATGTCGACAAGCCCGGACGCGGCACCGAGATCGTCCTGCACCTGAAGCAGGATGCCAAGGAGTTCGCCGACGATTTCCGTCTGAAGAATCTGGTGCGCAAGTACTCGGACCATATCGAGGTGCCGGTGCGCATGCCCCGGGTCGAGACCGACAAGGACGACGAGGGCAAGCCGATCGAGGGCACCGAGAAGACCGTCTGGGAAACGGTCAACGAGGCCACCGCGCTGTGGGTGCGTCCCAAGTCGGAGATCAGCGACGACGAGTACAAGGCGTTCTACAAGCACGTCGCCCACGATTTCAGCGATCCGCTGACCTGGAGCCACAACAAGGTCGAGGGCAAGCTCGAATACACCAGCCTGCTCTATGTCCCGGGGCGCGCACCGTTCGACCTCTACGAGCGTGACGGTGCCCGGGGCGTGCGTCTCTATGTGCAGCGCGTGTTCATCCTGGAGGACGCCGAGCAGTTCCTGCCGCTCTACCTGCGCTTCGTCAAGGGCGTGGTCGACTCCAAGGATCTGTCGCTCAACGTCTCCCGGGAACTGCTGCAGCAGGACCCGCAGGTCGACAAGATGAAGTCGGCGCTGACCAAGCGTGCCCTGGACATGCTCAAGAAGCTGGCCAAGGACAAGGAGACGTACCAGAGCTTCTGGAACAGCTTCGGCAGCGTGCTCAAGGAGGGCCCGGCGGAGGATTACGCCAATCGCGAACGGATCAGCGAACTGCTGCGCTTTTCCACCACCCACACCGAAAGCGCCACCCAGGACCAGTCCCTGGCGGATTACGTGGGGCGCATGAAGGAGGGCCAGCAGAAGATCTACTATATCGTTGCCGATGGCTTCAATGCCGCCAAGCACAGCCCGCATCTGGAGATCTTCCGCAAGAAGGGCATCGAGGTGCTGCTGCTGCACGATCGCATCGACGAGTGGCTGATGAGCCATCTCACCGAATACGACGGCAAGGCCTTCGCCGATGTCGCCAAGGGTGATCTGGATCTGGGCGATATCGAAGGCGAGGAGGAGAAGCAGGCCCAGGAAGAGACCGCCAAGGCCAAGGAGGAACTGGTCAAGCGGGTCAAGGAGGCGCTGGGCGACGAGGTTCAGGAGGTACGCGTGACCCATCGCCTGACCGACTCGCCCGCCTGCGTGGTGCTCTCCGAGCACGAGATGGGCTTTCAGATGCGGCGCATCATGGAGGCCGCCGGCCAGCCGCTGCCCGAGGTCAAGCCGATCCTCGAGCTCAATCCCGAGCATGCGCTGGTCACGCGCCTGGAGGCTGCCGACGAGGGCAGTTTCGGCGACCTGGCCCATATCCTGCTCGATCAGGCGATCATCGCCGAAGGTGGCCATCTCGATGATCCGGCCGCCTACGTCAAGCGGCTCAACGCCCTGCTCACCGCCTGAAGACAAGAGGAGGCAAGCGTTCGACTGGCCGGCCCTGGTGGGGTCGGCCAGTTTTTTGGAGACAAATAATTCGCCGTTTGTGAACGAGATTGGGTAAGATTGCCTCTTTGTGTCCGGAGGCCCGCCATGCATCGATGTCGTCCACTTCATCGGCGATCCAGAGCCGCGTCGATCCTGGCATTGACGGTGTGTCTCGGGATCGCCGCCTTTCCCATGGCGGCTCCTGCCGAACCGGCATCGGAAGCGTCCTCACAACCGCTGCAGGAGATCGCGCTCTACGAGCAGACCCAGCGGGTGATCGACGAGGTAGACCCGCTTTCCCGGCTTCCCGACCTGCGCAAGTACCCTGCGGGCCCCAAGCGCAAGCAGGCGTTCCTGGAGTTGCTGGTACCCATCGTCGAGATCGAGAATCGGCGCATCGCCGCCCAGCGCCAGTGGCTGCTGGCCCTGCAGTCTCGAAAGGGCGGGCTCTCTCGCCAGGAAGCCACACAACTGACGGCACTCTGCGAAGAGTATGCCCTGGAGTGCAGTGGCCAGAAGGTTCCCGCCCAGTTGCTGGCCCGAGTCAACACGGTGCCGCTGCCGCTCGTGGTCGTGCAGGCCGTGGAAGAGTCGGGGTGGGGCACCTCGCGCTTCGCGCGTCAGGGCAACAACCTGTTCGGCCTGCGCTGCTTCGGCAGCGAGTGTGGCCTGGCCCAGCGCGGCAGCGGTCGCCGCTACCAGGTCTTCGATAGCGTCCGGGAGTCGGTACGGGTCTACCTGCGCAATCTCAACACCCACGATGCCTACCGGCAGTTACGCGAACAGCGCGCTCGTCAGGCTCGACAAGGCCGCAAGGTCACGGCGGAGAAGCTGATCGCGACCCTGGACAACTACGCGGTGCGCGACGACTACCAGGACGTGCTGCTTTCGCTGTTGCGCAGCAACGATGGGTTGATCGAGCAGCATCGTAGCGACGATACGGTATGACAGTCCGGCTTCAATGACGCTCCTGCTTGCAGGGGCGTCGCTGTTTTACCCGAGGGGGTTGCGGGGCTAGAGTGGAGGCATGCTCACTTCACCCTGTTTCAGGACCACCATGACCCTGGATTCCCTGCATTTCGACAACGCCTGGTTGCGCCTGCCCGAGGCGTTCTATTCCCGCGTCGAGCCAACCGCCTGGCGCAACACCCGCGTACTGGATGTCAGCCCCCTGGGGGCCGCCCAGCTCGATCTGGACCCTGAAGCGATCGAGCCCGGACGTCTCGCGGCCTTGATGGCGGGTGCCGAGCTGCTGCCTGGCATGACGCCCATCGCCCAGAAGTATACCGGGCACCAGTTCGGCAGCTACAACCCGGCGCTGGGCGACGGTCGCGGCCTGTTGCTGGGCGAGGCGATGACCTCCCGGGGGCCGATGGATCTCCACCTCAAGGGCGCCGGCCAGACTCCCTACTCCCGGTTCGGCGATGGCCGGGCCGTGCTGCGTTCGTCGATCCGCGAATATCTTGCCGGCGAGGCGCTGGCCGGGCTGGGCATACCCACCACCACGGCACTTGCGGTGGCGGTCAACGACGAGCGGGTGATGCGCGAGCGCGTCGAGCCGGGGGCGACCCTGCTGCGGCTGGCCCCGAGTCACGCCCGTTTCGGACACGTCGAATGGCTCTATCAGCGCCGCAAGGTCGATGACATGCAGACCCTGCTCTGGCACCTGATCCATCGTCATCGGCCCGAGCTTGCCGACGCCGAGGCGCCCTTCGAGGCCTTTTTCGCCGATGTGGTGGAACGCACCGCCAGCCTGGTCGCCGCCTGGCAGGCCTACGGTTTCGTGCATGCCGTGATGAACACCGACAACATGTCGCTGCTCGGCCTGACCCTGGATTACGGTCCCTATGCCTTCATGGAGCGCTACAAGCCGGACTGGACGCCCAACCATACGGACGCCGGGGGACGCTACGCCTTCGACCAGCAGCCCGGGGTCGGGCTATGGAACCTCACCGTGCTGGCCCAATCCCTGACGCCAGTGATCGATGTCGAACGCTTGCGTGGCATGCTCGACGAGTACGAGCCTGCCCTGCAGCACAGTTATGCACAGCTCATGCGGGCGCGGCTGGGGCTCACGCTTCCCGTGGAGAGCGACGACACCTCCCGGGGCGATGGGGCGCTGATCGCGGGTTGGCTCAAGCTCCTCGAGCAGCACGATGTGGATTTCCACTCTGCCTTTCGAGAGCTGGGCGCCTACCGCGGAGGGGACGAGTCGCGCCGGTTCCTGGCCCATGCCCTGGAAATCGCGCCGGACAACGAGTCCCTCGTCGCCTGGCTGGCTGACTACGATCGGCGTCTGGAGCAGGAGTCGCGCAGTGGCGAGGCCCGTGAACTTGCCATGAACGCGGTCAATCCCTGCTACGTGCTGCGCACGCATCTGGCCCAGTGGGTCATCGATGCCGCCGAGGCCGGTGACAGCGGCCCGCTGCGCCAATGCCGCGAGCGCCTCGCGGCCCCCTTCACGCGTCGGCGCGACGACGACAGGCAGTGGTTTACGCCTCCCGGGGTCGATGCGCCGCCGGTGTGCCTTTCCTGCTCGTCGTGACGGCCTGGCGAGAGCGGCACGCGTTCTCGCCACCGCCTATGCTATAACGGTTCTTCATTCCTCCCGCAGGAGTCTTCTTACATGGCAGCCGGTTCCGCACGTCTTAGACTGTGTGATGCCCGCGACGAGAGCGCCGCGCTCGTCATCATCGATGTACAACAGGCGATCGACGATCGCCGTTACTGGGGACGCCGCAACAACCCCGAGCTCGAGGAACGGCTTGCCGAGCTGCTGAGTTGCTGGCGGGCCGGCAATGGCCACGTCGTGCACGTCCGGCACCATTCCCGCGAGACGCGCTCCCCCTACCGTGCCGGCCAGCCCGGCGCGGAATTCAAGTCCTGCGTGGCGCCACGGGACGGCGAGCGGGTCGTGACCAAGCATGTCAATAGCGCCTTCGTGGGCACCGAGCTGGAAGTCTGGTTGCGTCGCCACGGGGTGTCGCACCTGGTGATTGCCGGCGTGGCCACGGCCCATTCGGTGAGCACCACGGTGCGCCATGCGGCCTGCCTGGACTTCAGCGTCTCGGTGCCAGAGGACGCCTGCGCCGGTTTCGAGGTGACCAGCCGCCATCAGGCGCACTGGAGCGCCGAGACGGTCCACGACCTGAGCCTGGCGCTGCTCGATGGAGAGTACGCTCACGTCACCACGACCCACGAGGTGGTGCAGCATTTCTGAGTCCTGCTCAGGAGTGAACAAGATTCTCGCAATCGAGTGCATTGCGAAATGTAAATTGTGAAACGTTTTTTTTCGTGTAATGGTGCTTGGTCCGAGAAGCACATCCATCTGGGAACGGGAGGTTTGATGTGAAAATTGGTGCACCCAGGGAACTTGCCAAGGGCGAGGCGCGTGTTGCGCTGACGCCCGAGAGTGCGGGGCATATCATCAAGCTGGGCCATGAGTGTCTGGTGGAAACCAAGGCGGGCGAGGCGGCGGGATTCCCCGACGAGGCCTATCGCGAGGCCGGCGTGACCGTCGTCGACAGCGCCGAGGCGCTTTGGCAAGAGGCCGAGATCGTCGTCAAGGTGCGCGAGCCCTCCGAGCAGGAGGCCGAGCGGCTGCGCAAGGGCCAGACGCTGATCTCGTTCTTCTGGCCGGCCCAGAACGAGGCACTGCTGGAAACCTGCCGCGCCAGGGGCGCCACCGTGATCGCCATGGACATGGTGCCGCGAATCTCCCGGGCCCAGAAGATGGACGCATTGTCGTCCACCGCCAACATCGCCGGCTATCGGGCGGTGATCGAGGCGGGCAACCAGTTCGGTCGCTTCTTCGCAGGGCAAGTGACCGCCGCCGGCAAGGTGCCGCCGGCCAAGGTGCTGATCATCGGTGCCGGCGTGGCAGGGCTTGCCGCCATCGGCACGGCCACCAGCCTGGGCGCCGTGGTGCGTGCCTTCGACGTGCGACCCGAAGTAGCGGAGCAGATCGAATCCATGGGGGCCGAATTCCTGTTCCTCGATTTCGAGGATAGCCAGGACAGCGCCGGTACCGGCGGCTATGCGGCCCCCTCCAGTCCGGAGTTCCGCGAGAAGCAGTTGGCGCTGTTCCGTGAGCAGGCGCCCGAGGTGGACATCGTCATCACCACGGCGCTGATTCCCGGCCGCCCTGCGCCCAAGCTCTGGCTCGAGGACATGGTCAAGGCCATGAAACCCGGCTCGGTGGTCGTGGACCTGGCGGCGGAAAAGGGCGGCAACTGCGATCTCACCGTGCCGGACGAGAGAGTCGTCTCCGACAATGGCGTCGTGGTGGTCGGCTACACGGACTTCCCGTCACGCATGGCGACGCAGGCCTCGCTCCTGTATGCCACCAACGTTCGCCATATGCTGACCGATCTGACGCCGGAGAAGGACGGCAAGGTCGTTCACGACATGGAGGACGACGTGATTCGTGGCGCCACCGTGGCCCATCAGGAAGAGATCACCTATCCGCCTCCCAAGCCCAAGGTGCAGGCGATCGCCTCCTCCAAGCCCAAGGCGAAGGAAAAGGAGCCCACGCCGGAAGAGAAGAGGGCCGCCGAGCACGCCGCCTTCAAGGCCCAGACCAAGACCCAGGTGACCATGCTGGCCGTCGGCGGCGCGCTGATGCTGCTTCTGGGACAGGTGGCACCGGCCTCCTTCATGCAGCACTTCATCGTCTTCGCGCTGGCCTGCTTCGTGGGATATCAGGTGATCTGGAACGTCAGCCACTCCCTGCACACGCCGCTGATGGCGGTGACCAATGCCATTTCCGGCATCATCGTGCTCGGGGCGGTGCTGCAGATCGGGTCCGGCAATTGGCTGGTATGGTTGCTGGCAGGCATCTCGGTGCTGATAGCCTCGATCAATATCGTGGGTGGCTTCCTGGTGACGCGCCGGATGCTTGCCATGTTCCAGAAATCCTAACGCGGTGGAGAACAAGGAATGCTAGGTCAAGAGTTCGTCTCTGCCGCGGCGATTGCGGCAAGTGTACTGTTCATCCTTTCCCTGGGGGGGCTGAGCAATCAGGAGAAGGCCAAGCGGGCCGTCTGGTACGGCATCGTGGGCATGGCGGTGGCGGTGTTCTTCACCGTGCTGGGCCCGGGCATCGGTGGCTACTGGCTGATGATACCGATGATGATCATCGGGGCCGTGGTCGGCGTCTACGTGGCCAAGCAGGTCGAGATGACCCAGATGCCGCAGCTGGTGGCGGCGCTGCACTCCTTCGTGGGGCTCGCGGCGGTACTGGTGGGCTTCAATGCCGACCTGGAGCGTCGCCGGGTGATGGCGACCCAACTGGCCGGAGGCGCGACGGAAGAGTTCTCCGCCTTCGCCGCCCTGGTGGCTACCAAGACCCCGGCGGAACTCACCTTCCTTCAGGTCGAGGTGGTGCTCGGGGTGTTCATCGGCGCGGTCACCTTCACCGGCTCGATCATCGCCTTCGGCAAGCTCTCCGGCAAGATCGACGGCAAGCCCCGGCAGTTTCCCGGGGGGCACTGGTTGAATGCCGGCGCCGCAGCGTTGTCGCTGCTGCTGGCGGTGCTGTATCTCAACGGCGCGGGCTTCTGGACGCTGCTGCTGCTGGCGGTGCTGGCGCTGTTCATCGGCTGGCACCTGATCATGGGTATCGGCGGCGCCGACATGCCGGTGGTGGTGTCGATGCTCAACAGCTACTCCGGCTGGGCGGCGGCGGCCATCGGTTTCACCCTGTCCAACGATCTGTTGATCGTCACCGGCGCCCTGGTGGGCTCCTCAGGCGCGATCCTCTCCTACATCATGTGCAAGGCGATGAACCGCAAGTTCGTCAACGTGATTCTGGGCGGCTTTGGCGGCACCTCGGGGCCGGCCACCGAGATCGAGGGCGAGCAGGTGTCGATCGATGCGGGCGGCGTGGCAGGCGCTCTCAACGATGCCGACAGCGTGATCATCGTGCCAGGCTACGGCATGGCGGTGGCGCAGGCGCAGAATGCCGTCAGCGAGCTGGTGCGCAAGCTGCGCTCCGCCGGCAAGGACGTGCGCTTTGCCATCCACCCCGTCGCAGGGCGCATGCCCGGCCACATGAACGTGTTGCTGGCCGAGGCCAAGGTTCCCTACGATATCGTGCTGGAAATGGACGAGATCAACGACGATTTCGCCCAGACCGACGTGGCGATCGTCATCGGCTCCAATGACATCGTCAATCCCGCGGCCGAGGAGGATCCCAACAGCCCCATCGCCGGCATGCCGGTGCTCAAGGTCTGGGACGCCAAGCAGACGTTCGTCTGCAAGCGCGGCCAGGGGACGGGCTATTCCGGCATCGAGAATCCGCTGTTCTTCAAGGAGAACACGCGGATGTTCTACGGCGATGCCAGAAGCAGCATCGACTCGCTACTGCCGCTGATCGAATGATCGTCGGTTCGGAAGACGCCCCTTGCGAGGGGCGTTTTTATGAACACCTTCTTATACTGGAAGCATCATTGGTCCATTCGAGGCGAGCATGTCGGAAAGCAGCCTGACAGAGCAGGATTCGAGGGCATCGCAAGAGGAGTGCCTGCGCGTGGCGGTGCTGGGGGGCGGCAGTTTCGGCACTGCCCTGGCGAGCATCGCCGCCGACAACGGGGGCGAGGTGCGCCAGTGGTTGCGCGACGCCGAACTCGCTGCCGAGATCAATCGCGAGCACCGCAACTCCCGCTACCTGCCCGATTACGCCATCAATCCGGCGGTACAGGCCTCCGACGACCTGAGCGTGGTGCTCGACGGTGCCGAGCTGGTGTTCGTGGCCATCCCCTCCAAGGCCTTCCGGGCGGTAGTGCGCCAGGCACGCCCCTGGTTGGGCGCCGATCAGATACTGGTCAGTACCACCAAGGGCATCCAGGAGGAGGGCTTCAAGCTGATGAGCCAGATCCTCGAGGAGGAGACCGGATTCCCCCATATCGGGGTGCTTTCCGGTCCCAACCTGGCTTCCGAGATCGCCCAGAAGCAGCTGACCGCCACGGTGGTGGCCAGCGACGATGCGCTGACCCGCACCCGAGTGCAGACGGCGCTGGGTTGCGACTACTTTCGCGTCTATGCCAGCAACGACCGTTACGGGGTCGAGCTCGGCGGGGCGCTCAAGAACATCTATGCCATCGCCGCCGGCATGGCGGCGGCCCTCGGCATGGGCGAGAACACCCGCAGCATGCTGATGACCCGTGCCCTGGCCGAGATGAGCCGTTTCGCCGTTGCCCTTGGCGCCAACCCGCTGACGTTCATCGGCCTGGCCGGGGTCGGCGATCTGATCGTGACCTGCTCGTCCAACCTGTCGCGCAACTACCGCGTCGGCCATGCCCTGGGCGAAGGCAAGACCCTCGACGAAGCGGTGGAGGCGCTGGGGCAGGTCGCCGAAGGGGTCAACACGGTCAGCCTGGTGTGCCACAAGGCACGGCAGGACGGCATTTACATGCCGCTGGCCGAAGGGCTCTACCAGGTACTGTTCAAGGGTGTTCCCGCGCGCCAGATGGCACAACTGCTGATGCTGAACGAGCAGAGCAGCGATGTCGAATTCACGCTGCCCCGGGAACTTGTCCAGCAGGCGCGCCAGGAGGAGGGAAAGACATGACTGCGACACTCTGGATCATGCGCCACGGTCAGGCGGGTCAGGGG
This sequence comes from Modicisalibacter ilicicola DSM 19980, assembly GCF_900128925.1. Lineage (GTDB taxonomy): Bacteria > Pseudomonadota > Gammaproteobacteria > Pseudomonadales > Halomonadaceae > Modicisalibacter > Modicisalibacter ilicicola. The sequence goes on from NZ_FQUJ01000011.1 coordinate 98,481, forward strand.
CATCCCGACCCCCGGCGCGAATTGACCGGGCATGGCCGTGCCGAGGTCGCGCGCATGGCCGAATGGCTGGCAGAGAGCCTCGACGCCGCGCAGCGCTCGCGATTGCATATCGTCGCGAGTCCCTACACCCGGGCCCAGCAGACCGCGGAGATCGTGGCCGAGCGGCTCGGCGGCGAAGTGGCCACGCTGTCGCTGATCACGCCCGACGATCCGGTGGAGCCGGTCATCGACTGGTTGCAAGACGGCGCGCACGAGACACCTCAGCTGCTGGTCAGCCACATGCCGCTGGTCGGGGCGCTGAGCGCACGGTTGATCGAGGGCGACCCGCGCAGCAGCCTGCCCATGCCTACCGCGGCCATCGCCGTGCTGCAGGCGGAGGTCTGGGCCCCGGGCTGTGCTCGGTTGAGTGCCTTTCGCCACCCTGCCGACATCGTTTGAGTCCCGTTCAGGAGACGTGAATGACTTTCGTCGTCAACAATCGAGTATTCGTCAATCCCGGCTTCGAAGAGGAGTTCGAGGCCCGGTTCAAGGCTCGCGCCGGCGAGATCGACAAGCAACCGGGGTTCATCGCCCTGCGTGTGCTGCGCCCGCTGGGCAACCAGGCACCCTATGTGGTGGAAACCGAGTGGGAAAGCCAGGAAGCGTTCCGTGCCTGGGTGGGCAGCGACGATTTCAAGCGCGCCCACGCCAATCCGATGCCCGCCGAGGCCACCCGCGAGGGTGGAGGGCTGGAGCAGTTCGAGATCGTGATCGCCGCTTCCGGCAATGCCTAGATCACTTCCCAGACCCGCAGGAAGAAGACCCCCAGCGTGATCGTCACGCTGGCCATCAAGGTGGTCAGCGCGATGATGTTCGCCGCCAGCTTGGCGTTGCCACCCATCGCCTTGACCATCACGAAGCTGGCGGCCGCCGTCGGGCTGGCGAAGAACACGAACATGAGACCGAGCTCGGGCCCTGAAAAGCCTGCTAGCCAGGCGGCAAGGGTCGCCAGCAGGGGCAGGGTGACCATCTTCATCAGACTGGCGCCGAGTGCCGTCGAGCGATCGTCGCGCAAGGCACTCACCGAGAGAGTGCCGCCGATGCAGATCAACGCCAGGGGCAGGGTCAGCGAGGCGAAGTAATCGCCGCTGGTCATCAGCCACTCCGGCAGTTCGATGCCGGACCAGGCGATGGGCGTGGCCAGCAGGACGGCGATGATCAGTGGGTTCTGCACGATGTGCAGGAGGATGCCGCGCCAGTCGGCCTGGTTGCCGGGTTGGTAGGCGCTGAGCACGATTACCGAGAAGGCGTTGTAGGTCAGGATCACCACCCCCAGCAGCAAGCCTCCGGCAGAGAGCCCGTAATCGCCGTACATGCTGGCGGCAAGCGCCAGGCCGACGATCCCGCAGTTGCCCCGGAATGCGCCCTGCACGTACACGCCGCGGTCGGCATACGGCACGCGCCATTTTGCCCAGAGCCAGCTGAACAGGAAGGTTCCCAGCGTGGCGATGGCGAAGAAGCCGAGCAGGCGTGGATTGAGAGTGGCGTCGAGGTCGGCGCGGATGATGCTGAGGAAGATCAGGGTCGGCATGGTCGCCTTGAATACCAGCATCGAGGCCGTGGTGATGAAGGCACTGTCGATCCAGCCGATACGCTTCAAGCCGATACCGATGAAGACCATGGCGAAGACCGGCAGTGTGGTCTCCAGGGTTTGAAGGAAAACGCCGAGTAGATTCATCGTGGTGAGTGCGACCTAGCGAACCAGCCAGAAGCCGACGACCAGTGCGGCCAGCACCGTGGCGAAGAAGATAGCGTTGCGGGGGCCGGTATTCCTGGGCGGGCGGTTCTTTGGCACGTGAGCGTCCTTGTCGACGAAAGTCGAAAAAAATAAAACGGGCGTATGAATGGGTGCGGCAGATGTATTATGGTAAACCCGACCTATAGTCATAAGGAAGCACGGCCCGATGGCATCTCTTCCGCGCCTGGTCTTTGCCCATGCGAATGGTTTTCCCGGCGCCAGCTACCGCAGTTTCCTGGCGCCCCTCGGCACCCGGTTCGATCTCCACCCGCTGGAGCGCCTGGGCCATGACCCGGCGCATCCGGTCAGCGACAACTGGCCGGCACTGCGCGACGAACTGGTGAGGCACCTGAACGCCCTCGAGACACCCGTGATCGGTGTCGGCCACTCCATGGGAGGCGTATTGATGCTGATGGCTGCCGACGTGATGCCCGATGCCTTTCGCTGCGTGGTGATGCTCGACTCGCCGTTGATGGTGGGGGTAGACGCCCTGGGGCTGCGCACCGCCAAGCGCCTGAAGCTTGCCGATCGGGTCACGCCGGCAGGACGCAGTCTTGGGCGCCGCAGTACCTGGCCCGATCGCGAGGCCATGGGTCACTACCTGCGCCGACGTGCGCTGTTCAAGCGCTTTACCGACGATGCCCTGCGGGACTACATCGAGGGTGGGACCGCGTGCCGCGACGATGGCAGTATCGAACTGCTCTTCGATCCTGCCGTGGAAGTCGAGATATTTCGCCACCTCCCGGATCATCTGCATGGCCTGGCTCGCCGCCTGAGGGTGCCGCTGGCGATGATTGCCGGCGAACACTCCGACCTGCTGAAGCCCTCCCGGCGACGTCGGCTAAGGCGTCACGGCGTGCGTGTCGAACAGACCCCGGGCGGCCACATGTTTCCCATGGAGTTTCCCGATCAGGCCCGTGACACCTTGCTGACCACCATCGATTCCCTGCTGGAGAACGAGCCCTCATGACCGCCGCGACCGAAGTGCTTCTGTCAGAGAATCGTCTGGCCGGCTTGAGCTGGGGGCGCGAGGGGGCGCCGACCTGGCTGGCCCTGCACGGTTGGCTGGACAACGCCGCCAGCTTTTCGCGCCTCGCCCCGCGGCTCGTCGAGCGCCTGGACATTCGCATCGTCGCCATCGACTTCAGCGGTCACGGCAGGTCGGAGCGCCACCCGCCGGGGGTCGATTATGCCATCTGGGATTACACCCACGACGTGCTGGATGCGTTGAAGTGCCTGGGGTTGGAACATGCCCATCTGCTGGGCCATTCCATGGGGGCAGGGGTGGCCTGCCTGCTGGCCGCGGCCTTGCCGGAGCGCGTGACCCGCCTGACGCTGATCGATGGGCTCGGTACCCTGAGCACTCCGGCCGAGAAGACCGCCGAGCAGTTGCGCAAGGGATTGCTGGGGCATCGCCGTCGCGCTTCCGGCGCCCCACGCTATCCTGATCTCGAGAGTGCCGTCGCCGCTCGGGTGAGCGGCGGGGTGACGCCGATCGACGCGCCTACCGCCGAGCCCCTGGTGGCACGTAATCTCGAAGAGGACGAGCGTGGCGGCTTCCGGCTGCGCACCGATGGCCGCTTGCTGCGTCCCTCGATGGTGCGCTTTTGTCCCGAACAGGTGCAGGCGATCCTGGCCGCCATCGAGATGCCCATGCTGTTGATCGAGGGGGAGGACGGCATACTCGGTGATCGCGACATGGCGTGCCGGGCGCGGGACGCCGTGGGGTCGCTGCGGCGGCGTGTCCTGGCGGGGGGGCACCATCTCCATCTCGAGGCGGCGGCGGTGGAGTCGGTGGCCGAGGCGATCGTCGTGGAAACGCTTCGCAAGGGGTGAATGGGGGAGGCTGAAGTGGACAAGCGTATCGCATTGGTGCTGGGTAGCGGTGGGGCCCGGGGCTATGCCCACATCGGGGTCATTGACGAGGTGGTGGCCCGAGGCTACGAGATCGTGGCCATCTCGGGCTGCTCCATGGGGGCGCTGATCGGGGGCATCTATGCGGCGGGCCAGCTCGATGGCTATCGCGAATGGGTCAGCGAACTGGCCTACTTCGATGTGCTCAGGCTGATCGATGTCACCTGGAGTCCGCTGGGCGCGATGCGTGCCAACAAGGTGATGAGCAAGCTCGAGGAGCTGGTGGGCGACATCACCCTCGAGGAGTTGTCGATTCCTCTGACCACCGTGGCGACCGATCTCAACCGTCAGCGGGAGGTCTGGTTCCAGAGCGGGCCGCTGCTGCAGGCGATTCGTGCCTCGATCGCGGTGCCGGGCATCATCACCCCCGTCAAGCTCGGCGATCAGGTGCTGGTGGATGGCGGGTTGATGAATCCGCTGCCGATCATCCCGACGGTATCGGCACGTACCGATCTGGTCCTGGCGGTCAATGCCACGGCCCAGACCCACCAGCCGGTGGGCCTGGAAGAGCTGCTGCCCCCCGACCAGGCTGCCGAGGAGCACGCCCGGGAGGCCGCTCTGGAGGCCCAGGGCAAGGGCTTTTCCAAGTGGGTGCGCGAACGCGCCCAGCGCATGTTCAACAATGCCGGTGACGCGGAAGACGAGATCGACGAGGCTGGCGAGGCCGCGAACCGGCACAAGCGTGCCGCCGAGCGGGCCTGGAGCAAGCTCGATATCATGCTCGCTTCCTTCGAGATCACCCAAGGCGCGCTGGCCAAGTACAAGGTGGCCGGCTACCCGCCGGATATCCTGGTCGAGATCCCCAAGACGGTATGCGGCGCCTACGAATTCCACCGGGCCGAGGCCTTGATTCGCCTGGGACGCCATCTCGCCGCCCAGGCCCTGGACCGTTACGAGAAGCATGGCAGCGCTCACGGCGGGCAGGTGATGATCAGCGAGCCGGCCACGGGCAAACCCACCAATTAGTAGCAGGCACTTTCCACCAGGAACCTAGACTTCACCACGTCGGCGCAACAGCACATAGACGGCGCCGGTGCCGCCATCCAGCTCCTGGGCCGAACAGAAGGCCAGCACCGTGGGCCATTCGCGCAGCCAGGCATTGACGTGGCTCTTGATGACCGGATAGTCGGTCAACAGGTTTCCGGTACTGGCGCGCGCCTTGCCGTGTACCACCAGCACACAACGCATGCGCTTGCCCCGGGCTTCGGCGAGGAAGCCCTCCAGTTCCTGGCGCGCTTCGTCGAGGGTATGGCCATGCAGGTCGAGCCCCGCCTCCCAGGCGATTTGCCCTTGTTTCAGCGCCTTCTGGGTGCGATAGGGGAGATCGGGCACGGCGAAATCCAGGCGGGCACTGGGACGTACCGGCTCGACACGCCCGTCGCTGGTGCGGCTGGTCAGGGAATGCGTGGAGGCGGCAAGGGCCGCATGCCGACGCTCGCCGAGGGCGGTGGCGTCCCGACGGGGCTTGCCGGGGTCGGCGCGATCATTCTCGAGACGCCTGACGCCGGCCTGTTCCAGGGCTTGGCGGAACAGGGCGATCTCCTCTTCGTCCGGAGTGTGGGAGCGACGTCGGCTCATGCGCTGACCTTGATGGTTTGCAAAATCGCGGGGGCTCCAGTATAGCGACTCGTTCCCGACTGTGAACCGTTCCCTTCGACGGGTACAATCGGCACAATCTTTGGCTTATTCACAGGATGCCGCGTGACCTCCCGACCTGCCGCCGTTTCGACCCTCGCGCTGGATGATGAGCAGCTTGCCGCAGAACTCGTCAGCCTGCGCGACTACCTGCGCTGGGCGACCAGCGAGTTCCATGCCAGCCGCGTGCATTTCGGTCACGGCACGTCGAGCGCCTGGGACGAGGCGGTAGCGCTGGTGCTGGGTGGATTGCACCTGCCCTGGGACGTCGATCCCGCGGTGCTGGACGCGCGGCTCCTCGGCGACGAGCGACGGCGGCTGGTCGCCCTGGTGCGTGGGCGTATCGAGTCCCGTCGGCCGCTTGCCTACCTGCTCGGCGAAGCCTTCTTTGCCGGCTACCCCTTCCAGGTCGATGAGCGGGTGCTGATCCCGCGCTCGCCGATTGCCGAACTGATCGAACATGGCTTCGCTGCCTGGTTCCCGGCGGCTCCTCCGGCCCGGGTGCTGGACGTGGGCACCGGTTCGGGCTGCATCGGCATCGCCACGGCGCTGCACCTGCCCACCGCCAGGGTCGATCTGGTGGATATCAGCACCGAGGCACTGGAGGTGGCCAAGGCCAACATCACCCTCCACGATCTGGGCACGCGGGTACGGGCGGTGCTTTCCGACCTGTTCGACGGGGTCTCCGGCCAGCGCTACGACCTGATCGTCGCCAATCCGCCTTACGTCAACGCCCGGGACCTGGCCACCATGCCTGCCGAGTTCGGCCACGAGCCGGCGCTGGCCCTGGGAGCGGGCCGTGATGGTCTGGATGTCGTGCGGCGCTTGCTGCGCGATGCCCGGCAACATCTCGAGGACGATGGCGTACTGATCGTCGAGGTCGGCAACTCGGATGAGCAGCTCGAATCCGCCTTTCCCGAGGTGCCGTTCCTGTGGCTCGAGTTCGAGCGCGGTGGCCATGGGGTGTTTGCCCTGACCGCTCGCGAACTGGATGAGTACGCCGAGCATTTTGCCTGAGAACCCGTTCACGACGCTCGTCACGACCTGCACCGGCGCCTAGCCCCATTCGAGGAATACCGCATGTCCGGCAACACCTTCGGCAAGCTGTTTACCGTCACCACCTTCGGCGAAAGCCACGGGCCGGCGCTCGGCGCCATCGTCGACGGTTGCCCGCCCGGCCTGCCGCTCACCGAGGAGGACCTGCAGCGGGACCTGGATCGCCGGCGCCCCGGTACCTCGCGACATACTACCCAGCGTCGCGAGCCCGACCAAGTGCGGATTCTCTCCGGTGTCTTCGAAGGGACGACCACCGGCACGCCGATCGGCCTTGGCATCGAGAACACCGATCAGCGCTCGAAGGACTACGCCAACATCAAGGAGCAGTTCCGGCCGGCCCACGCCGACTACACCTATCATCACAAGTACGGCATCCGCGATTATCGTGGCGGCGGCCGCTCCAGCGCTCGCGAGACCGCCATGCGCGTCGCTGCCGGCGCCATCGCCAAGAAGTACCTGGCAAGCGAAGGCATCCGCGTGCGCGGCTACATGAGCCAGCTCGGCCCCCTCGCCATCGACTTCAAGTCCTGGGACGGGGTCGACGACAATGCCTTCTTCTGCCCCGACCCGGATCGTGTGCCCGAGCTCGAGGCCTTCATGGACCAACTGCGCCGTGATCAGGATTCGGTGGGTGCCAGGATCACCGTGGTTGCCGAAGGCGTTCCGGTGGGGCTGGGCGAGCCGGTCTTCGATCGTCTCGATGCCGAGCTGGCCCACGGGCTGATGAGCATCAATGCGGTCAAGGGCGTGGAGATCGGCGACGGTTTCGCGACGGTGGCCCAGCGCGGCAGCGAACATCGCGACGAGATGTCCCCGCAAGGCTTCCTCTCCAACCATGCCGGCGGCGTGCTGGGAGGCATCAGTTCGGGCCAGCCGGTGATCGCCCACCTGGCCCTCAAGCCCACCTCGAGCATCACCCGGCCGGGACGTTCCATCGATGTGCACGGCAACCCGATCGAAGTGGTCACCAAGGGGCGCCACGACCCTTGTGTCGGCATTCGCGCCACCCCCATCGCCGAAGCGATGATGGCCCTGACCCTGATGGATCATCTCTTGAGGCATCGGGCCCAGAACCCGCACGTACGGGTCGAAACGCCACGCCTGACGTAGTCGCGCTATCCCGGGGCGCCCGGATGTCGACAAGGCGGATCAATTGCCCTGGCCCTCGGCATGCCGCCTTTCCTCCTCGGTGATCTTTTCTATTTCCACATCGGGGTGGTGACGTCGAATGGTGTCGCTGATCTCTTTCTCACGCGCGCCGGGCACGTCCACCATCATCAGGATGGCGCCCCGCTTGTATGCGTGCTGGAATTTCTCGACCTTGATGTCGGGCACCGAGACACCCACCAGCGTGCTGGCCCAGAGGCCGAACAGTCCGCCGAAGATACCCAGGCCGATGACCAGCGCGAAGTTGCCCGCCTGGCCGGGAATCGACAGCACCGTGGCGGCGGCGATGCCGACGACCAGACCCAGTGGGATGCCGATCAGCAGGCCACGTTTGCTTGCATTCACGGCATCGGAGGTCTGGAGCAAAGTCGCCTCCCGGAGCCCAGTGTCGTTCAACTGCCTGCGGTCCCTGGCCATGATGTGCACCTCGCTTCGGCGCAACCCCAGATCGTTCAGCTCATTGGCGATAGTGACCGTCGTCTGGGGATCGGGCGTCAGAAAGTAAAGCCGTTGCATTGGGCGTTCTCCTCTCGGTTCATTGAAGCGGTATTGTGCTTCTGCCACCCAGTGTAGGCGTACCCGGACCAACACGACCGCCTGGGAGCGCATCGCTGCTATACTCATGGCATCGTCAACCGACCGAGTCATGTCATGAAGATCAACGTCGAATTCGATCTCACGCCAGCGGAGTTTCGCGAATCCTTGGGACTTCCGGATGTGGAGGCCTTCCAGCGCGACCTGATGAGTCGCATTCAGCAGCAGATGGAGGCAGGCGTCGAGGGCTACGATCCCTGGAGCCTGATGCAACCCTTCATGCAGCAGGGATTGAATCAAGGTCTGAGTCAGGGATTCGCCAATTTCGGTAGCTATCAGCAGATGATGCTGGACATGTTCCGCCAGGCCGGCAGCAACGCCAAGGTGTCGACGTCATCCGAAAAGGCCTCCTCTCCGTCCCCATCCGCGTCAGATGAAAAGGCAAGGGAAAAGGCAGCAGAGGAGAAGAGTGGCAGTGCGTCCTCGTCGCGTTCGAATGCCGCCAGTTCGTCACGCCAGGGCAGGGCAAGAAAGACGAACGGCTGACGAAGCGCAGCGAGTGACCGGCAGTGACCGGTTCGAATGGTATACAAGCGCTAACCTGTTGCAACTGATCGCAAGGGCGACTACCCTTTGTGCAGTGCAGCAAAGGGGCTTCACTATCTCGAACAATGCTCATCCGTCAGGAGGGATTCGATATGGCACGTAACAACCAGCAGGACCAGATGTACAACGCCTTCGCCGAGCAGACCCGCAACTTCTTCGAGCCGATGCGCAAGCTCAATGGCGTGATGCTCGACAACATGGAAAAGATGACCCAGTTCCAGCTGGAGTCGATGAAGCGTTACAGCCAGATGGGAACCGAGCGCATGCGCGCCGCATCCGAGGTCAAGGATGCCGACGACATGCGGGATTTTGCGACACGCCAGACCGAGTTGATGAACGAGCTCTCTCAGCAGATGATGGAAGACGCCCGGGCCATGTCCGAGCTGAGCGTGAAGTTCCGCGAGGAACTTCAGAAGACGTTCTCCGATGCCAGCCAGCAGGCCATGAGTCAGGCCGACGAAGTGGCGCGGCAGACACAGGAGGCCACCAAGACGGCTGTCGATTCCGCCAAGTCCACCACGGATGCGGCCAAGGCGACCAGTTCGCGCGGCAACAAGAGCAGCTAAAGGATGAGGGCCGGTGTGACCGCCGGCCCCTCACCTTGAAAATTTCGGCACGATGCATGGTCCCGCACCGCGAGGCCGTGCATCGTGTGCCTGGTTGATATGTGCAACAAGCACGCCAGGAAACAACAAGCGCGTCGGGAAACAAGGGGGGGTGTATGCAGTCAGATTCCCAATTCGAGTTGGGGCCGTTCGTCGACGAGGAGTGGGTGGCCAAGCTCGAGTCGATCAATCGTGAATACCAGGCGTTGACCCAGGAGATGCTGGCGCGATTGATGCCCAGTGAGGCCGGTGAGTCGATCCTGAGCGACATGAAGGCAAGCCTCCGGCAGGGCGTCGAGGCCCTGGCAGGCAACCCCCAGCTGCTCTACGGCGCGCAGATGCGCCTGGTCCAGGATCAGATGCGGCTCTGGCAGCAGACTGCCCGGGAGTTCTATGGCAATGCCGAGCCTGCCGAGGCGGTCATCGAGCCCGAGCGCTCGGACCGACGGTTCAGGGATGAAGCCTGGCACAACGAACCCTTCTACCGATACATCATGCAGCAGTACCTGCTCTCGGCCAGGATGATGAACGAGTTGATCGAGGGAATCGATACCCTGAGCGACGAGCAGAAGCGCAGCCTGGAGTTCTATATTCGCCAGTACGTCAGCGCCATGGCGCCGACCAATTTCGTCACCACCAACCCCGAAGTGATGCGCCTGACCCTGGAAACCAAGGGCCAGAACCTGATCGATGGCCTGCAGCGTCTGCGCGCCGACCTGGCCAATTCGGCAGAAGGCCTGAACGTGGCGATGACCGATCGGGAAGCGTTCCGCATCGGCGAGAACATTGCCGTGACCCCGGGGGACGTGGTCTACGAAAACGAATTGATCCAGTTGATCCAGTACCGCCCCACCACCGAAAAGGCGTTCAAGACACCGTTGCTGGTCATTCCCCCCTGGATCAACAAGTACTACATCCTCGACCTGCGTCAGGACAACTCGATGATGAAATGGCTGGTGGATCAAGGCCATACCGTCTTCCTGATCTCCTGGCGCAACCCCGGGGTCGAGCAGCGCGACCTGACCTGGGCCGATTACATGCAGCTGGGGCCGATCGCCGCGATGGAGGCCATCGAGAAGGCGTGCGGCGAAAAATCCGTCAACCTGCTCAGCTATTGTGTCGGGGGGACCCTGGCGGCCTCGACGGTGGCCTATCTGACCAGTACCCGGCGTGGGCGCAAGGTGCGCTCGGTGACCTACATGGCTACCCTGCAGGACTTCCGCGACCCCGGCGAGATCGGCGTCTTTCTCAGCGAGGCGGCACTGGACGGGATCGAGCGCCAGCTCGAGGCCGATGGCTATCTGGATGGACGCATCATGGCGTTCTCCTTCAACCTGCTCCGGGAAAAGGATCTGTTCTGGTCGTTCTACATCAACAACTACCTCAAGGGCGAGGAGCCGGCGGCCTTCGACCTGCTCTACTGGAACACCGACGGCACCAACCTGCCGGCCGCCACCCATGGCTGGTACCTGCGCAACATGTATCTCGAGAATCGGCTGGTCGAGCCCGGCGGCATCGAACTCGACGGGGTCAAGATCGATCTGCGCAAGATCTCCACGCCGAGCTACTTCATCTCGGCCAAGGAAGACCACATCGCCAAGTGGAACTCGACCTACTACGGCACCCAGCTGCCCAAGGGGCCGGTGACCTTCGTGCTCGGCGGCTCGGGGCACATCGCCGGTATCGTCAATCCGCCCAGCAAGAACAAGTACGGTTACTGGACCAACCCCGAGTTGCCCAACAGCGCGGATCAATGGTTCGAGGGCGCCACCTTCAATGAGGGCTCCTGGTGGCCGCACTGGCAGGCATGGATGACCGACAACGGCTACGCGGATGCCAGCAAGCAGGTACCCGCCCGCCAGCCCGGCGAGGGGGAGCTCGGCATCATCGAGCCGGCACCCGGCCGCTATGTGCGCCAGACGATTCCCGAAGTGCTGGGACACCTGCCCGAGGAAGAAGACGCGTAAGGCGGCCGCCCTCAGGTGTGACCGTAAGACGCCCCAGGCGCCCGATAGGTGCGTGCCTGGGGCGTCGCTGCGTCGTCGAGCAGGGCAAGCATCGAGCGTGCCGCGTTGGACAGCGTGCGGCTCCGGTGCACCAGATAGCCCAGCGGACGCTCGATGGGGCGATGATCGATGGGCAGGATGCGTACCTCGTCGTCGATCAGCGTATCGGGCAACACGCTCCAACCCAGCCCGATGGCCACCATCATCTTCAAGGTTTCCAGGTAGTTGGTGGAAAGTGCGACGTTCACCTGGAGCCCGTTCCGGGCAAAGGTATCGACGACGATGCCCCGGGTGAAGGTCAGGTGACCGGGCAGCACCGCGTCGTGGTCCGACAGCGCCGACAGCGGTAACCGGGGCTGATCGGCCAGGGGGTGATCCCTGCCGCACACGTAACGCAGCCGGTCGATCCACACGGGGACCACGGCGAGGCGAGGGTCGGGAACCGGCGCCAGGGTGACCACGGCGATTTCCAGTTCACCCTCCAGTACCCCCTGGTAGGCCTGTTCCGAATCGAGGAAGCGCAGATCCATGCGTACGTCCGGATGCGCCTGGGTGTAGGTCTTGAGTATCGGTGGCAAACGATGCAGGCCGATATGGTGGCTGGTGGCCATGGTCAGGCTGCCACCGATGTCCCCGGCCAGATTGGCCAGCGCCCGGCGGCTGTCGTCGACCATCACCAGGATTTCCCGGGCCCGGGGCAGCAGCACCTCGCCGGCCTCCGTGAGGGTGACCCGCCGGCCGAAACGGTCGAACAGGCGCGCGCCGATCTGGTCTTCCAGCGTGGCAATACGCTTGCTCACCGCCGGCTGGGTCAGATAGAGCTGTTCGGCGGCCAGTGAAAAGGAGCCGCTGTCGGCGACGGCGAGAAAGGCTTGCAGGCTTTGCGTATCCATGGGCGTTCCACCGGGGCGTTAGTTGAAGCTATTCTGTTATGGAATCCAAAGGATAAATAACATGAATTGCTTTTATGGGGCTATCCCCATAACCTCATGATCATCGAGGGCGTGGTTCCGGCACCCCGATCGAACATCGTCGCGCCCCGGCGCGTCCAAGGCTCTAGCGAGCAGGTGGAGGAGACCCATGGCAGGCCAGACGCTTTACGACAAGTTGTGGTCGCAACATTTGGTCAAGCAGCGCGAGGATGGCAGCGCCTTGATCTACATCGACCGCCAGTTGCTGCACGAGGTGACATCGCCCCAGGCCTTCGAAGGCCTGCGCCTGGCGGGGCGCAAGCCGTGGCGCCTGGATGCCAACCTGGCGACGCCGGATCACAACGTGCCGACGACCCTGAAGGAGCGCGCGGCGGGCAACGCCGGCATCCTCGACCCGGTGTCGCTGATCCAGGTACAGACGCTCGACGACAACTGCGAGGCCTTCGGCATCGAGGAGTTTCGCATCAACGATGCCCGTCAGGGCATCGTCCATGTGGTCGGCCCGGAGCAGGGCGCGACCCTGCCGGGCATGACCGTGGTCTGTGGGGATTCCCACACGGCGACCCACGGTGCCTTCGCGGCCCTGGCCCATGGCATCGGCACTTCCGAGGTCGAGCATGTGCTGGCGACCCAGTGCCTGGTGGCCCAGAAGATGAAGAACCTGCGGGTGCGCGTCGAGGGCAGGCTGGGCACCGGCGTGACCGCCAAGGACATCGTGCTGGCGGTGATCGGACGCATCGGCACCGCCGGGGGCACCGGCTACGCCATCGAGTTCGCCGGCAGCGCGATCCGCGATCTCTCCATGGAAGGGCGCATGACCATCTGCAACATGGCCATCGAGGCCGGTGCCCGGGTAGGGCTGGTGGGCGTCGACGACACCACCATCGACTACCTGCGCGAGCGTCCCTATGCGCCGACCGGCGAGCAGTGGGACGCCGCCGTGGCGGCCTGGCGCGAGCTGGTTTCCGACGAGGATGCGGTGTTCGACAAGGAGGTGGTGTTCGACGCCGCCGAGATCGCGCCCCAGGTGAGCTGGGGAACCAGCCCCGAGATGGTGGCGCCCATCGAGGGCGAGGTGCCCGACCCCGCCACCATCGACGATGACACCGTCAAGCGCGGGGTGACCCGGGCCCTGGAGTACATGGGACTGTCGCCGCGCCAGAAGATCACCGACATTCGTCTCGACAAGGTGTTCATCGGTTCCTGCACCAACTCGCGGATCGAGGACCTGCGCGAGGCCGCCAAGGTGGCGAAGGGCAAGAAGGTGGCGGACTCCATCGCCCTGGCGATGGTGGTACCGGGGTCCGGCCTGGTCAAGCGCCAGGCCGAGGCGGAGGGGCTCGACAAGATATTCCTCGAGGCCGGCTTCGAGTGGCGTGAGCCGGGCTGCTCGATGTGTCTGGCCATGAACGCCGACAAGCTGGGGGCCGGCGAGCATTGTGCCTCCACGTCCAATCGCAACTTCGAGGGGCGTCAGGGCTACGGCGGCCGCACCCATCTGGTCAGCCCGGCGATGGCGGCAGCCGCGGCGATCGCCGGCCACTTCGTGGACGTGCGCGATACTACCCTGTCACCCCGGGAGGCCTGATCATGCAAGCACTCAAGCAACATCAAGGCCTGGTGGCGCCGCTCGACCGGGCCAATGTCGACACCGACCTGATCATCCCCAAGCAGTTCTTGAAGTCGATCAAGCGCACCGGCTTCGGCCCCAACCTGTTCGATGAATTGCGTTACCTCGACGAAGGCTATCCGGGCCAGGACGCCTCGCAGCGACCGCTGAACCCGGATTTCGTTCTCAACCAGCCGCGTTACCGGGACGCCAGCATTCTGCTGACCCGGCGCAACTTCGGTTGCGGCAGTTCCCGGGAGCACGCCCCCTGGGCGCTGGAGGATTTCGGTTTCCGGGTGATCATCGCGCCGAGCTTTGCCGACATCTTCTACAACAACGCCTTCAAGAACGGCATCCTGCTGGTGCCTCTGGACGAAGGGACCGTCGAGCGCCTGTTCCAGGAGGTCGAGGCCAGCGAAGGCTATCGCCTCGCCGTCGACCTCGAGGCCCAGACCGTGACCACGCCGAGCGGCGAGGTGCTGCACTTCGAGATCGACGAGTTCCGCAAGCACTGCCTGCTCAATGGCCTGGATGATATCGGCCTGACGCTGGAGCACGAGGCCGCGATTCGCGATTTCGAGATGAAGCATCGCAGCGCGCACCCCTGGTTGTTTCGTGACAGAGAGGTCTCATGAGTCGCAAGATTCTCGTTCTGCCGGGTGACGGCATCGGCCCGGAAATCACCGCCGAGGCGGTCAAGATCCTTCATGCTTGCCAGGAGGCGGGGCTCGACGTGGAAATCGACGAGGCCCTGGTGGGGGGAGCCGGCTACGATGCCCACGGCGAACCGCTACCCGTCGAGACCCTGACCAAGGCTCAGGCCGCGGACGCGATCCTACTGGGGGCCGTGGGCGGCCCGAAGTGGGACAGGCTCGATGACATCGACAAGCGGCCGGAGCGCGGCCTGCTGGGCCTGCGCAAGCATCTCGAGCTGTTCGCCAATCTGCGTCCGGCGCTGCTCTACCCGCAGCTGGCCGAGGCCTCCAGTCTCAAGCCGGAAGTGGTGTCCGGGCTCGACATCATGATCGTGCGCGAACTCACCGGCGGCATCTACTTCGGCCAGCCGCGCGGCATCGAGGAGCGCGACGGCCAGCGGGTGGGCTTCAACACCTATGTCTATTCCGAGGCGGAGATCGAGCGCATCGGCCGCGTCGCCTTCGAGATGGCACGCAAGCGTGGGCGTCGGCTCTGCTCGGTGGACAAGGCCAATGTGCTCGAGGTCACCATGCTGTGGCGCGAGGTCATGGAACGCCTGGCCAACGAGTATCCCGATGTGGAACTCTCCCACATGTACGTCGACAATGCCGCCATGCAGCTGGTACGCGCCCCCAAGCAGTTCGATGTCGTGGTCACCGGCAACATGTTCGGCGACATCCTCTCCGATGCCGCGGCCATGCTCACCGGCTCCATCGGCATGCTGCCGTCGGCCTCCCTGAACGAGCGCAACCAGGGCATGTACGAGCCCTGTCATGGCAGCGCCCCGGACATCGCCGGCAAGGGCGTGGCCAACCCCCTGGCGACCATCCTCTCGGTGGCGATGATGCTGCGCTACAGCCTCGGCGAGACCGCGCTGGCCGAGCGCATCGAGCGCGCCGTGGGCGCAGTGCTCGACCAGGGGCTGCGTACCGCCGATATCGCCTACCCGGGGACGCGAGAGGTGTCCACCGCGGCAATGGGGGATGCCGTATTGGCGGCCTTCCATCAGGCGTAGAATAGTGTATGCGGCACCCGCGTACACGCACCCGTGAGGACTCATGGGTGACACTCGGAATTCCAGGAGGACTCCACATGTTGAAAGTCGGATTTGTCGGTTGGCGGGGCATGGTCGGCTCCGTGCTCATGCATCGCATGCGCGAGGAGAACGACTTTGCCGGCATCGAGCCGGTCTTCTTTACTACTTCCCAGGTCGGTCAGCCGGGGCCCGATATCGGTGTCGACGTGCCGCCGCTCAAGGACGCCTTCGACCAGCAGGCCCTCAAGGCGCTGGACGTGATCGTGACCTGCCAGGGCGGCGACTACACCGAGGAAGTCTACAAGCCGCTACGCGAGTCGGGCTGGAAAGGCTACTGGCTGGATGCGGCAAGCACCCTGCGCATGAGCGACGAGGCGACCATCGTACTCGACCCGGTCAATCGCCACGTGATCGATGCCCAGCTCGCCAAGGGAACCAGGACGTTTGCCGGTGGCAACTGCACCGTCAGCCTGATGCTGATGGGGCTCGGTGGGCTGTTCGAGGCCGACCTGATCGAGTGGATGACCTCCATGACCTATCAGGCCGCCTCGGGATCCGGCGCCAAGCACATGCGCGAACTGCTCAGCCAGATGGGCTCGCTGCGTGATTCCGTGCAGCACGAACTCGACGATCCGGCCAGCGCCATCCTCGACATCGATCGCAAGGTTTCCGAGGCGATGCGCGGGGGCGACTTCCCCATCGAGAACTTCGGCGCGCCCCTGGCCGGTGGCCTCTTGCCCTGGATCGACAAGGCCATGGACAACGGCCAGAGCAAGGAAGAGTGGAAGGGTGGCGTCGAGACCAACAAGATCCTGGGTCACACCGCCAACCCGATTCCCATCGACGGCCTGTGCGTGCGCATCGGCGCCATGCGATCCCACAGTCAGGCCTTCACTATCAAGCTGAAGAAAGATGTGCCGATAGATGAGATAGAGGATCGTCTAGCCAGGCACAATGACTGGGTCAAGGTCATCCCCAACGAGAAGGAAGCGACGCTCCAGGGCCTGACGCCCGCCGCCGTTACCGGCACCATGAATGTCCCGGTGGGGCGGCTGCGCAAGCTGGCCATGGGCGGCGAGTATCTGACCGCCTTCAGTGTGGGTGACCAGTTGCTCTGGGGAGCCGCGGAGCCGCTCAAGCGCATGCTTGGCATTCTGCGCGAGCAGTAACGACACAGGCCGGGTTCCAGCACCGACGACGCCTCCTCCGGGAGGCGTCGTTGCGTTGGAAGGCAGCAACGGGACGTGCAGGGAGAGGACGATGCAGGACGTTCAATAACGCAACGCCACAACATGCCTTGGCCAGGCGCTGGTCCAAGACGGTGAATCGAGCTGGGGGATAAAAAATGAGACGCATACTTCCACTGGTCGCAACGGTGACGCTCGTCGCCGCCAGCCCTGGACTACAAGCGTTGGACTTGGCCGAGCTGAAGGTACAGTCTCGTCTCGACGAGCCCTTGCGCGCGCGCATTCCGCTGGTCGATCTGGAAGGCGTGGACCCCGGTCGGCTGAAGGTACAGCTTGCCGACAAGGCGGATTACGAAAAGGCGGGTCTGCCGTACGGCCCGGTGGTCGACGACGTCCAGGTCTCCCTCAGCCACCAGGGCAACGATGCCGCCTTGCTGCTGAGTACCGAACAGGCGGTGAGCGAGCCTTATCTCGAGCTGCTGCTCCTGCTGGAATGGCCGGAAGGCGAGCAGCAGCGCCAGGTGAACCTGCTGCTCGATCCACCGGAATACACCCTGGGGCCAGCACTGCGAGGTGCGTCGCAAGGCGTGACACCCGAACGCCAGGACGTGACACCCAGGGCGACCGATGCGACACGCGCGCAAGCGCGACAGATCGTGGTGGAAGCCGGCAGCACGCTCTGGAGCCTTGCCGAGCGTGTTCGGCTGGAAGCCGGGGTAACCATCGAGCAGGCCATGCTGGCCCTTTACACCACCAATCCCGGGGCTTTCGAGGCACCCAACATCAATGCCCTGCATGCGGGTTCCGTGATGGATATTCCCTCCCGGGGCGTCATGACGGCGGTCAGCCCTGCCGAGGCACGACGGTTGGTGAGTGAGCAGAACCAGGCATGGGAATCGAGGCATTCGAAACCCGCTGATGCCGATGCGCAGGTAGAGTCGCCAGCCCCCGCAGCGCCCGTTGTCGATGCAGATGGCGCCCTGGCCTTGCGCGAGGCCATCGCAGATGAGCGTAGCGCCGAGATCGTCGACTCCAGCGGGGCAAAGGCCCTGCAGGACGCCATCGAGAAGAACACCGGCGAACCGGTAATCGTCGACACGGGCAAGAGCAATAGTCAGTTCCAGGATGAGGTCGATAGGGACGCCGGCGCTGTCACGACGGCGGAATTCGAAGCCTTGATAGCCCAGCAGGAAGCGCGTTTGGCGGCTCTCGAGGCCAGATTGGAGGCCACCACGCAAACGCTGGAAGAGACCCGAGCAAGGAGCGACCGCACCGAGGGCAAGGTGGCCCTGGTGAGCCAGAGCGTGGATGGGTTGCGGGAGCAGGTCGTCGCGGCCCTGAAAGGCAAGACCCTGAATGGTGACGGCGGCGAGGGATTCCTGAACCTGGCCGGTATCCTGCAGACGGTGAAGGCCCACATGGCAACTATCGGCGGCGCCTCGGCGCTCATGCTGCTGGTTCCTCTGGCATTGTTGCGTCGACGGCAGCGCTCCCTGGCTGAAAAGTCAGCCGAGGAGACGCCTGTACGTGACGTGCCAGGGGCGCGTCCGGAAGGCAGGGGCCGGGGTGCCGACGAGTCGCTTTACAGTGCCTCGATGCCCTCGAGCGCCACCCGGGATGCCATCCAGGCCCGGGCGTCACAGGCGGAAACACTCAACGACGCCGATGTGTTCATTGCCCATGGCCGTCACGCGGCGGCGCGAGAGCTCCTGGAGCAGGAACTGGAAGGCATGCCCGAGCGCCATGATCTGCGCCTCAAGCTGCTGTCGGTCTATATCGATCTTGGCGAGGGCGAAGCCGCAGAGCGCACCGCAAGCTTCCTCAGGCGCAATGCACCATTTTCCTGTCAGGCGGTCGACCGGCTCATGGCACGCTACGAGAAGCCGCCTGAAGAGACCGTCTTCGAAGAGGCTGTTTCCGATGACGAGGCATTCGAGAACAAGGCCATGCAGGATGCGTCCTTCGTGGACATGGCTTTCGAGGCCGCGGCCTCGGAAGGAGAAGCATCCGACGAGGAAGCGGACGGGCGAACCTCGGGTGGCCTGACGACGGACGAGGATGACGCCAGGCCCGAGACGACGGCGTCACGAATCCCGGACGAGACTCGGGAGCGGGGCCGGGAAGGCGAAAACGTGATCGACTATCAGCCGCCCAGTCTCGAGTCCGACTCGGAGGCCTCCAGCGACGAAATGGATCTATCGGAGCGCGTTCAGGCAGACGCCCTGGAGGTGACGATGGTGTCGGACGATCAGGCGCCCGCCGGGCAGGCGTCGGGTACCGAAGAGGAGTGGCTCATCGAGGAGATCGCCTTCGACCCCCCGCAGTGGGGTGCGCCCTCCGATTCCGACACTCCTCGACGCTAGCCGCATCGAATATTGAAGCGCCCCTTCGCGGGGCGTTTTCGTTGATGCTTGGCTTGTCGGCCGGACGCGTTCATGGTCTTGGGGGGTAAAAGGCGCTATGGTAATCGTCAACATTTATTGCCAGCCGTAACCCGGATTGGAAGCGGCACTCATCGCGAATCATGAATGAAGCCAGCTATGGCGTAGCTGCTGTTTCGAACTACGGCCATTTCGCCCATGGAAATGCGACACGGTGGAACAGATGAGTTACCAGAACCGGTTTCGGCGGGGCCTGCACAGGTTTCTGCAGGCCCTCGAAAAGAAGTTCACTCACGAGCCCAGGCATTCACGCTTTGCCGAGTGGCGTGATCAGGCCTCTTTTCGGGGATTCGGCGCGTTCGAAAATCCTGATAAATATCGGCCCGGCCCTGGCGAGCCACTCTGGCGTTCGCGACAACCTATCGATCGGCCAGGGGTGTGCACACTGCGTGATGCCGTCATCTACATGCTCAGCCCGAGAGCGACGGTCGCTCAGGACCCCCAGCGGCGCCTGGCCATCATCTTCGATCGCTATTATCGTCGACTCACCTTCCCCGGATCGCGCCATCTGCTGCCCTATCTCCTGCGCGGCGAATGGCGGCGTTGGTGGCGACCCAGGCGGCGCTGCGTGCATTATTCCGGGCGGGTCGCCGTGCTCAGCAATTACGTGAGCGATCGTACCAACTACTACCACTTCTGGGCCGATAACATCGCCGATATCTGGTATCTACGCCAATTGTTGGCGGAATCCGAGATGCCCGAGCGCTACCTGATGCCGTTCAGCGATCTCCCCTGGCAAAGGCGGATCCTGGAAATGTGCGGCATCGGGGTGGATCAGGTTATCCCTTTTACGGTACATGAATGGCTGTCGGTAGATACCCTGATCGTGCCTGTCCGGGACAAGGGGGCCACGCTTTCGCCACCCTGGCTGGCCCACGCCATTCGCGACATGGCCGACTGGAAGAATGATGGTCATAAAAGCCCGGCGAGCCGGCGTCTGTTTCTGTCCCGGGCCGATGCGCCGCGTCGCCGGGTCGTCGATGAAGAGCGTTTGCACGACCGGCTCCGAACCGCGGGATTCGAGATCCTCACCCTGGACGGACTCGATGTGCGGGAGCAGCAGGCGCTGTTCGCTTCCGCATCAGTCATTCTCGCGCCTCACGGCGCGGCGCTGACCAATCTGGTGTGGTGTCGACCGGGCGCTGCGGTTGTGGACTTCCTCTCCGAAAACCATCTGCTGGCCTGCTTCCGGGAACTGGCATGGCAAACCGGCGTGGACTACCACCCCATTCCCTGCCGCCAGGTGGGCGGCGATGCCGAGGGCATCGAAGGCGATATCGAGATCACCCTCGAACAGCTCGACGGAGCTCTTAAACGGTTGAGTGAAAAAGACATCGGACGGGTATGCATGTAAGATAAGTTGTTTCCTGTCAGCATGAAGTTCGAGCACCGATGCCCCTATTCGAGTTCCTGGATGATTCTCGACCTCTCACGGGCCGCGTGGCCCTGGGGGTCGAGTACGATGGTAGCGGCTACTGCGGCTGGCAGCGTCTCAAGCAGGCCCCTTCTGTACAGGCTGCGCTGGAAGAGGCGCTGGGCAAGGTCGCCTCGACGCCCGTCAAGGTGCTGTGCAGTGGTCGTACCGACAGCGGCGTGCACGCGACCCGCCAGATCGTGCACTTCGATGCGCCCGTGCCCCGGAGCCAGAAGGCCTGGGTCTTTGGCGCCAATGCCAATCTCCCCCGGGACATCGCCGTGCGCTGGGCCGTGCCCGTGGCAGAGGACTTTCATGCGCGTTTCCTGGCGCTGGCACGACGCTACCGCTACGTGATCCTTAACCAGCCCAACCGCCCGGTGCTCGAGCGCGCCAATGCCACCTGGTGTCGCGAGCCGCTGGATGAGCGGCGGATGCATGAAGCGGCACAAGTGCTGGTGGGCGAGCACGATTTCTCGAGCTTTCGTGCCGCGGGCTGCCAATCCAGGTCGGCCTGGCGCCATCTGCATTTCATCGAGGTGGCCCGCTACGGGCCGCTGGTGGTGATCGATGTACAGGCCAACGCCTTCCTGCACCACATGATTCGCAATATCGCCGGCGCCCTGGTGGCGGTCGGCAGGGGAGATGAGGACGCTGACTATATGGGGAGGCTTCTTGCCCTGCGTGACCGGGCTCGGGCCAACGTCACCGCGCCGGGTTGTGGCCTGCATTTCGTCGACTCGGTCTACGACGAACGCTTTGCGCTGCCGCGCGAGCCTCTGGGGCCGAACCTGCTGGCCTTTCTAGGCGAGTGGACCGGCGAGCGGCCATTGCCCGACAGCCCGATGGTGCGTTATCGGCGCGGGCAACCGCTGGCCGGGATCGATCCCGAGCGTCCCGAGTCGAACGATGAGGCCAGGTTCTTCGGGGAGGCACGACCATGACCGAACACATGAGGGGGCGTACAAGGGTCAAGATCTGTGGCCTGACCCGGGAAGAAGACGTGGACACCGCCGTGGCCGCGGGCGCCGACGCGATCGGCTTCGTGCTCTGGCCGGGCAGCCATCGTGCGATCGATGCCGGACGCCTGGCACACCTTGCTGCCCGGGTGCCGGCATTCGTCACACGAGTGGGGCTCTTCGTCGACCAGTCTCCCGAGTTCGTGCGACGCTGCGAGTCCTATCTGGATCTGATCCAGTACCATGGGGACGAGCCTCCGGAGGCCTGTGCTCATACCCTGCGCCCGTGGATCAAGGCGCTGCGCATGCGCGACGGGGTCGATCTTGCGGCGGCAGCCCAGGCCTATGGCGAAGCCCGTGGCCTGTTGCTCGACGCCTACAAGCCGGGCGTCCCGGGGGGGACCGGCGAGACCTTCGACTGGTCCCGAATCCCCGCAAACCTGGCAAAACCTGTTATTCTCGCGGGTGGCCTCACCGCCAGCAATGTGGGCGACGCCATCCGCACGGTCCAGCCCTTTGCGGTGGATGTCTCGGGAGGCGTCGAGCATGCTCGTGGTGTCAAGGATCCCGAATTGATCCGCGCGTTCATTCGTCAAGTGTCTCTCGCGCAACAGCCGTAATATCCAGCGACCCTATGAGGTGCCCTTCGTGACCAAGTTCAGCGATCTGACCCGTCTGCCCGACGCTCGCGGCCATTTCGGACCCTACGGCGGCCGGTTCGTTTCGGAGACCCTGAGTTTCGCGCTGGAAGAACTGGAGAAGACCTACCTGAGTCTTCGTGACGATCCAGACTTCCAGGCGGAATTCGACCGGGATCTGGCCCAGTACGTCGGCCGTCCTTCGCCGCTCTATCACGCCGAGCGCTGGTCCCGCCAGCTGGGAGGGGCACAGATCTGGCTGAAGCGCGAGGATTTGAATCACACCGGCGCCCACAAGGTGAACAACACCATCGGCCAGGCGTTATTGGCCAAGAAGGGCGGAAAGCCGCGAGTCATCGCCGAGACCGGCGCGGGCCAGCACGGTGTGGCCTCTGCCACGGTGGCGGCCCGGCTGGGGCTCAAGTGCGACGTCTACATGGGCGCCGAGGACGTCGAACGTCAGAAGCTCAACGTCTACCGCATGCACCTGCTGGGAGCCAACGTGATTCCCGTGGAGTCCGGCTCGCGGACATTGAAGGACGCCATGAACGAGGCGCTGCGCGACTGGGTCACCAATGTCGACGACACTTTCTACATCATCGGTACCGTGGCCGGGCCCCATCCCTACCCGATGCTGGTGCGCGACTTCAACGCGGTGGTCGGCCGCGAGGCTCGAAGGCAATCCCTCGAGCAGATCGGCCGGCTGCCGGATACACTGATCGCCTGCGTCGGCGGCGGCTCCAATGCCCTGGGGCTGTTCTATCCCTTCGTCGAAGACGATGAGGTGCGCATGATCGGTGTCGAAGCCGGCGGCGATGGTGTCGAGACCGGTCGCCATGCCGCACCGTTGAGCGCCAATGCGCCCCGAGGCGTGTTGCACGGCAACCGGACCTATCTGATGTCCGACGAGGGAGGGCAGGTCCTCGAGACCCATTCGATATCGGCGGGCCTCGACTATCCCGGCGTAGGCCCGGAGCACGCACTGTGGAAGGACGTCGGCCGCGTGGAGTATGTGGCGGCCAACGACAGCGCCGTGCTCGAGGCTTTCCGGGAGCTGACCCACATCGAGGGGATCATGCCGGCACTGGAGTCCGCCCACGCCCTGGCCCACGCCAAGGTGCTCGCACCCACCATGCGGCCCGACCAGCATATCGTCGTCAATCTGTCGGGGCGTGGTGACAAGGATATCCTGACCGTGGCCAAGATCGATGGCGTCGAATTTTGAGAGACCGTCCATGATCTACTGCACTCGGCGATACGGCGTTGAAATTGAACTTAGAATGCTCATTTACACCATGTAAACTCGCACGCGAGCCCGGTGCTTTCTTCGTTCAATTTCGCCTTGTCTCGCCTTCGTTCGTAACGACCATGAACGGGCTCTAGAAGGAAAAAGAGATGAATCGTATCGACCAACGCTTCGCCACCCTCAAGGAGCAGGGCCGTACCGCGCTGATCCCCTATATCACCGCGGGCGACCCGGCTCCGGAACATACCGTCGGATTCATGCATGCCCTGGTCGAGGCCGGCGCGGATGTCATCGAGCTGGGCATGCCGTTTTCCGATCCCATGGCCGATGGACCGGTGATCCAGAAGGCCTGCGAGCGCGCGCTCAAGCATCATGTGCGCCTGTCGCACATCTTCGACATGGTGAGCGAATTCCGTCGTCGCGACAGCGAGACCCCCGTCGTATTGATGGGCTATCTCAATCCGATGGAGCGTATGGGCCTGCACGACTTCGCCGAGCAGGCGGCCGGATCGGGGGTCGACGGCGTGCTGGTCGTCGACATGCCGCCGGAGGAAGCCGACGAAGTCGCCCCGCTGTTCAAGGAATACCATCTCCAGTCGATCTTCCTGGTGGCCCCTACCACCTCCGAGTCGCGTGCCGCTACAATATGCGCCCATGGAGAGGGGTATCTCTATTACGTGTCCCTCAAAGGGGTGACCGGGGCCGCGACGCTGGACGTGTCGGAAGTGGATCGGCACCTCGAGCCGCTGCGCCGGCTGACCTCCTTGCCCTTGTGCGTCGGTTTCGGTATTCGTGACGGTGATACGGCCGCCGCCGTGGCTCAGGTCGCCGACGGGGTGATCGTCGGCAGTGCTCTGGTATCACGTATCGCCGACAACTGCGAGCGACCCGAACGGGCCACGGAGGAGCTCAAGGCGCTGTTGAGCGAGATGCGCCACGCCCTGGATGCCTGAACGAAGCGAGATTCGGCCCTGTCGATGACTCCGGGACCGAGCGGCGAGCCGCTCGGATATCAACCACAGCAGCATACGGAACCTCCTTACCATGAGCTGGCTAGACAAGATCGTGCCGTCCATGGGGCGTATTCAGCGTAACGATCGGCGTTCCAGCGTGCCCGATGGCCTCTGGCGCAAATGCCCCAAGTGCGACGCGGTGCTCTATCTTCCCGAGCTGGAGAAGCACCACAATGTTTGTCCCAAGTGTGACCACCATCTGCGCCTGACGGCGCGCAAGCGTCTGGACTGGTTTCTGGACGCCGAGGGTCGCGAGGAGATCGCGGCCGGTCTGCAGCCCGTCGATCGCCTCAAGTTCCGGGACTCCAAGAAGTATCGGGACCGCTTGAATGCGGCGCAGAAGGAGACCGGCGAGGACGATGCGCTGGTGGCCATGCGTGGCACGCTGGACGGCCTCCCGGTGGTGGTGGCGTCCTTCGAGTTCACCTTCATGGGTGGCTCCATGGGGGCGGTCGTCGGTGAGAAGTTCGTGCGTGCCGCCTCCTTGGCGCTGGAAGAGAAGGTGCCCTTCATCTGCTTTTCCGCCTCGGGTGGTGCACGCATGCAGGAAGCCTTGTTCTCGCTGATGCAGATGGCCAAGACCTCCGCGGCACTGGAAAGGCTCAAGCAGGCGGGGGTGCCCTACATTTCCGTGCTCACGGACCCGGTGTTCGGCGGTGTCTCGGCATCGCTTGCCATGCTCGGGGATTTGAATGTGGCCGAGCCCAATGCCCTGATCGGTTTCGCCGGCCCGCGGGTCATCGAGCAGACGGTACGCGAGCAGTTGCCGGAGGGGTTCCAGCGCAGCGAATTCCTGCTCGAGCATGGCACGGTGGACATGATCGTGCATCGCCAGGAGATGCGTGAGCGCGTCGGCGGCATGCTGCGCAAGCTGACCCACCAGCCGCTGCCGGGCGTGGCCCCTGAGCATGGTGAGGAGCCGGAGGAAGAGGTGCAGGAAGAGTTGCTCCTCGACGACGAGACGCCCCAGGATGCCGAACGCTGAATGAGCGACAGCATGGCGCTGGCCGACTGGCTTGCGCGAATCGAGTCCCAGCACCCGGTGAGCATCGACCTCGGCCTCGAGAGAGTGGCCGAGGTCGCGCGTCGTATGGGGCTGACCGATTCGCCCATCGCCGAGCGGGTCGTCAGCGTGGCGGGCACCAACGGCAAGGGATCCACGGTCGCCCTGCTCGAGGCCTTGGCCCGTGCCCATGGGCTGTCCACGGCCACCTACACCTCTCCGCATCTGCTGCGCTATAACGAGCGTCTGCGTCTCGACGGTATCGAAGCCTCGGACGCCCTGCTGGTGGCGGGGTTCGAGCGTGTCGAGACGGCACGTCTTGCGCCTGAACCGATCTCCCTGACCTATTTCGAGGTCGGCACCCTGGCAGCCTTCTGGGCGATTGCCGAACGACATCCCCAGATGGCAATCCTGGAAATCGGCCTCGGCGGGCGTCTCGATGCCGTCAATGTCGTGGACCCAGACGTGGCGATCATCACCACGGTCGCCCAGGATCACGCGGCTTTTCTCGGTACCGATATCGAGATCATCGGTCGCGAGAAGGCCGGCATTCTGCGTGCCGCGCGCCCCGCGGTGCTGGGCAGCCGGCATCTGCCGGCCAGCGTATACCGCCGGGCCCTCGAGCTTGGCGCCGGGACACACGCGCTGGGTCGTGATTTCTGGCATGTGCCTCAGGCGACAGGGTGGCAGGAGGGTGACGGCAACTGGCGCTGGGAAGGCCGCGACGGCGAGGGCAACGCGCTGACGCTCGAGGCGCTTCCCGATCCTCGTCTGCCCCTCGACAATGCCGCCAGTGCCCTGCAGGCGCTGGCGCTTGCCGGGACTACCCTCGATGGCGAAGCATGCCGGCAAGCCTTCGAGGGGGTGCGCCTTCCCGGGCGGATGCAGTGGCTGGGGCAGTGGTGCCTGGACGTGGCGCACAATCCCCAGGCAGCGCATTATCTGGCGGCCAGGCTTGCCGAACGGCCTCGGTCGGGTCGTCGTGTCGCGCTTTTCGGCATGCTCGACGACAAGGATGCCGGCGCCGTGATCGACGCCCTGGCCGCCCAGGTGGATGGCTGGGTGGCCGTGAGCCTCGAGGGCGAACGGGGTCGAGATGCCACGCAGCTGGCCGCGCTGCTCGAGAGTCATGGTCAGACGGTGCTGCATCGTGCTGCTGCTCCCCGTGCGGGGGCCGAATGGCTGGCCGCGACGCTAGAGACGAACGACGAGGCGCTGGTATGCGGCTCTTTCCTTACCGTGGCCGACGTGCTCGACTGGTATGATTCGCGGGAATCGGATGTCAGCCCGGAAACGGCGTCTATCCCGAGGAGGAAATCATGAAATACGGAATGCGCGAGCGTATCAGCGGCGCAGTGATCCTGCTGGCATTGGCGGTGATCTTCATTCCCATGCTGTTCGACGAGCCCCCTTCCCGGGAGGCTCAGCCCGAGCCGACGCTGACCATCGAGCAGCCGATCGAGGTCGAGCGCCAGGACGTCGACGAGCCAGAACCGCCGGCCAGCCTGGGGCAGATCCAGATGCCCGAGCTGCGCGATGATGGCGCGAGCGCCTCGCCGTCGGTCGAGCCGTCGGCCACGGATGAGCCTCGGGTCGTCGAGACAGAGTCGGCACGCCGGGTCGCCGACCCCGAGACCCGTTCCGATCCCATCGCCGAGCTGGCGCGTCGCACCGAAGAGGGGAAGAAGCAAGAACAGCAGCCCCCGGCCTCGCAGCCCGAGACCCCCTCGGCCGAGGAGCAAGGTGACTGGGCCGTCCAGGCAGGCAGTTTCGGCGAGCCGGGCAATGCCGAACGCTTCGAGGCAGAGCTGAAAGCGGAAGGGTTCGAGGCATTTCGTCGAGTCCGGGACAACGACCTGACCACCGTCTACGTCGGCCCGTTCACCTCTTCGGAGGCGGGTGAAAAGGCGCGTGCCGAACTCAAGCAGAAGGCCAACATCCAGGGGCTGCTGATTCGACTCCGGGGGCAGGAGTGATATTGACCTGGCTGGACTGGGTATTCCTTGCCATCCTGGCCATCTCGATGCTCGCAGGCTTCCTGCGAGGGCTGGTACGCGAGGCGCTGGGCCTGGGGGCCTGGATCGTGGCTCTCATCGCCTCGCGAATGTTCGCCCAGCCGGTCGCCGACATGCTCGAAGGGTTCATCGATCATCCGGATGCACGGCTGATCCTGGCGTTCGTGCTGGTCATCCTTGCGGTCATTCTGGTGTGCGGGGTGATCATTCGCCTGACGAATGCCGCCGTGGAGTGGGCCGGGATGGGTTTTTTCAATCGGCTCGCCGGCGCCGGATTCGGTACACTGCGCGGTGGTGCGATCCTGATCCTGGTCACGGTGGTGATCAGCCTGACCCCGCTGGCCCAGCTGCACGCCTGGCAGCAGGCCGAATTGCGCCCTTCCTTCGAAGGGCTGAGGGACTGGGCGATGGCACGCATTTCCGATTGGGAACGGCACGATCCGGAAACGGCCGACGAGTTGCGCTCGCTGTCGCTGCCGCTCGAGCTGCCGCTCGGTAAGGATGACCGGTCGAAGGGTAACTGATACATATCGAGTTCGTCTCGACGAGTATTTCATTGCAAGCGAGGTAAGGCGACATGTGCGGTATCGTAGGCCTCATGGCCAACCGGCCGGTCAATCAGGCGCTGTATGACGCGCTGACGGTGCTTCAGCACCGGGGGCAGGATGCCGCCGGGATGATGACCTGGCACGAGGGACGCTTTCTGCTGCGCAAGAGCAACGGCCTGGTGCGCGATGTCTTTCATACCCGCCACATGACCCGTCTCAAGGGCAACCTGGGAATCGGCCATGTGCGCTACCCCACCGCAGGCTCCTCCAGCGAAGCCGAATCCCAGCCGTTCTACGTCAACTCCCCCTACGGACTGGCCCTGGCCCATAACGGCAACCTGACCAACTCCGACCAGCTCAAGCAGGAGCTCTACTCCACCGACCTGCGGCACATCAATACCAGTTCGGACTCCGAGGTGCTGCTCAATGTCTTCGCCCACGAGCTGGGCAAGCAGGGGCATCATCTCGAGGCCGAGGATGTCTTCGATGCGGTGCGTCGCGTGCATCGCCGCTGTCGTGGCGGCTACGCCGCGGTGGCGATGATCAACGGGTTCGGCATGGTGGCCTTTCGTGACCCCCAGGGGATTCGTCCGGTGGTCTTCGGCACCTGCGAGACCGAGGAGGGGCGCGACGTGATGATCGCCTCCGAGTCGGTGGCCCTGGACGTGGGCGGTTTCGAGCTGGTGCGCGACCTGGCCCCGGGCGAGGCGATCTTCGTCGACATGCGCGGCGAGATTCATACGCGAGAGTGCGCGGATAATGCGGTGCTCGCTCCGTGCATCTTCGAGCACGTCTATCTGGCGCGGCCGGACTCGATGCTCGATGGCGCCTACGTCTATGTCACGCGCATGGAGATGGGCCGCAAGCTCGGCGATCGCATCCTGAGGGAGTGGCCCGAGCACGACATCGACGTGGTGATCCCGATTCCCGACACCTCGCGTACCTCGGCCCTGGAACTGGCCCAGCACCTGGGCGTGACCTACCGTGAAGGCTTCGTCAAGAATCGCTACATCGGCCGCACCTTCATCATGCCGGGGCAGACCCAGCGCAGGAAGTCCGTGCGTCAGAAGCTCAATGCGATCGACAGTGAATTCGAGGGCAAGAACGTGCTGCTGGTGGACGACTCCATCGTGCGCGGCACGACCTGCAAGCAGATCATCCAGATGGCCCGGGAGGCCGGCGCCCGCAAGGTCTACTTCGCCTCCGCCGCGCCCCCGGTGCGATACCCCAACGTCTATGGCATCGACATGCCGGTGGCCAACGAGCTGATCGCCCATGGCCGCAGCGAGGCGGAAGTCGGCGAGCTGATCGGTGCCGATCGCATCTTCTACCAGGACCTGGAAGACCTCAAGAGTGCCTGTCGCGAGGTCAATCCCCAGCTCGAGCGTTTCGACTGCTCGGTGTTCGACGGCGACTACATTACCGGCGACATCGACGAGGCCTATCTCAGCGCCCTGGAGGCCGCACGGGGCGATGCGGTCAAGCAGAAGGCGGGGTCGGCCCATTCGGTGGTGGATCTGCATAACGATGTCGAGGATTATGGCTGATCGCGACGCTCCAATCTGCCTCGACCCGCGCGAGTAACGACTATGCATCAGGATGGACCTTTCGAGCACCCCGACAACCTGGCCTTCGACACCCTGGCGGTGCGTGCCGGCCAACGGCGCACCGACGAACAGGAGCATGGCGACCCGATCTTCCCCACCTCGAGCTTCGTCTATGCCAGTGCCGAGGAGGCGGCGCGCAAGTTCGCCGGGGACGAGCCGGGCAATATCTATTCCCGCTTCACCAATCCCACCGTGCAGGCCTTCGAGCGGCGCCTGGCGGCGCTCGAAGGGGGCGAGCGCTGCGTGGCCACCAGTTCCGGCATGGCGGCGATTCTTGCGACTGCCCTGGCGCTGCTCGAGGCGGGCGACGAGATCGTCGCCTCGCGTTCGCTGTTTGGCTCCACCGTCAGCCTGTTCGACAAGTATCTGGGCAAGTTCGGTATCACCACGCGCTACGTGGAGCTGGGCAATCTCGATGAGTGGGCGGCGGCGATCACCCCGAAGACCCGGCTGCTGTTTGCCGAGACGCCTTCCAATCCGCTCTCCGAGGTGGTGGACATCGCCCGTCTGGCAGCGCTTGCCAGGCAGCATGACGCCTGGCTGGCGATCGACAACTGCTTCCTGACCCCGGCACTGCAGCGCCCGTTGGCACTGGGCGCCGACCTGGTCATCCATTCGGCCACCAAGTACCTGGATGGCCAGGGCCGGGCGATCGGCGGTGCCGTGGTGGGGCGGGACAAGGAGCTGGAAGAGGTGTTCGGCGTGGTGCGCACCTGCGGCCCCTGCCTGAGCCCCTTCAACGCCTGGATATTCCTCAAGGGGCTCGAGACGCTGGGGCTTCGCATGAAGGCCCACTCCGAGAACGCCCTGACCCTGGCCCGCTGGCTGGAAGCGCACCCGGCGGTCGCGCGGGTCCATTACAGCGGCCTCGCGAGTCACCCTCAGCACGAGTTGGCAAGCCGCCAGCAGCAAGGCTCTGGGGCTGTATTGGGCGTCGAGATCCAGGGAGGGCGCGATGGGGCCTGGTCGGTGATCGACGCCACCCGGCTGATGTCGATCACCGGCAACCTGGGCGATGTGAAGACCACCATCACCCATCCGGCCACCACCACGCATGGCCGTCTCAGCGAGGAACAAAAGGCGCTGGCAGGGATCAATGAAGGATTGATCCGCATCGCCGTGGGGCTCGAGGATAGCGAGGACCTCAAGGCCGACCTGGCGCGCGGTCTCGACAGTCTGATTTAGGGGATCGTTGCCATGTGGCGTAACACGACGCTTGGGTGGGGGCTTGGCAGCATCCTGATCCACTGGCTGAGCGCTCTGGCGGTGATCGGACTCTTTGCCCTCGGCTGGTGGATGACCGGCCTCACTTACTACGACGCCTGGTACAACCTGGGGCCCTGGTGGCATCGCTCCGTCGGCATGCTGCTGCTGGGCGTGTCATTGCTGCGCGTCCTGTGGCGGCTGTTCCAGCCGACGCCCCGGGCCCAGGGGGCCCCTCTCGAGAAGCTGGCGGCCCATGTCGGGCACCTGCTGATCTATCTGCTGCTGTTTGTGGTACTGATCAGCGGCTATTTGATCTCCACCGCCGAGGGCCGTGGCATCAGCGTCTTCGGCTGGTTCAGCGTGCCGGCCCTCGTCTCGGAACTGCCCAATCAAGCCACGCTCGCCGGCGAGGTGCACTGGTACAGTGCCTGGGCGCTGGTGATCCTGTCGCTGGGCCATGCCCTGGCGGCCTTCAAGCACCTGATGATCGATCGCAACGAGGTCATGCGCCGGATGCTCGATCCGCGCCTGTCGCGACGCTCCCGCTGATCACCCATGCTATCGTTGGCCACGTCCAACAACACACAGGAGTCAATGATGTCCAAGAAGACCATGCTGGCCGCCCTGGCGGTGTCCTCACTGCTGCCCTTGAGCCAGGCCCAGGCGGCCGACTACCTCATCGACAC
This sequence comes from Modicisalibacter ilicicola DSM 19980, assembly GCF_900128925.1. GTDB lineage: Bacteria > Pseudomonadota > Gammaproteobacteria > Pseudomonadales > Halomonadaceae > Modicisalibacter > Modicisalibacter ilicicola. The sequence goes on from NZ_FQUJ01000011.1 coordinate 130,017, forward strand.
GGAAGGCCAGCACGCCTTCATCCAGTTCAAGATCAGCCACCTGGGCTTTTCCTACATTCTTGGGGCCTTCGAGGACTTTTCGGGCGGTTTCAGCTACGACCCGGACGATCTCGCCTCCTCGAGCGTCAATGTCGAGGTCGACGTGTCCAGCCTCAACAGCAACCATGCCGAGCGCGACAAGCATATCTTGAGCGACGATTTCCTCGATGCCGCCGAGTACCCCAGGGCGACCTTCGAATCCACCGGCTTCGAATCCACCGGAGAGGGCGAGGGCAAGCTGACCGGCGAATTGACGCTGCATGGTGTCACCAACGAGATCACCATGGACGTGAAGCACATCGGTGGCGGCGAAGACCCCTGGGGCGGCTACCGCAATGGCTTCGAGGGAACGACCACCCTGGAACTGGCCGATTACGACATCGACATGAGCAAGTTTCCACCGGTGATGCGCGAACTCGAGCTGTACGTGATTCTCGAGGGCATTCGCCAGTAAGGAAAGGCTAACGTCGCAAGGCACTCAACCCGAGAGGGCGCCGCTCTGGCGTCCTTCTTCAGGGTGGGTGCCTTAACTAAAGCGCTGCCTGGATTCAGCCCCGTGGGTTCAACGCTGATTGTCCCCTAGGGGGATTGTGGCGGGGGTGTCGGCGAATTATGGTCGAGTCGATGGCGTCTATCAGCACGCACGGCGAATTCGACTATAACAACAACCGTACGCCCAGGAATCCTCATGACTCAGATCCTCGAGGCCGAGTCTTCGGCAGACGACGCGCTCACCGATGACCTTTGTTTCGCACGCTTCATCAACGTCCAGAAGAGTTACGACGGTGTCGAGCTGGTCGTCAAGAACTTCAATCTGGATATCCGGAAAGGCCAGTTCGTGACCCTACTGGGGCCTTCCGGCTCCGGCAAGACCACCTGCCTGATGATGATGGCCGGCTTCGAGACGCCGACCCACGGCGATATCCTGCTCAAGGGCGAGCCGATCAATGGTCTGCCGCCGCACAAGCGCGGCATCGGCATGGTGTTTCAGAACTACGCCCTGTTCCCGCACATGACCGTGGCCGAGAATCTGGCCTTTCCCCTCGAAGTGCGTCACCTGAGCAAGGACGATATCAAGCAGAAGGTGCAGCGCGCCCTGGCGATGGTTCGTCTCGAGGAGTTCGGCGACCGCCGTCCGGCCCAGCTTTCCGGCGGGCAGCAGCAACGGGTGGCCTTGGCGCGTGCCCTGGTCTTTGAGCCCGAGCTGGTGCTGATGGACGAGCCGCTGGGAGCGCTCGACAAGAACCTGCGCGAAGAGATGCAGTACGAGATCAAGCGCATCCATGCCAACCTGGGGGTGACCATGATCTATGTCACCCACGACCAGACCGAAGCGTTGACCATGTCGGACCGTATCGCGGTGTTCAACGATGGGGTGGTGCAGCAGCTCGCCACGCCCGAGACCCTCTACGAGGAGCCCGAAAACGCCTTCGTCGCCTACTTCATCGGCGAGAACAATCGCCTGTGCGGCGAGGTAGTGGAGCTCCAGGGCGATACCTGTCGAGTACGCCTGGACAGTGGCGACACGGTATTGGCCAAGCCGGTGGCGGTGAGCGAGGTCGGCGAGCGCACCACCCTGTCGTTGCGCCCCGAGCGGGTTAGCATCCTGGATACCGGCGACGCCACCGTCGATAACTGTTTCACGGCCAGGGTAGAGGAGGTGATCTACCTGGGCGACCACCTGCGCACCCGGCTCTCGGTATGCGGCAATGACGAGTTCATTCTCAAGACGCCCAATGCCGTGGGCAATACGGGCCTGCGCCCCGGCCAGGAGATCCGGGTCGGCTGGTCGCGAGGCGACTGCCGAGCCCTCGACGTCTGAGCGGTACCCAACAACGGCGTAGCCGAGTCGGCCGCGACGCTACGCTGACACAAGCATGGGCCGACAATCTGAATCACAATAACAACGGGAGAAGTGCCATGAAGAAGTCATTGATGACCAAGGGTGCCACGGTTGCCGCGATGGGACTCTCGACCCTGGCCATGGCCGTGGCGGCCCAGGCGGAGACGCTCAACATCGTCTCCTGGGGCGGCGCCTACAGCATGAGCCAGCAGAAGGCCTATCACGAGCCCTGGATGGAGAAGACCGGCGACGAGATTGTCAATATCGATCGCAGCGGCAATGCCCTGGCCGGGCTGCGGGCCCAGAACCAGGCCGGCAACGTGACCTGGGACCTGGTCGACATGCTGCCGGCGGATGCCCTGATCGCCTGCGCCGAGGGCCTGATCGAACCGCTGGATCACGATCAGTTGCTGGCCGACGCGCCGGACGGCACGCCGCCCACCGAGGACTTCATCGACAACTCGCTGACCGAGTGCTTCGTGCCCTCGATCGTCTACTCCAACATCGTCGCCTTCAATACCGAGATGTTCCCCGAGGGCAAGCAGCCAAGCACCATCGCCGATGTCTTCGACCTGGAGAACTACCCCGGCAAGCGCACCCTGCTGCGCAAGCCCATCAACAACCTGGAGTGGGCCCTGGTGGCCGACGGCGTGGCCCCGGAAGACGTCTACGACGTGCTGGAGACCGAGGAGGGGGTGCAGCGCGCCTTCGCCAAGCTCGACACCATCAAGGACGAAGTGATCTGGTGGGAAGAGGGCGCCCAGCCGCCGCAGCTGCTGGCCGACCAGGAGGTCGCCTTCGGATCGGCCTACAACGGGCGTATCTTCAATGCCATGGTCACCGAGGATCAGCCCTTCGAGATCATCTGGGATGCCCAGGTCTTCGAGCTGGACGGCTGGGTCGTGCCGACCGGCAAGCTCGACAAGGTCAAGGACTATCTCCACTTCGCCACGGACACCCAGCGCCTTGCCGACCAGGCCAAGTACATCTCCTACGGTCCGGCGCGCAAGTCCACCTCGGACATGGTCTCGACCCATGCCGAGACCGGCATCGACATGACGCCGCACATGCCCACCTATCCGCCCAACTTCGAGACCGCCATCCCCAAGGACGACGAGTTCTGGGCGGACAACAACGACGAGCTGACCCAGCGCTTCAATGCCTGGCTGGCCCAGTAGCCCCGAGCGTCGTCTGAACGGGCCCGTCGCATCGCCCACCGGCTTTTGGGCGGTGCGACGCCTCTTGTCGATGAGCTTTAAGGAGAGGCATGCGTGTCGAATTCTTCCTCCGCTCCCTTGACCACCGCCGACGGCGTGCCGCTGCGAGTCAGTCTGCGCCGGGCGATACGGCGCTCGAAACTCAAGGCCTTGCTGCTGGTGTCGCCCCTGCTGCTCTTCCTGGGCATCGCCTTCGTCATGCCGATCGTCGACATGCTCTGGCGCAGTGTCGACAACCCCGAAGTCTCCTCGACACTGCCGCGTACCGTCTCTGCCCTCGATGGCTGGGAGGGCGAGGCGCTTCCCGGCGAGCCGGTATTCGCCGCCCTGGCGGAGGACCTTCGCGAGGGGCAGCAGGCCCGCAACCTGGGCCTGCTGGCCAGCCGCCTGAATTATGAAAAATCCGGCATGCGCTCGACCATCACCCGGACGGCGCGTCGGTTGCGCACCCTGGAACCGCCCTATCGGGAAGCGCTGATCGAGATCAACGATACCTGGGGCGAGCTGGACACCTGGCGGCTGATCCAGCGCGAGTCATCACCCTATACCCTCTCCTATTACCTGGCGGCGGTGGATCGCCAGTTCTCGCCGCAAGGCGAGATCGTCCCGGTCCCCGAGTACCTGCAGATTCATGCAACGCTGTTCTGGCGGACCTTCTGGATGAGTGCGGTCATCACGCTGGCAACCTTGCTACTGGGCTATCCGGTCGCCTTCCTGCTTGCCAACCTGCCGCTGCGCCATTCGAACCTGCTGATGATCCTGGTGCTGTTGCCGTTCTGGACCTCGCTGCTGGTGCGCACCACCACTTGGATCGCCATCCTGCAGTCCCAGGGGGTGTTAAACGATGTCATGGTGGCCCTCGGGGTCATCGCCGACGAGGCCCGCTGGCAGATGATCCACAACAAGACCGGCACCATCATCGCCATGACGCACATCCTGCTGCCGTTCATGATCCTGCCCCTGTACTCGGTGATGAAGACCATTCCGCCGAGCTACATGCATGCGGCGCGCTCCCTGGGCGGGCGCCCCTTCCTGTGCTTCCGGCGGGTCTATTTCCCCCTGACCATCCCGGGCATCGCCGCCGGCGGCATCCTGGTCTTCATCCTGTCGATCGGCTACTACATCACGCCGGCCCTGGTGGGCGGGCAGTCGGGACGCTTCATCACCAATTACATCGCCTATCACATGCAGACGTCGCTCAACTGGGGGCTGGCCGCGGCGATCGCCTCGATCCTGCTGTTCGTGGTGGTGGTGTTCTACTGGATATTCAATCGCCTGATCGGCGTCGACAAGGTCAAACTGGGGTAATGTGATGGCGCTTCCTTCCTACGCCACGACCGGCGAACGAATCTGGCACTATGTCTTCCTGGCCTCGTGCGGGTTGATCTTCCTGTTCCTGATCGGCCCCTTGCTGGTGATCATTCCGCTGTCGTTCAATGCGGAACCCTACTTCACCTTCACCGAGGCGATGCTGACCTTTGATCCGGCGGGCTACTCGCTGCGCTGGTACGAGGACTTCTTCACCTCGAAGGCCTGGCTCAACGCCATCAAGAACAGCTTCATCGTGGGCATCGCCTCGACGCTGCTGGCAACGGTGCTCGGCACCATTGCCGCCCTGGGGCTGTCGAGCCGCTACATGCCGGCCCGGGGGGCGATCATGGCGCTGCTGATCTCGCCGATGATCGTGCCGCTGATCATCTCGGCGGCGGCGATGTTCTTCTTCTTCTCCAAGATCAACCTGGCCCAGACCTACCTGGGTGTGATCCTCGCCCATACCGTGCTGGGCATCCCCTTCGTGGTGATCACGGTCACGGCGACGCTCTCGAGCTTCGACACCACCCTGATCCGCGCGGCCCACAGCCTGGGAGCGAACCCGACCCGGACCTTCTTCAAGGTGGTGCTGCCGCTGGTCACCCCCGGCGTGGTCTCGGGGGCGCTGTTCGCCTTCATCACCTCCTTCGACGAGGTGGTGGTGGTGCTCTTCATCGCCGGCCCTGAACAGCGCACCATGCCGATCCAGATGTGGTCGGGCATTCGCGAGCAGATCAGCCCCACCATCTTGGCGGTGGCGACCCTGCTGGTGTTGCTGTCGATGTTGCTGCTGGCGACCCTGGAGCTGCTCAGACGACGCGGGGAACGACTGCGGGGGCTGTCGCCGGGATAAGCGCCACCCCTCTCATCGGCAACGGTAGTGATCCATGAAGCCATGATCGAGCCGCCGCTTGACCCTCATTGCCAGGCGTCCCGGCCACCATAGGCGTCCCCACAGTGCCATGCCCCGGCCGTCGCCGAGATTGAGTATCGACAGATAGCGGGGCTGGGGATGGAAATCTTCCAGCGACTCGTCCTGCAGGCGAGCGGCGAGATTGTGCAGCAGGATCGGCCCCTGGCGCACGCCGAACACGCCGAGCTTGGGGTAGGGCGAGTGCTTCAGCCAGGCGCAGTCGCCCACCGCGAAAATGCGGTCGTCGTAAGGGGTGTGCAGTGCCGGGGTGATCGCCAGGCCGTGATGCGGGTGATGATCCAGGCCCAGCTCGCCGGTCAGGAGCGGCGCGACCAGTCCCGTGGCCATGACGATGTGATCGGCCGGGAGTTGCATGCCATCGTCCAGGATCAAATGGCCCTGTCGATAGGCGATGGCGCTGGCGGCCATCTCGATCCTCAAGCCGCGCCGGCTCAGGCGGCGGGCCAGCCAGGTGCTGGCGCTGCGGGGCGAATGTTCCAGCAGTCGCTTGCTGGCACTGACCAGGCTGATCTCGAAGGGTCTGCCATAGCGCTCGCTCAGCGCCAGAAGATTGGCGGCAAGCTCGACCCCGGTCGGCCCGCCGCCGATGACCGCCAGCCGGGGCAGGGGCGCCGGATCGGCAAGCGCCGACTCGAGGAGATCGCGCAACCGATAGAGGCCGTCGATGGGTTTGGCGGGCCAGACACCCCGCGCCTCTTCGAGGCCACTGATCGGCGGCATGTCAACGCGACTGCCGAGGTTGAGCGAGAGCAGGTCGAAGGGGAGGGGGGCGCCCCTGGCCAGGTGCAGCTCCCGCGCTTCCCGGTCGACGGCGACGACGCGATCCTTGATGAAGCGCCCGCCCGCCCGCGTGATCAATGCCGCCGGGTCCAGGCTGTCGTCGGCGTCGCTGTATTCGCCGCCCAGCATGCCGCTGGCCATGCCCGAATACCAGAAGGCCCCGGGGGACAGCAGGGTGACCCGTGCCCCGGCATCGATCAGTTGCCCGGCATGGGCGGCGACGTGCAGGTGAGCGTGTCCTGCACCGACCAGGACGATATGCGAGGTGTCGGTCATCTGAAGGCACGGTCGAGGGTGGCCATCCAGTCTAGCACGGCCGTTCAGGATAGCGGCGGGCTTGAAACGCCCCTGCGCGCCCCCATCTTCCAGGCAGCACCACGGAGTAACACCGCGAACGATCTTCAGGACAGGAGACTCGACATGGCAGGAACGGACGTATTGCCGCGCATCGGTTTGGGCACCTTTCGCCTCAAGGGGCAGGATGTCATCGATTCCGTGACCTCGGCGCTGGAACTGGGGTATCGCCACATCGATACCGCCCAGATGTACGAAAACGAAGAGGCCGTCGGCCAGGCCATCAAGCAAAGCGGTGTCCCGCGGGAGGAGATCTTCCTGACCACCAAGGTGTGGTGGGACCGCTACAGGCACGACGACCTGATCGCCAGCCTGGAGGAGAGTTGCCGCAAGCTGGGGGTCGATCAGGTCGACCTGGCCCTGCTGCACTGGCCCTCGCCCGACGACGAGGTGCCCATGGCCGAATATATCGGCGCCCTCGGCGAGGCGCGGGAAAAAGGGCTGGCCAAGCGTATCGGCATCTCCAACTTCACCATCGCCCAGGTCAACGAAGCGTTATCGCTGCCCGGCGGCGAGCACCTGGTGACCAACCAGATCGAAGTGCATCCCTTCCTCGCCAACCGCAAGCTGGTCGAGCATTGCCAGGCCAAGGGATTGCAGGTCACCGGCTACATGCCGCTGGCGGTGGGCAAGGTGATGGACGAGCCGGTACTCACTCAGATCGCCGCGGATCATGACGCCACGGCGGCCCAGGTCGCCCTGGCCTGGGTGGCCCAGCGCGACATCGTGGTGATCCCGTCTTCCACCAGGCCCGAGCATCAGAAGGCCAACCTCGAGGCGCTTAAGATCACGCTCTCGGAAGACGAGATGGCGCGGATCGACAAGCTCGATGTCGGCGAGCGCATCGCCAATCCGGATTTCGCCCCCGACTGGGACGCGTGATCCCGCCCCGAGAATGACAGTGTCGAAGAGCCCGGTCGGTGCCTGCCGACCGGGCTTTCTCGTTGCCGCGACACCGAGTGGCTAGAAGGCGTCGTTGAGCACTGCCTGGGGGAAATGGCGTCTGAGCATGCGGTTCTGGAAACCGTCGACGAAGCGGCTGTTGATGATCACGATGAAGCGCTCGAAGGGCTGCCCGGGGTCGGTCTGAGTGATGGCCTCCGCGCTGTGAAACAGCTTGTCATCCCGGATGTGCAGTATATCGCCGGGGGCCAGCAGCACCTCTCCCAAGGACTGCGCCCCCGCCTTGTCGGCGTAGAGGTGGTTGGCGGCACCGGTGACATTCTCACGCTTGAGGACCAGGACGCTAAGGTACTTGCAGCCATCGGCGTGGATGCCCTGGCCCTGGAGCGGGTCGACCCGCCCCGTCCCCCGGACACCGGTTATCTGGACCAGGATGGGCTCCCGAGGGCCGAGGCCCCACAGGTTCGCCCAGCCGCGGACGAAAGACTTGAAGTCCTCCCGGGCGATGAATTCCGACTCCAGTGCAGGGTAGTAGCGTAACTTGTCAGCCATGCTCTGGGCATCGTTGAACATGCCGCCCTGGGCCATGGGGCACTCGCCCATGCACTCGACATCCCCGCTCTCCAGCAGGTGCATCCATGCCATGCGCTTCCAGCGTGAATTGACATAGGGGTCACGCGGTAACCTGTCACAGAACGCGCTCCAGGCGTCGATATCTACCCGATGGCCGACCGACGTCTTGCTCCAGTGCCGGATGGAGGTATCGACGTGTACCTGCGGGCTCCAGTAGTTGTCACTATACGCGAAGTTGGGGCGAGCGAGCGGGGATAGGTGGGTCAAGGCCATGAAGTTCTCCTGGGGAACAATTTTGGTGTTAATCAAAGTGTATATTTGTAACTAACGGGTAAAGGATAGTAGGAGAAAGCCAATTTAGTAGGAAATCAATAAGCCTCCTTTACTAAACCAACTTTTTTTAAATATATAAGTAACTAACGTTTGATTTTTTGGTTAAACGTATCGGTCAGGTGTTAGAAAAATGGTTATTTGTAACCACCGAAGCGCAAGAGGCGAGCCAGGAAATTTCCCGTCTTTTTATTCTATAGTTCTAATGTAATGCTAGCTGCCCCGACCCATGAAGGAAGTGATCGCTCGAATAAGGCGCCTTGAGTGGTCTTTTTGAGGGCTTACGAGGGAGTTAAGAATAGTTAACATGCCTTACAATCCATGCCTCTGATGGTGGCGAATGTCTGATTCCGGCAACATCAGGTATCCAGTCTCGGCACTGCTTGCCTCGGCAACCGGCGCCTCATTCCTGGCTATCTTCTTCCTCGACCCGCCGTGGTGGGTGCTGGGTCTGCCGGCAATCCTCCTGGCGGCGCTGGCAGCGTCGGGACGCCCCGGGCAGCCGGGCAAGGCCTTGCGGATTGAATCCGATATAGAGCAGGTGAAGTATCGTCACCGAGAGAGTGAGCAGCGCTTCCGGGCGCTGCTGGAGAGCTTGCCCAAGGTGGCCGTGCAGGGCTATGACAAGGATCGCCGGGTCATCTACTGGAACGAGGCGAGCTGTCGGCTGTACGGCTATACCCGGGGCGAGGCGACAGGCCGACTCCTGGAAGAACTGCTGATTCCCGATGGCATGAAGGAGCACGTGATCGCCGCGCATCGTGCCTGGGTGGAGGAGGGCAAGGAGATCACGGCCAGCGAACTGGAACTGAAGCACAAGTCGGGTGCGCCGGTTGCGGTCTTTTCCCATCATGTCATGCTGGGCGAACACACGAGCAACCCGCTCATGTTCTGTGTCGACGTCGACTTGTCGGATCAGAAGCAGGCGCAGCGCGAGCTCGACTTCGTGATGCGCTTCGATGCCTTGACGGGGCTCCCCAACCGCCAGTCCTTCGAGGCCGATCTCGCGACCTGCCTGGACCAGAGCCCTCGGGGCGACCAGCTGGCGGTGATCTTCATCGGCATCGATCGATTCGCCGAGATCAATGACGCGCATGGCTACACGAGCGCGGATGAAGTATTGACGCTGATAGCGCATCGCCTGCGTCGTTGCCAGCGCGGCAACGACCTGCTCGCGCGTTTCGGCGGGGACGAGTTCGTCATGGCACTGCCCGCGCTCAAGTCCAGCAACGACGTGCTCGCCCAGGTCGAAGGCATCCACCAGGCACTAAGCCAGCCGCTCATGCTCCGGGAAGAGGAACTTTACGTCACCTCGAGTGCCGGTATCAGCCTGTTCCCGGACAACGGGACGACGGCGAGCGAATTGATCCACAATGCCGTCGTGGCCAAGAACCGAGCCAAGCTTGGTGGACGGGACAACGATCACTTCTTCGATGAACGCTTTCATCGCGATGTGCAGCGTCGACACGAGCTCACCAGGCGGCTGCGCAATGCACTGCGTCATGATGAGTTCGTGCTGCATTACCAGCCCCAGGTGGCAGCGCGCAGCGGACGCATCGAGAGCTTCGAGACGCTGTTGAGATGGTTTCCCGAGGAGGGCCCCGCCGTGTCGACGGCCGAACTCATCGAGGTCGCCGAATACTCGGAACTCATCCATCCCCTTGGCGACTGGATCATGCTGGCGGCGTGTCGCCAGCAGGCAAGCTGGAAGGCCCGCGGCCTGGGCGGCCGTCGCATCGATATCAACCTTTCCGGCAAGCAGCTTGCCCAGGAGGGCGTGTTGCAGCGCCTCGAGGCTCACATGGCCGATCATGGGCTGACGGCGCAGGACATCGGTATCGAACTGACCGAGAACGTGCTGATCCAGGCCAGTGACCGAATCCTGGCGGGACTGAACCGCCTTTACCACAAGGGGATGAAGATCGCCCTCGACGACTTCGGTACCGGCTACTCCTCGTTGAGCTACCTGAAGCAGTTGCCCGTCACCTCGATCAAGATCGACAGAACCTTCGTGCGCGATGCGCCGTCCGAGCCCCGCGATCGAGCGATCATGGAGGCGACGGTGTTCATCGGCCACCGCCTCGGTCTGGAAGTCGTGGCCGAAGGCGTGGAAAATGAGGCCCAGCTCGAGCTGGTACAGGAAATGGGCTGCGACCTGGTGCAGGGCTACCATTTCTTCAAGCCGATGAGCAGTCACGAGGCAGGCGAGCTGATCGCGCTGCCGGCGGCATCGGGTACCGTGCCGATCCACTGAAGGCACTCGAGCCGCCCGCGCAGGCGCCATCAACAGCCAGTCGGCCTTTTCCTCTTGTGCACCCCATGTCCGGCGGCTCGTGCCGTCTGGCGCCGGGTATGTGGCATCGTCCCCAGAACGTGCCATCGGGAGTCTCAAGCCACCTCTCTTCGGAGCCTTTGTGAGTCAACCTTCCCTCAGCCGTCAGCTCTGGAGACAGACCTGGCCCATGGCCCTCGGCGTGTTGTCGCTGCTGGGTTTTCAACTGGTCGACAGTGCCTTCATCGCGCGCCTGGGCACCGCGCCCCTGGCGGCTCAGTCGTTCACCTTCCCGATGTCGTTTCTCATCATCGGCGTGCAGGTCGGGCTGGGAATCGCCATCGCCGCCCTGATCTCCCGGGCCCTGGGGGCCGGGGAAGCGTCTCGCGCCAGACGCCTGGGCAGCCTGGTGCTGGTGGGCGGCAGCCTGATGGTGGGCATTCTGTGCCTTTCGCTGCTGATCCTGCAGGCACCGCTGTTCCGGCTCCTGGGGGCCGACCAGGCGCTGCTGCCGCTGATTCGTGCCTACTGGACGCCACAATTGCTGGCCTCCTGGGTCGGGGCGCTGCTCTATTTCGGCTACAGCCTGTTCCGGGCCCATGGCGACATGCGCCTGCCCGGCAAGATGATGGTGCTGACCAGCCTGCTCAATCTGCTCCTCGATCCGCTGCTGATCTTCGGGCTCGGCGGCTGGCCGGGGCTGGGCCTGCCCGGGGCCGCCTGGGCCACGGCCATCGCCTTCACCCTCGGACTGCTGGTGCTGGGCCTCAGGCTAAAGCAGACCGACTGGCTGGCCAGGCAGGCGCTGGGCATGGAGATGCGTCGTTCCGCAGGGCCGTTTCTGGGCATCGCGGGCCCCGCCATGATCAGTCAGTTGATGCCACCCCTGGCGGCCATGCTGGCGACGGCGATCCTGGCCTCCCTGGGCGAGACCGCGGTCGCCGCCTGGGGCATGGCGAGCCGGCTGGAGACGGTCTCGCTGATGGTGGTACTGGCCTTGACCATGTCGCTGCCGCCCTGGCTGGGGCGTTGCTACGGTGCCGCCGACTGGCAGCAGATCCGGCGCCTGATGAGGCTGGCACTGCGCGTCGTGGCGGTTTGGCAGCTGGCCCTGGGCCTGCTGCTGGCCCTGGCCGCCCCCTGGGTAGCAGATCTTCTGGCCGGCAACCCGGAAATACGCGGCGAGCTGACGATACTCATACGTGGGCTGTTGCCCAGCTACGCCTTGCTGGGGGTGTGCATGGTCGTCGTCTCGGCATCGAATGCACTGGGGTGGCCTCTGCGTTCCATGCTGATGTCCGCCGTGCGGCTGTTTGTCTGTTATCTGCCCTGTCTCTGGCTGGGCGCCCAGTGGGGAGGCATCGTCGGCGTCGCTTTGGGCGCCGCGTTGGGCAATGCCCTGGCCGGAGGGCTGGCGTTCGTCCTGTACCGGCGCTCGATCGGCACTCGGGGCAAACCGCTGGAAGCGGCGACCGTATAGTGCCGGGCCCATGCCCGCACGATGTTCCCGTTTTCCGATGGTTTTCAGTATTTGGTGAATAAATCATTCCTCGAGGTGGTCATGAGTGGTGCGATTGTTTTCGTTCACTTAATGCTTTCTTGCTTGCTTTCCCTAAGTGTAAACCGCCTTTTTGACCATGAATTTCTAGTTAAATAATGACGGGGAATTAGCTATTTAAATTGGCGAGGTAACAAGAGGTCCATTCTTGTTACTGCTTGTAAAAGAAGCGATGCTATGCCGACAGGACGTCGTTTACGCATCGCAAATAACAACACCTGGCAGGCAAGAGCGTTAGGGAATTTCTGAATAAATCGCCGAGCGAAATGAAGTGCAAGGCGCACGGAGCGCAGAAAACGAGACATAACATGGGGTTAGGCGAGTTTTCGAGCACCGCGCAACGCAGCAATTCGTTCGTGTAGGCATTTATGCAGTGATTCCTTAGGCGGTCATGAAGAGATCAGCCGTGTCCTGAGAAATGGTGAATATCGAGCGTCCTGAAAACGTTTCCTGGCGTTCCGTTCCGGAAGCCGACCACGACTTTTACAGGATGTTCGAGCATGGTTACCAACAACTTCTCCAAGAGCGGTCTCGATCTCAACGGTCTGGTGACCTTGACGCAGCCGACATCTCTTGACTGGGGCCCCGATGGACGCCTCTACGTGACGGAAGTCAGTGGTAACGTCAAGGTGTTGACCGTGGCCTTCGGCGATCCCGACCCCAACGATACGCTCAACGTCAACTCCTTCTACGTGACCGATGCCGAGACCCTGAGCTTCGTCAAGGACATCCCCAACTTCAATGACGATGGCAGTGCGGCAAGCGGCAACGCGCGGCAGGTGACGGGGATCTCCGTCGTGCCGCAATACGATGCCCTTGGCCAGCCGGTCACGATCTTCGGCAAGCCTGCGGTTTCCGTCTATGTGACCTCCAGCGACAGCCGCATCGGCGGCGCCAGCGACGGCGACGACACCGGACTGGACACCAACTCTGGCGTCATCACCCGCATCGACCAGACCGAAACCGGCTGGACCGCCGTGGATCTCGTGCGCGGGCTGGCACGCTCCGAGGAGAATCACGCCCTCAACGGTCTCGAAGTCATCCAGCAGCTCGATGCCTCGGGCAATCTGGTCAGCGAACGGCTGATCGTGGCCAATGGCGGCAATGCCAACAATGGCGCACCCTCCAACAATTTCGCCGGCCAGCAGGAGACCGCCTACAGTGCGGCAATCCTGGAGGTCGATCTCGACCAGCTCAAGGGCATGGAGGTGCTCACCGACTCGCTCACCGGGCGCCAGTATGTCTACGACGTGCCCACCCTCGACGATCCGACGCGCCCCGGTGAGCCGGACACCAGCGACCCCTTCGGCGGCAACGACGGTCTCAACGGCGGCAAGATCGACCCCGACGGCCCCGTGCAGATCTACTCGGCGGGCTATCGCAACGCCTACGACGTCGAGGTGACCGAGGACGGTCGGGTCTGGACCTACGACAACGGCAGCAACAACAGCTGGGGCGGACGCCCGATCGGCGAGGCCGGCGACGATGGCGCGGCCCTCGACTACGCCCAGTGGATCGGTTACATCGCCACCAACCTCAACAACGGCGACGGCAACAGCGGCGATCCGATCAACCTCGAAAGCTGGGATCCCAAGAATTACGATCAGTTTCACGAGATCACGCGCTCGGACGACCTCGCCGGCCGTCAGCTCTCCGCCGGTCCCGGCGGGGCGGCGACCTACGAGTGGCTGGACCCGGACAGCGGCGAGACCCTGACCCTGGTGTATGGCGGCCACCCCAATCCGACGCGGGCCAGCGGCGGCCAGTCGGGACTGCTCTTCACCCCCGCGAACGGTGTCGCCGATGCCTACCTGATGGTCTCGGATGTCGACAAGGATGGCCCCGGCAGCAGCGATTACGATGCCGTGATCGCCTGGCTGAGCGAGGTCGAGAGCCGCTACGCCACGGTGGCTGCCGGTGACCTGACCGGTCGCGTGATCGGCGTCACGCCAGGGGAGTCCTACTACATCACCGACGCCGGCAAGGCCTACTATACCCGGGATTATCCGAACGGGCCGGCGACGATCAACGGCGAGACGGTGCTAGGTCAGAGCGGCCTGCCGGCGGATTTCGCCGAGGTGGTGGCCAGCCTCAACCCCATCGAGGGCAACTACCTCGAGGGCGGGTACACCGACGGTGCCGTCGATGCCGGCAAGGGCTCGGTCAACGGCCTCACCGAATACACCTCGACGGTGCTCGACGATCCGGAGAATGGCATCAAGATGTCCGGCGCGATCCTCGCGGCCAGCCTCAACCAGAGCTCCCTGACGGTGATGGGGCGTGACGAGAACGGCGTCATGCAGACCACCACCGGCACCAAGGGGCAGACCCTGGCCCTGGAGCGTTCCACCATCGCCGTCAGCGGCGCCCCCCTGGGGCTGGCGTCGATCGGGGACGACCTGACCCCCTTCGACGGCCAGACGGCCTTCCAGGGGTCGGTATGGACGACGGTGTTCAAGCAGAACGGTCCGCTGATCGAGATCCTGCAGCCCAACAACGGCGCCGTGCCGCTGGCCGGCAGCGAGATCGTCGACCCGACCGACCAGGACGGCGATGGCGTCGATCACCTTCACGATCCCTTCGAGTTCAGCGACGACAACGGTTTCGATCTGAACGTGAACGAGCGTCTCGTGCTCGACTTCGGTTCCGAGACGAGCGGCTTTTCCGGCACCATCTTCGATACCGGCCTGATGGGGGCGGCGCTGGATGGCGTCACCCCCAACCGTGATGCCAGGACCGCCGACGAGGGGTTCGAACCCGAGAAGCAGGAGGATGGCCTCTATGATCTCGGCGGCAACATCATCCCCGGAGGCAATGCCCCGATCTTCCAGATCAAGAAGGTGATCGGTGGCACGATGACAGGCAGCGCCAACACGGCGCGCGATGCCATGCACGTGGGCATCAAGCCCGGCCCGAACGTGGATCGCCTGGTGGTCTCCTCCAAGGCCCAGAACTGGGTATCTTCGGTCAGCGGCGGTCTCAAGCCCGGTCAGCTCACCGGCATCATGCTCGGTGATGGAACCCAGGCCAATTTCCTGCGCCTGGTGTTCGGGGCGATGATGATCGATGGCGTGCTCGCCGCGGGCTTCGAGGTGGGCTACGAGATAGACGACGTCTACACTCCGCTGACTCGCGTCGCCGCACCAGAGCTCAGCGGCAGCAGCGTGGCGACACTCGACCTGCTCCTGGAAGTCGACATTGGCAACGACTTCGCGGTCAGCGCCGGTTACCAGCTCGATAACGCGGCGACGCCGGTCATGCTCGACCTGGGTGGCTTCGCGCTGCCGCCCGGCGTGCTCCAGGATGTGCTGACCGGCGCGCACACCATCAGCGACGGCGACACGACCCTGCCTTCCGGGGCGGCGGTCGGCTTCATCGCCGAGACCTCCCCCGAGGACGCGGCCACCGAAACAGGCCTGTCGGCGATCGACTTCTACGATCTGCGCATCGAGGCGCTGGGCAACGAGATCCTGGCCGATACCGCCGCCGAGGTCGGCACCCAGGGCACCGAGGGCTTCGATACCATCATCTACACCGGCAGCGACACCGACCTGGCGCCTCTGGCCGCCAACGTCGAGAACTTCGACGGCAGCGGTTCGGCGGCCGACTTCAGCGTGACCGGCAATAGTGGCGATAACGTGATGATTGCCGGTGCGGGCCTCAATACCTTCACCGGGGGTGGCGGTGCGGACAGCATTCGCGGCACCTTCGAGCACATCGATGGCAGCCTGATCACCGACTTCCTGCCGGATGACGATTTCCTGATACTGGACCGCTACTTCACCGCCGAGGATGTCGGCTACAGCCTCGATGCAGGGGTGGTCAAGCTCACCTTCACCGACCCGCAGACCGGGGAAACCGCAACGATAAACCTGGAAAGCGACCAGTTCGCGGGCTTCGACCCGGCCGACGGCCCGTCGGTCTTCGAGATCGAGCAGACGGAGTTCGGCACCCGGGTCTCCTACGACATCAAGACGGTCATCTATCGCGTCAATACCGGTGGCGGGACCGTGGCCGCCACCGACGGCGGGCTGCCCTGGCTGGGGGACGCCGATTCGGACTACCCCTTCCTGTTCGGTAACAAGTCCGACACCTACAGCGACGAGCTGTCGGACGAGAAGAGCGAGATCGACCTCACCAACCTGGGGGAGGACGGGACGGTCCCCTGGCAGGTGTTCGTTACCGAGCGTGGTGACAACGACCCTGACATGCCGCTCATCGAGTATGCCTTCCCGGTGACCGCCGGTGAGACCTATGCGATCACCCTGTATTACACCGAGAACTGGCCGGGCATCTTCAACGAGAGCGACCGCATCTTCGATGTCGAGGTGGAGGGGAGCGTCCCGGCCGAATTCTCCGGTATCAACCCCCTGCAGGAGGCCGTCGACCTGTATGGCGCCGATGCCGGCCAGCAGGCGTTGCTGGGCGTGGGGCTCTCGCGGACCTATACCCTGACGACACAGGACGACACCCTGAACCTGGCCTTCCTGCACGACGTTCAGAATCCCAAGATCAACGCCATCGAGATCAAGCAGTTCGGTTTCGGTGTCTCGGCACCGGACAGGACGCCGCCCGCGGTCAAGCTGATCTGGGTCGAGGAGCCGACCGACAACGACAGCCCGATCCTGGCCACCGTCGTGGTCAAGGACGAGACGGGCATCGATGTCGCCTCCATCGACGGCGATGAACTCATCTTCACCGGCATCGAGCCCTCGACGGTCGCGCTGGCGCCAGGCAGCGATGCCATCGTACTGAGCGCGGATGGCAAGACCGCCACCATCAAGTACCAGTTGATGCCGCCGAGCGATACCGGTGCCTGGAGCAGCGGCGACTACACCGTCGGTGTCGCCGCGGGGAGTTACCAGGATACCTCGGGAAATGGCGTGGCGGCCTTCGAGACCAGTTTCGACATCGCACCGACCAGCAACACGCTGCTTTCACTGAATTTCGACCAGGTCGGTGCGCCCCTGGTCGAGGGTGGTTTCGACGGGCTGCTGGGCGGCATCCAGGATGCTTCCAAGGCCACTCAGCTTCAGGGTGGCGACCTGGTGATCGCCACCTCGGACGGCGATATCGCCAAGGGGCAGAGTGCCAACGACTTCATCAAGTACGTTGACCTGAGCAGCGATACGCTGAACGAGATCGTGATCGGCACGCGCTTCGACAACCCCTTCCCGGCAGCCCTGGCAGCCCAGGGGCTCCCGGCAGGCACCATCCCCAACTATGCCCAGCAGGGCATCGTCTTCGGGCTGGGCACCCAGGGCAACAACGAGCTGGTCAAGCTTGTCCTCGGTGGCAACAAGGGCAACGTGATCCAGATCTGGTCCAACCCGGATCTTGGCGGCATCGACACGACCTACGCGCTTGGCGATCTGCTGGTGGACAGCAGCCTGGGGCTGGATGATGTGGCCTCCCTGGAAATGACCCTGTCGGTCGACAAGGCGGCGGGCACCGTCACGCCGATCGTGACGCTCTTCGGTGCCGGCGGGGCCGTGCTGGGCGGACTGCGGGCCAGCCCGACCGGAGGGTTCGTCACCGCCACCGCGGAGGCCGTGCCGGAGGCGGTGCTGGCCAACCTGCTCGACCCGGCGACGTCCACGGCGGTGGGAGTGACCTCGAATGACTACAAGACCCTGGGGTCCTACGAGGCGCGCTGGGAGTATCTCGAGGTCACTACCCCCGATCCGCTGGGCGAGCCGCTTGTGCTGATCGCCATCGCCAATGCACCGACCGTCCTGGAGAGCGGCAATACCGGCGTCACATCCCTGGCCTTTGCCCTAACCACCGAGGCCGGTGTCGATGCCACCCTCGATATCGTCTATACGACCGACGCCGGCGCCACGACCCAGACCCAGGCAGTGACCTTCGTCGATGGGGCCGGCACCTTGACCATCGATGTTGCCAACGATGATATCGACAACGGACCCGACGACGTGACGGTGAAGCTGGTGAACGTCACCGACGAGCAGTACGCCGTCGATCCGAACGCCAACACGGCAACCGGCAGCGTGGCGGAGGACGACCAGACCACGTTGATCGCCATCAGCGATGCGCCGACCCTGGCCGAGAGTGGCGACAGCGGCACGACGAGCTTGTCTTTCGACCTGGCCACAGGGGCCAGCGTGAATGCCACCCTCGATATCGCCTATACGACCGATGCCGGTGTCACGACCCAGACCGCCACGGTGACCTTCGTCGATGGGGTCGCCACCTTGACCATCGAGGTCGCCAACGACGATATCGACAACGGCACGGACACGGTGACGGTAGCGCTTTTGAGCGTCTCGGATGCCAACTATGCCATCGATCCGAATGCCAATACGGCAAACGGCAGCGTGGTGGAGGACGACCAGGCCGCGCTGATCGCCATCAGCGATGCGCCGACCCTGGCCGAGAGTGGTGACAGCGGAGTGACCACGCTGTTCTTCGACCTGGCCACCCAGGCGGGGGTGAACGCCGACCTCGAACTCAGCTACACGACGGATGGCGGCGCCACGACCCAGACCGCCACGGTGACCTTCGTCGACGGGGCCGCGACCCTGGCCATCGATGTTCCCAACGACGACATCGATGACGGTACGGACAGCGTGCTGGTGGAGTTGCTGGGGGTCAGCGACACCCAGTACGCCATCGACCCCAACGGTGACAGCGCGGTCGGCAGCGTGACCGAGGACGACCAGGAGATCGGGGCGCTACTGGCGCTGGACTTCGAACTCCCCGGCGATCCGCTGACCGAAGGCGGTTTCGACGGGGTGCTGGGCGACGTGACCGATGCCGGCAAGCTCGCCACGATCCAGGACGGCGAATTGGTGCTCGCCACCTCCGACGGGGATATCGCCAAGGGCAATAGCGCCAACGACTTCATCAGGTACCTGGACCTGAGCGATGCGGCACTGAACGAGCTCACGATCGACACGCGCTTCGATAACCCCTTCCCGGCGGCCCTGGCGGCCCAAGGGTTGCCGGCGGGGACCATTCCCGACTATGCCCAGCAGGGCATCGTCTTCGGGCTGGGTACCCAGGGCAACAAC
>NZ_FQUJ01000012.1 GCF_900128925.1 Modicisalibacter ilicicola DSM 19980
TTTGTAGGAGCCCGGTTTACCGGGCGATGGGCCAAGCCAAATCCGCATGAAACCTCAAAGCGCACCACGCCTGTCACACCTGGAGGTCGAAAGCCCTGCCACCCTTGGCGTAGAATATGTTCGCTTGAAAATACGTTCCGGTCCGTCCTTTACGCGGACGACCCGCTGGAGAGATTTGCATGAATCAGCCGATTGTCGTGGCGGCGCTGTACAAGTTCGTCACGCTGACCGACTACGTGGCCCTGCGCGAGCCCCTGCTCGAGATTCTCAAGGCCCACGACGTCAAGGGCACGCTGCTGCTGGCCCGGGAAGGCATCAACGGCACCGTCTCGGGCCGCCGCGAAGGCATCGACGCGCTGCTGGACTGGCTGAAGGCCGATCCGCGCTTCGCGGAGCTCGACCACAAGGAGTCCTACTGCGACGAGCAGCCCTTCTATCGCACCAAGGTCAAGCTCAAGAAGGAGATCGTGACCCTGGGCGTGCCTGACGTGGACCCCAACAGAACAGTGGGCACTTACGTCGCCCCCGAGGAGTGGAACGATCTGATCGACGATCCCGAGGTGCTGGTGATCGACACCCGCAACGACTACGAGGTCGAAATCGGCTCCTTCAAGGGCGCGATCAATCCCGGGACGCGCTCGTTTCGCGAGTTCCCCGACTACATCAAGGCCCATTACGACCCGGCCAGGCACAAGAAGGTCGCCATGTTCTGCACCGGGGGCATTCGTTGCGAGAAGGCCTCGAGCTTCATGCTCGACGAGGGGTTCGAGGAGGTCTATCACCTCAAGGGCGGCATCCTCAACTATCTCGAACGGATGCCCGAGTCGCGGTCGCTCTGGCGAGGAGACTGCTTCGTGTTCGACAACCGGGTCACCGTGCGCCACGACCTGAGCGAGGGCGAATACGAGCAGTGCCACGCGTGCCGCCGCCCGCTGTCCAGTGAAGATCGCGCCTCACCGCACTATTCGCCTGGCGTGAGCTGTCCGCACTGCTGGGATTCGCTTCCGGAAAAGACCCGTGCCGGGGCTCGGGAGCGCCAGCGGCAGATCGAACTGGCCAAGGCCCGCCAGGACCCCCACCCCATCGGCCGTGACCCTCGGTCTCGGGAGAGTGTCGAGGCCTGAGCGACGTCCAGGCCGGGCGCCGTCATCGACGCCCGGCCTGGCATACGCGAATGGCGGTGACAATCGGCACGCCCACCGTTACGATAACGGTATAAAAACTATCGAGGAAAGGTCCGATGGAACTTCAGTACCGCCTTCTCGCCGAGCTCGAGGCCGCCTTCGACCATCTGATCGAGCGCATCGAGGCCGTGCTTGCCGTCTATGCCGCCAGTCCCGGCGAGGCCTGGGCCCTCGAGTCGCCGCGCCCAGATGCCGAGTGGTTGCGCCGAGCGCTGCTCGATTTCTGGTATCAGGATGGCCAGGACGGGCGTGCCACGCGCAGTTATGTCGGCTTGATCGCGGCCGACGAGGCACTACTTGAGGCGGTGGCAAGGGCCAATGCCGCCAAGGACCGTTTCGGCACGCTCCTGACGCGGATTCGCGAGCAGGCCGGCGCGCTGATTCCCGAGATCAAGGCGGTTCTGCCCTTCCGCCATCCGGTGCTGCACGACCACCTGCGCGGCCAGGGGCTAGCGCGCTTGCACCTCAAGCAGTGCTGGCGTCATCTGCCCGTGGCGGACGCCCCCCTGTCGCGGGTACGGCTGGCCTGGTACAGCAGCGGGCGCTCGATCAAGCGGCTCTCGGTAGAGGACGCCGAACGCAGGCTGCTGAAACTCGATGCTGATGCCCCGCATGTTCGCATTCAGCTCAAGCGCCTGGCAGGCATACCCAGTGGCGAGCCGCTGGCCCAGGTGCAGCGCCAGGCACCGGTCATGCGTGCCAACCTGTTCTTTCGGGAACCGCTGGCCGATGGCCGCTTGCGGCGGGCCATGAACCTGCCGTTGCCGCTGTTCATCCCCGCGGCGGATGGCCGCCTGCCGGACCACAACAGGCCGCTGCCACGCCCGCCGAAAGGCCGCACCCGCGCCAAGCGCAGCGACGAACGACTGGAAGACGACGTCTTCTTGCCGAGCCTGCGCGTCTACCGTTACCGGGGCTAGTCGCCGGGAGTGATTGTCAGAACAACCGGTTCAGCCCGTTCTGGGCGGCGACACGATAAGCTTCGGCCATGGTCGGGTAGTTGAACGTGGTATGAATGAAGTACTTGAGGCTGTTCGCGGCACCCTGCTGCTGCATGATGGCCTGGCCGATATGGATGATCTCCGAGGCCTGGTCGCCGAAACAGTGAATGCCCAGGATCTCCAGCGTCTCGCGGTGGAAGAGGATCTTGAGCATGCCGACGGTGTCGCCGGTGATCTGGGCGCGGGCGGTGTCCTTGAAGAATGCCTGAGCCACCTCGTAGGGCACCTTGGCCTCGGTCAGTTCTCGCTCGGTTCTGCCCACGGAACTGATCTCGGGAATCGTGTAGATGCCCGTGGGAATGTCCTCGACGAAACGAAACTCCCGGTCGAGCAGGTCGGTACTGGCATTGTAGCCCTGATCGTAGGCAGCACTCGCCAGGCTCGGCCAGCCGATCACGTCGCCCACCGCGTAGATGTGCGGCAGCTCGGTGCGGTAGTGGTCGTCGACCTGGAGCTGGCCACGACCGTTGGCCTGCAGGCCGACGGTTTCGAGCCCCAGTTCGTCGGTGTTGCCGGTGCGTCCGTTGGCCCACAGGAAGGCATCGGCGCGCAGCTTCTTGCCGGATTTCAACTGCACCACCACCCCGGAATCGTCTCCTTCGACCGACGCGTACTCCTCGTTGTGGCGCACCAGCACGCCATGCTGGCGCAGGTGGTAGGAAAGCGCGTCGCTGATCTCGTCGTCCAGGAACGACAGCAGGCGGTCCCGGGTATCGATCAGATCGACCTTGACCCCCAGCCCCGAGAAGATCGAGGCGTATTCGGAGCCGATGACCCCGGCACCATAGATGATCAGCGTCCGCGGCGTGTGTGTCATGCCCAGCACGGTATCGGAGCAGTAGATGCGCGAATGGCGAAAATCGATATCGCCGGGACGGTAGGGGCGCGAGCCGGTGGCGATCACGAACTTGTGCGCGGTCAGCTCTTCCGACACCTCGTTGTTGTCCCGCACCACCAGGGTGTGCTCGTCCTTGAAGCGTGCCACACCGAAGAACAGGTCGATGCGATTGCGCGCATAGAAGGTGGTGCGCATCTCGACCTGGCGATCGATGGTCGTCAGCGAGCGCTTGAGCACCCGGGGAAACGAGAACAGCCGAGGTTCGCCGATGTCGCGGAACATGCGATTGGTATTGAACTGCATGATCTGCTTGACCTGGTGGCGCAACGCCTTGGAGGGGATCGTTCCCCAGTGGGTGCAGTTGCCGCCGACCGCGGACTGCCTCTCCACGGCAGCCACGCGCAACCCGTGCTTGGCCATGTTGATGGCGGCGCTCTCGCCCGCCGGCCCGGTACCGATCACCACGACATCGTAATTATGAACTGCCACTGCGCTCGTCTCTCCTGTTTGCCCATTTGCCGTTTGCGACTCTGGCGTTACACGAAACGTGAGGTGTATCGATCAGGGACTGCCTGCAAGTTTTCAGCGCCTGGTCGCATCGTATCCCAGGTCGGCACCGCGCTTTTCGTCGGCGCGCCGCTGAGCCAGCGCCTGCTGCTTGCGATTCTCTTCCTCGCACACCTCGTCCTTGCCGCCACAGATGTCGCACCCCTCCTTCAACCCCAGCTTGTTGAGGCCACCACAGGAACCGGCGATGGGCTTGCGTCCCAGAAGCACGCCGATGGACATGGCGGCGATCATCAGCAGCATGAAGCCCAGTACTAGCATCCACAGTGTCATATCGTTTCCTCCTCGGCGAACTCGTCCAGATAGACCTCGAAGGACGAGCTGATACGCGTCTCGAAGCCGTCATCCTGTCTGACAACGAAATAGACGGCGATGTTTTGGGCCTCTGCCAGATCGAGGCCGGCCTCGGCGCCCATGACGGTGAAGGCCGTGGCCAGCGCATCCGCGGTGGCGCAGCGCTCAGTGATCACCGTCACCGAGGCGACGCGATTGTCGATCGGCCGGCCGCTGCGCGGGTCGATGGTGTGGGAGTAGCGCACCCCATCACTCTCGAAATAGTTGCGATAGTCGCCGGAAGTCGCCACGGCGGCATCGCCCAGGTCGATGATGCGCTGCACGCTGCGCTCGCTGGACACCGGCTTCTCGACGGCGATGCGCCAGGCGGCGCCACCGGGCTTGGTGCCGTGGGTGCGGATCTCGCCTCCCACCTCGACCAGATAGTCCTCGATACCCCGCGACTCCAGATAGTCGGCGACCCGGTCGGTGGCATACCCCTTGGCGATCCCCGAGAGGTCGACATAGACCGGCTTGGTCTTGGAAAGGCGGCCATCCTCCAGGTGCAGGGCCTCGGCATCGACCCGGGCCAGCGCTTCGCGCAACGTCGCCTCGTCGGGCACCTGCTCGGGCCGTCCCTCGGGCCCGAACCCCCAGAGATTGACCACCGGGCCGACCGTCACGTCGAAGGCACCTTCGGTGAGCCTGGCGATGCGCATCGACTCACGGAGCACCTCCGCGGTGGCCGGCGACACGAAGAACGGCACGCCGACCGGCAGCCGATTGAAGCGCGACAGCTCGGAGTCGTCACGGTAGGTGGACATCAGGCTGTCGATGCGTTCCAGCTCGGCGAGAATGCCCGATTCCAGCCTGGCATAGTCGTCCTCCGCCAGCTCGGCGTAGACGGTGACATGGTACCCGGTGCCGAAGATCGGTCCCTGGAAGCGGTGCTCGGCGGGAGCCGTGTCACAGCCCGTCAGCAGCGCCGACGCGAGCACCATTAACAACAGGGCCAGCCCCCTCGAGGCCGGCCCTGTCTGCTTGCGACAACCTGCGTGCATCATCCGCCGAAGTCATCCAGCATGATGTTCTCCGGCTCGACCCCCATGTCGGTGAGCATCTTGATGACCGAAGCGTTCATCATGGGCGGTCCGCACATGTAGTACTCGCAATCCTCCGGCGCCGGATGATCCTTGAGATACAGGTCGTACAGCACGTTGTGGATGAAGCCGGTGGGACCTTCCCAGTTGTCCTCCGGTTGCGGATCGGAGAGGGCCAGGTGCCAGTCGAAGTTGTCGAACTCCTCGGCCAGCTGGTCGTACTCCTCGTTGTAGAAGGTCTCGCGCCAGGAGCGCGCGCCGTACCAGAACGACATCTTGCGAGTCGACTTCAGACGCTTCAACTGGTCGAAGATGTGGCTGCGCATCGGCGCCATGCCGGCACCGCCACCGATGAAGACCATCTCGGCGTCGGTCTCCTTGGCGAAGAACTCCCCGAAGGGCCCCATCACCGTGACCTTGTCGCCCGGCTTGAGCGAGAACACGTAGGTCGACATCAACCCCGGCGGATGGTCGGTGTTGGGCGGCGGGGTGGCGATGCGGATGTTGAACTTGAGCAGCCCCTTCTCCTCCGGGTAGTTGGCCATGGAGTAGGCGCGGATGACCTCTTCGCTGTTCTTGTGGGCGATGTTGAACAGGCCGAACTTCTCCCAGTCGCCGCGATACTCCTCCTCGATGTCGAAATCGGAGAACTTGATGTCGTAGGGCGGCGCCACCAGCTGAACGTAGCCGCCGGCCCGGAAGTCCACTTCCTCGCCTTCCGGCAGCTTGAGATTGAGCTCCTTGATGAAGGTGGCGACGTTGGGGTTGGCGGTTACCTCGCACTCCCATTTCTTGACGCCGAATACCTCCTCCGGCACCTCGATCTTCATGTCCTGCTTCACCGGCACCTGGCAGGAGAGCCGCCAGCCCTCCTTCTTCTCGCGCATGGTGAAATGGGACTCCTCGGTCGGCAGGATCGAGCCGCCCCCTTCCATCACCCGGCACTTGCACTGGGCACAGGAGCCACCGCCACCACAGGCGGAAGAGAGGAAGATGCCATTCGAGGCCAGGGTCTGCAGCAGCTTGCCACCCGCTTGAGTGGTCATGGTGTTGGAGGGATCGTCATTGATCTCGATTGTCACGTCGCCGCTGCTCACGAGCCGGCTGCGTGCCGCGAGGATCACCAGCACCAGGCCGATCACGACCACGGTGAACATGACGACACCAAGCAAGATGATGGATGTATCAACCATGTCGATTTCCTATTCCCGTTGGCTTATAGCTGAACACCGGAGAAGGACATGAAGCCTAGCGACATCAGCCCGACGGTAATGAAGGTGATACCCAGTCCCTGCAGCCCGGCCGGCACGTCACTGTACTTGAGCTTTTCGCGGATACCCGCCAGGGCCGTGATGGCCAGGGCCCAGCCGATGCCGGCACCGGCGCCGTAGACGATCGACTCGCCGAAGGCATAGTCGCGCTGCGCCATGAACAGCACCGCGCCGAGAATCGCGCAGTTGACCGTGATCAGCGGCAGGAAGACCCCCAGGGTGTTGTAGAGCGCCGGCACGAACTTGTCGAGGAACATCTCGAGAATCTGCACGATGGCGGCGATGACCCCGATGTAGGAGAGATAGCCGAGGAAGGAGAGATCGATGTTCTCCGCCCCCTCGATCCCGGTCCAGGTCAGCGCGCCCTCGCGCAACAGGTAATGGAGGATCAGGTTGTTGACCGGTACGGTGATGGTCAACACCACGACCACCGCGATTCCCAGGCCGATCGCGGACGAGACCTTCTTGGAGACGGCCAGGAAGGTACACATGCCCAGGAAGAACGCCAGGGCCATGTTCTCGACGAAGACCGCCTGGACGAACAGGCTAAGATAGTGGCCAAGCATCACACGGTCTCCTTGATCTTGGTTTTACTGTTGGCAACGATGCGGTATTCGGTCTTCTCGACCTGATCCGGGTGGAAGGAGCGCAGGATCCAGATCAGCAGACCGATGACGAAGAATGCCGAGGGCGGCAGCAGCATCAGGCCGTTGGGCACGTACCAGCCGCCGTTCTGCACCGCCGGCAGGATGGTGATGCCGAACAGGCTGCCGGAGCCCAGCAGCTCGCGCACGAAGCCGACGAACAGCAGGATCACGGTATAGCCGAGGCCGTTGCCCACCCCGTCGAGGAAGCTCATCACCGGACCGTTCTGCATGGCGTAGCCCTCGGCACGGCCCATGACGATACAGTTGGTGATGATCAGCCCCACGAACACCGAGAGCTGCTTGGACATCTCGTAGGCATACGCCTTGAGCACCTGGTCCACCACGATGACCAGGGAAGCGATGATGGTCATCTGCACGATGATGCGGATCGACGAGGGAATGTGGTGGCGAATCAGGGAGACGAAGAGGTTGGAAAACGCCGTCACCGCAATTACCGCAATGCCCATGACCAGCGAGACGCTCAACGAGTTGGTCACCGCCAGGGCGCTGCAGATACCGAGCACCTGCAGGGCGATCGGATTGTTCTTGAAGATCGGCGATAGAAGAACACTTTTCGGAGTATCAGAGGCGGCCATGCTCACGCTCCTCCTTGGACATTGTCGTGGAACCGGGCGAGATAGTCGGCGAAGCCGGCCTCACTCAGCCAGAATTGCAGCATGTTGGTGACGCCACGACTGGTCAAGGAGGCACCGGACAGGGCATCCGCCTCGTACTCGGAGTCGGCCCCGCCCTTCACCAGGCGAATCTCGGGCTGCATCGGGCTGTCGTCGTAGACCTTCTTGCCATCCCACTGGGCCTTCCAGCGCGGGTTGTCCACCTCGCCGCCAAGCCCCGGCGTCTCCGAGTGGTCATAGTAGGAGAGGCCAACGATGGTGTTGCCATCCCCTTCCAGCGCCAGGAAGCCGCGCATCAGGCCCCACAGGCCCTGGCCGCGAATCGGCAGGATAATCTGGTCGGGATTCTCTGGGTCGCCGACCAGGTAGACCGTGGAGAACTCCTCCAGACGGCTCAGCCCGGGCGAGTGGGGACCCGACAGCGTCCGCGAAGTCGCCGGGTCCTTGGCCGCTTCGAACTGGTTGTAGGTTTCGGGATCGAGCTCTTCGGAGTACTCCCCGGTTTCAAGATCGATCACACGCGGGGTGATCTTCTCCTTGAACAACTCGTTGACGTCGACGCCGGGCTGGTAGAGCTGCGCCACCTGAAGAATGTTGCTCTTGCGATCGAGCTCCTGATTCATCTGCTGGGTCGGGCGCAGCACCACCGCCGCGGTGGAGACGATGACCGAACAGACGATGCTCAGGGCCAGCGCGACCGTCAGTGTCTTCTTGATGGAATTGTTGCTTGCTGCCATCAGGCGACTTCCTTATTAACCGGATTGAAGGCTGCCTCACGCTTCTGACGGCGCTTGATGTTGGCCTGCACGACAAAGTGATCGATCAACGGGGCGAACAGATTGGCGAACAGGATCGCCAGCATGATGCCCTCGGGGAAGGCTGGGTTGACCACCCGGATCAGTACCGTCATGACACCGATCAAGGCGCCGAAGATCAGCTTGCCGGGGTTGGTCATCGAGGCCGAGACCGGGTCGGTGGCCATGAACACCAGGCCGAAGGCGAGACCGCCGACGACGAGGTGCCAGTACCAGGGCATGGCGAACATGGCATTGGTATCGGAACCGATGATATTGAGGAGCAGCGACATCGCCACCACGCCCAGCAGGACGCCCAGCATGATGCGCCAGGACGCCACCCGGGTCAGCAGCAGTACCGCCGCTCCCAGCAGGATCATCAGCGTGGAGACCTCGCCCACGGAACCGGGCACGAAACCGAGGAAGGCGTCCATCCAGCTGTACTGCTCGCTCATGCCCGACATGCCATCGGTCACCACCATGGAGAGCGCGGTGGCGCCGGTGTAACCGTCGGCTGCGACCCAGACGGCGTCGCCGGAGATCTGGGCGGGATAGGCGAAGTAGAGGAAGGCGCGACCGGTCAGCGCCGGGTTGAGGAAGTTCTTGCCGGTGCCACCGAAGATCTCCTTGCCGATCACCACGCCGAAGGTGATGCCGAGCGCCACCTGCCACAGCGGGATGGTGGGGGGCAGGATCAGGGCGTAGAGCACGGAGGTGACGAAGAAGCCCTCGTTGACCTCGTGGCCGCGCTTGACGGCAAACAGCACTTCCCAGAAGCCGCCGACCACGAAGGTGACCAGGTAGATCGGCAGGAAGTAGGCGGCCCCCTGAACAAAATTGGCCCACAGGCTGTCTGGATCATGACCGCTGGAGAGGGTCATGGTGATCGCTTCCCGCCAACCGTCCATGGAGGCGTAGCCGTCGGCGATCGCCATGTTGGCCTGCCAGCCGGCGTTGTACATGCCGAAGAACATGGCCGGAAAGGTACACAGCCACACCGTGATCATGATGCGCTTGAGATCGATGCCGTCACGCACGTGGGCCGTGCCCTTGGTGACGTCCGGCGGGGAGTAGAAGATGGTGTCTACGGCCTCGTAGAGGGCATAGAACTTCTCGTAGCGGCCACCCTTGTGGAAGTGCGGCTCGAGATTGTCGAGTGTCTTGCGAATACCCATCATCGGATTAGGCCTCTTTCTCGATCGTGGTGAGATTGTCACGCAGGATGGGACCGTACTCGTACTTGCCGGGGCAGACGTAGGTACAAAGGGCCAGGTCCTCTTCGTCCAGCTCCAGGCAGCCGAGCTGCATGGCATTCTCGATATCGCCGACGATGAGGGAGCGCAGCAGCTGCGTCGGAAGGATATCCAGTGGCATGACCTTCTCGTAGGCTCCGATGGGCACCATGGCGCGTTCGGAACCGTTGGTGGAGGTGTCGGGCGCGTACTTCGGCAACCCCAGGAACTGGGAAACGTAGATTCCCATGATCGAGTGACGATTGCGACCGGGCGAGAGCCAGCCCAGGAAAGCGCGCTTGTTGTTCTCCTCGATCAGCGAGATCTGGGAGTGGAAACGCCCGAGGAAGCGTCGCGAGCCTTCCGCGGTGAAGCCGCCGAACACCGATCCCGAAATCACCCGGGTCTCATCCGGTTCGACGACTTCGTTCTCGAGCAGTTCCGCGGTGCTGGCACCCACTCGGGTACGCAACAGCCGCGGTTGCTGGGCGCGCGGGCCGCCGACTGCGACGATACGCCGCAGATCCAGACGCCCTTCCGCGAACAGGATGCCGATGGCGATCACGTCCTGGTAGCCGACATGCCAGACCTGCCGCTTCAGGCCCACGGGGGACAAATAATGAATGTGCGTTCCCGGCAAGCCGGCCGGATGCAGCCCCTTGAAGGCCTCGACCTGAACGCCTTCGATGTCGCCACCCGGCAGATCCGCCTCAGGCGCCTGGCACAGGAACACCTTGCCCGGTGTCAGTTGCTTGAGCACCTTCAGGCCATGGGCAAAGGCCTGGGGGTTTTCGGCGATGATCTTCGCCGGGTCCGCGGAAAGCGGGTGGGTGTCCATGGCGGTAACGAAGATGTCGGCCGGAACGGCATCGAGGGCCGGTGTCCTGGAGAAGGGGCGCGTGCGCAGCGCCGTCCAGAGTCCTGATTCCACCAGTTGATCGACCACCACCTGGCGATCGAGCCTGTCCAGCGCCTCGGCACCGTGAGCGGTGAAACCGACGGCTTCCTCCTGCTCGTCGAGCTTGATCACCACCGACAGCAGCATGCGCCGCTCGCCGCGATTGATGGCGATCACCTCGCCGGCCCCCGGGGACGTGAAGCGCACCCCCGGGATCTTCTTGTCGGTGAACAGTAGCTGTCCCAGCTTGACCTTGTCCCCTTCCTTGACCTCCATGGTCGGCTTCATGCCGACGTAGTCGGGTCCCAGAATCGCCACATGACGAACGGGCTTGGCATCGTGGATACGCTGCTCAGGCGCCCCGTCGATCGGGAGATCCAGGCCTCGTTTGACTTCGATCATAGTCTCGCCCAGTTATCGGCTCTGATGTCAGAAAGGATGAGAAATGCGCGGGCGTCGATTCCCGCTCGCGGGCGATACAACGCCATGCATCCGCCCAGCGGGGCCGGACGGCTCGAATTCTTTTCTTATCAGAAGGTTGTCTTGGCCGACCCGCGATCAAGCGGATCGCTGCAAAAAGTCGCGACTATTATAGAGAGACGGCTACCGAAAGGCCACCTGATCGAAGGTCGGGGGTGCCAGGAAAATGGCCGAGAGGTCACCGCCCCGGACCGGCCGGGGCGATGAGGGCGCGTTCAATCCCGCGCGAGGGGCAGGTACTTGAAATGCACGTTGGACATCTGCTGCATGAGGCGCACCACCTGGCAGCTGTAGCCGAACTCGTTGTCGTACCAGACGTAGAGCACCGCGTTGGAGCCGTCGGCGATGGTCGCCTTGGCATCGACGATGCCGGCATGGCGGTTGCCGACGAAATCGGAAGAGACCACCTCGGGGGAGTCGATATAGTCGATCTGCTTCTGCATCGGCGAATGCAGGGCCATCTCGCGCAGGTAGGCATTCACCCTCTGGGCGTCGACGCTCTTGCCCAGGTTGAGATTGAGGATCGCCATGGAGACGTTCGGCGTCGGCACGCGGATGGCGTTGCCGGTCAGCTTGCCCGTCAACTCCGGCAATGCCTTGGCCACCGCCTTGGCCGCGCCGGTCTCGGTCAGCACCATGTTGAGCGGCGCGCTGCGGCCACGACGATCGCCCTTGTGGTAGTTGTCGATCAGGTTCTGATCGTTGGTGTAGGAGTGCACCGTCTCCACGTGGCCATGCACGATGCCATACTCGTCGTTCATCGCCTTGAGCACGGGCACGATGGCGTTGGTGGTGCAGGAGGCCGCGGAGATGATGCGATCCTCGCCGATGTCGTGGTGATTGATGCCGTAGACGATGTTCTTGACGTCCCCCTTGCCCGGGGCCGTGAGCAGGGCCTTGGCGACGCCCTTGCACTGCAGATGCTGGGACAGCCCCTCCTCGTCGCGCCACTTGCCGGTGTTGTCCACGACGATGGCGTTGTCGATGCCGTACGCGGTGTAGTCGATCTCGCTCGGCGAATCGGCATGGATCACCTGGATGTAGTTGCCGTTGGCGATCAGGGCGCTGTTCTCGTGGTCGACGCTGATCGAGCCGGCGAACGGGCCATGTACCGAATCCCGACGCAGCAGGCTGGCACGTTTCTCGAGATCGTCTCCGGCGCCACGCACGACGATGGCGCGCAACCGCAGCAGGTTGCCGCCGCCGGCCTTCTCGATCAGGATGCGCGCCAGGATACGACCGATACGACCGAACCCGTAGAGCACCACGTCCTTGGGCTCGCCCCCCATGCCATTGGCACCGTGCGCCCCGACGATGTCGGCCAGCTCTTCCTTCAGGTAGGCCTCGACGTCATCGCGGCCGCTGTGCTTGAAGGCGACCGCCAGCCGCCCCAGGTCGATGTGCGCCGGCCCCAGGTCGAGCTCGGTCATCGCCTTGACCATGGGGAAGGTGTCGCGCAGAGAAAGCTCGGTGCCCTCGATCTTCTTCACGTAGCGATGGTTCTTGATGATGCGCAGGACCGAGCGATTGATCAGTGAACGGCCGTAGAGCGACGGCACGACATTGTACTTGCGATAGAGCACGCCAAGCAGAGGGATCATTTCCTCGGCAAGGGCTTCGGTGTCCTGCCATTCCTGGAAATAGGCGTCGAGTTTTTCCTGACTCACGGGGTAGCTCCTCACTGGCATGCAAAAGAATGTGTCGGGCTATTATCCGTACCTCTTGTGGATGACCGCAATCGCTGTATGGTCGCAGGCGCTGTAAGCCCACTACAGAAACAAGGGGTTGACTACAAGCCAGCATCAGGGCATGACCCTCGGGACATGGACCAGGAGGCCGGCGATTTTCTCGTTCTTCCGGCGAGGCTGTTATCATCCTCTCACTCTCAAAGCATTGCGTTCACACTCCCCATGCCGAACTTTTCTCCGCTAGCACCGCCCGCCCCCCAGGGGACCCGGGAAACGCTCTACTGGCAGGCCCCGCAGGGCGCGGCGGGCGCCCTCGCCCTGGCCCGCCTGGCCGACAGTGCACCCCTACTGGTCGTCACGCCGGATACCGCCGCGGCCCAACGCCTGGAAGGCGCACTGCGCTTCTTCGCCAGCGTGCCGGTGTTGCCGTTCCCCGACTGGGAGACCCTCCCCTACGACAGCTTTTCGCCCCACCAGGACATCGTCTCGGAGCGCCTGCGCACGCTGCGTCGCCTCCAGGAGGCCCGAGAGGGCATCGTGCTGGTGCCGATCAATACCCTGATGCAGCGCCTGCCGCCCAGCGACTACATCGCGGGGCGCGTGGTGACTTTGAGCGTCGGCATGACCATCGATCGCGAGGGCTTTCGCGAGAGGCTCTCCCGGGCCGGCTATCGTGCCGTCGAGACCGTCTACGAGCCCGGTGAATACGCCCTGCGTGGCGCCCTGATCGACCTGTTTCCCATGGGTTCCGAGGCACCGTTGCGCATCGATCTGTTCGACGACGAGATCGACACCCTGCGCCATTTCGATCCCGACACCCAGCGCAGCCAGGACAAGGTCGACAGCGTCGAACTGTTGCCCGCCCATGAATACTCGCTGTCTCGCTCGGCCATCGCCTGCTTTCGCGAGGGCTTCGAGACGCTGTTCGATGTCGACCCGCGTCAGTGCCCGCTCTACAACGACGCCCTGAAGGGGATCCCCTCGCCGGGGCTCGAACAGTACCTGCCGCTGTTCTTCGAGGAGACGGCGACGCTGTTCGATCATCTGGCCGAGGGCACGCGCGTGGCCCTGCTGCCCGGCGCGCACGAGGCAGCCGAGCATCACTGGGCGGCAATCCAGAGCCGCTACGAGAACCTCGGGGTCGACCCCACCCGGCCACTGTTGCCCCCCGCCCGCGCCTTCGTCCCGGTGCCGGAAGTGTTCGCCGCGATCAAGGCCAAGCCCCGCGTCGCCCTGGTCGAAGACGAAACACACCCCCATGCCCATCATCCCTCGACCCAGGCGCCCCCGCAGGTGGCGATCAATGCCCGGGCCCAGAAGCCCCTGGCCCGCCTCGACGAGTTCCTGGCCGCCCATGGCGAACTGCGCGTCCTGTTCGTCGCCGAATCCCGCGGGCGTCGCGAGGCGCTGGAAGAGACCCTGGCAGTATTGCACCTGGACATGCCGCATGTCGGCGATTGGCAGGCGTTCCTCGACTCGGGGAGCCGGCTTGCCATCACCGAGAGCGAACTCGACGAGGGCTTGTGGCTGGCCGATCCGGCCCTTGCCGTCGTCACCGAGACGGAGCTGTTCGGCGAGGTGGTGCGCCAGACCCGGCGCCGCGAGAAGGCCACCGACGACAACGAGCTCGCGGTGCGCCATCTCTCCGAGTTGCGCCCCGGCGCGCCGGTGGTGCACCAGACTCACGGCGTGGGGCGTTACCAGGGGCTCGAGGCGCTGGAGGCCGGCGGGCAGGCGGCGGAATTCGTCGCGCTGGAGTATGCCGGAGGCGCCAAGCTCTATGTGCCGGTGGACAACCTGCACCTCATCTCACGCTACGCCGGCGCCTCGGAGGAGCTGGCCCCGCTGCACCGGCTCGGCTCGGACAGCTGGGACAAGGCCAAGAAGAAGGCCGCCGAGAAGATCCGCGACACCGCCGCGGAACTGCTGGATGTCTATGCGCGCCGGGAGGCCCGGGAGGGCTTCGCCTGCGCGGAACCCGGCGAGGAGTATCAGCGCTTCGCCGCCAGCTTCCCCTTCGAGGAGACCCCGGACCAACGAGCCGCCATTCACGCCGTGATCGGGGACATGGTGGCACCGCGCCCCATGGATCGCGTGGTCTGCGGCGATGTCGGCTTCGGCAAGACCGAGGTCGCCATGCGTGCGGCCTTTCTCGCCGTGCACTCCGAACGCCAGGTGGTGGTGCTGGTGCCCACCACCCTGCTCGCCCAGCAGCATTTTGATAACTTCCGCGACCGCTTCGCCGATACCGCGGTACAGATCGAACTGGTCTCCCGCTTCACCGGCGGCAAGGGCCAGGCGGAGTCACTGAAGCGCATCGAGGACGGGCGGGCCGATATCGTCATCGGCACCCACAAGCTGCTCTCGAAATCGATGAAATTCCCCAACATGGGGCTACTGATCATCGACGAGGAGCACCGCTTCGGCGTGGCCCAGAAGGAGCGCCTGAAGAGCCTGCGGGCCGAGGTCGACATCCTGACGCTGACCGCCACACCGATCCCGCGCACCCTCAACATGGCCATGAGCGGCATGCGGGACCTCTCGATCATCGCCACCCCGCCGGCGCGACGCCTCTCCGTGAAGACCTTCGTCCAGCAACGCAACGAACCGGTGATCAAGGAGGCCATCCTGCGCGAGATCCTGCGCGGCGGCCAGGTCTATCTCCTGCACAACGAGGTCAGGACCATCGAGCAGACCGCCGAGAAGGTGCGCGAGCTGGTCCCAGAAGCCCGGGTCGGCGTGGCCCACGGCCAGCTGCCGGAGCGCTCCCTGGAACGCATCATGTCGGACTTCTACCACAAGCGCTTCAACGTGCTGGTGTGCTCGACGATCATCGAGACGGGCATCGACGTCCCCAGCGCCAACACCATCCTCATCGAACGTGCCGACAAGTTCGGCCTGGCCCAGCTTCATCAGCTGCGCGGCCGGGTCGGACGCAGCCACCACCAGGCCTACGCCTACCTGCTCACGCCGCCACCCAAGGCGATCACCAAGGATGCCCTCAAGCGCCTGGAAGCCATCGGCCAGGCGGAGGACCTGGGTGCCGGTTTCACCCTGGCCAGCCACGACATGGAGATCCGCGGCGCCGGCGAGCTGCTCGGGGACGAGCAGAGCGGCCAGATGGAAACCATCGGCTACAGCCTCTACATGCAGATGCTCGACCGCGCGGTGAAGGCGATTCGTGCCGGCAAGACGCCCAACATCGAGGCACCGCTGGACGAGGGCGTGGAAGTCGGCCTCAACCTGCCCGCGCTGATCCCCGATGACTATCTGCACGATGTGCAGCAGCGGCTGATCATGTACAAGCGCATCAGCAACGCGGAGAACGAGGCCGACCTCAGAGAGCTGCAGGTGGAGATGATCGACCGTTTCGGGCTGTTGCCGTCGCCGGTCAAGACGCTGTTCCGCCAGACCCGACTGCGCCAGCGTGCCGAGCGGCTGGGCATCATCCGCCTGGAAGCCGGACCCGAGCGGGGACGGGTGATCTTCGGTGCCAACCCGGCCGTCGACCCGATGACCCTGGTCGACCTCATTCAACGGGATCCGGTCCATTATCGCCTGGACGGTGCCGACACGCTGCGCTTCGAGATCGACATGGAGACCGAGGAAGCACGCTTCCAGGCGGTCGAGGGGTTGCTCGAGAGGCTGAACCGCAAGGCACAGGCCGCCTGAGATACCCACTTGCTCGATCTTTTCACAGCCTTTGCTGTATCGGAGCCCATTCGTCGGAATATACTCAGCGAAACAGCAACCCTCGCTCGATCATTCGGGAAGCGCTGAACAGCTCGGCGAACGTGATGAAGCGCAAGGCGCACGGCACGCAGAAGACGAGACATAACATGCCGTTAGACGAGTCTTCGACCGGGCTGGCGCACCAGTACCACGCAACGCAGCGATCCCTACGTGCAGCCATTCATTCAGTGTTTCCGTAGCTTGGACAGGTCACCTTACATGCGCCCAACACGAACAACGCCGCGGCTATGGCTGGCCCTGTGCCTGCTGGCGCTGCCCTTCTCGCTGCCGGCCGAGGAAGGGGACGTCAGGCAGCAGCCGGGCGTCGAACGCTACCCGCTCCAGGAGGGCAGCGATGTCGTCGGGCAGGTTCAGACGGTCGAGGCAAGCCAGGACGATACCCTGATCGACATCGGCCGGCGTTACGGCATCGGTTACGAACAGATGCGCCGCGCCAATCCCGGGGTCAGCGTCTGGATGCCCGGCAAGGGCACCGAGGTGCTCGTTCCCACCCGCTTCATCCTGCCTCCGGGCCCTCGGGAGGGGGTCGTGGTCAACGTTGCCGAGATGCGGCTCTACTACTACCCGCCGGTGCAGGAGGGCGAAGTTCGCCAGGTGGAAACCTATCCGGTGAGTGTCGGGCGCATGGACTGGAAGACACCGCTGGGCGAGACCACCATCATCGCCAAGGCCAAGGACCCGGCCTGGTATCCGCCCGAGTCGATCATCAAGGAGCATGCGGAAGACGGGCGATCGCTTCCCCGCGTCGTGCCTCCCGGCCCCGACAACCCCCTGGGGCGATACGCGATGCGGCTGGACATCGCCGGCTACCTGATTCATGGCACCAACCGGCCCGATGGGGTCGGCATGCGCGTGACCCATGGCTGCATTCGCATGCTGCCCGAGGATATCGAGAACCTCTTTTCCAGGTTGCCCGTCGGCACGAAGGTGCGCCTGATCAACTCGCCTCTCAAGGTGGGCTGGTCCTCCAGCGGCATCCTGCATGTGCAGGTCTACCCCGCCCTGGAGGAAGCGGAGGACACGCCGACAAGGCGGCTCGACGAGGTATTCGAGACGGTTTCGAACAGCGTCGAGGGGCATCGATACCCTGTCGATTTTGCTCGTCTGCGGGGCGCGGTGGAGAATGCCAGTGGAATGGCCGAACCGCTGATACTGGTCGAACAGCCCTTCGAGATCGTGGAAAGGCCAAGGAGAGTCGATCCGTTTTATGACCGTCTGGAACTCTTCGAGACCCTTTACAGCCAACTCGAGGCGCAGGTGTCAAACGACGATGCCTGAGAGATAACGCCTGTCGCTCCAGCCCACTCCCTATCCGCGGCCGCGAAATGAAACGAAGAAAACCCTGCTTGAGCAGGGTTTTCTTGCGAGGCAATCACCGATCAGGCATCCATGAAAGGATGCCATCACGAAAGATTACTTCTGCATGGAGCGCTGGAACATCCGATCCATTTCTTGCTTGTTCTGCTGGCTTTGCTGCAGAGCCTGTTCCGCGGTGCGCTGAGCCTGCTGAGCGGTGTTCAGTGCTTCACGCGCCATGCTGCGGGTTTCCTGAGACTGCATTTCAGACTGGCTCATCTGACCGCTTTGCTCTTCACTGGCCTGGGACGCACAGCCAGCCATGACAGCCATGGCGAGACCGGCAGCAGCGATTTTGAGCGTAGTGCGGGTATTTTTCATGCTGTTCTCCTTGAGTCTTCCTTGGGTTACTAACGATTCCTGCGCAGGCAGGTCTTCTTGCAACTGCTCTTTCCTAACCTAGCGGATGATGACTTTTGTGCCAAGTTCCACCAGGTCTACCAGACGCTCTATTTGCTTGTTGGTTACCGCCACGCAACCATCGGTCCAGTGAAAACGTCGATGCACGGTCGGATCGCTCTCCCCCAGACCGTGAATACCGATGTTACCGCCCAGCACCGTATCCTGGGGAGGTGCACCGTGCCGTCGATAGTACGATAGGTAATCATAGAATTGGTCGTCACTCAATATGCCCGCGTCGCGTGCCTCGCGTGCATGTCCAAGGGTAGGATAGTCGAGCCCCAGGAAAATGTTGAAGCGGCTATCAAGGTTGATCCAATTGATGCGAAACTCCCCCGTGGGAGTCGCCCTATCACCATCGAAGCGCAGCCTTTTGGCGCCACCACGCCCCAGGGAAACCGGCGAGAAACGTTCGACTTCCTGCTCCCCACGATAGACGTGCAATGTGGCGGTTTCATCGTCCACCAGCAACCAGACGTCCTGATCATCCGAACTCGCCTGAAGCCCTCCGAGAGGCAACATCCATAATAAAAACAGCAACAACTTTCGCATCACTCGACTCTCTCGGGCCTCGCTTGCCAAGCATACTTCCTCAAGGTGTCCATTGTCGGAGCCTTGCATCATCTTGTCGAAAGATTTCACTTTCGGGACCACGATCCCCCTGCAGCCCGAACGAACATCGAGGACAACGCCAGGAGCACCCAGGCCCCACGTCCCGCCACCGCAGCATACAGCGTATTGCCAGGACTTGCTCGGCTAGATCGTGACTATGCAGCACCGGCGATCGCCTCGACAAGCTCCTTCTTGGTCATGCGACTGCGGCCGGGCAGTTCCAGCTCCTGAGCACGAGCGTACAATTCATCGCGAGAGAGCGCCGAGAGATCGTGCTTCTCCTGCTCGCGACGGGAAGAGGATGTGTTTCCTTCCTTGCGCTTTCCTCTGGAAGCCGCCTTTTTGCCTTGCTTGCGGGGCGAACCGGAGGCTCGGCCCTGCTTTCGCTTGTCGGCGTCACCGCTCGCTGCCCTGGTCTCACGCTCTGCCACCGGCGAGCGCCCCTCCTCGAGGCTCTGCTTGAGCACCTGCATCAGATCGACCACCTCGCCTCCCTCTTCCTGCTCCTCGACCTCGCCCTCGCCGCGTAGCTCGATCACGTCGTCGTTCGCCTCGAGCTTCTCGTCGATGCGTTCGAGGGTGCGCTGGCTCTGACGATCCTCGAGTTCCTCGCGATCGAAGCGTTCGGTGCTCAGCGAGTCGATGGCTTTCTCGAGCGCCCGGACGCGCTTGCTCTCCGCCTCGACGTTCGAAAGATCGAGGCCAACGTCCGCGGGGGAGCGCACCTCGTCGGCGAAGCGCAATGTCTCCGCCCGCAGGATGCCGTCTTCGGCGATGATCGCCACCAGATATTCCCTGTCGCGCATCACGAAGGTCGCGATGCCGGCCCGGGCGGACTCCTCCATGCTCCTGGCCAGCAGTCGGTAGGCCTTGGTGGCACCCTTCTCGGGCGTGAGAAAATAGGCCCTCTCGAAATAGAGGGGATCGATGTCTGCCAGGGCGACGAAGCGCTTCAGGTCGATTTCCTGGCTCTTTTCCGGTGCCAGGGAACGCAGCTCTTCGTCCTCGACCAGCACGAACTCGTCCTTCTCGACCTCGTAGCCGCGCACCAGGTCATCGGCGGAGAGGGCCCGTTCCTCCCGCTCGCAGAAGTAACGCCGGGTCAATGGCGTGCCCTCTTCGTCCACCATGCGCAGCGACAGCGGCTTGGCGCGTTGGGCCGGATAGAGCCCGACCGGCAGATTGACCAGGCCGAAGGCGACGTTCCCGGACCAGAAGGGTCGCGGCCCCCGGATGGCCGATCTCGACTGAGCGCTCTTCCCGTCCTTGGCGCTCGTCTTCCGGGAGGCTCTGCTTCGCTGCTTGTCAGGCACGCTTGCGCTCTCTCTTCAGGCTGGCCTCCAGGGCCCTGGCAAGATCCTTCGAGGCCTTGGGACGCCGGATGGGCGTGACCTTGACGCTCTCGCCGCGCTGCTTGGCGTCGATCAGGTCCATGACCCGCTGCCGGTAGTCGTCTCGGTATTCCTCGGGCTCGAAGGGGGCATCGAGCATGCCGATCAGCTGGCGTGCCATGTCGAGCTCCTTGTCGTCGAGCGCGTCTCCCTCGGGCGGCTTCAATGCCTCGGTGGGCACCACTTCCTCGGCGTGGCGCAGCGACACCAGCAACAGGCACCCCTGGTACGGGCGCAACACCCCCTGGTAAGCCTTGCGACGCATTACCCAGTGCACCAGCCCTTCCCTGTCGGCCTTTTCGAGTGCCTGGACCAGGGCGCGATACTCCTGCTCCGAGCCATCCGGCGTCAGATAGTAGGGACGGCTGTACCAGCGATGGTCGATCGTGCCGACAGGCAGGAAACGGCGCACCTCGATGTCCCGGCCCGGCTCGGGGGCCAGGGCGTCGAGCTCCTCGCGATCGAGTACCACCAGGCGCCCCGCGTCGGTCATGTAGCCACGTCGCGTCTCGGCGTGGGGAATGACCGCGTTCGTCTGCGGGTTGACCATCGCCTGCCTGACCGGGGAGCGGTCCTTGCGGTGCAACAGCCGAAAATGGAGGCTGCGATCCTGCACCGCGGAGTGGAGCTTGACCGGCACCCGGGCCTTGTCGATGCAGAGAACCCCCTTCCATATCGCCCGGGCGCTCATGGCTGAACCTCCTCCCGGCAATCGGGACAGATGGCACTGCGGGTCTCCCACTGTTCCAGCACGCAGAAGCAGCAGAGCGGACGATCGCAGGACACGCAGTAATACCCCGCCTCGGCGTGAAAGCGGCGCTGACAGAATGGGCAGGTCTCGGGGCCGGCTTCCAGCCACCAGGGAACATCGCTGCCGGTCTCGACACTGTTCAAGGGTTTTCCTCCTTCCGATGCCCGGGAAAAGGCTCACTCGAGCCCGACGGCCTTGCGCATCTTCGCGGTGATCGGCCGCCGGGCCTCTTCGAATCCCGACCAGGGGTCCTCCTTCAGGGCCGCCAGACGGCGACGCAGGTTCTCGGTGGTATAGCGATCGGAGTGCAGGGCGGCATTGAGCTCATCCCAGCGCAGTGGCACGCAGACGGGGGCGCCCTTCTTCGCCCGCACCGAGTAGGAAGCCACCGCGGTGGCGCCCCGGGCGTTGCGCAGGTAGTCGATGAATACGCGGCCACGGCGCTGGGTCTTGGCCATGTTCGCCGTCAGTCGCCCGGGATCGTCTTGGGCATGCTGGCGAGCAACGGCCTCGGCGAAGGCCTTGGCCTCTTCCCACTGCGCCTCGGGGGTCAGGGGCACGACCAGATGCAGCCCCTTGCCCCCGGTGGTGCGCACGAAGCTGGCAAGCTCCAGGGATGCCAGCCGGTCGCGCAGCGTGGCGGCGGCATGCAGGACCTTTTGCCAGGCGACATTCGGGGCCGGGTCCAGGTCGAACACCAGGTTGTCGGGGCGTTCCAGGTCGTCGACACGACTGCCCCAGGGGTGAATCTCGAGGGTACCGGCCTGGACCAGTGCCACCAGGTCCGCGGCGGACTGCACGTAGAGGTATTCCGCCTCGCCCTGCTTCTCGGCCAGGCTGATCCGTGGCACGCGCTTGTCGATGGCGGCATTCGGGTGTTTCTGAAAGAAGCATTCGCCGGTACGCCCCTCGGGGCAACGCACCAGGGAAAGCGGCCGGTCGACCAGGTGAGGCAGTATCCACTCCTGGATGTCCAGGTAGAAGCGCGCCAGATCACCCTTGGTCAGCCCCTGATCCGGATAGAGGACACGATCGGCATGGGTCAGGCGCACCCCGAGCAGCTGATCGCCCTCTGCCTTCGAAGGGTCCGAGCCACTCCCGGCGGAGGGGTCGGAACGCTTGCCGACCGCGTTCCGGTCACGCTTGTCCTGAGACCTTGACACACGAATCTCCTCGGGATCACGATCCTCGCGCAGGCCACGGAAGGCGGGGTGGCGCAGGCGCCCGTCCCGGGTCCGCTCGGTGAATTCCACCTCGATCACGCGTTCGGGACGAACCCAGTGCACCGAACGGGTATCGGGAACGGGGCCATTGAAGGGAGACTCCTCGACGTCGAGCTTCTCGAGGATTCCAGCGAGCTCGTCGAGCTGGCGCGTAGTGAAGCCGGTGCCAACGCGACCGGCGTAGGCGAGGCGCCCCTCGTCGTCGAAGGCGCCCATCAGCAAGGCCCCGAATCCCTGGCGCGAGCCTCCGGGATCGGTATAGCCGCCGATCACGAACTCCTCGTGATTGGCACACTTCACCTTGCGCCACTGCTTGCTGCGCGTCGCCTGGTAATGGCTCGAGGCACGCTTGCTGACGATACCCTCGAGCCCCAGCCGACACGCCTTGTCGAAGAAGGCCTCGCCCCGGGAGTCGACATGGTCCGAATAGCGCAGCTTGTCGGCGTCGTCCAAGCCGGCAGCCTCGAGCAGCTGCGCCAGGGCCTGCTTGCGTTCGACCAAGGCGACCTGGCGCAAATCGCGGTTCTCGAGGTGCAGCAGGTCGAAGACCTGGTAGACGAGCCGATCCGTGCGACCGCGGCTCAGCGCCTCCTGCAGGCGGCGAAAGCTGCTGGTGCCATCCCGGCCCAGGGACACCACCTCGCCGTCGAGAAGTGCTCGCTTCACGGGAAGGCGGGCCAGGCACTCGGCCAGTTCGGGGAAGCGATGCGTCCAGTCCTTGGCATTGCGGGTGGTCAATCGCACGTCGCCGTCTTCCACCCGCGCCAGCACCCGGTAGCCGTCGAACTTGATCTCGTGGATCCAGTCGTCGCCCTCGGGAACCTCGCTGCTCAGGGTGGCAAGCTGGGGGCGAACCTCTTTCGGCAGCGCGTGCCTGCGGCCCCCTTCGAGCCTTTCGGGGTCGGGCAAGGCGCCAGATGGCTCTGCGCCCGGCGCTTCGGCCTTCCTCTCACCCTGCTCGGCTATCTGGCGCATGCTGCGCCCGCTGGCCACGCTGCGATCGTCGTCCACGCCCTGCCTGGGCCCCGTGGCCCCCTCGTCGTCGCTGCGCTTGATCAGCAACCACTGCCTGTCGTCCTTGTCGCTGCCCTTCTTGTTGCCGCGACCCTGCAGACGCGTGAGCGTCCAGGCGCCCTTGAGCTTCTCGCCGTGGAGTTCGAAGTCGATGCGCCCCTTGCCGTGCTTGCCCGTGGGTTCCCAGTGGCCACGATCCCAGAGCATGACCGTGCCGCCCCCGTAGGCCTCCTTCGGGATCACCCCTTCGAAGTCGGCATAGGACAGGGGGTGATCCTCGACCTCGATAGCCAGACGCTTCTCGCCGGATTCGAGGCTTGGCCCCTTGGGCAAGGCCCAGCTTCGCAGCACGCCATCCTGCTCGAGTCGCAAGTCGAAGTGATCGTGACTCGCCGCGTGCTTGTGAATGACGAAACGCCGTCGGCCGCTCGTGCCCTTCGTCTCGTCTCCGGCGGGTTCCGACGTTCGCTTGAAGTCGCGCTTGCGACGGTACTCCTCGAGTCGTCCCATCGCCCTCGTCCCTGACATGGCTTCTCTTCAGACTAGTCAATCATGGCAGGGCAGCTCAACACTCCAGGACGGCTCAACACGCCAGGCATCGACAACTCCAATGAAGCGACTCCCTCGTCAGCCGTCGGCCAGCGCCTGTTGCACCAGTTGCCGCGCCTGTCTCGACATCGGAATGGTGGCGGCGAGCTCGTGCCCGCGAGGGGACATCTTGTTCCAGGTCTTGCGCACGATGCGAATCAGCTTCGCCTCATCGTGTTCGCCGGCGAAGTCGGCGAAGTAGTGCTCGAGAAAAACCAGGCAGGCCGTGTCCTCCAGTGCCTGGGCTTCAGGATCGCGGCGAAGCTGCTCCTTGCGGATCATCCCGGCGACTCGCTCGCAGAAGGCTGCCTCGTACCCCACCTCGCTCAGTACCCGGGCGGCCTGCTCGGCCTGAACACGTCCCAGATCGCGACGCCAGGTCAGATAGCCGGGACGATCCTGAGGGTAATCAGTGCGCGGAATACGCCAGCGCTGCAGGTGCTGGGCGCGCACCGCCAGACGCAGGGCGTCCGAGGCGTCGGGCGCCACCTGGGCCAGCCAGGCGCTCATGCGTCGGGCATAGAGCAGTTCATGGGGGACGTCCTGACCCTCGACCCGTTCCTGGCGAGGATCTTCGGCGTGCAGGGCATCCAGGCGTTCGATAGCGCTGTCAAAGCGTGCATCAGGTATGTTCATGATGAGATTTCCCCTCGAGCTTTGTTCCATTGACCAGAATGCGGTAAGCGCCGCGCGTGTCCCTAACCAAAGACACCCTGGCTACGCAGATACTCATCGTAACTGCCGCTGAAATCGACCACACCTTCGCCGCTCATGTCCAGAATGCGCGTGGCCAGGGATGAGACGAACTCCCGATCGTGACTGACGAAGATCAGCGTGCCCGGATAGTGTGCGAGTGCCAGGTTGAGCGCCTCGATGGATTCCATGTCGAGGTGGTTGGTGGGCTCGTCCATGAGCAGCACGTTGGGCTTTCGCAACGCCAGCTTGCCGAACAGCATGCGCCCCTGCTCGCCACCGGAGATCACCTTCACCGACTTGCCGATGTCGTCGTTGGAGAACAGCATGCGCCCCAGGGCGCCACGAATCGCCTGTTCGCCGCCATCGGTCCATTGCGCCATCCACTCGTAGAGCGACGCCTCATTGGCGAAATCGTCGCCATGCTCCTGGGCGAAATAGCCCGGCTCGGCGCTGTCGGTCCATTTCACCGCGCCCCCATCGGGGGCCAGCTCGCCCACCAGGCAACGCAACAGCGTGGTCTTGCCGACGCCGTTGGGGCCGATGATCGCGACACGCTCGCCGGCCTCGATCTGCAGCCCCAGGCGCTCGAAAAGCGGTGTGCCTCCAAACCCCTTGGTCAATGCCTCGACATTGACCGCGCCACGGTGAATCTTGCGGTTCTGCTCGAAGCGAATGAAGGGGCTGACCCGACTCGACGGCTTGACCTCATCGAGCTTGATCCTGTCGATCTTGCGTTGGCGGGAGGTGG
Source organism: Modicisalibacter ilicicola DSM 19980 (assembly GCF_900128925.1). Lineage (GTDB taxonomy): Bacteria > Pseudomonadota > Gammaproteobacteria > Pseudomonadales > Halomonadaceae > Modicisalibacter > Modicisalibacter ilicicola. Next base: position 25,140 of record NZ_FQUJ01000012.1, read on the forward strand.
CCTGCTTGGCCTTGGAGGCGTTGGCGGAGAAACGGCTGACGAAGGCCTGCAGTTCGGCGATCTCGGCCTTCTTCTTGGCGTTGTCGGCATGCAGGCGTTCCCGTGCCTGGGTCGCCGCGGTCATGTACTCATCGTAATTGCCGGGGAACAGCCGCAGTTCGCCGTAATCCAGATCCGCCATGTGAGTGCAGACACTGTTGAGGAAGTGGCGATCGTGGGAAATGATCACCATGGTGCTGTTGCGCGCCGTGAGCACCCCCTCGAGCCAGCGAATGGTATTGATATCCAGGTGGTTGGTGGGCTCGTCGAGCAGCAACACGTCCGGGTCGGAAAACAGTGCCTGAGCCAGGAGTACACGCAGCTTCCAGCCCGGCGACACCTCGCTCATGGGACCGAAGTGCTGCGCCTCGGGAATGCCCAGCCCCAGCAGCAGTTCGCCGGCGCGGGCCTCGGCGGTGTAGCCATCGAGCTCGGCGAACTGGGTTTCCAGGTCGGCGACGCGCATGCCGTCCTCTTCGCTCATTTCCGTCTGGGCGTAGATACGCTCGCGTTCGGCCGCCACCTGCCATAGCTCGTCATGGCCCATGATCACGGTGTCGATGACCCGGTGTTGCTCAAAAGCGAACTGATCCTGGCGCAGCTTGCCCAGGCGGGTGCCGGGTTCGCGCATCACCTGCCCGGCCGAGGGCTCGAGATCGCCGCCGAGGATCCTCATGAAGGTCGACTTGCCGCTGCCGTTGGCGCCGATCAGGCCGTAGCGGTTGCCGTTGTTGAACTTGACCGAGACATTCTCGAACAGGGGCCTGGCCCCGAACTGCATGGTGATGTTGGCGGTGGAGATCACGAAGGGTCCAGTCGACAGGGCTCGGGGCGTGCCCGAGCGTGCAAAAGTGGGCGATTGTACCGCTTCCCCCTCCCCTCTTCATCCCAAGAGAAAATCCGAGAGGAGACCGCTGATCTCGCGGACTGGCACACCACCACGGATCAGGCCGGCCTCGCACCGTCCTGTCGCTTGATCGGCCAGACTTCGAGAAGACCGGCAGCCAGGACCAGGGCACCGCCGAGGATCTCGAGGCGCCCCAGGTATTCGCCCGCGAGCAGCGCGGCCGACAGCGTGCCGACCAGCACTTCCGTCATCAGCAGAAGGCCCACGCGTGCCGGCTCCAGGCGTGCCGTGGCCCACATCAGGCCTGCCATGGACACCCCCCACCACAGGCCACCGGCCGCAACCGTCCAGCCGATAAACTTGCCGAGGCTGTCGGTAGCGATCTCATCGGGCCAGGGGTCGAGAAGCGGTGCCAGCGCGAGCGCACCGGCGCAGGCGCCCAGCGCGAAGACGAAGGCCGCTTCTCCCGGCCCCGGATTCGACTTCGTGCGGATGCCGGTCGTGGCCACCGACCAGAGCAGGCCCGAAATCAGGGCCAGCCACTCCCCGCTCCCCCGAGGCAGGGGCATGTCGCCGTCCGAGCCCAGCATCACGGCCAGGCCGGCAAGGCCGACGACGATGGCGACGACACGCAGACGGGGCGTATGCCACCCCATCACGTATCGACCGATCAGCGTGCTCCAGACCGGCGTCAGGAAGAAGAGCAGGATGACGATGGCAACGCGCCCGTAGACCAGGCCCACCGAATAGAGGACGAACGCGGCCCCGCCGAGGGCGAAGGAGGCAAGGGCCAGCGGGTCGGCGCTTGCCAGTCGCCGACGCCGCCTGATCGCCAGGGGGGCCAGGAAAAGCGCCGCGGCGGTCACGATGGCCAGCGTTCCCCAGGCCCCGGGCAGGGCAAGTTCTTCGAGACGACGCACCGGCAGCCAGTAGAAGCCCCAGAGCGCGCCGGTCCCGATGACGATCAAGGTGGCGAGAAGCGTGGTCCGTTCGTTCTGCATGGAACTCCATTGCAACGAGAAGAGGCACCGCCGGGGTGCCTCCTGAAGTGCCTTCGAGCCTGCTGCCTCACCGGTCCACGGGCTTCAACGGCTCCCAGTCGGAGCGATTGGCCAGGAACTCGGGCCTCGGCTTGTTGCCGCAGTACGGGTCGTGCAGGGTGTTCTCGACGCTGTTGTAGACGAAGAACAGGTTGCTGCGCGGCCAGCAGGACATGTTGATGTTCGAGCCGTGCATCGTATTGCACTCGAACATGATCAGCGAGCCTGCCGGGCCCTTGGGCGCCTCGATCTCGCCTTCGAGCATCAGCGTCTTGAGGCTGGCGGCATCCGGCACGCCGACTTCCTGGCTCTTCAGCGACTCCTTGTAGTTATTCTCCGGGGTCCGCCCCACGCAGGGAATGAAGTAGTTGTGCGACCCGGGGATCAGCATCAATGGGCCGTTGAACTCGCCGTTGTCGGTCAACACGATCGAGCAGCTCAACGAGCGCATGCGCGGCATGCCGTCCTCGCTGTGCCAGGTCTCGAAGTCCGAATGCCAGTCGAAGCCCTTGCCCTTGAAGCCGGGCTTGTAGTTGATGCGCGACTGGTGGATGTAGACATCGCTGCCCAGCAGTTGCTGGACCATGGCCAGCAGGCGCGGGTCCCGGGTCAGCCGGCTGAAACGCTCGGACACCTCGTGGATGCCGAAGATCGAGCGAATCTCCTGATGGCCCGGCTCGAGGATGGTGCCCTCGGAGAGCTTCAGATCCTCGTCATCCTCGTAATCGCGAAGCTCTTGGATGAAGGCCTCCATCTCCTCCTTGTCGAAGAAGCTCTCGAAGGAAATGAAGCCCTTTCTCTCGAACTCGTCGACCTGTTCTTCACTCAAGGGTCCGTTGCTGCGTTGCTCGCCTTCACTGTGCACCACCGGGTCGATGCGCTCGAACATCCCCAGCTTGCGTTCCAGGCGGGTCGGAAAAAGATCTTGGGTCTCTTTCATGGCAAACTCCTCCGTTAGTCTGCTTGTACATTGCGACATGGCGCCTTCGGGCAAACCGCATCCGAAGGACAGCGAAATGGCCGAGGCGTTCATCGTTGCTTGGCTCGCGCTCGAGTGACCACCAGCCTAAGCCACTCCTGTCAGGTTGTATCTATCAGAGGTTAATTCTAGATGTCGAGCCGGAAGGCTTCCCGGTCGCGTCGTTGCGGTGCGCCCGTGGGTCCCGGGGATAGTAGCGATCGGGAAGGCGTTCGATGTGGGCGAACACCTTGGTGTCCTTGTAGGGCATCTTCATGTACCCCGAGACTCCCAGGCCGCGGATCAGGGGGACTGCCGCCAGCATGGCGTCCAGGCATTCGCGAAACTCGCTCTCCCGCCCCGGGTCCAGTAGGCGATAATAGCTGTGAATCTTGAGATGGGTCGGCAACGCCTCGAAGATGATCAGTCCGGTATGGTGAATGGTGTTGAGATCCTCCAGACGCCGGATGATCTCGACGGGCAGTTGCAGGAATTCCTCCGGGTCCGGGCCATCCTCGAAATAGGAGTGCACCCGGGAACGATCCTCCAGATCCGGTGCGGCGCTCACCTCGTAGGGCAGTGCCATGCCCGGCACGGGGATGAAAGGCTCCTGAGGCCCGTCGCGGTCGATGTGCAGGGTGTCGCGCGCGTTGAACAGGCAGCTCTTGAACACGCCCTGGCGATAGATGGCCCGGGCCAGGCTGACCATGTTGTTGACCGCCGCGACGAAGGCGGTCTTGAGTTCGAGGTCGTGCAGGTTGAGCACGCTGTCGATGTAGACCCCATCGGCTTCCCAGCGCACCGCCAGCCCTCCCACCACCGGATACTTGCCCAGCCGGCTGACCGCGGCGAGAAAGGCCTTCTCGGTCTCGCCCATGCCCTGCATGAAGTTCTTGTAGTAGCGATCGAGTTGCACGTCGTTGACCGCATTCAGCGCGTCCCGCCCATCCTCCTCGCGCAGGAACGACTTGCGCGAGCTATAGACCACGGTATCGATCTCACGATGGCTGGGGCGGACCCATACCGGCACCGTGGGACTTTCCGCTTTCTCTGGCAGGTCGAGCATCACCGTGCGCGCCATACGCGGCATGTGTTCGAGGAAGTAGTCGCCGGCCCGGGCCCGCGTCTGGGGGTCGGGGTCGAGCATGCCGTCGAGCATGCGGGCGAACTCCATGGGCAGGCCGAGGGAGGTGGCGGGTATGGCACGATGGCCGAAACGGCAGGATTGCGCCGAGGCCAGGGCGTAGAGGGTGCCGGCCGTGCCCTGCTCGTCGAAGCGCGGCGACGACAGGGCGCCGTTCAGCTGCTCCTCGCCGATGAAGTAGACGTCGCCCAGGCGGGCATTGGTCTGCTGCAGGTTGTCGGACATCAGCTCCATGACGCTGGTCGAGACGAACTGCTGGTTGGCGTCGAGCTGGGCGAACACCGAGGAGCCCCAGTCGATCAGGGCGATGCGCTCGGTCGCGGGATCGAAGACCAGGTTGGAGGGCTTGATGTCGCCATGCACGATGGGCTTGCCTGCCGGGCCGGCCTCGCGGCGCAGGACGCGCAGGATGTCCGCCAGCTGGGCGGCGACCTTGACCACCAGCCGCGGCACGAGACGCCCGTGACGCAGCGAATACTCCTCGAGGTTGATCCCCGGGGCGCGCTCCATTACCAGGATCGACTGCTTGCGGATGCGCTGGAAGGCGATCAGGCGGGGCACCCGAGGATGCTCCACCTGCTCGAGCATGAACGCCTCCTCCTCGAGACGATCCTGCAGCGCCTCCGGCAAGGTGATGCGCGTGAACTTGAACACGTACTCCACCTCGGCGGCACCCTGCCGGGTGGCCAGGCCGGCGAACACGAAGCCGTAGGCGCCCTTGCCGATCAGTTCGATGTGCCGATAGCCGAGCTGCTCGAGCTGCTCCCGGCACAACGCCACCCAGTCCCGGAGCTTCTTGGCATCGTCGTGGCTGAGCAGGTAGATCGACTGCTCTTCGGGAATGTAGAACTGCTGCAGGGCGTCCTGGGTCATGACATCTGCCTAGGGAATCACTGCATAAATGCCTACACGAACGAATTGCTGCGTTGCGCGGTGCTCGAACACTCGCCTAACCCCATGTTATGTCTCGTTTTCTGCGCTCCGTGCGCCTTGCACTTCATTTCGCTCGGCGATTTATTCAGCAATTCCCTAGGCCATCCTGAGCAGCATGTTCTGCGGCGTCTGCAGATACTCCTTCCATAGATTGCAGAAGCGGGCGATGGTGCCGCCATCGATGATGCGATGATCGCCGGACCAGGTGATGGTCATGATCGCCCGGGAGACGACGTTGCCGTCGGCATCGAAACGTGGCAGCTGCTGGGTGCGCCCCAGGGCGACGATGGCGACTTCCGGCAGGTTGATGATCGGTGCGGCATAGGTGCCTCCCAGCGCGCCGATGTTGGAGATGCTGATGGTGCCCTCCTTGAGATCCACCTGACTGACCCGACCTTCCCGGGCGGCCTGGGTCAGCCGCTCGACCTCGGCGGCAATCGCCAGGAGGCTGAGTTCCTCGACCCGCTTGACGTTGGGCACGATCAGTCCCGCCTGGCTGTCCACCGCCATGCCGATGTTGCAATGGGGCTGGTAGTGAATCTCGCTGCCGTCCTCGCTGATCCGGCTGTTGAGGATCGGGTACTCCTGCACCGCCAGCGCCATGGCCTTCATGATCAGGGCCATCAGCGTCAGGCGGGTGCCCTGCCCCTCGGCCAGGGGTTTCAGGCGCTCGCGCAGGGCCAGCAATTCCGTGACGTCGATCTCGTCGCCATAGCTGAAATGGGGAATGGTCGTGGCGGACTCGACCATGCGCTTGGCCATCACCGCGCGCATGCCCTTGATCGGCTCGACCCGAGCCTCGCCTGCCGGCGCTCGGCCCTCCCCGGTGGGCGCCGCTTGCGTTTCGCCGCCGGTGGAGGCGGTGTCCGGACTCTTGCCACCGCGCTTCTCGAAGGCGAGCACGTCCTCCTTGAGCACGCGGCCCTCCTTGCCCGACCCGGGAACATCCTCGAGGCGCACGCCCAGCTCGCGTATCAGCCGCCGTACCGCCGGGCTGGCGGGGATTCGCCCGTGCGGGCCGGTGCCCGCGGGTGACCGTGGTTTGGCCGCCGCGGGCGTTGGCGTCTCGGCGGGTGCGGGAGCCGCCTCGCCTTCCCGTTGCTCCTCCACCTGATCGTCGGCCGGCTCCTCCGCCTGCTCGGTGGTATCATCCGCCTGATCCAGCGGCGTATAGGCAAACAGCGGCTCGTGCACCCGGGCATTTTCCTGCTGCTTGTAATAGAGCCGGGTCACGCGACCCGCTTCCGGCGCGGTAATCTCGACCAATGCCTTGTCGGTCATGACCTCGACGACCGGCTGGTCTTCCTCGATCTCGTCGCCCTCGCTGATCAGCCACTTGACCAGCTCGCATTCGACGATGCCTTCCCCGATGTCCGGCAGAATAAAATCGCTCATGGTGCTCTCCTGAAATCGTCGCCTGGGCGCCTGCTAGTAGTCGATGCTCTGCTTGATCGCCTCGAAGATCTTGAGGTGATCCGGCATGTACTCCTTCTCCAGGGTCAGCGGGAAGGGGGTATCCAGGCCGGTCACCCGGGCGATGGGCGATTCCAGGTAAAGAAAGCAGCGCTGCTGGATGGTGGCGGCGATTTCGCCGGCGAAGCCGCCGGTCAGGGGCGCCTCGTGGGTCACCAGAAGACGCCCGGTCTTCAACACCGACTCGGCGACGGTGTCCACGTCCCAGGGCACGATGGTACGCAGGTCGATGATCTCGCAGGAGATGCCTTCCTTCTCGGCAAGCTCGGCGGCCTTCTCGACCATCTCCATCTGGGCGCCCCAGGCCAGCAGGGTGATGTCGTCGCCCTCCTTGATCACCTCCGCCTCGCCCAGGGGCAGCTGGTAATCCTCCTCCGGCACCTCGCCCACGGAGGCGCGGTACAGCCGCTTGGGCTCGAAGAACAGTACCGGATTCGGGTCGCGAATCGCACCCAGCAAAAGCCCCTTGGCCTGATGGGGGTTGCGCGGCACGACGACCTTGAGACCCGGGGTGTGGGCAAAATAGGCTTCAGGCGATTGCGAATGGTAGAGCCCGCCGGAGATACCGCCGCCGTAGGGCGCCCGGATGGTCAGTCCGCCGACGTTGAACAGGTCTCCCGAGCGGTAGCGGAACTTGGCGGTCTCGTTGACGATCTGGTCGAAGGCCGGAAAGATGTAGTCGGCGAACTGGATCTCCGCCACCGGCCTGGAGCCCTGAGCCGCCAGGCCATTGGCGAAGCCGATGATGCCCTGCTCCACCAGGGGCGTGTTGAAGCAGCGATCGCGGCCGTACTTCTCCTGAAGATGGCTGGTGGCGCGAAATACCCCGCCGAACACCCCGACGTCCTCGCCGAAGCAGATCACCTTGTCGTCGGTGGCCATGGCCGTGTCGAGGGCGGCATTGATGGCCTTGAGCATGTTCATTTCAGGCATGCCGGGCACCTCCATCGGCGTCATCGAGGGGCTTATCCAAGAGCTTGGCACCTTTCGGATAGGCGTCCGGGTACTTGCGGATATGGGTCTTGAGCTGCTCGAGCTGCTCGACGAGCTGCGGGGTCGTGTCGTCATAGACGTCGGTGATCAGCGTCTCGAGGTCCGGCGCCGGACGCTTCTCGGCGCGCTTCATCGCCTCCAGCACCTCGCGGCGGCGCGTCTCCTGCTCGCTCTTCTCATCCTCTTCGCTCCACCAGCCCTTGCTTTCGAGCCATAGCCGCATGCGCCGCACCGGATCCTTCTCGCGCCAGGCTTCCTCCTCCTTCTTGCTGCGATACCCGGAGGGGTCGTCCGAGGAGGAGTGTGCCGCCAGGCGGTAGGTCATCGCCTCGATGAGCACCGGCTTGTTGTTTTCCACCGCCCACTGGCGTGCCTCGGTGGTGGCCTGGTAGACCGCCAGGATGTCGTTGCCGTCGACCCGGATCACCTTCATGTGATAGCCGAAGGCCCGGGGGGCGATGCCGTCCGCGGAGAACTGCTCGTGAGCCGGGGTTGAGATGGCGTAGCCGTTGTTGCGGCACAGGAAGATCACCGGCACCTGATGCACCGAGGCCATGTTCAGAGCGGCATGAAAATCGCCCTCCGAGGCCGCCCCCTCGCCGAAGATGGTGATCGTGCAGTGCCCTTCGCCCGCCATCTTCTGGCCGTAGGCATAGCCGGTGGCCTGGGGGATCTGGGTCGCCAGGGGCGACGAGATGGTCATGTAGTGGAGCTTCTTCGAGCCGTAGTGCACCGGCATCTGGCGGCCCTTGCCATAGTCGCGGTCGTTGCCGAACAACTGGTTCATGAACTCGTCGACCGTGAAGCCGCGGTAGGCCAGCGCCCCCTGCTCGCGGTACTGGGCCATGATCATGTCCTGATCGTCCAGTGCCGCCGTGCTGCCGATGACCGAGGCCTCCTCACCGGTGCACTGCATGTAGAAGCTCAACCGCCCCTGGCGCTGGGCCGCCAGCATGCGTTCGTCCAGCACCCGGGTGAACAGCATGGCGCGGTAGATACGCAGTGCCTTGTCGCGGTCGATTTCGGGCAGCTTGGCATTCTTGTAGGGCGAGCCGTCCTGCTTGAGCAGCTTGAAGACGGGTACGCGAAACTCGTCACCGTTCATGAAGCTCGGCGTATGAACGATGGTCGCCTTGCTTGTTGTACTCATGGGTTGGGCTTCCTTGTTCTCTTCCCGGGATGTGGGTCGAGGAAGTACATGGCCTTGTGGGCCCGGGTCTTCGTCAACTCACCACACACTAAGACTGTAGTCAGTGTTGCCGTCGGGGGGTAATGACGGCGGCGCGGCGGTTGCTTTACGTTGACGTAAGATAGAGCATTGGACGGCCTGCTGTCAGCAGGAAGGAGTGCAACGTTAGTCTAGGCCGCCATATTCTCTACACTGAGGGACAGGCACAGTCGCAACGACAGGGAGGTACTACCATGGCCATGAACGTGGCGCAGAAACTGATCGATGCTCATCTGCTGGAGGGCAGCATGACGCCGGGCGAGGAGATTGCCCTGCGCATCGACCAGACCCTGACCCAGGACGCGACCGGCACCATGGTGATGCTCGAACTGGAGGCCATGGGGCTCGATCGGGTCAAGACCGAGCTTTCCGCCCAGTACGTCGACCACAACCTGATACAGGAAGACAACAAGAATCCCGACGACCACCTGTTTCTGCAGAGTTCGGCGGAGCGCCTGGGCATCTGGTTCTCCCGGGCCGGCAATGGCGTCAGTCACCCCACCCACCAGCAACGCTTCGGCAAGCCGGGCAAGACCCTGCTGGGCTCGGATAGCCATACCCCCGCCGCCGGGGCCATCGGCATGCTGGCCATCGGTGCCGGCGGCATCGACGTGGCCATGGCCATGGCCGGCGAACCGTTTCGTCTCAAGATGCCGAAGATATGGGGCGTGAAGCTGACCGGCGAACTGCCCGACTGGGTCAGCGCCAAGGACGTTATCCTGGAGATGCTGCGCCGTCACGGTGTCGATGGCGGCGTCGGACGCATCATCGAATACCACGGCCCGGGGCTGGACTGCCTTTCGGCCATGGACCGGCACGTGATCGCCAACATGGGGGCCGAGCTCGGCGCCACCAGCAGCGTCTTTCCGTCGGACGAGGCGGTCAGGCGTTTCCTCGAGGCCGAGGGACGCGGCGACGACTGGGAATCTCTCGCTGCCGACGAAGCCTGCGATTACGACGTCGAGGACGAGATCGACCTTTCAGGCCTCGAGCCACTGATCGCCAAGCCTTCGAGCCCGGGCAACGTGGTGCCGGTGCGCGAGGTCGCGGGCGAACCCCTCTCCCAGGCCTACATCGGCTCGTCCGCCAATCCCGGCTATCGCGACTTCGCCATTGCCGCCGAGATGGTCAAGGGGCGCCAGATCAGCGACTGGGTCTCCTTCGACATCAACCCCACCTCGCGCTCGATCCTCGAAACCCTGGTACGCGATGGCCATGTATCGAGCCTGCTCGCCGCCGGAGCACGCCTTCACCAGGCCGGCTGCAACGGCTGCATCGGCATGGGCCAGGCGCCGGCGAACGACAGCAACAGCCTGCGCACCACCCCGCGCAACTTCCCGGGACGTTCGGGCACCCCGGAAGACCGGGTCTTCCTGTGCAGCCCCGAGACCGCGACCGCCTCGGCGCTGCGCGGCAAGATCACCGATCCCCGTGATCTCGACTTCGACTACCCCCGGGTCGAGGAACCCGACGATCCCGTCGTCAATACCCGCAACCTCATTGCCCCCCTCGAGGTTGCCGAGGCCCGCAAGGTCACGTTGATCAAGGGGCCCAACATCGCCTCGCTGCCTGAATTCGAGGCGATCGAGGATGCCCCGGAACTGACGATACTGCTGAAGATGGAAGATGACGTCTCCACCGACGAGATCATGCCCGCCGGCAACGAGGTATTGCCCTATCGCAGCAACATTCCGCGGATCGCGGAGTTCTGCTTCCGTGGCATCGACGAGGAATACGTTCAGCGTGCCGAGGAGACCGGCGATCACTGCGTGATCGCGGGTGGCAACTACGGACAGGGATCGAGTCGCGAACACGCCGCCATCGCCCCCCGCTACCTGGGACTGCGCCTGGTCGTCGCCAAGGGCTTCGCGCGCATTCACTGGCAGAACCTGGTCAATTTCGGTGTATTGCCGCTGCGCTTCGAGAACGAGAAGGACCACGAGGCTCTGGACACCGGGCAGACGCTTTCCTTCGAAGGCCTGCACGAGGCGCTGCGAGACGGTCATGAGATCACTGCCCAGGCCGGTGACAGAAAGATCTCGCTTCGTCACGATCTGACGGCACACCAGGTCGAGGTGCTGCTCGAGGGCGGGCTGACCAACTGGATGAAGCGTCAGCGCGACGACTGAGGCGCAGGGGGCATCAGCAGCGTCTCGTCGATGGCGATGAAGCGCGACGCCGAGCGCCGCAGGGCCTCGGCGGTCAGCCTGGCCACGCCATACACCTCGGATGACGTGGCATGACGCTGGCGAACCCGCTGCAGCAGCAGATCGAAATCGCCGTCGCCGGAAAGGAGCACGATCCGGTCGACTCGTGCGGCGAGTTCGATGCCGTCGAGGGCGATGCCGACGTCCCAGTCGCCCTTGCTGGTGCCGTCACGACGCTGAATATAGGGTTTCAGCTTCACCTCGAAGCCGATGCCGCGCAGGATATCCTGAAATTGGCGCTGTTTCTCGTCGCCCCGGTCCACCGCGTAGGCGATGGCCGCGACCACCTCGCGGTTCGCCGTGGCCCGGGCCCAGAAGGCCCTGTAATCGAAGGGTCGACCGAAGGCCTGCCGGGTGGTGTAGTAGATGTTCTGCACGTCGACCAGAATCGCCACGCGCTCACCCATTGTCCTGTCCTGCATGGCTGACCGACTCAGTGAAGCGTTCCCTTCAGAACGGCGTCTTCCGCGTCGGCCTCGCCATCCCATAGCTGGGTACGGGCAATGGCGTGGTCGATCATCTCCTGGGCCATCTCGAAGCGGCTCCTGCGCAACAGGTCGGCGGCCTCTTCGGAAAAGCGGATGCGCACCAGGGGCTCCCCTTCCTCTTCGGCGGAACGCAGCACGATCTCGCCATCGGCGAGTTCGACGATTTCCAGTACGGCTGTTTCGGACATGCTTACCTCCGCTTGAGAGAACGCTTGCAACGGCTCTACGAGCAACGACACAACAAAAAACGACCAAGGCACGGTGCCATGGTCGTTAGCAAACTGAAGGCATGGTATCACTTCCGGCGCTGCCGGGTCACCACTCGGCACTGGTCTCGCGCAGCTCAAAGAGCAGCTCCTTGAACTCCCCGAGGCACCAGCGCAGCTCGTCGGCAAGCGCCACGCGGTCGGCCGAGGCGATCAACGCCTGGCCGGCATCTCGCCGAGCGGCGCCCTCGACACCCCGCAGGGCCTCGAGGCGGGCGATCAACACGGCCAGCCAGCTGCCGGGGCGACCGGCCAGCTCGCGTAGCCGCTCGAGCTCGGCGATAGGCTCGTCATCTTCCTGAAGCAGTTCGCGCCAGTCGTGCCGTGCCAGGTACGCATGCTCGGTGACTTCACGCAGGGCGGCCTCGAGGGCCAGCTCGAGCAGGGCCAGCGTCCCCTCCTCCAGCGCCATGCGCCGCGAGGCCGCATGTTCGTCCTCCCCGCTCGGCGTCGCCAGAAGCAGCTCGGCCTGGTAGAGCAGCTGGTTGGTACGCCCGCGGGGGGTCATTTGCGCTTGTCCTCGACCTGCCACTTGCCCTTGTCGAAGACCGCCTTCCAGCCGGTGGCCTTGCCCTCCTCGTCGGTCATCACGTACTGGCTCTTGGTCTTGCGCGAGAAACGGATCTGCGCCGGTCGCCCGTCCGGGTCCCTGCTCGGCGCCTTGAGCAGGAAGTGGTATTTCTCCGGCAGTTCCTCGGCGTGGGCCTTGAGCTCCTCGACCAGGGGCGGTCGGGTCTCGCGGTTCTTGGGAAACTGGCTGGCCGCCAGGAACAGGCCGCTGGCGCCGTCGCGTAGCACGTAGTGATCGTCGACCTTCTGGCAGGCCAGCTCCGGCATCGGGATCGGGTCCATCTTGGGTGGCGCCACCTCGCCGCTCTTGAGCAGCTTGCGGGTGTTCTTGCAGTTCTCGTTGGTGCAGCCGAAGTACTTGCCGAAGCGGCCCGACTTCAGTTGCATGTCGCTGCCGCACTTGTCGCATTCGATGGTGGGCCCTTCGTAGCCCTTGAGCTTGAAACGCCCTTTCTCGATCTCGTAGCCCTCGCAGTCCGGGCTGTTGCCGCAGATGTGCAGCTTGCGGGTCTCGTCGATCAGGTAACTGTCCATGGCGGTGCCGCACTTGGGGCAACGGCGCTTGGCGCGCAGCGCCTGGGTTTCGGCATCCTCGTCCGCGTCCGCGGCGACCGCCTCGTCCCCCGGGATCAGATCGATGGTGGTCTTGCAGCGCTCCTTGGGCGGCAGGTTGTAGCCGGAACAGCCCAGGAACACGCCGGTGGAGGCGGTACGGATCTGCATCTTGCGACCGCAGGTCGGGCAGTCGATGTCCGTGGGCACCGGCTGGTTGGGGCGCATGCCCTGCTCGCCCTCGGCTCGCTCGAGCTTGGCGCGGAATCCAGCATAGAAGTCGTCGAGCAACGCCTGCCAGTTGCGCTCCCCCTCGGCCACCTCGTCGAGGCTGTCTTCCATGCGGGCGGTGAAGCCGTAGTCCATCAGGTCGTTGAAGGATTCGGTGAGCCGGTCGGTGACGATGTCGCCGAGTTTCTCGGCATAGAAGCGTCGGCTCTCGAGCTTGACGTAGCCACGATCCTGGATGGTCGAAATGATCGAGGCATAGGTGGAGGGCCGGCCGATGCCGCGCTTCTCGAGCTCCTTGACCAGGCTGGCCTCGGTGTAGCGTGCCGGCGGCTTGGTGAAGTGCTGCTGCGGATCGAGTCGCTCCAGGCTCAGGGGCGTGCCCTCGGCAATGTCGGGCAGCGTCTGATCCTCGTCCTTCTTGCCGGCGGGCTTCATGACGCGCGTATAGCCGTCGAACCTGAGCACGCGCCCCTTGGCGCGCAGCTCATAGCCTTCGCTCTCGACAGTCAGGGTGGTGGAAAGGTACTCCGCCGGGGGCATCTGGCAGGCCACGAACTGGCGCCAGATCAATTCGTAGAGACGCTCGGCGTCGCGTTCCATGTTCGCCAGGTTGCCTGCGGTGCGCGTCACGTCCGACGGACGGATCGCCTCGTGGGCCTCCTGGGCGCCTTCCTTGCTGGAGTAGCGATTGGGCGCCTCGGGCAGGTAGCGCTTGCCGAACTCGTCCAGGATATAGTCACGCACCCCGCTCACCGCATCCTGGGAGAGGTTGGTGGAATCGGTGCGCATGTAGGTGATGTAGCCCGCCTCGTAGAGCCGCTGGGCGAGGGTCATGGTCTTCTTCACCGAGAAACCCAGACGACCGCTGGCGGCCTGCTGCAGCGTCGAGGTGATGAACGGCGCGTTGGGCTTGGAACGCGTGGGCTTCTCTTCCCGGGCGGTGATCGCCAGGCTGGCCTGTTCAAGCTTGGCGATGCGCTCGAGGGTCTCCTTCTCCGAGGTCGGGCGGAACGGCTTGCCGTCCTGGCGCACCAGCTCGAAGCGGATCGGTTCCCCCTGCGGGCTCACCAGGTCGGCGTGCACGTCCCAGAACTCTTCCGGCACGAAGGCGCGAATCTCGCGCTCGCGCTCGACGATCAACCGCACCGCCACCGACTGCACCCGCCCGGCGGAGAGCCCGCGGGCGACCTTGGCCCACAGCAGCGGCGAGAGCATGAAGCCCACCACCCGATCGAGGAAGCGTCGGGTCTGTTGCGCCTCGACCCGGGGCACGTTGAGCGTGCCCGGCGCCTTGAAGGCCTCCTGGATGGCGTTCTCGGTGATCTCGTTGAACACCACCCGCTTGTAGCGCGTCGCGTCGCCGCCGATGGTCTCCTTGAGGTGCCAGGCGATGGCCTCTCCCTCGCGATCCAGGTCGGTGGCAAGATAGATGGCATCGGCCTTCTCGGCGAGCCTGGCAAGCTCCGCCACGACCTTTTCCTTGCCGGGCAAGATCTCGTAATGCGCCTCCCAGCCATGCTCCGGGTCGATCCCCATGCGCCGCACGAGCTGCGACCAGGCCTTCTGCTTCTTGTAGGTCGCCTTCTCCTCGGGAGACATCTTGCGCGTGGCCGCCGCCTGGCGAGCTCGCTCCTTGGGATCGGTGGCACTCTTGCCCGAACCACTGGTCGGCAGGTCGCGAATATGGCCAACGCTCGACTTCACGATGAAATCGTTGCCGAGATACTTGTTGATCGTCTTGGCCTTGGCCGGCGACTCGACGATGACCAGTGACTTGCCCATAGCACTCCAGTTCCTTCGAGCCCAGGTCCGGGGAGGTTCCGTCGACCTTGGCAGCTTGTGCGTCGTGCCGGCGTGTGATTCCGGCGGAAAAATGCGCCTACCCTACCCCAGCCATGCGTATCGCGCCAGCCTAGGCAGATTTTGGATGTCGGGGCACATCCAGGGCTTCATGAGGCTAGCCGGCCTGAACGCTTCCATGCAAGCCGGGTGTCGAGCCCAGGCCTTGCTTATCTATCGTCACTGGCACGTCTGCCTTGAAGGCCACCGACCGGTCGACGCGAATTCCAGGCCGGCGACCCAGATGCGCTAGAATAAAAAAACGTCCAGCCACAGATGTCGGCTCGGGCCATACTCACACTGTCTACCCATCGACCCTGGAAGTCTTCCGATGACCCATCCACGCCCCGCCCGACAGGTCCAGCGCAGTCTTTCTCCCCGCAAGCGCGTCGCGTTGATCGCCCATGACGGCAAGAAGGAGGAACTGCTGGAGTGGGCGGGGCGCTGGCGCGATACCCTCGCGCAGCACCAGTTGCTGGGCACCGGCACCACCGCCAGCCGGGTGGCGGCCACCCTGGGGCTGGACGTCGAAGGACTGATGAGCGGGCCGCTCGGCGGCGATCAGCAGATCGGCGCCTGCATCGCCGAACAGCGCCTGGATGTGCTGATCTTCTTCTGGGACCCGTTCGCGCCCATGCCCCACGACCCGGATGTCAAGGCATTGCTGCGTCTGGCGGCACTCTGGAACATCCCCGTGGCCTGCAATGCCGCCAGCGCGGATTTCATGCTCAGCTCGCCCTGCATGGGCGAGAGCTACACCATGAACATCCCCGACGCCGGCGACTGGGTGGCGGCTCGCCGCTGAGACGACATCGCCGCCCGGAAGGCGGCGATGGTGTCACGGGAACCCGCGAACCGTCATGACGACGACGAATCGCGGGTGGGGCCTGGGGCGCCCTTCTTGCGCGTCGCTCTTCTCTTGCGCCCCGCGTTGGAGCGTCTCGTGCTCTCGCCGCTGCTTGCCTCGGGCTGCGCCGGCGCTTCCTGCACGGGCTTGGCCCGTTCGAAGAGCTTCTTGACGATGGCCAGCCGGGTCTGGGTCTTCTCTTCCAGGGGCTCGCTGGCTCGCACCACCTGTTCGATATGCGCCATGTAGGCATCGATGGTGGCGGCGTCCTCGCCCTGCAGCATGGTCGGCAAGGCCTGTATGGCCGCATGGCCATCCAGATTGAGGATCTCGAACTCGTCGCGCACCCAGGTCTTGAAGGTGGTCAGGTCGACGTCGGCACCCATCTCGTCCCGGGTCGCCTTCAGACGCTGGAAGTTGCGCTCGTCCGTGGTGGTCGAACCGCCAAGCACGAAGATCAGGGCGCGTACCGAAGCCTGGACGATGGTGCCCTCGTCGATGGAGTCGAGCAGTGCCTGCTTGCGCTGCTCGACGAAGCGGTGATGCTCCGGCGAGGCACCGGGCAACGGCAACGGCCGTTGATCGTCGGCCCTGAGCCCCATCAGGGTCTGCAACAGCGGCTGGCCGTAGACCTGCATGAACAACTGCTCGGTTGCCTGGTCGCGCAGGTCCCGATAGGCGTTCAGGCCCTGCACGATCTGGTCCGAGATCATGCCCTCGAGCACCTTGAACGGATTGCTGTCGTCGACCGGGTGGCGGCTTGCCTTGATGGCATCGGCCATGACCGGTAGCGGCACCGTGGCCGGATTGCGGTCCGAAAGGAGCTTGTAGCCCATCTTGAGCGGATGGGAACGGCGCATCCAGCTCGCCGCCTCCGGCGTCATCACCGCCTGGATCAGCGGTTGCAGGTAGCGCCGGTAGAGGCCGAGGTTGATGTTCGATATGCGAGAGACCGTGGCGAAACGCCGCTCGTCCTCGATGTCGGTCTTGACGATGGCATCGATGTCCTCGAAGTCGCGTGGCGCAAACTCGAGCAGGTAGTCCCCGTCGATCAGGTCCGGGTTGGCCTGGGAGGCATCGCGCTCGGTCACCTTGGACTCGTAGAGCCCTGGCGGCAGGATATCGATGTAATCCATGTTCGCCGTGAATTCGGCGTGCTCCTTGCGGGACACGCTGCCCGAGACGAAGATGCCCAGGTGCCCGGTCGTGTCGTGCACGCAGTAGACGATGGTCTGATCGTGGGCCTGGATATCGTCGACGCTCTCGTACAGGTCGTCGATCCAGCCCAGGGCCTGGGGAGGTGGCGTGATGTCGTCCCCCTGGGAGCAGAACACCACGATCGGCGAGCGGATGTTACGCAGATCGATGCGCCGTCCATCCCGGGTAAGCAGCTGAGAGGTGCTCAGACGGTTGCCGATGAACAGGTTATCGACGATGTACTGGATCTCGTCGCTGTTAAGAACCACGTGCCCGCCCCACCAGCGTTCGAAGCGCAGGTAGCGCTGGGCCTCGCTGTCCACGTTGGCATAGAGGTTGTACTGCTTGCTCCAGAAGGTATTGGCGGGGTTGAGCTTCTCGAAGTTCTGCACCAGCCAGGCGCCGTCGAACTGGCCGTGGCCGAGATCGCTCACCAGGGTGGTCAGCCAGCTGCCACCCAGCATGCCCGCAGAGTAGCGCATGGGGTTCTTGCCCCGTTCGCCGGCCCAGTAGGAAAGCGGGGCGCCGGCGATCAGGATGGGGCCGAAGCAATCCGGCTCCAGGGCCGCGGCCATCATGATCTGCCAGCCGGCCTGGCAGTTGCCCACCACCATGGGTTGCTCGGCGACGTCCGGGTGACGTTCGATGACATGGCGCAGGAACTGCACTTCTGCCTCGACGACGTCCTCGACGGTCTGGCCCGGCACGGGATACGGCAGGAAGCCGATGAAGTAGCAGGGGTGGCCGGCCCGCAGTGCCACGCCGATCTCGCTGTCGGGCTTGAATCCGCCGATCCCCGGGCCGTGGCCGGCGCGTGGGTCGACGACGACGAACGGACGCATGCTCTCGTCGATCTCGATGCCTTCCGTCGGCAGGATGCGCATCAGCTCGTAGTTGACCGGGTTGGGAAGCGTGCGCCCATCCAGCAGCACCTCCGTGTCGAAGCCCAGCACATTGGGCTTGGTCTCCTCCATATGCTCGAGATACTGGTTACCGCGCTGACGCATGACATCGAGATAGAGCACACTGCGTTCGCAGGCATCGCGCCAGTACTCGGCAGCGGCCTTGCCAAGCCCCAGCGGGTCCCAGAAGGGGCGCGTGATTTCCACAGCAAGGGGGGCATAGATAGGAAACATGGGTGGCTCCATTCGCAAAAAAATTGCTGCACCGCAAAACAAGAGTAGCGCCAGTGTAGCGGGCTTACCAATCCAAGTCAGTTACCGACGATTACAACACACTAAACAATGAAGCTCTTGATGCTTAAAAGACGCTATTAGTATTGTTTTTTTAATACATGAATGATGCTTCATTCCAAGAAAAGGAGGTGCCCGATCGCAGACACCTCCCTCTTGGCTTGGCCGTGTGTTCCTCGGCTCAGAGCGGCGTCGGCGGCTCGTCGCCCCTGGATGTCGCGGATGCACTGCCCTCACCGTTCCCGCCACGGTCCGGGTGACCGTCCGCTGCGGAAGTTCCGGAAGCGTTGCGAGGAACGCCGCCCTGGCGCGCCTGCCAGGCCAGCGCCCCCAGGCCGGCGATGGTGCCGTACTTGAGTGTCTTGCCCAGCAGGCTGCGACCGCCTCGGGTACTGATCAGCAACCCGAGCAGACCACCCGCCAGGGCGCTTCTCGTGTCGATTCCCCGCCCCTGCGAAGACTCGCAAAGCTCCTCGGCAGCCTTGACCAGATGATCCCAGGCACCTCTATCTTCCATAATGTCCTCTCCCGTTGATCGAATACTGACGTTGACACGCTCTTTCGAAGTCTAGGCCATTGAGGTGGCCTGGGACTCCAGTTCTCTGGCCACACCCGGGGCCAGCCCGAGTGCCGCAGCCAGCTGATCGAGCCAGGCGCGCTCCATCGGGTTCTGTTCATCGATGATGGCAAGGCTGGCCAGATACATTTCCCGCGCCGCCTGGGGTGAATCGGCCTTGCGGGCGATCCTCTGCGCATCGAGAGGGGCGTCCATGCACTGCTCGATCCAGGCATGCAGCTCGTCATCCGCCCCGAGGGCATCGATCTGGTCGACCAGCCGGGCACGCTCATCGGCGTCGATGTGTCCGTCCGCGCGGGCAGCGGCGATCATCGCCTCGAGAATCGCCAGGCTGCGCTGCTCCTGGGCGTCACCCTCGAGCTGCTCCAGGGGCACCTCCTTTTCCGAGCTGCCGGGGGCACCGCTGCCCATTGCCTGCCCCTCGTCCTGTCCGGTCTGCTGGTTCTGCTGATAGTGCTGCCAGGCCTTCCAGGCCAGCACGCCCACACCGGCCAGGGCACCGTACTTCAGGCCCGTTGCCCCCAGCTTGCGCCCCCGCTTGGTACCCAGCAGCATGCCCAGCGCCCCACCGCCGGCCAGCTTGCCGATACCGAGGCCCTCTTTCGACGAGCCGCCGGCCTGTTTCATCAACTGGTCGAGGATACCCTTGGCATTCATCGCGTCCCTCCTCAGGGCCGTGCAGAGATGCTGATAGCATAGGCGATCGCGTCGTGAACGAGAAATCGTGCCTGGCGCACCATCAAAAAACCTCGCGACCGTGCGTCGCGAGGTTCCATCTCGACGGGGGCACCCCTACTTGACTTCGATGCCGTGAGCCTGCTGGTCGGCATGATAGGAAGAGCGCACCAGGGGGCCCGAGGCGACATGGGTGAAGCCCAGCGCCCTGCCCTGCTCGGCGAACCAGTCGAAGGTGTCGGGGTGCACCCAGCGGTCCACCGGCAAGTGATTGCGCGAAGGCTGCATGTACTGCCCCAGGGTCAGCATGTCGACATCGTGGGCACGCAGGTCGCGCATCACCTCGATCACCTGCTCGTCGGTCTCTCCGACGCCAAGCATCAATCCGGACTTGGTCAGTACATCGCCCCGACGCGCCTTGTACCCCTCGAGCAGGTCCAGGGACCATTGATAGTCGGCCCCGGGGCGCACCCGACGATAGAGCGATGGCACGGTCTCCAGGTTGTGGTTGAAGACATCCGGCGGCGTCTGCTCGAGGATATCCAGCGCCTTCTGCATTCGACCGCGAAAGTCCGGCACCAGTACCTCGATCTCGATCGACGGGCTGTCGCGACGGATCTCGCGGATGCAGTCGGCGAAGTGCTGAGCGCCGCCGTCGCGCAGATCGTCGCGATCCACCGAGGTGACCACCACGTACTTCAGGCGCATCTCGGCGATGGCCTCGGCGAGTTCCCGGGGCTCGTTCTCGTTCAAGGCGTTGGGGCGTCCGTGGGCCACGTCGCAGAATGGACAGCGCCGGGTGCAGATATCGCCCATGATCATGAAGGTCGCCGTGCCCCCATGGAAGCACTCGCCGATATTGGGGCAGGTGGCCTCCTCGCACACCGTGTGAAGGCCGTGCTTGCGAAGCGTCTGCTTGATGCGCGTGACTTCCTTGGATACCGGCATGCGCACGCGCAACCAGTCGGGCTTCTTGGGCAGGGTCTCGGTGGGAATCACCTTGACCGGAATGCGCGCCACCTTGTCGGCGCCACGCAGCTTGACCCCGCGCTCTGCGCGGGGCTTCTTCGGGGCCGGGGCGGCCCGTTCCTGACTTGCGACGGTGGTCTCGGTCATCGATCCTATCCTGCGGTTCGGGAAGATTCGGCGGTCAGCTCGGACACCAGGCCCACGGGCATTCCGCGACACTCATTCACATTGTCGTCGCCACCCAGCCGCGTGGCCAGGCAGCGCACCAGACGGGTTGCCTCCTCGTCGAATCGGGGACGTTCGCCGCACAGGTCACGCAACTGGGTCATGGTCATGCCAGCGTAGCCGCAAGGGTTGATGCGTGCGAATGGAGAAAGGTCCATATCGATATTGAAGGCAATGCCGTGAAAACTGCACCCACGGCGTATACGCAGTCCCAGTGAAGCGATCTTGGTATCACCGACATAGACACCCGGCGCCTCGGGCCTGGCTCGTCCCTCGATGGCATGTTCGGCGAGCGCATCGATCACGCTGTTCTCCAGGGCAGTGACCAGCTCTCGCACCCCCATCCTGCGCCGGCGCACATCCAGCAACGGGTACAGGATCAGTTGTCCCGGGCCATGATAGGTCACCTGCCCGCCGCGGTCGGTGTCGACCACGGGAATGTCGCCAGGCATCAGCAGGTGCTCGGGGCGGCCCGCCTGGCCCTGGGTGAACACCGGCTCGTGCTCCACGAGCCAGAGGGCGTCCCGAGATGCCGAGCTCCGCTGGTCGGTAAAGGTGCGCATGGCACGCCATACCGGCGCGTAGGACTGGCGTCCCAGACGATAGACGTCCAGTTCGGCCATTCATAGCACCATGTGGACGCGGCCGGTCGCCTTGAGTGATGCGAACAGCGCCTGCAACTGGTCGTTGCCGGTCGCGGTGATCGTCACTCGCAGCGACTGGAAGCGCCCGTTGCGACTGTCCACCGCGACGACACGGGTGGCATCGAAATCCGGCGCGTGGGCCTTGACCACCTCGATCACCGCTGCCTGGAACCCGGGAGCGGCGGTACCGACGATCTTGATCGGATAGTCGCAGGGAAACTCGACCTTAGGAGGCGCCTGAGGCCTCTCCGTGCGTAAATCCCGCAAGGATTTGTCATTCATGACGATCACTCGGCGAACACTATTTCCGAGTATTCTACTCAACCTCTGCGTCCCGACCAAGGGGCACGCCGCAACAGCGGCTCGAACCCACCTCCTCGAGCCGGCTCCTGCTCAGTCGAACAGCCCGGTGACGAAGAGCAGGACGGTGTCCCAGATACGCTTGAAGATGCCGCCTTCCTCGATGCTTTCCAGGGCGATCAGTGGCTGCTCCTTGACCACGTCGTCCTGCAGCAGCACCTTCAGTGTGCCGACTCGCTGACCGGCGTCGATGGGCGCCTTGATGGTCTCCTGGATATCCAGTCTGGCGGTCATCTCCTCGCGCTTGCCCTGAGGCGCGGTCAGATAGACGTCCTCGCTCACGCCCAGGCGCAAGGTGTCCTTGGCGCCCCCCCAGATCCGGGGCTCGTTGAGCACGGCACCCGCATCGTAGAGCTTGAAGGTCTCGAAGAAGCGGAATCCGTAGCTCAAGAGCTTCTGCGTTTCCTGGGCACGCGCCTCGTCGGAACCGGTACCCATGACCACCGCGATCAGGCGTGTCTCGTCCTTCTTGGCCGACGCCACCAGACAGTAGCCGGCCGCTTCGGTATGGCCGGTCTTGAGGCCATCGACGGAAGGGTCGCGCCATAGCAGACGGTTGCGATTGGGCTGTCGAATGTCGTTGTAGGTGAAGTACTTCTGGGAATAGGTGTCGTAGTGGTCCGGATAGTCCTTGATGATGTGCTTGGCAAGGATCGCCAGATCCTTGGCCGAGGCGTAATGATTCTCGTGGGGCAGGCCGGTGGCGTTGACGAAATGGGAATTCTCCATGCCCAAGCGCCTGGCCTGCTGATTCATCAGGTCGGCGAAGGCGGATTCGGAACCGGCGATGTATTCGGCCAGGGCCACACTGGCATCGTTGCCCGACTGGATCACGACCCCCTTGAGCAGGTCATCGATGCTGACCTGGGTGCCTTCCTTGATGAACATGCGCGAGCCACCGGTACGCCAGGCATTCTCGCTGACGCTGACCTGATCGTCGGGTGAGACGCGATCCTCGTCGATCTCACGCTCGACGATATAGGCGGTCATCATCTTGGTCAGGCTCGCCGGCGGCAGGGGCTTGTCGGCGTCGTTCTCGACCAGCACCTCGCCACTGTTGGCATCCATCAACAGCCAGGAGGTCGCCGACAACGCAGGGGGCGATGGCACCATCGAGTCCGGCAGTGCCTGATCCTGCGCCTGGGCAGGTTGAATCAGCAGCACACAGGCGGTCAGGGTGGCAGGCAATAGCTGCCGGAACTTGGCGGGTAAAGCAGACAATCTCATGAGGGTGTTTCTCGTGGTTCGTAGCAAGGGAAAATGATCGGCGCTCACTCTTGAGCTCTGACCGTAAAGGCCTGGGCATAGCCTGCCCGCTGGAGTTCCTTGCGCAAGGCCTCCAGGGCGAGAGGATCGCTGACGGGGCCGACCTGCACGCGGTGCATGCGCTGGTCGCTGTCGATACGCACCGGACTGTCGAGCGAGCTTTGCAGTCGTGCGCGAAGCGCCTGGGCGCTGGTGGCCGAGCCCAGCGCCGCTACCTGCAGATAGAGACGCGGATCGTTGCCCCCTGCCGCCCCGCTCGACACCCCGGTTGCCGGTGAAGACACCGCCTGGGCAACCTGCTCCCCGCGCTGGGACTGCGATGGAGACACACTGCCCGTGGCGGATGCATCCCCCCTCGCCTGATCCTGGGACCGAGGCGATGCCTGTCTGGCCTGCCAGGCGACCGGATCGATGGCCTGGACCTTCACCCGCCCGGTACCGTTGCCCAGGATGTCCAGACGAGCCGCCGCCGCGTAGGAGAGATCGATGAGGCGATCCCCGTGGAAAGGGCCGCGATCGTTGACCTTGACGATCACCGAGCGGCCATTGTCGAGGTTGGTGACCCGCGCATAGGTCGGCAGGGGCAGCGAGCGATGTGCCGCCGACATCTTGTACATGTCGTAGATTTCACCACTGGCCGTGGCATAACCCTGGAACTTCTGGCCGTACCAGGACGCCGTGCCCTGCTGCTGGTAGCCCTCGGCACTCGACATCACGTGATAGGTCTCGCCCCAGACCTGATAGGAAGGTCGGTTGCCGCTCGGTGCCAGGGGCTCGACCCGGGGCACCGCATCCGGCACATCGGAGACGTCCGGCGGTTCGTCCGGGTAGGCATCGCTTTCCATGGCATATCGCCCCCCCGAACTCTTCGCGCCCCCATCCTGGGCGCTGTCGGGCCGGGAGCCCCCACCGCCGGCGCACCCCGCCACCAGGGCGAGCAGGAGCGCCGCACAGAGCAAGCGTCGACTCATGCTTCTGCCTCCAGGGTGTCATGGATGCGTTCGGCCAGGGTGGTCACGGCCATGGCGTACAGGTGGCTGTGGTTGTAGCGCGTGATCACGTAGAAATTGTCATGCCCCAGGGCGTAGCGTGTGCTGCCGTCGCCGAAGTCCAGCGCCAGGGGAATCACCTGCGCCTGCCCGTCGAGGGCTTCCCCGCCGGCCGGCTGGATGCCCTTGTCCGCCAGTGCCGCGACACTCGCGTAGGGCTTGCGGGTACGATTGAACTCCACGCCGTCGGGACGTGCAGCCGGCCCCTGGGCCTCGCTGACGATCGCCGCCCCCGCGCGCCAGCCATGGCGCGCGAAGTAGTTGCCGACACTGCCGATCGCATCGACCGGGTTATGCCACAGATCTCGCTTGCCATCGCCGTCGAAGTCCACGGCGTAGGCCTGGTAGCTGGTCGGGATGAATTGCGGGAAGCCCATGGCCCCCGCATAGGAGCCCTCCAGCGTCAGCGGATCGACATTCTGCTGACTGGTGATCTCGAGAAATGCCGCCAGTTCGCCGCGAAAGAAATCGCCCCGAGAGGGGTGATGGAATGCCAGGGTCGCCAGCGAGTCGATGACCCGGTGCTTCCCGGTATATCGACCGTAGAAGGTTTCGACACCGATGATGGCGGCGATGATCTCGGGCGCGACCCCGTATTCGGCCTGGGCCCTGTCGAAGGCCTCGCGATGCGCCTCGATGAAGGCCGCTCCTTCGCGGATGCGTTCGGGCTTGATGAAGATGTTGCGATATTCGTCCCAGCGCAGGCGTCGCTCGGCAGCACCGGTCATGGCCTCGAGCACGCCGGGCCGGAATTCCGCCTGACGCATCGCCAAATCCAGCCAGTCGCGATCCAGCCCTCGGGCGGCGAGCTCGTCGACCAGCGTGCGGGTCTTCGCGTTGCTGGCAGGATCGAACGTTTCAGCAGCCTGGTCTGCCGCCTGAGAGAGAGGGACAATGGCGACCAGGCCGGTGACGAGCAGCGCGATCGCTCCCCGCTTGGTGTGATGAAGAATACCCTTCATGGTCTTGCGACTCCCTGTTGCCAGATGCGCCGGGCGGCGCCAGCCGCCATGGGGCCGTTCCCGCTAGCGGGCCAGCAGGCGACGATGGCTTTGAATGGACATGAGAATACCGAAACCGGCCAGCAAGGTCACGCTGGAGGTGCCGGCGAAACTGACCAGCGGCAACGGCACCCCGACCACCGGCAAGATGCCACTCACCATGCCGATATTGACGAACACGTAGATGAAGAAGGTCAGCGTGATGCTGCCCGCGACCAGACGCCCGAAGGTGTCCTGAGCGCTGTTGGCGATGACCAGGCCCCGGGCCACGATCAACAGATAAAGCATCAGGATCAGCAGCATGCCGATCAGGCCGAACTCCTCCCCGAGCACCGCCACGATGAAGTCGGTATGACGCTCGGGCAGAAACTCCAACTGGGATTGCGTGCCCAGGGTCCAGCCCTTGCCCTCCACCCCGCCACTGCCGATGGCGGTCGTGGACTGGATGATGTTCCACCCCGCGCCCAGCGGGTCGCTTTCCGGATTGAGAAAGGTCAGTACCCGCTGGCGCTGATAGGCATGCATGTTGAGCCACAGCAGCGGCATGGCCGCAGCGGCCAGCAACCCCAGAAAGCCGATGAGGCGCCAGGAGAGCCCGGCCAGCAGCAGCACGAAGACCGCGGCACTGCCGACCAGCAACGACGTGCCCAGATCCGGCTGTCTGGCGATGAGCACCACCGGTGCGCCGATGATCAACGCGCAGACGAGAATGTCCTTGAGGCGGGGCGGCAAGGGGCGTCGATGCAGGTAGGCCGCCACCATCATGGGCATGACCAGCTTCATCAGCTCCGAAGGCTGGAAGCGAATCACCCCGGGGATGACCAGCCAGCGCTGGGCGCCCATGCCGACGTCGCCCATCACCTCCACGGCGATCAGCATCAGAAAGCCGGCGGCATAGAGAGGCAGCGACCAGCGATAGAGGGTGCCCGGCGTGAACTGGGCCAGTACCAGCATGGTGACCACGGCGACACCCAGCCGAGTGAGCTGGGCCGTGACCACCGGCATGCGCTGGCCGCTGGCACTGTACAGCACCAGCAGACCTGCCAGCATCAGCACGAACAGCAGGCCCAGCAGCCAGGGGTCGAGATGAATGCGCAACCACAGGCTGCGCCGCCGCTTGATACTGCGCCCGCGGTTCGGCAGTAGCGTGGACTCCTGAAGCCTCATGAATTCATGATTCCTCGCTGCGGATCGGGGCCTCGTCGAGCTCGGCCTCTTCTCTCAGAAGCCAGGCATCGAGCATCTTGCGGGCCAGTGGGGCCGCATTGCTGCTGCCACCCCCGGCATTCTCGACGATCACCGCAATGGCGATCCCGGGGTTCTCGATGGGGGCGAAGGCGGTGAACAGCGCGTGGTCGTGAAGGCGCTCCTCCAGTTCCGCGGCGTTGTAGCGCTCGTCGTTGGCCAGGGTGAAGACCTGGGCGGTGCCCGACTTGCCGGCCATCCGATAGTCGAGATCCTCGCCGGAGCGGCGTGCGGTGCCCTCGCTCCCTGTCATCACATCTTCCATCGCCCCATAGACCAGATCCCACCACTCCTCGTTGGCCAGTTCGATGTCGTCCTTCACCTGGGGCGGTTCCACCGGCTCATCGCCGATACGCTTGGCCAGATGCGGCGTGACCCATTCGCCCCGATTGGCCAGTACCGCCGTGGCGGTGGCCAGTTGCAACGGGGTGGACAGCCAGTAGCCTTGACCGATGCCCACGGAGAGCGTCTCGCCGGGAAACCAGACCTGACCATAGCGCTCCCGTTTCCATTCGCTCGAGGGCATCACGCCGCTGGCGGCGCCATGCACATCATGACTGGTCACCTCGCCGAAGCCGAAACGATGCATGAAGTCCGCCAGCCGGTCGATGCCCAGCTCGTGGGCAAGGTTATAGAAATAGGTGTCGTTGGAGACCACGATGGCGCGGCGCATGTCGACCCGGCCATGCCCCCACCGCAGCCAGTTATGATAGCGCCGCGAATGCTCGGGCAATTTGTAGAAACCCGGGTCGTAAACGGTCTTTTTCGGAGTGATCACTCCGTTTTCCAGGCCGGCCAGGGCCTCGAAGGGCTTGATCGTCGAGGCCGGCGGATATTGCCCGCGAATGGCTCGATTGTAGAGCGGCAGGTCGGGGTTGCTGCGCAGCCCCTGATAGTCGCGGTGGCTGATACCCGTCACGAACAGGTTGGCATCGAATCCGGGCGAGGAGACCATGGCCAGTATTTCGCCGGTGGCGGGCTCAATGGCGACGATGGAGCCACGCCGGCCATCGAGCAACTCGTAGCCCAGCTGCTGCAACTGCTTATCGATGGTGAGGGTGATGTCCTGCCCCGGCACCGGATCGGTGCGCCCGAGCTCCCGCAGCACGCGCCCCCGGGCATTGGTCTCGACCTTGCGCAGGCCCGCGGTGCCATGCAGCAGTGCCTCGTACTCGCGCTCGATACCGGTCTTGCCGATGAAGTGGGTGCCTGCGTAGTTGCCCTTGTCGAGGGTCTTGACCTCCTCGGCATTGATGCGCCCCACATAGCCGAGCACGTGGGACATGATGTCGGTGTCGGGGTAGTAACGCAGCAGTTGCGCCTCGACCTCGATGCCGGGCAGGCGATACCGATTGACCGCGAGTTGCGCGATCTGCCTCTCGTCGAGCTCGCTCAGCAGCAATGCGGGCTGAAAGGGGCGCTGGCGCTGGCGCGAACGCGCCTTGAGGGCGGCGACATCGGACTCCGGGAGCCCCAGGATATCGACCAGCAGCCCGAGGGTCGCCTCCAGGTCGTCGACCCGCTCGGGCACGATGGTCAGGTTGTAGGTCGGGCGGTTCTCGGCCAGCAGCACGCCATTGCGGTCCATCAACAGGCCGCGGTTCGGCGGCAGCGGTTCGACACGCACCCGATTCTGGTCGGAGCGAGTGATGAAGACGTCGTGCTGGACCACTTGCAGATAGAAAAGCCGGGCTGCCAGGCCGCCGGACATCAGCAGGACCAGCAGCACGGCCAACAGTGAACGATTGCGAAAGACGCGAACTTCCTGCTCGGTATCCTTCAGGGTATCGCGGCGTTTAGGCATGCAAAGGCTTCATCTCGAACTCGGGGAATACTGAGGCAAACAAGCGTTCACGGAATCAGCGATGGTAGGGATGACCGATCAACAGGGTCCAGGCACGATAGAGCTGTTCGCAGAGCAGCAGCCGCACCAGCGGGTGAGGCAGGGTCAGCGGCGATAGCGACCAGCGCTGATCGGCCTGGGCAGACAGTCGGGGATCGAGCCCGTCCGGGCCACCCACCAGCAGCGCCACGTCACCCTTGCGATGGCGCCAGGCATCGGCTTCCCGGGCCAATCGCTCGGTACTCCAGGGCTGGCCACCGACCTCCAGCGCGACGCAATGCTCGCTCTCGCGCAAGCGTTCACGCAGACGCTGGCCTTCCTGAGCCACGGCTCGGGCCACGTCGGCATTCTTGCCACGCGGACCCGGCGCTATCTCGACGATCTCGAGAGCGAATTCCCGAGGCAACCGCTTGCGGTACTCGCTGACGCCCTGCTCCACCCAGTCGGGCATGCGCTGGCCGACGGCAAGCACACGAACCTTCACGCCCGGCCCCCGCGCACCTCCTCCTCGGTATCGCTCGGCAGGTCGGCCCACAGCCGTTCGAGATCGTACAGGCGACGCGCATCGGGCATCATGACATGCACCACCACGTCGCCCAGGTCCACCAGCACCCAATCGGCACCGGCTTCTCCCTCGACGCCCAGCGGCCTGACGCCGGCTTCCTTGGCCTTCTCTACCACATTGTCGGCCAGCGCGGCCACGTGTCGTGACGACGTGCCACTGGCGATCACCATGACGTCGGTGACGCTGGTCAGCGTCGAGACGTCGAGTTCGGTAATATCCTGACCCTTGAGTTCTTCCAGGGCCTCTACCGCCAAAGTCTTCAGCGATTCGTTTTGCATAGCTCCTCGAGAGTAAGACCATCGTTCCAAGCTGCCATTCTACCTTGGAGACACCGCTTAGCGATAAAGATTGCGCGAAACGATGTAGGATTCCACCGATGAAGGCAACAGATAGCGCACGCTGCGACCGGCGTAAAGACGCCGACGCAGGTCGGTGGCGGAAATCGCCATGCGACTGGGCAGGCGCAGGCGCAGGAGCCCCCCGGCCGGCCGGGCGAACAGGTCGCGACGATCGACCACCTCGCGCCCTTCGATCAGAGCCCTGAGCTCCTGGTCCGGCGAGGCCGGATGATCGGGGCGCTCGATCACCACCAGATGAGCCAGCTCGAAGAGCCGCTCAGGGTCGTGCCAGCTGGCAAGCTTCAGGAAGGCATCCTGGCCGAGCGCCATCACCAGCCGTGCCTGACTCCCCAACTCCCGGCGCAACGAGGTCAGGGTGTCCACGGAATAGGACGGCCCGGAGCGGGCGAGTTCGCGCCCATCGGCGACCAGACCCGGTGTGTCGCCTATCCCTAGCTCGAGCATCCTCAGTCGCTCGTCGGCAGTCACTCCCGGCGCCTCGCGATGCGGCGGCACATGCGCGGGGACCATGTGCACCCGCTCGAGTTCGAGGGTTTCGTGCAACTCGACGGCGCTGCGCAGATGTCCGATATGCACGGGGTCGAAGGTACCGCCAAGCATCGCGACCCGCACCGGTGCGTCCTCAGACACGGACATGGCCATCACCTAGCACGACATACTTGCGCGTCGTGAGGCCCTCCAGCCCCACCGGCCCGCGAACGTGGAGCTTGTCGGTGGAAATGCCGATTTCTGCTCCCAGACCGTACTCGAAGCCGTCGGCGAAACGGGTCGAGGCATTGACCATCACCGAGCTGGAATCCACCTCGGTCATGAACCGTCGTGCCAGGGTGTAGGATTCGGTGACGATGGCATCGGTGTGCTGCGAGCCGTAGCGATCGATATGCGCCATGGCCGTCTCGATCCCATCGACGATACGGATCGCCAGAATCGGGGCCAGGTATTCGGCCTGCCAGTCTTCCTCGGTCGCCGGGGCAGCATCGGCCACGATCTCGCGGGTCCGCTCGCAGCCTCGCAGCTCGACGCCATGACGTGCGTAGGCCTCGGCAAGGCGCGGCAGCAGCTCGGCAGCCACCGGGGCATCGAGCAGCAGCGTCTCCATGGTGTTGCAGGTCCCATAGCGATGCGTCTTGGCATTGACCGCGATGGCCAGGGCCTTGTCGAGGTCGGCAGTGGCATCGACGTAGACGTGACAGACACCGTCCAGGTGCTTGATCACCGGCACCCGGGCTTCCCGGGAAATGCGCTCGATCAATGATTTGCCGCCCCGGGGGATGATCACGTCGACATGCTCGGGCATACTGATCAGACGCCCCACCGCGGCACGGTCCGTGGTCGCGACGACCTGTGCCGCCGCTGCCGGAAGACCGGCCTCGGCAAGGCCGCGTGCGATACAGGCGGCGATGGCGGCATTGCTGTCGCGGGCCTCCGAGCCGCCACGCAGGATACAGGCATTGCCCGATTTCAGGCACAGGCCGGCCGCTTCCACGGTGACATTGGGACGCGACTCGTAGATGATCCCGATGACCCCGAGAGGCACCCGCATGTGGCCGACCTGGATGCCGCTGGGCCGGGACCGCAGTCCGTCGATCTCGCCCACGGGGTCGGGCAAGGCGGCAACCTGGGCAAGTCCCTCGATCATGCCATCGATGCGCGTCTCGTCGAGGGCCAGTCGATCGAGCAAGGCTGCATCGAGCCCAGCCTGGTGTCCCCGTTCGAGATCCTGGGCGTTGGCCTCGATCAGCGCATCCCGAGCCGTGTCGAGGTGCCTGGCGATGGCCAGCAGGGCAGCATTCTTGCGCGCCGTGTCCAGATTGCGAAGCACTGTGCTGGCCTGCCGGGCCTGGGTGCCGAGTTCGTGCATGTAGGCGTCGATATCCGCGCCACTGGTCGATAGGTGTCGTGACATGCCGGTCAAGTTCTCCATGGTGCATGCGCAGGTCGGGCGTGATCTATTGTCGGGACGAACAAGGGAGACGTATCGTCGGGACGAGGGAAGGTGTCGTACAGTATCTGTCACTACAAGGAATGGAACCCATCATAAGGCACCATGGAGCGTAAGTTCAAAGAGAGGCACTATCGCCTCACCCTGCTGTTCGCCGCAGCCATGCTGCTGATACTGGCGACGACGCCTCAAGGCGCCCTGTCACGTCTCGTGCTGAGTCTCGGTGGCCTGGGCCTCGGGGCCGTTGCTCTGGAGCAGCGTCGGCTGCCGGCGCTGCCCGGCACGCTGGCCCCGCTGTTGCTTGGCCTCCCCTTGGCCCTGCTGCTGTGGCTGGACCCGCAGCGCCATGGCTTGTGGCTATGGGCCTGGGCAGCCGTGCTGGTGCTGCCCCAGGCGCCTTGGCTATGGTTGCTGCATGGCCTCCTGGCCGCCCTCTGCTGGTGGCAGGTCTACCCTTTCGTCGGTACCGAACAGGGGCTGCTCATGGGCGGGTTGCTGGCGGCCCTGATGCTGCTGGGCGTCGCCCGCGGCTTGGAAGAGCTGCCCCTGCGACAGGGGCTGGCCCTGCGTACGCGCCTGCTGGCCCAGCGGCCCCTTCATTCCCGGCGTCAGCTGGCCCAGGACATGCTGCTGGAAACCACGCGCTGCACACGGGAGGGCAGCCACGGCGAACTGCTGCTGCTGCGTTGCCCTTCCCGCCATCAGCAAGCCATGCTCGACGCTCTCATGGCCCGTACCTGTCATTACGAAACCTGTTTCCAGATCGACAACAAGACGCTTGCGGCATTGCTGATCAGCCGGAATGAGGAGACTGCCGTTCAGCGACGCGCCCCTCTGCTCGACACGCTGCCGGAGCCCTTCCAGGCCCGCTTCATCGGCCTGGCGCCCTCCTTGTGCCTGGACGCGCAGCTCAAGGCGCTCGCCCAGCAGGAACAGGTCGTGGCCGTGCAGGGAAGGGAGGTCTGATGCCCCGAGTCGAGATGAACTCCTGGCCCTCGCGGCTGGCCATGGCCGCCTATGCCTCTGGCGTCCTGTTGCTGGCGGGCTATGCCCTCTGGAACTACCTGATGGGTTCCTATGGCCGCATATTGCTCCCGACTTTGCTCTCGCTCTTGCTGGCAGGCGCCCTGTTCCTGCGTTCGATCAACAAGGATTACCGCCATCTTTGCGCCTACCTGGCCTTGATCAGTTGCTACCTGCTGGTGGCGATCGAGCTACCCGCCCTGGGTGACGAGACGATTTTCTGGCTGGGGTTGCCGCCGACCCTGACGTTGCTGCTGCTCCCGCTGGGTTCGGCTTTGCTGCTCAACCTGACGATGACCCCGGTCTGGCTCACGCTGGCGAACAACGACCTCTCCCTCCTCGATACCGCCCTCTATTATCTGGCCTTGATGAGTGTGGCGGCGATTCCGCAGTGGCTACGCCAGCGCCGCGAGATGCTGTCGAGCACCACGGAGAGCCGCGATGGGCAGTGCGATGCCCTGTCTCGCCACGCCCTTCTGGAGCGCCTGAAGGCCGAGGTCGAACGTGCCAGGGTCATGAAGCGGCCCTTGGCGACTCTGATCATTCACCTGCCGCAGCTGGAGATGGCCGACGAGCAATTCGGCACGGCCCTGCTCCACACGCTTCTGGAGCGTCTGTGTCGCACGGTGCGCAGTTGCTGTCGTTACCACGACCCACTCGGACGCCACCAGACCACGCTGTTCTGGTTGCTGCTTCCCGACACCGGCGAGGCTGGCGCACTGATCGTCCGGGAGCGCCTGCTGAGCGCGCTGAGCCGTGAGGTCTTTGCCGAGACCGGCGCCATTCAGCCGCGCATCCGCGCGTGCTACCTGCATCCCGGCGAGGATGCCGTGCACTTCGAGCAGCGCCTGCTGGCGACCGGTCTCAAGCTGATGGAGCCGGCTTCTTGAACGCGACGCAGTGGCTTCAAACCCTCACGCCCTCGCCCGAATGGCTGCTGCTGTTCATCGCGGCGATCTCGCTGGTGGAGTCGCTGGCACTGATCGGCCTGATCGTCCCCGGAGTGGTGCTGCTCACGGCGGCCGCCTCCCTGGCGGGACATTACGACGTACCGGTCTTCCTGGTGCTGACCTGCGCCTTCCTGGGCGCCGTGATCGGTGATGGCCTGAGCTTCATGCTCGGCCATACCCAGCGTCAGCGGATTCCTTCTTTGTGGCCGTTCCGTCAGCATCCGGAGTGGCTGGCCCGCGGCGCGCGCTTCTTCAAGCGCTACGGCGTGCTGTCGGTACTGGTCGGACGCTTCGTCGGCCCGGTACGCCCCGTCGTGCCGATGATCGCAGGCATGATGCGGATGCCCCGCAGCCACTTCCTGTGGTCCAACCTGGGATCGGCCCTGCTCTGGGCACCCGCCTACCTCCTGCCCGGTTACCTGCTCGGCAAAACCTGGCAACAGTTGCTCGTCATGCCTCCCGGCAGCGAAGGCTGGCTGATCCTGCTGGCCCTGGCGATCCTCGCTCTCGCCCTGATGTTCTCGCTGCTTCGCCACCAGCTGGCTCGGGAAGGGCGTCTCTATCGAGGCCTGGCCTATTTGGCCCTGGGGCGCCCCTGGTGGCGCTGGCTATGGCACGCCCTGCGCTCCTCGCGGCCCAGCGGCGAGTTTCCACTGGCTTCCCTGACGCTGCTGTTCGTCAGCCTGCCGGCATTGAGCGGCTGGACGTTGTGGGTACTCGAGCAGGACGGTCCGCTGCCGATGGACCAGCATCTGCAGAGCCTCGTCGATGCGCTAGCCGGCCCGATGCTGATCCAGATCGCTGCCTGGATGGCCGAGGCCGGCGATACCCTGGGGGTCATCGCCCTGGTGCTGCCCTGGGCGCTATGGTTGCTCTTCCGTCACCAGCACGCCGTGCTGCTGCACTTGCTGGGCGGGCTTGGCGGTATCGCCCTCGGCAATACCCTGTTCAAGCACTTGGCGGGACGTGTCCGCCCGGAGACCCCGGACTATCTGGTCGGCTCCTTCTCCTATCCCAGCGCCCATACCTCCACGGCGGTGGTGCTGTATGGCCTGGCGGCAGCATTCGTGGCCGAAACCTTGCCCTCTCGGCATCGAGCGCTGGCCTACTGGGCAGCCATCCTCATCTGTGTGCCCATGGCGCTGTCGCGCCTGGTCATCGGTGTTCACTGGCTGAGCGATCTGATAGGCGGGGCCCTGCTGGGTCTGGTTGCCTGTGCCCTGGTGCGCGTCAGCTACCATCGCTTTGCCATCCGCACGCTGCAGAAACCGCCCTGGATCACGCTGAGCCTGAGCATGCTGGCACTGCTCGCGGCCCGCATCCTCTGGCTGCCGCCGGTGTGACCTCGAGGGTCACCCCAGGGCCAACCAGATTCCCACCCCGATCATCAGCGTGCCGGCGATACGATTGAGCAGGCGCACGTTGCCCCCCTGTGCCAGCAGGCGACTGGCGCCACGCCCGCCGCCGGCATAAAGCAGCAGGCAGGTCAGCTCGATCGCCAGGATCATCGCCACCAGTACCGCCAGTTGCGGCGCCAGGGGCAGGGACGCATCGAGGAAAGGCGGCAAGAGCGCGATGAAGAACGCCCAGCCCTTGGGATTGGCGATGGCCGTGACGAAGCCCTGGGCAAGCAAGTGGAGCCGCGAGACGTCTGCCGTTTCCCGGGACTCGAGAGGAATCGCCATGCGTCCCCGGGAGCGCCACATCATGAAACCCAGGTAGACCAGGTAGGCACCCCCCAGCCCCTTGAACACCGCGAACAGCATCGGCTGGCGCAGCATCAGCGCCGCCACCCCGGCACCCGCCGCCACCGCCACCAGCCCCACGCCGGCCAGTTCGCCGACCATCATCCACAGCGCGCGCCTCACGCCCACGGTCATGCCCAGCACCATGGAGAGCGTCATGCACATGCCCGGCGTCAGCGACACCATGAAGAAGGTGGGAACGAAGACCGACAACAACGACAGGTTGACCACGTTGGCTACTCTCCCCAGCGCGGCATCAGGCGATGCTCGATCCCCAGTTGGTTGAGAATGCGCGCGACGACGAAATCGACCATGTCGGCGACACTGTCAGGTCGGTGATAGAACCCCGGGGCTGCCGGCAGGATCACCGCTCCGAGGCGCGCCAGCGTCAGCATGTGCTCGAGATGAATGGCGGACAACGGCGTTTCCCTGGGCACCAGGATCAATCGTCGGCGCTCCTTGAGGGCGACGTCGGCGGCACGCTCGATCAGGTTGTTGCTGGCCCCGGTCGCGACCGCCGAGAGGGTGCCGGTAGAGCACGGGCAGATGACCATCGCCGAGGAGGCCCCGGAGCCGGAAGCCACCGGAGCCATCCAGTCTTCCCGGGCGAAGCAGCGGATCTGTCCCTGAGCGGCGCCACTGCGCCGGATCAGGGCCTGGGCGAGCTTGTCGGGGCGTGCCGGCAGGGCCTCCGTGGTTTCGGTAGCGACGACCATGTGCGCCGCCTTGGAGATCATCACCCAGACCTCGTGGCCTGTGGTCACCAGGCAGTCGATCAGGCGCAGGCCGTACTGGGCCCCGGAGGCGCCGGTCAAGGCGACGCTGATCGGCGGCTTGAAGGCTGCTGCGGTCTCAGCCATGGGCGGCCCCGAGGGCGGCCAGGAGCTTGTCGTGGATGCCGCCGAAACCGCCATTGGACATCACCACGATACGGTCGTTGCGGCGCGCCTGAGCGACCAGCGCGGCCACCAGCGCATCGATGTCGTCGGCTCGCGTGGCGGGCACCGGGCTGGTCGTCAGCACGTCGTCCAGGGACCAGTCGAGCCCTGCCGGCTGATACCACCATACCGCGTCCGCATCACGGACACTGTCAGCCAGGCGGCCCTTCAGGGTGCCCAGGCGCATGGTATTGGAGCGCGGCTCGATCACCGCCAGCAAGCGTCCGCGCGGGGTCGCGGCACGCAGCCCCTTCAAGGTCCCGGCGATCGCCGTCGGGTGATGAGCGAAGTCGTCGATCACTTGTATGCCGCCGATTTCGCCGCGCACCTCCTGCCGGCGACGCGGGGTCTCGAAGCGCGCCAGTGCCGCGCAGCCGCGAGGCAGATCGACCCCGCAGGTGGCCGCCGCGGCCAGGGCCGCCAAGGCGTTGCGCGCATTGTGCTCGCCGGTGAGCGCCCAATCGACCACGGCATCCTCGCCACCATGAATGACCCGGAAGCGGCTGGCATCGTCCCGCTCCAGCACCAGGCGCCAGGCGCTTTGATCGTCGCTGCCGAAACGCTCGACCGGACTCCAGCAGCCCATCCCGAGCACCCGTTCCAGGGCCGGTTCTCCATCGGCGACCAACAACCGACCCAAGGAGGGGACGGTGCGCACCAGATGATGAAACTGGCGCTCGATGGCTGCCAGATCGACGAAGATGTCCGCGTGATCGAACTCGAGGTTGTTGAGCACCGCCACGTCGGGGCGGTAATGCACGAACTTGGAACGCTTGTCGAAGAAGGCGGTGTCGTACTCGTCGGCCTCGACCACGAACGGCGCACCGGCATCGCCCAGGCGCGCCGAGACGCCGAAGTTGCGCGGCACCCCGCCGATCAGGAAGCCAGGGGCCTGGCCCGCGCTTTCCAGCAGCCAGGCGAGTAGGCTGGCGGTCGTGGTCTTGCCGTGGGTACCCGCCACGGCGATCACGCGACGCCCCGGCAGCACATGGTCGGCCAGCCATTGAGGCCCCGAGGTGTAGGGGAGCTTGGCATCGAGCAGGGCCTCGACCCCGACATTGCCGCGAGACAGCGCGTTGCCAACCACCACCAGATCGGGGCGTGGCTCGAGGTTGTCGGCGCGATAGCCGTCACGCAGCAGGATGCCCGCCGCCTCGAGTTGAGTACTCATGGGAGGATAGACGTTGGCGTCGGACCCGCTGACCTGATGGCCCAGCTCCCGGGCCAGGAGCGCCAGGCTGCCCATGAAGGTGCCGCAGATACCCAGTATGTGGATGTGCATCGAATCCTCAGGCGTTTCAACGACCCGACAAGGCACGTCGAGCCAACAGACAAATTCGCGTAAGCATGCAAGCTGGACCAGCGCGTGAGCCTAGCATGGTGCCTTTTCCCTCGCCAGGCACCAGCAGGTTCATACACCGGCCGTGATGC
The DNA here is from genome assembly GCF_900128925.1 of Modicisalibacter ilicicola DSM 19980. Lineage (GTDB taxonomy): Bacteria > Pseudomonadota > Gammaproteobacteria > Pseudomonadales > Halomonadaceae > Modicisalibacter > Modicisalibacter ilicicola. The sequence goes on from NZ_FQUJ01000012.1 coordinate 61,992, forward strand.
AGCCGCGGGTGCTTTCGACTATGATGGAACGTCGTTTTTGTCGCTGTTCACAGTTCAAAAGTCAGGAGCAAAGGAAGCCCCCAATGGCCCAGCAAAACGCATTCTACGCCCAATCCGGCGGTGTCACGGCGGTGATCAACGCCAGCGCCTGCGGCGTCGTCGAGGCCTGCCGCGAGTCGGATCGCATCGGCAAGCTCTACGCCGGCCACAACGGCATCATCGGCGCTCTCACCGAGGACCTGATCGATGTCTCCCAGGAGTCCGACGAGGCCATCGCCGCGCTGCGCCACACCCCCGGGGGGGCCTTCGGCTCCTGCCGCTACAAGCTGAAGGACATCGAGAGCCACCGTGCCCAGTACGAGCGACTGATCGAGGTCTTCAAGGCTCACGACATCGGCTATTTCTTCTACAACGGCGGTGGCGACAGCGCCGATACCTGCCTCAAGGTATCGCAACTCTCGGAGAAGCTCGGCTACCCGTTGACCGCCATTCATGTGCCGAAGACCGTGGACAACGACCTGCCGATCACCGACAACTCGCCGGGCTTCGGTAGCGTGGCCAAGTATATCGCCACCTCGACCCGGGAGGCGGCCCTGGACATCGCCTCGATGTGCGCCACCTCCACCAAGGTGTTCGTTCTCGAGGTGATGGGCCGTCACGCCGGCTGGATCGCCGCCGCTGGCGCCTTGGCCGGCAACGGCGAAGGCGAGCCACCGCATCTGATCGTCTTCCCGGAAGTCCCCTTCGATCGCGCCGCGGTCATGGCTCGGGTAGAGACATCGGTCAAGCAATATGGTTACTGCGTCATCGTGGTGTCGGAGGGGGCGCGCTACGAGGACGGCACCTTCCTGGCGGACGCCGGCAACACGGACGCCTTCGGCCATCGCCAGCTCGGCGGCGTGGCGCCGACCCTGGCGGGCATGATCAAGCAGGACCTGGGCTACAAGTATCACTGGGCGGTGGCCGACTACCTGCAACGCGCCGCGCGCCATCTGGCCTCGCGGACCGATGTCGAGCAGGCCTATGCGGTGGGCCGCAAGGCCGTGGAGCTGGCTCTCGAGGGCCAGAACGCCAAGATGCCGGCAATCAAGCGCATCAGCGACGATCCCTATGAATGGCGCATCGATGCCGCTCCCCTGGCCGAGGTGGCCAATCAGGAAAAGTTCATGCCCCGCGAGTATATCCGTGACGATGGTTTCGGCATCACCGATGCCTGCCGGCGTTACCTGTCACCGTTGATTCAGGGCGAGGATTTCCCGCCCTTCGACAACGGCCTGCCCAGAATGGCCGAGCTGAAGCTGGTGAAAGTGGAGCGCAAGCTTCCCCAATTCACGCTCTGATCGCCTGATCCCCTTTTGCCTGGAGTCGACGCCCCTCGCCGGGGCGTCTTGCGTTCTACTTCCATAACCAGGAGAGCAACAACAACAGCAGCAGGATCCCGGCGATTCCCTGCCAGAGATTGACGGGCTCTCGCAACACACGAGAGGGCGTGGATGATTCGGCAGCCATCTTGCGCTGGCCGCCCAGGAAGCAGACGAATTCGGAGAGGCGCCGGAAACGCAGCGCGCGCTGCGGGTCCAGGGCCCGCCGCAGGGCGTCGTCAAGCGTCGGCGACACCTCCGGGTTGGCGATCCGCGCGCTGCGGTAAACCATCCTCTCCAGATCGGTATGCGTGCGCAGCTGACGCGGCTCGATAGCGTAGGGCAAGTCTCCGGTCAACAGCCAGTAGAGCGTCGAGGCCAGCGCGTATTGATCGCTGCGCCGGCCGACATCCGTGTCCAGGGCGTATTCCGGGGCGCTGTGCTCGTTGAGCCCGACCTGGCGCGCCAGCTCCCGTGCGCTTCTGTGACCGTCGCCATCGCGCCGGTGACAGGCGCTGAAATCCGCCATGACGACCTGGCCCCGGGCGTCGATTAGGATGTTGCCGGGATGGATCTGCTGATGCAGCACCTCGCGGCGATGCATCGCCTGCACCCCCTTGGCCAGCTGTCGGGCGATATCCAGTCGCTGACCCAGGCTGGCCCCAGGGTGACGTCTCGCCCAGTCGGTCAAGGTCTCGCCCGGCACGTAAGCCATCAGGTAATAGAGATAGCGGCTCGGACGCGTCCGCTGCACGGCCTTGACGACGAAGGGTGAATGAATACGCTCGACCACCCATCGCTGCAGCAGGAAATGCTCGAGGTAGGCGTTGCGGTTCGATAGCTCGGGACTGGGCGACTTGAGCACCATCTCGCGTCCGCTGCGCACATCCCGCACGCGAAAGACCCGAGTCTGCGCGGTACGCGACAGGACCGCCTCCACCTCGAGACCATCGAGACGATCCCCAACCTCGAGTTCGGGGGGAATCGGCAGGTTCTCGCAGGCGCGTTCGGGTAAGCCTGGCGTCTCCTCGGCCAGGCGATCGATGCGCACCAACTGGAAACAGAACTGGTCGGCGCCGTAGCCTCGCTCCGCGGCACGCACCTGGGCGGCCTCGGCAAGGCGCTCGCAGGCGGCATCGAGGTCGCTGACATCGACTCGGATCAGTTGCATGTAATCCGAGGGCATCAGGGTGCCGCGTACCGCCTGGGTCGTGAACAGGAAAAGATCGCCCTGCTTGATCGGCATGCGCAGGTAATCGATGTCCAGGTTGCCATCCAGCCCCAGTGCCCGGGAAGGGTAGCGATACCCGCCGAGATCGGTGACATGGTCCCGGGTGAGCTGTTCGAACTCGGCTCCCCGCAGACGAAATACCAGGGTGTCGCCCATATGGAAGAGATGCCCCTCGCGACCGCGCAGTACCAGCGCCGAGAGGGAGCTGACGTAGCTGCCTTCGGCCACGTGGCTGCTCTGGCTGTGGCTCCAGCTGTTCAGGGCCAGCAGCACACGCATCGCCGAGGTCTTGATGTCCCAGTGCACCGGCGTCGAATAATAGTCGGCCAGGAAGCCTCGCACGGTCAGGTCGCCGGCCTGCTTGGCGATAGCGTTGCGCCAGGTGGAATCGCTGATCAACGCACAGGCGCCCTTGGTGTCCAGGGTGTCGTCCTCGGGCAGGCGCACCGACATCGAGCTGCGATGGTGGCCACGCTCCGGCGCCACGAAGGCTTGACCGTAGCTCAAGGACAAGGCTTGCTTCGCCAAGAGATCTCTCCTCGTCGGGTAGCGTTGCGGCGCCATGATACACTGTCGCGAGCCGGCGCGATTCGTCGACCAATGGAGGGGTCGCGGGAGCGCACTCGCAAGCCGTTCGGATTGGTAATCCCCCAAGGCAGTTCGTATAATTCAGCGAATTTTTTGCAGCCAACCTCAAGGACTCGACCATGAGCTTCAGCAAGATTCCCGCAGGCAAGGATCTCCCCAACGACGTCTATGTCGTGATCGAAATTCCTGCCAACCATGCGCCGATCAAGTACGAGATCGACAAGGAAATGGATGCCCTGGTGGTCGATCGCTTCATGACCACGCCCATGTTCTACCCGGCCAACTACGGCTTCATTCCCGATACACTGGCCGACGACGGCGACCCTCTCGATGCGCTGGTCGTCACGCCCTACCCGATCCAGGCCGGCAGCGTGATCCGCGCCCGCCCGGTGGGCATCCTCAACATGACCGACGAAGCCGGCGAGGACGCCAAGTTGATCTGCGTTCCCCACAGCAAGCTGGCGCCGGTCTATGACGAGGTGAAGGAGGTCACCGATCTGCCCGAACTGCTGCGCCAGCAGATCGCCCACTTCTTCGAGAACTACAAGGACCTCGACAAGGGCAAGTGGGTCAAGGTGGAATCCTGGGATGGCGTCGACGCCGCCCGGGACGCGATCGAGAAGGCCGTCGCCGCCTACGGCAAGCAGTAATCCTCGCATCACCATCCCGACGATGCACAAGGGGCCGCTATCCAGCGGCCCCTTGTGCTTGTCTGGCTGTCGTGATTATTGCGATTCCTCTTCCGATACCGGTGGCGCCACTGGCGATTCCGGTGCAGCCTCGGCCGGCTCGGGCGGGGTGACACCCTCACCCTCTGCCTCGTCCGCCCCGGAATCGGTTGCCTCATCGCCCACCTTCTCGGGCGCCTGATCGCCAGGTTCGTCATTTGCTGGCGCCGGTTCACCGGCGGCCTGTCCGGAGGCCTGATCGCCTTGCTCGCCATCAGTCGGTGCGCCGGGGTCCTCCGCGGCCGTTTCGGATGACGCGTCGCGGGCCTCAGGCGAGGAGGCACCCTGCTCTTCGGGGCTTGCCGGCGTCTCGGCCTCGTCCTCGACGGCCGTTGCCGGATCGACCTCGACCCCTTCCACGCCTGCAGCCAAGGCGCGAACCTGATCCCGGGCACTCATGATGTAGTTCGCCAGCAGCAGCGAATGGTTGGCAAAAATCCCGAACCCCGAGCCATTGAGCACCAAGGGGCTCCAAAGACGCCGCTGGGCCATTTCCAGCTCCGCCAGCAGGCGCGCCATGTTGCCCGAGGCCCCGGCCTTGGCAAGCAGATCGGCATAGTCGCGCTCGACGGCCCTCAGGAAGTGCATCAACGCCCAGGCATCGCCCCGGGCCTCGAAGAAGGTATTGTCGATGCGATACCAGGGCGTGGCTTCCGGCAGTTCGGTCTCATCGACACCCAGCTCGCGCAGCGCCTCGGGATCATCGATGCTGGCCGAGAGGCGCTGGATCAGGTGGCCGAGCCGCCGGTCCACCTTTTGCAGCCATTGAGCCAGGGCATCGCCATCGTTGACGAAACCGGTCACGCTCTCGGCGGAAAGCGTCGCCAGGAAGCCATCCAGTGCCTCGACCGCTCGCGCATAGCGCTTTTCCGCGGACGGATAGAGCCAATCGCGACTGTTGCTGTCGAGCGCCTCTTCCGCTTCACCGAACAAGGCCGTCTCTCCGGCGCTCATCGCCGGCAACGCCTGGGCGAGCAGACGCGCCTGATTCAACACGCCATATTCCCAGCTGGGCATGTTGTCGAGCCAGACGCCGGGCGGTGTCACATCGTTGCGCAGATAGCCCCCGGGCTTGTCGAGCAGCGTATCGACCGTCGTCGAGAGCGTGGCGATGGTGACCGCTCCCCGGGCCGCAGGCGTGGTCGCGGCGGCGCCACGTCGTTCCGCCACGGCCCGATCGACGGCGAAGGCGTCCGGCCGCTGGCTCCACCAGATGCCGAGCCCGATGCAGACCAGCAGATAGAGTCCTATCAAGAACAGCAGCGGCTTCCATATCCAGCCATAATCGGGGCGTTCGAGCACATCGGTGCGGCGCTTGCGCTTGCGAAAGATTGCCATATCCACGACGTCCTTAGAGCGAGGTTGAAAGAGTCCTTGGCTTTATGAAGATTATCCTATCACGCCCCTTCCGGCGCGGTGGCCCCCTCAACGCGACGCCCCCAGACCTTGCCCCGAACAGCGTTCGACCATGACGGCCCGATGGCTGGACAAGCGGTTTCTTTTTCGTCACACTCCGCCAACGTCGGCTCATTTGGCGTCCACGGGCGTCAACTTGCAGAATCCTGCTGGCATCTTGATGAATATCGAACAGGTTAACAGCGCCGCTCCAAGGACCCTTATGGCCCGAATTCTGGTACTCAACGGCCCCAATCTGAACTTGCTGGGCACTCGCGAACCCGAGGTGTATGGCAGCGTGACCCTCGACGACATTCGCCTGCGCCTGACGACCCGCGCCCTCGAGCACGGCCACCAGATCGACTGGCTGCAGTCCAACGCCGAGCACGAACTGGTGGAACGCGTGCATGGCGCCCGGGTCGATGGCACCGATTTCATCCTGATCAACCCGGCCGCCTTCACCCATACCAGCGTCGCGCTGCGCGATGCACTGACCGGTGTCGCCATACCGTTCATCGAATTGCACCTCTCCAACGTGCATGCCCGCGAGCCGTTCCGCGCCCACTCCTATTTCTCCGACGTGGCCGAGGGCGTCATTTGCGGCTTCGGGGCCGACAGCTACGAGCTCGCCCTCAACGCCGCGCTGCTCCGCCTGGCCGCGCCTGTTTCCTGACGCATTATCTCTCATTCATCGCAAGAGACATCATCTATGGATATCCGCAAGGTCAAGAAGCTCATCGAGCTGCTCGAAGAATCCGACATCAGCGAAATCGAAATACAGGAAGGTGAAGAATCGGTGCGCATCACGCGCCACAGCTATGGACACAGCCAGTCCATGCCGATGCCCGCCTGGGGAGCGCCGAGCGTGCCCCAGACACAGACACCGGCCCCCGCCGCCGCACCCAATGACGAGATGGGCGAGCCCCATGCCCCGGCACAACCGGCCGGACATGCCGTGACCTCGCCGATGGTTGGCACCTTCTATCGCTCGCCGGCGCCCGGTGCCAAGCCTTTCGTCGAGAAGGGACAGCGCGTCAAGAAGGGTGAGCCCGTCTGCATCGTGGAAGCCATGAAGATGATGAACCAGATCGATGCCGATCAGGACGGCGTCATCGAAGCCATCCTGGTGGAGGACGGTGAACCGGTCGAATTCGACCAACCGATGCTAATCATCTCCTGACCAATGGAAAATACCATGCTGGATAAGGTACTCATCGCCAATCGCGGCGAGATCGCCCTGCGCATTCTGCGCGCCTGCAAGGAACTGGGCATTCGCACCGTCGCCGTCCACTCCAAGGCCGACCGGGAATTGATGCACGTGCGCCTGGCGGACGAAGCGGTGTGCATCGGCCCGCCCCCCTCGGCCCAATCCTATCTCAACATCCCGGCGCTGATCAGTGCCGCCGAAGTGACCGATGCAAGCGCCATTCACCCCGGTTACGGCTTCCTTTCCGAGAACGCCAACTTCGCCGAGCAGGTCGAGCGCTCGGGCTTCGTGTTCATCGGCCCCCGTGCCGAGACCATCCGCCTGATGGGCGACAAGGTCAGCGCCATCGCTGCCATGAAGGCCGCCGGAGTCCCCACCGTGCCCGGGTCCGACGGACCGCTGCCCGAGGATGACGACGACGCCATACTCGCCACCGCCAAGCGCATCGGCTACCCGGTGATCATCAAGGCCGCGGCAGGCGGCGGTGGGCGAGGCATGCGCGTGGTGCACACCGAAGCGCATCTGCTCTCCTCGGTCAGCGTGACGCGCAACGAGGCCAACGCCGCCTTCGGCGACGGCACGCTGTACATGGAGAAGTTCCTCGAGCAGCCGCGCCACGTCGAGGTGCAGGTACTCGCCGATGGCCAGGGCAATGCCATTCATCTCTATGACCGCGACTGCTCGCTGCAACGCCGCCACCAGAAGGTGATCGAAGAGGCACCGGCTCCGCAGGTCGATCCCGAGGCTCGGGCCAGGGTGCTCAAGGCCTGCACCGATGCCTGCAACGAGATCGGCTACCGTGGCGCCGGCACCTTCGAATTCCTCTACGAGAACGGCGAATACTTCTTCATCGAGATGAACACCCGGGTTCAGGTCGAGCATCCGGTCACCGAGATGGTCACCGGCGTCGACATCGTCAAGGAGCAGCTGCGCATCGCCTCGGGCCTGCCACTGACGATCAGACAGGAAGATGTCGTACTGCATGGTCATGCCTTCGAGTGCCGCATCAACGCCGAGGATTCGCGCACCTTCATGCCCTCGCCCGGCAAGGTGACGCTCTATCATGCCCCAGGAGGGCTCGGCGTGCGCATGGACTCTCACCTCTACACCGGCTATTCGGTGCCGCCTCACTACGACTCCCTGATCGGCAAGCTGATCACCTGGGGCGAGGACCGCGATATCGCACTGACCCGCATGCGCAACGGACTGGATGAGCTGCTGGTGGAGGGCATTCGCACCAATATCGACCTGCAGAAGGACCTGGTGCGCGATACCCATTTCCAGCAGGGGGGCGTGAACATCCACTATCTCGAGAAGAAACTCGGCAGCTGAACGAGCCCCCTCGGGAAAGCGTGCGGTACTACACTTTGCGGGTGGCCCATGCCACCCTTTTTCGTTCCAGGCAACCGGACCCTCTCATGCCCTGGTTACAGCTCAAGGCGCGTGTCGCCCCAGAACAGGCCGAACTCCTCGAGGAACTGCTGACCGCCGAAGGCGCCTCGGCCATCACCCTCCAGGACGCTCAGGACGACCCGGTGTTCGAACCGGACATCGGCACCACGCCGCTATGGCAGGAAACCGTGCTGACCGGCCTCTACGATGATCTGAACGACATCGAGGCCATGCTCGAACGGGTACGCCAGGCCTGGGCCCTGGCCACACCCGACGACCCCTGTCCCGAGATCGACTATGAATTGCTCGCCGACCGGGATTGGGAACGCGAGTGGATGGACGGCTTTTCGCCCTTGCGGATGGGCAAGCGGCTGTGGATCGTGCCGAGCTGGCATGAGGCCCCGGACCCCGAGGCGGTGAACCTGCTGCTCGACCCCGGTCTGGCCTTCGGCACCGGCACCCATCCGACCACGGCCCTGTGCCTGGAATGGCTCGACGATCTGGCCGAACGAGGCAAATTGAAGGGCACAAGCGTACTGGATTTCGGCTGCGGCTCCGGCATCCTTGCCATTGCCGCGCTCAAGCTGGGCGCCGCGAAGGGCCTGGGAACCGACATCGATCCCCAGGCGCTCATCGCCAGTCGAGACAATGCCCGGCGCAATGCCATCGCGGATGAGGATCTCACGCTGTGCCTGCCGGAACAGTTGCCTGCTTCCCGCCAGGAGGTGGTACTGGCCAACATACTCGCTGGCCCCCTGGTCGAACTGGCCCCGACCATCGCCGGCCAGGTGGCGCCCGGAGGACATCTGGCGCTGTCCGGCATTCTCGCCCATCAGGCCGAGGCGGTGCTCGAGGCCTATCTCGCCCAGGGACTGCAGATGGACGCCCCCCTCGAGCGTGATGGCTGGATCTGTCTGAGCGGGTATCGCATCGACTGAGCACGATGGCCTTCAATCTAGGCGCGACGGCCGTTATCATGGCGGGCCCTTCGAGACCGAGATTCCGTATCACGATGCCCGCTACTGCAAGCGTCGAACCACTCGCGATCGGCCCTTACCGCCTGCCCAACCGGGTGATCCTGGCCCCCATGGCCGGCGTCACCGACCGCCCCTTCCGACAATTGTGTCGCGCCCAGGGCGCCGGGTTGGTGGTCTCGGAAATGGTCACCGCCGACTCGCGCCTGTGGCATACGCGCAAGTCACGCTCGCGACTCGATCATGCCGGCGAGCCGGGGCCTCGGTCCGTGCAGATCGCGGGCGGCGACCCGCTGATGCTGGCCGAAGCGGCGCGACTCAATGCCGCGCAAGGTGCCCAGATCATCGACATCAACATGGGCTGCCCGGCCAAGAAGGTGTGCAACAAGGCGGCGGGCTCGGCGCTGCTGCGGGATGAAGGCCTGGTCGCCGACATCCTCGAGGCGGTGGTGAGCGCCGTGGACGTGCCGGTCACGCTGAAGATCCGCACCGGCTGGTGCAGCGCCAGCGTCAATGGGCAACGCATCGCGCGCCTCGCCGAGGAGAAGGGCATACAGGCCCTTGCGGTACATGGCCGCACTCGCGAGCAACGCTACTCGGGTGAGGCAGAATATGACACTATCGCTGCCATCAAGGCCTCGGTGGGCATTCCCGTATTCGCCAATGGCGATATTACATCACCGGAGAAAGCCGCCCAGGTCCTGAACTATACTGGTGCGGATGCGGTAATGATCGGCCGAGGGGCTCAAGGCAACCCCTGGATTTTTCGCCAGATCGACCATTACCTGCGCACCGGCGAGCATCTTCGTGCACCCAGCGCGGAGGAGCGCCGTCACGTGATTCGCCAGCACCTCACTAAACTGCATGCTTTCTATGGTGACTACATGGGTGTGCGTATCGCACGTAAGCACATTGGCTGGTATCTGAGCACACTTGCAGACGCCAAGGCTCTCCGGGCACGCTTCAATGCTCTGGAGACTCAGACCGCGCAGCACCGTTTCGTTGATGAACTGTTTCGCCCGGCCCATTCGCCGGCCACGGGGAGGATCAGCGCAGCATGACCGGCACAGCCTTCTCAACCACTCAGGCAATGGATGATTCGGCCTCGTCGTCCAGCCGTGGGCAAACCTTGCGCGAGGCCGTGGACGAGGCCCTGCATCGCTATTTCGACCATCTCGACGGCGGATCGGTCAGCGATCTCTATGCCATGGTCATGACCGAGGTCGAGGTGCCGCTGCTCAGTGCCGTGCTGGCCTACACCGAGGGCAACCAGACCCGGGCTGCCGACATGCTGGGCATGAATCGAGGTACCTTGCGCAAGAAGCTCAAGCATTACGATCTGATCTGAACCAGTTCTCCGAGAGGGAGCCCGCTATGGCTCCCGTTCCGTTCAAACCGCCGCATTGGACTATCATGGCCGCTTCTTCCTCTTCCCAGCCTTCCCTGCCCCCGGTGCGCCGGGCACTGATCAGCGTCTCCGACAAGACAGGCATCGTCGACTTCGCGCGCGAGCTGGCGGCGCGGGGCATCGAACTGCTCTCCACCGGCGGCACCTTCCGCCTGCTCAGGGAACAGGGGATTGACGTCACCGAGGTCTCCGAGCACACCGGCTTCCCCGAAATCATGGCGGGACGCGTCAAGACGCTGCACCCCACCATTCACGGCGGCATTCTCGGCCGTCGTGGCCAGGACGACGAGGCGATGGCCGAACACGGCATCGCGCCCATCGACCTGGTGGCAGTCAATCTCTATCCCTTCGCCGCCACCGTTGCCAGGCCCGATTGCACCCTCGAGGAGGCCATCGAGAACATCGACATCGGCGGCCCGGCCATGCTGCGCGCCTGCGCCAAGAATCATGCCTTCACGACGGTCGTGGTCGAAAGCCAGGACTATTCCCGAGTGCTGGATGAATTGAGCACTCACGACGGCGCGGTCAGCGATGCCACTCGCTTCGATCTGGCGGTCAAGGCCTTCGAGCATACCGCCGGCTACGACGGGGCCATCGCCAATTATCTCGGTGGCATCGACCAGGACGGCGACACCCTCTTTCCGCGCACCTACAACCTGCAGTTCCACAAGAAACAGTCGATGCGCTATGGCGAGAATCCGCACCAGCAGGCAGCCTTTTATGTCGAGGCGGATGCTACCGAGGCGAGTGTCGCCACCGCCCGGCAGCGCCAGGGCAAGGCGTTGTCGTTCAACAATGTCGCCGATACCGATGCGGCTTTCGAATGCGTCAAGGCCTTCGTCGACACCGCCTGCGTGATCGTCAAGCACGCCAACCCCTGCGGCGTGGCGCTCGGCGAGAGCCCGCTGGCGGCCTACGAGAAGGCCTTCGCCACCGACCCCACCAGCGCCTTCGGCGGCATCATCGCCTTCAACGTTCCTCTCGACGCCGATACCGCCCGCGCCATCATCGACCGGCAGTTCGTCGAGGTGATCATCGCCCCGGGCATCAGCGATGAGGCCGCCGCCATCGTCGCCGAGAAGGCCAACGTACGACTGCTGGATGCCGGGGACCACTGGCCCGGCGAGCGGGAGCATGCCCATGATTTCAAGCGGGTCACCGGCGGGCTGCTGGTCCAGGATCGTGATCTGGGCATGGTGGGGCGCGACGAACTCAAGGTGGCCACCGAGCGTGCCCCTTCCGAGCAGGAACTGCGCGACCTGGCCTTCGCCTGGAAGGTCGCCAAGTACGTCAAGTCCAACGCCATCGTCTACGCCAGGCACGGCCAGACCATCGGTGTCGGCGCCGGCCAGATGAGCCGCGTCTACTCGGCGCGCATCGCCGGCATCAAGGCCGCCGACGAAGGGCTCGAGGTGCCTGGTTCGGTGATGGCCTCGGATGCCTTCTTCCCGTTTCGCGACGGCATCGATGCGGCGGCGGCGGCCGGCATCACCGCGGTGATCCAGCCTGGCGGCTCGATGCGCGATCAGGAAGTGATCGATGCCGCCAACGAAGCCGGCATCGCCATGGTGTTCACCGGGATGCGCCACTTCAAACACTAGAGTTTGAACATGCTGATCTCGATCATGCGGCTTGAAAATTGAGGCTCTTCGACGTTTCATGCGGATTTAGCCTGAACCATCGCCCGATAAATCGGGCTCCTACAAAACTCCGTGATATCAATCACCCGTAGGAGCTCGCTTCAGCGAGCGACAGGCGCTTCGAGCCCGGCCGTGCATCAGAGCCTGAGTACCGTCCATGCCCTGCCTCCGGCTCAGCGGACAAATTCCACACCCAACGGCGAAGAGCCTTTTTATAAAAACAAACAGGGCAGCCTTGGCCGCCCTGTTTGCTTGTTCCGCCTCACCCCAGATCGATGCACAGATACTTGGTTTCCAGGAACTCCTCCAGACCCTGGTGGCCGCCCTCGCGGCCCAGGCCGGACTCCTTGACCCCGCCGAATGGCGCCGCGGCGTTGGAGATCAGCCCGGTGTTGATGCCGATGATGCCGTATTCCAGCGCCTCCGAGACGTGCCAGACACGGCTCAGGTCCTTCGAGTAGAAATACGCGGCCAGCCCGAAGGGGGTGTCGTTGGCCATGGCAACGGCGTCCTCCTCGTCGTCGAAGGAAAATACCGCCGAGAGCGGGCCGAAGGTTTCCTCTTGGGCGACCAGCATGTCCTGGTTGGCATTGCTCACCAGGGTCGGCGTGAAGAAATTGCCACCCAGCGGATGCCGATGCCCGCCCAGCAGCAGTTCGGCCCCTTTTTCCACGGCGTCGTCGATGTGTCGGCTGACCTTCTCGACACCGTCGCTGTCGATCAACGGACCGATGTTGACACCTTCCTGAGTGCCATCGCCGACCCGCAGCTCGCTGTTCATGGCTGCCGCCAGCTTCTCGCAGAAGGCATTGACGACGCTCGACTGGACCAGGAAGCGGTTGACGCACACGCAGGTCTGGCCGCCGTTGCGAAACTTCGAGGCCATCGCGCCGTCGACGGCGGCATCCAGATCCGCGTCCTCGAAGACGATGAAGGGCGCGTTGCCTCCCAACTCCAGGGAGATCTTCTGGACGTGTTGCGAGGCCTGGGACATCAGTGAACGCCCCACCTCGGTAGAGCCGGTGAAGGTGATCTTGCGCACCAACGGCGATTCGGTCAGGGCGGCGGCAATCTCGCTGGCCTGACCCGGTACCACGTTGAACACGCCACGCGGCACGCCGGCTCGCTCCGCCAGCAACGCCATGGCGGTGGCGGTAAAGGGCGTCTGGCTTGCCGGCTTGACGACGATCGGGCAGCCCGCGGCGAGCGCCGCTCCCACCTTGCGCGTGATCATCGCCGCGGGGAAGTTCCAGGGTGTGATGGCGCCGACCACGCCGACCGGCTGCTTGGTCACCAGGATGCGCTGATTACCCTTCGCCGCCGGTACCGTCTCGCCATAGATGCGCCGCGCCTCCTCGGCGAACCAGCGCAGGAAGCTTGCCGCGTAGACGATTTCACCCGCAGCCTCCTTGAGCGGCTTGCCCTGCTCCAGGGTCATGATCAGGGCCAGCTCGTCCTGGTGCTCGAGCATCAGGTCGTACCACTTCATCAGGATGTCGGCACGCTCCTGAGCCGTCAGCGCACGCCATTCGGGAAAGGCGGCTTCCGCGGCTTCGATGGCGCGTTCGGTCTCGGCTCGTCCAAGACGCGGGATAGTGCCGATGGTCTCGCCGGTTGCCGGGTTGTCGACCTCTATCTGCTCGCCGCTGTCGGCCGCGACCCAGTTGCCATCGATGTAGGCAAAGGGGCGAAACAGCTGGCTGTTCTGCAAGGATTCCATGGCTTTCTCCTATCCGTGATCACGGCAGCAAGGACTGCCGTTCAAGAGTGTGACTCGGCATGGCCGCTTCCCGGCGCGATGACATCGTGCACTGAACCCGGCGGGACTCGGACGCGGGTTCTACCAGCAAGGATAGCGCAGTCACGCTCGCTATCGGACCGATTGACGCTCCGCAGAAACCCTTGCCTTCGTATCGCCATGGCGCCTGATGTTTCCCCCATGCTACGGGGTTTGCCCCCAAGGTGAAAATCGGGAAAGCAGCAGCGTCGATGCCTCAGCGGCTATTGACCAGCATCAAAAACTCCTGGCGCGTGGTCTGGTTGCCGCGAAAGCTTCCCAGCATCACCGAACTGGTCATGCTCGAATTCTGCTTTTCGACACCACGCATCATCATGCACATGTGGCGAGCCTCGATGACCACCGCGACCCCGCGTGCCTCGGTCACCAGCTGCACCGCATCGGCGATCTGCCGGGTGAGATCTTCCTGGATCTGCAGGCGTCGGGCGTACATGTCGACGATGCGCGCGAATTTCGACAGACCCAGCACCTTGCCACCGGGCATGTAGGCAATATGGCACTTGCCGATGAAGGGCAGCAGGTGATGTTCGCACAACGAATAGAGTTCGATGTCCTTGATCAGCACCATCTCGTCGGTGTCGGAGGCGAAGACCGCACCATTGACCAGTTCGTCGAGAGTTTGGCCATAACCGTTCGTGAGAAATTGCATCGCCTTCGCGGCACGCATCGGCGTGTCGCGCAGCCCCTCGCGATCCGGGTCTTCACCCAGGCCGGCGATGATCTCACGGAAATGGTTGGCGAGTTCTTCAGTCATCGGTTCAGCCTATTGCTCTTGAGCCCGAAGGCTTCCTGAAAAGGAGGTGACGCTTGCATGTCGATCGATCGAACCGCAAATTCTAGCGCAGTCGGACCCCCGACGCAGCGCCGAGCCGCCCCGGGGATGGCTCGATTAGCGACAACCTGCCGCACGGGGCGGATGCCCCCGGCGGAGTGCCTGTGATAAAGTGCAGCGCATTCACTTTTCCGTCTCTGGCGGGTACAGCACCTTGTCGAGAATCGTTGACATGATGAAGAAACTCGTTTGCATCCTGCTGACCGGCCTGGCCTTGCCGGCCTGGGCCGCAGAAGCAACGCTCGAACTGCCGGTCGATGCGCGCATCGACGTACAGGTCATCGACACCGTCACCCTCGACGGTGGTGCCACGGATCGCACGGACGTCCTACTGCGTCCGGTGACCCACGACCAGGCCGATGGCGCCCGGCTTCTTCCCGACTACTGCCTGATCACCGCCAACGCGCAACTCGATGACCAGCGGGTGCGCCTGACCACGCAGTCGGTCACCTGCATCGAAGCCGAGGACGATTCTCCCGAAATCTACAGTGGCGAGCTGTCGGCCGCTGCCTTCGAACGCGACGGCGGCTTCGGCCTGGACGTCTGCACGAACAAGCAGAACGGTCAATGCGTCAAGGCAGTGATCGAACCTGCCCATCATTTCCAGTTGAGCATCGGCGAGACTACCCGGCTTACCGCCCAGGCGAACCCCTCGGAAGAACTCAACCGGCAGCGCCGCCAGGCCGACGACGACGGCAACGCCAATGCGGCCCCCGCCGAAGGCTCCGAACCGGGCGGCGATACCCGGTAACACCCCAGCCGGAGGGTGGCCTGGCAACGCTGCCCTCCCTCCCGGGCATCAGGCCAGCCAGCGCTGCCCCTTGTCCAGTATCAGCCGCTGCTGTTCCAGTATGCGGATATGCTGGTCCCAGTAATCCTCGCCGGCGACCCAGGGGAAGGCCCGCGGGAAGGCCGGGTCCTGCCAGCGTGCCACCAGCCAGGCGCTATAACGCATCAAACGCAAGGTGCGCAACGGCTCGATCCAGTCGAGCTGGCGGCGGTCGAAGGGCATCGCCTCCTCGTAACCCTCGAGCAGCTCGCTGAGCTGCATGTTCAGCTCCTGCTCATTCTGCGCCGTGAGCATCATCCACAGGTCCTGAACGGCCGGCGCCATGAGGCAATCGTCGAAGTCCACCAGGGTGAAATCGTCGCCCCGCCCCAGGATATTGCCCAGGTGGCAATCCCCATGCACGCGAATGGATGCCTGAGCGGGCCAGGCCTGTCTTGCCAGCAAGCCCTGAAGCGATTCGCTTACCCGTTCATAGGCGTGGCGCTGACGGCGATTGAGCCAGGTGCCGGCAAGCACGCGCTCCCGACTGGCCGCGGCCATCTGGACCGGCTCCAGACTGGGTCGCGAAGCGAACGCGCGCTGACTCGATAGCGCATGCAGGCGGCCGATCAGCGCGCCGAGAGCGAACAGATGGCTGGGGTCCTCCAACTCCGGCGCCTGCCCGGGCACGTGAGGAAACAGGGCGTAGCGAAAACCATGCGCCACGTGCAAGCTCTCGCCCTGGCTATCCCGCCAGGGGGCGCAGACACGTACGCCTCCCGCCGCCAGTTCGGCAAGAAAAGCATGCTCCTCGCGCAGTTGTGCCTCGCTCCAGCGTTCGGGCCGGTAGAACTTCGCCACCCAGCGCCGGCGATCCTCGTCACTGATCAGGAAAACCCGGTTCTCGTAGCTGTTCAAGGCAAAGGGTTCACCGGAAAGCCGGAAGCCGAGGCTCTCGACCGCGTCGACGATACGCCCGGGGGTCAGGCTTTCGAAGGGATGGAGAGTATCAGCCATGAAGGGTCCTTCATCGAAAAGGGCCCATGCTACCAGATCAGGAGTGCCAGAGTGGCGTTCGCGCCACCGCCCAGGCCTCCACCTGCCTGGCACCGGCGTCGCGGCAGGATTTGGCCAGCGCCTCCAGCGAAGCGCCGGTGGTCATGATATCGTCCACCACGGCCACCTGCGGTGGCAGCAGAGCATCGACCCGGAAAGCATCTCGCACGTTGCCCCGACGCGCCCGACGATCGAGCCCGCGTTGCGTCTGGGTGGGGCGGATGCGCCGAGCGTTGATGCAGGGTATCTCGAGTCGTCGCGCCAATTGGCGCGTCAGCCAGGCCGCTGGATCGAAACCCTGTTCCCGGGCGCGTTCCGGATGTCGCGGCAGCGCAAGCAACGCCCCTGGAAGCGGTGCACCGCGCTGAAGATCCAGCGACTCGCCCAGCAATGCGACCAACACCTTCCCGGCCCGCGGCTCCCCCGCGAACTTGAAGCGCTGCATCAGCTGCGCGATTTCTCCCTCGTAGCGCAATCCGACCCGTGCGCGATCGAAGGCTGGAGGTGCTTTCAGGCATGGACCGCATAGCGGGTAGGCACCTTCCGGCAGGGGTGCCGCACAGTGCCGACACGGCTCATGGTTCCAGGGCAGCGACAGGAAGCAGCTGGCACACCACGGTTTGTGACGCAGGGCGGGGGCGAGACAGAAGATGCAAGGTCCTGGCAAGGCACGCTGCAACACGCCATCCGCACGGCGGCCACCCTTTTCAGCGAGAGAACGAGCCTTGCCAAGACACGATGCCAGAGTTGTCATGGTGGGAGATGGCACCTCTTTGCGTCAGACACCCTTGGCAATTGACTTGGCCAATGGCGTCCGTACAATACTTCCGGTTCCTGCCCGAAGCGGATGTGGTGGAATTGGTAGACACGCCAGGTTTAGGTCCTGGTGCCGCAAGGCGTGGGAGTTCGAGTCTCCCCATCCGCACCAGCTTGTTTCCCCTTCACGGTGGTCCGTTGGCTATCCGAAAGACACCCTTCTCTCAGCGACACCACTCATCATACACGTTTCTATGATCCGGATGCCCTGTTCTCGAGAACTCGGGTGCATCGAAAAGCTCCTGCATGCGCCACTCCTCCACCGCCTTGCAATATCTTTCCTGCTGCGGAGTCAACGGTATGGTGGCTTCTGCAGTAGGATCCAAGATGATCACGACAGCACCGAGTGCGGCCACTATCACCCCCATAAACAATACAAGCTTCATCGTTGTGACCCTGTGACTCGAACCCCTGATTATGCGAGATCTTGCGCCCGCTTATTGGCCATCAGGGTATCCAAGCCAGCGGTATAGAAAAACCGGGTAACGATGCAATTCATGCGGCGGTTACACGTATTAACCAAAAATATAATGCTGTCGCTTTAACCGATTGGTCCTGATTCACCTTGACAAATTCTTCTCTACCCCGTCCCTCGCAATATCACTTCTTCGGCATCGTTTTCATGCACAAAGGCGCTTAATTGCAAATTAATGAAAAAAATAAACACATAAATAGCTCAACAATCTCTCTCGTTTTTCACCCCGATTCAGCCTCGTTCAGAATGATCCAGATCAAGCATTGCGTCGCCAAGACCGGTCCGATGGGACGACCCTATACTTGACTCCACATCCTCACTCGATCCAGCAAGACAACGCCTCTGCTTGCCCGTTTTCGCTGCTGACGCACCACAGTCGCAGGATGGCAAGACGATCGCTCCCTCCATTGCGAGGCTGGCGCCAAGGTAGCCATTGTCTATTCTTCAATGGCATGCTGGAAAACGAGCAGGGATCGCACGCGCCGTCTTGCCGACACCGGTCATGCCACGGCCATGGCCGTAAGGGAACCCCGTCACGCTGGAGCACACGTGAAACACGCCAATGCCACCATCGAACATGCCGTCGCGGTCATTGCCCGCTGCGGTTACGCGGCCAAGGGAATCGTCTACCTGATCATCGGGGTGCTAGCCTCGATGGCTGCCTTCGGGCTCGGTGGCAAGAACATCGGCACCAAGGAGGCAATCACCCAGATTGCCGGCCAACCTTTCGGAAGCACCATGCTGGGCCTGATGGCTTTCGGCCTGTTCGCCTACACCCTCTGGAGGGTCATTCAGGCCTTTTTCGATACCGAGGATGCCGGCAGTGGCTTCAAGGGTATTGCAACGCGGCTGGGCTTCGTCATCAGCGGCGTGATCTACGCCGGCCTTGGCGTCTACTGCATCGATCTGCTGCTCAATGTGGGAGCATCCTCGGGAGACGGCGAGTCGACCCAGGATCGTACCGCCAGGCTGATGAGCAACCCCGGCGGCATCTACCTGGTATTCGCCGTGGGCGTGATATTCATCGGCGTGGGCATCCGTCAGATCGTGCGGGCCGTGAAACGCTCCTATCTCAAGAACTGGCACATGATCGACATGAACCAGACCCAGCGCAAGCTGGCCGAGGGTGCCACGCGCTGGGGGCTATCGGCCCGGGGCGTGGTCTTCATGATCATCGGCGGCTTCCTGTGCATCGCCGCCTGGCAGACCGATCCCAGCGAGGCCCAGGGGCTGGGAGGCGCGCTCAATACCCTGGCCCGCCAACCCTTCGGCCCCTGGTTGCTGGGCATCGTCGCGCTAGGGCTGGTCGGCTACGGCATCTACTGCTTCGTCAATGCACGCTTTCGCGACGTGAGCACCGACTGAGAGCCCCGCCGATGCCGGCGGGGCTCAACGACGACGAAGTCTCAGGATGCCAGTTGCCGCCTGAGGCGTGGACTGATCAGCTCACCCATCACAGTGATAGCGACCAGCACAGCCAACAGCCAGGGCCATTGACTGCCCAGATCGAGCGCCATCACCCCTAGAGCATCGATGAAGATCAGCAGGATGCCCAGCGGACTGACGTAGCGGACCATGAACAGCCAGAGGGCATGCTGGGTACGAGACAGGCCGAGTTCGGAGCGGAAGATCTCGTTGCGCAGCACGAAACCGGCCATCAGGGCCATGCCCAGCCCGCCCAGAGGCATCATCCAGCGTGAGGTCAGGTAGTCCAGCCAGTCGAAGAAGTGCTTTCCTGCCAGGGTCCAGTCGGCACCAACATTGAACGAGAGCATGGCCAGGGTGCTGACGATCCACAGCAGGATACCCGTCCCCCAGGACGCCTTGGCCCGGGAAACGCCCCTGCTCTGATTCAACCAGGCCACCGTCGCCTCGATCATCGAGATCGCCGAGGTCAGGGCAGCCAGGGTCAGCATGAAGAAGAAGGCGATCTCGAGCAGCGTGCCCAGCGGCATCTGCTGGAAGGCCAGGGGCAGGCTCATGAAGATCAGGCCCGGGCCGCTGTCCGGATCCATGCCACTGGCGAAAATGACCGGGAAGATCGCCAGACCGGCCATCAGGGCCACCAGGGTGTCGAAGAGCGCGACACTGAAGGTGGTGCGCGCGATGGACTTGTCATCGGGCAGGTAGGAACCGTAGGTAAGGATCGCCCCGGATGCCAGAGACAGGGTGAAGAAGGCCTGACCCATGGCCGCCAGCAGGCCTTCGCTGGAAAGGTTGCCGAGTTCGAAGGCGAACAGGAAGCTCATGGCCTCGCCGAAACCCCCGGAAAACACGCCATAGACGATCATGATGCCAAGAATGAGGACCATGCCGGGCATCATCCAGCGCACGCTCTTCTCGATGCCTTCCTGCACGCCCTTGCCGACGATGAGCATGGTGGCCAGGGTCACCAGGGTGCTCCAGAAACCGAGGCTCCAGGGGTTGGCGTTGTTGGCGCCGAAGATCGCCGCCATCTCCTCGACACTGGAGCCCGAGAGACCGCCGCTCACGGCTTTCCATAGATAGGCCACCGACCAGCCGGCGACGACCACGTAGAACGACAGGATCATGAAGCCGCAGAGCATCGCCATCCACCCGAACAGCGACCAGAGCGCACTCCGCCCCGACTCCTGGGCCAGACGCCGGATGGCATCGATGGGGCTGCCGCGACCGCGACGCCCGAAGCTGATCTCGGCCATCATGATGGGAATGCCGATGGCCAGGATACAGGCCAGGTAGACCAGCACGAAGGCACCCCCGCCATACTCGCCGGTCATGTAGGGGAATTTCCAGATGTTGCCCAGCCCGACGGCGGAACCCGTCGCCGCCAGAATGAAACCCCAGCGGCCAACCCACAGTGTCTTGGGCTTTTCTCTTGCTGTCATGAAGCACCTTGGTGGAAGGATCGTTGAGCCCTGCCGGACGACGAGGCTCGACCGGCCATTTGGCCCGGGGATTGTAGCGTCATTCCGCCATTCGTCGCGAATGGATCGACCCTGGTGCCATCGACGCGACATCAACCTTCGAAAACGTCATTCTTGTGTCAGCGGCCTATGATACCGTGTTGTTCAGGATGCCCAGCGTTCCGCAGGCAACCGGCCGTTCGCATCGACAGGGAGTGGTTCTATGTCACGGCAGTTCGCCATTCTAGGCTTGGGCTACTTCGGCGTCACCGTCGCTCAGGAGCTGCGTCGCCAGAATGACGACGTGCTGGGAATCGATCATGACGAAGCCCGGGTCAACGCGCTCTCGGACCTTCTGACCCATGCGCTGGTCGCCGACATTACCGACGAGCAGACCCTCGCGGAACTGTCACTGGACGAATACGATGCTGTCATCATCGACGTCGATGACAATATCGAAGCCAGCATGACCTGCACGCTGCTACTTCGGGAGCTGGGCATCCGCGAGATATGGGTCAAGGCCCACTCGGATACCCATTATCGGCTACTTCGGCATCTCGGTGCCCGACACGTCGTCTACCCGGAATACGATACCGGCATACGAGTGGCGGAAAGCCTGCACTATCATGCCATGGTCGACTTCATCGACCTGGGCGATCACCAGTTCGTCGTGGAACTGCAGACCACCGAACGCATGTGCGAGAACTGTGCCACGGTCGCGGATCTGGACCTCGACGAGGGCAGCCTGTCGCTCATTGCCATCAAGCGTCGCCGCGAAATCATCCGGTCCCCTTCCGCCGACACGCGCCTGGAGGAAAAGGACAACCTGATACTCATGGGCGAACTCGACGACCTGCGCAAGCTGGGCAAGAAGCTTTGATACACTCTGACCCGCAAGGATACCGGTGACGATGGGGTTGCGGCGACGCCTCTCCAGGCCCATGCGCTCCATGCCCCATGGGCGGGTCATCCGGCTCTCGCCCCCGGAACTGCTGCTGCTCGGGTTCGGCCTGCTCAGCGCCCTGGGCACCCTGCTGCTTCTGCTGCCGATCTCGGCCTATGAGCCCCTGAGCTGGCACGAGGCCCTGTTCACCGCCACGTCCGCCGTCACGGTCACCGGCCTGACCGTCATCGACACCTCGGAGCTGACGCTGGTCGGGCAGATCATATTGCTGTGCCTTTTCCAGCTCGGCGGGCTGGGATTCATGACCTTCACCGCCCTGACCCTGATGCTGATGGGCATGCGCGTGCCGCTCCAGCATCAGAACCTGATTCGCGAAAACTTCAATCACACCTCCTTTCGCGACCTGAGCCACCTGGTGCGCACCGTCATTCTCTTCACCTTGCTGATAGAGAGTCTGGGCATGATGCTGCTGGCCGTCGCCTGGGTACCCGAGCATGGAGTGTGGTGGGGGCTGTGGTTGAGTCTCTTCCACGCCATCTCGGGGTTCAATGGCGCCGGCTTCACCCTATGGACCGACAGCCTGACCACCCAGGTCGCCGACCCGCTGGTCAACGCTGTCGTCATCACCCTGATCATCGCCGGCGGCCTGGGTTTCGTGGTGGTGGCCGAACTGCGCGCCATGCTCAAGGGCCACCGCCTGTCGCTGCACTCGCGCATCATGCTGCATGCCACCTTCTGGCTGATCCTGGCGAGCACCCTCGCCATCCTGCTGCTCGAATGGCACAACCCGACGACCCTGGGAGGCCTGGAAGGGCTCGGCGTGCGCCTGCAGGCCGCCCTCTTCCAAGCCGTCACGCCACGTTCCGCCGGGCTCAACACGCTGGACACGGCGGCCCTTCGCGAGCCCACCACGCTGCTGACCATGCTGCTGATGCTCATCGGTGCGGGCCCAGGCTCCGCCGCCAGCGGCATCAAGGTCACCACCCTCGTGGTCCTGCTGCTGGTGGCGCGTTCGTTCATACGAGGCAGCGTTCAGCCCTCGGCCTTCGGCCGCGCGATCCCGGACAGCACCGTCTTCAAGGCGGTCGCCGTGGCCCTGGCAGTGCTGCTGCTGGCCTTTACCTGCCTGTTCGTCCTGACCATCAGCGAACCGGGCAAGCAATTCCTCGACCTGGCCTTCGAGGCGGTCTCCGCCTCGGGGGCGGTGGGCCTGTCCCGGGGCATCACCGACGAGCTCTCGCTTCCCGGGCAGTTCACGTTGATCGTCGCCATGCTGCTCGGCCGGGCAGGTCCGATCTCGCTGGGCTACTTCCTCGCCACCCGTCAGCCGCATGGGGTGAAGTATGCCGAAGGCCAGGTGCATATCGGCTAGATACCCGCCAGCAACCCCAGGGCGACGGCGGTCAACAGGGTGGCGATGAGCCCGTCGACGACCCGCCATACCAGCGGGCTGGCAAGTCGCGGCGCGAGCCAGCCCGCGGCCGCCACCAGGCCGAAGAACCAGCCAAAGGAGGCGACGGCCGCCCCCAGATAGAACCCCAGGGGGCTGGTCTGGACCGCACCGATCGCCCCGAGCATGATCAGGGTGTCCAGATAGACCTGGGGATTGAGCAGTGTCACGGCCAGGGTCGCCAGCACGACACCGCGTAGCGAGCCCTTCAGGCCCGTTCCCGCTGCCAGGGCGTCACCCTTCAACAGGCGGCGCAGCGCCAGCCACGCCTGCCAGAACAGGAAAGCGGCACCCCCGAGGCGCGCCGCCAGCATCAACCCCTCCTGACTGGCGATAAGGCGACCCAGCCCCAGCACGCCGAGTCCGATCAGCAGCCAGTCGCAGAGTGCGCAGATCGCCGCCACGACCCACGGGTGTTCCCGGCGCAGCCCCTGGCCCAGCACGAAGGCGTTCTGGGCGCCGA
Organism: Modicisalibacter ilicicola DSM 19980; assembly: GCF_900128925.1. Taxonomy (GTDB): domain Bacteria; phylum Pseudomonadota; class Gammaproteobacteria; order Pseudomonadales; family Halomonadaceae; genus Modicisalibacter; species Modicisalibacter ilicicola. The sequence continues at coordinate 85,364 of NZ_FQUJ01000012.1, forward strand.
TCGCGATGATCAACCCGGCACCGGTCGCCAGTCCATGGAACGCGGAAATCAGCATGCTAGCTCCTCCAGGCAGTACAAGAACACCAATGAGGTGGCAGAGTAGGGGCAAAACTGAGATAAATTAAATTAATTCAAGCAATAGCTGATTAGACTTACTGATGCTCGATTACAAACTTCTTCAAGCCCTGGCGGCCGTGGTCGATCACTCGGGGTTCGAGCGTGGCGCTCGCCATCTGGGCCTGACCCAATCGGCCGTGTCCCAGCGCATCAAGCTGCTGGAGGCACGCCTCGGCCAGCCGGTCCTGATACGCACGCCCAAGTTGTCGCCGACCCCGCTCGGCCAGCGTCTACTCAATCATGTGCAGCAGGTGCATCTGCTGGAACACGATCTGCTCGAGCAGATCCCTGCCCTGGGTGAACGCGAACAGCGTCTGCGCCTGGCGATCAATGCCGATAGCCTGGCGACCTGGTGGGCACCGGTCACCGGCGACTTCTGTCGCCGCCGGGACGTACTGCTGGACCTGGTCGTCGAGGATCAGGACGTGGCGCTCCGGCGCATGCGCGATGGCGAAGTCGCCGGCTGCATCTGTGCCACGCCGCGGCCGGTACAGGGCGCACGCGCCCAGCCACTGGGCAGCATGCGCTACCGGGCGCTGGCCAGCCCCGGCTATGTCGAGCGTCACTTTCCCCAAGGGTTGACCGTCGAGGCCCTGAGACGGGCACCGGCCATCGTCTATGGCCCGGACGACCGCTTGCAGCATCGTTATCTCGAGATGCGCGACTACCTGGCACCCTTTCCCCATCACCTCTGCCCCTCCTCCGAGGGCTTCATTCATCTCGCCCTGGCCGGCATGGGCTACGGGTTGATTCCCGAGAGGCAGGTCACGCGCGAACTACGGGAAGGCACCCTGGTCGATCTCGACGCCGAGTGCTTCATCGACGTACCCCTCCATTGGCACTATTGGCGTCAGGGAGGAAAAACGCTGGAGGCGCTGACCGACCACCTGCTGGCAAGCTGCCCGCAATGGCTGACACCGCTTGCCGACCCGGCACACTCTGCCTCTCGCCCGGCCGAGACGGACGAACCTCGGGCGTGATGGTACGTTGTCCCGGGGAGGGGCATACCGCGTCTTTCTGGGCTACGCTATCCTAAATATGCTTCAAGCCATTGAACCGATGGGCTAATAGCCACCTCGAGAGGTTGTTGCAAAGCGGCAAGGATGCCTTGCGCGAAACCCGTATCTTACCCATCTGTATTTGATCCGGAGTTCGTCATGACCAGTGATACTCGAATCGCCCCCGTGGCCCTCCCCGACACCCGCGCCCGGCGCATCGTCGAACAACTGCTGGAGGGCTCCACCGTCTCGATCAACGGCGACAACCCCTGGGACATTCGGGTATTGCATCCCGACTTCTTCTCCCGGGTACTGCATCAGGGCACCCTAGGCCTGGGCGAGTCCTACATGGAAGGCTGGTGGGAGTGCGAGCGCATCGACGAGCTTGCCTATCGCCTGCTGCGCCATGGCCTGGGCGCCCGCTCCCGGACGGCCTCTCATCGTTTGATGTATCGGCTCCAGGCGGGCTTCTTCAACCTGCAGAGCCGCGCCCGCGCCTACATCGTCGGCGAGGCGCACTACGATCTCGGCAACGATCTCTTCCAGCGCATGCTCGACCCCACCATGTGCTACTCCTGCGGCTACTGGAAGGAGGCCGAAACGCTGCACGCGGCCCAGGTCGCCAAGCTCGACCTGGCCGCCCGCAAGTTGAAGATCGAACCCGGCATGAAGGTGCTGGACATCGGTTGCGGCTGGGGCAGCTTTGCCGAGCACGCCGCCCGCCACTACGGCGCGCAAGTCACCGGCATCACCATCTCCCGGGAACAGGCCGCCTTCGCCCGGGAGCGTTGCGCAGGGCTGCCGGTGGAGATTCTGCTCGAGGACTACCGTGAACTGAGCGGCCACTTCGACCGCGTGGTCTCGATCGGCATGTTCGAGCACGTCGGGCACCGCAACTACCGCACCTATTTCGATACCGTGGCCAACCTGCTCGACGAGCATGGCTATTTCGTGCTGCATACCATCGGCTCCAACACCTCGGACATCAGTGCCGACCCCTGGATCAACAAGTACATCTTTCCCAACGGGATACTGCCCTCGGCGGTACACATCGCCCGGGCCAGCGAGGGCCACCTGCTGATGGAGGACTGGCAGAACTTCGGTGCCGACTACGATCGCACCCTGATGGCCTGGCTCGCCAACTTCGATGCGCACTGGCACGAAATCGCCGCCAACTACAACGAGAAGACCCGACGCATGTTCCGCTACTATCTGAGCATGTGCGCCGGCTCTTTCCGGGCCCGGGATCTTCAGCTCTGGCAGATCGTCTATTCGAGGAAGCGTTCCGGACGATACGACGCGCCGCGCTAGATTCTCGCTGGAACCGTCCCAGCTCGGCCGCTACCTCAGCCGTCCTGGCCCCGCTGATCGCCGATCAAGCTGCCGATCAAGAACGGCCTTACCGCTGGTGCCACGAACAGGCCTTGCCGGATTCGCCCAGAGGCAGTGCTTGCAGTGGATCACCAAACCACTGCTGACGCAGGCCGCGCTGCTCGCCAAGCAGGACGACGAGGTAGTCGGCCAGCGCGTGACCAACGGGCAGGCGGGCAGCGTAGTCCCGCAGAGCCGGCTGGTAGCTTTGTTGCTCAGGCGGCAGGTGCATAGCGTTGGCGCGCTCCGCAAGTTCCTCGAGGGGTGGTAGCAGCAGATGGGTGGCACGGCCGGCGAGCGCGATGCTCACTCCCTTGGCGTCGAAGTCACCGAGATAGAGGTGGGGCCTGGCACTCTCTGCCCAGGCCTCGGCCACCCTGGCGAAGGCGCCGCCATAGTGGCGGTCGCCGCGGTAGAGCACCAGCGGGCGGCGCCGGCTGGCCGGCGCCAGAGTGGTCGGCTCGAAGGCGTAGAAGCCGTCGAGATTCTCGACCTGGACCAGCACGTCGAAGGCATCGAGGTCGAGGTCGCGCCAGTCGAGGTCGAAGAAGTCGCGGCGGCGGCTGGCCAGGCCCGGCCGCGGCTCGGCAGCAGGAAAGCTGGCAAGCACGCGTTGATCGCGAGGCTTCTCGCGGACGCTCTTGACCTCCCGGTTACCCAGGCGAGCCTGCTCGGCGGTGGTCAGGCCGCTGAGCTCCGTCGCGACGGCGGGTTCGCCCAGCGCGGCCAGGGTCTCGTCGATCCGGGTGAGCAGATCACGGTCAAGCTGCAGGCGAGCGTGGGAGAGGCGTGGGCCAAGCTCGATGTCGTGCGCCTGGCACCAGGCCACGACCTCGTTCACCACCTTGCCGCGGCGCTTCTCCAGGCAGGGAGCGCCACGCAGCGCCTGGCCAGCGTCGCGGAGCAGGTGGCGAGCACGCAACGAAAGGTTCACGCCCCCGCCCTCAGCTCCAGGCTGACATCATGGATCAACCGCAGGTGATTGAAGGGGCTGGCCTGGCTCTCCTGCTGGCTCAGGCGAAAGGCGCGCTGCTCGCCTCTGGGCAGTCCCTGGAATTCGGCAATCACTTGGAAGAGCCAGATTTCCTCGCCCCAGGCCAGTTCGCCCTCCTGAAGGTACTCCAGGGCACTGAGCCTCTCACCGCCGCGATCGACCACCGAGAGATAGAAGCGCTCCACGTCCTCCTTGAGCGCCTGATGGCGCGCGGCGACGAGCGTGTCTTCCTGGGGAGCGGCGGCGCCGGCAGCGGTCACCGGTTCCGGTCGATGGACAGGCCGCGGCAGCTGGTGCAGCAGCTCGGTGAGCACACGCGTATCGGGGTGGTGATCCAGGGCCGCGGCGCCAGCGGCAATCAGCGGGGCGGCGCGGTTGACCAGCGCCGGCACCTCGCTGCGCCGGGCGTAATTGCCGGGCACGAAGTTCGGATGTTCACGAAGGAAGCCGACCATGCCGGCCACCAGCCGGCTTCGCGACTGCTGCTGACGGAATCGCGCCATCAGCTCGACCATGCGCCGCTGCACCTCGCGCAGGCTGGTGTAATGCTGGGTGAGCTGGTGCTGCAGGCCACTGACCAGCAGCTTGCGCAGGGCACCATCGCTGCCCACCAGCTCGATCAGCTCATGGAAATCGATCAGTTCCAGGCCGTCGAGCAGGCGCACGATCTGCTTCTGGGCGCGCTCGTTCTCGCGAATCTTGTCGCCCAGGCGGCTGACGAAACCGAAGTCGCTGTTGAGGCGCCGCCACAGGCTGTCGATGGCGTCGGCGAAGCGGCCGTTGAGATCATCCACCTCCTGGCGCAGGCGCAGCAGCAGCTGTTCCTGGCGCCAGTACTCGCCGGCGTCGCGGGCCTCGCGGTAGCTCTGCACCAGGGTGCGTGCAAGCTCCAGGGTCTCGGCCACGTCGGCGTTGACGTGGCGCCGGGTCTCGTCGGCGAGCATCTCGGCGATCAGCTCGCGCACCTTGGGAGCGAGCTTGACCCCGCCCTGCTCGTCCGGCCGCCACAGAATGCGCGCCGCCAGCAGGCGATTGAGTGCGGTGGTGCTGAGCCCCTCCAAGGGCACCTCGTCCCTGGCGTAGCCGGCCATCAACGCCTCGGCGTGCTTGCCAAGCAGCGCCAGGCGCTCGACGCCGGTGCCGATCAGGCGACTCTCCAGCGCGTGGGGATCGCTTGCGCTCACAGCAGGCTCTCCTGGCTGGCCGGGGCCTGCTCATCCACGGGCAGGTTCTCCTCGTCGCGGATGAAACGCGCCAGGTCGACCAGGTAGTCGATCTTGGCGGTGACCACGAAGTACTGGCGGTCGGCGTGGGGCTGGAGCAGGTAGCCGTGCTCCTTCAGACGCTTGAAGACCTGCTTGAGCTGGGCGTCGAGCTGGTCGCTCTGGGAGCCGAAGAAGGGGTCGGTGGCCAGGCGTTCGAGCCGCTCGCGCAGGCCCTGGTTGTCCTCGCAGCGCGAGCTGAAGTCGGCGGGCTTGAGCACGTCACCGGGGGCGGCCAGGCCGTCGCGGCCCAGCGTCTCCTGCACCAGCTGCAGCCACTCCAGCATCGGCAGCAGGCTGTTGACGGTGTCCGCCAGCTGCCGCGAGAGCTGCTCGCGAGCCCCCTCGTCGAGATGACGCCAGGCCAGGAAATAGACGCTGTTCTCGTCGTTGGAGGCCAGGCGACGGTTGAGCGGGCGCAGGTAGGTATCGAGCTGCTCGCGAACCTCGTCGTCCTGGAGGCGGCGGAAGGCACTCTCGTCGCTCACTGCGCAGATGAACTCGCCGGCCAGCAGGCGTTCGAGCAGGGGGCCATGTTCGGTCATCGAGCGCTCGCTCATGAGGCGACCTCCTCGGCGCGGGCCTGCAGGCGCTGGGCCAGGCGGCTCAGGCGCGGTTCGATGCGCTTGAGGCGTCGCGTGCCGGGCGCCGCCTCGTCGCGGTCGATCAGGTAGCGGTTGTGGAACAGCAGCAGCACATCCGACTCCGGGTTGGGAAAGGCGCCGACGATATGGATGCGGTTGTTGTCGCAGGCGTCGAACAGCTTCTCGACGTTGTGATAGGCCAGGGTGCCGATCTCGTCGATGGGCCAGTGGATGGCCACCTCGGCCTGGCCACGCAGCAGTCGGGTGAAGGCGAGCAAAAACTTGCACAGGATCAGGTAGGCCATGCCGTGGCTGGAGGACTCCAGCAGCTGGCGGTCGTTCCTGATGATCAGATCCGTGCCGCCCTCGTTGAGATGCAGCTCCAGGCGCAGGAGGCTCTCGAAGCTGTACTGCTGATCACTGCGCAACAGCTCCACTACATCGGCCAGGGCATCGAGGTAGTCGTCGCCGGGCAGCGGCTGGCCGGAGTCGCGCCATTCGCGGTAACGCTGGGCGAAGCGCTTGAGCGGCTCCCAGAAGCCGAGCTCGTCGATGGTCGACTGGATCTTGACCTCGGCGCGGCCGATGCCCTCCAGGCGCAGGTCGTCGGCCACCTCGTCGGAGAGCCGTCGGCTCTGGGCGTTGATGCGCCGGTTGAGGTCGCGGAACACGGTGAAGAACTTGTCGAGGTCGTCGCTCAGGTTGCGCCCCTCCTGCAGCAGCTGCTGCTGTTGCCCCTCGAGCAGCTGGAGCATGTCGGCGATCACCGGCAGCAGCCGGCGTGGGCTCTCGCCCTCGAGCTTGGCGCGCTCGGCCTCGAGCATGTCGCGGAAATCGGCGCTGGCCCCCTTGATCAACTCGGACTCGATCTTCTCGCAGCCGCGGCGCAGCTCGTCCAGGCGCCGGGCGTGGTCGGCCAGCCCCTGGCGGGTACGTTCGATGCGCTCGCTGGCGTCCCCTGGGGCCTCGCCACGGGGCCCCGGGGCGGGCTCGAGGCTCAGGGCCTCGAGCTTTGAGAGCAGCGGGGCGAGCGTCTCGACCAGCGCCTGCTCGGCGTCGCGCCTGGCCTTGAGGTCACGGATCGTGGCCTGGTGTTCCTGGCTGGCCGTCCGGAAGTCGGCCTTGTGCTGTTCGCGCTCGCGTTCGGCGGCCTGATGCTCGCGGGAGAGCTCGGCTTCCCTCTCCACCAGGCGCGGCTTGCGCTCCCCCCACTCCACCCGCATGAAGTGACGGTATTCCCTCAGTTCATCCTCGCGCTCGGTAGTCTGGCGAATGCGTCTGGCCAGTGCCTCCAGGCGTGAGCGGGTCTCGCGGACGGTGACCGGGTCGACGCCCTGCTCGGCCAGCTCGCGGTCGAAGGCGGCCTGCAGCTCGTCGCGCTGGCGGCGGTTCTCCGCCTTGTGGTCGTCCAGCTGGCGGCGGTGCTGGGCGATCTGCTGGTCGACGCCGGCCAGCCGTCCCTGGAAGTCGGCGGACAGTTCCAGGCGCTGGGCACGGTGGCCGTCGGCCAGGGACTCCAGGGCCTGGCGCCGTTCGTCGCGCAGCGCCTGCTGCGCGGCCTCCTGCTCTTCGAGCGCCTCGCGGCAGGCGGCCTGACGCGCCTTCTGCGCGGCGGCGTGGCGCTGCTGGCACTGGCTGCGCGCCTGCAGGGCATAATCGACCTCCTCGGCGGCGCGACGACGAATGCCCCTGGCGCGGTCGAGACGTGCATCGCTCTCCTGTACCCCGTGGTGGCAGGCGCGGAGTCTCTTCTCGGCGCCCTTCTCTGCCTCCTGGGCCTCGCCCAGTGCCTCGTCGGCGGCCTCGATCTCGGCCAGCAGGCTGGCCTCATCCTGGGCATGGTCGGGCAGCGCGATGGCGGCCAGGTCCAACGCCAGCCCATAGAGGTCATCGCTGGCGTCCTCGTTGAGCTGGGGCGCCAGGTCGCGACGCTCGAGGAGTTCGGGAGCGATCACCTTGCCCAAGCCCTGCTCCCACCCCGGCCGATGGTGGCGCAGGAAGTGGCGCAGGCTGCCCTGGGCGGGATCGCGCTGGATCAGCAGGGCGTCGCGATGCGCCTCGGCCCGGGAACGCTGCGCTCGGGCTCTTTCCAGCTCGCGCTCGGCGGCCTCGCGTTCCTGCCTGCGCTCATCGAGTTCGGCTCGCACGCTCTCCATCGCGGCGGAAGCAGCACCCTGTTCGCTCTGGGCCTGGTCGACCCGGGCCTGGGCCTGCTCCGCCTCGCGGGTCTCCTCCGGGGTCTGGGCACCATGGGAAAGCTGCGCCCTGAGCTCGGATAGCCGAGCGGTGATCTGATCCAGGCGGGTGCGAAAGTCGTCCTCCAGGGCCTGGCGGCGAGCCTGGTAGTCCGCGTCCAGGCGACTCTCGGCCTCGTTCTGCTGGTCGCGACAGGCTTCCTTTTCCTCGCCCAGCGCATCGATCAGCGCCTGGAGCTCATCACGACGCTGCTCGAGAAGATCGCCCAGCTCCACCAGACGCGCCTCCAACTTGGCCCTGCTCTCCTTCACCGCCTGCTGCATCAGTTCCAGGTGGTCGCGCAGTTGTTGCTGCTGGTCGCGCCATTGGGGCAGCGCCTCGAGATCCTGTTCGAGGCCCGGCATATCGGCCTCTTCGAAGGCCTCGAACCGGCGCTGCAGGTCGTCGAGGTCGGCTCGCGCCTTGCTCAGCTCGCTGTCGAGCTCGCTGAGCCTCTCGTTGAGCACCTGACCATGTTCGTGATAGGCCTCCTCCCGTGCCTGGAAGGCACGCTGCCGGTTCTGGATCTGCGCCTCGAGGTCTGCGCTCTCGCGATCGGCGCGGTGGCGGTCGGCCTCGAGCTGGGGACGCAGCTGCCATAGTGCGGTCTCGATGTCAGCGATCTCGCGATCGAGGCTCTTCAGGGCAGAAAGCGAGCGCTGCAGGGGCTCCAGGCGCATCGACTGACGCATGCGGTCGATCCACTCCCGCGCCTTGGTGTTGCGGATACGGGTCACCGGCAGCTCGACGCCGTCGTCCTCGAAGATCGCCGCCAGCATGGTCTTGAGGGTGTCCATCTTGCCCTCCTTGGCGTGCACCGCCGAGACCAGCTTCTCCATATGGCGGATGCGCTGCCCGGGGCGCACCAGGCTATAGCGGGCGGCATACTGACGCAGTTGCAACGCCTCGCGTCGATTGCCTTGATTTTGAGAGAAATCATTCTGGATCACCGCGCGGTATTCCGAGGTGGCGCCCAGCTTGTTGGAGATCGAGATGCCCTGACGGCGCAGGCCGTTGGCCCACTGGGCGTAGTCCAGGGCGGTGACGCCGACCTCGCTCTCCACGAGGTAGTCCTCGGGACGGTAGGGGGCCCCGACGAAGCGATACTCGACGCCACCATCGCTCTTGCGTGTCAGCACCGCCTGGCAGATGTCGTCTCCTTCGCGGCGGTACTCGTAGACGAGATAGCTGTTGCGGTGCGGTAGATAGAAGGCGTCGAACTTGAGCCGGGTCTTCGGCACCACCTTGTTGGGCTGCTCGCCATAGAACACCGGCACCAGACGCTGCAGGGTGGTCTTGCCCGACGCATTGGTGCCACAGATGTTGGTGTGGCCTTCCACACTGAGTTCTACCACGCCCTCGAGGTGGCCGTGAATCATCACTATGCGTCGCAGGTGAGCCATGCTGCATCCTTGATTAGTTAACGCCTTGTGCAACTGCGCCATTATGCCAAGAGGCAGCCGCCGGGTCATGAACGGTGGCATCTTTTCGTCCTACTCTGGAGTGACTCCTCAGGTCCGCCCCGAACTCTCTCCGGCACCCACGCCGCCGGCGATCAGGTGGGCCGTGCGCAACGGCTCGGGAATCGCGCCGTTGATCGCCGTGGCACGTATCACCGCGCCGGCCTCGTCGCGATCGAGCCCCCGGCGCTGGACGTACACGCCGGCCAGCGGCTCCATCGGCCCGAGCCGCTCGACCAGCGCCCATTTGCGCGCACCGTCGGGAATATGCTCGAGCAACGCGCGGCGCATGGCCTCGCGCCGAGGGGCATGACGGGCGACCACCAGCACCGGGATGCCCAGCGCCTCGTGCAGTCGTTCGACATCGACGACGTTGAACCCTGCCAGGGCGATGCCCTGCAGCAGCACGAGCTGAAGATGCCCGGCAAACTTGGACTCCTTCACCAGGCGGGTCAGTTCTCGTGTACTGTCGTCGCCATCGCGGCGCACCTTGCCGGAGACGACGCCCTCCAGGCGCGGACCGGAATAGATCGCGCCGACGATGCTGACGTCGCCGCGATGGTCGCGGGAAAAGGGACAGTCGTCGAAACCGACGATATGCGAGAACGGCGTGGTGCAGGAATCGGTCATCGAGGGCGGCGGCCGGGCAAGAATCGCTTCAGCATCATCAGGCCATGGGTGGGCAAGTACAAGGCGATCGGCCAGATCAGCATCAGCCCCAGCAGGTACATCAGCGGGTCGAGGGTCTCCTGGGGGCGACCGAAAGGCCCCTGTACCCAGTTGATGTTGCGCTCCGGTTCGGTGAAGGCCAGGGAAAGCGGCAGCACGATCCAGGTCAGCGCCGTCTGCAGCCACAGGCCACGACGGTCGTAACCCAGCTTCCACACGCCATAGGCGGCCACCAGCGGCAGGAACAGGTGAAACAGCGAGAGCAGACGAAAATAGAGCGGCATCTCGGCATTGAACATGTACTCGGTACCGCCGATCGGGTGCACGCCGATCAACAAGGCACTGCCGACATCCAGCGCCCAGAACACCCCGACCACGAATACCGCGAGCAGCTGGGCGGACATCAGCAGACGATTCTCGCACCACAGGGCGACGAGGATCAGGAAGCTGGCCAGGTCACACAGCCAGAGGAAGTTCTGCCACCCCAGCTTGACGAAATAGCTGGTCGCCCAGACGGCGACCCAGAGCGTGAAAACCAGCTTGATCCAGAGCGGCAGGCGCGATGGCACGAGTACTCCTGCATGAGTTCGCGAGGTTCGGCTATCGGCATAACCCCCAGCTACTACCAGCTTTCACCGAAGGGGCGCAAATCGAGCTCGAAGGTCCAGGCGGAGCGTTGCTGGCGTGTGAGGAACCAGACGCTGTCGGCGATGGCGTCGGCGTCGAGAAAGAAATCGTCAGACTTGTCGGGCATCGCCCTGCGGGTACGCGGCAGGTCGACGACGCCGTCGATCACCACATAGGCGACATGGATGTTTTCAGGGCCCAGCTGGCGCGCCAGCGATTGCGCCAGGCTGCGCTGTGCCGCCTTGGCCGAGGCGAAGGGCGCCGTGCCGGCGCGACCGCGCAGCGCGGCCGAGGCGCCGATGACGACCAGACTCGCCTGATCATGCTCGCGCAGCTGGTCGAGCACGGCCTGGGTCGTCGCCGCCAGGCCATAGCAGTTGACCCGCCAGGTATCCTCGAACTCCTGGAGCGACGCTTCTTCGGCGCTCTTGAACACCCCGGCGCCGGCGTTGTAGAGCAATACCGAAATCGGCCCAAGCCGCTCGCGAATCCGCGCAAAGACTTCGCCCGCGCGCTCACCATCGGTGGCATCGTAGCGATAGGCGTAGGCGCCGGGGTATTCGCCTTCCAGCACCTCCAGGCGATCGACATCTCTCGACAGCATCGCCACCTGATAGCCTTCCCGGGTGAAACGACGCACCAGCGCCAGGCCGTTGCCCGGGCCGATACCGACGACGGCGCAGACCTTGTTCATGATCTCTCTCCTTTATTCGGCATACCGGAAATGCTCGCGAAACCAGTGGCCGGCGTGGGACTGCACTGCCTCCAGCGTGCCCGGCTCCTCGAACAGGTGAGAGGCGCCGGGCACGATGCGCAACTCGCAGGGCGCATGCAGGCGCGCCTCGGCCTGCCGGTTGAGCTCGATCACCTGGGTGTCCTGGCCCCCCACCAGCAATAGCGTCGGTGCCTTGACCCCAGGCAAGGCCTCCCCTGCCAGGTCCGGCCGCCCACCTCGCGAGACCACCGCCCGAACCGCGTCGGGACGCTCGGCGGCCGCGATCAAGGCCGCCGCCGCTCCGGTGCTGGCACCGAACAGCCCGATGGCCAGGTCACGCGTCTCGGGAGCCTGGGCAACCCAATCCACCGCGCCTGTCATGCGTCGACCGATCAACTCGATGTCGAAGCGCAATTCACGGGTGCGCTCGTCGATCCGGTTCTCCTCGGCAGTCAGCAGGTCGAACAGCAGCGTGGCGAAGCCCTGCTCGCTCAGGTTGTGGGCCACTTGCTGATTGCGCGTGCTGAATCGGCTACTGCCGCTGCCATGAGCAAAGACCACGATGCCCAAGGGCGTGTACGGTAGGATCAGTTCACCCTCGAGTTCGGCCCCGGCGGCTTGCAGAGCGATAGCGCTGGAGGTCATGAGCATCTCCTGGCGGGTCGACGGTCGCAGCGTAATGATCATCCTTGAGTGTAGTCAGCGCCCCTGCCGGCGGTCGAGGCGATCGCGTCATGACAGATGCAGCCTCTCATCCCGCTACGCGAAACCCGCGCGGCGCAACCCATCAAGGTAGTGGGTCCTATCGGCATCGTGCCGGTAAGGATCCAGGGCGAGCAGCCAGTCGAGGCAACTCATGTGCTTCGGGAAGGCGCCTCGGGCCAATTGGTAGCGATAGTGGCGATAGACGGTGTCTCGGTGGCTGACCGCCCGTTCCGGCTGGCCGAGATGGGCATGAGCCGCGGCGATAACGGCCGGTGTGTTGCAGAAGGCCTGGGGAGCGGAAGCCATGATATCGATGGCTTCCTGGTAGTGACGGGCACTGAAGAAGGCGATGCCGGTCATGCCGGCATGCCACTCGGGGCGATAGGGGGCCAGGCGCAGCGCCTTGCGAGCCGCCTCCACCCCCCGTGCGGGCTCGCCGATCAAGGCCAGGGCAAAGGAGGCATGGGCGAGCACGTCAGCATCGTTGGGGTTGAGTGTCAGCGCCAGCGAAAGCTCTCGGTTGGCGCTGTCATAGCGTCGACTGTACAGCTCGGCCAGACCCAGCATGCAGTGGGCGCGGTGATCGTGCTCATCCAGGGCGACGGCCTGGCGAGCGAATTCCAGTGTTTCCTGGCGGAGAAAGGCCCAGTGATTCCAGGAAAAGCACGCCCATTCATTGAGATGGGCAAGGGCAAGGCCGACATAGGCCCGAGCGAACCGGGGGTCCCTGGCCAGCGCCTGCTGGAAGTAGCGCCGCGCCTCGTGTATGGCGGCTAGATCGGGGCGCCGCAGGGCGCTCCACCCACGCAGCCAGAGATCATAGGCATGCCAGTCCTGGGGTGGCTTGCGCCGCATCGCCTCCAGCCGGTCGTCCTCGATCCGTCCGATCAGGTTGCCGACGATCTGTGAGGCGATATCGTCCTGCACGGCGACTATCTCGTCGAAGCCGCAGTCGTAGCGTTCGGCCCATACCTGGCGGGCGCTGGCGGCCTGCAGCAGACGAGCGGTGAGCCGGAGTGCGTCCCCCCGGCGTCGGAACTGTCCCTCGAGAAGATAGTCCACCCCGAGTTCGATGCCGATTTGCGCCGGTGTGGCTGGCGCATCCCGATATGCCAGGGCACTGGCGGGAGCGATCACGACAAGTTCGCGAAAGCGGCCCAGCTCGGTGGCGATATCCTCCGCCAGGCCGACGCCGAGGTGGCAATGCAGGCCAGCCGTTTCGTCAGGGCGAAACGCCAGCACCGCCAGGGCAGGATAAGCGGCATCCGTGGCACGGTGTCGAGCACGCGTCGCGGCAGCGGCTTCGATGACGGTGGAGCGTTCAGGCAGGTCATCCCTCTCCCGGACCAGATCGTTCGTCGTTTCGGCCTCGCTGGGCAGCAGGGCCAGCAATTCGGCCTTCAACCGCTCGGTTTCCGGTGCCGGGGCAACGCCGAGTTCGTCGGCAAGCCGTTGACGACAGCGTCGATACTGTTCCAGGGCTGTACCGATGCGGTCCTGGTAGAGATAGAAACGGATCAAGGTACGCTGTACGCCCTCGTCCAATGGATCGATTGCCAGCAGGCGTAGCGCGAGCTGGATACCCGGATCGATGGCGCCGGTAACCACGTAATGCGCGAGCAGTCGATGCATCAGTTGCTGCAGCGCCTCGTCCAGATGCAGGCGATGGGCCATCAACCAATCCTCGAAGGCCTCTCCGGCATCGTTCATGCCTTCCAGGAACGGTCCTCGATACAAGGCAAGTGCCTGCTCCAGCGTCTCCGGCGTGCCATCGGCCAGCCAGCGTTCGAACGCTTCCACGTCCACCACGGCTGCGCCGGCTTCCAGGCCGATCTCCCGGGAGTTGATCATCAGGCACTCTCGTGCCTCCAGGGGCAACGCCTGCTGGAGCCGTGAGAGCGCCTTGCGCAGGTTCGCACGCGCCTGGGATTCGGGCATATCCTCCCACAGCAGCCCCGCCAGCTTGCTACGCAAATGCCACCGGCCAGCACCCATCGCCAGGTAGGCAAGCAACGCCTCGACCTTGCGGGTGGGAAACCCGAGTCGCCGTCCCTCGGCGGCATGACAGGCGAACTCTCCGAGCAATGAGACTTGCAGAGCTGACATGACGGCTACCCCCTGAAGATCAGCCTAGATGTCGCTGCCCTGCATGACCAAATGAAATGTCACGCCCATGTCACGGCCCGAGGACGCCCACCTGATATAGGTTGTGAATGTCACCCAAACAACCACAAGCCATCAAGCAGAGGTGTGTCATGACAACGCCAAGCAATCGACAAGCCGATCAGACTGCCCCCCTGCCATCGGAGACGATACAGGCCTTCGCAGAGGGCCTGCGCGGCGAACTGATCCAACCCCATGATGCGCGCTACGACGAGGCACGGCGGGTCTACAACGCGATGCACGATCGATGCCCGGCGCTGATCGTCCGCGCCGCCGATGTGGCGGACGTGATGACCAGCGTCGCCTTCGCCAGGCAGCATGAACTGCCGCTTGCCGTTCGCGGTGGCGGTCACAGCGTTCCCGGTTTCGGCACCTGCGACGACGGGCTGGTGCTCGACCTCGGCCGGATGCGCGGCATTCGCGTCGAGCCCGAGGCGCGGCGGGTTCACGCCGAAGGAGGCTGTACCTGGGCGGATCTCAATCACGCCACCGCCGCCTTCGACCTGGCGACCACCGGCGGTATCGTCTCCACCACCGGCATCGCCGGCCTGACCCTGGGCGGTGGTCTGGGCTATCTTGCCCGCCGTTGCGGGCTAGCCTGCGACAACCTGCTGTCGGCGGATGTGGTCACCGCCGAGGGCCGCTTGCTGACCTGCAGCGAAGAACGGCATCCGGAACTGTTCTGGGCGCTGCGCGGGGGCGGTGGCAATTTCGGGGTGGTGACCAGCTTCGAGTACCGGCTGCACGAGGTGTCCGACATCTTCGGCGGGCCGACCTTCTACCCCCTCGAGGGCGACGTGCTGCGCCGCTATCAAGAGTTGATCGCCGAGGCGCCGGAGGCCTTGGGCGCGATCCTTGGTATCACCCTGGGGCCACCGCTGCCCTTTCTGCCCGAGCGGTGGCACGGCCAGCCGGTGGCCGTGGTACTGACCTGCTGGAGCGGGCCGGCGAGCGAGGACGAGACGATACGCGAGCGTCTCGAAGGCCTCGGTCCCGTGCTGGGGCAGCTTGTCCAGCGCATGCCGTACCCGGCGATCAACACCCTGTTCGACGAACTGCTGCCCGCCGGGCTCCACCACTATTGGAAGGGCTGTTTCACCCGGCAGCTGACCGACGAGGCGATCGCGGTGCATCTCGACCATGGCAGCCGGATACCCTGCCTGCAGACCGCGACGCTGCTGTTTCCCATCGACGGCGCCTGCCGGCGTGTCGCCCCCGAGGCCACGGCATTTGCCTACCGGGACGCCAATTTCGCCACGGCGCTCGGGCCGAGCTGGCCGGACCCTGCCGACAGCGAGCGCAATCTCGCCTGGGGCCGCGACTACTACCAGGCCCTGCGGCCCCACTCGGAGGCGGGCGGCTACGTGAACTTCATGTCCGGGGACGATCAACCCCGGGTGCGAGACAACTATCGGCAGAACTACGACCGGCTGGCCAGGATCAAGGCCCGCTTCGATCCGACCAACCTGTTCCGGCTCAATCAGAATATCGAACCGCTGCCTTGATGTTGTTGCAAGCCATTAGGGAATTGCTGAATAAATCGCCGAGCGAAATAAGCGGGCGTCGCTACGCTGCAAGGCGCACGGAGCGCAGAAAACGAGACATAACATGGGGTTAGGCGAGTTTCGACCGGGCTGGCGCACCAGCACCGCGCAACGCAGTAATTCGTTCGTGTAGGCATTTATGCAGTGATTCCTTAGATGCCATCCAAGATCAGGGCGATGCCGACAAGCCCCAGCGTCACGCCGGCCACCCGGCCGATGAGCTCTCCTCCAGGCGCCAGCTTCTCGATGAGGACGAAAGCGGCGATCAGCGCGACCCAGAGCAGGTTCATGACGCCGGCGGTGAACAACAGCAGCATCAAGGCCCAGCAGCAGCCGACACAGTAAAGCCCATGCTCGGCGCCCATCCGGAAGGCGCCTTGCGCCCCCGGCCGCCAACGGAACAGGAAGAACTGCAGCGGTGCGCGACATTTTTCCAGGCAGGCGTTCTTGACCGGAAGCCACTGGTAGAGGCCGGCGGCGATGAACAGGCTACCGCTCAGCAGGGTGCTCGCCGAGGTCATGGCGGGTGTCAGCAAGCGCCAGGTTTCGAAGGCGGCCTGCAGGACTGTCGCCGCCAGGCTGAAGGCGGTCCAGACAGCGAGATATCCCAGCGCGAAGACCCACACGGACGGCAAGCCGGGGGCGTTCTCTCGGCTCTTTTTCGCCATCGAGCCGTAGAGCAGGATGGCCGGTGCCGCACTGGGCAGCATCATGGCGACCATCATCACCGCCCACATGACGAAGGTGAGCAAGAGCGGGCCGACATTCCAGGCGCTGTCAGCCGCCTCGACGGAGCCCGGCCCCGCCATCTCGCCCATCATCGCATCCATGCGATAAGCCTCGACGCCAAGATAAAGCCACGCAAGCGCCGCCAGGGCGAGCAGGCCGGCGAGCGCAACGTAGCGCTCGCGTGACCAGCCGTTGCGGATATTTGCCAAGGTCATCGGTAACGACTCCCAAGCGCTATCGACGCTTATCCCGCCCAGGAAAAGGGCGCAAAGTGGCCGTTTCTCAGCCCGCTGGCGTCTTCCCAGTCGATGCCGAAGGCGTGGAAGCGACTATGGCTCGCGTTCGCCAGGGCCAGTTTCGGCGATACCGGGTGAGCCGTGTTTTCCAGGTAGATCGGTTCGCCTTCCTTCGAGACGCTGGGCACCCCCACCAGGGCCTGGTCGACCAGATCCCCTGCCTTGACGGTGCGATTCAGCCCGTCAGTTTCGAAGGTGATCGATCGTTTCTCGACCCCGGCCATTTCACCGACCAGCGGTGCCAGCGCGGCCATGGGCCCGCCCGCGGCGCCCGAGGCGATCTCGCCGATGGCCTGGGTCTGGGCCTCGTCCGCCTTGTCGTCGATGATGAGGCCGACCTTGATGTTGCCCTCCGCCATGGGCCCGGGTGAGTGCATCAAGACGACGAACGACAGGCCATTCAGGGCCGTGCCGTCCTTGTCGCCATCGTCGATACGCATCGCGATCGCCGCCTTGCAATCGCCCTCGGTGGGTCTGGCGGTCAGGTTCGAACCGATGCAGGGGCAGATGAAGTCGCAGTTGCAGGTCTCCATGTACTGCCCCTCGATATGCCAATTCGCCATGCCTAATTCCTCCTCGAAGGTGCTTATCGATCTCCGCCGAGCCTGACCAGGCAAGACAGGAAGCACCTTGCTGATCCGTGACGTACATGCCCCTCGACGAGCGCATCGATCAGCCTCTCGCTCCCGGTGGCGGTCGCTCGTAGAGGTTTACGTTGCGATCGAATGGGACCCGATGCACGAGAAAGAATGGCACCGAGGATGCCTTTACCGCCAGTTCACGGTCTGAACCCTGCCCGATATAGTTTCTGAACTCCTCGTTGGGGCGCTGGGTCTGCCAGACTTGGAAGAAGAGCAGGACACGAAGAGAGGCCAAGATGACGAACGCGAGCTATCAGCAGTTCTGCCCCGTCGCCATGGCGGCAGAAACGCTTTGCACACGCTGGACGATCGTCCTCTTGCGGGAGCTGGTCGCCGGCTCCACGCGCTTCAACGAGCTTCGGCGCGGCGTGCCGCGCATGTCGCCGGCGCTCTTGTCGAAACGCCTTTGCGAGCTCGAGACCGCCGGGATCATCGTGCGCGAGCAACTGTCGCCGGGGTCGGACATCAGCGTGTATCGACTGACACAGGCCGGCCGGGATCTTCAGCCGGTCATCGAGGCCATCGGCATCTGGGGCCAGAAATGGGTCGAGACCGAGCCGTCGCTAGAAAACCTCGATCCCGAACTCTTGATGTGGGACATGCGGCGCAATCTCGACACCGAGCCGGTGCCGGCGGACCGGACGGTGATCGAGTTCATCTATCCTGAGCTGCCGGCGTCCCAGCGCAAATGGTGGCTGCTCGTCGAGCCCGATCGCAGCGTCGATCTCTGTCACATCGATCCGGGCTTCGATGTGGACCTCTACGTCTCGGTCGATCTGCGCACGATGACCGAGATATGGATGGGGCTGAAGACCGTCACGCGGGCGGTCGAGAATGGGAAACTCACCATCATCGGCCGTCGCGATCTGGCCGATGCCATGCAGGCCTGGCTGGGGCTCAGCCCGTTTGCCAAGGTGAGAAAGCTGGCCACTTGAGAACCTCATCTCAGGGGGTGAATTCCACGCCCAACGACGAAGAACCCTAAAAAACCTCTCGGCACGTTACTCCGCCATGCTGACACCGGATCCGCCAATGTCGTCGGGGAGGTCCCTGAATTTCTGCAGTCCATCGTGGATCCGCAGCACGGCCTCCTGGTAGTGCACGTGAACGCCGGGTGTGAACCGGAGTTCGGGCAGGATCGCCGCGTAGACATCCGTCAGGCCGAGCTCCGGGTGTTCGGTGAGGATGTGCCCGCCACAGGTCCTGCACCATTTGCGGTGGCTTTGCGGTGTCTTGTGGTAGGAGCCGATGTTGTCCTCGCCCCTGATGATGCGAACGGCTTCCGGCTTCCATAGGGTAAAGGCGTTTATCGGTCCCGCGGACCAGTGCCTGCAGGAATCGCAATGACAGTAGCCCATGGCCTCCGGCTCGCCGTTGACCGCCAGTTGCACGGCGCCACAGAAGCAGCTTCCTGTATAGGTGGTGTTGCTCATGATCCGTCTCCCCATCGTATGCGTGGATTGTGTCCGTCGAGCGGCTTGCCCTTCGGCCCGCCGCTTTGTGCATGGGTCGAGTATTCCTCAGTCACGTCTTTTCGCGTAGTGGCTGGAGCGACACAATACAGAGGTGATCCTGACATCGGAGTTGAAGGATGATTGATGTCACCGTGGTTCTGGTGGAGGGTGGGATGCCGTCGACCGCCGTTGCTCCGGTGGAGGTGTTCAGCATGGCCGGCGTGCTTTGGAACACCATGCGAGGTGAGCCGGTGGAGCCGCATTTCCGGGTGCGCACGGCGTCCCAGGATGGCCAGCGGGTGTCCACGGCCGTGAGCCTGAACCTGGAGCCGAGCTTTGCCATTGCAGACGTGGAGTCGACCGATCTTATCATCGTCTCCGCGGTGGGCGCGGATCTGGAATCCGCCTGTCCGGCCAACACGGCGCTTTACCCGTGGCTGCGGAAGTGGCACGAGCATGGCGTCACCATTGCCGGTGTCTGTGCGGGTGTAGCGCTGCTCGCCGAGGCCGGCATCCTGGATGATCGCCCAGCGACGACTCACTGGGGCGTGGTTGATACGTGCCGACGTCGGTATCCGCGAGTCCACTGGCAGCCGGAGCGGTTTTTGACGGAAAGCGACAATGTGCTGTGTAGCGGCGGCGTATATGCCTCCGTTGATATCAGTCTCTATCTGGTCGAGAAACTCTGCGGCCACAGGATTGCCATGGAGACGGCCAAGGCGCTGTTGCTGGAGACGCCGCGTGTCTGGCAGGCCGGGTACGCGGCGGAACCACCCGAGGTGTCGCATGAGGACAGCCAGATCCGGCGAGTGCAGGAATGGCTGTTTCACAATTTCAACGAACCGGTCCGGATAGATGCTCTGGCCGGGCGCGTGGGCATGAGCCCGCGGAACTTTGCCCGGCGTTTCAAGGTGGCTACCGGAGAAACGCCTACAGGCTACCTGCATCGCCTGCGAATCAATGCCGCCCGCCATCTGCTGGAAAACGAGCAGCAGACGATTCAGCAGGTGAGCCGTGCCGTCGGCTATGACGACCTGGCTTTTTTCCGGCGGGTGTTCAAGCGCTATGTGGGGTCACCGCCGCAGCGATACCGGAAGCGCTTCGAGATCCGCCCGCCCGAGAACGTGGCTATCGCCGGGCGTGCCCCGCATCGGTGAACCGGTGCGGGGCTACCCACCGGCTACAACACAGAACAAACGATTTCTTTTGTATAGGTACTTACCCTGGTTGCACTGCTGGTTGTACTGATAGTGCTAAGCCATCCTTTCTAGGCTGAAAATGAGGAGCGGGATATGACAAGAAGACAACCCACGCCTGCGGCAATGGCTCGATAGGAGCGAGAGCTTGCCCAGCCCCCAAGGGATAACCTGGTTATCGAGACTGGGCCATTTCGTGTTGCGCGGCCAGGGCAAGAAAGGCCGAACGGCTGAGATGGCGCGCTTGGGCGGCTTCGTCGATCCGGGCCACCAGACACTCGGGCAGGCTGACATTCACACGCACCGCGCGAGTGCGGATTCTTGACAGGTCGATGTCGAGCAGCATCCAGTATCCCCCCTGGAAGCGCTCGTCGTCCTGCCACTCTTCCGGGGCCGACGGCGCGGGGATGGCCATCTCCTCGCCGTCGTAATACACCTCGACCGCCTCTTGGGCCATGCGCGGTAGATCGGCCAGCTCGTCCGCCGCTGAAAAGCACCCCGGGAAATCGGGAAAGGTGACACCGTAGGCGCTGTCGGCATCCTTGTGAACGTAAGCGGGATAGAGCATTTTTACCTCCAGACCCAGCCGGCTTGGCGATAGATGTTGCGCAGCGTGCCGATGGCGATGTCCTTGCGAGGATCGGGAACGACCACATGCCCTGGAGATCCAGGATGCTTGAATTTCATGTGATCGCCCTTGCCGCCGACGTGTTGCCAGCCTTCGGCCTTCAATCGCCGGATGACGTCTGCGCTTTTCCTGTTGTGTAGTTTTGCGCAAACATGCTCGTCATGCAAGTGCAGGCGGTATGTCCCTACCGCCCCTCGCCGCACCCGTTGGCCTCGAGGAATAGCGTCCTCCCCTCGACGCCGGTGACCGGCTGGTCGGTGAAGAAGCCGTTCACGCCAAGGCCGAGCAGTTGCACCACCTCGCCGGTGAGGGTCTGGGGGATGCCGTTGGGATGCAGGGTCAGGAACGCTTCCTCGGCGCGCAGGGTGTAGGGATGCACCAACAGGCCGGCATCGATGGCCCGGGCCAGGAAACCGGCCACCTCGCCGGTCAGCCGCGTGGTGATCTCGGCCTCGCCGTCGCCGTCGGCATCGACCGGTTCGTCGAGCGTCTCGCGCAGCAGGAAGCTGTTCTTCCAGGGCCCGATACCCTCGGCGTATTCCTCGGCGATATGATCGAGCACCGCTGCCGACACCAGATCGCCGTAGTCGGTCTCGGCGGTGATGCCCGAGCCGTCGCCGCCGACAAGGCCGTCGAGTCGACCGTAGATCGCCTCGACATCGCCGTTTCCGGCGTTGTAGACCATGTCGTAGGGTGCCGAGAAGCTGCTCTCCGGGGGAGTGTAGGCATTCTCGATGTCGCCATAGAGCTGCACCAGGGGGAGATCGACATCGAAGCTCGGCATGATGTCGTTCTGCAGTTCGATCAGGTTCTCGAACTCGAAGGACTGGATGAACACCCGTTCGGGGTCGGTGAACTCCTGCGCCACCAGGGTCTCGATCAGCCTCTTGCCGAGGGACATCTCGATGGCCCCGCCGTCGAGGAACTCGCCCTCCTTGGCGAAATAGGTCGGGTGCTTGGTTTCCGGGTAGATGCCGACCTTTCGCTGGGTCCGCTTTTCCAGGTCGCGTACCAGGGCGATGACCTCCTCGAGGGTCGGGATCTCGAACTGGCCATCGAATGTCGTGTTCTCCGGGCGGGTGTCGGGAATGCGCTCCTCGGCGCGCAGCGTCTTGATCTCCTCGAGGGTGAAGTCCTCGCTGAACCAGCCGTTGACCGACACGCCGTCGATGACCTTGGTCGTCTCGCGATCGGCGAACTCCGGGCGTTCGTCCACGTCCGTGGTGCCGCTCAGTTCGTTCTCGTGGCGCACGATGAGCACGCCGTCCTTGGTTGCCACCAGGTCCGGCTCGATGAAGTCGGCCCCCTGCTCGACGGCGAGCTCGTAGGCCTCGAGGGTGTGTTCGGGGCGAAACCCACTGGCTCCTCGGTGGCCGATGACGATGGGCATTTCCGCTTCGGCAAGGCAGGCATCCGCACGCGCCTTGGCCTCGGCGAATATCGGTGCCGCGGGCAGGGCCAGCAGGGGAATCAGGGCCAACGAGGCGCTAGCCACGATAGTCTGAGATTGCATGACGGTATTCTCCTGGTGTCATTTATTGTCGTTTCCTATTCATTACCAATACCGTGGCGCCTGAGCTTGGTGGCGATCGACGGTGGCAACACCTGAGAAGAAAGGATAGTCGGCGACTTGTGACATCACGATGTCCTCACCTATCGCCAAGCCCCGGCGCTGTACTACGAGAGCGAGGATCTGCCTACACTGTAGGAATGGGTGGATAAGGACATCACTTTCCCTATGCCGCCAGAGGAGTCATGCCATGAGCCAACTTTCCGAGCAATCCTGCGAAGCCTGCAGCGCCGATGCACCCAAGGCCACCCGGGAGCAGATCGAGGCCTTTCGGCGCGACATTCCCGATTGGCAGTTGATCGAGCGCGATGGCATCATGCAACTGGAACGTGTCTTCACGTTCCGCAACTTCAAGCAGGCCCTCGCCTTCACCAACCAGGTGGGTGACATCGCCGAGGAAGCCGGCCACCATCCGGCGCTGCTCACCGAATGGGGCAAGGTCACCGTGACCTGGTGGTCCCATGCCATCAAGAGCCTGCACAAGAACGACTTCATCCTGGCCGCCAGAACCGACGAGGTAGCAGAGTCCAATGTTCGAGCAGATTGAGCGGGTGCCCGGGGATGCCATCCTCGGGTTGATCGAGGCCTTCAACAAGGACACCAATCCCCAGAAGGTCGATCTCGGTGTCGGGGTCTACCGCGACGCCCGGGGCAACACCCCCATCATGCGGGCCGTCAAGGAAGCCGAGGCGCTGCTGCTGAAGAACGAGACCACCAAGAGCTACATCGGCTCCCACGGTGATCCCCGCTATGGCGAGGTCACCCTGCCCCTGGTGCTGGGCGCCGACTCGCCGGTACTAGCCGAGAAACGCGCCAGCGCGACCCAGTCCCCGGGCGGCACCGGGGCCTTGCGCCTGGCCGCCGACTTCATCAAGTCCAAGCTTCCCGGCAAGGATATCTGGGTCTCGGACCCGACCTGGCCCAACCACCTGGGCATCTTCCCCGCTGCCGGCCTGACGCTGCACAAGTATCCCTACGTCGACAGCGACAACCGCCTCGATTTCGACGGCATGCTGGGCGCCTTGAAGCAGATCCCCCAGGGCGACGTCGTGCTGTTGCACGCGTGCTGCCACAACCCGACCGGCTTCGATCTCACCCGGGAGCAGTGGCAGCAGGTGCTCGAGGTAGTTCGCGAGCGCGGCCTGCTGCCCCTGATCGACTTCGCCTACCAGGGCTTCGGCGACGGCCTCGAGGAAGACGCCTACGGCGCCCGCTTGATGGCCGAAAATCTCGACGAGGTGCTGATCACCAGCTCCTACTCGAAGAACTTCGGTATCTATCGGGAGCGTACCGGCTGCTTCATTGCCATCGCCAAGAACACCGAGCAGATGGAGAACGTGCGCTCGCAGATGGCCATCGTCGCTCGCGAGAACTACTCCAACCCGCCGGCCCACGGCAGTGCCATCGTCTGCGAGATTCTCACCTCCGCGGAACTGGCAGCGGTGTGGCGCGACGAGCTGACCGAGATGCGCGATCGCATCAACGGCCTGCGCCGGGATTTCGTCGAGGCGCTCAAGCCCCACGGCCTGGACGGCACCTTCGCCCACGTGGCCGAGCAGCGCGGCATGTTCTCCTATACCGGCCTCAAGCCGGATCAGGTCGACCGGCTGCGCGACGAGTACGGTATCTACATGGTGCGCTCCGGGCGAGCCAATGTCGCCGGCCTGTCGAGCGAGAATCTACCCTACGTGACCGAGGCGATCGCCGCCGTATCGAAATGACGGCCGTTTGACGCATGCAGGATGCCAGAACGCCCGGAGCGGTTCCCTCGAACGCCTGGGCGTTTCTGTGTCGAGGCATGAGCAGCCTCGCCCCCTACTGGCGAAAATGGTTGATATACCACGGCATGGCCTGGCGGATGCCTTCGACCACCGTGTGCGTCGGCACATAGCCGAGCTTGCCCGCCGCCTTGCTGATATCCGCCTGGGAGTGGCGCACGTCTCCCGGCCGAAAATCCCCATGGACGGGCGGCCTGTCGTAGTTCACCCCCTGCTCGGCCAGCGCCTCCCGCAGGTAGGAAAACAGCTCATTGAGCGTGGTGCGTCCGTTCACCGCCACGTTGAACACGTCACTGCCCGCTTCACCGTCTACTTCCGTATCCGCCAGAGCCGCCAGCAGATTGGCCTGCACGGCATTCTCGACGAAGCAGAAGTCGCGGCTGGTCTCGCCATCGCCATTCACCTGGACCGACGCATCGCTGAGCATTGCCGCAGTCCACTTGGGGATCACTGCCGCGTAGGCACCTTCCGGGTCCTGGCGCGGGCCAAAGACATTGAAGTAACGCAGGCCCGCCGTTTTCACGCCATAGCAGCGCGAGAATACCTCGGCGTAGAGTTCGTTGACGTATTTGGTCACTGCATAGGGCGACAATGGCTTGCCGATGCGCTCCTCCACCTTGGGCAAGGCCGGATGGTCACCGTAGGTCGAACTCGACGCCGCATAGACGAAGCGTTCGATGCCGGCCTCCTTGGCGGTCACCAGCATGTTGAGAAAACCATCGATGTTGGCGGCATTGGTGGCCAGCGGGTCATTCAAGGAGCGCGGGACCGACCCCAGCGCGGCCTGGTGCAGCACGTAATCCGCCCCCTCCATGGCTCGCTGGCAATCGCCCAGTACCCGTATGTCCCCTTCGTGAAACCTGAATCTCGCCCACTGTTCGGGGCTTACCAGGCCCCTCACCTCGTCGAGGTTGCGCCGGTGGCCCGTGGCGAAGTTGTCAAGCCCCACCACGCTTTGATCCAGCTTGAGCAATCGCTCCAGCAGATTGGAACCGATGAAGCCCGCCACGCCAGTTATCAGCCAGGCCCTCGGTCTTGCTGCCAGTTCCGCCTGCACCCGTTCAAAAGTCGTCATATTCGCCTAATCCATAATCCCAGAACCGGTTTTCACCACCTCGATACGCCTTGTCCACCCTTCGACCTCTGCCCGGTGTGCTTGCTCCTCGTCAAGGCCACTGCTGCCAAGCACTTGATTCTTCACCCTCACCGGATTAACAAACTAACCCAAGAAAAGCCTTCTAAATTTAGAAAATTGAGCTTGGGATGGAAGGCACAGGCGCCTACCATAGAAAACAAGCTAACAAAAAGATACTCTATGAAACAATAGTAGACCGTTCAGCATTCACCAGGCCAGTCATGACATGAATGGCGCCTCGATGCACTTGGTCTGCCAATGGCTCCAGCAGAAAATTTTCGGACGTAACGAAAAGGTCACATCGAACGAAATCTTTGCCATACTGGCAAACATGCAGGGTTGTCGACAAAGACAATAGTGGCTTCTCGTTCAATTTGACTAAAAAAATAATAAATAAGTGAAATTTATTAACTGAAAAACAGTGCCTGTCTAGAGGGCAAGAACAATGAAAATATTCACGCACTTTCCTTTGAAAAATGCATAGGATGAACTGCCGGGTCGAAAAAAATGTTGTGAGATACGGGGTTATCTTTCACGACCGGATCGCGAGGAGATACCCCCAAAAGGACATCGACCGCTGCCTTGATAGCATTCGCGGCTTGCGCAGGCATTTATAAGGAAATGAAGAATATGCTTTCACTCTTTAGACGGATGTTTCGCCTGCCACGCACCTACAAACGCATCATCCAAGTGCTGGTCGACACGCTTCTGCTGACCACCAGCTTCATTCTGGCCATGCTGTTGCGGCTGGATAGCTGGACCCCTCTCTACGAAGAGCGCACCTGGCTCATGGTCGCGGTCCTGATACCGTTGAGCCTGCTCATTTTCGTTCACCTGGGCTTTTATCGTGCCGTGGTTCGCTACATGAGCCAGAAGGCACTGCATGCGATCCTGCTTGGCGTCCTGGGTTCGGCGGCCGCCATGGCCATCATCAGCTACTGGCTGGATCTGCCCATACCGCGTTCGGTGCCCATCATCTACGCCATGCTGGCCCTGCTGACCATCGGCGGTGTCCGCGCAATACTGCGCGGGCTGTACCAGCGTAGCCTGATGCGCCACAAGACATGCGTCGCGATCTATGGCGCCGGTGCCGCGGGCTCCCAGCTGGTCGCCTCGCTGCGCCATGGCCAGGAGTACGTTCCGGTATGCTTCATCGATGATTGGCGAGGCATGCGCGGCACCCTCGTCGAGGGGCTCAAGGTCTACGCGCCCAGCGAACTGCCTCGCCTGATCAAGGAATATGGCGTCAAGCGCGTGCTGTTGGCCATGCCCAGCGCCTCTCTCGGCCGGCGCCGCGAAATACTGAAGATGCTCGAGCCGCTGGCGGTGCCCGTACAGACCGTTCCGGGCATGGCTGATGTGATCGCCGGTCGTGCGCGCATCAACGAGATCCGCGACGTCACCGTCGAGGACCTGCTGGGTCGGGACCCGGTACCACCGAACCAGGCGCTGCTGGATGCGAACATCCGCGACAAGGTGGTGCTGGTGACCGGGGCGGGGGGGTCCATCGGTTCCGAACTGTGTCGCCAGGTACTGCAACAGCGCCCGCGGCGGCTCATCCTCTTCGAAGTCTGCGAATATTCGCTCTACCAGATAGAGAAGGAGTTGCTGCAGTTCTCCAAGGCCGCCGGACTGGCGATACCGATCAAGGCGCTCCTGGGCTCCGTGCAACAGCGGCAACGCCTGGAGGGCGTGATGCGCGCCTTCAGGGTACAGACCATCTACCACGCGGCTGCCTACAAGCACGTTCCCCTTGTCGAGCACAATGCCATAGAGGGCATTCGCAACAATGTCTTCGGCACCCTGGAAACCGCGAAAGCCGCCATGGCCTGCCAGGTCGAAACCTTCGTCCTGGTATCCACCGACAAGGCCGTTCGCCCCACCAATGTCATGGGCACCACCAAACGTCTCGCGGAACTCATTTGCCAGGCCTTCGCCCGAGAACAGCACACCACCCGCTTCTGCATGGTCCGCTTCGGCAATGTCCTGGGTTCCTCCGGGTCGGTGGTCCCCCTGTTTCGCAAGCAGATCCGCGAAGGCGGCCCCATCACCGTTACCCATCCGGACATCACGCGCTACTTCATGACCATCCCCGAGGCGGCTCAGCTGGTCATCCAGGCCGGCGCCATGGGCAATGGGGGCGATGTCTTCGTTCTCAACATGGGAGAACCCGTCAGGATCAGCGATCTGGCGAAGCACATGGTGCGCCTGTCGGGTCTCGAGGTGCTGAGTGCGGATTCTCCCGAGGGGGATATCGAGATCGTCTACACGGGGTTGCGTCCGGGCGAAAAGCTCTTCGAGGAGCTGCTGATCGGTGACGATGTCACCGACACCGCCCATCCAAGGATCATGGCGGCCCATGAAAGCCATTGGGAATGGAGCAAGCTGGAAGGGTTCCTCCAGCAGTTGCAGGACGCCCTCATCCAGGTTCGTCATGACCGTATCCGGGAATTGCTGCTCGAGGCGCCTGCCGCCTACCACCCGCAAGAGCAGATCGCCGACCTGGTGTGGATCGAGGAGAAGGCCCTCCCCGCTTACGAATCGGAAGTCGACGGTGTCGAGGTCAGACAAGCGCCGGAAACGAAGACCGCAACGTTCGATCTGGAGGAGCCGATACCCTCCTCGACCGATTGGACCGTCAGTGCAAGGCAGCGCTAGCGCTTTGCATCCAAGCCACAGCCCGGACATAGAACGATGGATAGGACAGTCAGCATGGACAAGATACGCTTGGGCATCATTGGACTCGGCTACGTTGGCCTGCCACTGGCGGTGGAGTTCGGCAAGAAACTGCCCACCACCGGCTTCGACATCAATGCACAGCGCATTGCCCAGTTGAACGACGGGATCGACCTGACGCTCGAGGTCGAGCCGGAGTTACTGCGCGAAGCGACCAAGCTGACGTTCACCAGCGAACGCGAGGCATTGCGTGATTGCAACGTGTATATCGTCACGGTGCCCACTCCCATCGATGAACAGCATTGCCCCGACCTGAGGCCTTTGCTGAAGGCCAGTGAGACACTGGGCAGCGTCATCACCCGGGGGGACATCGTCATCTATGAATCGACCGTCTATCCGGGGGCTACCGAAGAGGACTGCATTCCCGTGATCGAGCGGATTTCGGGGCTGACCTACAACACCGACTTCTTTGCCGGCTATAGCCCCGAGCGCATCAACCCGGGCGACAAGGAGCACCGGGTCACCAGCATCCGCAAGGTGACCTCCGGCTCGACGCCCGAGGTGGCGGCCTTCGTCGATACACTTTATGCCTCTGTCATCACCGCAGGCACGTTTCAGGCGAGTTCCATCCGTGTCGCCGAAGCGGCCAAGGTCATCGAGAACACTCAGCGTGATGTGAACATCGCCTTGATCAATGAATTGGCGGTCATCTTCAATCGACTGAACATCGATACCGAAGAGGTGCTCGAGGCCGCCGGCACGAAATGGAATTTCCTGCCCTTCCGCCCGGGGCTAGTGGGTGGGCATTGCATCGGCGTGGACCCCTACTACCTGACCCACAAGGCACAGCAGGTGGGTTACCACCCCGAGGTGATCCTGTCCGGTCGGCGCATCAATGATGGCATGGGGGCCTACGTTGCCGGTCAGCTCATCAAGCAGATGATCAAGCAGCGCATTCATGTGCAGGGCGCGCGTGTACTGATACTTGGGCTGACCTTCAAGGAAAACTGCCCGGACCTTCGCAACACGCGGGTCATCGACATCATCAAGGAACTCGGTGATTACAATGTCGCCCTTGATGTATACGACCCCCTGGCCAACAAGGACGAAGCCATGCACGAATACGGCATTCGCCCCATAGATCAGCCAGCGGTCGGGGCCTACGACGCGATCATTCTGGCGGTGGGCCACCGTGAATTCTGCGACCTGGGGATCCGGCGCCTGCGCGAATGGGGCAAGCCGGCCCATGTACTCTACGATCTGAAATATGCCCTTCCACGAGGCGCCGCCGACCTGCGCCTGTGAGGAGCACCATGGATCGCCGGTACTGCCAGCACTGAACTCATTCGCCAGGGACGAGCGTCAAGCGTGATGCATATTTGCAAATTACAAGATAAAGAAAATCATGAAAATATTGATCATCGGCAACATGGGCTACGTTGGCCCTGCGGTCGTGCGCGAGCTGGCCTTGCGCCACCCCTCGGCGATCCTGCACGGTTACGATACGGGGTATTTCGCGCACTGCCTGACCGGAACTCGATACCTGCCCGAACGGCATCTCGAGCGGCAATTCTTCGGCGATGTCCGTGCCATTTTGCCCGACCTCCTCGAAGGCTACACCGCGGTGGTACAGCTGGCCGCGATTTCCAATGACCCGATGGGCAGCCGCTTCGCCACGGCCACGGCAGAGATCAATCAGCACGCCAGCGTTGCCATCGCTCGGGCAGCGGCTCAAGCGGGCGTAGGCCATTTTGTCTTTGCGTCCAGCTGCAGCATCTACGGTATCGCTCATGGCGCCCCTCGCCGCGAGACCGATGCCGTCGCCCCCATCACGGATTATGCCAAGTCCAAGGTGCGCACCGAACTGGCCCTCGCGAGCATCGAGAGCGAGATGGTCGTTACCAGCCTGCGCTTCGCGACCGCCTGCGGGATGTCCGATCGCTTGCGCCTGGACCTGGTGCTCAACGACTTCGTCGCCGGCGCACTCGCCCAGGGCGAGATCACCGTGCTCAGCGATGGAACGCCGTGGCGCCCCCTGATCGATGTCGCCGACATGGCCAGGGCCATCGACTGGGCGATACAGCGACCGGCCGACAACGGTGGACGAATACTGAATATCAATACGGGCTCCAACGAGCGCAACCATCAGGTGCGAGACCTGGCCGCCGCCGTTGCCGATGCACTGCCCGGGACATCGGTAAGCATCAACACCGCGGCGCCCGTGGATAGCCGCTCCTATCAGGTCGACTTCAGTCTGTTCGCCAGGCTGGCCCCGGATCACCAGCCGCAGATGACACTTTCGCAATCGATCGAGGCCTTGATCGATGGGCTCAGGGCCATGGATTTTGCCGACCCCCGGTTCCGTTCATCCTCACTCGTACGCCTTCGAGTCCTGCAGGAACATATCGACGAACGCCGCCTGACCGAGGAGCTCAGGTGGCAAGGCGGTCAAGCGAGCCCCCAGGACGGCAGAGCGTCTCGTCCCCTCGTCCATTCCTAGAACAATAAAGGAACCAACCATGAAAGTTGCAATCTTCGCGGGTGGCTTCGGGACTCGACTGAGCGAAGAGACGACCATCCGCCCCAAGCCGATGGTGGAAGTGGGTAGCCAGCCGATCCTCTGGCACATCATGAAGATGTACGCTCATCACGGCTTCAAGGAGTTCGTCGTCCTGGGCGGCTACAAGGTCGATTATATTCGTCGTTATTTTCTCAACTACCGCAACAATCGAACCGATTACACCATCGACCTGAAGACCGGGCGTGTCGAGTGGTTGCAGGGCATGAGCGAGGACTGGAAGATCACCGTCCTTGACACTGGCGCCGACACCATGACCGGAGGGCGACTCAAGCGGGCGATGCACCTGTTGGCCGACGCGCCTTTCTGCCTGACCTATGGCGATGGGGTAAGCAACGTGAATATCACGGCCCTGGTCGAGGCCCATCGGGCATCGACCAACTGGTGCACGCTTACCGCCGTTACCCAGCCCGGTCGCTATGGGGCCCTGCATCTGAACGAAGCGTCGAACCATGTCATAGGCTTTCGCGAAAAAGGCGCGACGGACGGCGGCTTGATCAATGGCGGCTTCTTCGTCTGTCAGCCGGAAGTCTTCGAACTGATCGAGGGCGACCAGACCACCTGGGAAAACGAGCCCATGGAACGAATGATTCAGCTCGACAAGCTGGGATACTTCCATCACAAGGGCTACTGGCAAAGCATGGATTCGTTGCGCGACAGGATGGTTCTGGAAGCAGCCTGGGCCCAGGGCGCTCCCTGGAAGGTCTGGAAGGATTGACGCCGATGACTTGCTTCAGGGTGGGACGCTCAGGATGATCATCGTCGACACGGCGCTCGCCAGGCGTCAGGCCGAGGGCAACCCGATACGCGTGGGCATGATCGGTGCCGGCTTTCAGGGTAGTGGAATCGGCCTTCAGATCATGACCGCGACACCGGGGATGCGCTTGTGTGCCATCGCCAACCGCAACGTGGCGTCCGCGATCGGTGTCTACGACCAGGTCGGCCTGGAACCGATCGACTGTGCTACCCAAGGCGAGCTGGAGGCTGCGATCGCTGCGGGCCGGCCGGCCGTCACCGAAGATGCCATGGCCCTCGCCCGGGCCGCGGGGCTGGATGCAGTGATCGAAGTGACGGGGTCGGTAGAATTCGCCGCCCACGCCGTGCTGGCAGCCCTGGAAAGTGGCAAGCATGTCATTCAGATGAACGCCGAACTGGACGGCACCCTCGGCCCCCTGCTGAAAGCGAAGGCCGATGCCGCCGGCGTCATCTACAGCTTTGCCGATGGTGATCAGCCCGGCGTGCAGATGAACCTTCACCGGTTTGTTTCCGGCCTCGGCGTGAGGCCGGTGCTCTGCGGCAACATCAAGGGGTTGCACGACCCCTATCGCAACCCGACGACGCAGGAAGCCTTCGCCAGACGCTGGGGACAAAAGCCCGCCATGGTCGCCTCCTTCGCCGATGGCACCAAGATCTCCTTCGAGCAGGCCATCGTCGCCAACGGCACCGGCATGCAAGTTGCCCGGCGCGGCATGCTCGGTCCCGACTTCTCCCATGGCGACCCCGATGCTCCAGCGGTGCCGATCGAGCAGACGATTTCCGCCTTCGAGCCTCATCTGGACCCGGCAGGGCCGGGGCTGGTGGATTATGTGGTCGGCGCGCGGCCAGGCCCGGGCGTGTTCGTCCTCGGGACCCTCGAGCATCCCCGCCAGAAGCATTACCTGGAACTCTACAAGATGGGAAAGGGCCCCTATTACTGTTTTTACACGCCCTACCATCTGTGCCATTTCGAGGTACCTGCGTCCGTCGCCCGGGCAGTCCTGTTCGACGACGCCGTGCTGGCCCCCCGAGCCGGCCCTCGGGTTGGCGTCATCGCCATGGCCAAGAAAGCGCTGTCGCCTGGCGAGACGATCCAGGAATTCGGCGGCTTCGAAGTCTATGGCGTCGCCGAAAACATGGATGTCCTACGCCGAGAGAACCTGTTGCCAATCGGGCTGGCTCTCGGCTGCACCCTGCGCCACCCGGTCAAAAAGGATTCACCACTGACCTTCGACGATGTCAGCATCCCTGCCGGGCGCCTGGTCGATCGGTTGTATGGCGAACAGGAGCGCCTGTTTGCCTGAACCACCACCATCACGAACGACTTTCGAGAGTGGGCAATGATCTTTCTTCAAACGGAACTGAACGATGCGTGGTTGATAGAACTCGAACCGCACGGCGACCAGCGAGGTTTCTTTGCGCGCACCATGTGCCAGGAAGCGTTCGCAAACCAGGGAATGATCGGCGAGTTCGTGCAGCAGAACACCTCTTTCTCTGCGCAGCGCGGTACTCTGCGAGGACTGCACTACCAGACGAGGCCGCATGGTGAAGCCAAGCTGGTTCGATGTATTCGTGGCGCGATCGCCGACGTCATCGTCGATGTCCGAGCCGATTCTTCCACCTACCTTCGGCACCAGTTGTTCGAACTAACCGATACCAATCGGCTGCAACTTTATGTACCGCCTGGATTTGCGCACGCTTTCCAGACGCTGAGCGACAATGTCGAGGTGAGCTACCTGGTCTCGGCTGCCTATCACCCCGAGGCAGAGCGGGGTCTACGGTATAATGACGCAAGCCTGGACATCGACTGGCCTTGCCCTGTCACCGTGATCTCGGACAAGGATACCAAATGGCCCTTGATTGCCGAGCAAACGGAAGCTCTCTATTGAAGAACACCTCGGCGCGTAGCGGTATGCTTATATCCAGAATCAAAAAGCCCAACCAGGCGTTCTGCCATCAGGCCTTCGACATGACTGCCTTGCTCGAGACGCGCGAGCCCAGTTCGAGCTTGTGAATTGAAGCCGGGAGCGTCTCGACCGGGGCATCGGCAGGCTCGATGAGGGGAGAAAAAGACAGACTCTGTGCAACTCCCTGCACGAGGATGGCGACCTTGTGAAACTCCCCTTTGCGCAACAGCTTGAAGAGCAGGCGAACGTCCTCGTAGACCTCGAATATGAACCGTCTATAATGTCTCTGGTACTTGCGTGCAATAAACAGCTTGTTGCGTATGAAATGTCGATGGTACTTCAAGCGCTCGGGATTCATCTCGGAGAGCAGTTCGATGGGGCCACTCTCCTGGCGCAGGTGCAATACCTTGCTCGCCCCGACCAGGAACCCGGGCCTATCTTGAGTGACCCTCAAGGTGTATTCCGTATCTTCACCCCAGATAAACATCGGAGCAAGGGGCAAGCCGTATTCCGCCAGCGTCGAACGGGGCACCAGTATGGAAACAAAGGTTGCACGCCGAACCGGAACGATGCCGTGCTCGAGGAGTTCCGGCCAGCCTGGATAACCGATCCTGTTGCGATACGGACTCAATGCAGGCGTATTGGTTGCGTCACCCTTTTCCGTAAACGCTGAAGAAAGGAGAAATGGGGGCTCGATACCTTGCCGTCTCAAGCGCTCATCGGCGTCCAGTAAATGCTTCAATGCACCAACTTCGGGAATGACATCATCGTCCATGACCCAAACAAGGTCGGCGCCACTTTGATACGCCAGACGGAATCCCGCATTGAACCCCCCCGAGGCACCGATATTACGAGATAGCACATAAACATCGAGGTCTGGATAGCCGGCTTGCATCAGCAGTTGCTGAGTTTCATCCTGGCTGGCATTGTCGATAACAATGACGCCATCACAGGGGCGCGTCTGAGAGTAGACAGCGTCAAGGCAACGTTTCAGTAAATCCTTTCGGCTATACGTCAGGATCACGGCAAATATCTTGTACATATGCAAGCCCTGTTCGCGGAACATCAACTTACGCTGAGTTTTACAAGATAGCACCAACACTGCTAGCGAACCTTCTTCTTGTTCAACAGGAGAATCTTGTACAACTCCACGACTTGTATCTTGTTTACAACAAAAAGTATTCTTATGGCTTTTTTCTTGTCATGCCAAGAAAACCCCTTCGAGAATAATATCTTGTAAAAACGAACAACAGGGGGAAGCAAAGTGATCAATATGGCTTTCGCATCTTTCAACTTGGTAACCCCTATACGCCCTCCCACTCTCCTCTTTGCCTTGTTGGCAATCAAGGGCATGCAATTTCGAGCCGGATGATAAACTATCAGGCAAGGAAAAAAACCAAACCTGAATCCTTGCTTATCAGCACGTTCACAAAACTCATGATCGCTCCCGGAAAAGCGGGAATCATTAAAACCTCGAAGGTCGGCAAATACCGATTTCTTTATTATTAAATTGGCTGTAACCGATTTTCCTTTCTTGGCATAGGCGCGTTGATTGATACCAAGAATCATATCGTATATCTCGAAGGCGTTGGGCTTCATATGGCATTCGGCAAACAATACGACATCGCCAGCAACAAGATCTATGTCCGGATTTTCCCCGATTATATTTTTTGCATTAACCAGCCAATTATCATCAAAAATACAATCGGCATCCACAAACGCCAGATATTCTCCTCTCGCCTCTTGAGCCCCTTTGTTTCTGGCAGCGTAAGCCCCTTCTTTTTCACACTTGACGACTTTCACCAAGCAATCGCTTCCCGGCGACATTCCGATCGACGCACCGGGGTCATTGTCAACGATAATAAATTCAAAAGAGGTATCTCCATGATTTCTTCCGACCATGGAGCCAATGCATTTTTCTAGATTTTCCAGATCATTGTAAACTGGAACAATAATTGACAATAGCATATTTTAATTCTTTTTCTGCACGATAACGGAGCTTGCCAAGCATCAACTAAAAAAATTCATCCATCGACCATAAACGGCGGATGCAGTTTCTGAGTGCAACACTGACATTAAGCGAAGCTCCTGGCTCTAATCCCTTTCGTTTGGTATGGCGGCCTCCTGCCTGTATTGAGTCGAATATGAAACTCAACGCTCAAACTCAATTTTCGTCAATCGAAATCTTCTCGACCAAGTCATCTCCAAAAAGCTGCTTGAAATACTTCACCGTATGCCATAACCCTTCCTCCAAGGCAATCGAGGGCTCCCATGACAGCTTACGCTTGGCCAGTGTGATATCGGGACGGCGCTGCCGGGGGTCGTCATGAGGCAAAGGTAAAAACGTCAACTTGCTGCGACTACCTGTCAGTCGAATGACCTTCTCGGCCAATTCACGCATGGTAAATTCACCGCAGTTTCCCAAATTGATGGGGCCTTCATACGTATCGGAATTCATCAGACGTATCAAGCCTTCCACCAAGTCTTCTACGAAACAAAAGCTCCGGGTCTGACTGCCATCACCATAGATGGTGATATCCTTGTTCTGTAGCGCTTGAACGATGAAGTTACTGACGACCCTACCATCGTGGGGGTTCATCCGAGGCCCGTATGTATTGAAGATACGGGCTATTCTGATATCGACGGCATGTTGGCGATGATAATCGGAAAATAATGTCTCGGCGCATCGCTTGCCTTCATCATAACAGCTTCTGATACCGATTGGATTTACCTTTCCCCAATAAGACTCCGGTTGCGGATGAACTTCCGGATCACCATAGACTTCACTTGTAGAGGCCTGTAGAATTCTCGCCTTGGTTCGCTTGGCAAGCCCCAGCATATTAATTGCGCCATGAACACTGGTTTTCGTGGTCTGGACTGGATCGAACTGATAATGCACCGGACTCGCGGGACAAGCCAAGTTGTATATCTGATCCACTTCTACGAATAATGGGAAAGTAATATCGTGACGCATCAGCTCGAAATACGGATTATTCATCAAATGCGCAATGTTTTCCTTCCCCCCGGTAAAAAAGTTATCGACACAAAGCACGTCGTCGCCTTGCTTCAGAAGACGTTCACATAGATGCGAGCCCAAGAACCCTGCGCCCCCGGTTACCAAAATCCTTTTTTTCATGTCGCCTCCTGACAGACGCCTTTTTAAGGTCAGCTTTAAAAATAAAGATGGAACTTACGAAACAATAAGTTCCACATGTGTTTTCCAGCCGTCTAGATACACAAATAAAATATCGCCTCGGCCTTTTGTTATTAAAACTTTTATATATTCATTCCACAGCGATTTGGAATAAAAAGATTTGAAAAGCAGAGCACTCGTATCTAAAGCTGAACTCGCTCATGGAACTTCACCTTGCTTTTCTTTCGAAGCTGTTGTTCAGCTATCTCATGCATGTTCAAAGAACACATATCGTATGCATTTCTTAATTCACCATGATATTCAAGTATATCTCTCAAGAAATCCAAATTCTTATTTATATTTACACCAAGATTATGTGGATGAAACCAGAGATGGAATATTTCCCCATTTAACGCTGCGTGTTTCATGCTTTTTTTTATTCTATTAAGCCTAAAGGGCTCCATGAACCACAGCTTATTACTTACCGGCCTTAAAAATCTACTGGAAGGAATATTCAAGGGCACGCTGGGATCTTTGGAATCCGAAAGTTTGTATGTGTTGTGCCCGGTCAAGTTAAAATATGCATCCAGCAGCCTTGCTGCTCTTTTCGAGCGTTTTTTGAATTCCCTATTATTGTCTGCCGTGTACAACCAGCTGATTTCATTACCACGATATGAGCTTATTCCTTCCTTAGGCAATACATTTAGGTAATCTTTGTTGAATTGATTTCTTGGAAAGACCAGGCTGCGAGGGATGACATTAAACTTCGAAGCAATACGAATTGCTGAAGCGATATCTGACTGGAACTCATATCGAGACTGACCTTTTTCTAGGCAGTAATAGTGTGAAAAGGTATGAGTTGCTATTTCTTGTCCGTTCTGCTTACTGATGAGTTCAATTAGACCCGGAGCAAAATGCAAATTGCTTTCAATATCTTTTATTTCAAACAGGTAATCGTAAGGTGACAAATGACCATTTTTATAAGATGGTAGTTTATCAGGAATATACTTGACCGCTCCTGCTACATTATCAGCAAAAACCAAACCTACGGTAGCCCAGGTAGCATGAATATTATACTTATTAAACAAGTCGAGTATCTTGGGAACGACCTCCCAGACTCCTAGAATGTTTTCACGGTACTCATCAGCCGATCTTTTATCTCTAACACCCCAATAGAGTTCAAAATCCAAGGATATGACCAAGACCCCACGTTTGTTTTGCATACATGAAACCTATTATAATTTATTAAAAAAGGCAGATCTTCTCTATGCATGAATATTTGAAAAAGAAATCATCTTGGCACTTTTTTATAATTTATTTTTTGCTGATTAAATTTTGTGAAAAAATAGCAACTGTCAAATGCATGAAAATTATTTATTTAATAACTAACTTAGCTCATAAACAACTTTGAACATAGGCTTGAGGTTGTAACCCATCGAATACTCTATCGAAAATTGATTGAGCCTGATCGATCGAGAACTGACCACTCATGACTCCTGGCCAGCCTGGAGCTTGCTCACGCCTTGCCACACTAAACCTACTTGGCCTGACTACTATCGGCGCCCTTGAATATCCTCCAGCAGCTAAAGCAGATATTCTGTGCTGCCCTGCGCCGATAAGCACGGCATAGTCATTTCCTCTGAATAGCAACTTCCCTGTAATGTCGCCATCTTTCTGACCACTCCGAATATAGCCATGGGTCATAATCGAATCTGCAATAGCGGTTAGTCTCTTGAATTCCATCTCTCCTCTTTCGTATGATATTGGGCCTATGAAACTCCATTCGCTTTTATTCGACTCAATACCATTGGCGGCACCTTCTTCACGCATTACACGAATCTTGCGCAACTCTTCCTGCTTTGAAATGACACCCCCCCAGGGCTCAATGGCTTGCAGGGGCGAATAGCCAAATGATTCGTGCCTATTCTTTTCGGTTATGCCTAAATAGTCTGCGGTAGTTGATGGCTGAAAACACTCATAGTAACGTTGCAATGAAGAACCATGGTATGAGGTCGTCTTACCGTCCAGATACTCCCGTATGGTCCTTATAAAAGGATGGGGAGAATTCTCATCACAGGAAAAGGCCAGCATTCCCATTCCACGACATGCACTCAATGGTACATCGATGAGTACAGGGAAGTCATTGGTTCGCTCGAGCACTTCCATGACTGGAATCGACAGACCAGAAAAATCTACTGGGCTTAAATTGGCTTTTTTTTCGAAGCCTGCAGAACTCAGCTTTTTTACTATTCTTTGCTTTATCGAGTCTTTTAAATTATTCAATAGACCACCTTTGAATAAACAGCCTACATTAAAACAGGGAGAAGAGAGATATCGTTTAAAGCCTAGCTTGACACCCTTCTATCCAGAATGTGACGGCCGTATATATATACTTTCCTGGCAATCCTTTTTACTCGGTTGTTTTTTTCATCGGTATTAAACGTGTTTACCAATGTATATATCGCTTCAGGTCTTCTGTCAGCGAGGCGCGCGAGTGAATCTTTCAAATCCTCATGGTAAGGCTCCAGGGATCTTAAATCTTCAACCTGATAGTCGATATTGCGCATCTGGCTCGAGAATAAATGATCTACATGATTGAACTGATCTGAAGTGAAATTCGTGTAGATATCCAGGCAACTTACATAGGCCTTCAACATTCTTGAAAAATTCTTGCCATAATCTTCGCGGCGGGAAGCGCTGTCACTTCGCATCAAATAATAATAGAGTTTTTCATTTATCGTCTGCACGACTTTTGCTTCCGAAAAACATCCGACATTGACGATATAGTCTTCGGATGCGTCGACTTTTCTCTCCAGCGAAACAGTTCCGTATTTTTTTATCAATCTGGATCGATAAATCTTGTTCCACAAGACACCTGAACCGAATCTACGCTGACAAAACTCACTTAAAATTTCTTGATCGTATGTTATTTTTTTTGAAAACCTGACTTTGGAACCCATGAAGGCTCCATTTTCAGAAACTTTATCGGCACCGCAAACGACAATGTCTGCATTGTGGTCGATTGCATTGTTCAGCAATCTTTCGTACATATTGGGTGCCACCCAGTCATCACTATCGACAAAACCGATATAATCGCCACTGGCCACTCGCAGGCCCTCTGCCCGTGCGGCATGTACACCCACGTTTTTTTCCAGATTCAAAATCTTGAAACGCTCATCTTCCTTCGAATACGTCTCGAGTATTGCAGCAGTATTATCGGTTGACCGATCGTTGACGACGATGACTTCTACATTTTCATGTGATTGGCAACGAATTGAATCAAGACACTTTTTTATGTAATTTTCAACATTGAAAGCCGGGACAATCACGGAAACGAGATAATTGTATTTTTCTTGCATAAGAAAACACCCTAACATGGAAGTCGAGAAACACGTTATGAAAAGGCAAGCTATATTTTTATAAAGTCATTTTTTTTAAGTTAAGGTATTTTATGATATCTTTCCAGGCATTATCGTTTCCCGACAACCCCCCACCAAGATAACCAAAGATTCGACCATATAATTCATAAACCAGCTTCTTGACGAAAGGGCTTCCACGCACAGAAAATACATTGCTATTTTCGAGTCCCTTATTGTGAACGAGGTTGATATTACCCTCTTCAATTTTCCTGTTTACATGAACACCAACATTCAACTTTAAACTTGCCACACGAAACCAAAGATCATCATTGACCTGGGCGATGTCAAGGAAGCGCCTATCATTGATAAAACTTTCATCAATTAGATTTTTTCTGTAAGCAATACCGGCACATCCAATAGGCAATAGCCAGAACCCCGATCGAGATTTTTTTATTCTTCGCCAGTTATAATAACTTTGATATTTACCAAAAAAGTTCTTTTTGATGCTTTTGGCTCTTCCACATACAATCTCAGAGGGGTGTTCCCTGGCAGTTTCGACCATTCTCTTTAGCCAATCGGGATGATACAGAACATCATCGTCTATGGTTATGATCAAGTCAGATTCTTCTGCTTCGCTTAAAATAGGAAGCAACTTCCGATAAGAGCCTATGTTTTCTACGAAATTGACAGTAGCATCTTCATCTTCCAGCCATGAGGGTAGCTTTTTTATTCCCTTGTCTCTTAAATATGGTTCTCTCGATATATTTATATAGAACCTATCTGGCTTGAATGTCTGCCTGGAAATGGATTTAACTGCATAGAAAAGTAGCTCGAGCCTGTCATGAGTCGATGTGCAACTCACGATCACTCTTCCTTGCTTTGGCATGATTCCCTCTTATCATCAAGTCGGTAGCCAGAAAAAAACATGTCAAGCCCGTTGAGCCATTTTCTTGAAGAGATTGTTTCCAGCCACCAGCTCTTCGTAACTTCCTTGATCGACTACCTTTCCACCTTCCATCAAGAAGATCATATCGCACTGCTTTACCGTCGAGAGGCGATGAGCAATCATGATGATCGTCTTGGAACCCGCAAAATCATGAATTGCATCCATGATCAGTTTTTCCGATATATTATCCAAGGCACTGGTTGCCTCATCGAGAATGAGTACGTCGGCTTCATGATACAGCGCTCGGGCGATGCCAATGCGCTGGCGCTGCCCCCC
This sequence comes from Modicisalibacter ilicicola DSM 19980, assembly GCF_900128925.1. Taxonomy (GTDB): domain Bacteria; phylum Pseudomonadota; class Gammaproteobacteria; order Pseudomonadales; family Halomonadaceae; genus Modicisalibacter; species Modicisalibacter ilicicola. The sequence continues at coordinate 125,866 of NZ_FQUJ01000012.1, forward strand.
GGAAAGCTGGACACCGCGCTCACCGACTCGTGTCTCGAGGCCGTCGGGTAGCTGCCGGAGTAGTTCCTCAAGATGGGACAGCTCGACGGCCTTTTCCAGTTTTTTTTGGTCAATTTTTTCGTCGGGTATGCCAAAAGCGATGTTTTCCCGGATACTACTGTCCGATAGAAAAATGGTTTGTGGTACAAACCCCAGCGAATTTTGCCAGGCTCGCATTCTCTTATCTGATTGAGGCCCCTTCGAAAGGGGTAAATCGTCGACGAGGATCTCGCCGCTGGACGGTGTAATCAGTCCCAAAAGAATATCGATTGTGGTTGATTTTCCTGATCCTGAAGCTCCTACTATACCTATGGTCTTTCTGGCAGGAATCAGCATGTTGAGCGAATTTAAAGCGGGCTCTTTCTTGTCCGGATAGAAAAAGGATACATCTTTTATGTAAATGTTTTCCTTGACGTGCAAGTGGCTTGTTTCTTCTAGTTGCTGTTTCTTGTTTTCAATGTCAACAGAACGCGCATAGCTCTCCCTTAAATCTTGGTGAATCGATTCAAATGCAGCAATGTTTCCCTTTATCAGAGAAAAGGAGCGGTATATCTGTTGCAATGAAGGTAGTATTTTGAAGCCTGCGAATGCATAGACCGCAAGCACAGGAAGAATTTCACTTATGTCGCCTTCGTATGCTTTAAGAAGATATAAAACGAGCAACATCACACTTCCAAAAGCGACCAGCTCCATTGCATAACGGGGAACTTGTGACATGGCCTGATTGACACCTTGGCTTCGAGCAAATTTTCTGCTTGCAATAGAAAACCTCTCTGAAAATATATTTTGCCTTCCCAGCAAAAGTATATCCTTGATTCCTCCAAACCCTTCGCCCATCAACTTGAAACGCTTGGTCTGCATTTCTGATATTGTTTTCCCATTTTTTTCCAACCGGCGCCTGACTATTCGGTAAAGCAAAAAATAAGCTACCGAGAAAATGGCTGCTCCCGCCAAAGCGACCATAGGGTTATAGATAAATATCGCTAGCATCATGAGGCCGCTTAAAATAGCCTTAGCACTCATCTGCAGGAGTGGCTGGATTATCTTGTCCGTGACGCGTGAAGCTTCTTGGGCGATTTGTTTCGTTAAATTTGCGCTGGATCCGGTTGAGTGGAACAACCATGGCTGAAACAGATAGTGCTGAAAAAGTCGCTCGCTTAATTGTGCACCAACTTGCTGAGCATAGATAAAAAGATGCCACATGGTGAATATTGAAAAGAGGCTAGCCACAAAGAGCACGGCTAATACGAATATGCCCATCCAAAACAAAAAATTTTCGTGTGATTCAAACCCGCTGGCATCGTATAGGCTTCCCCAAATGCCATCTCCTTCAAGAAGAGACATATCACCGACAACGGCCATGAATGGACCGATTGAAATAACACCGGCGATTTCTGCGAATGACATGATGATGACCAGGATTTGCAGGCGCAGTAATCTCTTGCGCTGGCTCGGCGTAAGCAAATCATAGAGCTCTTTTACTGTTTTCAACATGATGGATCGTCTCTTTTATTTAATTGCCAATAACAGTTGGACACAAGATTAAAAAGGAAAACAGTTAAATTGCATTTTAATAGCCTGCGCTGACATTCACTGTGGTCAATGGATTACCACTGGCTTTCAGCTCGCAAACATTCTCGATAAATATTTCGAGCGCCCTTTGAAGGTAATATGGGGTAGTTCCTGATACATGTGGGGTCAGAAGAACGTCATTACGCGCCCAGAGCATCGAATCTTCGGAAAGTGGCTGTTTTTCGAAAACATCCAGGGCGGCACCGCGTAGTCTTTTTTCATCGAGGGCTTCGATAATTGCAGATTCGCTGACGACACCTCCACGAGACATGTCGATCAATACACACCCTGGTTTGACGGCAGCCAGAAAGTCCTTGTCCACGAACCGCGTGGTGTTCGATGTCAAGGGCAGGCTGACCACCAGATAGTCTGCCTCCGGCAACAATTCCCTTATACGCTCGGGAGGAACAATCACTTCAACGCCCGGTATGTCTCTCGGACGACGCTGCATCCCGATGACGCGCATGCCAAAAGCGTTCGCTTTTTCTGCGACCGCCTGTCCAACATGGCCTAGCCCCAGGATCAGAAGCGTTCTGCCGGTCAACTCATCCAGCCACTCTCGATCCCATGTCTTTTTCTGGCTTTGCTCGATGAATCTTCCAAACTGCTTTGCAAAAAAAAGCATTGCACCCATAGCGTATTCACTCATGGGAACACTATTGACACCACTACTTTTGGTCAGCAGGATGCCTGTCTTTTCAAATTGCATGTCCCATATCTTTTCGACCCCGGCAGAGAGAAAGTGTATCCATTTGTAGCCTTCCAGTTTTGACAATGCCATAGGCAACCATTCCAGGGTCGGGGTGATGATGATGTCCACCTCCAGCCCTTCAACAATATCCTCGGGGTTGCCAGCAAAGTAAAGCGGGTTTTCTGGAAATATCTTGCCAATCAAATTTCTTGCCTGATCGCGTTGTTTTTCCAAAATCTCTGGCTTTTGCAGGAATAAAATTTTTGTTTCGCTTGAAAATTCAATCATTTGCCCATTTCCTTTTGGCAATTTCGAATACCTTCTTTTCCAAGCGTTGCCTGTTGGACTCCAATAAGCGATCATCGCTCTTGCGCAATGTCTCTTCCGCTTGATGGAGTTTTTCTAACTCTTCGGCTAGATTCAGTTTATCGGTAAGTTCTTCGACATTCTTGGCATTCTCGTGAAACGCACGGGAGAGGATCACCCAACTCGAGCCGAGTCGCACGTGTTCGCTGAGTACCCATTCGGCAGGCAGCTCGCCATGGCCCAAGCGTGCTATTCCCCCGAAACCGAACCTTGTGCCCCGTGCCAGCAGTGTTCCTGCCCCCCATTCGAAGATCCTGGCCGCGAGTGGCTCAAAGAGATAATCGAGCTTCATGTCGAGGGAGAGATCGTTCAACCCGAAATATACTTCATCCTGTGACCCCAGGTAGTCCAGGTACGTCTGCAGCCTGCTCACGGCCGGTGCTGTCTCAGCCAACAGTGTCACCGGTACACGCCCATCTACCATTTCAAGAAATTGGCCAACTTCTTCCGGCCTGCGAAACATGGGCAGCATCAGGCGCCCTGCCCCATTTGCAATCGCCTCGTCGACCTCCCCTGCGCTGCCCGAGTGCATGGGATTGACTCGCACGAGAAGCTCGGCCTTGTTCAGAGCGTCGGCGACTGCCGCTACATCTTCAAAGGTATGAGCGGCCTTGTGGGCAGAAAGGTGTTTTTGCCGCTCATGCTTGCCGAGTGTTTCCATGTCCACGAATATGCGATGCACACCGCAGACCTCGGCATAGCTGGCGATTTCCGGGTTGGCAGTGATAAACATCCAGCCTAGGTTACAGCTCACGAAATAGCTCCCTCTACCGTTTTTGCCCGTCCTGGGCCTTGACCCTGTCGCGGTACGCACGCCAGTTTTCCGCCTCTCTGCCATAGATGCCGGAACCCTTGATGACGACGACAACCGTTTTCAGGATGATGCAGATGTCATAGAAGAAGCCATAGCGATGGACATATTCGGTATCGGCTTTCAGCTGTTCCAGCCAACCGAGGCTTCGGCGACCGCGTACTTGAGCAAGCCCCGTCAATCCCGGCAGTACCTCGAATCGGCTTTCGAATTCTCGTGGTATGACTTCAAGCTGCTCGGGAATGATGGGTCTTGGCCCCACGATACTCATGTCGCCGCGCAGGATATTCCAGAGCTGAGGCAGTTCATCCAGGCTGGTGCTTCGCAGGAACCGTCCGGAGCGAGTGATGCGTGGGTCCCGGTCATTGACGATCACACGCTCGTTGACCTGATCGATCTCGGCAGGAGAACGGTCTATCATCGTTCTCAGCTTCAATACTTGAAAGGGCTGTTTGTTCTTTCCTATACGGCGCTGCTTGAAGACGACTGGCCCCTTGCTGTCAAAGCGTATCCAGAGTGCCGCAAACAGCAGCAAGGGAAGCAGCAGCAAGAGGGCGATACCGCTGACGGTGACATCAAACAGGCGCTTTGATCGATTTCTCATTACCCTTCATCGCTCCCATGATCACTCGGTTGACCTTGCGTACGTCGTATTTTTCTTCAGCGATTCTTCGGGATGCCTCCCCCATGGTGGTCATCAGCTCTGGCGACTCCAGGAAGCGTGTCATGGCAGCAGCCAAGGGCTTCGTTGCCTTGGGAGGCACCAGAAAACCATTGCTGCCATCGACTACCGTCTCGCGACAGCCCGGGGCATCACTCGTGATGATGGCGCGGCCGACGCTCATGGCCTCCAGCACCGACCTTGGAGTCCCTTCTCGATAGGAAGGCAGCACGAATACGGAGCATTTGGCCAGCCAAGGCCTGACATCCTTGACCCCATCGACGAACTCGACCACGTCCTCGCTCTTCCATTGTTCCAGCTGAGCACGTTTGACCGCGTGCGGCAAGCTGGCATCATGAGGCCCCACCGCGATGAAGCGGGCCTCGGGGTGGCGCTTCTTGACGCTGGTGGCCGCCTCGACGAATTCGGCGATTCCCTTCTCGGTCAACATTCTTCCGATGAACAGGAATACCGGCGCGTCCCGGGGCAGAGGTTCCCTCGCGAAAAGCCGTGTATCCACGCCGGAACCATTGACTCGCACGATCTTGCGACGATCGCGAACGATGCCCAGGCGAGTGAAGTCGTTCTCGTCGTCCGGATTCTGGAAGAAGATGACGTCACTACATGAGACACCCAAGCGATATAACCGCGTTACCAGCAGGCGGATGATCCTCGTGCGTAGCGAAGAGGTCGTGAAGACGTGGCCGAGGCCCGTCACCATGGAATAGACACGAGGCACCTGGGCCAGACGGGCGGCTATCGATCCATAGATGACGGGCTTGATGGTATAACTGAATACCGCCTTGGGCTTGTGTTGCATCATGAGACGCGCAAGGATCACCAGCGCCCTAAGATCACTGATTGGGTTGATTCCCGTGCGCCCCATGTCGAAGGGAAATACGGTTATCCCCAGCGCTCTCACTTCCGGCAAATAGTCCCTGGTAGGGACGGCTGCCGCGACCTCCATTCCCGAGTCCTGCATTTCCCTGATCAAGTCGCCGCGATTGGCGATCAGTGAACGCGCATTCCCTGCCACGAAGAGTACATCCAAGATCATCTCCTTATCTTTACTCTTATTGTATCGAAAGAAGAGGCTGCGAGGATGATAAACAAGGCCATGAACTTTGTCTTGTGTCTAATCCCCGTTCCTATATTGGAGACACCTATCGAAAAGATAAGTACCAGGCTTGCCAAAATGAGCAATAGCACTAGGCATTCTCGCTTTTGTTGTATGTCTTTCCATCCTTTGATAATTCGCCATGTAAGAAACAACATTAGAAAAGAAGACACCAATCCCAACAAGTGCTTAGCACTTTTGATATCCCAAGGAAATGGTGCATAAAGGAAGTACACTATTCTTGCAGGGATAAGCCAAGGTTGTGTTACAGGATTTCCGGTTGCTATTATTGACGGGTAAGCGGATCCGCCTTCCGGGGCACCTGCAAAGCGTGACTCTATTTGCTCTGATAGCTCAGGCCCTCCCTCCGTTCCAACCGAAATGCCTTTCCCCAATTTTATACCACCACCAGCAACTGCTAATCCGGCGGACAAGAAGATAATCGAGGCAGAGAATACCAGCTTGCTAAAATAGCGAGTAGTCACCCTATCACCACGTAAAAACAGTGGAATCGATTTTACTATTATATATAAAGAGTACGCACCTACACCTACAATTGCTGCCACCCATCCCGGATGAATCAGCGTCGCAAACGAAAAGAAAAAAAGACTTACGTAAACTCCCATGACAGATTCTTCACGCAGCCAGGATATAAAATAATACAACCCAACCAAAAACAAGAGAATGGATAGTTCCTCGCGCATTGCGATTGCCGAATTGATTGCCGAAAAGGGATACAACCCTATGATAAAAACTGCCCATTGAGCAGCTCTCATATTCCATATCTTATAGACCAAGGCTCCGGTCAAAGAAACAACCAGCATTCCGGCAACCAGATTGAATGCCGGCAATATCATACTGTGGAAGCCAAACGCCTTGAAAAAAATTGCACCTAGAACGGAGTAATTATATGAATGAGAAGTACCTGCTTCTGCCAGTATCTTTCCATAGCTCAACTCTGACCACTGCCTCGCGCGTTCAATAAACATTGCTGCATCATCCGCGCTACCTGGCAATGCATAAATATCATAGTAATCGACAAGCAGCAATATGCAACGGAAGACAAATGCTGCAAGCAGTAAAAAGAATAACTTTTTATATTTAATGCCAAAGACCAAGACGACACCTAATGCCATCAAGTAGAGCAAGGATAAGAACAGGAAAGCTGTCACATGATACCTCGGGCAAAATTCAGCATTAGGTGAATCTCATTATTTACACAGCGCGTGAAAAACTCACAAACCAGCTTTTTACTCGCGATGTCCAACTATATTCGGAAAAAGACTCTTCAGCATTTTTAGAGTACATCTCGAGCTTCGGCATCTCTTGCAGAAAGTTTACGATTTTTCTTCTCGCCTCTTCTGGATTATAGAAGTCAACGACTATACCGACATCGTACCGTTCTATCTCATCTGAATAGCCAGGCATCTCACTTTGAGCAACGATGGGACGTCCATTAATCATATAGTCGTACAGTTTCAGTGGACTGCCTGGACTAACACGATTATTTGCGACTGGAAGCAAGCAGGCATCTGCGCACTTTATTATTTCAGCACAGCCCACATCGTCGAGAGGCGAAATATTGTGCAAGACTCTGTCAGGATCAACATCTTTTGTTATCTCTCCTCCGGCACAGATAATTTTTATGGGCTCTTTGTTTTTATCAAACTCTTGCTGTAAATTGACTAGCAGATCCACACCACGCCATTTGCTGGTAGATCCTACAAAGACCAAATATTTGCACCCAGGATCTAAGGAATACTTCTCCATCGCCAACTTCTTGTCGATTGAAGCCACTGCGTCCGGGCTACCGCCATTGTATGCCACAACATCATTTTCGTTTCCCCAGCCTTTATTGATAAAATACTCTTTAAGCATAGGGTTATTGTATATCCGGACATCTGCTTTCTTGTTTACCAAAAACGAGTAATAGAAAATAAATTTCAGATAGAACTTGACCAGTTTCGGCTTCTTTAGCAGCTTCAGCTCTTCGAATGGTCCGGCATGAATTTCTCTCATTGTAAGAATGCCAAAAAACTTCGCCAGGGGGACCGAAAAAATCCCGACATCCCCGCGGCTAATATAATAATCAATATCTTTCTTATACTTAAGAATAGTTGCTATACAACGTAGCTCACACAACACCCCTGTAAAAACTCTAGAGAAGTGCCTTCCTTTCCCTCCAGGAACAATGATAAATGTATCTTTACTTATCTCTTTAAGTGCCTCTATCTTATGTCGAGTCGCTCGATTCTTACCTGTTGGTATGCTTGTATCGAAAGGGCAACAATAGATTATATTCAAGGCATAACTCCTCTTCTTTAAAAAATTATTTACCATCGCCCCTTACAATGAAAACCTATAGACGCACTTGTTCCACGTTGAAGGCATTCCCTTGCCCCTACTCTCTATAGACATGATGCTTTTGCCTTCTCTGGAGTTTTAAGCATATTGAACAAAGGCTCCATCATCACACTCGTCATCCTCGCCGATAGCCTGGAAAAACTTCGCGTTGCCTGGAAAATAATCTACCTATAAGCTGCATGGTTAAAACTACTGCAATCGCAGATTTCTTACTGTACTGGAAGTATTACTTATACGAATAATTGTAGTAACCATATCCATAGCTGGTGGCAGCCTTGCGCTCCATGGCATTGAGTATGCACCCCTTCACTCTCACGCCGGCCGTTTCCAGGCGGCGCAGCGCCACCTTGACTTCCCGAGGGGGATTCAGCTCGAAGCGCGCCATCATGAGGGAGGTCCCCACCAGCTTGCCGATGACCGCTGCGTCCGTGACGGCGAGTATTGGTGGCGTATCGATGATCACCAGATCGTACTCCGCGCCGACCTGCTCGATCAGTTGGGTAAAACTGCGTTGCATCAACAGCTCCGAAGGGTTGGGAGGCGCGATGCCGCGTGACATGTAATACAGGCCCGGCAAGCCGGCATTGCGCACCGCATGCTGGAGATCCAGTTTCCCGGAGAGTACCTCGGAAAGCCCCGCCTCGGAGCGGTCATTGAAGGCCATGTGGATATTGCCCTTGCGCATGTCGGCATCGATGACCAGTACCTTCTGGCCGGCCTGGGCGCATACCGCTGCCAGGTTGATGCTCACGAAGCTCTTGCCGATCCCCGGGCTGGGGCCCGTGACCATGATGCAGTTGTTGTGGGCGTCGAGCATGGCGAAATGCAGGCTGGTGCGCAGTCCGCGCAGGGCCTCGATCGCCGTGTCGGTGGGATTGACCTTGGCCAGCATCCCTCCGATGACCTGCTTGCTGGCCTGATCGCTGCGGTGCTTGACCCTCTTGATCAGCTTTTCCTGGTCCTCGGAGAGGGGTACCGTGGCATAGACGGGCAGGCCCAGCTCTTCCAGCTGCTCGGGGCTCTCCACGCCGCGATTGAGCAATCCGCGTATCAGCACGAAGCCCACCGCCAGCATGGCACCGATGATGGTGGCCAGCAGCACGATCACCGACGTCTTGGGTTCGATGGGGCCGGGAGCGACGAACGCAGAATCGATGATACGCACATTCCCCACCGTGCCGGCCTTGGCGATGTTGAGTTCCTGCATGCGATTGAGCAGCTGCACGTAGATCTGCTGAGTCACCTCCACATCCCGCGTCATGCGCAGGATTTGCTGCTGGGTCTCAGGCAGGTTCGCAGTACGCTCTTCCAGGTTGGCTTGCTCGCGCTTGAGCTGCGCCTTCTTCTCGAGCAGCGCCGCATAGACGGGGTGGTTGGGCGTGAAACGCCGCGACAGCTCCGATTCCTGCATCTGCAGTTCATTCAATCGACCTTCGATGTCGACCATCCCGGTCAGCATGTTCTGTGTCTCGAGGGTCAGATCGACACTATCCTGTTCGGCGCGGTATTCATTGAGGCGGTTTTCCGCATCCAGAAGCTGCTGACGCACGTTGGGCATCTGCTTTTCCAGAAAGGCCAGGCTCTTCTCGGCCTCGGCGGCCTGCCGCGCTATGTTCTGGGCCAGATAGACCTGGGTGATGGCGTCCAGGGAGCTCTGAATCTCGTCTCGTTCGGTTCCCGTCAGCATCAGTTCCAGGACCCCGGTATCGGTCCCCTTCTGGATGACTTCGAATCTCGACTTGAGATAGCCGATGGTGTCCTGACGGCTGCGCTTGAGGAGCGTGAACTGCGCCCCCGGCGGAGCCTGGATATCGCCGACACGCAGCTCTATCCAGGGGTTGTCGATCTCAAGGGGCTTGCCCACCTGGCCGGTACCGATGACGCCTCCCTGGCGATCCAGTATCTGATAGCGCCCTTCTGGAATGACCTCCAGAGTAAAGGGTTGTCCCACGAGTTCCGGGGCCACGCTGAGGGATTCGACCCGAATGCTCTCGCCACCCCAGATTTCCGGCCGTCCCGCCGCGAATCCCGGCCGCGATATGTCGTAACGTATCAAGGCATCGCCGAGGAGCGGCGGCGTCACCGGGCGAACGACGGTATCGAGGTTCACCTGGTAGGCCGCCTGCCCAAGGATCAGCCGCGAACCGAGGATTTCGATCTGGGCGGCAGTGGCGGGAGCTTCCTCGCCCAGCAACACGGCCAGATCGGAATTGTTGCCGCTGGTGGCGGTCTTCTCTACCTGCACCAGGGCGTCGCCCTGATAGACCGGCGTGACCAGCAAGGCGTATATCAACCCTCCCAGCATGAACAGAAGGGTCACGAGAAGGATCTTCCACTTGTGGTCCAGCAGCAGACCGAACAGACGGCCAAGGTCGACGGTCTCGTCGCTCTGGCCGGAATAGCGCGTCGCCGCCGGAACCTGTTGTTCCTGAGACATGGTGTTTCCTGAAACGAGGCTGGTCATAGGGTCAGTCCCCAAGCTTTGCCCGCCAAGTGTCGGCGGCTCTGGTCAATAACTGATGAACGTGGGTAAAAGCCTCGCGGCTCTTGCGATAGGGGTCGGGAATGGCGTATCCATGCGCACCGCCATCTGGCAGCCAGTGACCGAACAACATGGTCTTGCCGGTAGCGGCGGGAGAGAGTTCGCTGATCTTTCGTCGCTGCCCTTCGCTCATGACCAGTATCAGGTCAGCCGCCTCGATCATGTCGCGACGAATCTGCCGGGCACGGTGCGCCTCGAGATCCAGCCCGTCGGCTTGCGCCACCTCCTTGGCCATGGGTGCGGCGCCGTGGCCCTCGAACTCGCCCACGGCAATCCCCGCCGACTCGATTCGGCGCCCCGGCAGCCGGGCCTTCAGCAAGGCCTCGGCAACCGGACTACGACAGATGTTGGCGGTGCAGACCACCAGGATTGACTGGAACATGGAGATCAAAGATCCCCGGAGCCAGCGATGTCACCCGGCAGGGTGAGGGAAGGCAGCAGCAGACTGATGACCTTGTTCCAGCGCGCCAGCGGTGCAGCGGTCACGTAAACCACGTCCTGGGGCTGAAGCTGGAAGTAATTGCCCATGGTCAGCGAGACCGCATTGCTGATGTCGAGCTGGTAGACCGTGGCGATCTTCTCGCTGCCGGCCGGCATACCCCGCAGCACGAAGATGCCGGAGGGCTCGGCACGGAACTCGTCCACGCCACCGGCGCGTGACAATGCATCGGTAAGGGAAAGCCGCTCGTTGCCCACCGGAATGTTGCCCGGCTTGAGGACCTGGCCCAGCACCGCCACATTCTGGTTTTCCAGGGTAGGCACGTGCAGCACGTCCCCGGGCTGTACCAGCCGGTTCTGGGACAAGTCCCCTTCCTTGAGCATGGCATACAAGGAAAGCTCCTGCTCTTCGCCATTGCGATTCAAGGTCACGCCATGCAGGTTGGCCAGTTCGTTCGTGCCCCCGGTCTGGGAAATGACATCGAGAACCGTCATGGGCACGTTGGTGATGGGGACGACACCCGGGGCGCCCACCGCTCCCGTCACATAGACCTTCTTGGAGAGGAAGGCCGCGACGCTGACCTCGACCTGGGGGTCAGTGATGAAGTTCGACAGGCGACTGGCGATGATGCGGCGTATCTGATCGACGGTCCTATCCTCGACCTTGACCCGGCCAATATACGGGTAATAGATGGTCCCGTCGGATTGCACCACGGTCCCGGACTCGGCGGCACTGCGCTCGGCGCCGGCCGGGATGGTCAACTCGGGGTGATCGTAGACGATGATGGTGAGCACATCGCCGGGCCCCACTTCATACTCGTAGGCATCCATCGCCTCGCTCAGCTCGGTGGACATGCTCGTTGCCTTGACGGCATTCACCTGCTCACGATAGGTGGCGATGAACTCCGGGGTGATCGGCTGAACTTCCACCCGATCGTCCAGGGGCGGGGCATCGGCGTCGTAGTCGATGTGCCCCCCCGGGGCCCAGGCACACCCGGCCAGTGTACTCATGGAGAGGACGGCAATCGCCAGCCAGCTGATTCGCGTTATTTTTTTCATCGTAGATTCCATCTTTCAGCACGTGAGTTCACGACTCGGGAAAGTTAACTTCAGGTTCCATCCGAGGCAGCCCCACGGTTGTCATCAGCGCTAGCATTCCTCGCCCACGCTACCGCCCGGGAGATTCTCACGGCGTTTCTCCCAGGCCGTCCTTGCTGCCAACCGGCTTCCTCACCCGTTAACCATATTGTTACAAAAAACCAAGATTCGACTACATAAGCTTACTAACTTGAGAAATGCCTGCATAACCTGTTTTACTCACCCCTGAGTGACTAGAAATCTGGCTTTCCCAATGGAAAAAAACAGTAAAAAAACAAGCCATACTCATTCCAGGCATCACCGCGCAATCCCCTGTCCCGGCCCCATGCGATCCCCGAGCCGATCTTCGTGCCCCGAGAGAAGCGCTGATGCGGGGCCTGGACGCTGTATCGCAGCAAGCTTGCTTGCCATTCGGGCAATAGCGAGTTGGTGACCCTAGCCGCCAGCCACTGCATCAGCTATGAGTCAGCATAGGGCACGAATGGTGCAACATGCTTTTTCCCAGAAATTCCTGAAATAAGACTTATTAAAAGATAAATAAAAAGAACCAGGGATCTGATTTATCTTGTTCTTCTTTATTAACTTTATTTTTAACGCCGGCAAGAGTCGATCCGATCGCGAAGGTCGGGCGAATCGACTCCTGCGCTAGCTTCTTTTCGTTTCGGTCCCACCCTCACTCGAGCAGATAGATCGGGTCGCTGATCCCTCCCAGGGAAACTCCCGAGCTGGCGGGATCGTCTATCACCGAAGCGACGTACCCCAGCGGCAAGGCATCGTCGCCGGGGAAGCTTGCGGTATCGTTGAGGAAGAGGTCATAGACGAACTGGTCCGAGATGTCCGCACTTCCGTCAGCGTCCAGTTGCACATCCACGAACTGGAACTCCGCGGCATTATTGACCGGGAACTTCTCGTCCGCGAGACGCCATTCAACGATAGCCGCCAGGTTATCGGTGGTATTGGCCACCGGCTGATGCCCCTTGGTCATGACGATCCGAACCCACTCGTCGGCCGGCCCCGAGACCAGCACCGTCGGCACGCCGCTGTAGGTGCCCGACTCTCCGGGCAACATGCCGTCGACGCTGAGCGAGGCCTCGAGATTCTGTGGCGCCTCGGTGACGAGTGCCTTCGCCCCGGACTGGCTGCCATCGCCCATCAATTGCGCGCTTGCCATGCTGCCGTCGGTGAAGGCGACATGAACCCGGGAGCCGATGAGTTCGGCACCGGATACGCCACCGACATCCCAATCGGGCAGAGAGCCCGTATCGACCCCATTGGCACCATCCTTCTCCATGCCCGCGATGGAGTTGGGATCCATGTCGCCGCTGAAGCCCACGGTCTCGCCCTGGTTGAACCCTCCGTCGACCGTGGCCGAAAACTTGACCAAGGCCCCCCTGAAGCCACCATTGTTGTTTGCATCGGTCGGGTCGGGATCGGCCCCCGGCAGGAAGTAATGTTCATAATCGGCCGGTGATAGCGCGCCGCTCCCCCCGGCACTGTCGATGTCCCAGGCCTTGAACGTGGTGTCCCCGCCCCTGCCGTCCGGGTCGAACACGCTATCGCCGTAAAGGGCGGTGCTCACATCGAAATAGATTGCCGCTATCTTCTTGTCCCCGGTATTGGTGACCTGGAAGGAGTTACTGCCATAGTTCGATTCCTGCACGTCGGAGCCCGGCGTGACGGTCACCATCGCCGAGCCGACCGCTCCGGCAGCGTAGGTGTCGGGTGTTTCCAGGGCCGCGCTGGCAAAGACCTGCTCGGCACTCGCCAACGCTGGTGCCTCGTCTTCCGTTACGCTGCCTATGGCGGTGAGGCGACTCGAATCGAGGACATACTGCTCGCCGGCGACGCTCGACAACTGGACCGAGACCCGGTCCGCACCGTCATCGACAGCATCGTTGGCGACCTCGATGCCCAGCATGGCGATTCCGTCGACGAAGGTCACCAGGCGTGATTGGGTCGTGGCGCCGCCGTCCATCGAGTAGCTGATCCCGAGGGTGTCGTTGATCGCGCTATCGGCGCTCAGCTCGAACATCAGCGTGGTCGTGCCGCTGTCGCCATTTTCGGTGACCAGCGCCGCATCGCTGATACCGACGGCTGTGCTGGTCTCCTCCGCCAGGAGGGTCGTGTTCGGCTGGAAGGTTGTGTTCGGCTGGGAGGTCGTATCCGGGGTGGTGACATCGAGGTATTCCCAGCTCGCCTCGTAGGAACCCAGGGTCTTGTAGTCGTTGGAGGTCACCCCCACCGCCGTGGGGGTTGCCGGGTCGGTCAGGTTGGCCAGCACCGCCGCGGGCAGGGTTTCCGCCTGGGCGGTGACGAAGCCGGCGGCCGGGCTGGCGCGCAGCCCGCCCAGCACGCTCCCGTCGCTACCGAAGAGCGTCACGATCGGCGTCACGCTGCCCGCCGCCTTGTCGATCGTCAGGCTCATCTCCACCGCGGCCACGTCGTCCAGCCCCAGGCTGGCGTCCGACAGCAGGTCGTCGAGCATGTACTTCGTGTCGATGCCCCCGGCGTCCGGGTTGGACCAGATCTGCACCGCATTGCCCTTGAGGCCGCCGAGCACCAGCTTGACCACTTCGTTGTTGCCCTGGGTACCCAGCCCGAAGACGATGCCCTGCTGGGCATAGTTGGGAATGGTCCCCGCCGGCAACCCTTGGGCCGCCAGGGCCGCCGGGAAGGGGTTATCGAAGCGCGTGGCGATCGTGAGCTCGTTCAGTGCCGCATCGCTCAGGTCCAGGTACCTGATGAAGTCGTTGGCACTATTGCCCTTGGCGATATCCCCGTCGGAGGTGGCGAGCACCAATTCGCCGTCCTGGATCGTGGCGAGCTTGCCGGCATCGGTCACGTCGCCCAGCACCCCGTCGAAACCGCCTTCGGTCAGCGGATCGCCGG
>NZ_FQUJ01000017.1 GCF_900128925.1 Modicisalibacter ilicicola DSM 19980
ATCCCCCACTACCGGGCAGATTCCTATGCATTACTCACCCGTCCGCCGCTCGCCACCAGGGAGCAAGCTCCCCGTGCTGCCGCTCGACTTGCATGTGTTAAGCCTGCCGCCAGCGTTCAATCTGAGCCATGATCAAACTCTTCAGTTAAAGTCTGATAGTCCTTGTCCTGCAATACAGGCAGCGGACCAAACTGGTCCAAGGTCAAACGTGCTTGACGCGTCGCTTGCCTCGAGTTAGGTGACTGCGTCACCCCTCGCCGACAAGCGCCCACATGAATTACCTGATCGATTGTTAAAGAGCGATGCGGGGCCTGGGAAGCGTGTCCTCGTCGGCGCCAGCGGATGCGTACTTTACGGATCTCGGCGGACGCTGACAAGCCCCCGCGGTGAAAAAATTCATCCTGCCGGCTTGTTGTCACGACGCATCTTGCGCATCAGCGCCATGACTGGCCCCGAAGCCACATAGCAGCCGAAAAGGGTCAGCAGCATGACCGAGGGCTCGAGCGAGATGACCACGAAACCCAGCACGATGATCAACAGGGTCACGAAAGGCACTGGCCCTTTCACATCGACATCCTTGAAGCTGTAGTAGCGGATATTGCTGACCATCAACACACCGGCAGCAGCCACAACCAGCGTCATGAGCACCTTGAAACCAAAAGCTTCGGCATCGAAGTTGTGGAAGACCCAGACACAGCCGGCTACCAGTGCAGCTGCGGAGGGGCTGGGCAGGCCGATGAACCACTTCTTGTCGACCGAGCCGATCTGCACGTTGAAACGCGCCAACCGAAGCGCCGAACAGGCAACATAGACGAAGGCGGCGATCCATCCGATCTTGCCGATGTCCTGCAGTATCCAGGCAAACGCCACGACGGCCGGAGCCACTCCGAAGGAGAGCATGTCGGCCAGGCTGTCGTACTGGGCGCCGAACTCGCTCTGGGTGTTGGTCAGTCGAGCAACTCGACCGTCCAGTCCGTCAAGCACCATCGAGACGAACACGGCGATGGCCGCCGCAGCGAAATCGCCATTGATCGAGGCGACGACGGCAAAAAAGCCGGAAAACAGGGCCGAGGTGGTAAACAGGTTGGGCAGCAGGTAAATGCCACGTCGGCGGGTTTTCTTGCCGTCCTCGATCGTCTCTTCGACGATATCGGTCTCCCGGGCGAAGTCGGAGAACTCGGAGCCGGGCGTCGTCGATGCCGAGGATGGTTCTTCCTGATTGGGGTGTTGAGTCATAGACCTCGTTCCATTGCCGTAGGGCATGAGCCATCATTCTACATCGTGTCATCGGTAACGATAGGCATACACCCGAGGCGATTGCCAGCGCCGAAACGTCAAAGGCGCGGAAAACCGCGCCTTTGACGTGCTGGACATTGCCGTTTTCGATCGAGCCGATCAGTTCTTGCTCTTGTCGACCAGCTGGTTGGCGGCGATCCACGGCATCATGCCGCGCAGCTTGGCGCCGACCTGCTCGATCTCGTGCTCGGCGTTGAGGCGGCGACGCGCGGTCATCGACGGATAGTTGGTGTTGCCTTCCTGGATGAACATCTTGGCGTACTCGCCGGTCTGGATGCGCTTCAGGGCGTTGCGCATCGCCTCGCGCGACTGCTCGTTGATCACCTCGGGGCCGGTCACGTACTCGCCATACTCCGCGTTGTTGGAGATGGAGTAGTTCATGTTGGCGATGCCGCCCTCGTACATCAGGTCGACGATCAGCTTGAGCTCGTGGAGGCACTCGAAGTAGGCCATCTCCGGGGCATAGCCGGCCTCCGTCAGAGTCTCGAAACCGGCCTTGACCAGCTCCACGGCGCCGCCGCACAGCACGGTCTGCTCGCCGAAGAGGTCGGTCTCGGTCTCGTCCTTGAAGGTGGTCTCGATGATGCCGCTGCGCCCGCCGCCAATGGCTGCCGCGTAGGAGAGCGCGATCTCCTTGGCCTGGCTGGAGGCGTCCTGCTGAATGGCAATCAGGTCGGGAATGCCACCCCCTCTGACGAACTCGGAACGCACGGTGTGGCCGGGCGCCTTGGGGGCAATCATGATCACGTCCAGGTCTTCCCGAGGCATGATCTGGTTGTAGTGGATATTGAAACCGTGGGCGAAGGCCAGGGTCGCGCCCTGCTTGAGGTTGGGCTCGATGTCACGCTCGTAGATGGCCTTCTGGTTTTCGTCCGGCGCCAGCACCATGACCACATCCGCTTCCTTGCTGGCCTCGGCCACAGAAGCCACCTGGAGGCCAGCGGCCTCGGCCTTGGCCGCGGAGGAGGAACCCTTGCGCAGCGCCACCGTCACGTCCACGCCGGACTCCTTGAGGTTGTTGGCGTGTGCATGGCCCTGGGAGCCGTAGCCGACGATGGCGACCTTCTTGGCCTGGATCAGGGAAAGGTCACAATCCTTATCGTAATAAACGCGCATGTTGAACTCCGTCATTGAGGGTGAGAGTGGTCGTGACGGCCTTGATGGCCACAGGTGCTGGGCAGCATTGTCGATTCGTCATGTTGGCAGCCAAGATACGCCAGGCGAGACGTTGCGTAAAACGCTATATTTGCAACACCATAATTCACCAGATGAAATGCGCACATGGACTTCAGGCCCCTGAAACACTTTCTTGCCCTTGCCGAGACCCTGCATTTCGGGCGTGCCAGCGATAGCTGTCACGTGAGTCCCTCGACCCTGAGCCGCACGATCCAGCAACTGGAGGCGAGCCTCGGCGTCAGGCTTTTCGTGCGAGACAACCGCAGCGTCCATCTCACCCGAGAAGGCCGTTTATTCCAGCGCTATGCCCGGGATGCCCTGGAGCAGTGGGAGCTGATGCGACACTCCCTGATGAGCGAAGCCGGTGAACTAGCAGGGGAGATCAGCATCTACTGCTCGGTCACCGCCAGCTACAGCTTCCTCTACGAGCTGCTCAGTGAATTTCGTCTACGCCACCCGCGCATCGAACTCAAGCTGCATACCGGCGATCCGGCGGACGCCATCCACCGGGTACTCGGGGGCGATGAGGACATAGCGATCACGGCGCGCCCCGAAACGCTGCCTCGGCAACTCGCCTTCAAGCCCATCGCCCGATCGCCTCTGGTCTTCATTGCCCCGGACGAACCGGCGGGCTGGGTGCCTTCCACGGCCTTTCCACCTCAAGCGAGCGAATGGGCGCGGGCTCCGATGATCCTCTCCGAGACGGGGCTGGCCCGGGAACGCACCGATGCCTGGTTTGGCGCGCTGGGCATCAAGCCGCACATCTATGCCCAGGTGGGAGGCAACGAAGCCATCGTCAGCATGGTCGGACTGGGTTTCGGCATCGGCGTGGTGCCCAAGATCGTGCTCGACAACAGCCCCCTGGCCGACCGCGTGCGACTGCTGGACATACAGCCCGCGCTGTCGCCCTTCGACGTGGGGTTATGCGTCACGGAAAGGAAGCTCAGGAATCCGTTGATCCATGCGTTATGGGGTCAGGCTCACTGAACGGCCACAAGAGCAGGCAAGAGAAAGCCGCTCCGGGGAGCGGCTTGGAGGGTGCCAATAGACGCTCACAGGCTGAGCATCTTGTCGCCGCGGGCGATGCCCGACACACCGGTACGGGCGACTTCCAGAATGCCGATCGGCGCCATGGCCTGGACGAAGGCGTCCAGCTTGCCGGCATCGCCGGTAATCTGGACAGTGTAGACACTGGGGGTGACATCGACCACCTGGGCTCGGAAGATGTCCGCCGTGCGCTTGACCTCGTCACGCTGCGCACCCAGAGCCTTGACCTTGACCAGCATCAGCTCCCTTTCGATGTGGTTGCCTTCGGTCAGGTCCACCAGCTTGACCACGTCGATCAACTTGTTGAGCTGCTTGGTGATCTGCTCGATGATCCGGTCGTCGCCTATCGTGGTCACGGTCAGCCGCGACAGGGTTTCGTCCTCCGTCGGCGCCACGTTGAGCGACTCGATGTTGAAGTTGCGCTGGGAGAATAGCCCGACCACCCGGGACAGGGCACCGGGTTCGTTTTCCAGCAGGATCGAAATGATATGGCGCATCAGGTCCGCTCCGTCTTCGAAAGCAGCATGTCACGCATGGAGCCGAGAGGCACATGCATCGGATAGACGTGTTCGCGCGGATCGACATAGACGTCCAGGAACACCAGCTCGTTCTTGTTCGCGAAGGTCCGCTCGAGCGCCGGCTCCAGGTCCTCGTAGCGTTCCACCCTGAGCGCGGTGAAGCCGTAGGCCTCGATCAACTGCTGAAAGTCCGGCAATGACTCCATGTAGGAGTGGGCATGGCGCGACTTGTAGTTCAGGTCCTGCCACTGGCGCACCATGCCCAGCGAGCCGTTGTTGAGATTGACGATCTTGACGCCGATGCCGTACTGCTTACAGGTCGACAGCTCCTGCATCATCATCTGGAAGCTGCCTTCCCCGGTGACGCAGATCACGTCGTCGTTCGGGTAGCTCTGCTTGATGCCCATGGCCGCCGGGAAACCGAAGCCCATGGTACCCAGCCCCCCGGAGGTGATGAAACGGTTGGGCTTGTCGAACTTGTAGTACTGACCGGCGAACATCTGGTGCTGACCGACATCGGTGGTGACGAAGGCCTCGCCGCGCGTCATCCGGCAGATCTCCTCGATCACCTGCTGGGGCTTGATCGGCTCGCCTGGCTCCGCGGGTTCGTACAGCTTGCCACGACGCTCCTCTCGCCAGCCGTCGATCTTTTCCCACCACTCGGCGAGCGCCTCCGGGTTGCCCGGTTCGCGTCCCTGGACCAGGCTGATCATCTCGTTGATGACGCTGCCGGCGGGCCCCACGATCGGCACATCGGCCCGCACGGTCTTGGAAATCGAACTGGGGTCGATGTCCACATGCACGATCTTCGCCGTGGGGCAGAACTTCGAGGTACTGTTGGTCACGCGATCGTCGAAGCGCGCGCCGATGGCGATGATCAGGTCGGCATGGTGCATGGCCATGTTGGATTCATAGGAACCGTGCATGCCCAACCAGCCCAGGGATTGGCGATCGCTCTGCGGATAGGCGCCGATCCCCATCAGGGTGGTGGTGATCGGGTGGCCGAGGCGACGCACCAGATCGGTCAATGCCTCGCACGCCTGGCCGGTCACCACCCCGCCGCCGGTATAGAACACCGGACGACGCGCCTTGAGGATCAACTCCACGGCCTTCTTGATCTGTCCGGAATGCCCCCGGGTGACCGGGTTGTAGGAGCGCATCTTGACCTTCTTCGGGTAGACGTACTCGTAGCGCTCGGTGGGCGAGGTCATGTCCTTGGGGATGTCCACGACGACCGGCCCCGGGCGGCCCGAGGAAGCCAGGTAGTAGGCCTTCTTGAGCACCGCCGGTATCTCGGCGGGATGACGGATCGAGAAGCTGTGCTTCACGATCGGACGGGTCACCCCGATGATGTCGGTCTCCTGGAAGGCGTCTTCGCCGATCAGGTGGCTGGCCACCTGACCACACAGCACCACCATCGGGATCGAGTCCATGTAGGCGGTGGCGATGCCTGTCACGGCATTGGTCGCGCCGGGACCGGAGGTCACCAGCACCGTGCCCGGCTTGCCGGAGGCCCGCGCATAACCGTCGGCGGCATGGGTCGCGGCCTGCTCATGGCGGACAAGAATGTGTTTGACAATATCCTGGCGGAACAGCGCGTCGTAGATATGCAGCGCGGCCCCCCCCGGATACCCATAGATGTACTCAACGCCCTCATCCTGCAGGAAGCGGGCGATCATATCGGCGCCGGAAAGCAATTCCACTGTTGTTTCTCCCCTGGAGGTCTCGAGTGCCATTTCGCCCTCTCGAATGGACGACGAAAATCGAGTGCGGCAATGCGCCGCTGCCGGTCACGCCGGCACCTGATGCCAAACCCTGGCGTTATACGGCCCGGATAGGGCCTGCACTCTATATCGCGACGGGTCGCCGCGTCGGGGTTGGGCCAGGCCGGGCGGTAGGCCCATACCTGGAATCCTTGCAAGGCGGGTAGAGGTCTCGCACCTACCCTTCGCGTAGCGCCCGGGGATCGCCCGATATTGCCACGCCCACGATCAGGAACCGTCAAGATTCCATTAGCCGGGTGAAGCTGTCAACCACCCGGCTCGCCGGGAGGTAGTGCATCGGGAGCGAAAACGCAAGGCGCGAAGTCGCGTGCGACGAAAAGGCCCGCCGGAACGGCGGGCCGAAAGGTTACCGATTTCTCGGGAAGCGTTACTTGTCGAAGACCAGGTGGTCGCCCTCGGTGCTCACCCGAATGGTATCGCCGGGGGAGAAACGGCCGGCCAGCAGGTCCTGGGCCAGCGGGTTCTCGATGCGGCTCTGGATGGCACGCTTGAGCGGCCGGGCACCGAACACCGGATCGAAGCCCACCACCGCCAGCTGCGCCATGGCATCGTCGCTGACCTCGAGCCCGAGATCGTGCTCCGCCAACCGCTGACGCAAGCGGTCGAGCTGGATGCTGGCGATGGCCTGGATCTGCTCCTGACCGAGGGCGTGGAACACCACCACCTCATCGATGCGGTTGAGCAGTTCGGGGCGGAAGTGATTGCCCACCACTTCCATGACCGATTCTCGCATCAGGGCGTAATCCGCATCGTCGCCGCCCAGGCGCTGGATGATGTCGGAGCCCATGTTGGAGGTCATGACGATCACCGTATTGCGGAAATCCACCGTGCGGCCCTGGCCATCGGTGAGCCGCCCATCCTCCAGTACCTGCAGCAGGATATTGAAGACGTCCGGATGGGCCTTCTCGACCTCGTCCAGCAGCAGCACCGAATAGGGCTTGCGGCGCACCGCCTCGGTCAGGTAGCCGCCCTCCTCGTAGCCGACATAGCCGGGAGGTGCCCCGATCAGCCTCGCCACGGAGTGCTTCTCCATGAACTCGGACATGTCGATGCGCACCATGGCCTCCTCGGTGTCGAAGAGGAAGCTGGCCAGGGACTTGCACAGCTCGGTCTTGCCCACCCCGGTCGGGCCGAGGAACAGGAAGGAACCGTTGGGCCGATTGGGATCCGCCAGCCCTGCCCGGGAACGACGTACCGCGTTGGCCACGGCATTGACCGCCTCGTCCTGACCGATGACCCGTTCGTGCAGCGCCTCTTCCATGCGCAACAGCTTGTCGCGTTCGCCTTCGAGCATCTTGGAGACGGGGATGCCGGTCCAGCGCGACACCACCTCGGCGATCTCCTCCTCGGTGACATTGGAACGCAGCAGCACATGCTTGGAGGTATCCGCCGCCTCCCCCTCGCCGGATTCGGCAATCTTCTTCTCCAGCGTCGGGATGACTCCGTATTGCAGCTCGGACATGCGCCCCAGGTCGCCCTGGCGCCGCGCCGCCTCGAGATCGATGCGCGCCTGCTCGAGTTCGGCCTTGAACTGGGCCGCCCCCTGGATGCTGGCCTTCTCGGACTTCCAGACCTCCTCGAGATCGGCATACTCGCGCTCGAGTTCGGCGATCTGCCCCTCAAGCCCTTCCAGGCGCTTGCGCGACGCCTCGTCGGTCTCTTTCTTGAGGGCCTCGCGTTCCATCTTGAGCTGGATCAGCCGGCGGTCGAGACGATCCATCTCCTCGGGCTTGGAGTCCAGCTCCATGCGAATGCGCGAGGCCGCCTCGTCGACCAGGTCGATGGCCTTGTCGGGCAGCTGGCGATCGGTGATGTAGCGGGTCGACAGCTTGGCGGCGGCGATGATCGCCGAGTCGGTGATGTCGACACCATGGTGCACCTCGTAGCGCTCCTTGAGGCCACGCAGGATGGCAACGGTGTCCTCCTCGGTCGGCTCGTCGACCAGCACCTTCTGGAAACGCCGCTCCAGGGCGGCATCCTTCTCGATGTACTTGCGATACTCGTCCAGGGTGGTGGCGCCCACACAGTGCAGTTCACCACGGGCCAGGGCCGGCTTGAGCATGTTCCCGGCATCCATCGCGCCCTCGGCCTTGCCGGCGCCGACCATGGTGTGCAGCTCGTCGATGAACAGGATCACCCGGCCCTCCTCCTGGGCCAGCTCCTTGAGCACCGCCTTCAGGCGCTCCTCGAATTCGCCCCGGAACTTCGCCCCGGCCAGCAGCGCCCCCATGTCGAGCGCCAGCACCCGCTTATCCTTGAGACCTTCCGGCACCTCACCGTTGATGATGCGCTGGGCCAGGCCCTCGACGATGGCGGTCTTGCCCACCCCCGGCTCGCCGATCAGCACCGGATTGTTCTTGGTGCGCCGCTGCAGCACCTGAATCGTGCGCCGGATCTCGTCATCCCGACCGATCACCGGGTCGAGCTTGCCCTCGGTGGCCCGGGCGGTAAGATCCAGGGTGTACTTGTCCAGCGCCTCGCGGTTCTCCTCGGCATTGGCATCGTCGACCTTGGCACCGCCGCGCAGGCTGTCGATGGCGGCGAGTACCGCCTTCCTGGTCAGGCCCGCCTGGGTCAACACCCGGGTGATGGCGTGATTCATTTCCAGCGCCGCGAGCAGCACCAGCTCGCTGGCGATGTACTGGTCGCCACGCTTCTGGGCCTCGCGGTCGGCCAGATTGAAAAGCCGTGCCAGGTCCTGGCTCATGTTGACGTTGCCGTCGAACTGCCCTACCTCGGGCAGGTTGTCCAGGTAGTCGGCCAGACCATCGCGCAGCTTCGCCATGTCACCCCCGGCCTTCTGCACCAACCCCTTGATACCGCTATCCTGGGCATCGAGCAGTGCGACCAGCAGATGGCCCGGGTCGAGCTGGTTGTGGCCTCGGCCCACGGCCAGCGACTGGGCCTCGGCCAGTGCGTTCTGCAACTTGCTTGTCATGCGGTCGATTCGCATCGAATTCCTCCTAAGGGGCAGGGCACGTTCGGACGCGCCCTGCGGCCTCTATTGACGTTGACATATTCAATGGAGGTATGTTGGGAGGCTTTCAAGCCGGCGGGTAGCGAAAGCAGCAGCGCAATTGATCGAGATCAATCTGGAGGGCGGCGCACGATTTCGATCATCTGAGCCAGATCACGCTGGCCATTCTCCCCGTGACGCCATCATCCCGGCGGTGGGAATAGAAGCGCGGTTCGCAGGCGGTGCAGAAATGCCCGCCGCTTATGTGGGATATGCCCAGGCGTTCCAGGCGCAGCCGCGCCAGACGATACAGATCGCCCATGTAGTGCCCGAGACGATAGGGGCTGGGCTCGAAGGCGCCGGCGGCTTCGGGCTGGACCGCGACGAAGGCCTCGAAGACCTCCTTGCCCACCTCGAACTGGGCGTTGGAGATGGCCGGGCCCAGCCAGGCCATCAAGTCGTCCGGGGCACATCTCAGTGCCGCGACGCTGGCTTCGAGCACCCCACCGGCCAGGCTGCGCCATCCGGCGTGAGCCAGCCCGACGCGGCTGCCCTGTCGGTCGCACAGGAACACCGGCAGGCAGTCCGCGGTGAGAATCACGCACGCATGCCCCTTGTCGAAGGCCACCGCGGCATCGCCCTGGGGCGGCGCTTCGGCGAACTCCGGGCGGTACTCCTGAACGACGCTGGCGCCATGCACCTGATCGAGCCACAGCAGCGGGCGTTCATCATCGATCTGTGTCGCCAGAAGATCGCGGCAACGAGCGACCGTGGCCGGGTCGTCGCCGACGTGGAGCGCCGGGTTGAAGGCCGCATAGGGCCCCTGGCTGGGCCCGGTTTCCCGGGTCGTGATGAAGGCGCCGACGGTGCTCGGCGCCGGCCAGTCGGGTAGCAGCAGGGTCGGTTGGTCGCTCACGTGCGCTCCTCCGAATCGACCCTCAGGTAGTCGAGCAGCATCAACAGGTCGTCCGGCAGGTCGGCGCGGAACTCCATCGACTTGCCATGACGCGGATGAAGGAAGGCCAGCTTGCGGGCGTGCAGTGCCTGGCGCGGAAATTCGCGCAGGATCTCCTTGAGGGTATCGGACGCCCCGGCAGGCACCTTGAAGCGACCACTGTAGAGGGCGTCCCCGATCAGGGGGAAGCGCCGATAGGCCATGTGCACGCGAATCTGATGGGTACGCCCGGTCTCCAGCTTGCAACGCACGTGGGTATGGCCGCGAAAGCGCTCGACGACCCGGTAGTGAGTCACCGCCGACTTGCCCGAGGCGGTGACCGCCTGACGCTTGCGATCCTTGGGATGGCGTCCGATCGGCGCATCCACCGTGCCACCGGCGGTCATCACGCCGATGACCACCGCGTCGTATTCGCGAGACACGCTGCGCGCCTGAAGCTGTTCGACCAGCGAGGTCTGGGCCGCCAGGGTCTTGGCGATGACCATCAGTCCGCTGGTGTCCTTGTCGAGACGATGCACGATGCCGGCCCGGGGAATGGCGGCCAGCCCCGGGCAATGATGCAGCACCGCATTGAGCAGGGTACCGTCCGGGTTGCCCGCGGCGGGGTGCACCACCAGCCCCGGCGGCTTGTCGATGACCAGCACATCCTCGTCCTCGAAGACGATCTCCAGGGCGATGGCCTGGGGCTCCCAGCGCGCCTCCTCCTCGAGCACCGCGTGCAGCGTCAGGCGTTCGCCCCCGTAGATCTTGTCCTTGGGCCTGGCCTGGGCGCCATCCAGGATCAAGGCACCCTGCTTGATCCAGGTCTTGAGTCGCTCGCGGGAAAAATCGGGAAACAGCTCCGCGGCGGCCTGGTCGAGACGCATGCCGACCATGGCCTCGGGAATGGATTCGTCGCGATCGATGGTCTCTGACATGGCGTGCGTGGGCCTGTGGCGTTTCGCCCGTGCAGGGCTTTGCTTTATAGTGAGCCGAATTTGGCCAATTCTAGCATGGCCGACATGGATTGCCCGACATGAGGACGACGATGCGCGCTATTTCCCTGGCCGCCCTATCGCTGGCCGCCGCCCTGCTGACCGGCTGCGCCAGCAACGAGGCCGCTCCCGATCTTCAGGAACAGGAGCTTTACCAAAAGGCTCAGACATCGCTGGACGCGGGACGCTACAGTACGGCCGTCACCCAGCTCGAGGCGCTGGACACCCGTTTCCCCTTCGGCAGCTATGCACAGCAGGCCCAGCTGGAACTGATCTATGCCTACTACAAGGTGGACAACTGGGAAGCCGCCCGGGCCGCCGCCAGTCGCTTCATCCGCCTGCATCCGGATCATCCGCAGGTCGATTACGCCTACTACATGCGCGGCCTGGCCGCCTATCAGGCGGGGCGTTTCAGCCTGGAGGGCCTGGAGCTGATCGACATTTCCAAGCGTGACCTGGGGGCCTCCCGGGACGCCTACGTCGATTTCGGCGAACTGGTACGGCGCTACCCCGACAGCCCCTACGCCGCCGATGCCCGCCAACGCATCGTCTACCTGCGCAACGTGCTGGCCCGCAGCGAACTGCAGGTGGCCGACTTCTATCTGCGCAAGGGTGCCTACGTGGCGGCCATCGAGCGAGGCCGCTGGGTCATCGAGCACTACCCGCAGTCCACCGCGACCCGGGACGCCCTGGCGGTCATGGTGGAAGGCTATCTCGGCATGGACATGCGCGATCGTGCCCGTGACGTGCTGGCGACCCTGATCGAGAACGACCCGGACAACCAGCGCCTGGAAGGTCGCACCTTCGAGCCGGTGTACGTCGATGCCCGGCCCCTTCGCCTCGACGGCTGACGCTTTCGTTTATTGCACGACCCCAAGCGACCTCGCCGGTCGGCGAGGCCGCCTTTTGGCTCAGGCGCCCGGCTGCCAGCCGTTGACGACCGGGTAGCGTCGATCGCGCCCGAAGCCGCGCACCGTGACCCGCACCCCGAGAGGCGCCTGACGACGCTTGTATTCGCTGCGATCGACCAGCTTCACCACCCGATAGACATCCTCGGCAGCGAACCCCGCCTCGATGATCGCCTCGGCACTCATGTCGCCCTCGATGTAGCGCTCGAGAATCGCATCGAGCACGTCGTAACCCGGCAGGGAGTCGCTATCCTGCTGGTCCGGCGCCAGCTCCGCCGAAGGCGGGCGCGCGATGACCCGCTCGGGAATCGCCAGGCCTTGGGTATTGCGCCACCTGGCCAGGCGATAGACCCAGGTCTTGTAGACATCCTTCAAGGCGTTGTAGCCCCCGACCATGTCGCCATAAAGCGTGGCGTAGCCGACCGCCATCTCGCTCTTGTTGCCGGTGGTCAGCACCATCAGGCCCTTCTTGTTGGAGAGCGCCATGAGCAGCACGCCACGACAGCGCGACTGCAGGTTCTCCTCGGTGGTATCCCGCTCGGTTCCGGCAAAGCTCTCGGCCAGGGTCTCGGTGAACGCTTCGACCATCGGCGCGATGGGCATCACCTCGTAGCGCACCCCGAGCAGGCGCGCCTGCTCGGCGGCGTCCTCCCGGGAGATGTCGGCGGTATAGTGATAGGGCATCATCACCGCCTGGACCCGCTCCGGCCCCAGGGCATCCACGGCAATGGCCAGCGACAGGGCGGAGTCGATGCCCCCGGAGAGTCCCAGCACCACGCCCTGGAAACCGCTCTTGTTGACGTAGTCGCGCAACCCCGTGACCAGGGCGCAGTAGAGGTTGTCCTCATCGTCGCCCAGCGGCTCGCACTCCCCCGCCTCGGGCTCCCAGCCTCCATCGCGCTGGACGAAGCGCACCGGCATCAACCCCACCTGCCAATGCGGGGCGCGCACCCGTAGCTCGCCCTCGGCACTGACCACCAGGGAGCCACCATCGAACACCAGATCGTCCTGGCCACCGATCTGGTTGACATAGACCAGCGGGCGCCGAACGGCCTGGGCCCGTTCGGCAAACAGCGAGAGTCGCTCGGCCGGCTTGTTCTGATGAAAAGGCGATGCATTCAGGGTCACCAGGATGTCGGCGCCGGCCTCGCGGGCCTGGCGGACCGGCTGGCCTTCCCAGAGGTCCTCGCACACCAGAATGCCCAGACGCGCGCCACGATGCTCGACCACCAAGGGCCGCGTGCCCGGCGTGAAGTAGCGGTGCTCGTCGAAGACCAGATAGTTGGGCAGTGCCTGCTTGGCGTACTCGCCCAACCACTCGCCGTTGTAGAGCACGCCGGCCAGGTTGTAGTAACCGTTTTCGCGCCATCCGGGATAGCCGACGATCACCATCACGTCGCGGGCCATCCTCTTGGCCATGCGTGCCCGCGCCTCTTCCAGCCGCGCCTCCATGGAGGGGCGCAGCAGCAGATCCTCGGGCGGATAGCCGGTAAGAAACAGCTCGGGCAGCACGACGACATCCGCCTTGTGCTCGATGCAGGCCTCGCGCACCGTCTCGACGGCAAGCTCGGCGTTGCCGGGAATATCGCCCACCAGAGGGTCCAGTTGGGCCATGACCAGCGTCAGGTCTTGCATGGGGAATCGCTTCCTCGAATTGGCTGGAACGGATAGGGGCTTTACACTAGCGCTCTTACACGCATTGTCCCGCAAGGTCTGCGCTGAGGCAAAGCGCCTGCCGGCCATCAAGGGAGTCAGAGGATGAATCTGTTGATCATACGCCTGATCATTTTCGCCGTGCTGTTCTGGGCGGGTCTCAAGCTGTATCGCATGTACCGGGAATGGAAGCTGGAGCACGGCGCCGATCAGCCTCGGCACCTCGATGATGCCCGGATGGTGCGTTGCAGCCAGTGCCGCGTGCACCTGCCCGAGGACGAAGCCCTGCGCCAGGGCGATCGGTGGTTCTGCAGCCACGAGCATCGCGACAAGTTTCTCGAGCAGCAACGCCCCCCTGAAGACTGACGCTCCCTGCCACGACCCTCACGTTTTGTCCAGCCTGCCCGATATTGATAGAAAGCCATTCGAATAACCAAGATTCAAAGACGGGTATCGCTGGTATGAACGCATCGACACAGAAGGGATTTACGCTGATCGAGGTGATGGTGGTGGTCGCGGTGATCGCCATACTATCGACCTGGGCCGTGCCGAATTTCAGGAACCTGATGGCAGGCAACGAACTGGATCGCCAGGCCGACCGGTTGTGGCAGGCAATCACCGTCACTCGCGCCGAGGCGGCGGAACGCAGGGCCACCGTACGGCTATGCCCGGGCGACCCGGCCAACGGCTGCAATGCCAACTGGCAAGGGGCACTGATGATCTTCGAGGATGCCAACGAGGATAGCGTGCTTCAGGCCGGAGAAACCGTCATTCGCCTGTTCGATGCACCCAATAACGGGGCTGTTGTCAACACTAACAACCCCGCTACTGGTCTAAGCTACGAAGCTGATGGCTTCACCACCAACTGGGGAACCTACACGATAAGTCATCCTCAGCTCGCGGGTCAGGATCGACGGATCGTCATCGCTCAGGGGCGGGTACGCCGCCTTTAGACCGGCGTCCTTGTGAGTACCTCATCAGCCCCACTCAGGGAATCGCTGAATCAATAGCCGAGCGGAATGAAGGACAAGGCGCACGGAACACAAAAGACGAGACATGACGTGGAGTGAGGCGAGTCTTTGAGTACCGCGCAACGCAGTAATTCATCCGTGCAGGCATTTGTACAGTGATTCCTCAGAGGGTGTTTACAAAACAGGCGAACGAAGGCAAGACAAGGCGAAATTGAACGAAAAAGCGCAGTTTACACGGAGTAAATGAGCATTTTGAGGTCAATTTCAACGCTGTATTGTCGAGTGCAGGCATTTTGTAAACACCCTCTCAGGAGCCCCAGCACCCTTGGGTGACAGGCAAGCGCGCACCATTCTGATCCAGCGACAGCGCACCGCAACCATCACCGGCCTGGCCCGCATCGGGCAAGGCCCGGATCACGAAGCTGTTCCCCCCATTGGTGATATCGATCGCGAACTGATAGCGCGGCGCAGCGTTCTGATCCATGGGCAGATTAAGATTGGCAGGCGTGTAACCGTTACCGTCCGCACCGTAACTGAAGGTCTGGCTGTAGCGCCGTTCCAGGCGCTGGGCGAACTCGTTCATCAGCGCCTGGGCCTCGGTGCGGTTGGCCCGCTCCGTGTAGCGCTGGTAGGACGGCACAGCGATCGCCGCCAGGATTCCCACGATCGCCACCGTGATCATCATCTCCATCAGCGTAAAGCCTTTTTGCCTGCGCATGTCAGTTCTCCAGTTCTCGCCAGGCCACACGCCCCAGAGCGGGTGAACTATTGCACTCGCCACCGAGCACCCCTTGCTCGCCCTGGTCATTGACCGTCAAGATAGTGTCTTTATCACCACAGTCGTCGCCACTGCCAGAGCCAGAGCCGCCAGAGTCGCCGCCACTTCCATCGCCGTCGCCAGGACCGTCACTGGAGCCGTCACCAGAACCATTATCACCACCACTATCGCCATCATCACCTTTCTGATGGTTGTCGATAACAGGAGTAAACAGGGCGCCATCGGTGCGTATCCCCACGGGGGTTTCACCATTGGTCTGGTCCTGGCCATCCACTGCACCGTCGTTGTTGGCATCCAGGACTGGCTTGATAATCGCCCTCCCCTCGACGGCCGATATCTGGTAGAAGAACCCGCCATTCTCGGCACCACAGGTCCCATTTCCCGGAATCAGGGTCGTTATCAGAACACGATCACGATAGAGCAAGGAGTCGTTGACCACCCGCTCCTCACCGGGGAAGTCGATGAACCATCCATCACCGGCATCGGTGCCTTCCGCGATCTCTTCGAAGAGGCGTAAATCCCCCGTACCGGTTTGGAACTTGCGCTCGGCCAGATCGGCCCGGCCCAACGGGTTCAGGCTCATCGAAACCACCGTGGTCTTGTCGCGAACGGCGTAGAAGGAGCCCATCGCACTGCGAGGCTCAGCGCCCACGACTGGCAATTCAGGGCGGCTGCCGGTACCGAAGAAGACCATCGTCCCACCTTGGGGGTGACGAGCCACCTCGACGGCGGTGGTGATGACCTGGTTCATTCCACCCTTTGCTGCAGAGAAGAGAAGCTTGGGCTGAGCGCTGATGGACAAGTTATCCGAGAGTGCGAAACGCCAGAGGTTGCCTTGCAGATCGCCACCATAGGCGGTATCGACCCGCCCGTTGCCATCGAAATCGATCAGAGACACTGTCGAAAGGCCGTTGGCACCGCTCGTTTCCGGCGCCACCAGGCGGGTGACATCGCCCACCTCGATCGTTCCATCACTAGCCCCATCTAGCATCACGATGTAGAGCACGGCTCTACCTGAAGCGCTGTAGTAACCGTTACCGAAGATCACCGCATGTTTGCCATTTTCCAGCTGTGCCAGACTCGGGTTGCCGTAGATATGGCCAAGATGATGCTCCGATACTGCTGCACCGAACAGGCCCTGCTCCGTGGAGGGGGTGTACTCAAACAAGGCGATGTCATCCGCACTGGTTCCACTGAACAGTTCCGGCTGGGTAACATCCAGGGCGAACAAGCCGCGCCCGCCATGACCCAGACCGCTCGCCAGCACGGTGCGCCAGTCGCCATTGACGAGCACATCCAGCGCGGTCGGGCTACCGTCAACGTAAAAACGATGGATATAGTTCGGATCCATCAATTCCTCTACATAACCCTTCAACATGCCAGGAATGTAGGCCAGCCTCTCCTCACCGGTTTGGGCATCGAAGGCATGCAGCATGCCGTCGTTGGCGCCAACATAGACCATCGGGGGGCGGTCTTTCATTGCGGCCTTGAAGTCGGAGTAAGAGGTATCGGTCGGCCCGGTGGGCACGTAGTAGCTATTGGGTTTGCCGACGACGAAGGGTCGCGAGCCGATCATGTCGCCCAGAGGCGCATTGCGCAGATGACTCATCACCTCGCCAGGCAGCCCACTCGAGCCAAGTGAAACACCATTTCCAGCGTCGAACGTGATGATCCTGCGTGCGGACGCGACGGGCAATTGGTCCTGGGCATTCCAAAGCAGATCACCGATACCCTCCGCGTCCGTATCGAAGGCAAGGAGATCACCCACCCAACCTTCGGTGTTGTCATATAGCGTCTGGAATACCCGATCATTGCCGCTGGCACTGAAGCCAAGCCCCGACCCGGTCCTCTTGCCGCTGTTCTGTACCTGGGTGAACACGCTACGCAAGGCCCCGACCAGCTGATCGACCTGGTTGACCTCGAAGTAGGCTCCAGATGAGTCCTTATCCGAAATATTGCCATACTTGGCAGCGTAATAAAGCGGCGGCTTGAGCTCTGATGCACTGCCCCCCGCGGCGATCCGGTAACGCTGAGTACTAGGCTTATCGCTCACTTCACACTTGTCGCAGAGAGAACCGTCGTAACCCTCGATACCGGAATGCGCGATGAAACCACTGCTATAAGTGGTGGTGGTCTTGCTACCGGGGTCTTTGGGATCTTCGAAGCGAGCATCGGTACCGCTCAGCACATAGCCAACCCCCATCCTTGCACTCGCCGATTCATGAACGACATCGGTAGTGATCGTCAGCTCATTCTTGCGGGTATCGAGTTCGTAGCTGAAACGCATCTCGAGATCCGAGTCGTAATCCCCGCCGAACTCTGAGTCTTCCCAGGTAATATCGAAACTTCCCGATTCCGAACCGATGGTAATCGGGCGAAAATCCACGATAGCACAGCGCCCACCGCTATCTTTATTCTCGCAGGCAGGCACGATCTTCACCGCTCCCAGATCGATGACCGGTGTATTGGCACTCAGGCGTACAGCATAGGTACTGATGGTATTCCCTTGACTGTCATCTTCCGGGTTTTTGACGATGGGATTTTTGAAAGCATAATGAGCAAGTCCAGCGATATTGTAACTGCCTTTCAATCCCGGCGATGCCGGGCAAAGTCCCTGCAAGTCATCAAAATTGGAATCGCTGACATTCTTGGCACTACAGAGCCTATCAGTGTCAGTCCCATTTTCACCAACGAAATACTTGCCTGATAGATTCTCTTGCTGGGCAACGCGGTTCGTCCATTCGGCAATGTCACTCCCGCTGATCAGATCGCTACCCAGCTCGTCCGCATCGAAGGAGGCTTCACTGGAATTGATGATGACCATGGATTGGGCGGCACACCAATCAGCACCTACGTCATTATTCCAGGAAGGCGAAGTAAGACCTTTGACATAGCCGGTTTCTACCTTGTCCTCACTAGTCGATTCTGTTCTGACCTGAAAGTCTTCATTCGGTGATTTACCAGCCAGGTAGCGTAGTGCTTCCTGGGTCATTTCCGCCAACGGGTTGCCCCAGCTGGAGCATTCTCCATTATCCAGCTCGGAGAGCTTCTTTTCCCATCTGCAGTCGTCGGTACTATTGTAGGTGCCATCGCTATAACTGTAGCGCGAAACACGGAAGGCATTTATATTGCTGACGATACCCGTAAAATCAGATATGAAGACCCCGCTACCGGCATCGAACTCTTCGCTAAACTTCTTCGTATTCGCACGTAATACGCCACCACTCAGATTCTTTTCATAGGATCCGGAGAAAAGCCCGAAATCGACCCCATCGGCGAACTCGTGCAAAAGGCCTGTGGGCTTTGGGTAAACAGAACCTGAATAGAGTGTGCATTCATCGGTGCTGGTGACCGCCTCCGTGCATACCTCGATTCTTACTCGATATTCATCACCGTCATCCTCTTCCGGGCGCTTTCCCTGTTCGCCCTGTCTCCTTTCATTCTTCCACAGGCACTGCCACCGCTCGTTGGAGGCCCAGTTATCCCACTTGCCTTCCGCCACGCGCAATAGAGGCGGCTTATCGATATCCTTCGATTGT
Organism: Modicisalibacter ilicicola DSM 19980; assembly: GCF_900128925.1. Classification (GTDB taxonomy): domain Bacteria; phylum Pseudomonadota; class Gammaproteobacteria; order Pseudomonadales; family Halomonadaceae; genus Modicisalibacter; species Modicisalibacter ilicicola. The sequence continues at coordinate 18,556 of NZ_FQUJ01000017.1, forward strand.
TTATTCCCGGTATAACCGGTGGTATTGCAGAAAGAGAAAGAGCTTTCTCCATTCAAGGGAGTGTTCTTGTTCAGTATATTTTGATCACTGACCACCTTGACGAAAGAGTGTGCATCGTAGGGTAGGTAGGCCCTTTCCAGAATGGTGGTATCCGCAACCGTATCACGCAGACGCTTGCCGCCATAGAGCACCTTGCGCAGGATATCCATGCGCGTCATGGAGACCCAGTTCAGAAAATTGCCACTCCAGTGCTTGTTCCCGGGACAGGTATAGTCGTCGTTTGTTGCCTTCACTCTCTTGAAGGCGCCATTTTCGAGAGCATCGCTATACTCATAACAGGACTGGCTGTCGAAGTAGCCATAGTAGTTGATAGAGCTCTTGTAGGTATCGTCGATGATGCCGTCGTTGTCGATATCGCTCCAATCCGTGTAGGCCTTGAAGAACAACTGATGATCTCGGGACATCACGATCATGCTTCTCGGATCGACATTCGCCTTGGCGTTCGGCGGTATCCTGTAGGGTACATCGGAGTGGTAATCCGTGCTGCCAAAAGCCAGTGAATAACCATCGCTCCAGACGATACCCGCCGACAGAACAGGAAGAAATGACAGCGAGACCACGGCCAATAAAAAACTGTTCCAGCGCCCTGGGTGGTTCATCTTCTTATTCCTCGAATACATAATGAGCCTCGATCGTTCGGGAAATGCGACCCTGGGGCCCAAACCCTTGCGCGTATACTCGAAAGAACTTGTACTCAGGCTGTTTTTCTTCGGTCCCCACCGTGAGATCCTCGAGCAGGTTATAATCTGGTATCGCACTCTTATCGACACAGGCGATGACATAGCGGGGACTTCGAGCGAGATTGATCCCGCTCAGGGCAAGCGGAACATCTGTCCAGTTCGCCACGCCTCTGAAGTCGTCATTATCCAGGGCAATGGTAGTGTCGATGTCGTAACGCTCGGCAACCCCATTGCAGAAGTTGATGCGATGAGGTGCCTGATTGAAGGTATTAAAGGCCTCGCTGATCGCTGCCTCCGCCGCCTGGAAGGCGATCTGGCCGACGTGGTCGTTGGTTGCCAGTCGCTGCTGCAGGCGGATCGTGTCACTGCCGGCAAAGGCGAGTAGCGCCATGAGCGCCACCAGGATCAGCGTCACCAGCAATGCCATGCCGGATTGTCTCCGCGTTACGTCTCTTTTCATTGGATGCCTCACAGGTTACGAAGCGCCACCACCCGGGCTACCCGAGCGCGCATCCGGTTGTCGTTGAACGCGAGATTCCCAGCCACGTTCGGCCAGTCGAAGCTCTGGGGCGTGGGAGTGTCGAAGGTCAGGGAGGCGGAGCGCAGGATCAGGTTGAGACGCACGGCGCGAACGGATGCCCAGTTCATTACCGCAGCGGCGGGCTGAAAGGTGCCGGAATCGTCCAGGTATTCGAAGGCGATCGCCTCGACACCATCGAGCAGCGGTACCTTAGCGCCCCCGTTATCGATACGCTGACAGAAGAGTTCTTGATCGTCATCGACGCCGAGCTGCACCACGACGATTTTATCGATGTCCTCGGTAATCGCTTGATTGTTGCAGCCGATGATTTCCTGATTCTGCAAGGCAGCCGGCCGAAAGCGGATCCAGATGTCGTCCGACCCGGCTTTGCTGGCCACTATCTGTCCGTCCGCGAATGCAGGCGCGGATCCGTTCGCCGGGAGCGCCAGGAATTCGGTCTGGCTGAACCAGTAGTCTCTGTAGCCGGCCAGCAGCAGTTGCTTCGTGATCAGCCGCACGGCATAGCGTTGGCTGTCGGTGACTTCGCTGGAAACGACGGTGGATTGATAGCTCTGGCGACTCGACAGGTAATAACTGCTCACCAGTACCACCAGAATCAGGCCAATGGCGATGGAGATCATCAACTCGATGAGCCCCACACCGCGTTGCCGGGCCAAGCGCCCCTTTTGAGCAAGAGTCGAGAGTTTCATAGGCGAGTATCCAGCATGACGCAGCCACCCGATGCCGCGTCTGCGCCGCAGGCAGGTAGAGGGTTCGCTGCGTCAGGGGGTTGCTGCCTCCAGCGCAACGAGATGGCCACCCGATCGACATCGTTCACCTGGGCGACACTGACGGTAGCCACCGCATTGGGCAGCGTCTGGGCTACATCCGCGAGCCAGGCATCCCGGAGGCACGCGCCTGGCTCGGAGGGACCGCAGGCGGGCGATGCAGCATCCAACGGTAGCGTGAAGGCCGCCGCCTCATCGGCATCGGTCCGCATCAGCTCGAGCATACCGTTGGCAAGCGAGATGGCCTCCACGCGCCAGCGCGCATCCCGGGCGTCCTGCAGGCTCGTCAATTGCAGGCCTGCCACGCCGAGCAGCGCGATGCTGATGAGCAAGAGAGCGATCAAGGATTCGATCAGTGAAACCCCCGTCTGACGCACGGCCTTACCCCACGCTAGTTACATTTTTGTATCATCCTGTATCGATTCTACAAGCATCTCATCATTTCAAAACATAAAAAAGTCGGGCAAAAGCCCGACTTTTCAACTTAATGAAAACGGTTTTTCTCACCCGCTGGCGATGACCTGCTCCCTCAACTCCTTGGGCATCGAAAAGGTGATGGTCTCTTCACGGCCTTCCAGCTCCTCGGGTACCTCGGCGCCCAGTTCGCGCAGGCGCTCGATCACGCCGTTGACCAGCACCTCGGGAGCGCTTGCCCCGGCCGTGATGCCGATGCGCTCGGCGTCACGCAGCCAGGCCTCGTCGATCAGGCTGGCGTCATCGATCAGCTTGGCAACGGTTCCCATCCGTTCGGCCAACTCGCGCAGGCGGTTGGAGTTGGAGCTGTTGACGCTACCCACCACCAGCACCAGGTCGCTTTCGGCCGCCAGCTGACGCACGGCGTCCTGGCGGTTCTGGGTGGCGTAGCAGATGTCGTCCTTGCGAGGCCCGTCGATGCTCGGAAACTTTGCGCGCAGGGCGTCGATGACCCGAGCGGTATCGTCCATGGAAAGGGTCGTCTGGGTGACGAAGGCCAGTGCCTCGGGGTCGTTCACCTCGAGAGCCCGAACATCGGCCTCGTCCTCGACCAGGTAGATGGCGCCACCATGGGAGCTGTCGTAACGGCCCATGGTGCCTTCCACCTCGGGATGGCCGGCGTGGCCGATGAGGATGCACTCCTGGCCGCGCTTGGCGTAGCGCAACACCTCCATGTGCACCTTGGTCACCAGCGGGCAGGTGGCATCGAACACCTTGAGCCCGCGGCGTTCCGCCTCCTGCTGCACGGCGCGCGATACCCCGTGGGCGGAGAAGATCACCGTCGCCTCGTCGGGCACTTCGTCGAGTTCCTCGACGAAGATCGCCCCGCGCTCGCGCAGGGTATCCACCACGAAGCGGTTGTGAACGACCTCGTGGCGCACGTAGATCGGCGGTCCCAGCACATCCAGGGCGCGATTGACGATTTCGATGGCACGGTCGACGCCGGCGCAGAAGCCCCGGGGATTGGCCAGCTTGATCTGCATGGTGAGCCTCGCTTGATACGTTCGGGTATCGTGGCGGTGTCAATGAAAGGAAATAACGTTGACTAGTGAGTGGTTGATGGTCGGACCTCGATCACCTCCACCTCGAAGGTCAGGGTACGCCCCGCCAGGGGATGATTGAAGTCCACTTCCACATGCTTGTCGTCGATCTCGGCGATGACGCCGGGCACCTCGCCGCCGGCCGCATCGGCGAAGGACATCACCAGCCCCTCCTCGATCTCGGTTCCCTCGAAGCTGTCTCGCGGGATGCGTTGCACGTTCTGAGGATTGTGCTGGCCGAAGGCATGTTCCGGGGCAATGGTATAGCTGCCGCTGTCGCCATCGGTGAGACCCGTCAGCGGCGACTCGAATCCCGGCGGCAGGTTGCCATCACCCATCTGGAAGGTCGCCGGCTGCTTGTCTCGGGTGGAGTCGACCACGGTGCCGTCCTCGAGCTTGAGGGTGAAATGCAGCGTCACCTCCATGCCCTCGCCGATGCGGTATTCGCTCATATCGTTGAATGTCCTGTTCGAAAGTCAGTGTTCGGAACTCTTCCGGCGACGCTCATGGCGGGCCTCGCGCAACGACTGGAGAATCAACCCGATGGCCCCCAGGGTGATGGCGGTATCCGCAAGATTGAAGGCTGGGAAATAGTGGTCCTGCCAGTGAAAGGAGAGGAAATCCACCACATAGCCATGTACCAGGCGATCATAGAGATTGCCCAGCGCCCCGCCGATGATCAGGGCCAGGGAGACTGCCGTCAGTGTCTCGTTCGCCTTGAGGCGCGTCAGCCAGACGGTCAATCCAATCGTCGCACCGATGGCAATCAGTGCAAACAGCCAACGTTGCCAGCCATCGTGCGTGGCCAGGAAGCTGAAGGCGGCGCCGGTATTGTGCAGCAGGGTCAGGTTGAATACCGGCAGCAACTCCACGGGCTGGGCATAGTAGAGCATGCTGCTGGCCAACGCCTTGGACCCCAGGTCCAGCATCACGACCAGCACCGACAGCCACAACCAGCGCAGCGGCCTGGCCATGGGTCTCGCTTGCGTAGGTGCGGCCATCGCGTCGACCCCGGCACGCTTGGTTTCGGCGCTCTTCGTTTCGGCCTTAGGCATAGTGGCGTTCTTCCCCCGGCCCTTCCGGCAGGTTGCTGATGCACCGCCCGCAGAGGTCCGGGTAGTCATTGTGCTGACCGACATCGGGACGATGGTGCCAGCAGCGCTCGCACTTGGCGTGCGGGCTGGCGACGACCGCCACCCTGAGGCCGTCGAGCTCGGTGGCCTCGGCGGCTTGGCCACCCTCGGCGTCGAAGGAGGTCAGATGCACCTCGCTGGTCAGCATCACGAAACGCAGCTCGTCGCCCAGCCGGCCCAGGGTCTCGCGCAGGCCATCGCTGACGTAGAGCGTTACCTCGGCAGCCAGGCCACTCTTGATCACCTTGGCGTTGCGGGCATCCTCGAGGCACTTGTTGACCGCCTGCTTGACCTCCAGCACCTGCTCCCAGAAATCCCGGTCGAAGGTGGCGCCGTCATCCAGGGTCTGCAGTTCGCCATAGAAGGTCTCCAGCAGCACGCTGGCCCGGCGCTCGCCGGGAATGTGCTCGTAGATCTCCTCGGCGGTGAAGGAGAGGATCGGCGCCACCCAGCGCGCCAGCGCCTCGACCACACGATAGAGCGCGGTCTGGCAACTGCGCCGCGCCAGGGAGTCGGCCTGGGTGGTGTACTGGCGATCCTTGATGATGTCCAGATAGAAGCCGCCCAGTTCCCGGGCACAGAAGGTATGCACCTGCTGATGGACATCGAGGAAGCGATATTCGGCGTAGGCGGTCTCGATGCGCTTCTGCAACTGGGCGGCGCGATCCACCACCCACTGATCCAGGGCCAGCATCTCCTCGAAGGCCACGGCGTCACGCTCGACCTCGAAGCCGTTGAGGTTGGCCAGCAGGAAGCGTGACGTATTGCGAATGCGCCGGTAGACGTCGGCGGTACGCTTCAGGATTTCGTCGGAGACCGCCATCTCTCCGGAGTAGTCCGTGGAGGCGACCCACAGGCGTAGTATGTCGGCACCGAGCTTGTCCATGACCTCCTGGGGGGCAACCACGTTGCCCACCGACTTGGACATCTTGCGCCCCTGGGCATCGACGGTGAAGCCATGGGTCAGCAGGCCCTTGTAGGGGGGATGACCGTCGATGGCGCAGCCGGTCAGCAGCGACGAATGGAACCAGCCGCGGTGCTGGTCGGAGCCCTCCAGATAGAGATCCGCCACCGGACCGTCGCGATTCTCGGGATGATCGAAGACCGACGCATGGGAACCGCGCAGCACGTGCCAATGCGTGGTGCCGGAATCGAACCAGACGTCGAGGGTGTCGCCGATCTGCTCGTAGTCCGCCGCCTCGTCGCCCAGCAGTTCGCCGGCATCGAGCCGGAACCAGGCCTCGATGCCCTCGGCCTCGATGCGCTGGGCGACCTCCTCCATCAGTTCCAGGGTACGCGGATGCAGCTCACCACTGACGCGATGCAGGAAGAACGGGATCGGCACCCCCCAGTTGCGTTGACGCGAGATGCACCAGTCCGGGCGATTGGCGATCATGGAGTGCAGTCGCGCCTTGCCCCAGGCGGGCACGAACTGGGTGGTCTCGATGCCTTCCAGCGCCCGCTGGCGCAGGGTCTTGCCATCCGCCCCCTCGATGTCCATGCCGACGAACCACTGGGCGGTCGCTCGGTAGATCACCGGCGACTTGTGGCGCCAGCAGTGCATGTAACTGTGGGTGATCTTCTCGTGGGCCAGCAGCGCGCCGACCTCCTCCAGCTTGGCGACGATCTGCGGGTTGGCCTTCCAGATCATCTGGCCGCCGAAGAACTTGAGATCCTCGGCATAGACGCCGTTGCCCATGACCGGGCTCTTGATCTCCTCGAACTCCATGCCGTAGGCGCGGCAGGTGACGAAATCGTCCACGCCGTAGGCCGGCGCGGAGTGCACGATGCCGGTACCCGCGTCGGTCTCGACATAATCCGCCAGGTAGACCGGCGAGAGACGATCGTAGAACGGATGGCGAAAGTTCAGATGTTCGAGATGGGTGCCCGAGGTGGTCGCCACGATCTCGCCCTGGAGTTCGTAGCGTTCGAGGCAGCTCTCGACCAGGTCCGCCGCCAGCACCAGCAGCCGCTCGCCGGTGTCCACCAGGGCATAGTCGACCTCGGGATGGACATTGAGCGCCTGGTTGGCGGGAACGGTCCAGGGCGTGGTGGTCCAGATCGCCACGATGGCAGGCTTGTCGAGGCGCTCGAGCCCGAAGGCCCGAGCAAGCGCCTCGGCATCGTCGGCCGCGAAGGCGACATCGATGGCATCGGATTTCTTGTCGGCGTATTCGACCTCCGCCTCGGCCAGGGCCGAGCCGCAATCGAAGCACCAGTTGACCGGCTTCAAGCCCTTGAAGACATAGCCCTGCTTGACCATCTCGGCCAAGGCCCGCACCTCTTCGGCCTCGTTGACGTGGTCCATGGTGCGATAGGGGCGCTGCCAGTCGCCGACGATGCCCAGGCGCAGGAAATCCTCGCGCTGAACGTCGATCTGTTCCGCGGCATAACCGCGGCACAGGGCGCGGGTCTCGTCCGGCGGCAGGTGCTTGCCGTGGATCGTCTCGATCTTGTGCTCGATGGGCAGGCCGTGGCAGTCCCAGCCCGGTACGTAGGGCGCATCGAAACCGGCCAGGCCCTTGGCCTTGACGATGATGTCCTTGAGGATCTTGTTGACCGCATGCCCGATATGGATGCTGCCGTTGGCATAGGGAGGGCCATCGTGCAGCACGAAGGTCTCGCGGCCCTGCCCCGCCTCGCGCAGGCGTCCATAGAGGTCGATCTCCTGCCAGCGCTGGAGCCGCGCGGGTTCACGCTTGGGCAGGTTGCCGCGCATGGGAAAATCGGTTTCGGGCAGATTGAGGGTGTGCTTGTAATCGCTCATGGGTTTCCATCGCTATCGCGCCTGGCGGCTCCGGGGCCGGCGTGCCCGGGGGTCGGCGCCAAGGGCGCCGATGCCAGATAGGGTGTCAGATCGCTGCCGCTCTCTTCGTATGCCGGCCAGGCTTGAAAATAGTCGTGCGCTCGGGCCTGATCCGCCTGGATCTGGCCCTTGAGTGCCTCCAGGCCCTCGAAATGCTGTTCGCCGCGAAGGCGGGCACAGGGCAGCACTTCGATGGTCTGGCCGTAGAGATCGCCGTCGAAATCGAACAGGTTGACCTCCAGCACCGGACGCTGCACCCCGCCCACGGTGGGGCGCCAGCCGATATTGGCCACCCCGGGGAACCTCCGCCCATCGCGCAATCGTGTGATGACCGCGTAGACGCCTCGCAACGCCATGGGGCCGGGTAACAGCGGCACGTTGGCGGTGGGCACGCCGAGCGTGCGCCCCAGCTGCTGGTCGGCGACCACCCGGCCCGCATAGGAGTAGGGGCGGCCCAGCATGCGCGCCGCCTGCTGGAAGTTGCCGCTGGCCAGCAGTGTGCGCACCCGGGAACTCGAGACCCGTTCGTCGTCGAGCGTGAAAGTACGGGTATGTTCGACACCGAAGCCCCGCGTCTCGCCGACCCGGGTCAGCAGCATGAAGTCGCCGAGCCGATCGCAACCGAAGCGGAAATCGTCGCCGACCACCAGGTGACGCACCCCCAGCCCGTCGATCAACACCCGCTCGATGAACTCCAGCGCCGTCAGGCTGCGCAGCGCCTCGTTGAACGGCAGGCAGACGATGCGCTCGGCCCCGTGAGCCGCCAGCAGCCGGGTCTTGTCACGCAGGCGGGTCAAGCGCGGCGGCGCCTGATCCCCCGCGAAGAACTCTCGCGGCTGGGGCTCGAACACCACCACCGTCACCGGCAGCGCCAGCGCCTGGGCACGGTCTCGAAGCTGCCCGAGTATCGCCTGATGGCCACGATGCACGCCGTCGAAATTGCCGATGGTCGCCACACAGCCACGATGATGCTCGTTCAGATTGTGTAAGCCGCGAATCAGTTCCATGCGTCGTTCACGCGCCTGTAAAAGAGTCGATTATAACGAAGCCACAAGGCCTTGGCAGCCACGCCCCTGGCTAACTGTTGAGACGGAAATGGCGCAACCGGATGCCACTGGCCACCAGCCAGGCGAAGTACAGCGTCACGCCGCCCACCACCAGGGCCCCGAGGGTCAGCACCCGCTGCTCCACTTCCCAGTGCAACCAGGCCTGCCAGGGAGGAGAGAACCACCACAGCCCGGCCCCCAGCAGGGCACAGCCGCCGCCCAGCTGCCAGGCATAGCGCCCCCAGCCCGGCTGGAAGACAAGCACCCCCTGGCGGCGCAGCCCCCGGGCCAGCAGGCCGGCATTGAGAAACGCCGACAGTGCCGTGGCCAGGGCCAGGCCGGCGTGGGCCAACGGCAGGATCAACGCCAGGTTCAGCGCCATGTTGGCGACCATGGCGATGATGCCGATCTTGACCGGCGTGGCGGTGTCCTGGCGCGCGAAATAGCCCGGCGCCCAGATCTTGATCAGCATGAAGGCGATCAGACCCAGCGCGTAGGCACGCAGGCTCATCGCCGCCATGGCGATATCGCGCTCCGTCATGGCGCCATAGTGGAACAGACTGATCAGCAAGGGCTCGGCCAGCACCACCAGGGCGAGGGCCGACGGCAACCCGATCAACAGCACCGCGCGCAGTGCCCAGTCGAGCATCTGGGCAAAGTGCTCCCGGGACTGCTCGGCGTGACGCTTGGACAAGGCCGGCAGAATCACCGTGCCGATGGCGATGCCGAACACCCCCAGGGGCAGTTCCACCAGGCGATCCGAGTAGTAAAGCCAGGAGACGCTGCCCGCCGCCAATAGCGACGCCAGCACGGTGTCGAGCAGCAGGTTGATCTGGGACACCGAGACACCGAACAAGGCCGGCGTCATCAGCTTCAATATCCGCCGCACCCCCGGGTGCCGAAAACGCGGCCAGGGCCTGGGCATCAGCCCCAGCCGCGCCAGAAACGGCACCTGAAAAACCAGTTGCGCCGCCCCGGCGATCAGCACCCCCCAGGCCAAGGCCAGGGAAGGCGTCTCCATCCAGGGCGTCAGCCACATCGCGGCGCCGATCAGGGCCAGGTTCAACAGCACCGGCGTGAACGCCGGCACGGCGAAGCGGTTCCAGGTATTGAGCACGCTGCCCGAGAAGGCGGTCAGCGAGATCAGCAACAGATAAGGGAAGGTCAGCCGCAGCATCTCGGCGGTCAGCGCCAGCTTCTCGGGATCGCGGCCGAACCCCGGGGCGAACAGCCAGGCCAGCCACGGGGCCAGGACCACGGCGACGGCGGTGATCAGCGTCAGCACCACCGCCAGGCTACCGGAGACGGCATCGAGCAGTTCGCGTACTTCCTGGCGAGAGCGTTTGGTCGCGTACTCCGACAGCACCGGCACGAAGGCCTGGTTGAAGGCCCCCTCGGCGAACAGCCGACGCAGGAAGTTGGGAATCTTGAAGGCGACGAAGAAGGCGTCGGCCCCGCTTCCGGCCCCGAACAGGGTGGCGATGACCATGTCCCGGGCCAGACCCAGTACCCGGGAAAGCATGGTCATCGCACTCACGATCGCCCCGGAGCGCAGCAAGCCCGCTCGCGGTGTCGCGCGTTCGCCGGGCGCCGGATCACCTTGCGCGCCGTCGCCTGCGCCGGGTGCGTCCACCTGGGCATCGTCTCCGGTCACCGCCGGCTTGGCGACAGGTTGAGTCTCTTCGTCCTGCGGGGCACTCACTCCAGGGCACCTTCCTCGATCAGAAGCCATGCATAAAAAAACCGGCCGAAGCCGGTTTCTTCCCGAGCACCTGACACTCTAGCCCGCGTGGCGGGTGTCGGGCTCAGCGAGCGTCCGGCTTACGCAGCCAGCGCCTTGATTCGCTTGTTCAGGCGGCTCTTGAGGCGCGCGGCCTTCTTCTTGGAGAGCGCGTCCTTGTCGGCGATACGGTCGATGACCGGCTGGGCCGTACGGAACTCTTCCATGGCCTTGCCATGATCGCCACCCTGAATCGCCTTGATCACGCGCTTGATGTAAGTGCGGACCATGGAACGCTGACTGGCGTTGTGCTGACGGCGCTGTTCCGCCTGACGTGCGCGCTTGCGCGCTTGCTTGCTATTCGCCACCGTAATCTCCTTGGAGAACCATAAAATGCGGTGTAAGTGTTTGATCCGACTTGGTAATCGAACGTTTCCAAACCGGTCTGGCCATGCAGCATCACAGGCTGATCACGGGCCACATCTGAGAGGATGCGAAATCCTATCACAATGCCCCAGGCCTTGCCACACATGGCCCTGCCGGTTTTCGAGCACGCCTACAGGATCACCAGGTTGTCGCGATGGATCAGTTCGGGCGCCTCCATGTAGCCGAGCAGCCCTTCGATGCGGTGGCTCGGCTGACCGAGGATGCGTGCAGTCTCGTCGCTGCCGTAGTTGACCAACCCCTTGGCCACCCGTTCGCCCTGCTCGTCGAGACACACCACCATATCACCGCGGACGAAGCGCCCCGACGAGGCCTTGACCCCGACCGGCAACAGGCTGGAACCGCGCTCGCGCAATACCCCGACGGCCCCGGCATCCAGGGTCAGGCTGCCGCGCACCTGCAACTGGCCGGCCAGCCAGCGCTTGCGCGCCGCCAACGGTGCATGCTCGGGACGTAGCAGCGTGCCCAGGCGTTCGCCCTCGATCAGGCGAGTAAGCACGTCGGCCTGGCGCCCGCTGGCGATCGCCGTGACCGCACCGGAGCGCGCCGCCAGCCGTGCCGCGCGCATCTTGGTGGTCATGCCGCCACGCCCCAGCGCACCGCCCCCGCCGGCCATCGCGATCAGCCGTGGATCATCGGCTCGGCCCTCGTGGATCAGTTGCGCCCCCGGATGCAGGCGGGGATCGGCATCGAACAGGCCTTCCTGGTCGGTGAGGATCAGCAGTGCCTCGGCCTCGAGCAAGTTGGCGACCAGAGCCCCCAGGGTATCGTTGTCGCCGAAGCGTATCTCGTCGGTGACCACGGTATCGTTCTCGTTGATCACCGGCACCACGCGCAGGGCCACCAAGGTACGCAGCGCCGAGCGCGCGTTCAGATAGCGCTTGCGATTGGAGAGATCGTCATGGGTGAGCAGGATCTGCGCGCTACGCAGGCCATGGCGGGTGAAATGCCCTTCATAGCATTGTCCCAGGACGGTCTGGCCGACCGCGGCAGCGGCCTGCAGTTCGTGCACCGCCGAAGGGCGCGCACTCCACCCCAGGCGCACCATACCGGCGGCCACCGCACCGGACGACACCAGCACCACCTCGATGCCCCGGCCATGCAGCGCGGCAATCTGATCGACCCAGCCACCGATGGCGGACTCGTCGAGGCCACGCCCGTCATTGGTCAGCAAGGCACTACCGATCTTCACCACCACCCGACGCGCACTGGTCAGCGCCTCGCGTCCCGGCACCCGCTCGTTGCTCATCTCACGATTATCTCCACCATGATTCGACCGATCATCGAACAGCGCCCAGCTCGATCGGTGATATCAAAGCGTCACGAGCGACGGTGAGGCAAGGCGAAAGCCGTCGAGGAAGCGCAGTTTACAAGTGGTAAATGAGCATTCCGAGATGGCTTTCAACACGGCATCACCGAGCGCAGCCGCTTTGAGACACCGATCAGGGGACGTACTCGACCTCGACATCATACTCACCATCGTCGAAGTCGTCGTCATCATCCTCCTCGCCGGCCCGCTTGCGCTTGCGACTCAGCCGCGCCTCGGCCCGGGCCACCGCCTCGGCCTCCATGCGCCGCCGCATGTCGGCTTCGCGCGCCGCGGCCTCTTCGTCCTCGGTCTCGAGCCGGCGCTGCTCGGTCAGCCAGCGGTGGGCCGCTTGCACGAGGGCATCGGTTCCCTCGTTGCCGATCGCCGAGATACGGAACACCGGCCCGCTCCAGCCAAGACGGGAAACGATCTCGTCGATGCGCGCCTCGCGCTCCTCTTCCGGCAGCAGGTCGAGCTTGTTGAGCACCAGCCAGCGCGGTCGCTCGGCCAGGGTGGCGGAGAACTGCTCCAATTCATGGGTGATGGCCCGGGCGGCCTCCACCGGATCGGAATCGTCGAAGGGCGCCACATCGACCACATGCAGCAACAGCCGCGTGCGGGTCAGATGCTTGAGGAAGCGCAGTCCCAGTCCGGCGCCGTCGGACGCCCCTTCGATCAGGCCAGGCACGTCGGCCATCACGAAGTGCTCATGGGTACCCAGCTTGACCACGCCGAGATTGGGCACCAGCGTGGTGAACGGGTAGTTGGCCACCTTGGGCTTGGCCGCGGAGACGGCACGAATCAGCGTCGACTTGCCGGCATTGGGCATGCCCAGCAGGCCGACGTCGGCCATCACCTTCATTTCAAGACGCAGGTTGCGCCGCTCGCCCTCGGTACCGGGGGTCGTTCGGCGTGGCGCCCGGTTGGTGGACGACTTGAAATGAATGTTGCCCAGGCCGCGGCGTCCGCCCTGGGCGACCAGCACCACCTGCCCCACCTCGGTCACATCGGCAATCACTTCCAGGGTGTCCTCATCGATCACCGTGGTGCCCACCGGTACCTTGACGTGCAGGTCGTCGCCGGCCTTGCCGCTCATCTGCCGGCCCTGGCCGGGCTGGCCGTTGCGCGCCTTGTAGAAGCGCTGATACTTGAAATCGATCAGCGTGTTCAGGGCGTCATCGCCGATCAGGTAGACGCTGCCGCCATGGCCGCCGTCGCCGCCATCGGGGCCACCCTTGGGAACGTACTTCTCGCGGCGAAAGCTCAGGCAACCGTTACCGCCGTTGCCGGCTTCCGCGATGATCGACGCTTCATCGACGAACTGCATGGGTCATTCTCCCGACGGCAATACCGTCCTGATACAGGAAGGCCCCGCCTGGGCGGGGCCTTCTCGGTGCAACGTGCGCGGTGCCTCAGGCGGAGACGACACTCACGAACTTGCGATTCTTCGGCCCTTTGGTCTCGAACTTGACGACACCGTCATTCAGGGCGAACAGGGTGTGATCCCTGCCGATGCCGACACCGGTTCCGGCATGGAACCTGGTGCCGCGCTGACGCACGATGATGTTACCCGGCACGACGGCCTGGCCACCGAACAACTTGACGCCAAGGCGCTTGGATTCGGAATCGCGACCGTTACGGGAACTACCGGCTGCCTTCTTGTGAGCCATTGCAAATACCTCGCTCGTTGAGGGGTGACGCCGTTTAGGCGGAAATCCCGGTGATCTTGACTTCGGTGAACCACTGGCGGTGGCCCTGGCGCCGCATGGAGTGCTTGCGACGACGGAACTTGATGATGCGAACCTTCTCGCCGCGACCGTGGGACACGATCTCGGCGGACACCTTCGCACCATCGACCAGCGGTGCGCCGACCTTGATGTCATCGCCATCGGCAACCAGCAGGACCTGGTCGAAATCCAGCGTCTCGCCGGTAGCCACTTCAAGCTTCTCGAGCTTCAGGGTCTGGCCTTCCTGGACGCGGTACTGCTTACCGCCACTCTTGATAACTGCGTACATAACGTTCTCCAGACACTCATCCAAGGTGGGCTCTTCATCGACCTGCGGCGAGTGGCGCCCCTTTCGGCAGCCATCTGACAGGGAGCATGATGAGTAGGGTCGCGGATTATAACCGCCCCCCGGCGCCATCACAAGAGCCTTTGGGCGCGTCGCCCCTGGGATGCGCCTTGCCTTGACGCCTTGCGGAGGGCCTCATAGCATGACGACAGCCCAAGGTCGGCCCAGGTGCTGCGAACGAGCCCGAAGCGGCCCAACCCCTTTACAGATAAATGCCATGCAGCCCAACGCATCGCCCATTCATGCGGCGGTGGTGGAAGATTTCGCCGCCGTCGACCGTACCATCCTCGCCCAGCTCGGCTCCCGGGTCCCGCTCGTCGAGAGCATCGGCCATTACATCATCGACAGCGGCGGCAAGCGCCTGCGCCCCTTGCTGGTGCTGCTGGCCGCACGCTCCCTGGGCTACAGCGGCGAGCGGCACATCACCCTGGCCACCCTGATCGAGTTCATGCACACCTCGACGCTGCTTCACGACGACGTGGTCGACGAGTCGAGCATGCGCCGCGGCAAGCAGACCGCCAACGAGCACTGGGGCAACGCCCCGTCGGTGCTGGTCGGCGACTTCCTCTACTCGCGCTCCTTCCAGATGATGGTCGAGGTGGGCTCGATGCGGGTCATGGAGATTCTCTCGGCGGCCACCTGCACCATCGCCGAGGGCGAGGTGCTGCAGCTGACCAACATCGGCAATCCGGATATCGACGAAGCCGCCTATTTCGAGACCATCCAGGGCAAGACGGCGATGCTCTTCGAGGCGGCCTCCCACAGCGGCGCGGTGCTCGCCGACGCCTCTACCGAGCAGGAAGAAGCCCTCAGGCTCTATGGACGCTACCTGGGCCTGGCCTTCCAGTTGATCGACGACCTGCTGGACTATCAGGGCGACGCCGGCACCATGGGCAAGAACGTCGGCGACGATCTTGCCGAAGGCAAGCCGACCCTGCCGCTGATCGAGGCGATGAACCGTGGCAGTGCCGAACAGACCCAGCTGATTCGCCGGGTGATTCGCAAGGGTGGCCTGGATCAGCTCGACGAGGTCATGGCCATCGTCAACGACACCGGAGCGCTGGACTACACGCGTCGTCGCGCCGAGGAAATGGCCGACCTGGCCCTGGCCCAGCTCGACCTCCTGCCCGAGAGCCGCTACCGCGAGACCATGGCGGAACTGGCACGCCTGGCGGTGGATCGCCAGGCATGACAGCCGGCAGGGTTGCGTGTGGCGGCGCGATGGGTATAATGCAGCCCCGTTGAGGCTCATGCTCAACCGCAACGGAGTATAGCTCAGCTTGGTAGAGCGCTGCCTTCGGGAGGCAGAGGTCGTAGGTTCGAATCCTGCTACTCCGACCAGAAAAGACATTGAAAACCGCCACTTACGGAAACATTCGGGTGGCGGTTTTTTGTTGTCCTGGATACTCGGCAGCAAGCGGTGTGGAATCGGACGCGGAGTGTCGGGTTCCGGCCGATCGATGCGCCTGATGCTGCACACCTCAGCCAGGCATGACCCAGCGTGTCAGCATGACCCCTGCCCAGGCGGATACTGCCGTCAACGCCGCGCCCCAGGCCACGTCCGTGGCGACCATCTGCCAATGCCAGCCCTTGAGCACCGAGAATGCCGTGAACTCGAAGGTGCCATAGGCAAGCGCGCCGAGGATTGCGCCATTGAACAGCGCCATCGCCGGGGCATTGTCCCGCAGCGCCGGCACCGAGACGAAGTAGAGCAGCCCCGCCACATAAATCAGATAGAACACGCCCGCCGCCACGAACTGAACGTCCTCGCGCAGCATATTCGGTATATGGGTCTCGAAGAGCGGGCGCATGATCTTGCTCAACCCGAGCGCATCCAGTCCGAGAAAAACCACGGCGGTGATGACGTAAAGAACAAGGATCTGCATCGGGGCCGGCCTCGATTATCGATGTCGGCACAGGATGCTGCAATGCGCTCAACGGCGCAATGCCGGACCGGGCCGTGGCGTCGTGAAACGACGATAGCCAACGCAAGGCGATGCCGTTAACACCGCTTACACCAGATCCCGCGGAATCTCCTCGTCCCAGGTCTTGGCGAATATACGTGCCTCCCCCTCGTAGGCATCGAGCGTGGCACGCAGGCGAAAGCTCTCAGCATTCGAGGTCATCAGCGTACGGGTCACGGTATGCACCTGCCAGTCGCCACGTCGGAAGGTACGCTTCCACTCGGTCCACCCGCTCAGGCTGTCGTAGTTGCCATAGGCATAGCTGTAGCGCTCGGTCACCCTGACCGCGATGGTGAGATCGATGTCGTCGAGACGGTAGCTGCCTTCATCATTGATCACCTCGAGGGTCGTCCTGTCGTTGGCCAGGTCACGAATCACGCGCCACTCCTCCTGGCTGGGCTGGATCAGGGTGCGCGCAAGCGCCGGCGCGCCCTCCGGCTCACCGAAGTCGGGCAGTGCCGCTTCTTCCTCGGGCTGGGGCGTGCGACAAGGGAGCAAAAGACGGCTAGCGGCGGGATGAATGGTCAGCTTGACCGGTTCCGGCGCCGGCCAGGCCAAGGGCCAGTAACTGGTGGACAGCGACAGGCGAATGGCATGGCCGGCGGCGAACTGCTGGGCGATGTGCTTGAGCTTGACGCGCACACGATACCGCTTGCCAGGCTCCAATGCCCCGGGAAACTCGTCACTGTCGCGATGGGTCAGGTTGAGCAGCCCGTAGGAAACCCGCGTGGCCTTGTCGTCTTCGGCGATATCGGAAAGACGCAGGGCAACCATCGCCACCGGTTGGTCGGCCTCGATATCGAGCTCGACCTCGGGCTGCCCGCAGATCTCGATCGCCTCTTCCAGCCGCGCCGTCTGGAAGATCAGCGAGCCACCGTCCTCGTCGCGTTGATCATGGGGCAGGTCCGGCGGCGCGTTGTAGGAGCACCACTTGCCGGCGTACAGCCCGACGGAAAGCGGCGAGCGAATCGTCAACGGCACGTCGTCGGCGGGCTGCATGGCCGGTGCCTCGGCGGCTTCGGGCAACAGGTCGTGACCGCTGGTCAGGCGAAAGGCCTGGGCCGTGATGCGCTGCGAGGGCCAGCTCGGCTCGCTGACCCAGCGCCCCGGACGGCTGTCGTAACGCGCCGAGGGCGGTACACTGTCCTGCATCCAGACCCGCAGCATCGGCTCGTCCATGATGCCGGTCTCCTTTCCCTTCAGCCACTGGTCCCACCAGCGCAGCGATTCCTGCAGGAAGCCGATCGCCGGCCCCGGCACCCCGAGGTGCGGGTACTTGTGCGCCCAGGGACCGACCAGCCCCTTGCGCGGTACCTCGAGCCCGTCCAGCAGTCGGAACACGGCGTTGCAGTAGCCGTCCGCCCAGCCGCTGATGGCGTACACCGGGCACTGGATGCGCGAGAAGTCCTCGCACACCGAGCCGTGCTTCCAGTAGGCGTCACGCCGCTGATGCTCGAGCCAGGTGGCCAGCCACAGGCCGCTGCCGTCGAGGCGCTCGAGCCACATCTCGCGCCAGCGCTCGCCGACCAGCGCCGGATCGGGCGGGCAGGCATTGCCATCGAACATGGTCGAGGCCCAGGAAAGATTGTCCCCCAGCAGGCACCCCCCCATGTGGTGGATGTCATCGGCGTAGCGATCGTCCGTGGAGCATAGCGTGATCACCGCCTTCAGTTCCGGCGGTTGCAGGGCGGCGATCTGCAGGCCGTTGAAGCCGCCCCAGGAGATGCCCACCATGCCGACGTCGCCGGTGCACCAGGGCTGCTCGCCCAGCCAACGCAGGATCTCGACGCCGTCATCCAGCTCCTGCTGCAGGTATTCGTCGGTCAGCACCCCATCCGACTCGCCGCTGCCGCGAATGTCCACCCGCACCCCGGCGTAGCCGTGTCCCGCCCAATAGGGGTGCGTCTGGGCATCGCGCAGCGCGGTCAGGTCGCGCTTGCGATAGGGCAGGTATTCGAGAATGGCCGGCACCGGGTCACGCTCCGCGTCTGCCGGCCGCCAGATGCGTGCCGCAAGTCGGCAACCGTCGGCCAGGGTGATCCAGGTTTCCTCTTCGATCACCTGGCGCGGAAATTCACTGACGATACGCATAGGCCGGCCTTTCCTCTCAGACTTGGCAAACAGTAGTCACACACCATCGCGCCAGAGGCGCCTAGCCGATGACGTCCTCGAACTCGAAGGCCAATCGATCGGCGAGACGCCGGTAGTTCTCTTCCAGTGCCTCGTCGCTGTCCGCCCCCATCCAGACGTACGCCAGGGCGAAACTGTAGCTGTCCTGCTCCGGGAGCGACGAGAGCCGGATGCCGGCTTCGACCTGCAGGGCGATCACGGTGCCGGGGAATTCCTGCTGCAGGGCCTCGACCTCCTCGTCACTGGGCACCCGGCTGACCACGGCATCGACGAAGAACACCCGGTAGAAGAACTTGCCGGCTACCGCGAACTCGCCGTGCCGCCGCGGCATGTCCGGCAACAGGCCCAGCGCCAGGTCGACGGTGACCTGCTGGTTGCTGACCCCGTCGACCTTCTCGAACAGGTCGCAGTGCGACTGCGAGATGCGCGTATTGATCTCCAGCAGCCAGATGCGGTTCTGCACCTCGTCCCAGAAATACTCGACGTTGAAGGCCGCATCGTCGTAACCGATATGGCTCATGATGGTGCTGGTCAACTCGCGCATCTTGTTCTGGATGTGCTTCGGCAGCCGCGAGGGGTAACGGTAGTAGAAGAAGCTCAGCACCTGCGGGTAACGGATCGAGTCGACGATGCCGTAGGACACCACCTCCCCCTGATAGACGTACCCCTCGACGGTGCACTGCCAGCCGCCGATGATCTCCTCGGCCATGCAGTAGCCACCATCCACATCGCGTACCGTCGCGGGGAGATTGGCCTGATCGAGAACGTAGTTGAACGGTTCGGAGATCAGGCCGATCTCGTCGCGCAGCCGGGCAGTCGCGGCGACGAAGTCCTCGGGACTGTCGATGCGAAAGCCCAGCCGCGACCCGGAGGACTTGATCGGCTTGACGAAGAACGGGAAATAGAGACCCGCCGCGCCGATGCGGCTCAGGGCATCGTCGTCGAAGGGGTTGAAGGCGGTGAAGCGTGGAATGTAGTTGCCGATCACCTCGCGCTGCATCAGGCGGCTCCAGTACTTGTGCTCGCACTTGAGCAGGCTCTCGAGACTGGTCGTGCGCAGGCCGAAGCGGTTGCACAGGATCGGCAACATGGTCGAGACGGGAAAGTCCATGTACCCGACGATGGCATCGATGGGCTTGCCGAAGTCGTGCAATTGGGTCTCCGCCCGATTGAGCATGTCCTCGATGGGAAAGTACTCCGTGTCGTAGACTTCCTCTGGCTCGATGACGCCATGAAAACGATAGTTCTCTGCCCCTCTCAGGCTTTCGAGGCGTTCGCGATTGAACGCATTGAGACCGACGACGAAGATGTTGCGATGCCCCATGACTCCCTCCCTGGCGCCTTCCTTGCTACTGCAAGCCCGCGCCTCAACGGCAAGGCACGCTGACGGCAACGAGCGTACCCCACCCAATGAACCCGCTTCGGGTTCCCGACACATGAAGCATAGTCGCTTCCCTCCATGATGCGGCATGCAACGGCGTGCATGCGGCGATAGCCAGAAGCGATCAGGGCGGTGGGAAAGATTTAGCAGCGCTCGGCAGGCGGCGGAGGCATTCTATTGGCAACAACTACAACGCGGGAGGCCCTCATGCAACGCCTGTCTCTCGACAAGGCCGTCATTCGCGTGCGAGACATCGCCCGCATGTGCCGCTTCTGCGACGAGGTGCTGGGGCTGCCCCTGCTGCTCGGCACTCCCGCCTCGGCCATCTTCGAACTGGGTACCGATGCCCGGGGGCATACACAGGTCGTCATGCTGATCGCCAGCGACCTCCCGGAGGCCCCACGCCATCTGATGCTGGAAGCCAGTGCGATGGAATTTGCGGGGACATGCCCCAAGCTATGCCGGCATGGCGCTCGTCTCTTCGACGACAGGACGCGCAGTGCGCCGGATTGCGGCTGGCGGATCCTGAGCTGCACGATACCCGAAGGGCACCGGCTGCAGGTGGTCAGCATCGACCCCGGCCGCTGCCTGAGGCCCTGTTCATGAGCGGCTGCCACCGGGCATGCGCCGCGGCTCGATCACTCGTCCCCCGCCGAGTCGTGGGCCCGCGCGTCTGCTCTCTTGCGCCGGCGGTTGCGCCGGTAGAGACGCACCACGGCAATCCCCAGGGCCGCCGCCAGCATCGCCGCCAGGGTCATGCCCTGCCAGGGCCGTGCCGCATCGCCGAGCCAGGTTTCCAATGCGATGATCAGGATGAACCCCGTGGCCTGGCTGGCGATCGCCAGGACGCGCAGAGAGTCGGTGGATCGAGCCATGGGTGAAACTCCGCCTCGGGCAAGGATGACAGGATAGGGTCGGGACAGTAGGCTGCAGCATTGTGCCCGGTGGCGACCATCGCGAGCAATCTCAGCCCCTTTCCCACTTTACGCTGGACACCGCAGCCCGATACGACCTCATGTTACCCTTTTGCCACATCATTCATCGGGGGGACATGGTCAATGGCAGTACGCGGTTCGCAACGACGTCCCTACCAGGTAGCAGAGATCATCAAGGGCTGGATCGTCGATCGCCAGCTGAAACCGGGTGACAGATTGCCCAGCGAAATAGAGTTGATGGAGCGCCTGAAGGTTTCCAAGGGAACGGTGCGAGAAAGCACTCGGGTATTGGAAGCCCAGGGTCTGGTGGAGACGCGCACCGGACCGGGGGGTGGCGCCTTCGTGCGTGAGATGAGCGAGGCCAAAGCCATCTCATTGTTGAGTCATTACCTCTACTTCAAGGACATCTCGATCCGCGACATCTACCAGATCCGCATCGCCCTGGAGCCGGAACTGGCCGCCTCCCTGGCCGGCCGGGTCAGCGCCGAGGACCTTGCCCGGCTGCGCGAGAGCCTCGCCAGCTACGCCGAACGCGCGCCGACCCTGGAAGCTGAACGTCAGCAGCATATCGACTCACTGAATTTTCACGAGATGCTCGCCGAGTTGCCCGGCGGCAACCCGCTACTGGCCTTCATCATTCGCTTTACCGCTCAAGTGCTCTCCGATCTGACGATTTACCGTCGACTCTACGAGCCTGGCGATCACCATATCGGGCCGGCGGGCTGTCAATATCACGCCGAAGTCCTGGATGCCATCGAGGCCGGCGATGCCGAACGTGCCCGTGCGCTGATGCACGAGCACATGATCGCGGCCCAGGCGGTGATGAACGACAATGAAGCCCAAGTCCGAAGAGGCTTTCTCTCCGAAACATGAAAACCTGTTCACCCTGCTCCACTACCTACCCTGGGCACTTACCCAACTCGGCCAGGAAGCGCATCAGCACTCGGGTGGCAGCCTCGGCATCACTGGCCGAAATGGCCTCGTCGGGGTGGTGACTAAGACCATCCGTGCAGCGCACGAACAGCATGCCGATATCGGTCAGATCACACATGGCCAGGCCGTCATGGCCGGCACCACTGAATAGCCGTTCGGCCGGCTCCTCGCAAGCGCGACAGGCATCCTCCAGGGCGTCGACCAACCAGTCGGCGCAATCCACCGCCTCGGCCTCGTAGGTGAGCTCGATGTCGAGCTCGAGCCCCCGCGCCGCGGCCAGCCGTCGACAGGCGGCAAGAATCCCATCGCGGCCATGACGTCGCACCTCGGCATCGGGCGAGCGCAGTTCCAGGGTAAACTCCACTGCTGCGGGGATCACGTTGACCGCGTTGGGCCGCACCTCGAGCTTGCCTACCACGCCGACGAAGTCATCGGTGGCATTCAGTACCCGATCCACCTCGACGATCATTTCGGCGGCACCCACCAGGGCATCACGTCGGCCCGGCATCGGCGTGGTGCCGGCGTGACCGGCCTTGCCGGTGACGATCAGACGATGGCGCTCGATACCGGTAAGGGCCGTCACCACCCCCACGGCATGATCACGCTGTTCCAGCACCGGCCCCTGCTCGATATGCACCTCGACGAAACCGAGTATCGAATCCGGATCTCGGGCCAATCCGGGAATGGCCTCGGGATCACCGCCGAAGGCCTCGAGCGCCTGGCCCAGGCTAACACTCTCGGCATCACGGGCCTCGAGGCTCGCGGGATCGAAAGTGCCGGCGAGCGCCCGGCTGCCGATCAGGGTGGACTGGAATCGCGTGCCCTCCTCGTCGCCGAAGGCCACCACCTCGATGCCGTAGGGTAGCTCTACTCCCTCTTCTTTCAGCGCCTGAAGGGCCATCAGCGGCAGTGCCACCCCGAGCATGCCGTCGTACTTGCCACCCTCTACCACGGTGTCCTGGTGGGAGCCCATTATCAGGGTCTTCTCACCGGCTCGCGCGCGCTCGTTTCGCCCCACCAGGGTGCCGGAGGCATCCAGTTCCGCCGTGAGGCCAGCCTTGGACATCCACTCCTTGATGACCTCGAGCACGGCGCGATGCTCATCGGAACAGAACAGTCGTGTGACCCCTGGGCCCGGCTCGGAGTGGCGAGCGGCCTCATCGAGGCGCTGGAGTAGCGTCTGGCCCAGGGTGAGTATAGGAGTTGTCATGGAACCTCCAGATAGTTGGAGAAGATGCACTCAACGCCGCGGCAGAGAGGCTAGAAAATCGGCAAACGCGGGAGCGCGCACCTTGTCGGCCAATGTGCGTAGCTGACCGATCAAATCGTGCTCGGCCCAGTCGACACGCAGATCCAGCGGGGCGGCCTGGAAGGACTCGATACGCAGCGCCACCGAGTAGGTACCACGCACGTCACCACCGGCTACCAGCGCCGCCTCCAGGGCATCGATCAGCACTTCGAGCAGTCGAGCCTCGTAGCCATCGCGGTAGGCGGGAAACGCGCCCTTGGTCATCACGTCACCAGCATTATCGCAAGTGGCCGTCAAAAAGGACCTAAGCAGCGCCTCGGCCACCGAGACGTCGAAGAGCAGGTTACCGGCCACCGCCACCGTGGGCCGCAGCACCTCGGCGACTCGGGGCAGATTGTCCTGTCCCGAATGTACTGCTGCCGTGCCTTGTGCAGCCATCACCAGGCACTGGCGACGGCTTGCCCCCGGATCGGCATCGACCACCGCGCGCAGGGCTGCTTCGGCCTCGAGACCTGCTTCCAGCCGTCGTCGCACGCCATCGGGATACCAGGGGTTGGTCGAAAGGCCCTGAGTGACGCAGGCCCCCAGCCCTCGCCAGCAATGGGGAACATAGCCTCCTACCGCGACCCCGCCTGTGGCGGTCAAGGTGGCGACGGTGCCGCTTGCAGGATTGACGTGAACCAGTGACAGGGTCATGGATGACGTCGCCTCAGTAGCCGGTCATATGGCCGATGATCAGGCCAATCCAGGACAAGCCATAGACCAGCACCATGAACGGCAGAATCGCCTTCAGCCACTTCTCGTAGGACACTCGGCCCAGCGCCAGCATGGCCAGCGTCCCCCCGGAGGTAGGCACGATCAGGTTGGTCAGGCCATCACCGACCTGGAAGGCGGTGATCATCAGTTGACGACTCATTCCCACCAGATCGGCCACCGGTATCAGGATCGGCATGGTGACCAGCGCCTGGCCCGACCCCGAAGGTACGAACAGGTTGATCACCCCCTGTACCACGCTGGCCATGATCGCCGAAAAGGCCAGAGGAATATCCTGGATCATGCCACTCAGCGCGTAGACGATGGTGTCGATGATCCGGGCCTCCTGGAGAATGACCTGGATCGAGGCGGCCAGCCCGATCACCAGGGCGCCGGCGGTGACCTTGGAGGCACCCTCCATCATCTGCTTGACGATCTCATTGGCCGACAGGCGGTTGACGATGCCGATCAGGATCGCGATCAGCAGGAACATGCCGGCGATTTCGTTGATGTACCAGCCCCGGGTGAAGACCCCGACCAGCATGGCCACCAGGCCACCGACGAAAACCGCCAGGGTCAGCTTGTCACGTTTCTCGAGGTGGTATTCGTTCAGCTCCTTGCTCATCGCCTTGGTGTCATCGGGCTCCTGAAAGTCCATCTTCACCACCCATCTGCAGATGTAGAAGGACAGCAGCCCCAAGGAAGACAGCACCAGCAGGGTGCGCAACCAGGCGCCGGAGAAGGTGGGCAGCTCGGCGATGCCCTGGGCCACCCCCACGGTATAGGGGTTGATCGGCGACAAGGCAAAACCGATTCCAATCCCTCCCACCGCCATGGTGGTGCCCACCAGACTGGAGCAACCGATGGCGCTGGCGATCAGCACGGCGATCGGTACCAGGGCGATATTGTTCTCGAACCCCACGGCGACGCCGAAGAAGCCATAGATGAAGGTACCGGCGGTGATGATCACATTGCGGCGCTCGACGCCGACCCGGTTCACCGCCACGCCGATGGCGTTCTCCAACGCCCCGCTCTTCTGCAGGATGTGGAACAACCCGCCGGCGATGAACACGATGAACAGATACAGCGATGCCTCATTCAGCCCCTTGGGCACGGCCACGAAGATATCGAAGGGGGGGATCGCCGCCACGTCGGTCAGATACTGGAAGGAGCCCGGCACGACTCGAGTGCGCCCGTCTTGCATCACCCGCTCGAACTCGCCGGCCGGCACCACGAAGGTCAGGGCATAGGTCGCCAATAGAATCAGGAAGATCAGCACCATCGGGTCGGGCACCGTCTGATACCACTTCTTGCCCTTGCGCTCGGCAAGCGTCTGCTCTCGAATGCTCATGTCGTTGTCCTTGTTGGCTAGGATCGAGCAGTTCCGGGAGGCTAGGGTCGCACCTCATGCTCCACCTCCCGCCCTGGCCCCAGGCGAGAGACGCTGACGTCAAACGGCGAGGCCTGGATGCTGGTGTCAAGCATCAGGGCCAATTTATCATGATAAATTGACCGGTCAAGGAAAGTCAGGGCCGGCGGCAGCCAGCGGGCGACGATGCTGACGCTTGCCAGGGTGACAGGAGAGGACCGGGACAGTAGGCTGCAGCATGTAGCCCGGTGGCGGCCCCGTCGGGCAGCCACCGCCCCCTCAGCTGCTCTCTGCGGATGCCCCTGTACGCCATGAATGCCATCGCCCTCGGCCCCTTGTTGATCGCCCTGCCCCGTCTGTACGCCTTCATCGCGGCGCTGGTTCTGCTGCTGCTCAGCCTGGCGGTGTTGCGTCTGGACAAGGCCCAGCGTGCGGGATGGTTCAATGGCCTGATGCTGGCCTGGCTGCTCGGTGCCCGCCTGGGCTACGTGATGATGCATGCCGACAGCTATCTCGCCGCGCCACTGGACATCCTCAAGCTGTGGCAACCTGGTTACAGCCCCGTCTGGGGGCTGCTCGCCGCCGCGGTCTGGAGTTCCTGGAAACTGCGCGATCACCTGACCACGTTGATCAAGGCCAAGGTGCTGCTGGCCGCCAGCGTCGCGCTCTGGCTGGGCCTGGTGGCCTGGAACCCCCTGGGTCACGATACCGGCCTGGACGAACTGCCCGATCTGGTCCTTGAAGATCTCGAGGGCAATGAAGTCAATCTGCACGACATGCAGGGCGAGCCCCTGGTACTCAATCTCTGGGCGACCTGGTGCCCCCCCTGCCGGCGCGAGATGCCGCTGCTGGCCGAGGCGGACGACCGGGAAGGGGTTCGCGTGGTGGTGGTCAATCAGGGGGAGACCCTGCTCGCCGCGACTCGCTACCTGGACAGCCAGGGGCTGGATTTCGATCAGGCGCTGCTCGATCCCGAGCAGCGCCTGATGGTCATGGTCGAGTCGCCGGGACTGCCCACTTCGCTGCTGTTCGACGCCCAGGGCAGGCTCGTCGAGCGCCATGTGGGGGAACTGACCCGCGCCCAGCTCGATGCCTGGCTGGAACGCTGACAGCCGGACCTTAAGCCAACCCCCGCTTTGCGTTAGACTACCGCGCCCCAGCGGCCCCCGACGTGACAGTGGGCCGGCAAAGGCATCGTTTCCAGCAGTCGAGGCAGCATGAGCGTTTTTACACCGGGTCAACGTTGGATCAGTGACGGCGAAGCCGAGCTGGGTCTAGGCACCATATTGAATTGCGATCAGCGCAGCGTGACCGTGCTGTTCGCGGCCAGCCAGGAGACACGCACCTACAGCGTGCGCCAGGCGCCGTTGACCCGGGTGGCCTTCGGCAGTGGTGATCGCATCGCCGCTGCCGAAGGCTGGCATCTGATCGTCGACGACATCGAAGAGGTCGACGGCCTGCTCGTCTACCGCGGCGAAACCGATACTGGCGAACCCGCCGAGCTTCCCGAGGCACGCATCGCCGACGGCATGCAGTTCAACCAGGCTCGCGACCGGCTGCTCACCGGCCAGATCGATCGCAACGACTGGTTCGACCTGCGCTTTCGTACCCTTCACCACCACCATCGCACCGAGCAGAACCCGGCCCTGGGCCTGGCCGGTCCCAAGATCGACCTGATCCCTCATCAGCTGTACATCGCCGACGAGGTATCACGGCGGCATGCGCCACGGGTGCTGCTGGCCGACGAGGTGGGGCTGGGCAAGACCATCGAGGCCGGCCTGGTCCTGCATCGCCTGCTGCTCAGCGGCCGCGCCGAACGGGCGCTGATACTCGTGCCCGACAACCTGACCCACCAGTGGCTGGTCGAACTGCTGCGACGCTTTGCCCTCGAGGTGACGCTGCTCGACGAGCAGCAGAGCCAGGCCCACGGCGAGGCCAATCCCTTCGAGTCGGGGCAGCTGATCCTGGCCAGCCAGCAATGGCTGTTCGCCAACCCGCATCGCCAGGCCCAGGCCACCGCCTGCGACTGGGATCTGTTGATCGTCGACGAAGCCCATCATCTCGACTGGACTCCCTCGGCCAGTGGTCCCGGCTACGCCTGCGTCGAGCGGCTCGCCGGCCGGATCCCGGGGCTGCTCCTGGTCACCGCCACGCCGGAACAGATGGGCCTCGAGAGTCACTTCGCCCGGCTGCGACTGCTCGACCCGGACCGCTATCATGACCTGTCACGCTTTCGCCTCGAGGAAGCCGGCTACGTGCAAGTCGCCGCCGCCATCGACGCCCTGGACAGGCTGCCCGATGACAACGAGGCGACCGACATCGTGGCCGCCGAGATCGACGATGCCGACAGCCAGGCGCTGCTCGCCACCCTGAGCGACCCGGAGAGCGCCGACACCCAGCGCGACAAGGCGCGTCGCCAGCTGCGCGAGCACCTGCTTGACCGGCACGGTACCGGCCGGGTGATGTTCCGCAACAGCCGTCGTCACGTGGGCGGCTTCCCCGAGCGTCATCTGCACGCGACGCGGCTCGAGCTACCCTCGGCCTATCGACGCCTGCTGCATACCTTCCTCCATGGCGACGACGCCCTGGATGAACTGCTGGTCGACACCGGCCTCGACTATCCCGACGTGCTGCTCTATCTGGAGGCCACCTATCGCGCCCTCGGCGACGACCCTCGCCATGCCGAGCCCTGGTGGCAGATCGACCCGCGCGTCACCTGGCTGCTGGAGCTGCTGACCGGTGCCGGGCGCGACAAGCTGCTGGTCATCACTCACGACCGCGATACCGCTGTCGATCTGGCCGAGGCGCTGCGGGTGCTGGGTGGCGTGTTCGCGCCGGTGTTCCACGAAGGCATGAGCCTGGTCGAACGCGACCGAGCCGCCGCCGCCTTTGCCGACGAGGAGTATGGCAGCCAGCTCATGGTGTGTTCGGAGATCGGTTCCGAGGGGCGCAACTTCCAGTTCTGCAGGCACCTGGTGATGTTCGACCTGCCCCAGCATCCCGATCAGCTCGAACAACGCATCGGCCGCCTCGACCGCATCGGTCAGCATCATGCCATCGAGATCCATGTCCCGGTGTTCGCCGCCAGCCCCATGGAACAGCTGCTGCGCTGGTATCGCCAAGGCATGGATGCCTTCAGCGCGCCGCACGGGGTGGGCAGCAGCCTTTACGATGCCTTCGGCGACGCCCTGGCGGATGCCTTCCTCGATGCCGAGAGCCTCGATGAGATCATCGTCGAGACCCGGGCGCTGTTCGAGACGCGGCTCGCGGAGCGCGATGCCGGACGCAACCGCCTGCTCGAACTCAACGCCTGTCGCCCCGATCGCGCCGAGGCCGTGATCGCGGCGATTCGCGAACTCGACGATGATCCGGCGCTGAAGCGCTATCTCGATCAAGCCCTCGACATCTTCGGTGTGGACAGTCAGGACCTGGACGAGGGGCTGATGCACCTGCGGGCCGGGCCCCACATGCTCGACGGCCTGCCGGGCCTGGCAAAGGGCGAGGAGGGCTTCACCGCCACGTCGTCGAGGCAGCGGGCACTGGTCCGCGACGACGTCCAGCACCTCTCCTGGGAGCATCCCCTGGTGCGGGAGATGATGGGACGCATCCTCGACGGCGCCATGGGCAACACGGCCCTGGCCCTGCTCAATCACCCGTCGATCCCCGCCGGGCGACTGATGGTCGAACTGGTCTTTCGCACCTACTGCCCGGCACCCCGGCGCCTGCACGTCAATCGCTTCCTGCCCCCCACGGCGATCCGCGTGCTGCTCGACGAGTCCGGCGCCAACCTGTCGTCCAGGGTTTCCTTCACCGGGCTCGCCAAGAACCTGCGCAAGGTCAAGAAGGCCGTGGCCCGGGACCTGATCAAGTCGCGCCACGATCAGCTGCGGGAGTTGCTGACCCAGGGCGAGGGCGAAGCCGAGCGTGAATTGCCGACGATCATCGAGGTCGCCCAGCAGCGCATGCGAGCGGAACTCGACGACGAATTGACCCGGCTGAAGGCGTTGGCCCGGCACAACCCGGCGGTGCGCGACGATGAAGTGCAGGCCTTGCAGGACGAGCGCGCGGCGCTGGATGCCGCCATCGACGGCACGCGATTGCGCCTGGACGCGGTGCGGGTGATCGTGACCGTGGATGACAGCACGAAACGCTGAGGGTCAGCGGCCCAGGATGTCGGACAGGGCCTCGTCCAGGGTCGGGTAGTGGAACGTGAACCCCGCCTCTTCCAGACGCCTGGGCTGCATGGCGGCGCCGGTCAGCAGCAGACGCGACATCTCGCCCAGGGCGATCTTGAGTGCCGTGGCCGGCATCGGGATCATCGCCGGGCGATGCAGGTGACGGGCCAGGGTGTGCACGAATTCGTCGTTGGTCACCGGGTTCGGGGCCGAGCAGTTGAAGGGTCCGTTCAGCACTTCCTGGTCGAGCAGGAACTCGATGATGCGGACCATGTCCAGGCGATGGATCCAGGGCATGTACTGACGACCGTCGCCGATGCGTCCGCCCAGCCCCATCTTGAAGGGCGGCAGCATCTGCTTGAGGGCTCCCCCGTTCCTGTCGAGCACCAGCCCGGTACGCAGCAGCGCTACCCGCACCCCATAGGCCTCGGCCTCGCGAGCCGTGGCCTCCCACCCGGCGCACAGCCGATGGTTGAACTCGTCGTGGGGGGGCGTGTCCTCATCGACCGGCCGCTGCCCCTGGGCACCGTAATAGCCCATGGCCGACCCGGACACCAGCGCCCGAGGCGGTGTGTCGAGCTTGCCGCACAGTGTCACCAGATCACCGGTGATGGCCAGCCGCGATTCGACCAGCTTCTTCTTCTGGGCTTCGCTCCAGCGCTTGCCAGCGATCGACTCGCCGGCCAGATTGACCATGGCATCGACCCGGGTGCCGGTGAAATCGAGCACCTTGGCGCGAACGTCGCTACCCGCCGGCAGCAGGCGCTCGGTCTTGTCCGGCGAACGCGATACCACCAGCAGGGTGTGCCCCTGATCGTGCAGCCGCTGACAGAGCAGTTGGCCGATGAATCCGCTGCCGCCGGTGATCAGAATGCGCATCGACTCCCTCCTGAACGCATCACGAGTTATACAAATATTGTACCAAGCTGCTATCCTAATGAAGTCTAGTCGTTAATCCATCCTCCTGCCTACCGGTGAGGCGATGCATCCATGAAAACCCTTGACTGCGCCATCATCGGCGGTGGTATTGCCGGCCTGGCCTGCGGCAGAGCGCTCACGGCCGGCGGCCATGCCGTGGAGCTGTTCGAGAAAAGCCGAGGCCCAGGGGGGAGGCTGGCGAGCCGCCGCACGCCAGAGGCTGTCTTCGACATCGGCGCGCAATACCTCACCGCCCGCAACCCGGAATTCCAGGCCGAGGTGCGCCACTGGCACCAGGCCGGCATCGTCGATCGCTGGCCGGAATCCCTGTGGGTCTGCGACGCCGAAGGCTGGCAGCGCAAGCCGGACGACCCGCCGCGCTGGGTCGGCACCCCACGCATGAGCGCCGTGACCCGCCATCTTTCCCGAGGCTTGAAGCTTCACAGCCAGCGACGCATCGAGCGCCTGAGCGGCACGGCGCAGAACTGGTGGCTCCAGGATAGCCAGGACGTGCGTCATGGCCCGTTCACCCGGGTGGTGATCGCCCTGCCGCTGCCCCAGGCGGAACGCCTCCTGGCCCCTCAGGGTGGGCTCCTGGCTCGGGCCTGCCAGCGTGTCGGGATGCGTCCCTGCTGGACGGCCTATGCCCTTTTCGACAGGCCTCTGACACACCTGGCATCCCCTTCCCCGGACTGGCAGGCGGCCTTCATCAACCAGGGGCCGTTGCGCTTCGTGACGCGCAATCACAGCAAGCCGGGGCGTGGCGGCCAGGGCGAGAGCCTTTCGTTGTTGGCGAGCCCCGAGTGGAGCCAGGCGAACCTCGAGCAGGACCCTCAATGGGTCGCCACTCGCCTGCTGGAGGCCTTTGCCGAGCACTACCCGGCGAGACTCCCCGGGACACGCCTGGTGTCCGCCCACCGCTGGCGCTATGCCCAGCCCGAGGCCCGGAAAGAAGGCGATGAGACCCGGGAGTTTCTGATAGATTCCAGGGGGCTCGCCCTGTGCGGAGACGGCCTGAGCGAAGGCCGCGTCGAGGCGGCCTGGCTCTCCGGCCACCGCCTGGGCACCCATCTGAACCTGAATGACCTCGAGGAGACCCTCTCATGAGCGATCCGTTGATTCTGCTTGCCCACGGCTCCCGCGATCCCCGTTGGCGGGCCCCTTTCGACGCCTTGGCCGAGTCGCTTGCCGGCCGGCTCGATACGCCGCTGCGACTGGCCTACATGGAGCTCTGCGAGCCCTCGCTCGAGAGCGTCGCCGCCGAGCTTGCTGCCGCAGGCTATCGCCGGGCGGACGTATTGCCGCTGTTCTTCGCGGCGGGCCGCCATCTGCGCGAGGATGTTCCACGCCAGATCGAGGCCTTGTGCAGCCAGCACGAGACGCTGACCATCGAGCTCCTGGCGCCGGTGGGAGAGCATCCCGCCTTCATCGACGCCCTGGCCGGCATCATCGAGGGACGCGCGCAGCATGTGGAGCAGCAGTGAGGCCCTGCTACCTGCTAGTTGTACAAGGCTGTTGCCCTGTACAATATTTCCTCCCATGCTTGGAGGGGCAACCATGATGCAGATGAACAGCGACGCGCCCGGACAACAGCGGCGCCGAGCACTGACCCAACAGGGAGGCTCGAGTACGCATGAGTGACAAGGCGATAGACCCGGCTTGCGCGCCGCTCTATCCGATCCGCGAGGTGTCCCGCCTCACCGGCGTCAATTCGGTGACACTGCGGGCCTGGGAGCGGCGCTACGGGCTCATCCGCCCCCAGCGCACCCCCAAGGGACATCGACTCTATGCCCAGGAAGATATCGAGCGTATCGAACTGATTCTTCAATGGCTCAATCGAGGCGTTCCCGTCAGCCAGGTTCACGACCTGCTGGAGCAACCCGAGAGAATCGAGGTGCCGACGCCCGAGGCCGGGGACTGGCCTTGCCAGCGCGAGCAATTGGTCATGGCGGTCGAGGCGCTCGATCTGACACGCCTGGAGACGCTTTACAACCAGAGTCTGGCGCTCTATCCGGTGAACACCTGCCTGAACGAGTTGTGGCAACCGGCGGTGACGCAACTCGAGGAGCGCTGGAGCGATCAACTCGGTGCGGCATTGCAACGACGACTGCTCGAATCGTTTCTGCGCACCCGTATCGGCACCCGCCTCTATCACAGCAACCTGGCCTCTCGTGGCCCCCAGTTGATGATCGCCCCTCTCTCCGAGGAGAGTGGCGCATTGTGGCCGCTGCTGTTCGTCCTGGCCGCCGCGGATGCGGGCTATCGCAGCCTGCTGCTGGACGCCCCCCTGGCTCAGGGGGAGCTCGCCCTGGCAGTCAATCGCCTGCGTCTCTCGGGACTGGTGCTCGCCAGCGGCCAGGCCGAGCGAACCGAGCAGGTTCGGCGCCAGTTGCCGCGTCTCGCCGAACAGCTCTCGGTGCCGGTCTGTCTGGCTGGACCGGTGGCAAGGATCCGCGCCGGGGAGCTCGCCGACAGCGGCGTAGAACTGCTCAGCGACGATCTCGTGCAATCGGTCAGCCGGCTTCGCCCACTGCTCAACCAATAGCCATCCGCTAGAGGACGACCATGGAACGGCAACTCGTCTGGTTCCGCAGCGACCTGCGCACTCTCGACAACACCGCCCTGGCGGCGGCGGCCCGACGCGGCCCAGTCATCGGTGTGTTCCTGCGTAGCGTGGAGCAGTGGCAAGCCCACGATCACGGTGCCAACAAGATCGATTTCTGGCATCGCGGCGCACGTGCGCTGGGAGATGCGTTGAGTGGACTCAACATCCCCTTGCTCCACCGCGAGATCGATACCTTCGATGAGGCCCCCGAGGCCTTGCTGAAGATCGCCCGAGAGTACGACATAAGCGGCGGGCTGCATTTCAATCGGGAATACCCGCTCGACGAGTGGCGTCGCGACGAAGGAGTGATGGATTGCTTCAAGCGGGCCGGACTGCCGGTGAATGGCTACACCGATGCCGTCGCCTTCGCCCCGGGCGAACTACTGACCGGCCAGGGTGACTACTACAGCGTCTTCACCCCTTTCGCCAAGGCCTGGCAGCGGGAGGTGGATGCCGAGCGCCTGGCGTTGCGCGATACCCCTTCCGCCCAGACGCGTCTGCCCATCGACAACGACCGTATCCCCGCCTTGCCCGAAGCCGCGGGAAAACCCATCGACGCCAAGCGTTGGCCCGCCGGCCAGGACGCCGCCGCCGATCGACTCGAGCGCTTCCTCCGCTATCGGGCGCGCCATTACAAGAAGCAACGCGACTTCCCCGCCGTCCGTGGCACCAGCGAGCTCTCGCCCTATCTCTCCCTGGGCATGATCTCCCATCGTCAATGCCTGCAGGCGGTGATGAACGAGAACGGCGGCAGCCTGGCGGATGGCGATGCCGGCCTGACCAGCTGGGTCAACGAACTCATCTGGCGGGAGTTCTATCAGCACATCGCCTTCGGCTACCCGGACGTCTGTCGCCACAAGCCCTTCCAGCGGCATACCGAGAACCTGGCCTGGCGCGATGACGACGGCGCCTTTGCCGCCTGGTGCGAAGGGCGCACCGGCTACCCCCTGGTGGATGCCGCCATGCGCCAACTAGTGCAGTGCGGCTGGATGCACAACCGGCTCCGCATGGTCACCGCCATGTTCCTCAGCAAGCACCTGTTGCTCGACTGGCGACGCGGCGAGGCCTTCTTCATGCAGTACCTCGTCGATGGCGAGTTCGGCTCCAACAATGGTGGCTGGCAGTGGGCCGCCTCCACCGGCACGGACGCGGCCCCCTATTTCCGCATCTTCAATCCGACCACCCAGTCCCGCCGCTTCGACCCCTCCGGCGAGTTCATCGCCGCCTTCCTGCCCGAGCTGGCCAGCCTGCCCGAGAAGGCACGCCATGCCCCACCCAGGGACCTGCTCGACGAGATCGACTACCCGGCGCCCATTGTCGATCACAAGACAGCGCGCACCCGGGCACTCGATGCCTTCAAGTCCCTGAAAGACAACCACTGACCTCCTCGTCGCCCCGGGCGGACCTGCTATCTGCCCCCCGGGGAAGTCATATCCTTGCAGCAAGTTAGACAAATATTGTACAAAACATCCATTCAAGGTTTACACTAAGAGCGATTCGCTCATCGCGCCCTCGAACTGTCGCCTCGCGCGGGATCGCCGACAATCCAGGCGAGACGGCAGAAAGGAAACGCGCAAAGGGCGCCTGGCAAGGGAGACGCACGCCCATGGCATCACTGGCGGGAAAGCAACGCATCTGGTTGATCGGTGCCACCTCGGGCATCGGCCTGGCCCTCGCAAGGCGGCTGCTGGACGACGGTCATCGCGTCGCCCTGAGCGCCCGCCGGCGCGAGGCGCTCGAGGAACTGACTCATGGGCATGACCAGGCCCTGGCCGTGCCCCTCGACCTGACCGATCGTCAATCGGTACGCGAGGCCGGACAGCAGATCGACGACGCCTTCGCAGGCCTCGACCTGGTGATTCACAACGCCGGTACCTGCGAGTATCTCGATGCCCGACGGTTCGATGTCGATCTGATCGAACGCGTCTTCGCCACCAACTTCCAGGGTGCCCTCTACGCGATCGATGCGGCTCTGCCATTGCTGCGGCGCGCCAGAGACAGCGATGGCAGTCAACCGCTTTTCGCGGCGGTCTCGAGTGCCTCGGCGTACCTGCCCCTGCCCCGCGCCGAAGCCTACGGCGCCTCGAAGGCGGCCCTCAGCCACTTCCTCGAGTCGCTGCGCCTCGATCTGGCCGGCGAGAAGATCGACGTCAGCATCATCCACCCGGGCTTCGTCAAGACGCCATTGACGGATCGCAACGACTTTTCGATGCCGATGCGGGTGAGCACCGACTTCGCGGTGGAGGCCATTCTCAAGGGCCTGGAAAAGCGTGCGCTGGACATCCACTTTCCCCGGCGCTTCACCTACGGCGTCAAGCTGATGGGCATCCTGCCCCCGGGGCTGCGCCGGCGCATCGGCCTGGCCATGACACGTAAGCGCAATGACTAGACAACGACAAGACATGCCCGACTCGACCTCCTCTCCATCATCGGCCCAACGCATCGCCGTGATCGGCAGCGGCATCAGCGGCATGAGCGCGGCTTATCTGCTCTCGCAACGTCACCGGGTGACGCTGTTCGAAGCGAACCATCGCCTGGGCGGGCACACGGCCACGGTGGACGTGCGGCTCGACGGCCGGGAATACGCCGTGGATACCGGGTTCATCGTCTTCAACGACTGGACCTATCCGCTGTTCCAGAGCCTGATGGCCCACCTCGGTGTCGCCTCGCAACCCACCGAGATGAGTTTCTCGGTGCATGACGCCCACCGCGACTTCGAGTACAACGGCCACACCCTGACGACGCTGTTCGCCCAGCGTCGCAACCTGCTACGTCCCCGTTTCCACCGAATGCTGGCAGATATCCTGCGCTTCAATCGGCGGGCCCGGGCGGACCTCGATGCCGATCGACTCGACACGACCATCACGCTGGGCGACTACCTGGACAGCCAACGCTTCGGCAGGGACTTTCGAAAACGCTACCTGCTGCCCATGGGGGCCGCCATCTGGTCGGCGAGCCTAGCCGATCTGCAAGGCTTTCCGGCGCTTTTCTTCTTGCGCTTCTTCCACAATCACGGCCTGCTCTCCGTCGATCATCGCCCCCAGTGGTACACCCTGATCGGCGGTTCACGCAGCTATATTCCCGCCCTGACGCGCCCCTACGCCGAGCGCATTCACCTGAACTGTCCGGTACGCGGCATCCGCCGCCATGGCAGCGAAATCGTCATACACTCGCCACGCGGCGAGGAGCGCTTCGACCAGGTCGTGCTGGCCTGCCACGCCGACCAGGCGCTGGAGATGCTCGACGATGCCAGTGACACCGAGCGTGCCATCCTCGGCGCCCTGCCCTACCAGGACAACGAGGTGGTCCTGCACACGGACACGGCATTGCTGCCGCGTCGACGCCGCGCCTGGGCCAGCTGGAACTACCGTCTGGATGGCCGGGGGGCCGAGGCACGCGTCTCGGTCACCTACGACATGAACATCCTCCAGCGCCTCGAGGCACCACATACCTTCTGCGTCACCCTCAACGACAGCGATGCCATCGACCCCGCCAAGGTCATCGAGCGTTTTCGCTACGCCCACCCCTGTTTCACACCCCAGGGACAGTCGGCTCAGGCCCGCCATGCCGAGATCTCCGGCCCCGGGCATCGCACGCACTTCTGCGGCGCCTACTGGCGCAACGGCTTCCACGAGGATGGCGTGTGGAGTGCCCTGCGAGTCGCCGAATCGCTGGACTGCAGGGAGTGGCCGGCTGTCGCCGGATGGCGCGACGAGATCGAGACGGGTGTCGAGGGTGAACTCGAGGAGTCGATGCCATGATCGCCGCGCCGCGCAGCCGAATCTATCGGGGCACGTTGCGTCACCGGCGTTTCCTGCCTCGTGTGCATCGATTCCGCTATGGGCTGTGGATGGCCTGGCTCGACCTCGACGAACTGCCTGGGCTGTTCGAGGGTGTTCCCGGCTTCAGTGCCCGGCGCCCTGCCCTGGCACGCTTTCGTCGCGAGGACTACCTGGCCCCCCACGACATGCCGCTCAAGGAGGCAGTGCATGATCGCCTGAGCCGGGAGCTGGGCCCCGAGGCGGCGGCCCGGGCCGATGGTGCGGTCCGCATGCTCACCCAGCTGCGCCTCTGCGGAATCGTCTTCAACCCCATCACCCTCTACTATGCCTACGACCGCGACGAGCGGTTGCAGGCGGTGCTCGGCGAGGTCAGCAACACCCCCTGGGGCGAACGTCATTGCTATGCCTGTCGCGTCGAGCCGGCACGCCACCGTCACCGCGCCACCTTCACCAAGGCGATGCACGTCTCGCCCTTCAATCCCATGGACATGACCTACCGCTGGCGCTTCAACACCCCGGGGGAGCACCTCTACCTGCACATGGAAAACTGGAAGGACGAGCGGCGTCATTTCGATGCCACCCTGACTCTGACCGCGCGTCCCGCGACCCGCGGCGTCCTGCTTGCCAGCCTGGCGCGCCAGCCCTGGCTGAGCCTCAAGACCCTGGCCGCCATCCACTTCGAGGCACTGCGCCTATGGCTGAAGCGCATTCCGGTCTTCGATCATCCCAAGCGCGAGGAGACCCCGTCGTGACCACACTCCGCTCTGCCACCTCTCGCGGCCCCTCGGCATGCGGTGACCGCCTGTCCCGCTGGCTGAGGCCGCGACTCATCGCTCAGCTCGACCGCCTGCAAGGAGGCAAGATCACCTTGATCGAGGGCGATCGGAGGCTCTGCCTGGGCCAGGGGGGCGCATTGCAGGTCCGCGTGATCCTTCATCACGAGCGTGCCTGGCGGCGCCTCGCCCTGGGCGGTACGGTGGGTGCCGCAGAGGCCTACATGGATGGCGACTGGGAAACCGACGATCTGGTCACCCTGACTCGGCTGTTCGCCACCAACATGGAACAGGTCAACAGCGAGGTGGAAAACGGCAGCGCCCGGCTGGCTCGTTGGCTGCTGACCGCACTCTATTCCCTGCAGCGCAACACCCAGCGTGGTT
Source organism: Modicisalibacter ilicicola DSM 19980 (assembly GCF_900128925.1). Lineage (GTDB taxonomy): Bacteria > Pseudomonadota > Gammaproteobacteria > Pseudomonadales > Halomonadaceae > Modicisalibacter > Modicisalibacter ilicicola. The sequence goes on from NZ_FQUJ01000017.1 coordinate 56,000, forward strand.
CGCGGCGCAACATCGGTGCACACTACGACATCGGCAACGAGCTGTTCGCGACCTTCATCGACAGCGAGCACTGGATGTATTCCAGTGCCGTCTTTCCCCGCAGCGATGCCAGCCTGGAAGAAGCCTCGACCTACAAGCTCGAACGCCTGCTCGACAAGCTCGACATCGGTCCCGAGCACCACCTGCTGGAGATCGGCACGGGCTGGGGCGGGCTGGCGATCCATGCCGCCAAGACCCGAGGCTGCAGGGTGACCACCACGACGATTTCCGAGGCCCAGCATGCGCATGCCGCGCGGCGTATCGAGGAAGAGGGGCTGGGCGATCGCATCACCCTGCTCAAGCAGGACTATCGCGACCTGGAAGGGCAATACGATCGGCTGATTTCGGTGGAGATGGTCGAGGCCGTGGGCCACCAGTACCTGGGCACCTACCTGGAAACCCTGGATCGCCTGCTCACCGAGGACGGCCTGGCCGTGCTGCAGGCGATCACCATTCGCGATCAGCGTTTCGAGTCAGCCAAGCGGGAGATGGACTTCATCAAGCGCTACATCTTTCCCGGCGGCTTCCTGCCCTCCCACACTGCCATCCTCCGCGACATGACGCGCAGGACGTCGCTGAACCTGCTCTCCCTCGACGAGATCGGACTGCATTACGCCCGCACGCTGCGCGAGTGGCGCAGCCGTTTCGAGGCAAACCTGGAGCGCGTGCGCCGGCTCGGGTACGACGAACGCTTCATCCGCATGTGGCGCTACTACCTGAGCTACTGCGAAGGCGGCTTCCTGGAGCGCTCGATCGGCACCTGCCACCTGCTGCTGGCCAAGCCCGGGGCCCGGCCGGCACCCTTAATCGGCGCGGTGTAGTCTCGATGCCGCGCCTGCTCTTCAACCTGATCGCCTTCGAGGTCGGCTGGCTCGCCTGCGTGCTGGGGGGCTCGCTGATCGGCATCCTGAGCGCCGGCATGATCATCGCCGTGCACCTGGCCTGGCTGGCACGCCCGGGGGAGTGGCGTTGGCTGGCGGGGTTCGTGGCGCTGGGATTGATCGTCGATGGCGGGTTGGCCCTGGCCGGCGGGTTCACGTTCGCGCCTCCCCTCGAGGGGCCGCTCCCCCTGCCCCTGTGGCTCTGGACGCTGTGGCCACTGTTCGCGACACTGCTGCACCACTCGCTCGCCTGGCTGTGGCGCTATCCTGCGCTCGCCACGCTGGCCGGCGCCGTCGGGGGCCCTCTGTCCTACTTCGGCGGGTCCCAGCTTGCCGGGATCGACCTGGCATTCTGGCTGCTGCCCACCCAGGCAGTGATCTGGGCCCTGCTTTGCCTGGGGCTGAGCTTGCGCCTGGGCGACCGGCCTCATCCCGTCGATCGCGATGTCGCCGGGTAACGCGCCTCGATGGCCGCGGCAGGCTCGGGGCTCGAGAACAGGAACCCCTGGCACTGCTGACAACCGTTTTCTATCAGGAAGTCTCGCTGGGCGGCATTCTCCACGCCTTCGGCGATGACCTCCAGCTTCAGTCCTCGCGCCATGGCCAGCACCGCCGCCACGATGGACGCATCGCCACGGTCCCTGGGCAGGGCACGAGTGAACATGCGATCCAGCTTGAGCTTGTCGACGGGCAACCTCTTGAGGTAGGCCAGGGAGGAGTAGCCGGTACCGAAGTCGTCGATGGCAATGGGATGCCCATTGTCACGCAGGGCCTTGAGCCGTGGGGAGATATCGCCTGCGCGCTCGTCGAGCAGCACCGACTCGGTCAACTCGAGTCCCAGCAGTTGCGGGGGCACGTTGTGCTGGGCCAGGGAGGCAGCGATACGCGACTCGAGGTCCCCCTGGATCAGTTGCAGCACCGAGATGTTGACCCAGACCGAGACCCGCGGCCCGCCATTGGTCAGCCAGTGCCCCTGTTGCGCCACGGCCTGCTCGATGACCCAACTGCCCAGCACGGCCATCAGGCCATGCCGTTCGGCCACCGGGATGAAGTCGGAGGGAGCGATCATCCCCTGACTGGGATGACGCCAGCGCAACAGTGCCTCCATCCCGGTCAGGAGGCCATCCTTCAACTGGTGCTGGGTATGGTAATGCAGCTCCAGCTGACCTCCCTGGGCCAGGGCGCGACGCAGTTCATTGACCAGCGCCAGCTGTCGATCTCCCTTGACTTCCAGGGAGGGCCGGAAGCGACGATCGTGGTTGCGACCATGACGCTTGGCACTGTAGAGCGCCGACTCCAGGCGTTGCAGCAGCACGCCCGGCTCACTGCCATCCTCCGTGGCACGACAGCTGCCGATGGAGAACCCCAGACGCAATGAGTTGCCGCTGAATTCGAACGGCTCGCTGAGATGCTCCCGCAGCCCGGCGATCCATTTCTCGTGATCGTCGAAGGTGGTGGTGCGGATCACCATGAACTCGTCGCCGCCCAGTCGGCCGACCACCCCGCCGGCGACGACGGTCGCCAGGCGCTGGCCGAAACGCGCCAGCAGGCGATCGCCGCTGTCGACGCCCAGACCGTCGTTGACCGCCTTGAAACCGTCGATGTCGATCAGGGCCAGGTCGAGCCCCTCGCCGACGCGCAGATGCTGCAACCGTGCGGTGAGCACATCATGCAGACGGCGCCGATTGGGCAGCCCGGTCAGAGGATCCTCGAAGCCGATACGCCTCAGGTCCTGCTCCCGATCCTTGTGCCGGGAAATGTCGGTGAACATGCCGATGTAGTGGCTGACACGGCCCTTCTCGTCGACGAAGGCCTTGACGCGCAGCCACTCGGGATATTGGTCGCCCTGCTTGCGCTGGTTCCATATCTCGCCTTCCCAGCGCCCGGTGGTGCTCAGCGTCTGCCAGTAGCGCTCGTAGAACGCCTTGTCATGCCGGCCCGAGGCCAGCATGGAGGGATTCATTCCCAGGGCTTCCCGGTACTCGTACCCGGTAATCCGGGTAAAGGCAGGATTGACGCTGATGATACGGTTGCGGGCATCACAGATCATGACACCGTCATCGGACAGCCTGAGCGCTTCCTCGTTGAGCCGTCGCAGGTGGTGCTCGCGGCGGACCTGGTACCAGACATCCAGCACGGCGATCACCACGATGGCGAGCGCCGCCAGCCTCAACGAGACAAAGGGTAGCCAAACCACCATCCCCAAGGCGGCAAGGCCCAGCCAGACCAATGGACGATTAAGTGAAAAGGAAGGCCACATGATTTCTCGTTATAGTGTCGGGTTTCCGGCTGATCGGGCATCATGCCCTGCCGGCTGACCGGGGCGCAAGCCGAAGTCCCAACGCATCGCGTTGCAACGCTTGTACCGCCGAACTAAGGTTTGCATCATGGCGTCGAGCGAGCAATGGCCGCCATGGTCCGCGTGCATTCGCCCCACACTGCCAGTAGACTAGGCGCGTCCGCGCGCGGTGCGGGACACGACACTTCTGACCCCTGGAACGACTCAGTGACCAAGCAACACTCCTTTAATTACGAAGAGCTGCTGGCGTGCAGCCAGGGCGAACTGTTCGGCCCCGGCAACGCCCAATTGCCGGCACCCAACATGCTGATGCTCGACCGCATCACGCGCATCGAGGAAACCGGCGGCCGCTACGGCAAGGGCGAGCTGATAGCCGAGTTGGATATCCGGCCCGACCTGTGGTTCTTTGGCTGTCATTTCCCGGGGGACCCGGTGATGCCGGGTTGTCTGGGCCTGGATGCCATGTGGCAACTGGTCGGCTTCTACCTGGGCTGGCTTGGCCATCCGGGACGCGGGCGCGCGCTGGGATGCGGCGAGGTGAAATTCTCCGGTCAGGTCATGCCGGATGCCGAGAAGGTCACCTATCACATCCACGTCAAGCGGATCATCACGCGACGGCTCATCCTGGGCATTGCCGACGGCATTGTCGCGGTCGATGGCCGCGAGATCTATCAGGCCAACGACTTGCGTGTCGGCCTGTTCACCTCCACAGCGAACTTCTGATCAGGAGGCTTCCATGCGACGAGTGGTCGTCACTGGCCTGGGCATCGTCTCCTGTCTTGGCAATGATCAGCACCAGGTGCTGGACGCGCTCAAGGCGGGTCGTTCGGGCATCCGTTTCAAAGAAGAGTATGCCGAACGCGGCTTCCGCAGTCATGTGGCTGGCGTGGTCGATATCGATCTCGATGCATTGGTCGATCGCAAGCAGCGCCGCTTCATGGGCGACGCCGCCGCGTACTCCTACGTCTCCATGGCCCAAGCCATCGAGGATTCGGGATTGGCTCCGGAACAGGTTTCCAACGAGCGTACCGGCCTGATCGCCGGCTCCGGCGGCGCTTCCAGTGCCAACCAGGTCGAAGCCGCCGATGTGCTGCGCGAGAAGGGGCTGCGCCGTGTGGGGCCCTATCGCGTGACGCGTACCATGGGCAGCACGGTCTCCGCCTGTCTGGCCACGCCGTTCAAGATCAAGGGCGTCAACTACTCGATCTCCTCGGCCTGCGCCACCTCGGCCCACTGCATCGGCAACGCCATGGAACAGATCCAGATGGGCAAGCAGGATGTCGTGTTTGCCGGGGGCGGCGAGGAAGAGCACTGGACTCTTTCCTGCCTGTTCGATGCCATGGGCGCCCTGAGCACCGGCTACAACGACACGCCCGACAAGGCGTCCCGACCCTACGACAAGGCCCGGGACGGCTTCGTGATCGCCGGTGGCGGCGGCATGCTGGTGCTCGAGGAGCTCGAGCACGCCAGGGCGCGCGGCGCGAAGATCTACGCCGAGATCGTCGGCTACGGCGCCACCTCGGATGGCTACGACATGGTCGCCCCTTCCGGTGAAGGCGCCGTGCGCTGCATGCGCCAGGCGATGGCGGGCATCAAGGGCAATATCGACTATATCAACACCCACGGGACCTCCACGCCGGTGGGCGACATGGCCGAACTCAAGGCGATTCGCGAGGTGTTCGGCGACCGTACACCGGCGATGAGCTCCACCAAGTCGCTGACCGGGCACTCCCTGGGCGCCACGGGGGTGCAGGAAGCCATCTACTCCCTGCTGATGATGGAGCACGGCTTCATCGCCGCCTCTGCGAACATCGAGGAACTCGACGATCAGGCAGCCGGTTTCGATATCGTGCGGGAACGCCGCGACGGCGCCGACGTGGAACGCGTGCTGACCAACAGCTTCGGCTTCGGCGGTACCAACGCCTGTCTGGTCATGCAGCGTTTCCGCGACTGAGGAACCGGCTGTATCCGAATCAGGGCGCCCCACTCGGGCGCCTTTTTTCATGGCCGATTCGCGGCTAGGTAGGCAGTTGCGGCGCCGGCGTCTCCAGAGGTCGGGCAGGCCGCGGCACCTCCGAGATGTCGATCAGTTGCGTTTCTATCCACGCCTCGACCTCGGCCAGCACCGCTTCGGGAGTGCGTCCCTGGGTGGCGATCGGCTCGCCCACCACGACCGACAGGCGCCCGGGGTTCTTGACCCAGTGCCGTCCCGGCCAGCGTTCGCCGGCATTGTGCGCGACCGGCAGCACCGGCACGCCGGCACGGCAGGCGATGACCGCACCGCTCTTGTTGTAGCGGCGCCGCTGCCCCGGCTCGACCCGGGTGCCTTCGGGAAAGATCAGCACGGACAGCCCTTCCTTGAGGCGCTGCGGCCCTTGGGAAAGCACCTGCTTCATGGCCCGGGCCGGCCGCGAGCGATCCAGGGCAATAGGATGCAGCAAGCGCAGCGCCCAGCCGAACAGCGGCAGGCGCAACAGTTCCTGCTTGAGCACGGTACACACCGGCGGCTTGAGCACCTGCAAAAAGAGGGTTTCCCATTCACACTGATGGTTGGCGAGGATCACCACCGGCCCGGTGGGCACATGCTCGCGCCCTCGCACCTCGTAGCGCACGCCGCAGATGAGCGCGAACCAGGCGACGATGAAATGGTTGTAGAGATTGAGCAGCTTGTAGCGGCCCGAGAGGGGCAGCAACGGAGTGATCGGCAGGCACAGGAGCCCGAAGAACAGGATGGCGAGAAAGTAGACCAGATAGAAGGTCAGGCTGCGCAGCGCATTCATGGCCTCTCCTCCTGGGCCTGATAGGCATGGCACCAGGTATCCAGCATCCGTCCCAGCTCGAGCCGCCAGGGCTTCTGGTGCACACCGAAGACCTCGAGCACGCGCTGGCAGTTCAGTACTCGGCGCAGCGGCTGGTCGTGGTGATGATTGAGCGCCTTCAGCTCTCCCAGGGCCACCTTCCTGCCCAGCCCCTCGAGGCGCGTGTCGAGCTGCATGCGGACCGCAGAAGCAAAGGTATAGGCGCTGACCGGCTCGGTACCGGCCAGATGATAGGCGCCCCACCCCGTCGCTCCGCAATTCAGCTGTTGTAACATGCCGATCAGGGCCATGGCGGCAGCATCCGCCGAGATCGGGCAGAAGACGATATCCTCGGCCGCACTGACGCGCTGTCCGGCCAGCAGCCGGTCGATCAGGCCGGGAAGCCAGGCATCGCTGCCCTCGAGAGCGAACAGGGGGCCCAGCCGCACGATCACGTGCTCGGGAAGGCTCTCGCGGATACGATCGCCGGTCAGGATCAGCCGGCGCAGACTCTCGTCCCGGGGGCGGGGAATCACATGCTCGTCGATGGGCAGCTCGGCCCCGTCCTCGTAGAGCTGATCCGAGACACACCACACCAGGGCGATGCCGGCGTGCCGGCAGTAGGCCATGCAGCTCTCCACCGTTTCCGCGTGGGCGGTGACGGTGGCCGGGTTGGCCTCGCTCGGCCCAGCCAGGGGCGGAATGATCAGGGCGTCCGGCGAAATCTCCTCGAGCTGGCCGGGAGAGAGCGCAAGCGCCTCGGTGATCACCAGCTCGGTATCGCCGCGTCGGTTGGCTTCGCGCGCCAGCGCCAGACTGAGACAGTGACCGGCATCAAGAATCAGCAACTTCACGATGCTTCCTTTTCCACGAATGCAACATCGATATCATGACATGGGCCTTCCGGAAATGATCGATAGCACCTCCCTGCCCCGTGCCTTCTATGCGCGCCCCTCGCTGGAAGTCGCCCGCGACCTGCTGGGTCGCCACCTGGTCCATGAAAGCAACGGGGAACGCCTGGTGGGCCGAATCGTCGAGACCGAAGCCTACGGCGGTGCCGAGGACAGCGCCAGCCACGCCTCCCGGGGCCTGACACGACGCACTTCTCCCATGTTTGGTCCGGCGGGGCATGCGTATATCTACCTGATCTATGGTATCCATGACATGCTCAACCTGGTCACCGAGTCCCCGGGCAAGGCCGGGGCCGTATTGCTCAGGGCCATCGCCCCGGTTGCGGGCGAAGCGTCGATGGTGAGGCACCGCGGTGGCAGGCGTCGCGATCTGGCCAATGGCCCTGGCAAGCTGACTCAGGCGATGGGCGTCACCCTGGCCGAGTTCAATCGCCACGACCTGTGTCAAGGCGATCGCCTGTGGCTGGCGCCTGGTGAACCGGTCGACGATCACCTGGTCACCGCAGGCCCGCGTGTCGGCATCCCCTATGCCGAGCCAAGGGACCGGGAAGCGCCCTGGCGTCTACGCTGCCCTGCGGCTGTCCGGGGGGCTTCCTAGAACGGGATCTCGTCGTCGAAATCGTCGAAGCTGCCGGGATTGGGTGCCCCGTAGTTGTTGCCCTGCTGCGGCGCACCGCCTTGCCCGCCCTGGGCTGGAGGCTGCTGAGCCGGGCGCTGCCCCTGTCCGCCCTGCTGGCCATAGCCGCCCTGGGGCGCATTGCCATACCCCCCCTGCTGGGGTTGCTGAGCATAGTCGCCGCCGCCCTGACCACCCCGGGAATCGAGCATCTGCATGTCGTTGGCGACGATCTCGGTGCTGTAGCGATCCTGGCCGTCCTGGCCTTGCCACTTGCGGGTCTGCAGGCGCCCCTCGATGTAGATGCGCGAGCCTTTCTTGACGTACTGCTGGGCGATCTCCGCCAGCTTGTTGAACAACACCACGCTGTGCCACTCGGTACGCTCCTGACGCTGGCCGCTCTGGCGGTCTGTCCAGGTATCGGTGGTGGCGATACGCAGGTTGGCCACCGGGTTGCCGGAAGGCAGGAAACGTACGTCGGGGTCCTGCCCCAGATTACCGATCAGAATGACTTTATTCACCCCTCTAGCCATATATTTAGCCTCCAAGCCTTTGTGATTAATAGATTTTTTCTAGTCTAGCACAGTCATCGACTACACAATATACTGCCTCTGAGCCTATTTTCTCATGCCCGGCAAGGAAACCGTAGCCCCCGACAGCTCTTGGCGTAACTTTTCGGCCGCGGCTTGTGACTCCTTAAGTCGCTCTGTCCCCTTGTGGACAATTTCATACCGCCTTACGATAGAGTCGAGGGATTCATGAGAGCCAGAGGTTTTTCCTAAAAGAATTTTTGCCAGCACATAAATATCATCATCCTTTGCTTTAGCAACTCCCAAATCTGAGCGTTTTAAAGACTTCAACTTAATTAGCTCTGCCTCCTGCGTTACTACCTGATCGACAAGAGCTTGATTCTCCCTCTTTAACTCTCTAATTACGCCCTTCAACTCTATTACAGTTTCTTTTTTGGTAGGCCTACCTCTAAACCTTCTCTGTCTTGATGCAGCGTTATCAATCTCTGCAAGCAGGCCTTTGTAGAAATGCTCTTTTGTTACCGGGTCCTTACGATACAGCGTAGACTTCCCAACATGCCTGCCATTATCAAATAAAGCGTTATCAATTACCGCCTTTTGAGTAATTGAAACCCCTGAATCCTCAAGGTGTTTGATTGACCGCCTAATGGCATCGGAAAACTTTTCACTGCTTCTTTTCATTCTCCACCCTCCCTATCGATCAGGCGAACAATAGTTTCAGCTCTCTTAACCCCTTCTGAAGCTGCTTCATACATCATCCCTTTCTCATTCTCATGATAGCTCATGACTTTTATATGCGCGTCTCTTCGGTGCATCCAATATTCTCTACGCGTACTATCAACCCCGAAATTAGGACAACTTGCGCAAGTGATTTCGCTCCTATTTGCATAGTTCACCTTACGTCCATTCGTTGAGCATTTTGCTCTTGAGCCTCGCCCACGACTGATAAAACAGTAACCATCCGCATTGGGAATAACGCGGTACTCGTGCTTCATCATAATACTATCAACAAAATCAGACACCCTATCGGGAGTAGCCACACTAAACCTCGCATGAAAAATTCTTTTATACTTGCTCAATGTACTGCTAATCCCTCCCGCAACTGACACATCCCCTAAAAAGATTCGCTCAAGGTAGTCGTGCGTATACTCTCTAAACCCGTCGTCGAGAAACTCTTCCACATCCTCATCGTCAACATAAGCTATTGTATAGCGATAATCGTTGTGATATAAAATATTCGACAAATACTCAAGATCCCCAACATCAAACCTCCAGCTCCACATCAAAGAAAATGCTCTTCTCATCATATGAGGCCTAACCTTGTAATCAAGACCGGCCGCCTCTGACAAGATGTCAAACATGCGATATAGCTTATTTGTACTAATAGTGTCATCAGGCTCCTGACCTTCCTTTAACCCATAGCTAAAGGGAAGCTCGAGCAATAACTTATCACGATTGCTTGAAACTTCACGAGTAGAGCTTGTCAATGCTATTATTACAGACAAAGAGTCAATTACTTCCTTAGGCACTGGCCTAGACGTTGGCTGCCCTGTCTGCGTGCCCGCAGTTTTATGCACAACTCCTGACAAATACTCCCCTAAATATACTGAGGCTACCGCATTATCGTAGCTTATCCCGGCTGCTTCGTGCTTACGCATTGCAGTTAGAGCCATGACCAGCAAAATGGCAGAGGAATATAATAGCTTAACCTCTTTCTTGAGCATGCCAACACTTATTCCAAACTCTGATTCAAACCTCCTGTTCTTCTTTTTTCTATCAAATCTTTCACCAAAAGATGAATACCCTTTAAGAAGCGTGATCACGCGTTCTGAATCTGCAACCTTTCCCAGAGAAAAGTCTATCAGACCGAGAAACTGCCTAGGAAAAATAGTTCTTGTATGCCCCCCCTTCTTGCCCATTTTTTTTGCCACACTGACGATATCACTTACGTAGGGAGAAAACACTAAACCGTCCCCAACCTCCTCCTTCAAAGTAAACATGTAAGAAAAAATTGAAAGTTTTGTAACAATGCTATTAACAGTAAGACCTGCTCTGAAAAAATGCCGCTCATATGCATCAACATGCATCCTGCTGACATCTTGCACTCTACTAAGCCCACATGAAAAACAAAACCATTCTGCAAGAGCCCGAACTTCTCGACAGCATAGTGCAAGAGTAGATGTTTTATTAACACTTGTCTTGTCAGACTCCATTATGAAATATGACAGTCTTTGTGAGTACCCCTTCCACCATTCCCACCTATGAACCGAAAGAGGCGTCAGCTCGTCGTTGCGCGGAGTCCAGCTTACAGTGAAATAGGAATATGACGAACCAGGGACCATATTCTTAAGCTTCCATCTATCACGTGTAGAGTCAGGATTTAACCACCATACATCCCCTTCATCTGAGCTTGCTTTTCCTTGCGGAGTACCATAAAAGTCTAGAAACATAGTTTCTTTCATTATTCAGTCCAAAAATGGAAGATGCTGTTCGATTTCAAACGCCAATAAACTAGCTTTTTCAACTTCTGAACGCGTACACAAGGAAACCATAGACTCATATTCTGCAAGCCTCACTTCCCAATAACCACTCCACCTCTCAGGATTATTATGTTTTAGTCTATTCATGCTTTTCTTAATCTTGATAATCCATGCTAACCACTCAGACAAAGAGCGAGAATCTTTCAAAATTATTCGCTTAGCCTCACAATTAAAACACATGTCTACACCCTTGCAAGTAACGCCTTCTTCGCCTTTGATACCACAAAAGTAGCCTGTACCAGTTCTTTCTCCCTCTCCCCTATTACAGCTCAGAAGGTATTCCTGGAAATTTCTTAATTTCATCTCAAGAGACGACTGTGTCTCTATTCGCAACGCATATCCAGCAGTTGTGGAAAAGTTGGCATGGTTCAACTTTTTACTCACGTCCGAAAAAGAAGAACCTTCAGCCACATCCATTGCCACAATGGTAGGTCTAAATGATTTACCTGTGATTTTTCCTATTAGTGGCCTCAAGACAGGGTAGGTTTCTGACAGGTCACGAGCAGCATACCGAACCATATCAACAGTTGAGCTTGGATCCACCAGTTTCAAACGGTAATCTTTACCTCTTTTTCCTGAAAAAATTATAAATAGCTCACAACGCTCCTTGTTTAGCCAATTAGCGCCACCGGTAACTTCGGAAAGTAACCTTTTCTGCCTTTCCTGAAAGTTTATAAAAACCTCACACAGCGGATCCATAACCGGCAACGTGGCATTTACAGGGCCTCCTCTCTTTTTACCAAAAAAAACGTTGATACTTCCTATCTCATTTCCTTTTTCAAACGAATTTAGGTAAGAATAGAATGCAACACTGTCAACATTTGGCAAAAGATCTTTGTGCGTTAGCGCGGCTACCAAGAAATATTTTAGGTTATTAGTACTGTTGAAAAATGCTGCAACCACTCTCGATTGAGGCCAACCTCTAGACTTAAGGTAATCACAAATTCCCGGGGGCCACTCCGAGGAAGCAGGAAGTAATCTGTTAAATCGCGCATATAAAACACCTATAGCGCCCTCGAAATTCCTGCTTGGCATTATGCTGCTTTGCCAGTTGCCTTCGCGTTCGCGAAAATCACTTACTCCTCCAAGCGCAACAACATCATCACTCCCATATTTTCTTATTGCTTTATCTATTTTTTCGCAGTCTTCCTCCCACTCCTTTATTTTCTTTATAGCTCCATGATGGAAAGCGGACAAAACCTCATTTCCGTATTTAACAATAACAGCTTCTTTCTTACCTACCCCCAACTCTTTCTGGAGACTTTCAATTTCCAGCTCTTTCTCCTTCGCGAATCGCTCCATTTCGATAGCAGACAATTCAAAGATGCTCGGATATGTTTTTTTCTTAACTCTATCAAAGTTTTTGGGTATGGCTTCATGCGCAATAACCTCTGCAGCCATCAAACGTTTAACAAACCCTGCAGCGGCTGAATACATTTGGCTTTTCGTGTGGACGCTGACATAAAGATCTTTATCAAGATATAGTTTATATTCCAAAAGACTATTCGCGTCGACTCTACCACTTGCTTTTGCCATGAACCTCAAAAACCTTAGAATCACGTTGCCAACAGCTCTTTTTTTCCTTTGCCCTCTCAATTGCAAAGAAAGCTGCTCTTGAATTAATCTTCCTCCGGCAACATTATAAAGAAAAGATACGTCTATAGGATCTCCAGCTTCAACCTCTAATTCCCAGCCCACATAAGGGACAACATCGATAATATCTGCTGATTTTTTTACTTTTAATTTTTCCCTAGAAAGCCTGGCCATCAACTAAAATCCTCATCAAACCGTCCAGATGAATAGCCACCTAGCGAATCCACTGACTTATGCCTTGAAGATTGCCGAACATAATTTTCTGAATGTTTGATCTTCATATCATCTGCCGCCTTAAACTTAAGGCTTATGAAATTATGTCTCAACCCGTGAAGCCATACTCTCTCATCTGTTGAAAGCTGCTTATCTTCTACTGCTGTTAGGAATGCTTTTCTAACAGTGTTCGAAAATCCTCTAGGAGTACTAGGCCCGCCCGTTGCATCTGATAAAAAAATATAATCTGGCTCTAAGTAATTCTCTCGCTTTTTTTTCTGGATTTTTTTATGCTTCCTGACCACATCTCGCCTGTAAATTTCAACATACTCCCAAGTTTTAATCACAAGCAACGGCGGCACGTAAATACATCCCTCCTCTCCGCCTTTAGTAACGAAGAGCTTAATTTTTATTTTTCGTTTTTTTTCCAGTTTCTTAAAGGCTGATTCTTTGTCCGGCAACTGCCAGACCTTTAGCCCACATATTTCATGGGCCCTGAGGCCTCCAAGACGGCCCCAATCGATCATTAGCTCGAACCTCCTAGCCAAGTCCTCTCTCTTCGGTCCATATTTTTTTATAACTTCGATCCACTGGGTCCAAGGTGCTGAAATGGCTTTGGAGTCGCTATTTTCATTTTTAATCAAAGGGTGCTTTATGCCACCCTTCCTTCCTGCTGAAATCTGTATGTTATACCCAATCCCTTCACCACATAGGACATCACTGAAACCCTGCTCCGTAAGCCAGCTACAGTAAAGGACCACTGTTCTAATTACTTGGCTAGCATAGTTTTGAGTATTTTCAGGTCTCTCATCATTCCGGCGGATCAAGTACTGTTTGTAAGCTGACAGCCAGTCATCGTCCACATCAAAAACATCCAGCTTATCAACTTCAAGCTGGCTATAAAAATCTGTCAAATGGACAGCATATGTTTTTACCGAGCTCACAGCACTTTTCCTGGCAAGATAAAAGATAAAATGCAATGTCAACCAGTTTACTCTATAGTCTTCAGTAAGAATTAAAGGGAAGCCTTTGATGCTCTTCAACCCTGCTACATGAGCCTTACACGTCGTTCTAAGGTAAGCCATAGCCCTCACTCCCGCATTTCTGTTGTATCCATCGGCGCGCAAAAGCAAGCGCAACTAGATGATTGACTAAAGTTCTTGTCATCGCAAACACAATCTCGAAATAGTGGAAAATACCGAGAAAAATATCTTACACAAGATGGTATATTATATTTTTTGCATGTTTATAAAAAAAAAGCCGCTGCTAATAAACGTTAAATCCAGGCTGAAATAGCAGTTTCGAATAGGCGAAAAAAGGTGCTTCAGTACCTTATGTAGTGTCTCGGATGATCAGATCGCCTATAGAAGTTATCCTCTGCTGACAGCCAAGGAGCTTCTTCGGCAATTCATTCAGGAACAGGTTCATGGACATCAAGCTGCATAAACAAGCGACGACACCGAAGCTAAGTGCTTGACCTAAAGTCTTCGAGTAATATCCATGTCAGGTCTTCTGACACGGACGGAACCATGGAAAAGCGCTTCGTTGCCCCTCTCACTGAATCTGAACACCAGACGCAGGCCTCAGCCTATCACCATGGCGAGAAGCGCGCCCTCCGTCGCCGAGCGCATGCCATTCTACTGAGTGACCAAGGCCATACCATCAACCAAATCAGTGAGATACTACAGGTTCGTCGTGATGCCGTGTCACGATGGTTCAAGCAATGGGAAGTGTCCGGCCTCGACGGGCTCATTGATAAGCCGCGCAGTGGGCGAACACCCGCCCTCGACGAACACGATCACAAACGACTGCAGGCGTTGGTGGCCGAGCATCCTCATCAGATTCGAGCCTTGCAGGCTCGCTTTCAGGAAGAGACCGGTAAGACGGTCGCCACGGTAACCCTCCGACGGGCGTTGAAAAAAAACGACCATAGCTTCAAGCGCATTCGGTACTCACTGAAAGCGCGCCGTGACGAAAAGGACTTCCGCAATACACAGGGCTTGATGAAGGCGCTTCACAAGCGGGAAGACCAGGGCACGAGCTTTACTACTTTGATGAGTCAGGCTTTTCACAAGCGTCATCGGTGCCGTATGCGTGGAGCCCGATCGGCAAGCCTTGGGAGGTAGCTGCCTACACTCACAGCCGGAGGCTAAACGTGCTGGGGTTCCTCAGTCGAGCCGGGAAGCTGGTCTACCATACGACAACCGAGACCGTAACCACGGAAACGGTCATCGAAGCGTTTGACCAGTTTGTGGCTCAGAAGGATCCAGGCACCTTCGCCGTCGTGGTGCTCGATAATGCCAGCATGCATCGCTCCAAGGCATTCAGGCGCAAGATAGTGGACTGGATGTCGCAGCGTGTGCATCTGGTCTATCTGTCTGCCTACTCACCGGAGCTGAATCTGATTGAGATTCTGTGGCGGCAGATGAAGTACACCTGGTTGCCTTTGAGCGCCTATCTCTCATTTGATCGCCTATGTAATGAGGTGCACCGCCTGCTTGGTGGCTACGGAGCTGATAACACGATTAATTTTGAATAGGCACTTACTGCCCAGTACGAATTGTTCAGTGATTCTAAGTACCTTATCTCCGACGATACCAAGAATGTCTGTAGAATTTCTTACGCCAGATCTGTTCCGCTAACTCATCTGCGTTTGTCGGCGTGTGGTATTGGGTTGCATCATCAGCCGCATGGTTAGCGTATCTGGACGATCCTTTATCTTTCGCTAGCCTCATGAATTTCTCGATCTGCTTGTTTATAGCGTTCACTTCAGCCTTGAGATCCATCGACAGTAAGCGCGTCCAGCGTACACACTCAGGATGAAACACCCAGAGTGAATTATCTGGATCAAAGATATGGGCCTTCAACTCATGTAACGTACAGTTTCTATTCACTTTGCTTAAATCAATCTCAATACACCTGATGCCGAGACTAGCTATCTTATCAAATTTAGCAGAATCGACGAAATGATTTACCGCAATTTCTATTAGCAGCTGTCCCTCTTTATCTTCCACACAGAGGTCGGCAACAATAGTCGCCAATCGTACTTCTGGTTGTGCATTGTACACATCACATCGCTGTGACTTGTCTAATAGCTTTCTATGCTTTGTGTGCTCTTTACCATTCAAGTCATTCAGCGTGCAATTAACCGATAATTCGGGGATTGCAATGGCGGACTCGTTTAGGATTAGTTGTTTAGCTGCTAAATGAATCCCAGTTTCCGCCCCCGAGCCGCAATCTGTGTAGTTAGGTGCGTGCGCAAAGTGCCACTCTTTCTTGTCACCTAGCTTAGACCACAGTGGCATCCTGCATCCAGGACAGATACATTCACAAGACTTACCTCGTTGATTTTCACGGTCCAACTCAGAAGCATGCCAGACGCGCCCATCCTCAACCCCGAGGCCAAAGGGGATATAGTTTGCGTGATTATTCTTCATTTTCTAAAAGTTCTGCGGGGAATTCTTCCACTTCCATCCTAGCGAGATATTCTTCCTGGTCACTCATCTCTGCAAGAATGGCAGAGGTTTCCCTGTACTGTTGTGCTTCAGCTTTCTTAGTTAGCTTAAGTTCCAAGCCTAAATCCTGAACAACATCCTGGATTTCAGAGAGAGTTACATTAAAAAATTCTTTTCTGAGGTTAACCATATTTATGCGCCTGTCTGAAAATTTGCGATGCAATGTATTCTCAAGTCCCGGCGCATTATCCGAGTACACCATGCCATGCACATCAAATGGGAAAGGTACAGATGCACCCCCAAGCTCACGTATTCGGTCTGATGGATCTAAGCGGCGAGTCATTCCTATTTTGAATACCTCTTCACCGAAACACCCAATATTTGAGATAATGTAAACATGCCCTGCCCGTGTTAGTTGTGCTTGTGAAAGCGCCCTTTCCTTCCTTGCTATCGCTTCATCCAAATGAGCCTGTATCTCAGAAACCTTTCGCTCGGCTTCCCCCTTCTCGATATATCCAGCCTCATCTAGGTCTTTTCTGGCTTTACGAAGCGCTCGCTCGTAGTTTGCTCTATCCTGATCAGCCTTTTTCGTTGCTTTTTCTACATCCTTTTGAAGCTTGGCCTCTTCACGCATAGCCTCACGAATTTGACGCTGTTCTTCTTTCTCTTCATGTATTTTTAACTTCAGTTCATAATGAAGCTGGAATTCTTTAAGTTTGTGCTCAAGATATGTCTCAGTTATCTCAATGTCATTTGATTTACCAAGCTTATTAATAGCATTGAATGACTTCTGTATGCGTTGCTTCATGATGGTGGCATTATTCCATGTTACTTTCACCATTGCAGCATCGCATTCACCGTTAAACGCTCTGAGCATAAGCTTTGCTTGGCGCTTTGTCATGGTTCTTCCTTTTACTAGGCTGTCCCCCACGCTCCAGACCGTACTACAGCTCCAAGCCAAGTCATACTTAATATCCTCTTTTTGCTCCCTGCTAATATCAAGAAGCGCTTCTTTGAACTCGTCAGAATGCTGATAGGTGAAATGTGGGCGATAAACACCGTATGTCATGCACTCCAAATCCTCCTCTTGCTCTGAAATTCTTTTCCTAAGCTCATCATATGTAATTTTATAGTTTTTGTAATTTTTAGACAACTTACTTATTCTGGATTTAAATTTGTAATACTCCAATTCTAGATTTTTATTTTTATTTTGGTATTCTTTTTCAAGCTCCTTCTCATGCTCTTCTATGTTGGCGGTCTCAATGACCAAATGCAACACGTGACCCATCAGGTACGGTGCTGCCATGACTCATTGCTATCGCCATCTCTCTGCTGAAGACCGAGCCGCCATCATGATGATGCGAGCCACTCATTCGATCCGGGCCATCGCCACTCATCTGGGCCGTGCACCGAGTACCGTGTCGCGAG
The DNA here is from genome assembly GCF_900128925.1 of Modicisalibacter ilicicola DSM 19980. GTDB lineage: Bacteria > Pseudomonadota > Gammaproteobacteria > Pseudomonadales > Halomonadaceae > Modicisalibacter > Modicisalibacter ilicicola. The sequence goes on from NZ_FQUJ01000017.1 coordinate 73,303, forward strand.
AAATCGCTCGCCACACGGTCGATCCCATCAAGGGCTACGATGCCGGCCTGGCGGGCTACCGGGCCCGTCTGACGCGACATCGACCTCGTCAGCGTCCCAAGCTGCATCC
>NZ_FQUJ01000020.1 GCF_900128925.1 Modicisalibacter ilicicola DSM 19980
TTCGGCCCCAGTAGCCGCGCCCGTTCAGGCGCGTTCAACGAGGCTTCGAGCCCGGCAAGGACGCGGGGATCGGCGTAACGAAACAGGGAGGGGGGTGCCTGCTCGCGCTCGATCACCGTCAGGGTCTTCAGATGCTCGGCGACGACCTCGAACGGCTGCGTCGAGACCAGCTCGATGGCCAGCCCCTCTTCGACCCACGGGCGGTAGCGTTGAAGGGCAACCGGCGAGGCGGGTTCGACGAGCAGCGGGCCGGCAGTGGCCTGTTCGTGTTGGTGGGTCTGCAGGTAGAGCAGGTGATAGCGAGGCGACGGTTCGGTCTCGAACAGCTGGCGCAGCCCGTCCCGATGCCAGGCCAGATCGACCAGGAAACGCGTCATCCGCATCGGCATTGCGCCCCTAGGCTGCAGTTGTCGGGGCCGGAGGCCCGTGCAGTATCGCCACTATTGATACATTGAAGAAGGAGTTTGAGGTTGGTCGAGGTCGCCATGGGAGTTCCCTGAAAAAACGATCTGACCAAAGATAACGAAATTAGCTAGTTAAAACAGTTGATTACATTATTTGTATGAAATGGCTGACAAGCCTTGTTGCAAATGTCTTACAAGCGCACGGCAAACGTGAGTGTTCAGTCCCGCAATAATCTCAAGCCGTGTCGTTGGTAACAGGGTAGGCTTGCAAGGATCACGGTACCGTGTAGTTCAGTCTGAAGATCGACGTCTCGTTTCTCGGCAAAGCATGATTGGCCAGAATTAGAGACCCAGTCGATGGTTCAACTCGGGCCACAGCCTGGCAAAGTCCTGTTCGAGCGCCACGTAATCGGCCTCGAGCCAGGGAATCAGCTCGGCCAGGCGGTTGGGGCCCCTGAGGCGACGCCCCACCCCGGCCACTGCGGCACAGGTAAATTCGAAGTCGGCATAGCCGTTCAGCCAATCCTGCTCGATCAGCACCGGCACCATGTTCGCCAGACGGGCGGGGGCCGGGCGCTCTTCGAGTAGCCGGTAGCAGCGGCGAATCAATGCCTGATTCCGGCGGTCCGGCCCATGATCGCGGGCCACGAAATGATCCCACACCAGATCAAGCGCGATGCCGGCGTAGCGGCGCCCCGGACAGGGAGCCCGGGCCCGGGCCGCCAGAACGATGGGATGCGAATCGACGACCGCATCCACCCGGCGATGGTGACGTATGCCTGCAGCAACGTCGCCAGGCCAGTCGCCAAGGTCGCTACCCTTGACTCCATCGGCGATCAGGTTGCCGTAGAGAAAGGCGTCGCTGCCCCCGCGGGCCAGACAGGCATGGGCCAGGAAGTTCATGCCGTACCCCTCACAGGCAATTGGTGGGCTTGGGCAGGCCAGCCAGGCGCGCCCCAGCCTTGGCCGGACTGTCCGGGAACAGCTTCATCAGGTGCAGGGACTTGCCCTTCTCCGGCCCCAGGGCCTGCCCCACCGCCTTGACCAGCGGCCGCATGGCTGGCGCCATCTCGTAGCGCGCATAGAAGTCCCGCAGCACCTCGATGACCTCCCAGTGCTCGGCGGTCAACTCGCGCTCTTCTTCGGCGGCCAGTGCCTCGGCCACGGCCGGCGACCAGTCTGTCATGTCAACCAGGTAGCCTTCCGGGTCCAGGGCAATCTCTTGCCCTTCGACCCTCACCCAGCGTTCAATCGTCGTCGTTGCCATCAGGATTTCTCAGAACCAGCTCACCACACGATCGGCGTCTTCGGTCAATTGCACGAACCCCTCCATGTCCACGATGACGATCTGCTCGGCGCAACGCCCTTCCAGGCCCCGGGAGGCCAGGTCTTCCCGCAAGGCGAACAGACGACCGTATACCGCCGAGAAATGCTCGGCGAGAGGCATCAGGGCCGAGTAAACGCCATCCTCGGTCAGCAGCAGGCAGTCGTCCTCAGCCATGGCGCGCAACGCGTCCCGGTACACATGGCTCGAGGCCGCAGAGCGATTGAGTAGGTGCAGCAGCATCGGCGATCGCCTCCTTACGACATGCCCGATTCATCAATGATCATCCATCAAGGCACGAAACCCAAGACACTAGAAATTGAACACCGGTGCATGATGGGCGAAGAGAGATGGCAGCCTCTCCGGAGCAACGAGCGTCACCGGTAGCTGCAAGTCTGTCTCGATCAAGCCTCGCTGAGCCAGGGACTCGGCATCGACCAGCAAGGTCTCGATGTCGTACATCGCCAGCATATCCAGCGTCGGATGCGTGCCCTTCTGACCCAGCGGTCCTGTCTGCTGGCCTTTCACGAGCGCTTCGACCCCATCTCCGATGAACAGCAGAGTCACCGACTGACCGAACGCCGCACCAACCAGCGCCACATCCAGCCCCTCGCGCAACCAGCTGCTACCGTGGGGGGCATGACGCAAGACGACGAGCATGGGCATTGGCGATCTATCGCTCATCGTTCGCTCCTCAAGGGGAAAACGTGATCAGACGATCATGGGTCATGGCAGCCTCGACCAACTGGCCCACCCCGGTCAGCTCGAAGGGCGACTCGAGGCTGTGCCCCTGCTTGCCGTGACGACGCGATTCCCGCTCGTCGACCACCCCGCGCCGCAACGCCGCGGCCACGCAGACCAGTAGCGCAGTGCCATGCTCGTGGTGCAAGCGGCACCAGGCATCCACCAGCTGCGGTTCGTCCTGGGGAGGCGTGGCCAGCCGTTGAGCGTTATAGACGCCATCATGATAGAAGAATACCGTCTCGAGACGATGGCTCCGCGCGATCAACGCCTCGGCGAATCTCAAGGCCGAGTGAGCCGCCTGGTGACTGTAGGGAGCCCCCTGGACAAGCAGTGCATAGCGCATGACCCGACCTCTATCTCGCAGGAACGCTTCATTCAAAACAATGCGGCCCCGCCTGATAAGGCGGGGCCATGCAGGACATCAGGAGCGATCGATCAATCGTTGTTCATTACGCCCAGCAGCGACAGCAGGCTGATGAACAGATTGTAGATCGACACGTACAGCGTGACGGCGGCCAGGATATAGTTGGTCTCGCCGGCCCGGTGCACGATCTCACTGGTCTGGTACAGGATCACCGCGGAAGAGAAGAGAACGAAGCCCGCGGAAACCGCCAGCGCCAGTGCGGTGATGTTGAAGATCAACGCCACCACCATCGCCAGGATCAGCACGATGGCCCCGGCGAACAGGAAGTTGCCCAGGAAGCTGAAATCCTTCTTGGTGACCAGTGCCACGGCAGACAGCCCCAGGAAGGTCGCGCCGGTCATGGCCAAGGCGGTCATCACCAGTTGGGCCCCGTTGGGGATCGACAGATAGAGGCTCAGGATCGGTCCGAGGGTGAAGCCCATGAAACCGGTGAAGGCGAAGGTCGCGAGCAACCCGGCGGCAGAGTTGGCGGTCTTGTGAACCAGGAACATCAGACCATAGGCACCGATGAAGAACACCAGGATGTTCATCTGACCGATGCCCATTGCCATGGAAACCCCTGCAGTGGCTGCCGAGAACAGCAGCGTCATTGCCAGGAGCATGTAGGTGTTGCGGAGGACCTTGTTGGTACTGACCGCGCTAGTCTGACGCTGCGTTACGTGCGACGACTGCTGATAGGCCATGGATGTAGGCTCCTTCATAGATTATTGGACAAGCTATAGACAGAGAATGCCGCTTGATCGTTCCCTGCGCAAGCCATCATTCCAACGTTCCCACGAAACGAGGAGCCCCGCTGGTCCCGGGGCTCGTTCATCCTTCTCCAACGTCCGGGTTCTCAGGGTTGCTTGGGGCCTTCGAGATTCAGGCGCAAGGCGATGAGGGTACTATCGGTTGACAGGTTGGCGACATTGAGGGCGTGGTGCGTCATCTCCTCCTGCAGTTGCTGGAATGCCTGCTCGTCATTGCGCTGCATCTCGCGCAACTGGTTTTCGGAGAGATTCTTGCTGCCCAGATAGTCTTTGCCAGCCTTGCGCAGGGTTGAACCCATCTCGCCACCCGCCAGTTCATGAAACTCGTCGTTCTCCATGCCGGTGCTCAGAATCGTGATTTCCATTCGTGCTCCTTGCGTTTTTCCATGTTGGCAGGCAATAGCCAAACGTTACGATAACAGCCCTGTCAAGCCAATGCTCGCGACGCTAGTAATGCTTGAAGCGATGGCGGCGCTGCTCGAAATGCTCGTGCTGCGCCAGAATGTCCATCGCCTTGCGCAGGCATTCCGGATCGTTCGGGTCATCGACCTCGACCAGCAGCAGATTGGGCGAACCCTCGGCGCCACTGGGGCTATCGATAGGGATATGCTGAAGATCGCTCATCAGCTCGACGTAGCGATGCGAGTCGTCGTGGCGACCTACCGCACCGACGATATGCACGTCTGCAAGCTGGACGCCTTCAGCCTCCTCTATAGGCACCCGAATGATATTCTCTGACATACCCACCTCGTTCATCGCCGTAAACCTTACCTGTTATGCAGGCGCCCGACCTGGATTTCCACCCATGCCAACCACCATTTTCCTAATCTTAGCCAAGATCGGGCAGTTTAACCCCCTGATTGCCAACATACCTTGACGGGCCAGCCAAAGTTGGTAGTATCTAGCGCCGTGAGCCGGAGGGATGGCAGAGCGGTTGAATGCACCGGTCTTGAAAACCGGCAAGGGTTAACGCCCTTCCAGGGTTCGAATCCCTGTCCCTCCGCCACTCACCCTTCTTCAGAAAAGCACCTTCGGGTGCTTTTTTCGTCTCTACCCTGCCTGCGTATCGCCTCTCGGCGTCAACCTTCAAGCTGGCGCTGCAAAACGCTGCTCATTTTCGATTTGGCACGATCTCCCGGCGTTATCATCGACCGGACCTTGCTGGCAACCAAGCATCCGCCGAGCGAGGACCGAAAAGACGTCCATCACAGGGATCACCAAATGAAACTCAAGGTTAGCGCGCTAGTTCTTGCCACCCTGGTCTCCAGCCCCGCCCTGGCCGGTGATGCCGGCACCAGCTATGCCGGGTTGCAATACGCCCAGGCAAGCTACGAAGAAACTGTCTACGGGTACGACATCGAAGGCGACCCGAGCGTGCTCGTTGGCCGCCTCGGCCATTACCTGACCGACAACTTTTCTTTCGAAGGCCGCGTAGGTCTTGGACTCTCCGACGATGAAGTGACAGTGAACGGCTACGACACCGACGTCACGGTAGAAGTCGATCATCTGTTTGGCGCCTATGCCGTCGGTCACCTGCCCGTCACCGATGTCGTCTCCATCTACGCTCTGGCCGGTTTCACTCAAGGGGAAGCGACTGCAAAGGCCGATGGCATGTCCGCAACCGATGACGACTCCGGGTTCTCCTACGGCGTGGGAGGCGAAGTCAACTTCTTTTCGCGTCAATTCTCGGGCACCCTCGAATACATGTCCTACCTGGACAAGTCCAGTTACGAAGTCAGCGCCATCAGTGCCGGCGTGAACTATCAATTCTGAGTGATCGACCGGAGGCGTCTGTCGGCAGGCGCCTTCACCCCGGGACTTCACCAGCCTCCTTTTGCATACCGGCGTCGGGCACCTCCTGGCGTCTGCGTACATCCCGTTACCCTCGCGGCTTTGCAAGCAGCCTCCGTCCGGCTCATGCTGGAATCATCGATCAGAAGCGTTAGTTCCATCGATCACATGAACAAGGAGTTCTTCGCATGAACAAGCACCTTGCTTGCGCCGCGGGTCTGGTCGCCATCGTCGGCTTCGCCCCCCTGAGTTCGGCCACGAGCCTCGACAGCATGAAGGACAAGGCGGGCAGCCTCCTGTCCGGTCAGTCCGACTCGTCGAGCGGCTCCTTGTTGAGTTCGCTTTCTTCGGGGTCGTTCGATCTGGGCAGCATGAGCAACGTCGCGGGCGTGCTGGGCTACTGTCAGGAGCAGGGCTACAGCAAGAGTGCGACACAGACGGTCAAGGAGAAACTGCTGGGCAAGCTCGGCGGGCAACAGGAGGCCTCCCGAGACAAGAGTTACCAGGAAGGCTTGAGCGGCATCCTGCAAGGCCAGGAGGAAGGCAAGAGTTTCAACCTCGGCGGCATCAAGGATCAGGTGGGTGAAAAGGTCTGCGGCGCCATCGCCGACAAGGCCATGTCGTCTTTCCTGGGCGGCTAGACCGCCACGGCATCCCTTGGAGTGTCATTGATAAAGCCTGAGCCCCACCTTGGTGACCTTGTTGCCTTCCATGACGCTGACCACCCAGTGGATGCCATGCCAGCCGACGTCGTCACCGACCACCGGATGGCCGCCGACCCGCAACGAGATGAACTCGCCGAGGGTCATGTTCTGCTCCCCGGGGCTCAGGGTCAGCCCGTAGGCAGCAGCGACATCGCTCATCAGCGCCCCGCCATCGAGGGTGAAGGTGCCGAAGAAAGCGCGTTCGCGCTTGAGACGTGCCTCGCCATTGAACAGCCGGTTGAGTGCCGGCAGGTCCTCGCTGCGTCCGATGACGCAGATCACGTCGCCGAGCTTCAGAAGCGTCCCGCCCTTGGGATGCAGCATGACATGCTGCCTGAACAGCGCCGATATCAGGGCACCGGAGGGAAATCGCAGCAGCCGGATCGGCACGTCCTCGAGTGCCTCGTTGTCCACCTTGTAGACGAACATCTCGAAATCGTTTTCCGGCAATATGCCCAGGGGGCCGCGCCGATTGGGCGCCACATTGGCCGGGACCTCGACCCGGGTCCATCGCGCCATCAGCGACAGGGTCGTACCCTGGATCACCAGGGACATCAGCACCACGAAAAACGCGACATTGAAGTAAAGCGCCGAATTCTCGACCCCGCCGACCACCGGGAAGATGGCAAGCACGATCGGTACCGCACCACGCAAGCCGACCCAGGAAATGAAGGCGATCTCACGCCAGCGAAAGCTGAAGAAAGGCTTGATGACCAGCACCACCGCCAGCGGGCGTGCGACGAAGATCAGCACCAGCGAGAGCAGCGCGCCGGGCACGGCATAAGCGACCATATCGCTGGGGGTCACGAGCAACCCCAGCACCAGGAACAGACCGATCTGGCTCAGCCAGGCCAGGCCATCGTGTACCGGCAGGATGAAGTTGAGGTGCCGCCCCGGCTGATTGCCGATCATCAACCCCGTTAGGTAGATCGCCAGGAAACCGCTGCCATCCAGCGCGCTGGTCAGCCCGAACACGCAGAATCCGAGAGCCAGCGCCAGCAACGAGTAGAGCCCCGGCGCCAGGTCCAGCCAGCGGAGCAGGCGCGCTGCCAGCCAACCGGCTCCCAGTCCTATCGCCAGGCCCAGGCCGAACTGCTTGACGAAGAGCAGGAGCATCTCCAGGGGGCCACCGATACCCCCGACCAGGATCTCGACCAGGGTGATGGTCAGGAAAATCGCCATCGGGTCGTTGGTGCCCGACTCGATTTCAAGGGTCGCCCCGACACGCTCGTTGAGACTGACTCCCTGCCCGCGCAACATCGAGAATACCGCTGCCGCGTCGGTAGAGCCTACGATTGCCCCCACCAGCAACCCTTCGGTGAGGCTCAGCCCGAAGAACCACATCGCGAACAGCCCCACCAGGGCACCGGTGACGAAGACACCCAGGGTCGCCAGGGACAGTGCCGGCTTGAGGCCGACCCGAAAGGTCTTCATGCGCGTTCGCAGGCCGCCGTCGAGAAGAATCATCGCCAGCGCAAGGTGGCCGATGACGAAGGCCAGGGAATAGCTGTCGAAGTCGACACCCAGGATGCCGTCCTCACCGGCGAGCATGCCCAGGGCGAGGAAAAGCAGCAACAGCGGCAAACCAAACAAGGACGACAATCGGCTCGCCAGCACGCTGAGGGCGATCAGCGAGCCGGTAAACAGAAACAGGGTATTGATGCTGTCCATAGCGCGAACACGAAAATAGAGGTGATTAAGTATGCCATACCGGCAAACCGGCGACGAAGCCGTTGGGACAAACTGGAAAGGCTGAGACAATGAGGCAGTGACCGGGCACAGAGGGCCCGCATATCAGCCACGACACCAGAAAAACCATGTGTGCCACCCTACTGCTCTAGTCATATCGTAGCCCCAGGGATAGACTGGCAGCTCAGGCGCAGTGGACGGGATATTGCAGACAAGATGAGAACGCCATGACCCCAGGGCTGCGTCGAATCTCAGTCGCGGCAGTGTTGCTGCTGCTGCTTGGCATGGTCGTCAATGTGCTTGCCCAGAACGCGGCCAAGCCGCCGGTAAGCGACGCGGCGATCGACGCCTCCCTGGCTCTGAAACGGATGCTGAACGATAGCGGCAGTGACGCTATCCCGACAATCGACATCCCGGACAAGCCAACGGTGAGCAACCGCGAGCCCGAGCCACTCATCCCGCCACCGGCTCGCCGGCTGAGGGTGGTTCTCGACTGGTACCCGACACCCTATCACGCCCCCCTCATCGTGGCGCGCGAACAGGACCTGTTCGATCGCAAGGGCCTCGAGGTCACCTTGACCACCCCTGCAGACCCGAGCGTGCCCCCCAAGCTGATCGCCGCTCAGCGCGCAGAGCTGGCCCTGACCTCACAGCCGCAGTTGCATCTCCTGGTCGAACAGGGGCTTCCCCTAATTCGAGTGGGCACCCTGGTACCGGCCCCGCTGGCGACCTTGCTGGCCCGCAAGGACAACGGCATCGACGGCCTGGTGCTCCTCAAGGGCAAGACACTTGGCTACGCACAAGAAGGCCCGGCACGCATATGGCTGGACGCGATACTCGAGGATCAGCCCATCGGGCCAGATGACCTGTCGCTGCGCAGGATTGATTTCGCGCTGACGCCCTCCCTGCTCGAGGGTGAGGTGGATGCAGTGATCGGGGCGATGCGCCATGTCACCCGGCACCAGCTGATGCAGCAGGGCGTCGACGCTGTGGAGTTTCTGGTCGAGGCAAGCGATCTGCCCGTCTACGACGAATTGATCCTGGTGGCCAATCGCGATGTCCTGGGCCAGCATCGGCGGGACATCGCGGACTTTCTTGACGCCCTCGAGCAGGCCACCCTATGGTTGGTCAACAATCCCGAGAGGGGCTGGGAGCTCGTGAGCCGAGCCGAGCCGGGTATCGACACAGCAGGAAATGCGAAAGCCTGGCCCGACGTGCTTCGCTACCTTGCCTTGCGACCGGCCACACTTCAGGCCCGGCGCTACCTGCGCTTCGAAACCTATCTGCAAGGGCGTGGTCTCATCGAGACGCTGACGCCCATTGAGCGGCTTGCCGTCGATGTCAGCGATGTCGACTCCCCGGGGGAGAACGGGACCACCCGCGACGGCTCCGGGTAGTCGAGGGGAGGCTGACGAAGCACCTAATCGTCGTCGACCCGCGGCCCTGCCCCTACTTCCGCACACGAATCTTGCTTGTTCTTTTCATGAATGATCGCCCGCTCGTCTTCATCGACCTGGAAACCACCGGCACTCGCACTACCCGAGACCGAATCACCGAAATCGCTGCCCTGCGCGTGATCGACGGTGAGGTCGTCGATCGTTACGTTTCCCTGGTCAACCCTCGAAAAGGCATTCCCGCGCACATACAACGAATCACCGGCATCGATGATGCCATGGTGGCGGATGCCCCCTGCTTCGAGGCGCTGGCCAACGAATTCTTCGCCTGGCTGGCGGACGATGCGCTCGTGGCTCACAACGCTCGCTTCGATTACGGCTTCCTGCGCAACGAGTTCAAGCGCGCCGGTCTCGACTACAGCGCCAGCGTGATCTGCACTCTCAAGCTGTCGCGACGGCTGGCCCCCCAGCATCGCCAGCACAACCTGGACACCCTGCTCGAGCGGCACGGTCTGGGGGGCTACGACCGCCACCGTGCGGAGGGTGATACCCGGGCCATGCTTGCACTCTGGCGATGCTGGCAGGTCCAACACGACAGCGACCGGATCGAGGCATTGATCCAGGCCCAGTTGCGCCAGGCCAGTCTGCCCGCGCACCTGGACCCTGCCCGCCTGCAGGCCTTGCCCGAACGCCCCGGCGTCTACCTGTTTCATGGCGAGAAGGGTGCCGTGCTGTATGTCGGCAAGAGCGTCAATCTGCGGGCACGGGTACTCAGCCATTTCAACAACGACCACCGCAACGATCGGGAAATGCGCCTGACCCAGCAGATTCATGACCTGGAATGGCAGGAAACCGCGGGTGACCTAGGCGCTCAATTGCTCGAAGCGCAGCTGATCAAGGAGTTGATGCCGGTGCACAACCGTCTGCTGCGCCGGAACAGCCGGCTAGTGAGCTGGTGCTGGCCGGAGGGGGAAGCAGCGCCGCACCTGACCGACGGGGAGAGCATCGACCCCTCGAACGACCTGGCCCTCTTCGGGTTGTTCCGAGCGCGCCGTGATGCCCACAAGGCACTCGACCGGATCGCCGAGGACTACCGCCTGTGCCCGCAGGTTCTGGGATTGACCAACGAGGGTGGGCGCTGCTTCGCTCGGCAACTTAGGCGCTGCGCGGGGGCCTGTTGCGGGGAGGAAACCCTCGAGGCACACACCCATCGCGCCCGGGAGGCGCTCGAACGCCTGAAAGTGCATCACTGGCCCTGGCCGGGCCGCGTCGCTTTCGGCGAGACCGCCGAGGATGGCACCCGCGCCTGGCATGTCGTGGATCACTGGTGCTATCTGGGCACCCTGCCCGATCTCGACGAGCGGAGCTTGGCCTCCCTGGCCACCGGCAAGCCCCGCTTCGATGTGGATACCTACAAGATACTCAATCGCTTCCTGACCCAGGCCAAGCAGCGGCTCGAGATTCGACCATTGAGCGGGGCCGCCTGAGGATCAGGACGACCGACGCTCAAGAAAGGCGTTCACCGCCTGCTGGAACGCTTCCGGCACCTCGGCATGCAACCAGTGTCCGGCGTCGAGCGTCTCGATCTCGGCCTCGGGTAATACGTCTTTCAAATCAGACAAGCGTTCATCACTGACGTAATCGGAGTGGGCACCGCGCAGCACCAGGGTCGGGCCATGATAGGCGCCCTCGCCGGCCGGCGCGGCGGCGACGTCCTCATAGGCGTCGTCGATCTCGTCCAGCCCGACCCGCCAGCGCATCACGCCATCGTCGTCACGCACCAGATTGGTCGCCAGGAACATGCGTACCGCCGGAGTTTCGACGGCTTCGGCCATTAACGCGTCGGCCTGCTTGCGCGAGGTGGGTTCACCCTCCTCGACCCGGCGCATGGCGGTGAAGACGCTGTCGTGATCGTGGCCGTAGGCGATCGGGGCGATGTCCGCAACGATCAGGGATGCCAGGCGTTCGGGCGCCAGTCGTGCCACGCTGATCGCCACCTTGCCGCCCATGGAGTGTCCCAGGAGGTCGCAACGTGGTACGTCGAGCCTGTCGAGAAGCGCCAGCACATCGTCGGCCATGGTAGCGTAATCCATGCCGGGTGCATGGGGGGAGCGACCATGATTACGCAGATCGACCGTGATCACCCGCCGGCGCTCCTGCCACTGCTTCACATGGGAGCGCCAGTTGTCGGCACTGCCGAACAGGCCGTGCAGCACTACCAGGGGCACGCCCTCTCGGGGGCCACTGTCTTGGTGGTGGAGTTCGATCGTGTTGCTCATATGCCTCCTTCTCGCAAGCGATGCATCAGCGGTCAGACTCCTTCCTGCGAGGGCCTGGCTCCCCAGCGCAGCAGACCTCGACTCAACCACCCCAGCAACAGGCCATACATGGGCAAGAACAGTACAAGTGACGCTGTCAGTTTAATACCATAGTCGACCCAGGCGATTTCAACCCAGTGACTGGCCATGAAGGCATCCGGCCCTTGGTGGAAGGCGATGGCAAAGAACGCAAAGGTATCCGCCAGGTTGCCGAATACCGTCGACACGGCCGGCGCCACCCACCAGCGCGCGCTGCGCCGCAGGCGATCGAAGACCTGTATGTCGAGCAGCTGGCCGATCACGTAGGCCATGAAACTGGCCAGGGCGATACGTGCAACGAACAGGTTGAAGTCGCCAAGGGCCTCGAAGCTGCGGAACTCACCTTTCTCGAACATCACCGACAGCAGGTAGGAGATCACCAGCGCGGGCAACATCACCCGGGCGATGATCACTCGTGCCGGGCCCTTGCCAAACAGCCGAACCGTCAGGTCGGTCGCCAGGAAGATGAACGGGAAGCTGAACGCCCCCCAGGTGGTGTGCACGCCAAATACGGTAAACGGCAATTGCACCAGATAGTTGCTGGCGGCAATGATGAAAATGTGAAAGGCCACCAGGACCGCCAGGCAGTGACGCCTTTGTCGATCGGACAGCAACAGCATCGAAGATTCCTTTTTGTACCGCCGAGGGGTAAGGGAACCCTCGTGCTTCGGTAGGACTCACGACCTCGCGGCCATGAAACGGGGGCGTAGTATACACGAATCGGGCCCGCCGTTGGCGAGCCCGAACTTCCTTCTTCGGATTGGGATCAGACCTGGCGCGCCTGATGAGAAGCCCCCACCTCGCAACTCATCATGTGCTCATGCACCTCCTGCAGGCTGGTGGGGTCGTCGATGGTCGACGGCATGCTGAACTCGTTGCCATCGGCGATGGTACGCAACAGCTTGCGCAGAATCTTGCCCGAGCGCGTCTTGGGCAGCCGTGACACCACCAGGATCTGCTTGAGGCAGGCGATGGGGCCGATCTGCTCCCTGACCTTGGCGATCAGTTCCTTTTCCAGGGTCTGTGGATCACCGTTGTAGCCGTCCTTGGGAATCACCAGCCCCAGCGGTACCTGGCCCTTGAGATTGTCGAGGATCCCGATCACGGCACATTCGGCTACCGCGGGGTGTGCGCCAAGCACCTCTTCCATTTCACCGGTGGAGAGGCGATGCCCCGCCACGTTGATGACGTCGTCGGTGCGCCCCATGATGAACAGGTAGCCCTCTTCATCGAAATACCCGCCATCCCCGGTCAGGTAACACCCCGGGAATGCGGCCATGTAAGCCTGATGGAAGCGTTGCGGATCACGCCAGATACCCGCCAGACAGCCCGGCGGCAGAGGCTGGCGAATGACGATGCTGCCCTGCTCATGATCGGCGGCGGGCTCGGCCTGGCGGTTGAGCACCTGCACGTTGAAACCGGGTACCGGCACGGTCGCCGAGCCGGCCTTGATCGGCATGGGTTCCAGCCCTTGCAGGTTGGCGGCGATGGCCCAGCCGGTCTCGGTCTGCCACCAATGATCGACCACCGGTACATCGAGCAGGTCGTCGAGCCAATGGAATGTCGGGGGGTCGAGGCGCTCTCCGGCGAGGAAAAGCGTTCTCAGACAGGAAATGTCGTACTTCTCGAGCCACTTGCCGTCTGGATCCTCCTTCTTGATGGCGCGAAATGCCGTGGGTGCCGTGAAGAAGGCCTTGATGCGATACTCGGCGATCAGTCGCCAGAAGGCGCCGGCATCCGGGGTGCGGACCGGCTTGCCTTCGTAGACGACGGTCGTGCAGCCCAGGATCAGCGGCGCATAGACGATGTAGGAGTGGCCCACGACCCAGCCGACGTCCGACGCGGAGAAGAACACCTCCCCCGGCGCCATGCCATAGATGCGCTCCATGGAGTAGTGCATCGCTACCGCATGGCCGCCGTGGTCTCGCACTACCCCCTTGGGCTTGCCGGTGGTTCCCGAGGTGTAGAGGATGTAGAGCGGATCGGTGCCCTTGACCGGTACGCAGTCGGCGGGCGCGGCATTCTCGACCAGCACCTGCCAGTCGTGGTCGATACTGCCCAGGTCGGCCTGCGCCTGGTCGCGCTGAAGAATCACGCAGGCAGCGGGTTGGTGCGTGCTCTGGGCCAGCGCCTTGTCGATGATCGGCTTGTAGGCGATGACATTGTCGACCTCGATGCCGCAGGAAGCGGCGATCACCACCTTGGGTTCGGCATCCTCGATGCGCATGGCCAGCTCGTGCGGGGCGAAGCCGCCGAACACCACCGAATGCACCGCCCCGAGACGCGCGCAGGCATACATCGCCACGAGCGCTTCGGGCACCATCGGCATGTAGATGACCACCCGATCGCCCTTTTCCACCCCGAGGCCGGCCAGCGCTCCCGCAAAGGTGGCCACCTGGTCGCGCAACTCGCGATAGCTGAGGGTGCGCCGCCCACCGGTGACCGGCGAGTCCCAGAACACCGCCGGCTGATCGCCGCGCCCGGATTCGACGTGATGATCGAGTGCCACATGACAGGTGTTGAGCTCTCCATCGGCATACCAGCGGGCGTGCCCGTGCTCGTCGTAGCTCAGTATCGTCTCTGGTGGCTTGAACCAGGGGACGCGGCGGGCCTGCTCGGCCCAGAACGTTTCGGGATGCTGGATCGATTGCTGATATTCGGACTGGTACGCGCGCATGGAAAAGCCCTACCTATAAGGGGTGAACAAACGGTTCTTTTGATCTCAACGACCTGGCGATTGTTGACACTTTAGGCCAAGCGCGGGCATTTTCCACTCCTACCATCGGCTAATAGGCGTATAAAATTACCAAATCAGCAGTTTTCCTTTTTTCACCGCCCATAATTGTCGACAATCTTGAAGGCGAAATGCTCAAAAAACGTCCAGCAGCACGATGATTTATCGTTAAATATCAACTTGGACAACTAAGACAAAGTTATTGAAGATTTGCTAAATCAGGAAGGAAATAACAGGTCATAATTTAAGGGTAGCGCAGCAGGTCGCCACTTCGCACTCGCTGCACGAATATGACGTCACCACTGGGAGACGCATCATGAGCACTCACCAGCCCGCTGCACTGCTGCTCGACAAGGGGGATGGCGTCGTCAGCGACGCTACCAACCTTCTCAAGGCCATGGCCAACGAGAACCGCCTGCGCATCCTGTGCCTGCTCGATGAAGGAGAGCTGTCTGTCTCCGAACTGAATGCCCGCCTGGCCCTGAGCCAGTCCGCCCTGTCCCAGCATCTGGCGATCCTGCGCCGCGAGGGGCTCGTCGCGACACGGCGCTCGTCCCAGACGATCTACTACTCGCTACAGGGCAACGAGGCGCGCACCGTCGTCGACACCCTCGCCAGACTCTACGCTTGATGCGTGGCGCTGGCGCAGACTCAACGCCGATGCCAGCCACTCGCTTCGATCACCTCGTACACTCGCTGTATGCCGTACTCGATCCCTGCCGAGACTGCCAGACCCATTCGCTCGACGAGCCCGCGCCTTTTTTCCAATGCCACGGTGATGACCCGCGCTCGCTCCATGCACTCGAGCAGGTAGGCCTCGCTGGTTCCCAAGTCGTCGATCAGGCCTAACTTCACCGCCTCGCTGCCATACCAGATTTCACCGGTCGCCACCTTTTCGATGTCGAGCTCGGGGCGCCGCTCGCTGACATGACGCTTGAACAGCTCGTGGGTGTTTTCCAGTTCCTCGACGAACTTGTCGCGCCCTTCCTCGGTATTCTCGCCCAGCACCGTGAGGGTTCGCTTGTAGCGTCCGGCAGTCAGCAACTCTATATCGATATCGTTTTTCTTGAGCAACCGGTGGATGTTGGGCAATTGCGCCACCACCCCGATCGAACCAATCACGGCGAAGGGCGCCGCACGCAGGCGGTCGGCACAACACGCCATCAGATAGCCGCCGCTAGCCGCCACCTTGTCAATGCACACCGTGGTAGAGAGGCCGGCCTCGCGAAGACGATCGAGCTGTGCGGCGGCGAGGCCGTAGGCATGCACCAGCCCGCCGGGCGATTCAAGGCGCACCACCACCTCGTCGTCGTCCTTGACCACGCCAAGCAATGCGGAGATCTCCTCGCTGAGTCGCGACGTGGCCGACGCCTTGATATCGCCACGAAAGTCCAGGACCCAGACCGTCGGCAGGGGGCTCTTGCTGTCGCGGCCACGCGACTCGTGCTTGTCGTCCTTGCGGAACCCTTTCAATGCCATCTTGCGCCGCTTGCGGTCCATGCCGGCCAGTCGCAGGCGCCGCTGGCGAGAACGGTAACGCTTGTTGAGTTCTTCGATGCGCAGGCGGGAGTGCTCTTCCTGGCCATGGGACCGGCCTGCCAGGGCGACAAGCACGCCCACGACCAACGCCAGGGTGATCACTTGTGCCAGAAACATGCCGTAGTCGGCGAGCCATGCATTCACGTGCGTACCTCTTGGTCAGTGTGTCGTGACTTTTCGATCATGGGCCTCTCGATGCCACTCGTCACGGCGGCCTGGGTAACGGGGTGGAGAGGGGCTTGACGCGACTGCCGGTTTGCAACACATTCACCCCCCAAGAAAATTTACTCAACTCAGGAGTCACCCGATGTCCAGCTCCAGCACCACCCTCGACAACTTGCAATCACGCTTCGACCCCCAGGCTGCCAAGGGCATGGATGATGTCTTTCAATTCAATGTCAGCGATGCCGACGACTACTATCTCCAGGTCCAGGACGGCACGCTGGGCATCCACCAGGGCGAGCATGACGACCCCTCGGTCACGCTGACGACCGACAGTGCCACGCTCAAGGGGATCATGAACGGCGAGATCGACGGCATGCACGCCTTCATGTCCGGCAAGCTTAAGGCCACCGGCAACCTGATGCTGGCCACCAAGCTCAATACTCTGTTCCCCCGCTAATCCCTGTCCGCACCCACGGCTCTCAGGTGCGCTTCGATCAGCGCCCTCGCGATCGAGTAGGGCGGCGGAAGCTGAGGTAACCGATGCGGCGTATACCAGGCCGCATCGACGATTTCGGTGCCATCGATGCGGATTCGACGACTCGTCGCCTCGGCGAAGAATCCAAGCATCAGCGAATGCGGAAATGGCCACGCCTGGCTTCGATAGTAGGTTACCTCGCCCAGGGTAAGCCCCACTTCCTCGTGGACCTCTCGGCGTACCGCATCCTCGGCGGTCTCTCCAGGCTCGATGAAGCCAGCCAGTGTCGAATAGCGCCCCGGCGGGAAGCGCGGACTGCGCGCCAGCAGCAGATCCTTGCCACAAGTCACCAGCGTGATGATGCAAGGCGAGATGCGCGGATAGTTGCGATGCCCGCAGGCCGGGCACTGCATGGCAAACTCACCGTTCACGCGTTCGCTGGCCTGACCACAGCGACCGCAGAAGCGGTGATCGCGCTGCCACGCCACCACCTGCAAGGCCGTCGAGATCAGCGGAAACCGGGACTCCGGCAGCCGGGCCAGCCACTCTCTGGCCGAGGGCCATTGCGGTTCTCCCCTTTCCTGGACGACCGCGACCGGACGATCGTTCCAGAAGCCCAGGGGCTGTGCCGAGTCGGGCCACTTATCGACATGCTGCAGCACCTCCTGCTCGCCGGCGGGTGCGATACCGTGGTGCTCGCCAACCCGGACCAACCAGCCGCCGTGGTGGTCTTTCGAGGGCAGATCGCGGCGAAACATCACTGCTCGACCGGCTCATTCAGCCCTTTGTCGCTCGCCTGGGTGGCGTTTTCCCACCCCGCCAGGGCATCCCAGCCACAGGCTCCGGCTCCCTCGCGGATGCGCCCCAGCTTGGCCCGATGCGCTTCCAGTTCGGCCTGGGTCGGCAGCGGCACCGCCAGCCTGGGTCGTTCGGCAGGCAGGCGCCGAATGCCGCTGATGCCCCCGCTGCTGGCTCCCGACCCCGTCGCCTCCGCATCGAGCAGCAACGCCGTCTGCCCCCCGGTCATGGCCAGGTAGACGTCAGCCAGAATCTCGGCATCGAGCAGTGCGCCGTGCAGCACGCGGTGCCCATTGTCGATCTCGTAGCGCTTGCAGAGCGCATCGAGACTGTTGCGCTGTCCCGGGTGCTTGTCCCGGGCCAGCTTCAGCGTATCCAGAATGCCGCACGCGTCCGCCACCGGGCCGAGCCGCGGCTCACCTCGGCGAGCATTCAGCAAGGTGAATTCGTGATCGATGAAACCGACATCGAAGGGCGCGTTGTGAATGACCAGCTCCGCTCCCTGAATGAACGCCCAGAAGGCGTCCGCCACCTCCGCGAAGCGCGGCTCATCGGCCACACGCTCGTTGGTGATGCCGTGGACGCCAATGGCCTCGGCGTCGATCTCGCGCTCGGGGTTGATGTACTGATGATAGGTGTTGCCGGTCAGGCGGCGATTGATCATCTCGACGGCACCGATCTCGATGAGGCGGTGGCCCTCCTTGGGATCGATGCCGGTGGTTTCGGTATCCAGAATGATCTGGCGCATGGGTTTCTCGTCGTCGCTTGGATTGGAGGTACGTCAGCCTTGCAGACTCAGCGCGGCGTCGATCGCCTCGTTGGCCAGTGCGTCGGCGCGCTCGTTGCCAGGATGGCCGCTATGCCCCTTGACCCAGTGCCAGCGCACATCATGGCGCTGGCTTTCGGCCAGCAGCTGCCGCCACAGTTCGGCATTCTTGACGGGCTGCTTGGCCGCGGTCTTCCAGCCGCGCTTCTGCCAGCCGTGGATCCATTCGGTGATGCCCTTGCGCAGGTACTGCGAGTCGGTGTGCAATTCCACGCGGCAGGGACGCTTGAGTTCTCGCAAGGCCATGATGGCCGCCATCAGTTCCATGCGATTGTTGGTGGTCGATGCCTCGAAGCCGTTGAGCGTCTTCTCGTGACGCCCCGCGTTGAGCAGCGCCCCCCACCCGCCGGGGCCAGGATTGCCGCGGCAGGCGCCATCGGTATGGATAATCACCTCGGGCAATTCAGTCAACCTCACTCACCCTTTCGCGTTCCTGTTCAGCGACGATGCGCGGCGAGTTGCCGAGCATCGGACGCCCCATGGCTGGCGTGGCCAGGCGGGGACGCACGATCTGGGCACGCTGCATTCGGCGCCGAGCACGAATCATGTAAGTGTCACCCAGCGGCAGATTGTAGCGCCGCCCCAGGGACTCGAGCCTGGCATTGCCGGGCGGTCGGCCGGGCAAGCGAAAGCCGCAGTAGTCTACCCGCTCGATTTCGAAATCGACAAACTCGAGCCAGTCCCGCAGACGCCCGGGGGTTCTCCACTTGCCTCGCCAAGGCAGGCTCGAGCGGCTCCTCGAGCAGACGCGCCGCAGCCCCTCGACACCCAGCGGAAACCAGCCGAAGATGACCAGGCATCCATTGTCGGCCACCACGCGAGTTGCCTCCTGCAGCACACGGTGAGGCTCCGGGGCGACTTCCAGCAGGTGGTGCACGACCACCAGCGACAGGGAGTCGTCGGGCAGCGGCAGAGTGCCAGGATTGCATACCAGGCAGGCCTCGTCCTCGGCCAGCTCCCGGGTCGGCGACCAGGCCAGCGAATGGCGAATCGGGCACATGTCCGTCAGCCGTGGCGCCATGCCGAGATGAAGGCTACGCACCCCGAAAAGGCGTTCGCAGACCGGCCCGATGCAAGCCCGCTCGGCTTGCCAGTGCGCCTTTCCGGCGGGGGACGCCCAGTAGAGGCGACCCTGGCGGACCGTCTGGGCCAGAGATATCGTCATATTAGAATTTGACACAGCACGCTCTTCCCCCCATGGTTAGGCACATTTTGTGCAGTCCGGCTTCCGGAATGGCGCTTGTCATTGGCCATCGGAGTGTCGACCAACCGCGCCGAGGAAAGACATTGATGCTGAGCGTGACACCGATTCCCGCCTTCAACGACAACTATATCTGGCTATTGCGTCAAGACTCTACCACTGATGTGACGGTAGTCGACCCTGGCGATGCCCAGCCGGTGATCGAGTACCTGGAGCGGGAAAGCCTCAATCTTTCCACGATTCTCATCACGCATCACCACCACGACCATACCGGCGGCTTGCCGGAGCTCACCAAGCGTTACGCACCACGCGTCATCGGTCCCGACAACCCGAATATCGAGGAGATCGGCGAGCGCGTGGCCGATGGCGATGACTTCCGTGTGCTGGGGCGCCGTTTCGAGGTGCTGGCGGTGCCGGGTCACACCCTTGATCATATTGCCTTTTTCGCTTCCGGGACGCCATCCCTGCTGTTTTGCGGTGATACCCTCTTCTGCGGGGGCTGCGGACGTCTCTTCGAAGGCACGCCAGAACAGATGCACCGATCGCTCTCGCGGCTGGCCTCCCTGCCCGAAGACACCCTGGTATTCGCCGCCCACGAATACACCCTGGCCAACCTCCGCTTTGCCCAGGCCGCAGAGCCGGACAACAGGGTGCGCGACCGATTGATGAGCGAATGCCAGCGTGCACGAGATCTGAGTCGACCGACGCTTCCCAGCACCATTGGCCGCGAGCGTCAGGTCAACCCCTTTCTGCGTGTCGACAACGAGCACATCCGCTCCACGGCCGCCGCTCAAGGGCCTACCGATTCGCCCGATATAACCTTTGCAACGCTTCGCCACTGGAAAGACAACTTTTAAAACACCATGGACGCCGCCCAGGGGTTGTTCCCTGATGCGCCTATGAGGACCCGAACCCATGAGCAGCCGATCGTCCTGTCGTCAGGCCTACAGTCTGATAGGAGGAATTCTTTTAACCTTTTCGTTCTCGACCCATGCCAGCTCCTTCCCATCGACGACGCCTCAGTCGCCGTTCTGGGAAGCGCTGATGCTCCAGCCCGCCGTTCAGGGAGACATCTGGACGCGCATGCGCGACAACTTCCAGTGGGAGATCGACGCCAGGGAACCTAGGGTTCAGAAGTGGATCGACTACTACCGCCGCTATCCCGGTAACATCACCACCATCGCCGAGCGCGCGCGTCCCTGGCTGTATTGGGTCGTCAGCGAGCTCGAACGGCGCGGCATGCCGGGGGAGATCGCGCTGCTTCCCTTCATCGAGAGTGCCTACGACCCGACGGCTCGCCATGCCGGCGGTGCCACCGGCATGTGGCAATTCATGCCGGGAACGGGTGATGCGCTGGGACTGCGCCGGGATGGTACCTACGATGGTCGCCTCGATGTCATTGCCTCCACCAAGGCTGCACTGGACTATATCCAGCAACAGGCCGACCAGTGGTACGAAGGCGATATCGAGCTCTCCCTGGCGGCTTACAATGCCGGCGCCGGGACGGTCAACAAGGCCCGCCGAAAGGCAGTTGCCTCGGGCAAGCGCGGCGACTACTGGGACCTGCGGCTACCACGCCAGACCATGAACTACGTTCCCAAGCTGCTGGCACTCTCGCGGATGATCGCCGAACCCGATCGCTATGACATCGCCCTGCCCAGCATCCCCAATCAACCGGCCTTCGCCAGGGTACCGGTCGAGGGACGCATCCATCTGGCCCGGGTGGCCAGGATGGCCGGCATCAGCCGCTCGCGTCTCGAGGCGCTAAACCCGGCACTGCTGCAGGGAACCACCCTCCCCTCGCGCGCGCCGGAACTGCTGGTGCCGCATACCGCGAAGAACGCCCTGGTCACGCATCTCGCCGAGCGTCGCGAGGCCTTTGCCAGCGAAGATCGCTACCGGGTACGTCGGGGCGACTCGCTCTCTGCCCTGGCCGCCCGCTACTCGGTAACGGTGAACGAGTTGCGCCGGCACAATGGTCTGCGCAGCGACGTCATCCGTATCGGCCAGATGTTGAGTATTCCGGGCCGAGGCGAACCGGACGTGGGACAGGACACGCTGGTACGCCGATAACCCGGGCGGTGCATCGCATCAGGCTGCTGCCGTTGCGAACCACCATGCACGCGAACCGGCACAAGAGTATTTACAACCGGACCGACGGCTGACACCTTAACGCTGGGTGATCCGTCGCGACGTTACGCGCCGGGCGATAGTCGAAAGGAGACTCGATGTTGCGCATGGTTCAGGCCGCCCTCGTTCTTGCGGCTTTGTCGTTTCCGGGTATGGCACTTGCCGCTTCGTCCGGCGAGGTGGCCACTCAGCATGGCCTGGCCATGTATGACGAGCCGGCACTGGCAGCCGGTTTCGATCACTTTCCTTATGTCAATCCCGATGCGCCCGAGGGGGGCGAACTCAATCGCGCCGCCATCGGCAGCTTCGATTCCACCAACCCCTTCATCGTCAAGGGCACCCCCGCCAACGGGCTCACGCAGATCTACGACACCTTGATGGTGGGCAACCCCGACGAACCTTTCACCATGTACGGCCTGCTCGCCGAAGGCGTTCGCCTCGATCCTGACCGCCGCTGGATGGAGTTCGACCTGCATCCCGAGGCGACCTTCCACGATGGCGAGCCGGTGACCGCCGAGGACGTCGTCTTCAGCTTTCGGCTGCTGCGCGACGAGGGGCAACCCTTCTATGCCGCCTACTATGCAGATGTCACCTCGGCTCAGCGCCTCGACGACGACACCGTGCGCTTCGAGTTCGCCGAGGAGAACTCCCGGGAGCTGCCGCTGATCCTCGGCCAGTTGCCGATCCTCCCGCAGCACTACTGGATGGATCGCGACTTCACGACGCCGACTCTCGACCCGTTGCTCGGCTCCGGCCCCTATCGCATCGCCCAGGTCGACCCCGGCCGCCGCATCGTCTACGAGCGCGTGGAGGATTACTGGGGCGAGGACCTGCCGGTCAATCGCGGCCGCCACAACATCGGACGCCTGATCTTCGACTACTACCGCGACCAGACCGTGGCGCTTGAGGCCTTCAAGGCCGGCAACCTGGACATGCGCATCGAATCGAGCGCACGCAACTGGGCCACCGCCTACGACTTCCCGGCACTAGAGCAAGGCTTCGTCGAGAAGCTGCTGATCCCGGACGGACAGCCGGCGGGCATGCAGGCCTACGTCATGAACCTGCGCCGGGACAAGTTCAAGGACGTGCGGGTGCGCGAGGCCCTGAATCTCGCCTTCGACTTTCCCTGGTTGAACGACAACCTGTTCTACGGCGCCTACGAACGCACCCACAGCTATTTCGAGAACTCCGAGATGGCCGCCCAGGGCACGCCAAGCGATGCCGAGCTGGCACTGCTCGGCCCGCATCGTGACCAGCTACCCGAGCGCGTCTTCGAGGAACCGCTGCCCGTGGAACACCCCGAGGACATCCGCCCGCGCCTGCGCGAAGCCCTGGGGCTGTTGCGCGAGGCCGGCTACGAGGTGCAGAACGGTCAATTGGTGAACCGCAAGTCCGGGAACCCCTTCACCCTGGAGATACTGCTCTACGATTCCCAGTTCGAGCGCATTGCCCAACCCTTGCTGCGCAACCTCGAGCGCATCGGCATTCGCGGCAAGATTCGCATCGTCGACGTCAACCAGTACCTCAATCGCCTGCGCAACTTCGATTTCGACATGATCGTCGGCGGCTTCCCGCAGTCGATCACCCCCGGCAACGAGCAGCGCGAGTTCTGGACCAGCGACTATGCCGACAAGCCGCAGAGTCGCAACCTCATCGGCCTCAAGGACCCGGTCATCGACGACCTGGTGGAAAAGCTGATCCGGGCCGAAACGCGTCAGCAGCTCGACGCGGCCGCCCAAGCGCTGGACCGGGTACTGCGCTGGGGCTTCTACGTCATACCGCAGTTCCACCTGGCGGCCACCCGCGTCGCCCTGTGGGACAAGTACGGCTACCCCGAACCGCATCCCGAGTACAACCTCGACCTGGATGCCTGGTGGGTCGACCCCGAGCGCGCCCGGGTCGTCAATCAGCGCCAGCATGGCAGTCGTTAACCTCAGGGAAGCTCAGTGGCCGCCTACGTCCTACGTCGCCTATTGCTGATGATCCCCACCCTGCTGGGGATCATGCTGCTCAATTTCATCATCGTTCAGGCGGCCCCGGGCGGCCCCATCGACCAGATCATCGCCCGCTACCAGGGGCTCGACAGCATCTCCAGCACGCGCCTCTCCTCCGGGGGCGGTGACTCGACCGGCGGCAGCAGCGAGTCCCGGGGCGCACGCGGCGTCGACGATCGCTTCATCGAGGCCCTCGAGAAGCAGTTCGGCTTCGACGAACCGGCCCATGTGCGCTTCGTGAACATGCTGGGCGATTACGCCACCTTCGACTTCGGCACCAGCTTCTTTCGCGACCGGGCGGTCATCGACCTGATGATCGAGCGCTTGCCGGTATCGATATCGCTCGGCCTCTGGACCACCCTGCTGGTCTATCTGATATCGATCCCCCTGGGAATCCGCAAGGCGTTGCGCCACGGCTCGCGTTTCGATGTCTGGACCTCGGGGCTGGTGATCGTCGGCTACGCCATCCCGGGCTTCCTGTTCGCCATCCTGCTGATCGTGCTGTTCGCCGGCGGCAGTTATTTCGACGTCTTTCCCCTTCGCGGGCTGACCTCTCCCTATTTCGACGAGCTGGGCCTGTGGGGCAAGATCGGCGACTACTTCTGGCACATCACCCTGCCGGTGATCGCCGCGGCGATCGGCAGCTTCGCCACCCTGACCATGCTCACCAAGAACAGCTTCCTCGACGAGATCCACAAGCAATACGTGCTGACCGCCCGGGCCAAGGGTGCCAGCGACCGCCAGGTGCTCTACGGTCACGTGTTCCGCAACGCGATGCTGATCATCATCGCCGGACTGCCCTCGGCCCTGGTCGGCATCTTCTTCACCGGCGCGCTGCTCATCGAGGTGATCTTCTCCCTCGACGGCCTCGGCCTGCTGGGATTCGAGGCCGTCATGCAGCGTGACTACCCGGTGATCTTCGGCACGCTGTACCTCTACACCCTGATCGGGCTGATCCTCAAGCTGATCTCGGACCTGACCTACGTCTGGGTGGACCCGCGCATCGACTTCGAGACGAGGGAGTCCTGATGGCCATCCTCGAGCGCTTCAGACCCCGCCTGTCGCCGATCACCCGACGCCGTCTGGCGGTGTTTCGCGGCAATGGTCGGGCGCGACTCGCCCTCTGGGTCTTCTCGCTGCTGTTCCTGCTCAGCCTGGGCGCCGAGTTGATCGCCAATGACAAGCCACTGGTGCTCAAGTACCAGGACCAGTGGTATGCCCCCTTGCTGGTGGACTATCCCGAGACGGAATTCGGCGGCTTTCTGCCAACCGCCACGGATTACCGCGACCCCTTCGTGATCGAGCAGATCCAGGCCGAGGGCTGGATGCTGTGGCCACCGATCCCCTTCGCCTACGACACCCTGGACCAGGCGCTCGACCACCCCGCCCCGGCGCCTCCCAGCACCCGCCACTGGCTGGGCACCGACGACCAGGGCCGCGACGTCCTGGCCCGGGTGATCTACGGGTTTCGGCTATCGGTGGTGTTTGCCCTGGTGCTGACGCTGGGCTCGCTGGTGCTGGGGGTGCTGGTCGGCGGTATCCAGGGCTACTTCGGCGGCAAGGTCGATCTGGTCGGCCAGCGCCTCACGGAGATCTGGTCGGGCCTGCCGGTGCTCTTCCTGCTCATCATCCTCGCCAGCCTGGTCGAACCCAACCTGTGGTGGTTGCTGGGCATCATGCTGCTCTTCTCCTGGCTGGGCCTGGTGGACATCGTACGCGCCGAGTTCCTGCGCGCGCGCAATCTCGAATACGTGCGTGCCGCTCGGGCGCTGGGGCTGCCTTCGCACCTGATCATGTGGCGTCACGTGCTACCCAACGCCATGGTCGCCACCCTGACGTTCATTCCGTTCCTGTTCACCGGTGCCATCACCACCCTGACCGCGCTGGACTTCCTGGGCTTCGGCCTGCCCCCGGGCTCGCCCTCCCTGGGCGAACTGGTGGCCCAGGGCAAGAACAACCTGCAGGCCCCCTGGCTCGGCATCACCGCCTTCATCACCCTCAGCGTGATGCTTTCCTTGCTGGTGTTCATCGGAGAAGGCCTGCGGGATGCCTTCGATCCTCGCCATATCAATGCCCCCATGCCGCCCAAACCGGAGCGAGTAGCCATAACGGAGGAGCCCGTCGATGAGCGCTGATGCGGTCTTCTCACTCAACGATTTCGGGGTGGCCTTCGACGGCGTGCCGGTGGTCGAGGCGCTTTCGCTGCGCATCCACCGCGGCGAGACCCTGGCCCTGGTCGGCGAATCCGGCTCCGGCAAGTCGGTCAGTGCCCTGGGGGCCATGAACCTGCTTCCCGCCAGCGCCCGGGTGAGCGGCGAGCGCCGTCTTGGCGGCAACGACCTGTCGCGCTTGACCGAACGCGACTGGCGAGGCGTGCGCGGCAATCAGGTCGGCTTCATCTTCCAGGAGCCCATGACCTCCCTGAACCCGCTGCACACCATTGCCAAGCAGATCGGCGAGACGCTGCGATTGCATCAGGGGCTTGGCGGCCGCCAGGCCCGGGAGCGGGTTCGCGAACTGCTGGTCCAGGTCAAGCTGCCACGGCCGGACGAACTGCTCGATGCCTGGCCCCACCAGCTCTCGGGTGGGCAGCGCCAGCGAGTGATGATTGCCATGGCCATCGCCAACAATCCACGCCTGCTGATCGCCGACGAGCCGACCACGGCGCTGGATGTCACCGTGCAAAAAGAGATCCTGGCCCTGCTCGCCGATCTGCGCGACCGCCACGGCATGGCCATGCTCTTCATCACCCATGATCTCAATCTGGTGCGCCGCCACGCGGATCGGGTCTGCGTGCTCTACCGCGGCCGCGTCCAGGAAAGCGGGCCGGTCGCCGAGGTCTTCGGACGACCGCGCAGCGACTATACCCGCATGCTGCTCGCCGCCGAGCCCGCAGGGCGCCCGGCGCCACCCGACAATGCGGCGCAGCTCCTGGAAGCCAGAAAACTGCAGGTAAGCTTCTCGCGACCCAAGCGGCTGTTCTCGCGCCGTCCGGCGCCCTTCGTGGCCGTCGCCCCCCTCGACCTGCACCTGGGGCGAGGCGAAACCCTGGGCATCGTCGGCGAGTCAGGGTCCGGGAAGACGACCCTGGCCATGGCATTGCTGCGTCTCACATCCTCGACGGGCGAGATCGACTTCGCCGGCGAGCGCCTCGACCGCATGACAGGCAATGCCCTGCGCCGACGCCGCCGACGCTTCCAGATCGTCTTCCAGGACCCTTACGGCTCCCTCTCGCCTCGCCTGCCGGTGGCCGACATCGTCAGCGAGGGGCTGCGCTTTCATCACCCCCAGCTCGACGATGCCGAAATCGAACGACGCGTGGCCGCGACCTTGCGCGAAGTCGGCTTGCCCGAGGATTGCGCGGCGCGCTACCCCCACGAATTTTCCGGTGGCCAGCGCCAGCGTATCGCCGTGGCCCGGGCAATCATCCTCGAGCCGGAATTGCTGGTGCTCGACGAGCCCACCTCGGCCTTGGACCGGACCGTGCAGAGGCAACTGGTCGAGTTGCTGCGCGACCTGCAGGCCAAGCGCGGCATGAGCTACCTGTTCATCAGTCACGATTTGGCAGTGGTGCGCGCCATGGCACACCAGGTGATGGTGCTCAAGGATGGGCAGGTGGTGGAGCACGGCGACTGCATGCAGGTGCTGGGCGCGCCGCGGAGCGATTACACGCGGGCACTGGTGGAGGCGGCAGGGCTGGCAGATCCAGATGCCTAGAGGTCGCTGGCCTGCTCGAGCACCCTGTCATGCTCCTTCGCCAGCTGGGTACGCACCAGGGCCGCCACCAGTCTCGGAAAATCGGCTGAATCGACACGTTTCGCCAGGGTCTGGGCGTCGTCACCGAGCTTGAGCTTGGCGCTCGCTTTCAAGGTCATCTTGTCGGCAAAGGGGCGAAACTCCTCCCAGGCCACCTGAACCTCGCGCAGGAAGATATCCGCACCGACCCCGCCGATACCCTTGAACTCCTTGAGCAGGCGTCGCGCCTTCTTCGCGTCGCCGGCGGCCTCGTCGCGCAGTCGGCGCAGGTCGCCTTCGTAGGCCTGGTGCAGATGGTCTGCCAGATCGCCGAGCTGACGTGCAGTCTTCTCGTCATAGCGAGCATAGCCGTTCTCGTTGAGCACCTTGACCCGTTGCTCCCAGGTCGAGTCTGCCAGCTTGGCCGGGGTCGTCCAGCCCGTATCCCCCAGCGCCTTGCAGGCACGCATCGCGGCATCCGCGCCGAGCGGCGCACTGGTCAGCAGTGACAGGCAGAGCAGCCTGAACAGCGGCGCAGGGGTATTGCGCCTGAGATCGATGCCCAGCTCACGGGCAAAGGTGCGTCCGTGGGTCTCGAGCAATACCTCGACGATCTGTCGCTTCTTGACCTTGGCCATTCCTGTTGTGCTCCTCGGGTTGTAGAAAGGAAGCCCGCATGCTGGTTTTAAGCATAGATAAACCAACGATGGATGGGAGGATTCATTTATGGTTCATCGCAGACTGGCGTGACGCCGCTACTTTCCCGAATAAGGGAAGCGCAGGAGCCCTGTCCACCGGGCGATTCCCGGCCAATGCGGGATGAACAACCTACTGAGAGATCACACCTAGCGGTCCTCGCGGGTATGCCAGAGGCGTAGCAGATAGATAATGGAATCCGAGATCTCGTAGCGCATCTCGTAATGGCCGACCAGAATCCGCCGCACGTCACGCGGCTCAAACTCTTCCAACCGCTCGCCTATGCGCGGGTTGGTCAGCAGGGTGGTCGGTGCAGCTGTGAGCTGCTGCACCGTGCGGGCCGCTGCCGGCCGGTTCACCGATGCCAAGAATTCGTGGAGGCGTACCAGATCAGAGAGGGCCTTGCTCGTCCACTTCAATTCCATCAGCGCGGCACTGGCAGCGGGGTGTCGGCACTCAGGCTGTCGGCCCAGGCCTGCACGGCTTGATGGTCGATGACACGACCGGCATCCACATCGGCCAGAGCCTCACGGGTCAGGCGGCTGCGCTCCTCTTCCTGGTCGAGCCAGGCGGCCAGGGCTTGTTTGACAATCCAGTTCCTGGAGCGCTCCAGACGATTGGCAATTTCATCGACTCGCTCGGCCAGCTCAATAGGGACATGAGCGGTAACGGATCGGGTTTTGGTGTTGGCGGCCATCATAATTTCCTCTGCTGCCAAGGTGGTCAATAGTAATCATAATAAATAATTTTGAATCATCAAGCGATGTTTGTCAGGTTGAGCTGTGCCCTGTCTGGACGTCAGAACGGCTCTGCATGAATAGGTGGCTCTGTGTTTGGATTATAAAAGATAACGGTATAAGTCAGAACGCCGCGATCTCCTCGGCTCGCAGGAACCGGCATTCTCCCGGCTCGAGATCCGGGTCGAGACGCAGCGGCCCGATCGCTTCCCGGTGCAGCGTTTCTACCCGGTTGCCGATGGCCGCGAACATCCGGCGCACCTGATGGTACTTGCCCTCGACGATCGCCAGCCGCACTTCCCGCGGCGAAAGCAAGGTGAGTTCGGCAGGCCGAGTGGGCTTGTCCTCCCCCTCGAGTTGAAGCCCCCGGGCAAATGCCTCGACGGCTCGCTCCCCCGCCTCGGCGTCCAGCGGCTCGGCCAGGGTCGCCACGTAGGTCTTGGCGCAACGCCTTTTCGGCGAGGTCACGCGATGCGACCACTGGCCATCGTCGGTAAGCAGCACCAGCCCGGTCGTATCCACGTCGAGACGACCGACCGGATGCAGCCGATCGACGTTGGGCAGATCGATCAGCTCCAGCACCGTCTGATAGTGCCCGGGGCGGGTGGTGCACTCGACGCCCAGCGGCTTGTACAGCATCAGATAGCGCAGCCCGGTGAGTTCGAGGGGCTCGCCCTGCCAACGCACATCGCTCGACTCATCCACCTGGGTCGCCGGGTTCCTGGTGATCTGTCCATCGACACTGACTTCCTGGCGATGCAAGGCCTTCTTGGCCAGGCTGCGGGACAGATCGGTGGTCTCGCTGAGAAACTTGTCCAGGCGCATCAAACCTCCAGTGTGAACCGATCGGCATCCATCCAGGCGGGAAACTTGTCGCGAAAGTCGGAAAGCGCCTCCCGGTCCAATGTCCCGGTCCGAATGAAGGGCGTATCCCGTGGCTCGTCGATCAGGGGGTCCCCCTTGAAATCGACGAGCATCGAATCGCCGGCATAGGCCAGCTTCTTGGCATCCTCGCCCACCCGATTCACGCCGATGACGTAGCACAGGTTTTCCACGGCCCGGGCCTGAAGCAGTGTCCGCCAGGGCCGGCGGCGCGGAGCCGGCCAGTTGGCGATGCACAGCAGGGCGTCGTATTCGAAGTGCTCCCCTGAACTCGGCTGCTGGCGCAACCAGACCGGAAAGCGCAGGTCGTAGCAGACCGTCAGCAGAATGCGGAAGCCCTTGAGTTCGACGACCACTCGCTCGTTGCCCATGCCATAGCGCTCGTGCTCGCCCGCCATGCGAAACAGGTGGCGTTTGTCGTAGTGGGTCAACTCGCCGTCCGGGGTCGCCCAGATCAGGCGATTGTAGTATTCACCCTCGGCGATCACCGCGATGCTGCCGGTCAGCACGCAGCGCCGCTTGACCGCCTGCTCCCGCAGCCAGGCCACGCTGCTGCTGCGCTCCATGGGCTCGGCCATGGCCCGGGAATTCATGGTGAAGCCAGTGGCGAACATTTCCGGCAGCACGATCAGATCGGTGTCATCGCCATCCAGGTCGCCCAACTGCTCGTCGAGCAACCGGCAGTTGGCGTCGGGATCTTCCCAGCGCAGGTCGGCCTGCACCAGGGTCGTGCGCAGCTCGCTCATGAGTCTCCTCCCGGATGACGCGCCGCGTCATCCTGTGGGTGTGTCTACCGGCAAGACTAACCGAGCAGCTCCTTTGGTGCAGCCCGAATGACGAGTTCGCAGGTTACACTCGGTCAAGGCCGCTGATGGATATGTTAAATTAGCTTATTAGTAATAAGGAACCAGCACACAATGAGCCCGCCCATGCCACCGCACAAGGAAGCCACCCGGGGGGTTGTCTACGGCCTTTCCGCCTATACGGTATGGGGTTGTTTTCCGCTCTTCTTCGCCCTGTTCGAAGGTGTCCCCGCCTGGGAGGTGCTCGCCCACCGGGTGCTCTGGTCCTGCCTGTTCCTCGCCCTGCTGGTCACCCTGCTGCGCCGCTGGTCGCCGGTACTCGGCGCATTGAGACACCCGGGACGGCTGGGCCGAGTGCTCGCCTGTGCGCTGTTGATCGCCCTGAACTGGGGCATCTACATCTATGCGGTGGAAAGCCATCACGTATTCCAGGCCAGCCTGGGATATTTCCTTACCCCGCTGGTCAACGTGCTGCTGGGAATGCTGATACTCAAGGAGCGCATGCAGCGCTTGCAGCACATCGCCGTTGCCCTGGCGGCGCTGGCCATCGCCATTCAACTGGTCGTGCTGGGAGAATTGCCGTGGATCACCCTGTGCCTGGCGCTCTCCTTCGGCACCTATGGCCTGTTTCGCAAGCAGGTGCCCCTGGATGGGGTGACGGGACTGTTCGTCGAGACGTTGCTACTGCTGCCCCTGGCGCTGGCTGCCGTGTCCTGGCTGACCAGCGCGGGGCAATCGCACTTCCTGGACGGCGATGGACGCAGCACCCTGCTGCTGATCGCCAGCGGCGTGATCACCGCCCTGCCGCTGATCGCCTTCGCCGGTGCCACCCACCGCCTGCGTCTGGCCACCGTCGGCTTTCTGATGTACATCAACCCGACGCTGCAGTTTCTCATTGCCCTGCTGATCTTCGAGGAACCGCTACAGCCGATCCAGCTGGTGACCTTCGTATTGATCTGGATCGGCCTGGCACTCTATTCCTATGCCGCCTGGCAGGGCCGTCGCCCTCGAGAAACTGCGGCATCGGCGAGCTGATCAACACTCCCCGCAGCACATGGGCGGCGCGACCGCATCGCCATCGCGCAGGCGGTCGATCAAGGCTTCCAGCACCCGCAACGTCGGCACATGGCATTGCCACAGCGTTTCCTCGGGGGCTAGGGACAGCGCCTCGCGATGCATCGCGGCGGCGGGGTCGTCGGTGCGGTCCTCCAGCTGCTCCAGTCCCTGATCCTCGAACAGCACCGGATCGATGGCGGGCAGCAGCAGTACGCAGCCGCGCACCCCTTCGGCATTGAGCGCCAGGCGCCGATCGCTCTCCTGCAGGTACCAGAGCGACAGGCGCAGGCGGCTGACGCAGCGTTCGAAGGTCACCTTCGGATTGTGCATCAGCCAGCTGTTGGCCAGGCGCCCGTTGATGCGACGGTCCAGGGTCACCGCGTTGACATGCGGATAGAGGAAGCCGCTGCGCTGGACCATCCAGTCGAGCACCTCATCGAGGGGGGCACCCTCCTGCTTCGTGTAGGGCATTTCACGCCGGGAGATGGCGTTGCGGACCGTGGTGAGCTTGAGACTGCACACCGCGGCGATCTCGACCGCGTTCAGGCCTTCTTCCACCGGCAGCAGGGGCATGTCGATGGCTGGCACGAGGCCGACGTGCGCTTCCAGGCGGGCGCGCACCCGCGCCAGCCCCAGCAGATGCATCAGGCGCCCGGGAGAGGGCGTCGACTGGAACTCGGCAAGGCTTCTCGCCATGGCAATGAAATGGATGAAGTCTTCCAGAGCCCCGGTTGCAACCGTTGCCGGCCCACTCGGTTCGTCGACCAGTACCCAGGCATGCAAGGCGATCAAGGGGCCACGCATTCGTTGGGCCAGGCTTGCGGCGCTCTGCTCTACCTTGCCGGCATCCGGCGTCTCGCCACGCAACCTGAGCAAGGGAACCGCCACCGCCCGGCTGGCATACTCCATCTCCGCGATCAGCGCGTCGATGTCCAGCACTTCGCTCGCCGGTTTCCCAAGCAACGAATCCTGGAGCAAGGCCAGAGGCCTCGGACTTCCACTCGACATACTCGTTTTCCCCTGCATTGATGCCGTTGCCTCGGTCACGGTTCCGGCAAGGTATTCCTTGCCTGTCCGCTGTTGTGTCGCCGCTTCCTTCACGGCGGGCGTCGGCCATTACTTGAATAGTTACTATCGGTTACCGACTTTAACGGCGTGCAGGAAAAATTCTTGAACGGGGTCGCTCAAAAAAATCAACGCTCAGGGCGGGGAGACGCGAGCGGGTAGCCCCCGAGAGGATCGGGGGCTACCAAGGGCATGCCGGGGAGGGAGACTCAGTGGCTGCCGGAGGGGAAGTGAAACTCGGCGTGGGCGGTCTCGAAGGAGGATGGCCAGCGCTGCGAGACCGCCTTGCGACGGGTATAGAAGCGCACGGCGTCGGGTCCGTAGGCGTGGAGGTCACCGAACAGCGAACGTTTCCAGCCACCGAAACTGTGGAAGGCCACCGGGACCGGCAACGGCACGTTGATCCCCACCATGCCCACCTCGATGCTGTCGGCAAAGCGGCGTGCCGCCTCACCATCCCGGGTGAACAGGCAGGTGCCGTTACCGTACTCGTGGGCATTGATCAGCTCGATGGCGGCATCCAGGCTATCGACCCGGACCACGCAGAGGACCGGCCCGAAGATCTCTTCCTGGTAGATGCGCATGTCGCGAGTCACGTGATCGAACAGGCAGCCACCGACGAAGAACCCCTCCTCGTGCCCCGCCACCGTCAGCTCACGACCATCGGCCACCAGGGTCGCGCCGGAACGAATGCCATCCTCGATATAGCCCAGCACCTTGTCGCGCTGGTCGGCGGTGATCAACGGCCCCATGTCCATGCCCTTCTCGGTGCCCGGGCCGACCTTGAGGGCGGCGATCTTCGGGCGCATCGCCTCGATCAGCCGTTCGGCGGTCTCGTCGCCGACACAGACCGCCACCGAGATCGCCATGCAGCGCTCGCCACAGCTGCCGTAGGCAGCCCCCATCAGGGTGTTGGCCGCATTGTCGATGTCCGCATCGGGCAGCAGCACGGCATGATTCTTCGCCCCGCCCAGCGCCTGAACCCGCTTGCCATTGGCACAGCCGCGAGAATAGATGGCGTGGGCGACCGGGGTGGAACCGACGAAGGAGAGCGCCTTGACCTCCGGCGCGTCGAGCAGGGCCTCCACCGCCTCGCGGCCGCCGTGCACGACATTGAGGATGCCCCGGGGCAGGCCGGCCTCTTCCAGCAGTTCGGCGATCGCCAGCGCCGAGGACGGGTCCTTTTCCGAAGGCTTGAGGATGAAGGCATTGCCACAGGCGATCGCCATGGGGTACATCCACAATGGCACCATGGCCGGAAAATTGAACGGCGTGATGCCCGCCACCACGCCGAGAGGCTGGAAGTTGGACCAGGCATCGATGCCCGGGCCGGCATTGTGGGAATACTCCCCCTTGAGCAGCTCCGGCACGCCACAGGCATATTCCACGTTCTCGATGCCGCGACGCAGCTCGCCCAGGGCGTCCTCGACGGTCTTGCCATGCTCTTCGCTGATCAGGCGGGTCAGGCGCTCGGCATGCGCTTCCAGCAGCTGCTTGAAACGGTACATGACCTGGGCGCGCCTGGCCGGCGGCGTATCGCGCCAGGCCGGGAAGGCTGCCTTGGCGGCTTCGATGGCCTGCTGCACCGTCGCCGCATCGCCCTCCGGCGCCCGACGGATGACCTGGCCGGTGGCGGGGTTGGTGATATCCAGCGTTGCACCGGTGGCAGCGATCCGCTCACCACCGATCAGATGAAACACCTGCTCCATGACGTCTCCTTGGTGTTTGTCGAGTGCGGGTATGCGTTCAGTTCAGTCGATCGAGGACCGTGGCAACGGCGTCGAAGAGGTTCTCGAGTTCCGTGTCGGTCGAGGAAAACGGCGGTCCGAACTGCAGGGTGTCGCCACCGTAGCGCACGTAGAAGCCGGCATCCCACAGCGCGATCGCCGCGTCCCTCGGCCGTATCGTCGGATCGCCCTCCCGGGGAGCCAGCTGAATGGCGCCCGCCAGGCCGTAATTGCGGATGTCCACGACGTGATTGCGCCCCTGCAGGGCATGCAGGCGCGACTCGAAGGCCGGGGCGATGGCCCGCACCTGGCCGGGAAAATCCTCGCGCTCGAACAGCTCCAGGGCGGCGAGACCGGCGGCACAGGCCACGGGATGGGCGCTGTAGGTATAGCCATGGGGAAACTCGATGGCATGTTGCGCCCCCCCGGCGTGCATGAAGGTCTCGAAGATCTCGCTCGAGGCGATCACCGCCCCCATCGGCACGGCGCCATTGGTGATCTGCTTGGCCACGTTCATGATGTCCGGTACCACGCCGAAGGCCTCGGCGCCGGTCGTGGCACCACAGCGCCCGAAGGCGGTAATGACCTCGTCGAAGATCAGCAGGATGTCATGCTGGTCGCAGATAGCCCGCAGGCGCTCGAGATAGCCCTTGGGCGGCACGATCACTCCCGCCGAGCCGGACATCGGCTCGACGATCACCGCGGCGATGTTGGAAGCATCGTTCAGGGCGATCTGATCCAGCAATGCGTCGGCGAGTTCGGCGCCGGTCTCGGCCTGGCCCCGGGTGAAGGCCAGCTGGGGCTGCAGGGTGTGCGGCAGATGCGTCACGTCGAGCAGTTGCCCGTAGTGCTTGCGATTGGCGACCATGCCTCCGGCGCTGGTGCCGCCCACATTGACGCCATGATAGCCCTTGATGCGCCCGACGATGCGGGTCTTCTCGGGCTTGCCCTTCAGCCGCCAGTAGGCCCGTGCCATCTTCAGCGCGGTGTCGGCGCTCTCCGAGCCGGAATTGGTGAAGAAGACATGGTCGAGGCCGTCCGGGGCCAATGCCGCGATGCGCTCGGCGAGCCGGAAGGCCAGCGGGTGGCCGACCTGGAAACCCGGGGCATAATCCAGCGTGCCAAGCTGGCGAGCCACGGCCTGCTGGATCTCCTCACGATTGTGGCCGGCGCCGCAGCACCACAGCCCCGAAAGCGAATCGAACAGGCGGCGCCCCTGATCGTCGATCAGGTAGCGGCCTTCCGCCCCGACCACCATCCGCGGTGTCTGGCGAAAGTCCCGGTTGGCGGTGAACGGCATCCAGTAGGCGGTGCTGGGAGACTGAGCATCGCCGTCCTCCTGGGCACCCTTGTGTGTCGCGGCGGCATGGGGGTCGAGACTCAGCATGGCGGGCTCCTGTCGATGGCTGGCGGTTGGTTGAAGGCAGCGGTCGAAGCACTGGTCTTCCCAGCGTGCCCTGGAACCAAGCGCAAGAACACTTGAAAGTGTCAATCTTCGCGTTGGCTTTCTTCAACGTAAACGCCTCAAATAGCGATGGCGAGCCTGCCTTGCACCCCTTGGGCCAACCCCTCATCATGCTTGAAAAAACCCGGTCAACGACACTCTTGCTGCGAGAAGCGGATGCTCAAGCGTTATCTGCCGATACTCTCCTGGTTACCCCATTACCAACGCACCCTGTTCAGTCACGACCTGTTGGCCGGTCTGATCGTGACAGCGATGGTCATTCCGCAATCCCTGGCTTATGCCCTGCTGGCGGGCTTGCCCGCCGTCGTGGGGTTGTATGCCAGCATCCTGCCGCTGTTCGTCTATGCCGTGTTCGGCTCCAGCCGCACACTGGCGGTGGGACCGGTGGCGATTCTGGCGCTGATGACCGCGGCAGCCCTGTCCGGCATCGCCGAGCCGGGCTCCGCCGAGTATGTCGAGGCCGCCCTGCTACTGGCCCTGCTATCCGGGGCGATGCTGACTGTCATGGGCCTGCTGCGGCTGGGTTTCTTTGCCAACTTCCTCAGCCATCCGGTGATTTCAGGCTTCCTGACCGCCTCGGGCCTGCTGATCGCGGCCAGCCAGGCCGCCCATCTGCTGGGCATCGACTCCGCCGGCTTCACCCTGCCGGCCCTGCTCGGCAGCCTGTTTGCCAACCTGCCCGAGCTGCACCTACCCACCCTCGCGATCGGCGCCGGCACGCTGCTGTTCCTGATCGTGACGCGCCGCTATGCAACGCCCTTCCTGACTCGCCTGGGCCTGCCCGACAAGCTGGCCAGGCTGATGACCCGGGCCGGGCCGGTCTTCGCCGTGGTCCTGACGACGCTGATCGCCTGGTACTTCGCGCTGGCCAAATCCGGCGTGGCCGTGGTCGGCGAGGTCCCCAGCGGCCTGCCACCCTTGACCCTGCCGCCCTTCGACCTGCCGCTCTGGCGCGAGCTCTGGGTCCCTGCACTGCTGATCAGCGTGGTGGGTTTCGTCGAGTCGGTATCGATGGGCCAGATGCTCGCCGCCAAGCGCCGCGAACGCATCTCCCCGGACCAGGAGCTGCTCGGGCTGGGCACCTCCAACCTGGCCGCCGCCTTCACCGGCGGCATGCCGGTGACCGGTGGGCTGTCGCGCACCGTGATCAATTTCGACGCCGGGGCCCGCACCCCGGCTGCCGGGGTGTTCGCCGCCGTCGGCATCGCCATCGTGACGCTGTTCTTCACGCACCTGATTCATCATCTACCCATCGCGACCCTGGCCGCGATCATCACGGTATCGATTCTCACCCTCGTCGACCTCGAGGCCCTGCGCCACACCTGGCGCTATTCCCGTAGTGATTTCGCCGCCCTGCTGGCCACGCTGCTCTTCACGCTGGTCGAGGGGGTCGAGGCGGGCATCCTCGCCGGGGTCGGGCTGTCGATCGCCCTCTTCCTGTATCGCACCAGCCGCCCCCACAGCGCGCTGGTGGGCCGGGTGCCCGGTACCGAGCATTTCCGCAACACGGCGCGCCACCGGGTCGAGAGCGACAAGCACATCGCCCTGCTGCGCATCGACGAGAGCCTCTATTTCGCCAATGCCCGCTATCTCGAGGACACCCTCTACGATCTGATCGCCTCCCGCCCGGACATCGACCATGTGGTGCTGATCTGCTCGGCGGTCAACCTGATCGATGCCTCGGCCCTGGAGAGCCTCAAGGCGATCAACTCCCGGCTCAAGGATTCCGAGGTCACGCTGCACCTGGCGGAGGTCAAGGGCCCGGTGATGGACCGCCTCACGCGCTCCGATTTGATCGAGGCGCTGACCGGGCGAGTATTCCTGAGCACCTATTCGGCCTGGCGGGAACTGAGAAATCCGACGGGAACGCGCTCCGACCCCCCTAGCATTTCCGGTCCACCGCCCATACATGACTAGGCATGCCTGAAAAGTGTCTGCGCTTGCCCATACGGCGCCTAGGACCGGACCCATGACGCACCACCAAAAGGAGCCTGTCACGATGCCCCAGGAAGCATTGGTTCAGGAAGAGGATCTGGGCCTGCTCGTCGATCTCTACGAGCTCACCATGATCCAGGCCTACTGGGCCGAGGGAATGAACGAGAGGGCCACCTTCAGCCTGTTCTTTCGCAGCTTGCCCCAGGGGCGCAACTACATGCTCGCCTGCGGCCAGCAGCACGTGGCACGCCTGGTTACCCAGCTGCGCTTTGGCGAACGTCAGATCGACAAGCTGCGCAGCCTGAACCTCTTCGAGGAAGGCTTCCTCGAGTGGCTGGCCGGTTTTCGCTTCAGCGGCGACATCCACGCGGTACAGGAAGGAACGCCGGTGTTCCCCCAGGAGCCGCTGCTCGAGGTGGAGGCCCCTATCGCCGAGGCTCAGCTGCTCGAAAGCCTGGTCATGAACTACGTGCATCTCGAAACCGTCCTCGCCTCCAAGGCCAGCCGGCTGGTCAATGCCGCCCAGGGGCGCGGCGTGGTGGATTTCGGCATGCGTCGCATGCATGGCATCGATGCCGCCGTGCGCGGCGTGCGGGCCTACCATGTCGCCGGCCTGACCGGAACCAGCAACGTGCTGGGGTCGGTGACCCACGGGCTTTCCGCCCAGGGCACCATGGCGCACAGCTACGTCCAGGCCCACGGCAAGGAAGACGATGCCCTGCTGGCCTTCGCTCGCCACTACCCCGGTACCACCCTGCTGGTGGATACCTACGACACCGTTGCCGCGGTCAAGCGGCTCATCGAGCGCATGGCGGAGGACTCCTCGCTGGACATCGGCGCCATCCGGCTGGACTCCGGGGACCTCGAATACCTGGCCAAGACCTGCCGTCACCTGCTCGACGAGGCCGGCCACCAGGACATCAAGATCATTGCCAGCGGCGGTCTCAACGAGCACAGCATCCGCGAACTGGTAGTCAACGAAGCGCCCATCGACGGCTTCGGCGTCGGCACCTCGCTGGGCGCGTCGAGCGACTCCCCTTGCCTGGAACTCGCCTACAAGTTGACCGAGTACGCCGGCGAGCCGCGCCTCAAGCACTCCCCGGGCAAGCACTCCCTGCCCGGGCGCAAGCAGATCTACCGCGAGCAGGAGGCAGACGGCAGCTATCGCTGCGATCACCTGACCTTGCGCGACGAACAGGCACCCGGCACCGCGCTGTTGCAACCCATCGTCCTGCAAGGCGACTTCCAGGAGGCAGCGATGGCCTCCCCCGATGCCGCCCGGGAAGCCAGCCTCGACAGCGTCTCGCGCCTGCCCCCGGAGTTGCGCAGCCTCGTCGAGACCCGAACCTACCACGTGACCATCAGCGACAGGCTCCACGCGTGCCGGCGCCTGGCCGAATCGCGCCTCGGGCTCCCGCCCGACGATTGAAGACAAGACGTAAGTAAATCGTCATTTTCTCTCGCTAGGGTAATTCCCTGACGACATCGTGACCCAGGGAGAGAGCCATGAGCGAATTCGACAACGAACCCAGCTACAACCCGAGCGACAACGAGCCATTCTCGTCCATTCTCGAGCGTAGCTGGACGCGTCGCCACGTCATGCAGGGCGGGCTGGGGCTGGCCGCCGCGACACTGTTCGGCAATCTGGGCCTGGCCCGGGCGGACTCGCCAGGCGACGACCCGAAGCGAGCCTTCCCCGACACCGGGGCCCGCAATACCCGGTTGCGTTTCGAGCCGGTGCCGGGCTCGAAGACCGACGCGGTCGTGGTACCCGAGGGGTACACCGCAACGATACTCGCGCCCTGGGGCACGCCCTTGAACGGCCAGGCCAATGCCTGGAAGGAAGACGGCACCAACAGCGCGGAAGACCAGGCCAATGCCGTGGGCATGCACCACGATGGCATGCATTTCTTCCCCATCGATGGCCGCTCCGACGATGGCCTTTTGCTGGTCAACAACGAATACATCGACCAGCGGGCCCTGCATCCCGACGGGCCAACCCAGAGCGAGACGGGCCAGCGACCGGCGGACGAGGTGCGCAAGGAGATCAATGCGCACGGCGTCAGCGTGGTGCGCATCACCAAAAAGGAGGGCCGATGGAGCGTCGCAAGCGACGACCCGCTCAATCGTCGCTACACCAGCGCCACCGTGATGGACCTGGCCGGCCCCCTGGCCGGTACGGACCACGTCAAGACGGCTTTTTCCAGGGACGGAACCCGGGCCCGAGGCACCAACAACAACTGCGGCAATGGCTACACGCCCTGGGGCACCTACCTGACCTGCGAGGAAAACTGGCCCGACATCTTCGTCAATCGCGCCGAGACGCTTCCCGCGGACCAGCAGCGCCTGGGAATCCCCACCGAGCAGTCGCGTTACGGCTGGGAAACCGCCGCCGGCGATGGCAGCGAGAAGGACGGCGAATTCGCCCGCTTCGACCTGACACCACGGGGCGACGACCCTCGTGAAGATTATCGCAACGAGGCCAGCACCTTCGGCTACATCGTCGAGATCGACCCCTTCGATGGTCAACGTCGCGCCGTCAAGCGCACCGCCCTGGGGCGCTTTCGCCACGAGGGATGCTGGCCGGGCAAGCTGGAACCGGGCAAGCCGGTGGTGTTCTATTCAGGCCACGATGCCCGCTTCGAATACATCTACAAGTTCGTTTCCGAGGCCAACTGGGACCCCGCCGATGCCGACCCCCGGGATCGGCTGGCCACCGGCGCCAAGTACATGGACAAGGGCACGCTCCATGTCGCCCGCTTCAACGACGACGGCACCGGCCAGTGGCTTCCCCTGACTCCCGACGCCCCCACCCAGCAGAACTACAGTACCCTGGGCAAGGAACTGGGCGAGCTGCCGGAGATCATCCTCAATACCGCCCGGGCCGCCGACCTGGTAGGAGCGACGCCCATGGACCGGCCGGAATGGGGCAACGTGGACCCGCACAATGGCGATGTCTACATGACACTGACCAACAACGACGAGCGAGAAATCGACCA
Source organism: Modicisalibacter ilicicola DSM 19980 (assembly GCF_900128925.1). Taxonomy (GTDB): domain Bacteria; phylum Pseudomonadota; class Gammaproteobacteria; order Pseudomonadales; family Halomonadaceae; genus Modicisalibacter; species Modicisalibacter ilicicola. The sequence continues at coordinate 40,543 of NZ_FQUJ01000020.1, forward strand.
GCTCAATGCCCCCAACCCCCGCCCGCGTAACGAAAACGGCCAGATCATTCGCTGGCGCGAGGGTGACGACGGCAGTTTCCGCTGGACGATCTTCGTGTTCGGTGCCCACGCCAAGGCCCCCGACTACATCAACCGGTCGGCGCTGACCCAGGCCAACCAGTTCGCCAGCCCCGATGGGCTGATGTTCGACCCGCGCGGCATCCTCTGGATCCAGACCGACAACAGCGACAATGCCGTCGCCGAGTACACCAACGATCAGATGCTGGCGGTGATCCCCTCCCAGGTGACCACCCGAGAGGGGTATGCCACCACCCTCGACACGCGCACCCAGGAACACCTCAAGCGCTTCCTGGTGGGCCCCAACGGCTGTGAGATCACCGGCTTTGCTGCCACGCCGGATCACACCTCGATCTTCGTCAACGTGCAGCATCCGGCCAACTGGCCTCATGATGAAGACGCCACCCAGGCCACCCCCTCGGGAAACCCCGTGCGGCCCCGCTCCTCCACCATCGTCATTCAGCGCAAGGACGGTGGCGAAGTCGGCGTATAGCAAGCAGGCGCAGGCATCGGCGTGCCGCCCTGCGTCAACGAATGACGCCTGGCCACTGGCCAGGCGTCATTGGTAAGAATCGGTAAAAGTCGGTATCAGGGCAATTTGGCCGTCATGGGCAGCGGGCCGCATTCGACCTCCTGTCGCTCCTCTTCGCTGTCGACGAAGCGTACGCTGGTCGGGTCGATACCGTACTGCCTGGCGACTTGCAGTACCTCGGCCTGGTGCTCTTCCAGGGCCGCCTGCTTGAGTCGACGACGACTCGGCGTGATGCATTTCAGCAGCACCCAGATCAGGATCGCCACCCCGACGAGCCAGACCGTGTATTCCGAGATGTACTTCGACAGCTCGAGGCCACTGGCGAACCACCCCGTCAAACCGAGCATGAGGGTAATGATCGAACTCCAGACCGGATTGGGCAGGCCCAGGAAGCGGTTGGCACTGAGCAGGGTCTTTTCGTAGTACCGCTGGGAATACGCCACAGGGGGCTTGGCGATCATGGGCTGCTCGGCAAAGGGTCCACTTGAGATAATCATTGTGGGCCATGGCAGCCGCGGCGATGGTGCAAACAAGAAGGCAAAAAGAGCTCAGTTTGTCGAGGAAACACACAATCCGCTCTCGCGGTTACCTTGCGACACAATGACTTTCTAATTGACCTACATGTCAACCGAGCGTAACGCAGTGCGAAGCGCCTCGATCCAGCGCTCGTCCCGCCCCCTGCAGACGATGAAATCGGGGTTGTAGAGGCTCTCCTTGCGGTTGTAGCGCAGCGGCGCGAGGGTCTGCGCCTCCAGCACGTCGCCCCCTGCCGCGAGCACCACGGCGTGGGCCGCGGCGGTGTCCCACTCGCAGGTCGGCACCAGGCGCGGGTAGAGATCGGCGGCCCCCTCGGCCACCAGGCACAGCTTGAGCGAACTGCCCATGGTCACCCGTTCGTGGGCCGGCAACGCCCGGCAGAAGGCCTCGAATGCCGCCGAGCCATGGGAGCGGCTGCCGACGATCTTCCAGGGTTCCTGCGCGGGGTCGGGCAGTTGGCGGGCCTCGATCGCTCGGCTCCGGCCATCGTCGATCCTGAACGCCCCCTCACCCTGCTGCCCCCACCAGGTGGTTCCTAGGGCAGGGGCATGCACGACCCCGAAGCGCGGCACGCATCCCTCGATCAGTGCCACGTTCAGGGTGAATTCGCCGTTGCGCTTGATGAACTCCTTGGTGCCGTCGATGGGATCGATCAGCCAGTAACGCGTCCATTGCCGGCGAACCTCGTAGGCCGCCAGATCGGACTCCTCGGAGAGCACGGGAACGCCGGGCAGCACGTCCTGGAGCAGTTCCATCAGGCAGCGGTGAGCCACCAGATCGGCCTCGGTCAGGGGGCTATCGTCGGCCTTGGACTCGACGCTGAAATCGCGCCGGTAGATGGCCATCACCTGACGCCCGGCCTGCTCTACCCCCTGGAGCAACCTTTCACGCCGTTGTCGATCGACAGGTTCCAACACGCTGATGCTCCCGTGGCCGATGCATGACATGACGGACCAGTCTACACGAGATTCCACGGACACGGCTCACGACGGCACTATCAAGCGGGTCAGCACGACCCCGAGCCAGGCGGAAACCGCCGTCAAGGTCGCGCCCCAGGAACAGGGCGGTGGTGATGACCTACAGCACGAGTGTTTGCACCGTTCATCCTCTGATCAGGTCTTGGCGTGGCGGGCATACAGCCGGGCGAAGGGTGCGGCGGTCACCCCGTGGGCAACGATCGAGGCGAACACGCACAGGCTGCCCACGACCCACACCAGGTCGTTCCCCGAGCGACTGGCCGCCAGCACGGTATAGAACAGCGCCGAGACACCGATCGGGCCGAACCAGCCCATGACCAGTGCAATATTGCGCTCGCGCACCGGCGGCAGCCAATGACGGAGCAGCAGGATCGCGGGCAGACGCCGCAGCACCAGCACGAGTATGGCCAGCAGCAAGCCGCTCCATCCGAGGGCCGCCCATTCATGCCACGGCGCCATCAGACCGAACAGGGCGAGCACCGGCATGGTGAAGAACAGGTTGACCATCTCCTGCACGTTCTCTTCCTCGCCACGATCCTTGCCGCCCACCCGTTGGTCGTAGGCGATCCCGGCGGCGAATACCGCAAGGATGCTGTCGGTGCCCAGCAACTTGCCCACACCGAGCACCAGAAGCGTCAGGGCCAGGGTCACCGCCAGAAACGACGGCTGGTCGAAGAAGCGCCTGCGCTCCGCCCACTTCAATGCCTCGCCTGCGCACCACCCGAGCAGCGCCCCGATCAGCACGCTGCCGCCCACTTCCCAGAGCCAGACCATGGCGAACCACTCCAGCCAGGCGGTTTGCGTCGGCTTGGTCAGGAGCAGGATGGGCAGCAATACCAGCGGGTAGGCCAGCCCGTCGTTGGCGCCGGACTCGGTGGAAAGTAGGTGCCGAAAGCCGCCGGGCAGGTGCTTCCGGGCCACGCCGCCGGTGACGATCGACGAGGCGATGACCGGGTCCGTGGCGCAGATGCTCGCCCCGATCAGCAGCGCCACCAGCAGGGAGGCGCCGATGACCCAGTGAGCGAGCAAGGCACTGACCAGGAACATGGCAGGCATGGCGATGCACAGCAGCACCGCCAGCGGGCGCCACTGCTCGAACGGGAACCTGGCAGGCAGGCGCAAGGCGATTCCCATGAGGCTGATGCCCAGGGTGAGGCGCGTGGCCTCCTCGAGCAGACGCTGTTCGTCACCCCAGGCCGCGGGATCGAGCGCGTTCAGCCCGAAGGGGCCAAGGGCCACCCCCAGGCAGAACGCCAGCAGCGGGGGCGACAGCCAGGAACGATCGATCGGCCGCGACAGCAGCCCCAGCAGCAATATCAGCCCCCCGGCGGCGGCCAGCACGATATTGATCTCTTTCATGGTTCGCCAGCTCCATGGCTTGATCGATCAGACAGGCTCAGGGGGTAGCGGGCAACTCCCGCTTATGGGCGGTGCGGCGATACGCCTCGATGATGGTCCGGAAGGACTCGTCGCCCACCGCCTGGCCCTGCAGGAAGCGGTCGATCTCGGCGTAACTCACCCCGAGGGCATCCTCGTCGGTAAGCTGGGGCTTGAGAGATTCGAGATCCGCCGTCGGCGTCTTCTCGACGAGTTCGCTCGGCGCTTCCAGGACGCGCCCGAGTTCACGCACCTGGCTCTTGGTCAGACCGGTCATGGGTGCGAGATCGCAGGCACCATCGCCATGCTTGGTGAAGAACCCCATGACCGCCTCGGCGGCCTGGTCGGTGCCCACCACCAGCGCCCCTTTCGCGCCGGCCACGGCGTACTGGGCGATCATGCGCTGGCGCGCCTTGATGTTGCCCAGCACGAAGTCCCGGTGATGCTCGTCCTCGAAGGCGAGACCGCCCTTCTCCAGGGCATCGAGCATGGCATCGCTGGCCGGCTGGATGTTCGTCGTCAACACCTCGTCCGGGGCGATGAAGTCGATGGCGGCTTGCGCCTCGTGCTCGTCGGGCTGCTCGCCATAGGGCAGGCGCTGGGCGTAGAAACGAGCCTTCACGCCCTTCGCGCGCGCCCGCTCCACGGCCATCTGGGCCAATCGCCCTGCCACCGTCGAATCGACCCCGCCACTGATGCCGAGCACCAGCCCATGCTGGCCGGTGGCAATCATGCGCTCGCACAGGAACTCGCAGCGACGCTCGATCTCCTGCCTCGGGTCGATCGAGGCCCGAACGGCGAGTTCGTCGATGATGCGCTTTTGAATATCGTCCCTCTCCTGGGTCATCCCGAATGCCTCCCTTCACGTTCCCTTTCCATGGGCGAATTCATGCCAAAACGCGCCATGGTCACAATGGCGGCGCCTTGCCTTCAAGCACACCGCGATGAAGCGGTACGAGGCGCGCCAGCGCATGATGGGCGGCCGCCAGGCGCACCTCGTTGCGGTCGCCGCTGAAGCGTCGCGTCTCGCTGTAGAGGTATTTCTTGCCCTCGTGGCGAAACGCCCAGGCGAAACAGACCGTCCCCACCGGGATCCCCTCATGGGAATCGGGGCCGGCGATGCCGGTATTGGCAATGGCGACATCGGCATCGTTGTTGTCCAGCGCCCCCAGGGCCATCTCCCGCGAGGTGGCCTCGCAGGTCAGGCCGTAGCGCTCGATCGTCTCGTAGCTCACCGCGAGATAACGGTTCTTGGCCTCCGGGGAGTAGACGACCAGCCCGCAGTCGAGCGCCTGGCCGCTACCCGGGATACTGGCCAGCTCCGAGACGATCAGCCCCGCGGTACAGGACTCCGCGCTGGCCAGCTTGAGGCGACGGTCGATGAGGTAGCGCGAAATTTCCTTCAGCCACTCCATAGCCTTCCTCCTGCTCTCGAGTGTATTCAAAGCCTAGAACCTCAAGGCAAAACATTCACATAACCTGTGATGAACAATACTCATCACCGTCTTCCCGGGGCTAGACAGGAAAACCAGTCGCTTCAACAGGTTGTCGCCTTATCCCGAAAAATCCTCCTTCCGAGCATTTTCATATAGCAAAAATAAATCAAATTATACTTTGATTAACTAAAGTCCTTTCCTCCCGTGTCGATACCTGCCCTTGAGACAGAGAAAAACATGATCAAAGAATTAATTTTACAATCTCATCAAGTAATTTTATTAAAAATAGGAGGGCTGGACGACGCCATCGATACGCAAATCAAGCTTTTGCAATGTTTTACATTCGAGACATTCACTATCGCCTTGGCCAGGCCGATACTCTTCACCGGATTCATTATGACCGGCGAGCATCGTTCGCCAAGGGGTGGCACAGGTACGCAATGAAAAAACCAGGATTCATGGAAGACTTGTTCCGTGAAGATCCTGGAAAAGCAGGACCAATAAAACCCTCTTTTTCTGCAACAAAGAAGAAATGAAAGGAAGACTCATGAGCCGCTTCATACACAATATCACCGTAAAGACCGGCCTGACCCTGGTGCTTGCCCTGTTCACCTTGCTGATACTGGGTGTAGCGGGAATGGGCTATATCACTAATCAGGAGGGTGAGCAGGCTATCGACCAGCTCGATAGCCTCAATGTGGACCAACTCAATGCTATCAACCGCACTCGGGTTGGCATTGCCGATGCAATGCTGGACTTTCAAGAGTTCATCGATTACACAGCTCAAGGCCGCACGACGGACGCCGAGAAAACTCTTGCCGGCTCCGAAGCTGAGTTCGTTGAAGCAGATAAGTTCTTCACAAGCTACCTCGCGGAACCCAAGGAGAAAGAGAGGCAAAAGTTTGCCGATGTCATCGAGCAGGCTTATAACAATCTCATGACTCAGGGACTCGACCTACAACGCACAGCACTCGCGCAAGGAGACATCGAAGCTTTTCGCGCCCTGGCACCTAAAGTCGAAGAGCTAAGAACATATTTCGAAGAAGTCACCGAGGAATTCATGCGCTATGCAGATGATCGTGGCAATGAATTGATGGATAACCACATGGCTTACACGGATACCGTTGAAGTCGTCCAGCTTGTCGTACTGATCCTGGCCATCGGCATCGTGCTGCTGGTGCGCATGGGCATGGTCCGTGCCGTGATCAGGCCGCTGCAGGAAGCCGTGCAGCACTTCGAGCACATCGCCCGGGGTGATCTCTCCCACAAGATCGACGATTACGGCCGCAGCGAGATCGGCCAGCTGTTCACGGCCATGAAAGAGATGCAAGGCGGGCTATCGAAGACCATCGCCACGGTGCGCGACAGCAGCGGCTCGATCCACATCGGCGCCCGGGAGATCGCCAGCGGCAACACCGATCTCTCGTCACGTACCGAGCAGCAGGCGGCCTCGCTGGAAGAGACGGCCACCAGCATGGAAGAGCTGACCACCACGGTGAAGCAGAACGCCGACAATGCCCGTCAGGGCAACACCCTGGCCAACGAAGCTTCCAGCGCGGCCACCAAGGGAGGCGAAGTGGTCGAGCAGGTGATCACCACCATGCACGGCATCGCCGCCAGCTCCCAGCAGGTCACCGACATCATCGGCGTCATCGACTCGATCGCCTTCCAGACCAACATCCTGGCGCTCAACGCCTCCGTCGAGGCGGCGCGCGCCGGCGAGCAGGGCCGCGGCTTCGCCGTGGTGGCCTCCGAGGTGCGCAACCTGGCCAGCCGCAGCGCGGATTCCGCCAAGGAGATCAAGGCACTGATCGAAGCCTCTGCCGCCCAGGTGCAGCAAGGCTCGACCCTGGTGGAAAGCGCCGGCGCCACCATGCGAGACGTGGTCGCCTCGGTGCGCCGCGTCACCGACCTCATGGACGAGATCTCCGCCGCCTCCCAGGAACAGAGTTCCGGCATCGAGCAGGTCAACCAGGCGATCTCGCAGATGGATCAGGTGACCCAGCAGAACGCCTCCCTGGTCGAGGAAGCCGCCGCGGCCGCCTCCTCCCTCGAGGAACAGGCCGAGCAGCTCGAGAAGGCGGTCTCGACCTTCCGCCTGGCCGACGAGGCCGCGCGGCGTCCTGCCGCTCTCGGTAACGCACGCCAGCACTCGGCAGCCCTGCCGGATGCGACAGCGAAGCAGGCGTCGCACGCCTCGACCGCCGGCAAGCAGATCGCGCAGAAGAAGGCGCCCGCCAAGTCCAGGAAAGAGGAACAGGAACTCGAGTGGGAAGAGTTCTGACGCCCTCAGTTCGATCTGTTCAAGACACGGATGCCGGGCTTGCCCGGCATCTCGCTTCCAGGACCATTGCAAGCGTGAAGGCTTGATCAAGACCGCTTCTCGCCCACCGTGTCCGCGGCATGGGCGCCGCGCTTTCCCAGGGGCTCACGCTTGCCCTTCGTGGTATCTCGGCGCGTCTGCCGTTCCATTTCGCTGTTGAGTTCAGCGCCCAGCAAGACGATGAAGGCCGAAAGCCAGAACCACATCAGCAGGATGACCACCGCGCCCAGCGACCCGTAGGTTTCATTGTAACTACCAAAATTGCGCACGTAGATCGAGAAGGCTATCGACCCAAGCAACCAGAGCACGACGCCGGCGACAGCCCCGACACTCGTCCACTGCCAGCGCGGTTCGTCACGATCCGCAGCGTAACGGTAGAGAATGGCCAGTGACACCATGAGCATGATCAGCAACAGCAGCCAACGCGCCAGGTTGATGAGCGTGGCAAGAGGCTCGGGCAAGCCCAGCAACTTCACGAGAGCCGGTATGAGCAAGATGCTGCCCAAGGCGACGATCGCCACTAGCATGCCCCCCAGGGTCAGGAGCAACGTCACCAACGTTCTTTTGAGCAGCCCTCGCGCCTCCTGCTCGTCATAGATGATGTTCAATCCCTCCATCAATCCCTTGGTGCCCTTGGAAGCGCTGTAGAGCGTGAGGAGCAATCCACCCAGCGCCGCCAGACCAATACCGGCCCCGGCATTCGAGCTGGCCTTGCGCGCCTGTTGATTGATGATATCGGCAGCCTGCTGAGGCAGAAGGTTGCCCACGGAGGCGATCTGCTGAGTGATTTGCTGAGGATCGAAGACGAGACTCCAGATCGAGATGAGGGCAACGATCGCGGGAAAGATTGCCAGCAGGCCATAAAAGGCGATGCCTGCAGCTATCATGGCGACATGGTCGTTGTCGACCTCCTCCTTGACGCGCTTGGCAATGTCCCACCACCCTTTCCTGGGTATCTGGGCAGGCTTCTCGGCCTCGCGTCCGCGAGGATCATCAGTCTTTTCTCCATTTCGCATGTTCGAATCCTTTCGAAGGCAGGTTTTTCTTGGTACTTCCGAGCAGTCTCCAAGAAGGGTGGTGACAAACGAGGGGCAATGAAACGAAGACCCTCGGCTTTTCATTCATTATCGTCGCCAAAACCTGGTTGACACCCATTGTGTAGTAACTACATTTCATTGTGTCTAGATGAAAACATGCTTGAGCAGCTGGAAGCTCATTGTTTTCTCTGAGTTATTAACCTGGATCAAGTAGGGAGACGCTCACATGATCGATCCGGAAAATCGAACGGACCCCAGTTCGTCATCTTCTGCCAAGGACGAGGCCAGGGAACGGACGAGACAGTCGGCTCATGAGGTCAAGGATGCCGCTCGTCAGCAGGCCGAGGGCATGTTCGATCAGCAAAAGGAAGTGGCGGCGAATGAAGCGGAAAAGTTCGCCTCGGTCTTTCGCAAGATGGCCAAGGAATTCGACCAGCAGGATCAGCACTATTTTTCCGGTTATGCCAACAACATCGCCCGCTGCACGGATGCCATCTCGCAACGATTGCGCGAAAAGGATCTGGGCACCTTGATGAACCAGGTTCAGGATTATAGCCGTCGCCAGCCCGCAGTGTTCATCGGCGGTGCTGTTGCCGCAGGCTTCCTGATGGCGCGCTTTCTCAACAGCTCGAATGCAAGGAATCGGGACACCCCTTCCTTTTCTACCACTTCCCTTTCCAATGAGCACGACATCACGAACACTCCCCCCTGATGACAATCGTGTTTCTGCCGAGTCAGTGACAATAGATATGGCGATAGCAACCCGATAGCGGATGGCGCAATCAAGGAATTAGCCAGGGAGGCTAAACGATATGGATACAGAAAACAGAACCCCGCGCGAGAGTTCTTCCTTCGGCACGCTGATCTCTAACCTGACGCACGAAGTGACGGCCCTGGTCCGCAACGAAGTGGAGCTGACCAAGGCCGAGATGTCCGAGAAGGCTTCCCAGGCGGGAACCGGCATCGGTGCCATCGCTGCCGCGGGGGCCGTATTGATGTGCGGCTTTCTGGTATTGCTTGCCGCGGCGGTGTTCGGACTCAATACGGTGCTTCCTCCCGAGACGACACCATGGCTCTCCGCACTGATCGTGGGCGGTATCGTGGTCATTATCGGGTTCATCATGCTGCAAAGCGGCAAGAAAAAGCTCAAGGCCACCAACCTCAAGCCCGACCGGACGATAGCCAGCGTTCGCAACGACAAGCAGCTAGCGCAACACCATCAAGGCCAGGCCAAGGAGCAGCTGAAATGAACGACCAAACCCAACAGCGCAGCCCGGGTGAAATCGAATCCGATATCGAACAGCATCGCGAACGCCTGGACGAAACCTTGCATGAACTCGAACAAAAGTTTTCGCCTGAAGAACTGGTGAATACCACCCTGAATTACGTTCGCAGCGGCGGTGCCAACGATTTCGCCAGAAATCTCGGCGAATCCATCAAGCAGAATCCCGTGCCGGTGATGCTGACCGGCATCGGGCTGGGTTGGCTGATGTTGTCACAACGCAACGCCAACCAGTCGTCGTATCGATCGCCCAGAACTCGACCCCGTGAGGAGGCGTCTCATGCGGCGTACCCCCCCGTGCCGGCTGAGACGTCCACACCGACCACTTCTACCCGAGTGCCGCCCACGACCCAGGTACCGCCTGCTGCCCACACCACGGGGCCGGCCGGCCACCCGGAAACTACCCGGCACGGCAGTGGACAAGGCAAGATGAGTGCCGCCAAGGAGAAGGCCCAGCATATGGGCGGCAATGTCAAAGGGCGGGCCCAGCACATGTCGGACAGCGTGAAAGGGGGCGCCCAGAGCATGTCCGACAACCTGCGGGATAAAACCTCCCAGATGAAAAGCGGCTCCCGCTCGGCCATGCACAGCATGTCGTATCGGGCGCAAGGGGCCGGCGCCCAGACCTCCCACTTCATCCAGGAGCATCCTCTGGTCGCAGGCGCCCTGGGCGTAGCGATCGGTGCCGCTTTGGGCAGCTTGCTACCCTCGACCCGAATCGAGGATGAACAGTTCGGAGACATGCGCGACAAGGCTGTCGGCCGTGCTGCCGAGGAAGGCCAGAAGCACGCCGACAAGGCTCAGGCCAAGGTGCACGAAAAGGCCGAACGGGCGAAACAGGAAGCACCTGATTCATCCTCGGCCTCAAGCACTTCCGCAAGCACGAGCAGCAGTGCTCCAAGTACACCGAGCACCTCGTCGACACAGCGTCCTTCTTCTACCAGCGCGCCCGGCGCAATGCCGAATTCGCCGACCGATCCGAAAACGCCCGCGGACCGGGACATCTCGAAAGCCGACATGGATGCAGACAACCCGCCGACCCGGGGCAGATAGGCACCGGCATCGAAATGATGAAGCCAAGGCTACGAGGACCGAGTAGTCGGTCCTCGTCTTTTTTTAAAGGCCATTGCAAATTGGCGTGACGCCGCCGGCGCCGCTGCGCGGCATCGCCCGATGAATCGGGCCCCCACCAGCACCCGAAATCTGGGCTTTTGTGGGAGCTCGCTTCAGCGAGCGAGGGGTTGGCCGGAATCGCCCGATGAATCGGGCTCCTACCAGACCCGAGATCTGGGCTTTTGTGGGAGCTCGCTTCAGCGAGCGAGGAGTTGGCCAGAATCGCCCGATGCATCGGGCTCCTACCAGACCCGAAATCTGGGCTTTTGTGGGAGCTCGCTTCAGCGAGCGAGGGGTTGGCCAGAATCGCCCGATGAGTCGGGCCCCCCACCAGCACCCGAGATCTGGGCTTTTGTAGGAGCTCGC
>NZ_FQUJ01000038.1 GCF_900128925.1 Modicisalibacter ilicicola DSM 19980
TAGCCTCCCAGCTATCCTACACAAGCAACATCAGCGTCCAGTGTGAAGCTATAGTAAAGGTTCACGGGGTCTTTCCGTCTAGCCGCGGGTACACAGCATCTTCACTGCGATTTCAATTTCACTGAGTCTCGGGTGGAGACAGCGTGGCCATCATTACGCCATTCGTGCAGGTCGGAACTTACCCGACAAGGAATTTCGCTACCTTAGGACCGTTATAGTTACGGCCGCCGTTTACCGGGGCTTCGATCAAGTGCTTCGCTTGCGCTAACACCATCACTTAACCTTCCGGCACCGGGCAGGCGTCACACCCTATACGTCCGCTTACGCGTTAGCAGAGTGCTGTGTTTTTAATAAACAGTTGCAGCCACCTGGTATCTTCGGCCGGCCTCGGCTCCACCCGCACGGGGCTTCACCTGACGCCGGCGTGCCTTCTCCCGAAGTTACGGCACCATTTTGCCTAGTTCCTTCACCCGAGTTCTCTCAAGCGCCTTAGGATTCTCACCCTGACCACCTGTGTCGGTTTGGGGTACGGTCTTGCGTGATCTGAAGCTTAGAGGCTTTTCCTGGAAGCGGGGCATCGATGACTTCCCGCCCGTGGGCGGTTCGTCTCGTGTCTCGGCCTTGAGGACCCGGATTTGCCTGAGCCCTCGGCCTACGCACTTTCACCGGGACGACCAACGCCCGGCTCACCTAGCCTTCTTCGTCCCCCCATCGCAATCACGCAAGGTACGGGAATATTAACCCGTTTCCCATCGACTACGCCTTTCGGCCTCGCCTTAGGGGCCGACTCACTCTGCTCCGATTGACGTCGAACAGAAACCCTTGGTCTTCCGGCGGGGATGGTTTTCACATCCCTTGTCGTTACTCATGTCAGCATTCGCACTCGTGATACCTCCAGCCCACTTCTCAATGGACCTTCATCGGCCTACACGACGCTCCTCTACCGCGAGCGTGCATCCTTAACGCCACTCATCCTGTCTACTTCCCGACTCAACGTTCGGGAAGCGCTTGGGCGTCGCTTCGCGACGCCAAGCGAATAGCGTTAAGTGATGCACGCTCACCCGTAGCTTCGGTAGCTGGTTTAGCCCCGTTACATCTTCCGCGCAGGCCGACTCGACTAGTGAGCTATTACGCTTTCTTTAAAGGATGGCTGCTTCTAAGCCAACCTCCTAGCTGTCTTCGCCTTCCCACATCGTTTCCCACTTAACCAGCATTTGGGGACCTTAGCTGACGGTCTGGGTTGTTGCCCTTTTCACAACGGACGTTAGCACCCGCTGTGTGTCTCCCACGCTGCACTCACCGGTATTCGGAGTTTGCCTCGGGTTGGTAACCCGGGATGGGCCCCTAGCCGAAACAGTGCTCTACCCCCGGCGGTGATACGTGAGGCGCTACCTAAATAGCTTTCGAGGAGAACCAGCTATCTCCGGGCTTGATTAGCCTTTCACTCCGATCCACAGCTCATCCCAGCATTTTTCAACATACTTGGGTGCGGGCCTCCAGTTGATGTTACTCAACCTTCACCCTGGCCATGGATAGATCGCCCGGTTTCGGGTCTATT
>NZ_FQUJ01000022.1 GCF_900128925.1 Modicisalibacter ilicicola DSM 19980
ACAGTGAGCAGGCCCGCGCGACGCGCGCATACCGGAGACGAGAGTCGTATCACCGAGGCCACCGAAAGCGCCTCGGGCATTGTCAGCGAGATTCAGGTTGTTACCGATTACGCCTGACGACCATAGCGAGCGGGTCCCACCTGACCCCATGCCGAACTCAGCAGTGAAACCGCTCAGCGCCGATGGTAGTGTGGGGCCTCCCCATGCGAGAGTAGGTCATCGTCAGGCATCTTCCCCAAACCCCCGATCTCCCCGAGGTCGGGGGTTTTTCGTGGGCGCCAGGAAAGTGACCTGTCAGTGGCAAATGGCCTCCAAGGCTTCCACCAGGCTATCCATTTCGTCATCGGTACCGATGGTGATGCGCAGGAAGTCGTGCAATGCCTCGGTATTGAAGTGGCGCACCAGGATGCCGCGCTCGCGCAACCCGGTAAAAAGCTGCCCCGCATCCTGCTGGCCGTGACGCACCAGCAGGAAGTTGGTCTGCGAGGGCAGCACCTCGAAGCCCAGCGTTTCCAGCCGTCGCCGCGTCTGTTCCCGAGTACTGATGATCCTTTCCCGGCAGGCGTCGAAGTGTTCGCGGTCCCGGAGCGCTGCGACACCGGCGACGATGGCCAGGCTGTCGATGGGGTAGGAGTTGAAGGAGTTCTTAACCCGCTCCAGGCCTTCGATCAGTTCCCGGGAGCCGACGGCATAGCCCAGGCGCAGGCCCGCCAGGCTCCGTGACTTGGAGAAGGTGCCGGTGACCAGCAGGTTGGAGTGATGCTGAATCAGCGGTATCGCCGTCTCGCCACCGAAGTCGACATAGGCTTCGTCGACCAGCACCACGCAATCGGAGACGCGTTCGAGCAACTCGGCGATCGCGCGTCGGCCATGGCCGTGGCCGGTCGGCGCGTTGGGGTTGGCGAAGACGACTCCACCGCTTTCTCCATCCAGTGCCTGCAAGGGGATGCGCCACCGGTCATCCAGCGCTATGGTGCGATAGTCGATGCCATACAGGCGGCAGTAGACCGGATAGAAGCTGTAGGTGATCGCCGGCATGGTGAGCGGCTTGTCCTGCCGGAAGAAGGTCTGGAAGGACAGCGCCAGCACTTCGTCGGAGCCGTTGCCGACGAACACCTGCTCCGTCTCGACACCGAACTCGTCGGCCAGTGCCTCCCGCAGCGCGGCGGCCTCCGGATCGGGATAGAGGCGCAGATGATCCAGGGGATAGTCGCGTAGTGCCTGTTCCACACCGGGCGCTGGCGGGTAGGGGTTTTCGTTGGTGTTCAGCTTGATCAAGCGCTCGCGGGGTTGTTCACCGGGTACATAGGGCGTGAGCTCACGCACCTCGGGGCTCCAGAACTTGCTCATGGGCTTTCGCATCACCAGGGTAGACTTTCGATCATGGTGACCTGGCGAGACGGACTGCGCAAGCACCATCATGGTAGTCTGTCAGGCTTTGTGTTGGCCGGAATCCCGCCATGCTTGCAAAGATCATCTCGACCCTGCTGCCCGTCTTCCTGATCACCGGTTGCGGCACGCTCTATGGGCGTTTTCGCACGCCGGACATTCGTGGGCTGAATACCCTCAACATGGAGCTGTTCGTGCCCATGCTGGTGTTTGCCGTGCTTGCCGATCGCGAGGCGCCGCTCCAGGAGTATGCGACGTTGGCGCTGGCGGCGGCCGTCATCGTGCTGGGGTCGGGTGTGCTGCTGTGGCCATTGACCAAGGCACTGCGGCTGAATCCACGCACGTTCCTGCCCGCCATGATGTTCAACAATACCGGCAACATGGGTATCCCTCTTTTGGTGCTGGCCTTCGGCGAGGCAGCGTTGCCCGCGGCCGTGGTGCTGTTCGTCATCGAGATGCTGCTGCACTTCTCGGTCGGCCTGTACATGCTCAATCCGCGCACACCGCCATGGCGGGTACTGCGCATGCCGATCGTGCTCGCCAGCCTGGCCGGCCTGGGGGTGAACCTGCTCGGTATATCGCTCCCGGCCTGGTTGCTCGAGGCGTTGAACATGCTTGGCGGGGTGGCCATTCCGCTGATGCTGTTTGCCCTTGGGGTGCGCATGCTCGATATCGATTTCGGCGACTGGAGGACCGGCTTGCTGGGCGCCGTGGCCTGTCCTGCCAGCGGCTTGATCCTGGCCTGGCCCCTCGTCATGCTGCTGGAGCTGCAAGGTCTTCAGGCCGCATCATTGTGGGTGTTCGCGGCGCTTCCTCCAGCGGTGCTCAACTACCTGCTGGCGGAACAATACCGCCAGGAGCCGCACAAGGTGGCGTCACTGGTGCTGATCGGCAACCTCGGTAGCCTGGTAATCATGCCGGTGGTCCTGGCTCTGGTGTTCGCGAATGTGGCTGGGGTCGCGCCATGACAGCATCTGATCCAATCCCTGGCGATCTGCGAATACCTGGAAGAGCGCTATTCTGAACCGCCTTTGTTGCCCAAAGAGAGTGCCTGACCAGCGAGCAGGAGATCGATGAGGAGGCCAATTGACCGGGTATCGCATTGGGCCGTCCAGGGCTTCGAACCCCTGAAGGCTTTCACTATAGCGCGGCCCGAAAGGCAACCGGATGCGAGTTGATTCGGGAATAGGCCGGATATTCGCTTTGCCTATCGACAGTGTTTGAGGAAAACAATCGCGCGGCGGACTTGATTAGCATCGTAACTATCTCCATCTGTAACCTGCGTCCACATCGACTTTCCGGTACCGAGGAGATAAAGAGTGTCCTTCGACAAGCTGCTTTCCCCCCTGACGCTCGGCCGCGCCGAGCTTCCCAATCGTGTGATCATGGCGCCCCTGACCCGGGCGCGTACCCCCGACAGCATCCCGGGCGACCTGCAGGCCACCTACTATGCCCAGCGTGCCGATTCCGGTCTGATCATCAGCGAGGCCACCAACATCTCGCCGACCGCACGCGGCTATGTCTACACCCCCGGCATCTACAGCGACGCCCAGGAAGCCGGCTGGAAGAAGGTCGTCGATGCGGTGCACCGCGCCGGTGGACGCATGGCCTTGCAACTCTGGCACGTGGGTCGGGTCTCCCACGAGATGGTGCAGCCCGAGGGCCGCCAGCCGGTGGCGCCGAGCGCCCTGCGTGGCGAAGGGGCGCAGTGCTTCGTCGAGTTTGCCGATGGCAGTGCCGGCCAGCATCCGACCAGCACTCCGCGAGCGCTGGAGACCGACGAGATTCCCGGGTTGATCGACGACTATCGCAAGGCCGCCATGCGAGCCAAGCGCGCCGGTTTCGACATGGTCGAGGTGCATGCCGCCAACGCCTACCTGCTCCAGCAGTTCATGGCGAGCGGCGCCAACCGGCGTACCGATCGTTACGGCGGCAATGTGGTCAACCGCGCACGCCTGGTGCTGGAGGTGGTGGACGCGGTCAGCGAAGTGATTGGCGCCGATCGGGTGGGCATCCGGCTGTCGCCGTTCATCGAGATATTCGGCCTCTCCGACGACGAGCCCGAGGCGATGATGCGCTACCTGGCCGAGCAGCTGTCGCTACGCAAGATCGCCTACATGCATGTCAACGAACCCGACTGGACCGGCGAAGGGCCGCAACTGACCGATGAGTTCCGGCGTGATCTGCGCGACCGTTTCCGTAGTGTCTTGATCTACTGCGGGCATTACACCGCCGAGCGTGCCGAGAGGCTCATCACCGAAGGCCTGGGCGATGCGGCCGCCTTCGGCCGGCCCTATATCGCCAATCCGGATCTGGTCGAACGCTTCCGCCGGGAGGCACCGCTCAACGAGCCCGACCCTGCGACCTTCTATGGAGGCGGAGCCGAAGGGTACACCGACTATCCGACCCTGGATCAAGCGAAGTCGTCCTAACCCTGTTATCGAGCGTGGCTAGCCGTTATTCTGTAGGCGAGAACGCCATGTTGATGGCTCGAGGTCCAATCGTTAGGAGGATTGATATGCGTATAAGGACATTGCTGGCAGGCTCCGCGTTGCTGGCCCTGCTGGCAGGTTGTGCCGCCGGCACCCAGCAGGGTGGGGAGCCCGGCATGACCAGTGCCGAGGAGCAGGGCGTCACCTATCAAGGCACGCTGCCATGTCGCAACTGCGCGGGCATCGACATCGATGTCACCCTGCAGGGTGATGAGCAGTCCAGCGATGCCGAGCGGACCTTCAATCTCGATGCCAGCTATCGTGAGCATCCGCAGGATCCTCCCACCGAGACCTACCAGGGCCAGTGGGACGTGCTCAGCGGTACCGCCAGCAACCCCGAAGCCACGGTCTATGAACTGACGCCCGAGGGCGAGGGGCAGATCTACTACTTCCTCAAGCTCGACGAGGATACCCTCGAGCTGATCGACCCTCAGCGTCGCCGTTTCGAAAATGGCGAGATGCTTCGCTTGCAGCGTCAGCAGTAACATGGCGTCATGCGCTGAACTCACCGGGGGCGGCCAAGGGCCGCCCCCGGTGTTTGCAGGGCATGACAGCTTCCAGTGGTGGAGATGGAGCCGGCATGGCGAAAGCGAAGAGTGCCTTCGTATGCACCGAGTGCGGTGCCGAGTACAGCAAATGGCAGGGGCAGTGTTCGAGTTGCCGTGAATGGAACACCCTGACCGAGGTGCGGTTGTCGACGTCACGTGCCGGTGTCGCCCCGGCGACCGGGGGACGCAGTGGTTACGCCGGTGCGGTGTCTCGCGAGGTAATCGACCTGGCCGCCGTGGATCTTTCCGAGGTGCCGCGCTTCTCGTCGACCTTCGGCGAATTCGACCGTGTGCTGGGGGGCGGGCTGGTACCGGGATCGGCGGTGCTGCTGGGGGGCAACCCCGGGGCCGGCAAGTCGACGCTGCTGCTCCAGGTGGCCTGCAAGCTGGCGCAGCAGCGCAGTGCGCTTTATGTCACCGGCGAGGAGTCGCTTTCCCAGGTGGCGATGCGCGCCCATCGGCTGCAACTGCCCACCCAGGGGCTGAAGATGCTCGCCGAGACCAGCGTCGAGACGATTCTCGGGGTCGCCGAGCGCGAGCGTCCGCAGGTGCTGATCATCGATTCCATCCAGACCATGCACCTCGAGGACATCGGCTCGGCGCCGGGTGGCGTGGCTCAGGTACGCGAGTCCGCCAGCGCGCTGACCCGCTTCGCCAAGCAGACCAATACCGTGCTGCTATTGGTCGGGCACGTGACCAAGGATGGCACCCTGGCAGGCCCCAAGGTGCTCGAGCACATGATCGATGCCTCGCTCCTGCTCGAGGGCGGGGCCGACTCGCGCTTTCGTACCCTGCGCGGGCAGAAGAACCGTTTCGGTGCGGTCAACGAACTGGGGGTGTTCGCCATGCTCGAACATGGCATGAAGGAGGTGAAGAACCCCAGTGCCATCTTCCTGTCGCGTACCGAAGAGCAGGCCCCGGGGAGCCTGGTGATGGTGGTCTGGGAGGGCACCCGGCCGATCCTTGTCGAGGTGCAGGCCTTGGTCGACGAGTCGGCGCTGGGCAATCCGCGTCGTGTGGCGGTGGGACTCGACCCCAACCGCCTGGCCATGTTGCTGGCGGTGCTGCACCGCCACGGCGGCCTGTTCACCGGCGATCAGGACGTCTTCCTCAATGTGGTCGGGGGCGTCAAGGTGCTCGAGACCAGCGCCGACCTGGCGGTACTGCTGGCGGTCGTGTCGAGCCTGCAGAACCGCTCGCTACCCCGTGAACTGGTGGTGTTCGGCGAGGTCGGGTTATCCGGCGAGATTCGCCCGGTACCCAGCGGTCAGGAGCGCATCGTCGAGGCCGCCAAGCATGGCTTCACCCGCGCCATCGTGCCGCGGGCCAACGCTCCCAAGTCCTCGCCCACCGGCATGCAGGTGATCGCCGTCGACAAGCTCGCCGAGGCGCTGGAAGCGTTATGATACGGTTGATTCATGGATTGCCTGCAAGGAGAGGCTATTAGATGAGTGCTATTCGACTGACCCAGTACAGTCACGGCGCCGGGTGCGGCTGCAAGATCGCCCCGGACGTGCTCGATGACATTCTGGCCAAGGCCGGCCCCGGGGCCGGCAGTTCGCGGCTGATCGTCGGCAACCAGGGGCGCGAGGATGCCGCCGTCTACGATCTGGGCGACGGTCGCGGCATGATTGCCACCACCGACTTCTTCATGCCGATCGTCGACGACCCGTTCGACTTCGGCCGGATCGCCGCCGTCAATGCCATCAGTGACGTCTATGCCATGGGCGGAACGCCGGTGCTGGCCCTGGGCATTCTCGGCTGGCCCCTGGAGAAGCTCGGTGCCGACATCGCCGGTGACGTGGTCGCCGGGGCCCAGGCCGTGTGCCGCGAGCTGGGGCTGGCGCTGGCGGGCGGGCATTCCATCGACGCCCCGGAGCCGATCTTCGGCCTGGCGGTCAACGGCCTGGTGGACCTCGAGCACCTGAAGCTCAACAAGGGGGCCGAGCCCGGGGATCTGCTCTATCTCACCAAGCCCCTGGGTGTCGGGCTTCTGACCACCGCCGAGAAGCAGGGGCTGCTCCAGGCCGGCCATCATGGTCTGGCCCGGGAGACGATGCTCAAGTCCAACCTCATCGGCACCGAACTCGCCCGGGTATCCGGCGTGCATGCCATGACCGACGTGACCGGTTTCGGGCTGGCAGGGCATCTCGCGGAAGTGTGTGCCGCCAGTGGCGTCAAGGCACGTATCGAGTACAAGCGGCTGCCACGCCTTGCCGAGGCCGAAGCCTATCGTCGCCAGGGGGCGGTGCCTGGCGGCAGCGCCCGCAACCGCAAGGCGCTGGGCGCCAAGCTGCCGGCCATGGACGAGGCACACTGGCAGTGGCTGTGCGATCCGCAGACCTCCGGTGGCCTGCTGCTGGCGGTGCATCCCTCCTGGGCCGACGATGTCGAACGCATCGGACGGGCCTACGGCGTGCAGCTCGAATCCTTCGGCGAATGCATCAAGGCCGAAGGCGAGGCACTGGTCGAGGTACGGGGGTGAAGCTACCGCTGGTCGAGCCGAGCCTCGAATTGCTGCGCGAGAATCGCCTGCTCATCGACGTGCGGGCACCGGTGGAGTTTGCCGAAGGGGCCTTGCCCGGTGCCATCAACCTGCCGCTGATGGATGACGAGGAGCGCCGCCGGGTGGGCATCTGCTACAAGCACTACGGCCAGCAGGCGGCGATCGACCTGGGCAACCGGCTGGTGACCGGCAGCATCAGGCAGTCGCGAATCTCTGCCTGGAAGCGTGCGATCGAGGCGCATCCCGACGCGCTGATCTACTGTTTTCGCGGCGGGCTGCGTTCGGAAACCGCCCAGCAGTGGCTGGTGGAGGTCGGCATCGAGCGCCCGCGTATCCGTGGTGGCTGGAAGGCCATGCGTCGGGCCCTGTGTGCGCGCACCGACGCCGCCGCCGAGCGTCCCATGCTCATCGTCGGCGGCCTGACCGGTTGCGCCAAGACTGAACTGGTGCAGCGCCTGGAAACGGGTATCGACCTGGAAGGCTGCGCCCGGCACAAGGGGTCGGCCTTCGGGCGTCACCCGCTGCCGGCGCCCTCGCAGATCGACTTCGAACACGCTCTGGCCAGACGTCTCATGGATGTCTCCGGCGGCTGCGTGCTGGAGGATGAATCCCGGCATATCGGCGTCGTCAATATCCCATTGACGTTCTGGCAGGCGATGGAGCGGGCGCCCCGAATTCGGGTGGAAATGCCCCTGGATTGGCGGCTGGCGCGTATCCACAAGGATTACATCGAGGATCTGTGGATGATCTATCGCCGTCAGTACGGCGAGTGGCTGGGTTGGACGCTCATGCGCAAGCAGCTCGGCAATGCCCTCGGTCGGCTCAAGAAGCGCCTGGGCAGTGCGCGCCTGGCAAGATTGACGCGCCTGCAGCAGCTGGCCTTTCGCGAGCACGAACGAGGCAACATCCAGGCCCACGAGGCATGGCTGGCGCCGCTTCTGACCGAATATTACGATCCATTGTATCGCCACCAGCTGGAGAAGAACGTCCGCACCTACCTGCATGTCGGCGACTGGGAGAGTTGCCTGGCGTTTGCCGAAGCATGGCAGCGTGGCACGGCCGAGACGCAGCAATAGCCCTGGTTGCTTTCAAGCGGTACTGATGACCCAGCGCATCAGCACCCGGTCGAGCAGTGCGGCGAGGCGATCGAAGCGACGGGAATCGGCGAGGATCTCCTCGCGGCTCTGGACATAAGGGCCCTGAGTGTCCAGGGCCTGGGGAATATGAGCGAGCAGGGCCTCGGCGCTGGCATGGGTGACCTCCAGTCGGCATTGCAGGCCGACGACCCGGCCCTGGTCCCAGGTGAAGCCCTGCACCGGGCTGGCCGAACTGGCGCCCAAGGGCAGAGCATCCTCCGGGAGACCGAAGATGTCACGATGCCAATGGAAGGCTTCGAAATGTTCGGGCAGATCGAAGGGGCTTTCCGGTGCCAGGGTAACCGGGTGCCAGCCGACCTCGGCATAGGTGCCCCGAGAGACGATGGCACCCAGGCCCGCGGCGATCAGTTGCGCCCCCAGGCCGATGCCGAGCACCGGCTTGCCGCTCTTGAGAGCGCGGGTGATGAGCTTCTTTTCGCGCTTGAGCCAAGGGTGGTGTTCCACATCGTCGAGATCCTGGGGGCCGTCGAGCAGGATCAGCCCGTCGCAATCCTCGAGGCGCGGCGGCGCCTCTCCAGCATAGAGATGGCTGACATTATGACTATGGCCCATGCCGGTGAGCCAGTCGGCCAGGCGAGCCGGGCCGTCGTAGGCAGCGTGCTGAAGAAAATAGATATGCATGATGCGATCATGATGAATAAGCGAGGCGGCAGCGTCCAGTGCCTGTATTGACCGATTCCGTTCACGAGATGTTCCCATGGCGAGAGGCGAGCTGCTCGAGCAGATTTACACCATCGTCGCGCAGATTCCCGAAGGGCGCGTGACCACCTACGGGCGCATCGCCAGGATGACGGATGGCGCCACTGCCCGGGCGGTAGGCAGTGCCATGGGGCATCTGCCCAGCGGTCACGATCTGCCCTGGCATCGGGTGATCAATGCCGGACTCAAGGTCACCGAGCATGGCGGGGCGGTGCGGCAACGCGAGAAACTGCGCGCCGAGGGCGTGGCGTTCGACGCCAAAGGGCGCGTCAACCCCGAGCTTCTATGGCCGTGACGGCCGGTGCGTGAGACGCTTCAAGAAAGGTGAACCCATGAATCAGTCGACTCGACAGGGCTTCAAGACGCGGCTGCGCCATTTGAGCCGCCGCCAGCAGCTGGCCTTCATGGCCGCACTTTGCGAACGCCTGGTGCCCAATTACGCCCTCTATGCCCAGATGGCGGGGTGGGGCGATGTGCAGGCTTTGCGTGTCGTCCTGGACCTGGTGTGGGAAACCCTCCAGGTGCGCGAGGCGCGTATCGATTTTGCTCGTCAGGCGGAGAAGCTGGCGGAACTCGAGCCGCCGGGCGACGACGATAGTTTCGGGGCGCGCCGCGCCACGGAGACCGTCGTGGCACTGGCCGCGGTGCTCGATGCCCTGCAAGGCGAGGCCGCCGAGGCGCCGCTGGAGGTCAGTCAGGTCTCCCGCAGTGGCGTGCAGGCGTTCATCGAAATGACCGAGGGCCGCGAAGATGACGACGCCGAGCGCAACGCTGCCCGCCTGCGCGAGCATCCATTGATGGCGGAGGAGCAAGAATTCCAGGAGGCCGTGCTCAATGAGGTCGAGGCAGAGCTTGGCCGCGACGGTCTCAAGGCGCTGCGTCGGCTGGGCCGTAACGAGGGCGTCAGCAACTTGGGCTTGAGTCTGGACTGAGCGCCCGGCCAAGCGGCTAGACTAATCCTGCCTTGCCCTGTCACAGACGCATCTCGATACCATGCTCGGCCAGGTAGCGCTTGGCGTGCGGAATGCTGTATTCGCCGAAGTGAAAGATGCTGGCGGCGAGCACCGCATCGGCACCTCCCTCGGCGATACCTTCCACCAGGTGGTCGAGGTTGCCCACGCCCCCCGAGGCGATGACTGGCACGGGCACCGCATCGGCGATGGCCCGGGTCAGTTCCAGATCGAAACCGGCACGGGTGCCGTCGCGGTCCATGCTGGTCAACAACAGCTCGCCGGCGCCATAGTCGACCATCTTGCGAGCCCACTCCACGGCGTCCAGGCCGGTGGGCTTGCGGCCGCCATGAGTGAAGATTTCCCAGCGCGGCGCTTCGCCCTCGGCCGAGACGCGCTTGGCGTCGATGGCTACCACGATGCACTGATTGCCGAAGCGCTCTGCCGCCTCGCGCACGAAGCCAGGATTGACCACGGCCGCGGTGTTGATCGACACCTTGTCGGCGCCGGCATTGAGCATGGTGCGGATGTCATCGCAGGTGCGGATGCCACCGCCCACGGTCAGCGGGATGAAGACCTCGCCGGCGATATGGCTGACCATCTCCACCGTGGTGTCCCGGTCTTCGTGACTGGCGGTGATATCGAGGAAGGTGATCTCGTCGGCACCCTGCTGGTTGTAACGCTTGGCGATCTCGACGGGATCACCGGCGTCACGGATGCCGACGAAGTTGACGCCCTTGACCACACGGCCGGCGTCGACATCCAGACAGGGAATGATGCGTTTGGCCAGGCCCATGCTCAGCCCTCCCGTTGGTCTTTGGCGGTGAACTCGTCGCACAGACGCTGGGCCTCGGCGACATCGAGGCTGCCTTCGTAGATGGCGCGCCCCGTGATGGCACCGAGAATGCCTTGATCGGCGACCCGGGCGAGCTGGCGGATGTCGTCGATATCGGTCACTCCCCCCGAGGCGATGACCGGCAATCCGCCTT
Organism: Modicisalibacter ilicicola DSM 19980; assembly: GCF_900128925.1. Classification (GTDB taxonomy): domain Bacteria; phylum Pseudomonadota; class Gammaproteobacteria; order Pseudomonadales; family Halomonadaceae; genus Modicisalibacter; species Modicisalibacter ilicicola. Next base: position 10,731 of record NZ_FQUJ01000022.1, read on the forward strand.
CTCGGGCCAGTTCCACGGTGGCATCGACATTGACGCCCTGCATCATGCCGTCTCGGGCGATATCAGTGTAGACGATCGAGGAAACGCCGGCGTCGGCGAAGCGCTTGGCCAATTCGGTGGCCTTGAGACTCGAGACCTCGGCCCAGCCATCGGTGGCAACGAAACCGTCCCGGGCATCGAGACCGACGATCACATGGCCCTCGAAGAGGCGGCACACCTCGCCGATGAAGGCCGGTTGCTTGACTGCCTGGGTGCCGATGATCACGTAGGAAACGCCAGCCGCAAGGTAGTGTTCGATGGTCGCCGCCGAGCGAATACCGCCACCGATCTGGATCGGCAGATCCGGGTAGGCGCGGGCGATGGCGGTGACCGCCTCGCCGTTGACCGGCTTGCCCTCGAAGGCGCCATTGAGGTCGACCAGGTGCAAGCGGCGGGCACCGGTCTCGACCCAGCGCGCGGCCATGGCCACCGGGTCGTCGCCGTAGCGAGTGGCGTCATCCATGCGACCCTGCTTGAGGCGGACGCATTGACCGTCCTTGAGATCGATGGCGGGGATAACCAGCATGTCGTGTCCTCGTCAGTGCGGCGGTCGTGGCCGCCGCAGGAATGTTCAGCGTGGTGGCGTCATGAGGCCTTCAAACGGGCATCAGGGGGCCCAGTTCACGAAATTCTCGAGCAGTCTCAGGCCGCTGGTGGCACTCTTCTCGGGGTGGAACTGCACCGCGAAGACCGTCTCGCGACCCGTCGCGACATGGGCGTCGATGCCGGCGTAGCGGGTGATGCCGAAGATGTCGGCGTCACGCTCGGCCTCGACATAGTAGCTATGCACGAAATAGAAGCGAGAACCGTCCTCGATGCCTTCCCAGAGGGAGTGGTCGTTGCGTTGCCATACCTGGTTCCAGCCCATGTGCGGTACCTTGAGACGCTGGCCGTGTTCGTCGCGCAGGTGCTGGTCGAAATAGCGGACCCGTCCCGGCAGGAAGCCCAGACAGGAGGTGCCGCCATTCTCTTCGCTGCTCTCCATCAGCATCTGCTGACCGACGCAGATACCCAGCAGGGGCTTGGACTGCACCGCCAGCAATTCCAGGACCAGGCCCTTCAGCTCGGTACGCTCGAGTTCGCCCATGCAGTCCCGAATCGCACCCTGGCCGGGCAGGACCAGCCGGGTGGCGCCCGCGATGACGCGAGGGTCCCGGGTAATCACCACGTGCTCGTGAGTCACATGTTCCAGTGCCTTGGCGACGGAGTGCAGGTTGCCCATGCCATAGTCGATGACGGCGATCGTCATGCTCGCTCCTCAGGATTAGGGTAGGGGTCAGAGGCTGCCCTTGGTGGAGGGCATCTGTCCGGCCATGCGGGGATCACGCTCCACCGCCATGCGCAGCGCGCGGCCGAATGCCTTGAAGATGGTTTCGACCTGATGATGCGCATTGAAGCCTTTCAGGTTGTCGATATGCAGCGTCACCTGGGCGTGATTGACGAAACCCTGGAAGAACTCCCAGAACAGCTGGGTGTCCAGACGCCCGATGGCGGCGCGGGTGAACTCGACGTCCATGAACAGGCCAGGGCGCCCGGAAAAATCGATCGCGACCCGAGACAGCGCCTCATCCAGTGGTACATAGGCATGCCCGTAGCGACGGATGCCACGCTTGTCACCGAGTGCCCTGGCGAAGGCCTGCCCGAGGGTGATACCGAGGTCCTCGACGGTATGATGCTCGTCGATGTGCAGGTCGCCCTTGGCCAGGATATCCAGATCGATGAGGCCATGGCGAGCGATCTGCTCGAGCATGTGCTCGAGAAACGGCACGCCGGTATCGGCGACGAAGCGTCCCTGACCATCGAGATTCATGCTGACGGTGATCTGGGTTTCGAGGGTATCGCGAGACACCTTGGCGGTGCGCTCGGGCATGTCCGGGCTTTCCGGCCGGGCTGTCTCCATCTGGGACTCCATTCGGGCTGACGCAGGAGGCCAAGGTTCGCTCCTTGTTTCATCAGGAACGCTTTCTCGGCGTGGCCAGTCATTATAGTGAATCGTGACGGCCATCCGCTACAATGCGGCTCTAGAAGACCGGGCAATGTCAGGATCATTGGCGTCAAGGGAGAAGATGCATGCCGGTAACGCTCACGGAAGTCGATCATGCAGGGTGGGTGGCGGACAGCCAGGCCAGGGCCGACCTTTCGCGCATCTATCACGACGCGCCTGGCGAACGCTTGCCCGCGCCGGCCGATGAATTCGTGTGCGAACACCTGAAACATGGCGGTGTATTCTGCTGCGCACTGTTCGATAACCGGCTGCTCGCGGCCGTCAGCGTCAACAAGGCCTCAGCGGCCTGGTGGCTGGCCCACTTCTGCGTGCGCAAGAACATGCGTCGGCGAGGCATCGGATCGCGCCTGCTCGCACTGATCTCCGAGGCGGCTCATGACCAGGGCAAGGCGCTGCGGGTCGAGGCCATGCATCTGCAGATGGAGGATCAACTGTTACTGGTACGCCTGGGCTATCGGCTCGAGGCGAGCGGCACCTATTTCGAACTCAATCCGCTGGCGGCAGGAGGAACTTGATGAAAGGGCTGGTACGAACACTATTGGCCGTGATTGGCGTGCTGGGCCTGGTGGTGGTGGCCGCCGTGGTCTACGTGACCACCTTCTTCGACCCTAACGATCTCAAGCCCCGTCTTGTCGAGGCGGTGCGCCAGCAGAGCGGCCTGGAACTGGCCCTGGAAGGCCCCTTGAACTGGTCGTTCTACCCGAGGCTGGGGGTCAGCGTGGAGGATGCCCGGGCCTGGCTGCCCAGGCAATCCGCGGAAGATTCGCCTTTCGCCGCCATCGATAGCGCCGAGGTCAGCCTGGCCTTTGCACCCTTGCTGTCCGGCGAGATCGCCATCGACGGCTTGATGATGGATGGCATGCGTCTCGATCTGATACGCGACGAGCAAGGGCGCGGCAACTGGGAAGCGCTCCTTGAACGCTTGCAGGACGAGAGCGCCGAGCAGGCCCTGGCCCCTGCCTCGGCAGGCCCGGCCATGGAGCAGGGCGAGCCCGATGTGGCCCTCGATATCGCCAGCGTGGAGGTGAGCAACAGTCAGATCAGCTATGTCGACCGGGGCAGCAACCTGGACGTCACGGTGCGCGATCTGGCCATCAGCAGCAGCAATGTCAATCCCGCCAATGCCTTCCCGGTCGAAAGTCACTTCGTGGTCGACAGCATTGCGCCGGCGCTTTCCAGCGAGGTCGACCTCAAGAGCAAGGTGCGTCTCGGCCTGGACGATGGCCGCTATGTTCTCGAGGGGCTCCAGCTCGAGACGAGGACCGACATGGCAGACCTGCCGGAGCGCCGCCAGACGCTTTCACTGAATGCCAAGCAGGTCGTGGGTGAACTCAAGAGTGGGGATTACCGCATCGAAGGCGCGGAACTCGAGGGCAGCCTGGCGCATCCGGCACTGGGTGATGAGCCCCTGCCCCTGGACCTGAGCTTTGCCGGCGAGGCGAATACCGAGCAGCAGACGGCCCAGCTACATGACTTGATGCTGTCCAGCGAGGAGGGACTCAAGCTGACCGGCACCCTGGCCTTCACCAACCTGCTGAGTTCGCCGAGCTATACCGGGCAAATCAAGTTGGCCCCGCTTTCGCTGCGTCCCTGGCTCGAGCGCTTCGGCAGCGAGCTGGATACTGCTGACGACGAGGCGTTGTCGGATGTGGCCCTGACCAGCCCGCTCAAAGGTGATGCGAGCCAGGCCACCTTGAGCAACCTGACTCTGATCGTCGACGATAACACCCTGAATGGCCGGCTGAGCGTGGGGCTCGATGGTCGCTCCTACCGCTTCGATCTTCAGGGGGAGCGGTTGAATCTCGACGCCTATCTGCCCCCGGTCGAGGAATCCGATGCCGGCGAGGATACGGCCCTGCTCGAGCCGGTGGGCGTTGCCACGGCCCAGACCGAAGGGGAGGCGGGCGAGCTGGTGCCGGTAGAGGCGCTGCGCGATCTGAGTCTGGATGGCCAGCTGTCCTTTACCGAGCTCAAGGTCAAGAACCTGACGCTGATGCGCCCGCAACTGGTGCTGAAGGGCGGTGAGGGACGTCTCCGGCTGGAAAGCTTCGATGCCCGACTCTACGATGGTGAACTCAATACGACCGCCAGTCTGGACGTGCGTGAGACCCCCATCCGCTGGACCTTTGCGCCGCAGCTGGAAAACGTGCAGATCGTGCCCCTGGTCGAAGACTTCAGTGGCGAGCCATCGCCCCTGCGCGGCCGTCTGAACCTCGACGGCGACTTCACCTCCAGGACCAATGCCCTGGATACCCTGTTGCGCAACCTCAACGGCAGCGCCAATTTCCAGGTGGCCGATGGCGCCGTGTTCGATGTCAACGTCTCCCGGGAGCTGTGCACGGTAGTGGCCATGCTCGAAGGCGAGACGACCTCTCGGGAATGGAGCCAGGACACGCGTTTCGAGCGCCTGTCCGGCAGCGTTCGGGTGGTCGATGGCGTCGCGCACAACGAGGATCTGAATATCGTCATCCCGGGCATCGAACTCAGCGGCGAAGGTGAGTTGAACTTGCCCACCCAGCGCTTCGATTACGAGGCTCGGGCGCGCTTCGTGGATACCGCGGATGCCGCCTGCAACGTCAATCCGCGCCTCGAGCGCGTGCCGTTTCCGGTTCATTGCGAGGGCACGCTGGATGGCGAACCCAAGACGTGGTGTGCCTTCGATCGCGAGGCCTTCCAGGAGTCCCTCTCCAAGCTGGCCCAGGACGAGGTCAAGCGCAAGGCCAGCGAACGCATCGGCAAGGAACTCGAGAAGCGGCTGGGAGAAGACGCCGCCGGGGAACTCGGCGATGCCATTCGTGGTCTGTTCAAGTGAGCATCACTAGCAAGCCAGTTGTTGCGCCGACTTCGGGTCGGCGCTTTTTTTATGGTGCATTGTGGGTCATAGGTTCATGAAGCAAGCAGATTCCATCGATCTCACGGCCGAGGCCTTTCGTGCACGCCTGCTGGACTGGTTCGATCGCCATGGCCGCAGGACATTGCCCTGGCAGCAGCACAAGACCCCCTACCGGGTGTGGGTCTCCGAGATCATGCTGCAGCAGACCCAGGTCGCCACCGTCATTCCCTACTACGAGCGCTTCATGGAGCGCTTCCCGGATGTCGAGGATCTGGCGAACGCCGAGCAGGATGCGGTGCTGCATCTCTGGACCGGCCTTGGCTACTATGCCCGGGCGCGCAACCTGCACCGGGCGGCCCAAATCGTGGCCACCGAGCATGGCGGCGAGCTTCCGGTGCACAGCCTCGAGGCCATGACGGCTCTGCCAGGCATCGGTCGCTCGACAGCGGGGGCCATCATCGCCATCGCCACGGGAGAGCGTGCAGCGATTCTCGATGGCAACGTCAAACGTGTGCTGAGTCGACTGCATGCCGTGGAAGGCTGGCCTGGCCGGACCGCGGTCGAGCGGACGCTGTGGGGGCTGGCAGAGCACTACACGCCCGACGAACGCCTGCCGGACTACACTCAGGCGATGATGGATCTGGGCGCAACGCTTTGTACCCGCGGCAAGCCCAGCTGCCTGCTGTGTCCTCTTGCCGACGTCTGTCTTGCCCATGCACGGGGCGAGGAGCAACGCTTTCCCGAAGGCAAGCCTCGTGAGGCGCTACCCGAGCGGAGCACGCAGATGCTGCTGCTGCGCGATTGCCAGGGTCAGGTGCTGCTGGAGCAACGCCCTCCGAGCGGATTGTGGGGTGGCCTTTGGTGTTTTCCGCAGTTCGACGACGATCGGGCGCTGGGCCGGTGGCTCGACGACCACGCCCCCGAAGCACGGCTCGAGCCATCCTGGAACGAATTCACGCACACCTTCAGCCATTTTCGCTTGCGAATCCAGCCGAGGCCGGCAAGGCTCGAGGCACAGCCGAATGTCCTCGGCGAGGCAGGGCGATGCTGGTACAACCTGCACACACCTGCCAGCATTGGGCTTGCCGCACCCGTCAAGTCACTGCTCGAGCACTTGGCGCAATTGACCACTCATTCCGAGGAGGACGACCGTTGAGTCAGACCGTATTCTGTCGCAAGTACCAGCAGGAGCTCGAAGCCCTGCCATTCCCCCCGTTGCCTGGCGAAAAGGGGCAGGAGATACAGCGCACCGTCTCGAAGCAGGCCTGGGAGGAATGGCAGGCACAGCAGACCCGGCTGATCAATGAGAAGCACCTCAACCTGCTCGATCCGCAAACCCGGGAGTACCTGATGGAACAGATGGAGCGCTTTTTCGACAACCGCGAAACCGATCAAGCGGAAGGCTATGTTCCGCCCTCGAGGTGAGCGCAGCCGCTTCCCGGGTCGGGCGTCTTTCTGAAAGGGAAGGCTTGACCGACCTCAGGCTTTACGTTTTAATACGTCCCCGTTGGCAGCGGCCAGATAGCTCAGTCGGTAGAGCAGTGGATTGAAAATCCACGTGTCGGCGGTTCGATTCCGTCTCTGGCCACCATATTGCTGGGGTATAGCCAAGTGGTAAGGCACCGGTTTTTGGTATCGGCATTCCCAGGTTCGAATCCTGGTACCCCAGCCACGCCAACGCTTGTCAGGCGCTGGCATAGCTCAGTTGGTAGAGCAACTGACTTGTAATCAGTAGGTCCCGGGTTCGACTCCTGGTGCCAGCACCACGATCAGAATATCAGCAAGAACAGCTAAGAAAGTCGCCTCGGGAGGCGGCTTTTTTCGTTCTAGCCAACATCTTGGCCTGCGATGCGCCGATGTGCCCGCCGGCGTTGGCAGAACTCTACATTTCTTTTCACTGCCTTACGCTTCGGGTGCAATTTCCTGATACGAGGTAAAGCCTTGCCATGCCGGGGTTTGCTAAACTACCGTATCTGCCATGCAGAGTGGCATTACCCAGCGGACAGTAAGGAGAGCGGGTAGGGATGACAGAGCTCGAGCAGGAAGAGTTGCGACTCGCCGATTGCGACGCAGAGGCCTACATCAGGCTGGCGAATGCCATGAAAGAGGCCGGCATGACTTCCGTGACACCCGGTTATTTGCGCAAGCTTGCCGAGAAGATACGCAGCGAACATTACGAGAGCAGTGACTGATTCCTTTCAATGAAGCCGGCGTAGCTCAGTCTGGTAGAGCAACGCACTCGTAATGCGTAGGTCGGTGGTTCGAGTCCACTCGCCGGCACCATCTCGAGAACGATTTCATGGTGTCTTCGGGAGGCCCTTCCATCTATAGCTCATCGAGCAGGCCCTGAAGTGCCTGGGGTGGCTCCCGAAAGGCCTGGTCGGCATTGGCAAGCGACATCTCATCATTCCAGACGATTCGCAAATAGCGATCGTCGAAGGCCGCCATTTCCTTCAGTCGGTCGCTGTCCAGGATGACCAGTTGAAACTGGTTGCGGTATACCAGTCCCTCTTGCGCGAGATGGCTGAAGGTCCGGCTCACATGGACTGCACTCATGCCCAGCGCGTCCGCAAGATCCTGTTGTGTCAGCGGTAGCAGGAACTCCTCCCGGCAAGTTGCCCCGGTTTCGAGCAGTCGCGTGTGGCATTCGCAGATGAAGTGCGCCGTTCGCTCCCGCGCGCTGCGATGTGCCATGATGATCTGACGCTCCGCGAGCATCGCCATGCGCTGGTTCGCGATGGCGAAGAGCAGGGCCGCCGTGTTCGGAGACTCGTTGAACAATTCCAGCAGGGAGGAGTAGGGGAGTTCGCTTATCCACCCGTCGGTGAGCATGACGGCATCGGTGCGGCGATCGCTCAAGGCAATCCTGCACAGGCCCAGGACGTCGCCGGGAAGGAAGATTTCCAGCAACTGCCGGCTGCCGTCCTTGTGATAGCGTGCCGAGCAGGCCCAGCCAGCTTGCAGAAACACCAGCGAATCGGCGTTTTCGCCCTCCCGCCACAACGATTCACCGGCGCTGACCTGGCGAAACTCCCGGTCGAATAGTTTCTCGAGTAATGCAATGTCCTTGCGCTCAAGGGTACGATGAGCGTCGATGCGCTTTACCATGTTACAGATACCATCCTGACGCACACCTGCTCCCTAACGGTGGATTGTTATTCAAAGGCTAGAAGAGAGCATGACGACGCATTATCGTGCGATAACTTAGGTTTACTTTGCCGAGGAGAAGTGCGGTACCCTCAGGAAAAGCGACAGTCTCCTTGGTCGTTAATACAGTGGGCAGAAAATTTCCGTTCAATCATCCGGAGTGAAATAGAGACGATGCATAAACTGACACGGAACGTTGTGTTCGCAATCCTCGGGACGGGCCTGATGAGTGGTGGCGCCTGGGCCGACGACGACACCTATGGCTGGATCGAGAAGGCCAGGGTCGAATCTCTCGGGGCTATCGCCAAGGCCAAGCTCGACAGTGGCGCCCTGACCTCCTCGATCAACGCCAAGGAGATCGAGCGTTTCGAGCGGGACGGCGAAGACTGGGTGCGCTTCACGCTGACGCTGGAGGATGAGGAGAGTGACGAGATGGTCGCCGAGGAGCTCGAGCGGCCGGTCTATCGAGACCTGACCGTGCGGGGTGCCGGGGGCAAGGAGGAGCGCCCGGTGGTGCTGCTGAAGCTCTGCATGGGCAAGACGATCCATGAGGAGCAGTTCAGCCTGAACGATCGCAGCGACATGATCTACCCGGTTTTGCTGGGGCGGCGCACGATTCAGCACCTGGGCAAGATCGATGTGACGCGCACCTTCATGCATGATCCCGAGTGCGATGACGACTCGCCGGTCCAGGCCCACGACGAGCAGGAGACAGACGAGGACATCGGCGCCTGATCGCTATTCGCTCAAGCGAGCGGGGGGCGCCGGGGAGCCGGATCGTTGTTGGCCTTCGACGTTAAACAGGAGGGTCGGCTCGAGTAGACTCTCGTTGAAGACGTGACAACACCCCTGGAGACTCCCATGCGCTTTATCCCCCGCTTCGCCGACAGCCGACCCTTCGATCGATCCTTGGGCAAGGTCGTCTGTGTCGGGCGCAACTACGCCGAACACGCCAAGGAACTCGACAACCCGGTGCCCAGTGCGCCGCTGTTGTTCATCAAGCCGGCGACCAGTGTGGTCATGCTCGAAGACGCCATCGAGGTACCCTCCGCACGCGGCGAGGTGCATTTCGAGACCGAGCTGGCGCTGTTGATCGGTGAGGAATTGACCGATGCGTCACCGCAGGCTGCCGAAAAGGCGGTGGCGGGGATCGGCCTGGCGCTGGACCTGACCCTGCGCGACGTGCAGGCGAGGCTCAAGGAGAAGGGCCATCCCTGGGAGGTTGCCAAGGCTTTCGACGGCGCCTGCCCGCTGTCGTCCTTCGTCAGGGTCGAGGGTGTGCCCGACTGGGACAACGTGACCTTCAGCCTGGACATCGACGGCGAGCGCCGTCAGACCGGGCAGGGCGGTGACATGCTGTTTGCGGTGCCGGTGCTGCTTGCCGAGATGAGCCGGCACTTCACCCTGCAGCCGGGCGACGTGGTGCTGACCGGCACGCCGGCCGGGGTCGGCCCGCTGCCCGGTGGAGTCGAGCTGCACTTCGTCCTGGAGGCGGGCGCCGGGCATGCCGGGCTGGACATCGTCACGCGCACCACGGGATGAAGAGCCGTTGCCCGCGCTGGCACTCACTGCAGGTAGGTGTAACCCTCGAGTCCCGCGGTCAGATCATTCATGAAGGCGATGCGTTCTCGGGAACTTAGATCGCTGCCTTCGAGTTGGGCCTCCAGATGGCGACGCAGGACCTCGGCATCGAAGTTCACGTAGCGCAGCACGTCGGCGACGCTATCGCCATGCTGAGCGTTCGACAGCCGCCAGCGGCCCTCGGCATCGAGGGTCGCGTCCACCGAGTCGGTGTCGCCGAACAGGTTGTGCAGGTCGCCGAGAATCTCCTGATAGGCACCGACCAGGAACATGCCCAGCAACCGGTCCTCGTCACTCTTCCATTCGGGCAGCGGCAGGGTGGTCTCCAGCCCCTGGCCATCGACATAGTTGTCGATGCGTCCGTCGGAGTCGCAGGTGATGTCCTGGATCACCCCTCGGCGCACGGGATCGCGATCCAGCCCGGTCAAGGGTAACACCGGGAAGACCTGATCGATGCCCCAGACATCGGGCACCGACTGGAATAGCGAGAAGTTGACGAACAGCTTGTCGGCAAGCTTCTCGGCCAATTCGTCGATGATCTCGCGATGCGCTCGATTGCGGCTGTCGAGCTTGGTCCGCAGTCGCTGGCAGGCAGCGAAATAGACCGATTCGCCTTCGGCCCTGGTCTGCAGGTCGACCATGCCCAGCACGAAACGCTCCTGCAGCTCGCCCAGGGCCTGGACCAGGTCGTGATAGGCCTCGACCTGGCCGCGCGGCTCGCCCACCGTTTCCAGACGATCGAAGACTCGCCACAGCTCGCCGACCTGGGGGTCCTCCTCGGCGAGGCGTTGCTCGGGTGGTTGTTCACCGATTCGCTCCTCGTCGATCACGTTGCTGATCAGCACCGCGTGGTGGGCGGTCAGTGCCCGCCCGGATTCCGAGATCAGGTGTGGATGTGGAATGCCCTCGGCCTCGCAGGCCTGGCTAAACGCCCATACCACGTTGCTGGCGTATTCGCGCATCGAGTAGTTGATCGAGCAGAAGCTGCGTGAACGTGTACCTTCGTAATCGACCCCCAGACCGCCCCCGACATCGACGGTATCTACCGGCGCGCCGAGTTCGCGCAGGCTCTGGTAGAAACGTGCGCATTCGCGCAGGCCACGCTGGATGTCGCGGATGTTGGCGATCTGCGAGCCCAGGTGAAAATGCACCAGTTGCAGGCTGCCCAGCGCGTCGGTCTCGCGCAGGCGCTCGACGATACTGAAGATCTGGCTGGTGGTGAGGCCGAACTTGGACTTCTCGCCGCCAGAATCCTGCCACTTGCCCTTGCCCACCGAGGCCAGGCGCGCCCGCAGGCCGATGCGCGGCCGCACATCGAGACGTTCCGCTTCTTCCAGGATCAACGTCAGTTCGGAGTATTTCTCCACCACCAGGTAGACCCTGTGGCCGAGCTTTTCACCCATCAGTGCCAGGCGTACGTACTCGCGATCCTTGTAGCCGTTGCACACGATCAGCGACGAGCCATCGGCGGACAGCGCCAGCACCGCCAGCAACTCGGGCTTGCTGCCGGCCTCCAGGCCGACGCGGCCATGACCACGCTCCTGGGTGGCGAGAATCTCCTCGACCACACGGCGCTGCTGGTTGACCTTGATCGGGTAGACGGCGGTGTAGCCGCCCAGGTAGGCCTCCTCCTGCATCGCGGCATCGAAGGCGGCACACAGCTGTTCGACACGGTCGTGCAGGATGTCGATGAAGCGTACCAGCACCGGCAGGCGCAGGCCGGCCTCGCGCAGCTGATCGACCAGGGCGTCCAGCGGCAGGGTCGGCCCTTCGACCTCGCTGCCCAATGGCCTGACGACCGCATGGCCCTGGTCGTCGACGTCGAAATAGCCGCTGCCCCACTGGTCGATATTGTAGGTGCGGCGTGCCTTGGCGGCGGGTGATGTCATGAGTGACTCCGGGTGGGTAGTGCCAGCGTGCCCTGTTCGATGCGTTGGAGAAGAATGGTGCGAAACCGCTCTGGGTCATGAGGCGTGAGTTCGTGGGCCGGCGGATCGACATAGACCACCAGCAGGCGCGAAAGCCAGTAGCGCATGGCGGTCATGCGCAGCATCAGCGGCCAGTGCTCGCGCTCGCTCTCGGTCAGCGGGCGGCGTTTCAGATAGGCCCCGAGCAGCGCATCATGGCGCTCCCGGCTGAGGCTACCATCCGCATCGCTGGCCCAGTCGTTGACGACGATGGCCAGGTCGAACAGCAGATCGCCGGTGCAGCCATTGTAGAAATCGATGATTCCGCCGAGCGTGTCGCCGTCGAACAGCGTGTTGTCACGAAACAGGTCGCCATGGATGGCCCCCTGGGGCAGGGTGTCGCCGCCATCGAATGCCCCCTGATAGAGGTCGATCTCGTCGCTCATCAGGGCCTGGTCTTGCGGCGACAGATAGACCAGTACGCGATGATGGGCGGCCAGCAGCCAGTGCAGGTCCCGAGGGTTGGGGCGATGGCCGGTGAAGTGCTGCGAGACGCTGTGCATGCGTCCCAGGGCATCCCCCAGGGCGCGGCACTGGGCAAGATTGGGTGCCTTGGGATGCCTGCCCGGCAGGCGCGGAAACAGCAGGGCGGGCTTGCCGGCCAGGCTCTGCAGGGCGATGCCTTGACGATCATGCACCGGCCCGGGGACGGGCAGGCGATGCTCCGCCAGATAGTCGAGCAGTTCGACGAAGAACGGCAACTCGTCGTGCTCGCCCTGTTCGAAGAGTGTCAGCACCAGCGACGCGCGGTCGGTGGTGACGAAGAAGGTGGTGTTTTCGGTGCCGCTGGCCACACCCTCGAGCGCGACAAGCCTGCCTATGTCGAAGCGCTCGAGAAAATCGGCGACCTGGGTATCGCTCAGCGGGGTGAATACGGCCATGATGTCCTCGCCCTGAATGTCGAGCGGGCATTGTAGCGACTTGTCCCCTCGCCTTGCAGAGGCCGGCGGCTATTCCTGCATCTCTTGCAGCGAGGGGAGGGTAGGCGCTATCGGCCCCGGCGCGGGCTTACCAGGAAAACAGCACCCAGCTGGGGATGGCGATGCGCTCGTTGTCGCTGCGTCGGAAGTCACCGTCGCCATCGTCGTCGATCAGGAAGTAGGAGGGGCCGACCGCCGGTTCGATCTCGATGGCATAGAGCTGGCCGTTGATGCGGTATTCGCGAATGGTGCGATCCTCCTCCTGACGCACGGTGATGTCCGGCGTGGGCTGTTCCTGGGCCAGCGTCATGGGAGACGAGAGCAGCAGCGCAACGGCAATGAATAGGCCCGCAACAAGCCGGGGCAGAGGCAAGCTGGGCAGGACCTCGCGGGATGGAGCCTTACGGAATGGGGCCATGAGATTCTCCAGGATCGCTGATTTGCACTTCATGGTATCAGTGTATTCACGATATCGGTGATAGTGCATTCAACTTAACCCTGTTCGCCTCGCTTCGGCGATGGGCTGCTGGGCCAATAGCCAGCCGATCAGGATAAAGGCCAGCATCCCGGCGAGGATGAGGCGAAAATCGAGGCCGGCATCCACCAGGACACCAAGCACCGCCGGGGCGATGCCGGTGGAAAACACCATGCAAGCGCTCAAGGTGGCGCGTACGCGTCCCAGATGCTCGCTGCCCCATAACTGCACCAGCAGGCTGGTGGCAATGATCTCCTGCATGCCGATCGCCAGCCCACCACCGATCATCAGCGCCCAGACGCCCAGGTTGCCGCCCAGCCCCATCGCCATCAGCAGGGCCAGGGCATAGGGCAGCAGATAGGTTCTGGCCAGCAGTGCCGGGCCCATCAGGTCCGCCCAGCGCCCCCCCAGCAATGCGCCGGGCAGTTTGGCGAGTCCCATGCCGGTCAATGCCAGGGCATAGGCGGTCATCGTCGCGTCGAGATCGGCGGTCAACTGTGGGGCATAGATGAACAGCCCAGTCATGGTGATCGGCAAGGCCATGAGCAGGGGCAGCAGAAGCCAGAAGCGTGCCTCGCGCAGTGGTCGTGGTCCGCTCCGGCGGGCAGCGCGATTCGGCCGCTCGCCCGGTGCCTTCGGCCAGTGCATTCGCCATAGCATCATTCCCCAGAGCAGTGCCAGGCCCATGCCCAGACACCACCAGAGTTCGCGCCAGGCAAGCCATACCAGCAGTGCGGTGACCAGTGGCGGCAACAGGATCTCGCCCAGCGGTATCCCCAGGCTGACCAGTCCCAGCGCGCGGCCACGACTGTGGGTGAACTCGCGACCGATCAGGGTGTTACCGAGATGGGTGAACAGCCCTTGGCCGCACAAGCGTACCAGGCCCAGGCCCAGCAGGGTGGAGAGCGCCCAGGGCGAGAGTGTCAGCAGCAGAATGCCGCCGAGCATGCCGCTCAGCACGAGAATCGCGAAGCGTCGAGGTGCGATCCAGTCCACACTCGGCCCACAATAGAGCACCACGAAACCGGCGATCAGCGTGACGATGGAATAGGCGATGCCGAACTCCCCGGCACTGATGGCCAGGCGTTCGGCGATGGGTGCCTGGAACAAGCCCACGAAATAGCTCTGGCCGAGGCTGCTGGAGAGCATGGCCAGCAGGCCGATGCCCAGCAGGCCACGATGATCTCGAGCAAGGGTGCGATAGCCCACGCGTGTCTCCCTGGCAGTAAGCGTCCGTGCAGAACGGCCAGTGTATCAGCCAATCCGGTACCGGTGCCTGACGGCTCGGAACGGCTTGCGTATCATGGGCGCATCGACTGCCTTTCTCTTTGCTCTTTTTCTTTGCTAGGGGACGCCTTTCCATGGCCGCAACGCCCATCGTTCTCGTCGACGGTTCCTCCTACCTTTATCGGGCCTTTCACGCCCTGCCGCCGCTGACCACTTCCCAGGGCAAGCCCACCGGGGCGGTCAAGGGCGTGATCAGCATGCTCAAGAGCCTGATCAAGCAGTACCCGCAAAGCCCCATGGCGGTGGTATTCGATGCCAAGGGCAAGACCTTCCGGGACGAACTGTTCGAGCAGTACAAGGCGCATCGACCGCCGATGCCGGATGACCTGCGTGAGCAGGTCGAGCCACTGCACGCCTGTGTCAGGGCGCTTGGCCTGCCGCTGCTGTGCATCGAGGGGGTCGAGGCCGACGACGTGATCGGTACCCTGGCCCGCCATGCCGCGGAGGCGGGGCGCGACGCGGTGATCTCCACCGGCGACAAGGACATGGCCCAGCTGGTCAACGGCCACATCACCCTGGTCAACACCATGAAGGGCGAGACCCTGGATGTCGCCGGCGTCGAGAACAAGTTTGGCCTGCCGCCGGAGCTGATCATCGACTTCCTGGCGCTGATGGGCGACAAGGTCGACAACATTCCCGGCGTGCCCGGCGTCGGCGAGAAGACCGCCCTGGCGTTGCTGCAGGGCATCGGCGGCATGGAGGCCCTCTACGCCGATCTCGACAGGGTGGCCACCCTGTCCGTGCGCGGCGCCAAGTCCCTGCCCAGGAAGCTCGACGAGCATCGCGACCAGGCTTTTCTTTCCTACAAGCTCGCCACCATCAAGACCGATTGCGAGCTTCCCGTTGGCCTGGACGACCTGGACATCGCCCACCCGGACCGCGAGGCGCTGGCCAGGCTCTACCGCGAGCTCGAGTTCAAGGCCTGGCTGGCCGAGTTGCTCGACGGCAAGGACCGGGGCGTCGATGACCTCAAGGGCCAGGGCAAGAGCCAGGGCAAGAACGCCGCCGATGACGATGCCCCCGAAGAGGACAAGACTCTTGCGGCTCCGGAGCGCACCGACCATGCCCTGCTGAGCCAAGTGGCCTTCGACGACTGGCTGGAACGCCTGAATCAGGCGGAGGAATTCTGCTTCGACCTGGAGACCAACAGCCTCAACTACATGGAGGCCGAGATCGTCGGCATCGGCCTGGCGCTGGAACCCGGAGAAGCGGTCTACGTTCCCGTGGCCCACGACTATCTCGATGCACCGCAGCAGCTCGACCGCGACGCGGTGCTGGGGGCCCTCAAGCCACTGCTGGAAGACCCGAAAAAGGGCAAGGTCGGCCAGAACCTGAAGTACGACATCTCGGTGCTGGCGCGCCATGACATCCGCGTGGCCGGGCCCCTGACCGACACCATGCTCGAATCCTACGTGCTCAATTCCACGGCGACGCGCCACGACATGGATTCCCTGGCACTCAAGTACCTGGGTCAGAAGACCATCAGCTTCGAGGAGGTCGCCGGCAAGGGCGCCAAGCAGATCACCTTCGATCGGGTCGCCCTGGAACAGGCGGTGCCCTACGCCTGCGAGGATGTGGATGTCACCCTGCGCCTGCATCGCGAACTGCGCCCCCGGGTCGAGGCGGAAGGTCGTCTGAGCGAGGTGCTGGATACCATCGAGCGCCCGATGATTCCGGTGCTCTCGCGCATGGAGCGCACCGGGGTGGCGCTGGACGTCGCCCGGCTTCACGCTCAGAGCCAGGAACTGGAAAAACGTATCCGCGAACAGGAGAAGGAGGCCTTCGCGATCGCCGGGCGCGAGTTCAACCTTGGCTCGCCCAAGCAGTTGAGCGAGATCCTGTTCGAGGAGCAGAAGATTCCGGTGATCAAGAAGACCCCCAAGGGTGCGCCGTCCACCGCCGAAGCCGTGCTCGAGGAGCTGGCGCTGGACTACCCGCTGCCCAAGGTGATCATGGCCCATCGCGGCCTGACCAAGCTCAAGTCGACCTACACCGACAAGCTGCCGCTGCTGGTCAACAAGCGCACCGGGCGCATCCACACCAGCTACCACCAGGCGGTGACCGCCACCGGGCGGCTCTCCTCGTCGGACCCCAACCTGCAGAACATTCCGATTCGCACCGAGGAAGGGCGCAGGATCCGTCAGGCCTTCATCGCCCGGCCCGGCTATCGCATCGTCGCCGCCGACTATTCCCAGATCGAGCTACGCATCATGGCGCATCTCTCCGAGGACAAGGGGCTGCTGGAGGCCTTCGCCAACGACCTCGATATTCATGCCGCCACCGCCGGAGAGGTATTCGGTGTGGCCCTGGACAAGGTGATGCCCGATCAGCGGCGCAGCGCCAAGGCGATCAACTTCGGGCTGATCTACGGCATGAGCGCCTGGGGCCTGGGCCGGCAGCTGCACATCGAACGCAGCCAGGCGCAGACCTACATCGACCGCTACTTCGACCGCTATCCCGGCGTCGCGAGCTTCATGAACGGTATTCGCTCCCAGGCCGCCGAGGATGGCTATGTCGAGACCGTATTCGGCCGCCGCCTCTATCTGCCCGAGATCAACTCGCGTCAGCACGCTCGCCGTCAGGCCGCCGAACGCACCGCCATCAACGCCCCCATGCAGGGCACTGCCGCGGACATCATCAAGCGTGCGATGATCGACGTCGACGCCTGGCTCAACCCGCCGCAAGGCGTGGGCAAGGAAAAGGCCGACTTCGACGCGGTGATGGTCATGCAGGTGCACGACGAACTGGTCTTCGAGGTCAAGGGCGAGCAGGTGGATGACTTCATCGGCGCGGTGAAGCAGCGCATGCAGAATGCCGCCGAACTCAAGGTACCGCTGATCGTCGAGGCCGAGGCGGGAGATAACTGGGACGAAGCGCACTGACGATACCCAGACGCCAGGT
Source organism: Modicisalibacter ilicicola DSM 19980 (assembly GCF_900128925.1). Taxonomy (GTDB): domain Bacteria; phylum Pseudomonadota; class Gammaproteobacteria; order Pseudomonadales; family Halomonadaceae; genus Modicisalibacter; species Modicisalibacter ilicicola. The sequence continues at coordinate 27,886 of NZ_FQUJ01000022.1, forward strand.
CGGTTCCTGCGGCCGGAGGGGCTTCTACCTGGCCGTGCCATCCTGGGTCTTGTAGAAGGCAAACTCGCCGGTCTCGGCCGTCATGATATAGTCGGCGGCCCAGCCGGGATTCACGGTCCTGTGATGGAAATACAAGGCACCGCCGGTTACGTCTGTCAGCTGCCCATTGAGCGCCTTTCGCGCTATCTCCTTGGCGATGGCATAGGCCTCGTCGTTCGCCGCGACATCCGACCGGCCATCGCACCACCAGGAGAACTGGCAAGTTCCCTGTTCGCCGCCCTGCCTGACAACCTTGCACACCGTGTCCGGAAACCCCTCATGTCCCAGCCGATTGATGACCACGTTGGCCACCGCTTCCATTTCCTCGCCCCCCACGCCCCTGGCTTCCCAGTAGATGGTACGTGACAGGCAGGTGATCGCGTCGTCCAGGGGCTCGTCACCGGCGGGGTCGATCGCCTGCGCCTCGGGTTTCGTGATGGTCGCGGGTGTCGAGGAGGGTGCCTCGCTGCCTTCGTCTACCACGCTCTGTTCCAGCGCCTCGGCCTTGCTCTCGGCGACGTCCGCCTCTTTTGCCTGGTCTGCCGCGATTGCCTGATCCACCAGAAGGAGTGCTGCGAGGACGATCGCGATCCCTGTGCGGTGCATGGCTGACCTCTCGGGTGAATCAAGCTTGGCCAGGGAACATGTGCCGTCCCCTTGTGTACCCCTGCTGAAGCTTAGCCCAACATTGCCCATCAGGCGCGGGATGGCTGCGCTCGCGCATCGGCATGGCCCGGCCGGCTGGGCTGTCGATCGTTAGCTCAGGCCGGCGGCAGGTTCGGTACCCAATCGACGACCCCGAAGGTTTCCACGCTGATCCACGCCACGAACAGGACGTAGATGACGAGCAGGGCGACGGATTCGTGCCGCGAGAGGGCCATGTGCGTGCGCATCATCAAAAACAGCACGATCGTCGCCGCGGTCAACGCCGCCATCATCGGGGCGGCGACCGAGAAGTTGATCACCGCGGTACCGGCGATGAGCACGCCGGCGGGAATGCACACCAGCAGGTCGAAGGTGTTGCTGCCGAGCACGTTGGCGATGCTGGTCACGCCGCGGCCGCCTCTGGCGGCGCGTATCGAGACGAAGGCATCGGGGATGGACGTGCCGGCGGCCACCACGGTGATGCCCCACAGGAAACTCGGCGTGCCGAAGATCTCGCCGAAGTTGATGGCCGCGCGCACCAGCCCCTCGACGCCGATCACGATCACCACCAGGGAGAGGGCGAGCATGCCCCATTCGCGGCCCGGGCGAATGCCCTCGGCATCCACGTCCGCCTCGTGATCCAGGGTGTCCTGATACTGCACGAAGATGTAGAGCCCATAGAGGGCGACGGGCATGAGCGCCAGCCCGCGCGTCATCTCGCCCTGGATGACGCTGCCCTCACTGGCCACGGGATGATAGATGGCGGCGAAGGCGAAGGTGAGGGTGAGCACTGCCACCGCGATCATGTAGAACTGGGCCTCCTTGTAGACCAGGTCCCGGTTCGCCCGCAGTTCCTCCCGGGAGGCGAGTCCGCTCAGGCCGGGAATCACCAGGATGTTGAACAGGGCCGAGCCGACGATGGCGGCGACCCCGAGTTCGAATTCGCCGTGTACCAGCGTGGAGATCACGGTGGTGGAGAGCTCCGGAAAGCTCGATCCCACCGCGACGACGATTGCTCCCTGCACGATGTCCGGCAGTTCGTAGTAGACGGAAAGCCGTTCGCTGGAACGCTCGAGCAGGCCGCTGCCCTTCCAGATGATGGCCGTGGAAACGAGGGCGACGAGCGTCCAGATCAGTATGCCGGTCATGCGAGGTCCCTTTCGCGATGAATGCCGTGGTCCTGTGGCGGTGATAGAGCCTCAGGATGCCTCATGCGCCCGACGGGGGGAACGTCTCTTTGCCACAGCCGTGGCCAGGCCGTGCGCCGCTAAGCCCAAGGTCGTCTTGTCGCCGTTTCCCTCTCCCGCGATGCTGAACGGTCACGACGACGATGGAAGGTTTCACTCATGGGCAACGACTATCTTCCGCAAGCACTGACCGGGCAGTTCGCGTCGCCGTTGCTCTTGAAGGGGCTCGACGCGATGGGCGAGTGGCTGGTGGTGGTCGATGCCCAGGCGCGTATCGTCTACCTCAACGCGCCCTATGCGGACTTCCTCGAGGTCGATGCGGTGGCGGTGATCGGTCGCCCGGTGGTGGATATCATCGAGAATACCCGCTTGCCCGAGGTGCTGGCCTCCGGCAAGGCGGAACTGGCACAACTGCAGATGATCCGAGGGCATCACATGATCGCCCACCGCCATCCGATTCGTGCCGACGGTCGAGTGATCGGCGCCATCGGCACGGTGATCTATCACGACACCTGGGAGTGGCGACAGATGAATGCCCAGGTGAAGGCCCTCGAGGCCGAGGTGGACTACTACCGTCAGGCGCTGGATTCCAGGGCCGGGGCGCGCTGGCAGCTGGCCGATGTCATCGGCGAGAGCGAGGCGATCGCGACGCTCAACGCCAAGGTGCGCAAGGTGGCGCCGGGCGACGCCTCGGTGCTGATCCGTGGCGAGTCGGGCACCGGCAAGGAGCTCTACGCCCATGCCCTGCATCGCCTGTCGGAACGCGCCAAGGGGCCCTTCATCAAGCTCAATTGCGCGGCCATCCCCGAACACCTGCTCGAAGCCGAGTTGTTCGGCTACGAGGAAGGGGCCTTCACCGGTGCCAAGAAGGGGGGCAAGCCGGGCAAGTTCCAGCTTGCTCATGGCGGGACGCTGTTCCTCGACGAGATTGGCGACATGCCCTTGGCGATGCAGGTCAAGCTGTTGCGCGTGCTGCAGGATCGCGAGGTCGAGGCGGTGGGCGCCACACGCTTGCTGCCGGTGGATGTACGGGTGATCGCCGCCACTCATCGGCCCCTGGAGAGCCTGGTCGAGCGTGGGGAGTTCCGGGAGGACCTGTTCTACCGCATCAATGTCGTGCCCTTGACGATCCCCCCGCTGCGCGAGCGACGGGAGGATATCCCCGTGCTGGCCCGGCATCTGCTGGCGCGTCTCGCCGAGCGCCGCGGCCGGCGTTGCCCGGCGCTCAGCGAGGCCGCGCTGGCTTGTCTGTGTCGCCACGCCTGGCCGGGGAACGTGCGGGAGCTGGAAAACGTGCTCGAGGCGGCGTTCTATCTGGGCGGGGCACGGCTCGATGTCGACGACCTCCCCGAGGCTCTGCACTGCGCGTCGTCCTCGTCTCCCTCCCTGGGAAGTTCGCTGCGGGAAACCCTGGCCTGCGCGGAACGCGAGGCGATCAGGCGGGCGTTGTCTGAAAGCGGCGGCAATCGTACACGCGCGGCGCGGCGTCTGGGTATCGCCAAGTCGTCGTTCTACGAGAAGCTGGCACGGCACGGGCTGGATCCCGGTTCGTGAACTCGTAAGTAGTACGATTTTTCGGATGGCGTCCGGAAAGCCGGAGTAAAGGAGCCCCCTTTATTGCCCGGGCGGGATGTGAGCCGTCCAGGAATCCGGTCGTTTCCTTCCATCCTGCACCATCGCTCCTTGCCGAGGCAGCCGAATCACGCGGTCGTTTTGATTTTAAGATGTTGTTATTTATATGTTTTTCGATAAATGGCGGTCTCTTTGCTGGAAGAGTGGCCAGCCCCAAGGGCGAAAAAACAACAGCAAGGAGCCAGACATGCCAAAACATCGCTTCGCTCGTTCCCTCCTGGTGACGGGTATCGCCACAGCCACCACGGCGCTGCTGAGCGCTCCCGCGCTGGCCGAGGGACCCAAGCGGCTCGACGTGGCGAGTACCTTCTCGACCCAGAACTTCCTCGGCGCCGGGGGGGTACGCCTTTCCGAAGAGCTGGAGAAGGCCACCGGCGGTGCCGTCAGCCTGCGTGTCCATGAGCCGGGCGATCTGGTACCGGCCTTCGAGGTCTTCAACTCGGTCTCCTCCGGCGCCGTCCAGGCGGGCTGGGACTGGATCGGCTACTGGGCCGGCACGGTACCGATCACCAATCTCTACGGCGCACTGCCCTTCGGTCCCACGCCGGAAGCCTTCATGTCCTGGATGTGGTCCGGCGAGGGTACCGAACTGCTGCAGAAGGCCTACGATCCTTATGGGGTCAAGGTCCTGCCGTGCTTCATCTCGCCTCAGGAGACCGGTGGCTGGTACAACAAGGAAATCAACACGCCGGAGGATTTCGACGGCCTGTCGATGCGTATCTCGGGGCTGGGCGCCAAGGTGCTCAACAGGCTGGGGGCCTCCACCCAGCTGGTGCCGGGGGGCGAGATCTACCTGGCCCTGGAACGCGGCCGTGTCGATGCCACCGAGTTCTCGGTACCCCAGGTGGATGCTGCCATGGGCTTCGACGAAGTCGCCGAGTACTACTACTTCCCCGGCTGGCACCAGAGCGCCAGCTGGTTCTCGCTGATCATCAACCAGCAGGTCTGGGACCAGTACAGCGACGAGCGCAAGGCGCAGTTCGAGACCGCCTGCCGTGCCACCCTGCAGTGGGCCATGGCCGAAGCACCCCCGGAGCAGGTACGTACCATCCGTTCGCTCGAAGAGAAGGGCGTCAAGGTCAAGCGCTTCCCGGATGAGGTGATCAGTGCCTTGCAGGATGCCTGGGTCGAGGTGCGCCAGGAAGAGATGGACAACAATCCCGCCTTCGCCGAGGCCTACAAGTCGCTCATGGAGCATGTGGCCTTGATCGACGAGTGGTACGAGCTGCAGGCCTTGCCCGATCCCAAGCCGGTCGAAGGAGACAGCTGATGCCACAGCCCCGCCTTGCGCCTTGGCGTGAGCGCGGTGCGGCGGTGTGTGCCGCCCTGGCCCGACCCTTGGTCGGGCTGGGGCTGGTCGTCGGGCGCATCACCAGCTGGCTGGTCCTGCTGGTGATGCTGGCCGTGCTCACCACCGTCACGCTCAATGCCCTGGGCATCAACGAGATCGCACGCTGGGAAAACGACATTCTGCTGTTCGGCAATGCGTTGACCATCAACAGCATGACCGAGCTGCAGTGGCATCTTTTCGGCATCCTGACCCTGCTCGGCGGCACCTATGCGCTGCACCACGACACCCATGTGCGGGTCGATCTGATCTATCAGAAGCTGTCGCCCCGCGGGCGGGCGATCATCGATATCCTCGGTCATCTGCTGATGCTGATTCCCTTCTGCCTGCTGATCGCCTGGCTCTCCAAGCACTTCGTGACCATGTCCTACATCTCCAACGAGCAATCCAACTACGGTGGCCTCACCGATCGCTATCTGATCAAGGCGATGCTGCCTCTCGGGCTGGTATTCCTGGCCCTCGGCGCGCTGGGCCAGATACTGAACAACCTGGCCGGGTTGTTCGATCCGGCCCGTCTGATCGAGCCTTCCGACAAGAAGGAGCCGCTGCATGGCTGAATTCATGGCCGAGTATGCCCTGGCCATCGCCATGGTCGTCGCGCTGCTGGCGGGCATCTTCACGGGCTATCCGGTGGCTTTCCTGCTCGGCGGGCTGGGTATCGCCTTCGCCTTCATCGGCGATATCCCCATTCCCTTCCTGGGCACGGTAGGCTCGCGCATCTTCGGTGGCGTGGTCGAGAACTGGTTGATGATCGCCATCCCTTTGTTCGTGTTCATGGGATTGATGCTGGAACGCTCCGGCGTCGCCCGGCGCCTGCTGTTGACCCTGCAGCGACTGTTCGGTCGCACCCCCGGGGGGCTGGCCATTTCGGTGGCGATCCTCGGTGTCGTCATGGCCGCCAGTACCGGCATCATCGGTGCCTCGGTGGTCATGCTCGGCCTGCTGGCGCTGCCGGTCATGATGAAGCAGGGCTATCGCGCCGAGATGGCCTGCGGTGTCATCGCTGCCTCGGGCACCCTGGGCATCCTGATTCCGCCCTCGATCATGCTGGTGCTGATGGGCTCGATCCTGCAGGTATCGGTCGGTGCGCTCTTCAAGGCGGCCTTGTTTCCGGGTCTTCTGCTGGGGGTGTTGTACGTCGCCTATCTGCTGATCACCGCCCGGATCAAGCCCGACTGGGCGCCCCTGGCCGATCCCGATGCTCACGATGCGGACACCACGCCGCTGGCCCTGGCGCTGCTTCGCGATCTGCTGGGCCCGGTACTGCTGATCACCGCCGTGCTCGGGTCGATCATGGCCGGCATCGCCACCCCCACCGAGGCTGCTGCCATCGGTGCCCTGGGGAGCCTGCTGCTGGCACTGGTCATGCGCAGCCTGGATTTTCAGACGCTGCGTGACGCGGTACGCGAGACCTCGCGCACCTCGGCGATGATCCTGTTCGTGGTGATCGGCGCGACCTGTTTCTCGGTGGTCTTCAAGCGTCTGGGCGGCGACTACATGATCGAGGAGATGATCACCGGCACCGGGCTCGGGCCTTATGGTCTGCTGCTGCTGATCATGGGGCTGATCTTCGTGCTGGGCTTCTTCCTCGAGTGGATCGAGATCAGCTTCGTGGTGTTGCCCCTGGTGGCGCCGGTGGTCGAACTGCTCGATTTCGGCTTCGGCCTGTCGGGGCAGGCACTGCTGGTGTGGTTCGCCATTTTGGTGGCGATCAACCTGCAGACCAGTTTCCTGACGCCGCCCTTCGGCTACGCGCTGTTCTATCTCAAGGGGATCACCGAGGGCCAGATCGGCATCGGCACCATCTATCGCTCGATCATTCCCTTCGTGCTGCTGCAGTTGATCGGCCTGGCGCTGTGCATCGCCTTTCCGGCGCTGGTGTTGTGGTTGCCGGGGCTTATGCCCTGAGCCGGAGAACAGTCTACATGCGCAAACGTGTGCTGATCGCCGGAGGCGGTGAACTGCTCGAGGCACTGTCGCGGGTCTTCCTCGAGGAAGGCGCGACAGTGGCGCTGCTGACGCCGGATATCGCCTGCCTGGAACATGTGCTCGACGTGCTCGGCGGTGAACGCAGCGATCGTTTCGGCCTGGCCGCCGGCGAGGGGGCGCTGGATGGCTTGCTCGGCAGGCTGGGACGGCTGGACGTGCTGGTCTGCGCGCCTCAGCCGCTCCCCCGGGGCGTGCCTCTGGAGCAGCGTCTGGCCGAGCAGGTCGTCGACCCATCGGGCCTCTTGCAGGTGGCGCGGGCCTGGATGCACAGCCGTGGTGGCGGACGCCTGATCGCCGTCGCCCCGGACGGCGATACCCAGGCGGCAAGCATGGTGCGCGAGGCCCTGGCCGCCCTGGTACGCCGACTCGCCGATAGCGGCGACCCGGGCATCCGCGTCAATCTGCTTTGCCCTCTGGGCGCCTCGAGCGCCGCGGTGGCCGATTGCGCGCGCTTTCTTGCCGGGGGCGGGGGGCGAGCACTGAACGGCCAGGTTTTGAAGCTCAACGATTCCTGACAACCGGTGCCAAGCAAACGCGGCAAGACCACCTTCTGTCGTATGTGACGGCTATGCCAATGGCCCGTCTGTCTTCTCAATGCCCCTCAAAGCGTCGCATCTTGTCATCTATACGACCTCTCGGTCTGTGCGGTCATCGCGTGGTCAGCCGCCGCAGCATCAAAGGTGATCTCCGGGCTCAATATCTGGACCTCGGTGTTCGTGGTCGGGTGACGAGGAGAAGACGCCCAGCCCTCCCGGTGTTTGGTCAGGAGGCGTTGTTCTCTTCCCGATCCTTGCCTAACTTGGGAAAGCGCCGTGACGAACGGTCCTGCGTCATCCGTTCGTGCACGTCATGTCAACGACAAGGAGACGGCAATGATGGACCATTCCGGACCAACCAGGGAGGGTGGCGAGCTGGCGCTGGCCCTGACCGTCAACGGCGAGGCTCGCCGTCTGACGCTCCCGCCCAACGTGACGCTGCTGGAGGTGTTGCGCGATCGACTCGGCCTGACCGGCACCAAGAAGGGGTGCGATCATGGCCAGTGCGGTGCCTGCACGGTGCGGGTCGACGGCCAGGCGATGAACGCCTGTCTGCGCCTGGCCGTGATGTGCGAAGGCCAGGAAGTGACTACCGTGGAAGGGTTGGCCAGCGAGGTGGGGCTACACCCGGTGCAGCGGGCCTTCCTGGAGCATGATGCCTACCAGTGCGGTTTCTGCACGCCCGGGCAGATGATGTCCGCCTCGGCGTTGCTGGAAGACGAGCGCATCGGCAGCGACGACGCGGCGGTGCGCGAGGCGATGAGCGGCAACATCTGCCGCTGCGGTGCCTACAAGAACATTCTCGAAGCGATCCACACCGCGCGCGAGGAGCTGGCGTCACAGCGGAAGGAGGGTGGCATCTCATGAGATCCTTCGCCTTCACCCCCGCCGAGAGTGTCGGCCAGGCCGTCAGCGCCCAGGGCGGCGATGGCGATGCCGCCTATATTGCCGGGGGCACCACCCTGATCGATCTGGTCAAGCTCGACGTGATGCGCCCGGCGCGAATGGTGGGTGTCAATCGCCTCCCCTTGAACGATGTCGAACGTCTCGATGATGGCCGACTGCGCGTCGGCGCCCTGGTCACCAATACCGAACTCGCTCACCATCCCCTGGTGACCGCGCATTTCCCCCTGCTTTCCCAGGCGATCCTGGCCGGCGCCTCGACGCAACTTCGCAACATGGCCACCACCGGCGGCAACATCATGCAGCGCACGCGTTGTCCCTATTTCCGCGACGCTGCCGCGGCCTGCAACAAGCGCGAACCGGGCAGCGGCTGCGATGCCCTTGATGGCATCAATCGCATGCACGCGATACTGGGGACCAGCGAGCATTGCATTGCCGCCCACCCCTCGGACATGTGCGTGGCCCTGGCGGCGCTGGGAGCGACCCTGACCCTCGTGGGTCCGCACGGCGCCCGCGAGATCGCCTTCGGCGACTTCCATCGCCTGCCCGAAGATCGGCCGGACAGGGAGCACGAAATCGAACCCGGCGAGTTGATTACCCACGTCACCCTGGACTCGCCGGTCGAAGGCGCCGGGGCGCACTATCTCAAGCTGCGCGACCGGGCTTCCTATGAATTTGCCCTGGCCTCCGCAGGGGCGATGATCGCCGTCGAGAAGGGCGTGATTCGCGAGGCCCGCCTGGCCCTCGGCGGGGTCGGCACCAGGCCCTGGCATGCCCAGGAGGCCGAACAGGCGCTGCGCGGTCAGCCACCGGAGACCGTCAATTTCGAAAAAGCCGCCGGCATCGCCCTGCGGGACGCGAGTGCCCGGCAGCACAATGCCTTCAAGATACCCCTGGCACGCCAGGCCATCGTGAGAGCGCTGGAAAAAGCCACCCAGGCAGCCACGGACAGCTAAAGGATTCCAGGATGGATACGACGATTATCGGACACCGCACCCCCCGGGTGGATGGTGAGCACAAACTGACCGGCAAGGCCGACTACACCGTCGACTGGCAAGCCGACGGCATGCTCCACGGCTACCCGGTGCCGGCGAGCATCGCCCACGGCGTCCTCGAGACACTGCACCTTGAACAGGCGCGGGCCATGCCGGGGGTGGTGGATATCTTTCACCACGACCATTTTCCCGAACTCTATCGTTCCCCCAGCAGTGCTGCCCACCAGGATCAGGTCAGTGAGGTGCGTCTGCCCTTCGAGGACGAGCGCATATACTACGATGGCCAGTACGTCGCCCTGGTGGTGGCGGAAAGCTTCGAGCAGGCCAGGGCTGCCGCTCACGCGGTGCGTGCGGATTATCGCCAGGAGCCCGGTGCGGTGGCGAGCTTGCTGGATACCGAGCAGGAGGGCCGCCTGCTGGAATCGGAGGGCGTTTGCCGGGGCGATCCCGACACGGCGTTCGACCAGGCACCGGTCAAGATCGATCACACCTACCACATCGCCGCCGAGAGCCACATGCAGATGGAGATGCATGCCACCCTCGCCGAGTGGCGCGATGGTCGGCTGATCGTGCACGAGTCGAGCCAAGGGGTGGTCTATCAGCACAAGGCGCTGGCACGCATCTTCGGCCTGCCGGACGAACAGGTCGAGGTGGTCTCCCACTACATCGGTTCGGGGTTCGGCAACAAGCTGTTCATGTGGCCTCACGCGGTGGCTACCGCGGCGGCATCCCAGATGCTGGGCCGCCCGGTCAAGACGGTGCTGCCGCGCCAGCAGGACATGGAAAGCGGCGGCAACCGGCCGGCCTCCCGCCAGCGTCTGCGCCTGGCCGCCGAGCGGGACGGACGCTTGCTGTCGATGCGCCACGACAGCACCACCGAGACCTCCTTCGTGCATGCCTATGTGGACTCGCTCGGTTCGGCGACCCCCAGCCTCTATGCCTGCGACAACGTGACGATCAGCCAGCGCCTGCTCGAGGTACACCACGGCACGCCCTGTCCCATGCGTGCCCCGGGAGAGACCTCGGGCATCCATGCCCTGGAAACCGCCCTGGACGAACTGGCCAACGCGCTCGAGATGGACCCTCTCGAGTTGCGCCGGCGCAACTACAACCGGAGCGACCCGGCCAAGGATCTGCCCTGGTCGAGCAAGCATCTCGATACCTGCTACGACAACGCCGCCCGGCGCTTCGGCTGGCAGCATCGCGACCCCACCCCCTGCGCCATGCGCGATGGGGACGAGTTTCTCGGCTGGGGCATGGCCACCGCCTCCTGGGGCGCCATGCGCATGTCCTGTGCCGCGCGGGTCGAATTGCGCGCCGATGGCAGCGTGATGGCGGCCTGCGGTACCCAGGACATCGGCACCGGCACCTACACCGTGGTGGCGCAGACCGTCGCCGAATTGACCGGTGTGGCACTCGAGAACATCGAGGTGCGACTGGGCGAATCCACCCTGCCTGCCGGGCCGCTTTCCGGGGGGTCGATGGTCACGGCGACCACCCTGCCGGCGGTGGCCGCGGCGCTGCGCGACGCTATCGACGCCCTCAAGGAGGCCGCCACCGGGGAAGGAGGGGCATTCGAGGGCAGCGATCCGCAGCGTCTCGAGATTCAGGCCGGCGCCCTGGTCGACCAGCAGGGCACGCGGGTCGGCTTTGCCGAGATCCTCACCACCCTGAAGCTCGGCAGTGTCAATGGCGAGGGTCAGGCGGCGCCAGGGGATGAGAAACGGCAATACAGCTTCCGCTCCTTCGGTGCCCATTTCGTCGAGGTGCGCTGGGACCCGGGCATCTCGCGCCTGCGGGTGTCCCGGGTGGTCAGCAGCATCGATATCGGTCGGGCGATCAACCCGGCCGCGGCGCGCAACCAGGTGGAAGGCAGCATCGTCATGGGCCTGGGCATGGCGCTGACGGAGAAGCTCGATTACGACCCCCGGGACGCGCGCCTGATCAACAACAACTACACCGACTACATCGTGCCCTGCCATGCGGACATGCCGGACATCGACGTCGAACTGCTCGACAATCCGGATTACGCCTTCAACGAGTTCGGTGCCCGAGGCGTCGGGGAAATCGGCCTGACCGGAATCGCCGCGGCCATCGGCAATGCGGTCTATCACGCCACGGGCAAGCGCATCCGGGACCTGCCGATCACCCTGGACAAGGTGATGACCCTCTGACCCAGGCTGGTATCGTCATCGCGCATGACGCATCCTGTGCGCCATGAGCGATGACACCTTTCCGGGCCTGGACGGCCTGCTGAACGATCTTGCCGCACACCGGCACCGCGCCCTGTTGTGGATCAGCGCAACCGGCACCGAAGCGACTGCCCGGGCCTCGAGGCTATGGCAGGCTCGGCCCTGGCAGGCCCCGCTGTGGCTGGGTCCATCGCCTGGTGTGCTTGGAGTCGAGACGTTGCCGGCCACCAAGGCGCGTACGCGGCTGGGCGGCGAACATGATCTGGTGGTGTTCGATGCCGCCTCAAAGGACGCCGGCTTCGACCCGGATGCCTTCGGCGCGGTCGTGGGCACGCTGCGTGCCGGCGGCCTGCTGGTGCTGTTGACGCCGACCGCCTGGGAAAAAGGGACACCCGCCCCCGACGCAGATTACGCACGCCTCGCTGCCTGGCCTTACCCTGCCGGAGCCTTGAGTGCGCGCTATCTTGCCCGCCTGGCGCGGCGACTGATGGCCTCGCCTCAGGTGCTTCACTGGCCCGCCGGTCAGGCGTTTCCGAGGCTGCCGCGAGCGCCGGCCGCCCCGCCTGGTCCCGATCTTTCGGATCGCCCTGCCAGGGACTCCGACTGCCTGAGTGCCGACCAGGCCGACGCGGTGGCGCGTCTGATGCGCCTGCGCCGGCGTCGGCCCTTGGTGCTCAGCGCCGACCGGGGCCGGGGCAAGAGCGCGGCGCTGGGTATCGCCGCGGCACGGCGCCTGCTGGCCGGTGAGCGTCAACTGTGGGTCACCGCGCCGCGCCCGGCGGCGGTCGAGCCACTCTTCGAGCGGCTCGCGGCGTTGCTGCCCCAGGGGCGACGGGAGGGCAACAGTTTCCAGGTGGTCATCGACGGCACTGCCGGCGGCATCTCTGCCGAGGTGTGCTTTATCGCGCCAGACGCGCTGCTTGAGACCTTGCAATCCGAGGCCGTTGATCCCCGCTCGACGCCGACCCTGTTCGTCGACGAGGCGGCGGCGATCCCCGCGCCGCTGCTGGGGCGTTGGCTGCGGGCCTTTCCGCGCATCGCCTATGCCACCACCGTGCATGGTTACGAGGGCACCGGGCGCGGCTTCCAGCTGCGCTTTCGTGCCCGACTCGAGCGCGACACGCCCGATTGGCGCGAGCTGCATCTGGGGCAGCCGATCCGCTGGGCCGAGGGCGATCCTCTGGAGACCCTGACTCGCGAACTCCTGCTGCTGGATGCCGAACCCGCGGACGATGCCCGCGTCGCCCAGGCGTTGGCGGAACATGAACCACGCCTGGCAAGCCTCGACCGGGCGACGCTGGCCAGTGACGAGGCCACCCTGAGTGAGCTGTTCGGTCTGCTGGTGCAGGCCCACTATCGCACCACGCCGGCGGACCTGCGCCAGTTGCTCGACGCACCGGCGACCCGGCTGATCGCGGCCTATGCCGGAAAGACCTGCCTGGGCGTCTGCCTGGCCCAGATCGAGGGCGGCTTTCCAACGGAGCTGGCGACGGCGATCCAGCAGGGTGAACGCCGGCCGCGGGGGCATCTGCTGGCCCAGTCCCTGGCCACCCACGGCGGGCAGCGCGAGGCCGCCGAGGCGCGCTGGTGCCGAATCCTGCGTATCGCCGTGCACCCGGGGGCGCGGCGCCGGGGGCTGGGGCGCGGCCTGATCGAATGCCTGGGCAGGGAGGTGGCGAGCGACGACATCGCCCGGCTCGGCGTCAGTTTCGGTGCAGAGAGCGAGCTGGTCGCCTTCTGGCGTGCCCAGGGGTTCGTCTCGCTGCGTCTGGGGCTTTCCCGGGAGGCCTCCAGCGGCGAACATGCCCTGATGATGGGGAAGGCGCTGGACGAGCCGGTCGAGGCTCTGATCGCAGGATTGAATCGCGATTTTCGGTTGCTGTTGCCGAGTCTACTGGCCTTCGAACTCCGGCGTCTCGATGCTGAACTGGCGGCAACGCTCTTGCGGGAAGGGCCGCCGCCGGCCATCGATGCCGAGACCCTGGAGCGGGTGGCATGGTTTGCGGCGGGGGGCGGCGAGCTGGCCTCGGTGCGCCCCTGGCTGGCCACGGCCTGGCTGGCCTGGTGGCGAAGGACGCCGCAGGTGCCGGAGGACGATGCGCCGCGCGAACTGGTGGCGCCGCTGTTCCTGGGAAAAACCCCCTGGACGACTCCTGGCGATGTTGGTCGCAAGGCGCTGCTGCGTCGGTGGCGTGTACTGGCTGGACGCCTGACGCAGCACCTGAGTTAAGCATGAAAGCCCGGCCCAGGCCTTGCCGTCTGCTATCTGTCTGGGTAAGGCCCGAAGCGCTGCTTCGGGCTTTTTGATGGTGCTGCTAGGCGAATCGCCGATCAATCATCACCGACGTACTTGTCGACGTTGAATTCGCTCATGCCCGAGACGTCATCGGCGGTGTAGGGCAGGTTATAGGAGGAATAGGCCGGGTCCCAGCCGTAGTCGTAGCCGTAGAAGGGATAGGCATAGACACCATCGTTGTAATCGGCGCTGCTTGCCGAGACTATGACGGCCTGGACTTGCCCGTTATCGTTGAACAGCACGTTTTCGATATAGCCATAGCCGGCACCGCTGCCGAGCGTGGCATAGTCATCGAGCAGGTCGGTGAGTTTCCAGATGCTGGCGCCGGCATCGACCTCGTCGTCGACCTGGGTGGTTTGCTGCAAGGCGCCCTTGCTGACGTATTCGTTTTCACCGGCAAACAGGTCGTAGTCGTCGTAGTTGTCGGCGTTCAACGGTACCTGGATGTTGTCGTCGGAGACCTTGACTTCATCCCAAGGAACCGCGACATGGGTGTCGCCCACATCCCAGACGCCACCGATCTGAACGATGACCGCCTCGATCTGGTTCTTGTCGTTGATCAGGACGTTTTCGACACTGCCGATATCGTCCGAGTTATTGTCAAATCCTGTGTATGGCCGGTTAGGCGGCAGTCCTATCTGACTGATCGGTCAAGGGTTCTCCATCCTGGAACTTGACGTTGTTCACGACTAGCTCCAGTTTCTTGAACCCCTTGATCCGCTTCCAGCGCTTCTGAGCGCTCTGAAGCAGCTTGAAGACCATCGCCAGGGTGGTCGCCCGGGAGCCGCAGTTCCGGCTTCGCTTGCTCCGCAGGCGGACCGTGGCGAAGGTCGACTCGATTGGGTTGGTGGTGCGGATATGCACCCAGT